>NZ_JAMBOH010000032.1 GCF_023715505.1 Neobacillus cucumis | reverse complement strand
AAGATGAGATTTCCCATAGCGTCAAGCTAGTAAGATCCCTGAAAGATGATCAGGTTGATAGGTCAGAGGTGGAAGCATGGTGACATGTGGAGCTGACTGATACTAATCGATCGAGGACTTAACCAAACTTTTTAAGATGAACTCGTTTTTACCTAATTTCTTCTATATTATCTAGTTTTGAGAGAATGATCTCTCAAATTAAATAGTCTGGCAATAATGGCGAGAAGGTCACACCCGTTCCCATACCGAACACGGAAGTTAAGCTTCTCAGCGCCGATGGTAGTTGGGACCTTGTCCCTGTGAGAGTAGGACGTTGCCAGGCTAAAGCCCCTTTTGGGGCTATTATTTTGCAGAAATTACACTTAGGCCCCTTGGTCAAGCGGTTAAGACACCGCCCTTTCACGGCGGTAACACGGGTTCGAATCCCGTAGGGGTCATCAATTACTCGCGATAGCGAAAATAACTATCATTTACTGGAGGATTAGCTCAGCTGGGAGAGCATCTGCCTTACAAGCAGAGGGTCGGCGGTTCGATCCCGTCATCCTCCACCATTTATTTTTTTTGACTTTTTGAGCCATTAGCTCAGTCGGTAGAGCATCTGACTTTTAATCAGAGGGTCGAAGGTTCGAGTCCTTCATGGCTCACTATAGTATTTTGCGCCAGCAAAATAACTTTCAATTGAACGGGAAGTAGCTAAGCTTGGCAGAGCACTTGGTTTGGTACCAAGGGGTCGCATGTTCGAATCCTGTCTTCCCGACCAGTTGAGAATTGATATTAATAACATGGGGTCTTAGCTCAGCTGGGAGAGCGCCTGCTTTGCACGCAGGAGGTCAGGGGTTCGATCCCCCTAGACTCCATTCGTTTTTATTGAAAGATGGCGGTTTAGCTCTGCTGCATAGAGCAGACGCCTTCTAAGCGTACGGTCAGAGGTTCGAATCCCTAAGGCACGTAAATGTAAAATTGGATAAAGATAACGAAAATAAGCACACTCGTTAATGAGTAGGCTTTTATTGTTTTAATGCTGTAGCTTTAGTTCAACAAGGTAAATAAAAAAAGCCGATTTCCTGTGGAATTAAGGAATCGGCTTTTTTTATGGATTAAAACTTCTTAGCGTTGTAAATCCGCATTTTCCTGATTCTACCCCTATTTAAATTCAATTTCATGTTTTACGGCGAATTTTTGAAGAATTCTATAGCAGTTATCCGCTTCGGATAAACTGATTACTTGATCCCGCAGCATATCCTTCACTTCGGCTTTTAGGCATGCGAATTCCATACGGCTTTCTACTTCTTCCAGTCTCATATTAATCCATTCTGTAAAACTTTGACCACCGCCAGTCCTGGTATAATACCAGTGACGGATCTCTTTGCCGCGATTCGCTGCTTCCCCTTCATATTTCCTAGCTTGGCAGTTGCTGAAATTTTTTTAAAATTCTCATGCTCATGTTCCTGCCAGGCTTTCCATTTTTCCTCTTTTAATTTTAAGCACATGTCCATGGCCTGCTTGCTGATCTCGATAATTTCTTCCTGGGAAAATGGCTCTTTAAAGAATTTGCTATTTAAGGTGGCATCCATGAAGTCAAAATAAATATGCTGTATATGATTCATGGCCTGGGAGTAATCCTTTATTTCTTTGACCCTTTCCAGCAGCGGTTTAATCCAGTTGATCATGTACTCTACAGATTGTTCTCGGGTTTTCACTTTTTCCATGGTCATACCCCTAACTTTTTGATTTACTAGAAAGTTAATGTTAACATTAGGGTGATTTTGGTTTAGGGCGTTGATTCCCGACCGCTTCAGATTGTTTTGGGGCGGTTTTTCTTTGCCTATTATCATTATCACCAAAAGAGAAAGCTTTTATACTTCCTATCTCATATTCTATCAAATAATTTTCCCAAAAATAGGCTACCATTTGTATTTGTAAATGGTTTCGTTTTATCTATCGGTTTCCATTAAAATTACAATTGTTTTTCTGTTAGAATAGTAGACGAGGTGTTTACTATGTTCATATCACCAATGCTTCTTCATAAATCGAATCAACCTTTTGATTCCTCAGATTATATTACTGAGTTGAAATTGGATGGAATTCGTTTAATATATTCTGTTGATAAAGCTGGCAAAGTCCGGCTATATTTCCGCCATAATAATGAAATTACTTCTAAATTTCCTGAGCTTACATCTTTAAATATTCATCCTGGTACCGTTCTTGATGGAGAGTTAATCGTTAGCGACAACGCTGGAAAGCCTGATTTTGAGGCGATGATGTCCAGGTTTATGTCATCTCGAGATAAAACGCCGGTTACCTTTGCTGCATTTGATGTAATCGAGCATGAAGGCAAGCGCGTAACCAATCTTCCGCTGCTGGATCGCAAGGAAATACTAGCTGACGTCATTCCGGCTGATTCTTCAATTCTAACAAGAACTCAATTTATCGAAGGTCATGGCGAAGCTTATTTTGATGCAATTAAGGCTCAATCTCTTGAAGGAATCGTCTTAAAGCGTAAAGATTCCCGATATGAAATCGGCAAACGGTCGCATTCCTGGCTTAAGGTAATCAATTATCAATACGCCGATATATTGGTTATTGGATGCAGAAAAAAGCCGAAAGATTTCGGCTGGCTGCTTCAATTCGAAGATGGTCGTTATGCTGGTATTATGGAGTTAGGCGTACCAGCCAAGGAAAAGGCAAAGGTATATCGAGCGCCAATCATTAATGAAAGCGATGATTTCGCTTATATAGATCCTATCCGTTGCCGTGTTAAATATCGGAATTTAACTAAGTCTGGTTTGCTTAGAATACCTAGTTTTGTAGAGTGGGCATAAGCCTGCTCTTTTTGCTGTTTAGGGATACCGTCCGGAAAATACGGATTTACAACGCTAAGCACATTATCAAGACGATTCCCCCAAATCCGTTGAACCATGCAGACTTTAATATGATAAAATACTTATTTTATAAATAAAAAAGAGAGCAATCAGCTCTCCAACAATCGATTAACCTTCTCAATTTCCTCTTCGAACAACTTCATATCTGATTCATATTCTGGATGACCATCAAATGAATCCAACATATCTTTTTCTTGATGTAATGTTATCAAATACTGCTCCAATGAAAACCCACCACTTTGGATTGAATTCTCAAACACAACTTTAAATCTGCTCATTTATTTCACCTCAAGTGGTAGTGTGTCCATAATATGTAATGAAATACTGGTTTTACCAATAAAAAATTCGGAGCCCCGAAGGAACTCCGTAATTATTAAACTTAAAATCCCCTCAACCAAAGAATAGGATGAGGGCGTGTTTTACATTTTATTTATTTAAATTCTTAATAGCGTAATCAGCTTCTTCTTGTGTGAATTTTTCACCACTTTCAGAAGTCAGTTGGTCTCTTATCGCTTCTGGTGACATACTCATTGTTTCTTGATAACTTTTTGCTTTTTCCAAGGCATTTTTATTAAAATCGGCTTTAATATTGTCAATTGCGTACTGTGCTTCATCGGCAGTGAATTTTTCACCGCTTGCAGAAGTCAGTTGTTCATATAATCCTTTTTTTGACATGTACATAGTTTCTGAATAGGATTCAGCCTTTATCAGAGCGTTTGCCTTCCAGTCAAATTCAAGATTATCCATTGCATACTTAGCAGCTTCTGCGGAAAACTTTTCACCACTTGCTGAAGTTAATTGGTTATAAATACCATTTTTGGACATGTTCATTGTTTCTGCGTACGATTGAGCTTTTTCCAAAGCAGACTTATAATCTGCAGGAACGTTATCCTGTGCTGTTGTATCCTCTGCTGTCGTATCCTTTACTGGTTCGGTGACAGCCGGCTTGCTTTCCTTTTTGTTTGCGTCCGCTGTGTCATCATCGTTGCCTTTGACAGCAGACCCAATAATAATAATCGCAATCACCCAAACCCACCATTTTTTATAGAACGGCTTTTTCTGTTTTTGTTTCTTCTCCACTTTCGTACCCCCGTTATTTCCTTTTTATAACATTGTATCATATTAATCTAGTAAAATAGTATCATTATTTTAGTCTAGCTTAGCGTTGTAAATCCGCATTTTCCTGACGCTACCCCATAATGGAATGTCCAAATTTATGAATGTTAAATAAAAAATAAGGCTGGGACAATAAAACTGTATATAGCAATAGAATTTTTCTCAAAAGGTACACCTTTCGGGATGGTTACATGCCCTCTATAAAATCAACGTTCTTGGAGTCCTAAAAGGTGATAAATACATTTTTGGGATGTTCCAAAATTACGTTCGACCTTTTGGGATAGAATGATATATTGTTAAGACAACAAATAACAAATATTTCGTAGAAAGGTAGATTTGATACATGAGGAAATATTCGGTTATGTCCGTGTATCATCAAAAGAGCAAAACGAAGCGAGGCAAATGAAGACTATGAGGAAGGAATTGAAGAACGGGATATGAGTAAATATGCAAGACAATTTCATTTAATTGAGCTTTTGTTCAGAAGATGAACAAAAATGAAATCTCAAAAGAAATCTAGACAAACATTTTACATATAAGCTGAGTGTTTCCTCAAAAGTAATGGAAATGTTACCAAATTGTCCCTGTCCATTAACTAAACTGTAAACAAGCAATGTTATATTTATTACGGTCCTAGATCTACCAATCTCTAACGAATGACATAGTTGTAAACCCTAGCAAAAAGCCCGGTTTTCCTATTCCTAGATACCGGGCTTTTTGACGTTTGCTCTCACAATATGCAAACTTAATCAGTTTTTTTGCTTTTAATATCATCAAGTTCTCTTTAAGTTTTTCAAGTTCATTTTTGAGATCTAAATTTTGTAGCTTTGAACCATAAAGTCGTTCAAACAAACATCCTGATACCCAAGCCTGTTTGTCAAATCCAGCATCAAAAAAACTCAATTGTTCTAATTCAACTTTTTTTTCCAAGTGATTTCCCCCTAAAATTTCTGAAATATGCACTGTATTATTTTTCCATCAAAAATGGTGGATTTCAAGAGGGAGGTAAAATATTTTTTCTACTGTTCCAAAAAGTCTACCCCGTGGAACGAATTGTCTGATAATTCAAGAGGACGCAAGATTAATATTTTAGAGTGTCCCAAAAAGGTTGTTCCAAGACTTAAGCGGATAGGATACAATTTTGTAGTATAAGAGATTACATAAAAGGAAGGAAACGGCAATGAAGAAACAGAAAAAAAGAGTTATAACATTATTGTGTGTAGGGCTCACCATAGGGGCTATTGTATGGGTGGCTAGTGTGGCCCATGAACTTAAAAGTATGGTTACAGATATGAATATTGATTATTATGGTGATAACTATAATTCTAAATAAGAAATAAGGAGAGGCAGCATGAACACGGCAGAGTAAGTGAAACATGGGGGGAAGAAAATGATTTACGGATATGCGAGGGTCAGTTCTAAGGATCAGAATTTGGACACTCAGTTTGCAGCCCTTTCCAAATTCGGAGTCGATGAAATTGTACACGAAAAAATTTCTGGCGTTGCCAAACAAAGACCAGAATTAGACAAGCTATTAGACAAGTTGGAATCTGGAGACACGATTGTAGTAATCCGGATGGACCGATTAGGAAGAAGCTCCAGACAGCTAATAGAATTGGTTGAGGATTTTGAAGCAAGGAATATTAATCTTGTGATTCTTGATATGAACATAGATACCAGGACGCCAACAGGAAAGTTCTTTTTAACAATCATGGCTGGCTTTGCTGAAATGGAAAGGACCATTTTAAAAGAGAAACAGCGGAATGGAATCGAGATTGCTAAAAGTAAAGGTGTTTATGAAGGAAGACCGAAGAAATACCACAAGAAACACGCTGGTCTTAAACACGCCATTGAGCTTTATAAATTGAACAAATACACGGTTAAAGAAATCACGGGAATGACTTCCGTCTCTAGATCTACCTTGTATCGTGCTTTGAAGGAACAGGAAGAAAAGGAGCTGGTATTATAATGGACCATTTTTTGGGATGGTTTAAAAGAATGGGAAAGCATTTGGGAAGAACAGTTGCAAGCTGACAAGAATGGACCAGAGCATGAACATAAACAGCATAATCCTGTCTTCCCGACCAGTCGAACTGGATATTAACGAAGAAACCTTTGGCGTAACGGAAAATTTCTTTCTATATAGTTTATAAAAGAAGTTGGATATTTAAGTGCCTGTCAAGGCCTAAGATTTGTCAAAACAATCCTAACGTCTTAATCAAAAAAAAATTGACCGGGCAGTTGCCCGGTTTTCTTCTTTCAAGATTTGTACTTTGCATTCATTTCCTCGAGTTTCCGATACAAAGTGGTTCTGGACATTTGCAGGTGCTTGGCGGTTTTGCTGATGTTTCCTTTGAATTGAATCAAGGCTTCCGTGATCTTGGCCTCATCGTATGGCTTCCGGAGAAGTTTTGCATCGGCATTACGATTCCTATTTTTAGGGGGGAGGGAAGTTTCAACAAATTCCTTGCTATGATCCACAACATACTTTGGTAAATGATCGACCGTGATTTTTGGAAAAGTGCCTGACGCATGAAAGGTGCCCTCCAGAACATCCCGAAGTTCCCTTATATTCCCAGGCCAATGATAGTCCAACAGGCAGCTTAGTGCCTTCATATTGATTTCTTTCTTGCCTCCTCCTGAAGCTTTTGACAGCTTGCTGATGAAATAATCGATGAGAGGAGGGATATCCTCTTTTCTGTCTCTCAAAGGCAAAAGTTCAATGGAGCAGGCATTCAAATGGAAGTAGAGATCACTTCGAAACGAACCTTTATAAGCAATTTCTTGATGAATATTCTTATTTGTCGCTGCAATTACCCTGACGTTAATGGGGACCGTTGAATGGCTGCCCGCCCTTGTTATCTTTTTTTCCTGGAGGATCTTCAAAAAGGCTGCTTGAAGGTCGAGCGGCAGATCAGTTATTCCGTCTACAAATAAAGTGCCTCCCTCAGCTAATTCCAACACTCCCGGATTTCCAGGTTTTTCGCCATCGGGGAACTCATATCCGAACAATTCCATCTGGATGAGGTGGGAAGGAAGAGCAGCGCAGTTATAGATGATAAACGGTTGTCCCTTGCGGTTGCTTTTATTGTGTATGACCCTAGCAAATGTCTCCTTTCCGGTTCCATTTTCTCCAATCAGCAAGACATTCGTATCCGTTTTTGCAGCCATATTGGCAAAAAACAAGCCCTTCAAAAACCCTTTGCTCTTTCCGATCAGGTTTGAGTCAGCTCGTTTTAAAATCGAGGGATTTACCGAAGGTTTGACGCTGACAAAATGGTCATTCCCTTTCTTTATGATGTTGATTTCAAAAAATTCATTTGAACTGTTTTGCTGCACCACTTTCCGGGCTTTGTCTAAGGTTATGTTGCTAACGGTTTTTTTGATAAACTCGAGCAAAAAATCCCGGTGCTCGATCCGCAGCTGCTTGGCGGAATGGTTTTCAAACACAATGTCATTCTTACGGATGATCCATAACGGCTCATCGATTACGTTTGAAAAATAATTTAACCATTCATAAGTGGAAAGATACTGATCCGATCTTTCGAGTAATTCAACACAACCGGAAGCGATTTTCGACAGGAAGGACACGAAAAGATGAATCGAAGCTTGATTTTTACGGCTGACGAAGATGCCTAAGCAGCCGATTAAACGCTCGTTTTTATTTTTTACCGGGATCCCAATGGTGGTCCATTTATTTAAATGTTTGTCCATATGTTCTTCCTTGATAGTAAAAGTGGGGATGTTTGTGGTTAGAGCATGAACAATCCCTGAATTTCGCAGCATCGGCATTTGCCAGGCGGATGTTCCGATAGGAAATAATAATGAATTTTTTTCTAATAGGGATTGACCGTTTAATATAGAAATTAATTGGCCATCGTTATCAAAAAAAACAATAGGATCGGTTGCATCCTGTGTCGCTTTTTTCAATTCGTTGATGAGCGGCTGATAGTGCTTCCTCTTAACTTGTAACTGCTCATCGAGCTGATCCAGCGATTTAGCCTTATTTTTTTGATCGAAAAAAATGTATTTGGCAAACGGAATCGGCTGAATGGGGCGATCCGATTTCCACAAAATATCAAATTTTCCATCCTTGTTTACTTGTCCGATTCTCGAATTCAGCCAGAGATGCTGGTTGTCTTTATCCACCATGATTTGGCCTTGAGGGGCACGAAACTGAACACCTCTTACATTCTTTAAAATCGATGCCGTATCGATATTCTCACATTTTCTTAATGCCTCGACCAATAGATAAACGCTGTTATAGGCGTTTTCCATAACAGAACTTACAATATCGGTATCATATAAATCTTTGAAACATTTTAAAAATAACCGGTTTTCCGATGTTTCAATTGAATCAAAGTAGGGAAAGCAGGCATAGTGGCCAACGGTGTACTTAGGATCAAGCGCAGCTACTTCCGTTTCTGCAGTAATTAAACTCGCAATCGGTTTTTTGATCCCGGCTTCATAATATTGCTTATAAAAAGCCACAGCACTGCTGCCAACGAGAGTTGAAAAAACAATGTCCGGAACAAGCTCCTGAATATTTTTTACATTTTCTTCAAATTTCTGCTTACCCAGCGGGGTGTAGTCCTCGCCTAAAATCTTTCCCCGATAAACCTGTACCAGTGAGCGGATATGGGCGTTGGTTTCGTGGGGATAAATATAATCAGATCCAATTAGGTAGAAGTTCTTGCCGATGTGGTCCGTCATCCATGGAATAAAGTGAATCAGATTTTGTGTTGGCAGCGGCCCGCAATAGATGATATTGGGATGTTGTTCTTCGCCTTCATATCCATTTGGATAAAAAAGAACAGAATGATATTTTTCTATAATCGGAATGACTTCCTTCCGAGAAGCGGAAGTGTATAAGCCGATGATCGCGGTTACTTTATGTTCGACGATCAATCGTTCCGCTTCTCTTGCTGCGATATAAGGATTGGAAGCTGTATCCGCAACAAAGGGTCTGATTTTCCTCCCGTTTACCCCGCCGTTTCGATTTACCTCTTCAATGGCCAGGAGGGCGGCCTGATATTGTCCTCTTTCAGAGATTTCCATTGTCCCGGATAAAGAAAATAGAATCCCCACCCTAATGCTTTTATCCATCCAACCACTCCCTTTCATGTTACATATTGTTCATTTTACAAATTGAACACCCTTGCACATAAAGTGAACAATATGACCACTTATTTTTTGATTATAAAGAAAGTTCAGGAAAAAATGCAATTGATTTGGAAGAAATTATGCAAAAAACGTGTCAGAAAATCTAACGTGGTTGTAGAAAGAAAGAGAAATTGTGTCTATATTTAAAACTGTTCTAGAATTTTCTGACAATAACACTGTGTTAATGAAACATCTTAGAAATGTTTGTAACAAAATTGTAATATTAAAAATTGGAGGGGTAGCATGTTAACACCTAGTGTAGGGTATCTTATTTTACTTATTTTTGGAGTTTTGTTTACGGGAGTTACGGCGGTTATTCACCGCATGGATTCCAAACGCAAAGGAAAAGAAATGACGGCGGAACAATTTAACACTGCCGGAAGAAGTGTAGGGGTTGGTTTAGCCAGCGCTTCGATCGTAGCGGCTTGGACATGGGCTGCCACGATCATGATGTCATCCTCGACCGGTTATCAATATGGAATCAGCGGGCCATTTTGGTATGCGGCTGGTGCTACCATCCAAATCTTATTATTTGCGATCCTTGCTGTTCATTTAAAAAGAAAAGCACCAAACGCTCATACGTTTTTAGAGTTTATTTCACAGCGTTTTGATAAAAAAAATCACCGCTTAATGCTCGTATTTGCGCTGATGACGAATATTATCGTCACCTCGATGATCATTCTCGGCGGCGCAATCACGTTAAATCAGTTAACAGGAATGAATTTATATGTAGCAGCCTTTTTAATCCCCGTTACATTCACAATTTATACGATGATTGGTGGACTAAAAGCTTCATTTATTGCTGATTATTTGCACACGGTAATCTTATTTGTTGTTCTATTGATCTTTGGGGTTGCGGTCTATTATAAATTTGGCATCTCCAATATTTATGAGGGGTTGCGTGCCTTGCCGGAATCCAAGCAAATGCTGACGATGGCATCTATTCCAGGGCTTTTGTTTGGGATTATTAATATTGTTGGGAATTTCGGAACTGTTTTTGTCGATCAAGCCTATTGGCAGCGGGCTATTGCCAGTACGGATAAAGCCGCTTCGAAAGCGTACATATATGGAGGAATCTCCTGGTTTTCGATCCCATTTGCGGTAGCTACGATTTTGGGTGTTAGTGCGGCCGGCCTTGGAATTTCAGTTTCTTCTCCTGATTCTGTTGCACCGATTATGGCCTCACACATCCTTGGGTCGGTTGGATCAATTCTGTTTTTGACCATGCTGTTTATGGCAGTTACGTCTGCGGGGTCCGCGGAACTGACAGCTGTTACGAATATTATCGTTACGGATATTTATCGTCATTCGATCAATCCACATGCTAGCAGTAAGAAACTATTGCGTGTTTCCCGTTTGGTTACATTAGGGTTCGGATTATCGATGGGAATCTTTTCGATCCTACTATTCTATTTAGGAATCAGTCTAGGCTTTGTTTATATGGCGATGGGGATTTTTGTTAGTGCAGCCGTTATACCGGTCACACTTGGACTCGTTTGGAAACGGGCCACAAATGCAGGAGCCTTTTACGGAGCATTGTTGGGGATGATTGGCGGCGTAACAGTTTGGCTTATTTCTGCTTATGTTACAGCAGGGCATGTGAATGTAGAATCGCTGGGCGGACTCTACCCGATGCTTTTTGGTAATCTGGCAGTATTTGTAATTAGTGGAGTGATTTCCATTGGGCATGCACTCATCTCTTCTGAGGAATTTCATTTTGAGTCGTTAAAAGACAAGTTTAAGAGTTTTGATGAAAGTCATAGCACGGCTAGAAAGGAGAATTTAGGATGAACGATTTGGAGTTAAAAAAACAGACGAAGCTGTACACACGTTGGGCATTGGGGTTAAGTTTAGTACTTGTCGTCTTTTGGCCAGGAATTATGTTTTCGACAGGGTATATCTATAGTCTTTCCTTTTTCACGGGCTGGGTTTATCTAGCATTTGGCTGGCTGGTGTTTGCCGCGCTTTTTATCACCATTCGGCCATTTATTGAGCTTTATAAGGAATACAAGCGATAAAGGGAAAAGAAAGATTGGTCACCAAAGCAGCAGGTCTTGGCTGCTTTGGTATTCATGTTGAATCACGAGGAGCAAATGTAGAATCGGCCAGCAAACGTGTAGAATTCCGTGGAATAAATGTAGAATTGGCCCAATCGTATAGAATCCCGACCCCAATATGTATTTTTTCTACGTTATAAAAGAAAACCTCCGGTTACAGGAAAAAAGGAAGGATGAAAAAGTTGAAACTGACCTCACGTGAAATGGAAAAGCTTATGGTTGTGGTGGCTGCTGACCTGGCGCGCCGCCGGCAAAAAAGAGGCTTAAAACTTAACTATCCTGAATCCATCGCCATTATTACCTATGAAGTTCTCGAAGGGGCGCGGGATGGGAAAACGGTGGCACAGCTTATGCAATACGGCACCACCATTCTGACAAGAGAAGATGTGATGGAAGGCGTACCGGAAATGATTCCGGACATTCAGGTCGAGGCGACATTCCCGGACGGTACAAAACTGGTCACTGTACATAACCCGATTCGATAACCCGATTTTACAAACCCAAACCAAAACATTTAGGAGGGAAGGCAATGATTCCTGGGGAGTATCGATTAAAAAAAGAACCAATTTTGTGTAACGAAAATAAGCAGCCGCTAGTCATTCGTGTGTTAAACCGGGGCGACCGCCCGATCCAAATCGGTTCGCATTTTCATTTTTTTGAAGTCAATACAGCATTGCAATTTGACCGTGGCCGGGCATTTGGCAGGCATTTGAATATTCCGGCGGGAACGGCCGTAAGATTTGAGCCTGGCGATGAAAAGGAAGTAGAGATCGTTCCTTTTTCGGGGGAACAGAAGGTGTACGGTTTAAATCAATTAACAAACGGATCCGTCAAAAAGGAGGAGGAGTAAGTGAGCTTTCACATGCCACGAAAACAATATGCCGATATGTTTGGTCCAACGGTTGGAGATGCTGTCCGTTTAGCAGATACTGATCTGTTTATTGAAATTGAAAAAGATTACACCACCTACGGGGATGAAGTGAAGTTTGGCGGAGGCAAGGTGATTCGTGATGGAATGGGGCAACACCCGCTTGTGACAAGGGCGGAAAGTGTGGACCTTGTGTTAACCAATGCGATAATTGTTGATTATACCGGGATTTATAAAGCAGACATCGGTGTGAAAGATGGGAAGATTGCGGCGATTGGCAAGGCTGGGAATCCTCTGCTGATGGACAAGGTAGATATCGTCATTGGTGCGTCAACCGAGGTGATTGCCGCAGAAGGAAAAATCGTGACTGCCGGGGGCATTGATGCCCATATCCACTTTATTTGTCCGCAGCAAATTGAAACGGCGCTTTCCTCTGGCGTGACCACGATGATTGGCGGGGGGACAGGGCCGGCTACAGGCACGAACGCAACCACCTGTACCCCGGGACCGTGGAATATCCACCGGATGCTCCAGGCAGCAGAAGAATTCCCAATGAATCTCGGTTTTTTGGGAAAAGGAAATGCTTCGGATGAAGCTCCATTAAAGGAACAAATTGAAGCGGGAGCAATCGGCTTAAAGCTTCATGAAGACTGGGGAACAACGGCCGCAGCCATTGATACGAGTCTAAAAACGGCTGACCAATATGATGTGCAAGTCGCCATTCATACCGATACCCTTAACGAAGGTGGATTTGTTGAGGATACATTGGCGGCCATTGATGGACGGGTGATCCATACGTATCATACGGAAGGCGCAGGGGGAGGGCATGCACCGGATATTATTAAGGCTGCCAGCTTCCCTAATATTTTGCCGTCATCGACCAACCCAACAAGGCCTTATACGGTCAATACCCTAGAAGAGCATTTAGATATGCTGATGGTTTGCCATCATCTTGATCCGGACGTTCCGGAGGACATTGCTTTTGCTGATTCGCGGATTCGCAAAGAAACGATTGCCGCAGAAGATATCCTACACGATATCGGTGTATTCAGTATGATTTCCTCTGATTCGCAGGCGATGGGACGGGTGGGAGAAGTGATTACGCGTACGTGGCAAACGGCGGATAAGATGAAAAAACAGCGCGGAAAACTGGTGGAGGATCAAGGCGTTGGCGATAACTTCCGGGTCAAAAGGTATATTGCCAAATATACGATCAACCCTGCTTTGACACATGGGATTGCCGATTATGTCGGTTCGATTGAAACAGGAAAGCTTGCGGATTTGGTTGTCTGGGATCCAGCGTTTTTTGGTGTGAAACCAGAGTTGATTTTAAAAGGCGGCATGATTGCACACAGTCTGATGGGAGATCCAAATGCCAGCATTCCAACGCCGCAGCCGGTTATCTATCGTCCGATGTTTGCATCATTCGGAAGTGCCAAATATCAAACGTCGATGACATTTGTCTCCCAAGCTGCTTTTAAAAAAGGGGTTCATGAAACACTTGGGCTAAAGAAAATCGTCAAACCTGTGTCAGGGATCCGCCAGTTAACGAAAAAATCGATGGTTTTTAATGGGGAAACACCTGAAATCGAAGTGGATCCGCAAACATACGAAGTGAAAGTAAATGGTGAATTAATAACCTGTGAGCCGGCGGAAGCAGTTCCAATGGCACAGCGCTATTTCTTGTTTTAAGGTATTTGAGTTGCCGAAACCGAGGGAGGTACAACGATCCTTACTTGGTTGAAGCATTCTATTTTTTGTTTGGCGAAATAAATTCTTTTTTCGCGAAATATTCACCAAGTTTGGCGAAATTCATTCCTGTAGTGCCCTACTCTATTTCTTTTTTAAGGAGAGAAAAAAATGATTATTGAAAAAGTAATTGGAAATGTTGCGACAATAGAAAAAAAAGCACCGCATACAGAACGGGTGTACATGAACAGCGATGACTTGGTTAAACGGATTCAGCGTGTTATCACCGACCATGGCAAGGAGATTGGGATTCGCTTAAAAGACAATCGTGACTTAATCGACGGTGATGTTTTGCATATAGATGAACGAAATATGATCGTCATCTCCGTTAAAGATGATGACTTGTTAGTGATCCAGCCAACGTCGATCCGGCAAATGGGGGAAATTGCCCACCAACTGGGGAACCGTCATCTTCCGGCCCAATTTGAAGGAAATGAAATGCTTGTTCAGTATGATTATTTGGTCGAAGAGCTTCTCCAGCAATTAGAAATTCCTTTTAAGCGGGAAAATCGAAAGGTAAAGCAAGCGTTTCGTCATATTGGACACCGTCATGATTAGCGAATTGTTTCCGCTGCTTCAGTTGTGTGATTCCAATTTTCCTTCCGGAGGCTTTTCGCATTCGTTCGGATTGGAAACCTACATTCAGGAACAAGTCATTACCGATACGAAAAGCTTTTCTGAAGCGATTACTGTATATATTGAAAAACAGCTTGTTTTTGTCGAGGGACTGGCGTGCCGGCTTGCTTTTGAAGCGGTCGGGCAAAACAGGATGGCGGATCTTTTCGAGCTGGATCAATTATTATTTGCTGCGAGCCTTGCTGCAGAAACGAGGATCGGCAATCGACGAATGGGGGAACGAATGGCAAAGTTATGTGCTGGCCTTTATCCATCACCGATTCTCGACGATTATGTCGATAAAATCAAAGAAAAGCAGGCCTATGGACATTCTGCCTTGGTGTTTTCGATCGTTGCCTGCCACTTGCAAGTGGGAAAAGAAACAGCCATTGGCGCGTATTTATATGGAGCTGTTTCCTCTCTGATTCAAAACGCTGTCCGCGGCATTCCCCTCGGCCAGACCGATGGTCAAATGCTGTTGGTCAACATCCAGCCGCTTTTAAAGAAAGCCGTTCAGAAGATTATGTTGTTGTCCAAGGATGATCTTGGGGCGGTCAGCCCTGGATTGGAAATTGCCCAAATGCGTCATGAACGATTACATGTGCGCTTGTTTATGTCTTAAATTTTTTAGAAAAAGAGGGATGTAGAAATGGAACCAGTACGTATTGGAATTGGAGGACCCGTTGGCGCAGGAAAAACGATGCTTGTGGAAAAATTAACGCGGGCGATGCACGAAGAACTGAGCATGGGCGTTGTCACGAATGACATCTATACAAAAGAAGATGCGTTATTTCTCATGAGAAACGGAGTGCTGCCGCAGGATCGGGTAATCGGGGTAGAAACTGGCGGTTGTCCGCATACGGCGATTCGTGAGGATGCCTCGATGAATTTTGCGGCCATCGATGAGTTGAAAGAAAGGCACCCTGATGTTGAATTGATCTTCGTCGAAAGTGGCGGCGATAATTTAGCGGCAACGTTCAGTCCGGAGCTTGTTGATTTCTCCATTTATATTATTGATGTGGCCCAAGGGGAAAAAATTCCGCGCAAAGGTGGACAAGGGATGATCAAGTCAGACTTATTCATCATCAACAAAATTGATTTGGCGCCTTACGTTGGAGCAAGTTTGGAAATCATGGAGCGGGACACAATCGCCGCGAGAGGGGACAAGCCTTATATTTTTACAAATTTAAAAGATGGAACAGGCCTTGATCAAGTGATCGCTTGGATTAAAAAACAAGCTCTATTAATGGGATTGGAGTCATGAGCTATACCGGTGTTTTGGAGCTTTCTGCGGTCAGAAGGCAGTCCAAAAGTATTGTATCCAGCTGTTATTATGAAGGGGCATTGAAATTAACCCGCCCGGTTTACCTGGAGGAGGATGTGCCATCCGTTTATCTGATACATGTTGGGGGCGGCTATGTCGACGGCGATACCTATTTGACTGACCTTTCTGTTGAGGCGGGAGCGGAATTAGCAGTCACGACGCAATCCGCTACAAAAGTATATAGAACGCCAAAAAAACCTGTTGTTCAGCGAACAAATTTGAAAGTGGGCAAGGGAAGTGTGCTTGAATATTTGCCGGATTCATTAATCGCTTATGAGGGTTCACGTTTTATTCAAGAAACCAATGTTCGGATGGAGGAGGAAGCTTGTTTTTTTTATAGCGATATGATCACACCCGGATGGGCAAAGGATGGGAGCTTGTTTCGCTATGACTGGATCCGTTCGAAATTAAAAGTCTATAAAAATGACAAGCTCGTTTTATTTGATCATTTGCTGCTTGAGCCGGATAATCAGTTGCGCGGGATTATGCAAATGGAGGGGTATACCCATGTTGGGACCTTCCTCATCCTTCATGATCAAGCGGATAAAGGTTTTTTGGATGGTTTATATGAAGTCATGGAGGATATTCAGGAAGACGTTCGTTTCGGATTGTCCTCTTTGCCGGAGGGCGGAGTGATTTTGAGGGTGCTGGCCCGGACTACAGGGATGATTGAGAAAATGATTACTCATGCACATGCATGGGCCAGACATCAGCTGTTGGCGAAGGATGTTGTTAGATGGAGGAAATACTAAGGTTGTGGAATGCATCTTTTCAGTTAAAGCACCAGAAGATACACTGGATTCTTTTACACCAACCGAAATAAAGAAACTAATAACTGTTAGAGATGAAGAAATGTACTCAACGTTCCATGACAAAGTAATAACGGGAAAAAAGGCGATTGAATAATAGAGCCAAAGGGACGGTTTTGGTAGTTATAATTAAAAATAGCTACTAGGACCGTCCCCGGGGTTTGTAAAGTCACCGATTAAAGGAATTTTGACAAAACAAGGTCAAATGCCTGTTTGGATTTCAATGAAGCTTTTTCCTCCTTTTTCATTTAATATCTTGAATATTATTTTTATTATGTTTAGTAGATCATTAAACTTTTAGGTATTGCGCCACCTAAAACTGCTGTTTAAGGTTGGGTTGTTTTTTCTCGTTCACTTTTTACTTACGATCCTACAATGACGGGAAGCTCTTTATATCCGTACACTAACGTACTAGGGATCATTCTAATCTGTTTGGTAGTATTTAATCTCATATTCGGCAGAGCATTTAGCATTTCTGTCATGCATATTTTCGCTTCTAATTTTGCTAGCTGTGAACCCAGGCAAAAGTGAACTCCGGCTCCAAAAGATAAATAATGATTTGAAGAGCGATGAATGTCAAACTCATCTGGTTTGTCAAATACGTTTTCGTCCCTATTAGCAGAGCCGATCCAGGCCATCACCTCTTGCCCTTTTTTCAGATTCATCCCTTTAAAATTGATATCCTCAGTGACGAAGCGATTCTTCAATGGCGGCAGGTATAAGGGTATTGTCTTTATATAATTGGTTTAGGATGTCAGGATGCTCAAACAGAGTATGCATTGTATTAGTAATAAGATTGGTGGTGGTTTCATTACCTGCCACAAGAAGAAGAAAGCAAAAATAGCAACTCATCTATTGATAACTTCTCTCCGTCGACTTCAGCAGTAAGCAAAGTGGATATAATATCGTTTCTGGGCTCAATCCTCCGGTCTGCCACAATTGTTTTATGGCAGTTAGATCTTTCTGCAAAGTTGCATGAAAAAGGGTGTAGAAAGTTACAACAATCCTTATCGAATTTTAGAAGTATGTAATCCAGTTGAAGCAGCTAAGGTACTCGGAATAAATGAACTAGTTGGTTATTTTTTACCTTGTAAAATAACAGTTTATGAAAGCAATGGAATAACGAGAATTGGATTACCTAAACCAACAATGATGGTGGGTATGATTGATGACCCACAATTAAAAGAGATCGCAGAAAATATTGAGTCTACATTAATAAATGTTTTGAACAAAAGTCAGTAATTGTAAGCCGCATAATTCTTTTGAGTTTATCAATTTCAAACTAAACATATACGTGCTAAAAAAGCAGTCCTAAATTACACAAAATTTAAGGACTGCCTTTTTATGTGAATTTTGATCTATAAAGTGTTTGTTTAGTTATTCATACGAAATTCCTGGATTTTCTGAAGAAACATTTTTATTGCTTTGGAATCATCAGTGTTTTTACTTTGAACAAACGAAAAAGGTCTTGTGATTTTTTTGTTTTTTAAAGTGAGAGCTCGTATCTCATTAGTCTCAATTTCTCTATCAACTGCCCATCGGGATAACAGTGCAATTCCTAGTCCTGCTTTGACAGCTTCTTTTACCCCTTGATTACTGCTAAAAACAAAGGAGCGTTTAATTATTAAGCCCAATTCTGAAATAAATTTATCCATATAGGTCCTTGTTCCAGAACCCACTTCTCTAGTAATCCAGATTTGATTCTGCAACATGTCCTTTTCAATCAGCCTCATTTGAGATAATGGATGGTTCGTAGGTACAACCACACTCATTTCATCTTCCATAAAAGGCTCTATATGAATATCGTGAACATTTGTTTCACCCTCGATTAATCCAATATCAAGCTGATTTGTTCTAACTCCTTCAATAACTTCTTCAGTGTTAGAGATAATGATCTGAACATCAACTAGAGGAAATTGGCCAGCGTAGTCAGCTAATACTTTAGGTAGGATGTATTCACCTATGGTAAAGCTTGCTCCCACTCTTAATTTTCCTGATACAACATGAAACAAATCATTAATTTCATGTTTTGCTTCTTCAAAGTGTAATAGTATCTGTTTAGCATGCTTATATAGTATTTCCCCAGCTTCCGTAATTTGTACCAGTTTAGGCGAACGATGAATGAGCTTGGTCCCCAATTCATTTTCTAAATTTCGTATATGTAAGCTTACATTGGGTTGAGAAATATTTAAAAGTTCTGCTGCACGAGTAAAGTTTTTTTGTTCAATAACTGTTACGAAAACCTTCATTGTATCTACAATCACTGATTTGATTTCCTCCAATCATTTCAAAACTTAGTTAACATCATTTTATCATAAGTTTTTATAATGCTTAAGATAGTTAATATATATTTAACTTATTGTTAAGTCTGACGTATAGTTGATTTATTAAAACATCTCGCATAAGAGAATTGATCGGAGTGATAAAATTGGAACAAACACTCGTGAAAGAAAGTCAAAATAAGCGATCTTTTATTCTAGGTCTTGGGCTGACTCTTTTTATTGCTATCCTAGCGAAATATTTGGAACAATTCCCGTTTTTAAATATTATGGGTCAACTAGTTATGGCTATACTGCTTGGTATTGGATGGAGAGCCTTAATGGGTTTGCCTGAATATTTAATTGCTGGAACGAATTTTTTAAGTAAGAAACTCCTTCGTATAGGGATTATACTACTAGGTATGAGACTGAATTTAGTTGATATACTCCATGCAGGACCTAAAGTATTTGCTATTGCAGTGATAAATATTGTTTTCACCTTATTCGTCGTTTACGGATTAACTCGATTGTTTAAAGTGGAAAAAAGACTGGGCATATTAACAGCATGTGGAACTGCCATTTGTGGTGCAGCAGCTGTTGTTGCAATTGCCCCACAAATTAAAGCGAATGATGATGAAACCGCAATCGGTGCAGCAACGGTAGCTATTTTGGGCACGATTTTTACATTAGCATATACAATGCTTTATCCTATATTAGGATTATCTGCAAACGGATATGGAATGTTTTCAGGTGCTACCTTACATGAGATTGCACACGTAATCGCAGCAGCTTCTCCTGGTGGGAAAGACGCTGTTGACATAGCAGTGATTGTAAAATTAACAAGAGTTGCCTTACTGGTTCCAGTAGCTATTATAATTGGATTTTGGACAAATCGAGCTAATCGTTCTCAAAGTGGAAAAAAGAATCAGACATCATGGAAATCCATTCCTATCCCATGGTTTCTTCTTGGTTTCTTGGCAATGAGTGCCCTCAATTCAATAGGGATATTGCCAACAACGTTCACAAATAATCTTGTTGTTATCGCCTATATGTTAATAGCTATGGCTATGGCAGGACTGGGCCTAAATGTAGATGTCAAGACATTTAGAAGGTTTGGACTCAAATCATTTGGGGCAGGTTTTATAGGTTCTATATTATTATCCATTTTAGGATACCTTTTAGTTTGTGCCTTTCATTTAGATTAGAAAATGAATAGTTTGAAACCATCGACTTTAATTCTTGAACTGGCTGACCGAAGGTGTGAGAAATTACTAAAGACCGACAGAAATCGGTCTTTAGTTTGTTTATAAAAGGGAAATTTTTATAAAGAAATTTACTCTACTTTAACTTTTATACTATATATGGCGTTGTATCCATAGCCTTTTCTATTACACATTGGTCTAATGGTTGACTAACCAATTCTCAATAAGTTTGTAATCTGATACAATAATCACAGTTGTTTTTTGTGGGACGTCTCCCGTATAACTGTTGGCGCAGTTATACATTATGGGGGGCGTCTTTTCCTTTCTCCGGATTTATACGTGGACATTATACTCGTTCACCTCCGGACAGGCAATACCGTCAACTATCGGTAATTTATGGGTGTCAAAAACAATTAAGATTAAATGTAACCTGAATCCTCATTCGAAATTCATCACCATGCAGTTTAATTGTAAATACATATTTATTTTAATGTGCAAAGTTTCATAATGTTTTTTTCTTCGTGACTGGTTCCTTCTATTTAAACATGATATATTTTAAATTTCATTATAGTCTCGACTATTTATTAATATGGTTGTTAAATGTTAACATTTTAGACTGGTTCACTGCTAACTTGTGAATTTAAATCATGGATTTTCACTCTATTTTGTTTACGAAAATACTAAGTTCCGATAATATATAGTTATCGGAACTTAAATCCGGAAAAACCAGCCGTTAAGGAGGTTCGATATTATGTTAACTGAAAGTGAGAAATTTCTTCCGATTGATAATGAGAAACTGGAAAAAATAAAATTCTACATCCAAAACTCTAAAAGTAAGAATACACAGAAAAGTTACACTTCCGACTGGAAACATTTTACTCAGTGGTGTGAGTTGAATGGGCGGGAACCTCTTCCGGCATCTACTGGTACACTTTGCCTTTATCTATCAGAATTAGCAACGACACATAAATATTCGACTATACGAAGACGAGTTTCTTCTATTAATATGGCGCATAAATTCAAACATCATCTTCCACCTTCCAAGGAAGTGGAGGTCCGAGCCTTATTGGAAGGAATTAAAAGAGAGATCGGTACTCGGCAAGAACCGAAAAAAGCATTGATGCTGCAGGTCCTTCCGGCCTTAATCGATAGGATTGACACATCGACTCTTATTGGAGTACGAGATAAAACTATTCTTTTATTAGGTTTTGCCCTGGCAAGCCGACGTTCAGAATTGGTATCTATTAATATAGAAGATTTAGAAATTACCGACTTTGGGATGGACGTAAGAGTTCGCGAAACTAAAACGAAAAATGATGATTTTATAAAAGGTGTTGTTTATACGTACAATGAATTTTGTCCAGTTAAAGCAACTAAAGAATGGATTAAAATAAGTGAAATCACTACTGGAGCGTTGTTTCGTTCAATTGATCGGCATGGAAATATCAAGGAACGGTTGAGTGATAAATCCGTAGCACTCATTATAAAGAAATATATCGGGGAACTTGGGATGGATGCAAACGAGTTTGCAGCACATAGTTTAAGAAGTGGCTTATCAACAAGCGCAGCAATGATGGGAATGACAGAAATAGCAATTATGAAACAAACCGGTCATAAAACTAGGGAAATGGTTGATCGATATGTTCAGGCAGGTTTACGTTATAAAAACAATGCAAGCAGCATTTTAAAAAACTTATAATTTCCAATTTTCGGTGTGTTGGAGATTTGCATTCTAACGAATTTATTTTTTGAATCATGTATAGTAGTTCAACTAATTTCGCTGTACAAAATTAGTTTGAAAATTGAGAAAAATATACTATTTCTTTTTTAGAGCAACTAAAAGTTCAGACATTGCCCCTAATTTTTCACTACAAAAAGGGATTACCATAAAGAAATCTTATAAACCAATAAAGGACACCACTATATAAGCGGTGTCCTTATTCTTTTTAAAGTGTGACATTATTAACATTCCTATAATTTTACAAAAAGAATATTAGTAAGAGTTATTTAATTAACAAGCAAAAATTCAGCATAAAACGCTTCATAATCTTGGGAACTTAAAATTAAAAATAAAAAGTGAGAAAACACTTGAACCTAACGTAACGTCAGGTTGTATATTAAAGTTGCCGGCAATAACAATCGTGCGAAATGAGGGATGATCATAAATAGGGATTGGAAAATAGGAGAATTGGCAAAACAAACTGGATTAACGGTACGTACACTTCACCACTATGACCAGATTGGCTTATACGGAATCGGGACATAGAATTTATACCGAAGCAGATATTGAAAAGTTGCAACAAATCCTATCACTAAAACAATTGGGATTTTCCTTGGAAGAAATTAAAGAAACGATGGAAAACTCTAATTTTAACCCAATTAGAGTAATTAAAATTCAATTAGAAACGGTTAAAAAGCAAATGGAGGTACAAGAACAGTTGTACAGACGGTTAGAGAGCATGTATGAGCTCCTTGAAACTCAACAAGAAGTTCAGCCTGAACAATTTATTAAATTAATAGAAGTGATCACTATGAGTGAAAAGTACTTTACGCAAGAACAATTAGAAAAGATGAAAAACAGACATTTCAGTCCGGAAGAAAAAAAGGAAATCGACAATCAATGGACTGAGCTAATTGCTAAAATTCGTAAGGAATTAGAAAATAAAACTCCGGCAAACCATCCGGATGCTATCAAGTTGGCCAATCGTTGGCAAGAGTTGACTACAAGATTAGCTGGTGGTGACCCAGGGATTGTTAAAGCTGCTGAACACTTCTATGCAGAGAACCCCAATAATGCACTTCAATATGGAGTAGATGGAGAGCTTTATAAGTATATTAAAAAAGCTATGTCACACATTTAAATTAATTTTTTGAATAACGAAAAGGTCGTGGGCATTTCAAATAGCCTCGACTTTTTCGTTTTAAGCAAACGGGCGCAATTCTGCAACATGAATTGTGCTCTTTCTTTATGTTTAGGGTCAGATTGTAGAGGTTGCAATCAAAAAATGAGCATTATAAATTAACCTTCATAATATGGTATAATAACTTTAATTATTTCTAGAAATTTTAAAATATTATAAAAACTTCAATAGTGTATTAGTCTAATTTTATTAAAGTAAAAAGAAAAAGGGGCAGAAAAATTGGGAAAAATCTATTCAATCAAGGAAGCGCTTATTTTTAGTCAAAGAGTAGCTCAATTAAGCAAGGCACTTTGGAAAGTGATTGAAAATGATTTACAACGATGGATAAAACCATTTAACTTGAATATTAATGAATACCATATTTTATGGATTAGCTATTATCTAAACGGTTCATCTATCTCCGAAATTGCGGAGTTAGGAGTCATGCATGTTTCTACCGCATTTAATTTTTCCAAAAAGCTAGAGGAACGAGGGCTTTTACAATTTTTAAAAAGAGAAGATGATAAAAGAAATACGTATATCCAACTTACTGACAAAGGAAAAGAAATTATCAATAGCTTGCTAGAATCATACCAGCGAGAAGACAATGACCTTGTTTCAGCTTCACTTCCATTAAGGAATTTATATGGGAAATTCCCTGAATTGCTTGAACTAAAAGCCATTATTCGACATATCAACGGTGAAAAATTTATGGATACTCATGAACAGATTTTTCAGCATTTGGAAAAAGATTTTATTGAAAAAATGTAAAATAAGAACCTAAAAAAGGTTTGGCATTCATGTAAAATGAATGCTTTTTTATTGACTATAAAAGCACAAATTGAAATTATTTTGATACCATCTCTACATATGCCATTTTCACCAGAGTGGAGCCTTATGTGGAGTTTCAAAATGTCTTTACTTAATGCAAATTCAACTAGAAAGGATTGTGGGATTGTGCATAAATCAAAAAACAAAATGACTCTTCCACAATCGGGCGCTTTTCTGGACTAAGGAAAAAGCCCAATTTCTCAATTTTAATGCTGGGAAATTGGGCTTTTTATGTTGGAATTCCCTTAACGTTGTAAATCCGCATTTTCCTTACACTACCCCTTATAGGGGGAGATCTAATTGCTATGAATAGCTACCTTGAATGATATTCCGACTGTAACATTAATTGATTCCACACCGTACAGGGGAAGGATGACTCTTGGACGGAATAGAGACAAAATGGCTTCAGCTTATGTATGATGTCATGAAACTTTTTTATCCGCTGCTGATGAAGTCAAGCAGCGTCATTACATCAGAGCATTTTGGAAAAGCTATGATACAAGTTGCAAAGAACGGATATTCTCACTCCATTGTTGAAAGTCATGAGCTAAAACAAATTTAATGAGAGGGCAGACATATGCCAGTCAAATTAAGAAACGGAAATATCCTATACCTCTAAAGTCATGAATGGTTAACCTATCAAAGGGAATATTATGATGAAATTGGTTGATTTTGTGAAATTGTAATAAGGCATCTATAAAAAATTAGGGAGAAGGTTTGTATGAATCGGAAAAAAGGTCGGAACCATTCGGTTTATAATAAGATGTTAAAAGATATTGAATTGACAAATTTTCTGTCTCCAAACGTTCAAACTGTAGATTTAAACACTGAACTCGCTATAAACGAGAAGATACTTAAAGAAATTTTTCAAAACTGTTCAGATATCGTGTTTCGCCCTATTCAAATCTACGGTGAGACCAAACTACTTTTGATTTATATCGATGGTTTGAGTGATACAAAGACTCTAGATGAAGTTGTTTTAAAGCCAATGATGTTTGAGGGGCTTCCCGTTGGATTAGGAAAAGTTTCTACTTTCGAGCAAGTCATCGAACAGCAGCTTGTTGCAATCTCTCAAGTTAAGAAGACTTCTAAAGTCAAAGATGTGGCTGATGGCATAATAAAGGGGAGTATCGCCATTTTAGTTGTTGAAGAAAGTAGGGCATTAATTGCAGACCTCAAAGGATTCGAAAAACGAGGTGTTGAAGAACCATCTGCCGAAACATCTGTTCGCGGGCCAAGGGATGGGTTTACAGAAAATTTACGGACAAATACAAGCCTTGTACGCAGGAGACTCCGAAGTGCAAAACTCAAAATGGAGTCGATTACGGTTGGTGAAGTTTCTCAGACCGATGTTGTCATTGCATATATTGATGGAATTGCCTCGAATACAGTCCTTGAGGAAGTCCGGAAAAGGATCCGCCGAATCCAAATTGACGGGGTAATAGAATCAAGTTATATCGAAGAATTTATTGAGGATTCCACTTGGTCTCCTTTCCCTCAAGTCCAAAATAGCGAGCGTCCCGATGTCATATGTTCTAGTTTGTTAGAAGGAAAAGTCGCCATTTTTGTCGATAATACCCCCTTTGTGTTGGTCGTTCCGATGACATTTTGGAGTGGCTTACAGGCGGCGGATGATTATTACGAACGTTCTATATATACGACTTTCGTCCGATTCATTCGCTACAGCTTATTTAATATTGCGCTACTTCTCCCGTCTTTGTATGTTGCAGTCATAGCATATCACCCACAGCTTATTCCTACAACTCTGCTAATCAGTATTGCTGCTGCCAGGGAAGGGGTCCCGTTTCCTACGGTCGTTGAGACGTTGTTGATGGAACTTATGTTTGAAGGTCTTCGTGAAGCAGGTATTCGTTTGCCAAAACCTATTGGTTCAGCTGTTAGTATTGTTGGAGCGCTTGTCATTGGGCAAGCTGCTGTCCAAGCAGGTATCGTATCTGCGCCCGTAGTGATTGTTGTAGCCACGACTGGCATTGCATCGTTTGCAATACCACGATATAACCTTGGGACTTCATACCGATTTCTTCGTTTCCCGATGTTGATTTTGGCAGGAACACTAGGCTTATATGGAATAATATTTGGCATTTTTTTAATGATAATACATCTCCTCGGACTTCGTTCGTTTGGAGTTCCATATATGAGTCCAGTATCTCCGTTAATTCCCGAAAACTTGAAGGATGTATTCATCCGTGTACCTAGATGGAGCATGACCTATCGTCCTGCATTCATATCTGGAGCAGATAAAAAGCGTGTTGCCTTAAGGTCAACAACCCTAAGTCCAAAGCCGGGAGACCAGACAAATGAATAAAAAACTAATCGTTTTTTTCATTTTTGTTCCATCCATGTTCTTCCTCACTGGTTGTTGGGATAGTAAGGAGTTAAACGATCGTGCCATTGAACTCGCATGGGGGATAGACAAAGCTAAGAACAAGGATATTCAGATAAGTACACAGATTATACTCCCGTCGAAAATAGGTGGAGGACAGGGAGGTGGTAGTGGAGGAAGTCAGGAAAAACCCTTTTTTGTCGAAACGGGCATTGGAAAGGATACACTCGATGCAGTAGAGCAAATGCAGACAAAGCTTTCTCGACAAATATTTCGTGGCCAGCGGCGGGTCATCGTGATTGGAGAATCACTGGCTAGACAAGGAATCAAAGATGTATTAGATACTTACACTCGCGATCCCAACATTAATTTACTTACGGATATTTTTGTTATCAAGGGTGGAACTGCCAAGGATTTTCTAAAAACATCGTACCCGTTAGAGAAAATACCCGCCCTAGGGGCTTTAAAAGAATATAACCAAATGGGGGCCCTAAAAGAAGTAGGATTTCTAAACTTTTTACTCTCTGCAACCAATGTGAGTAGTTACCCAACCATGCCTGCAATTACATTTGGATCCTCCTCTTCTTCATCAAAAGGGGATCAATCCAATACGAAAGGTTTTAGTATCGCAGGAACTGGAATTTTTAATAAAGACCTTAAATTGATTGGGTTCTTAAATGTGGAAGAAGGAAAGGTACTCCGCTGGGTAACTGGGAACCTAGATAAACAGACAATTACAGCCTTTGTACCTCAAAAGAAAAACTATGTCAGTTTGGATATAAACAAGTTGGATAGGATGATTAAGCCCATCATTCAAAAGAACAAGACAAAAATATTTATAACATTAAATGGACAAGGAATGATTCGAGAAAACAACACGAGTCTGGATCTTACTCAGCTCAAAAATATTACCATTGCTCAAAAAGCATTGGACAAACATGTTGAAAAAATGGTTCTAAAAACCGTGATAAAGGTACAAAAAAAGTATGGGACGGATGTCTTTGGAATTAGTGATGTAATTCAGAGAAAAAATCCACATCAATGGAAGTCCTTAAAGAAAAACTGGGACAAAAAGTTTTCGGATGCTGAGGTTTCTGTAAAAGTAAATTTAACGGTTCGACAAATAGGATTAACAGGACCATCGATATTTGAAAGAAAATCAGATTGACAATAAAGTTGGCTGATTTCTTGTTTTATCTACCCGTACTAACGAAATCCTAAACACGTTTTTTTATTTGAACACCTTTTTCCGAACCCACGTTACGATGAATAGTATGGTCGGTAATACAAAATACATTGGTACCCAAATATAAGGTACCAATATTTTCGTGTGTTGATAGTAGACATGCTCGGCGATGTTTTTTGACATTGTCATTCCTAAGAACAGTTCAATGACGACTGCTGGGATGACAAGTTTACGATAGTCCTCCATACGCATCAATTGCTGGATACCTTTTACCGCTGCGAACAGGAGAATCGAAGCATGCAAAAATGCCGTTGTAAAAAAATATATGACTCCAATAATTTGTAAGTTTTCAATAAATTCTCCGACACGGATTAAACTCAATAATGTGTAAAGCGGATACAGAAAATGTGAAAACAGACTTCCATAAACTGAAATAGCTAACATGTCAAAGCATGTTAACATGATTGCAGATAGTAAAATGGCAAGAATAGTAATCCTCCTAATCTTTTCAGGATGCGATGTCTCTGTCCAGAACATGGCGAATATGATTGAAATCCCAGAACTCATATTTATACCGCCTGGATACACAACCTTCCAGATGGGCCCCCATCCGTTTTCTAATATAGGTTGAAGATTTTTTAGGTGCATTACACCTGAGCTAAAAAGAAGTATTACCTCAATACCAAAAAGCGCCAAAATGATGGGAAGAGTTAATTCTGCGAATCGAGAAATGATCTCAATATCACCATAAAGGATATATAGAATCAGTAGGGCAAATACCACTGTAATTATTATAAGTGGTGTTTGGAATAATAATGTGGTTGAAATCATATCTCTAATATCTCCAAGAACTCGTGATGATTGATACAGAAACAAGAGAGGATATAAAAATGCAATGGGTATTCCTATCCATCGTCCAAATTGTGCCGGAAACCACTGAACAAGAGGTAACCCCGGGTTCATACGCATTAAGGAAGTGTATAACAAAATAACGAATATGCCTAGAAAAGCTGAAACTAGTTGACTAATCCACGCATCTCGGCCAGCTGAAGCTCCAAAGCCAAATATAATGTTTGTTCCTAATTGGAATATAAATATCATTGCAAATAATTGATATGAGGAAATTTTATACATTAATATCCTCCTTGAATTTAGAAAAATAAGAGTAGGTGAAAATATGGAAAAATATGGTACAGAGCTGTTGTATGAGTTAGTAGTCCTTAATTTCCCTCTCGAATCTGGGGAATCCAAGGGAGGGATACGTTAATACTGTTGTATTAACGTATATCTGTATAAATTATAGCCATTGGTAAGCGGTAGTAAACTAGAAGAAGGATTCCAACTTACAAAAGGACATAAATCTCACCTTTTATGTGACATTAGAAAAATAACCTAGTGCAAATAAATCTGATAGACACTCCCATTTTAACTATATCTTCTAGTATTGAGCCTCTCGTTTAAAGAGGCTCTTTTGTGTTGAAAGGGTATACAAAATGTAGCAGTAACTATATATTTGCTTTGACACATTTGTCTAAATCGTTAGGAATTCAAGGATAGGTTTTCTACTATACTAGAGACTAATAGTGTAAATTGTAAAACAGGTTGAAAAAGTGGAAATACTGCTTCGTAAGATCTTAAATAGCTTTCTCACCCAATAATATACCCTTTTCATTTTTAAGTGAAAAACTGTGTATTAATCTAAAACGTAAAACTTCTTATACTGAAAACATAATCAGAAAACGTATTATTGAAAACAGGATAAGGAGGAAATATAGATGAGTAATTCTTGGCTAGATTTAGAAGGAAAAGTAGCGATTGTAACAGGTGGTGCTTCTGGCATCGGTTTATATATTAAAAGGGAACTATTAAATAATGGAGTTAAAGTGGTTGTCTCTGATTTGAATGTAGAGGAAGGACCACAAGATGACGGAGCTTATTTTATAAATTGTAATGTGACAAATAAGGAAAGCGTTGACAAAATGGTAGCCAAAACAGTTGAATTGTTTGGCTCTGTGGATATTCTAGTAAATAATGCTGGTGTAAATTTGCCTCGATTATTAGTTGATGTTGAAGGTGAGAAACCGGAATACGAATTAAACGAGAAGGACTTCGACTTTATGGTAGCTGTAAACCAAAAAGGTCCATATCTTTGTGCACAAGCTTCCGCTAAAGAGATGTTAAAGCAAAATAAGGGTGTAATTATTAATATTGCTTCAGAAGCAGGTCAGGAAGGTTCTGCAGGGCAAAGTTGTTACTCAGCAACAAAAGGAGCAGTAATCTCCTTCACTCGTGCATGGGCGAAGGAATTAGGTAAATACAATATCCGGGTTGTTGCATTGGCACCTGGCATCATGGAATCAACAGGATTGAGAACAAATGCTTATAATGAAGCGCTAGCATATACTCGTGGTGTTACAGTGGATGGACTAGCGACCGATTATAGTAAGTCCATTCCTTTGGGACGAGAAGGAAAATTAAATGAAATAGGCGATCTAGTTTCTTACCTTGCTTCAGACCGTGCAAGTTATATTACGGGTACCACGTATAATATTTCGGGCGGTAAATCTCGCGGTTAAAAAATACTGGAGTTTTTTAAGAGTCAGATAAAGCCTTTTTGTGAATGTCTACAATAGGTGGGCAATTTGGAATTAGAAAAAAATCTTTAATTGTTCGATATATTTAAATTTAGACATTCACATTTAAAGAGAAGGTGGTGATTAAATGTCTGACGTATCAATAGATAAACAACTTTTCCGGTTAATTGAAATGACGAGAAAAAAAGAATACTGCTCATTAGATTATCTTGCAGAAACAATGGAGGTTAGTACTAGGACCATCCGTAATTATATTAAGCAGCTAAACAGCGACTTGAATGGAATCGGAGCATTAGTCAACGAAAAGGGTAAAGGCTACCGCCTGGTTATTGAGGATGAGCAAAAGTTTGAGGAACTGATGGGGAAAATTAATGCAGAGAAAAATTTTCAAGACTCACCACAGCGGCGGATTGCATTTATCATTGATCGATTAATAAACAGTGATAAGACCAATACCCTGGATGAATTGGCTTTTGATATGAATTTAGGCAGAACAACTCTTGTAAATGAATTGAAAAAAGCGGCAGTGGCTTTGAAGTCTTATAATTTAGCGATTCGTGGGAAACCAAACACCGGCATGTATTTAAGTGGTAATGAACATGATTTGCGTTTTTTTATCTTAGATAACGTTTATGACTTTTTGTATAGCCTATATCCATTAGATGAGGATATAAAAGAAGCGATAATTAGGATTGCCAATCAATATGATTTGGATTCTACCACCCAAAATAGGTTAATGCAATTTGCCATTGTCATGTTGGACCGACTTTTAAAAAATCATCCACTTATGGAGATTCAAGAGAAACATCATAAACTTTTGAACACAAAAGACTATCAAATTGCATTAGAAGTTATTGAGGTAATTGAAAGTCATTTGCCTATCACTATTCCTAAGCCTGAAATTTTGTTTATAACGTTACCGATTGCTGGCCGAAGAACACCGACAAACAATCGAACCATGGTTGATATTACAATTACCGAAGATATTAAAGGGTTGTTGAATTTGATTTTCGAACAGATTGGTTTGGATAAGGGGATTATTCATGAGAATCAAATCTTTTTTAAGGATTTACAATATCATTTAACGTTTATGTTAAACCGATTGATGTTTGGCTTGCGATTGAAAAACCCTTTACTACCCGATGTAAAGGAGAAATATCCTGTAGCCTTTAAAATGGCTGCGATTGCTGGACAAGTTATTGAAAATGAATATAATCTTGAGGTTACTGAAGATGAGCTTGGTTATATAGCTTTCTATTTCGGAGTTTTTATTACTCAGAATGAAGTAAAGGTTAACCGTTTGCATAGGGTTGCGGTCGTTTGCGGAACCGGAAGAGGAACAGCTAAATTGGTTGCTATACAATTACAACGTGTTCTTAATCAAAATACAGAAATTGATCTATTTTCGGAAAAAGAGGTAACGAAAGAACGATTAGCTGATTATGATATTGTTTTTTCAACAGTAAAACTTGGATTTGAAACCGACTCACCATTAATCATGATTAATGAGATATTTGATGAAAATATGGTTTCACGGAAAATTGAAAAAGTGACCTATTTGAAAAAGTTCAAGCTTAAAAATGCTCGAAATCATCATTCCATCGTAAAACTTCTAACAAATGAAGAAAAATACTTCATTTTAGATAGTAGGAAAAGTTATCACGAAAATGTAAATGATATGATAGATGCTTTAGTGATGAAGGGCTATTTCGACGAGGGTTTTAAAGAACGACTTAAGGTAAGGGCAGAAAAAGGATCGATGGTTTTTGATCAGTATATTGCCTTACCGCACACCGTTAATCATAAGTCCAATAAAATAGAGCTTGCACTGGGGGTATTCCCGGAAAAGATAACAGTCGATGGAAAAGAAATAAAATTGGTCTTTCTGTTAGGAATACCGGAACAAACTGATAACGATGCGAATCTTTTAGTAAAAATTTACGAAGAGATCATTCAAATTGCTGCTGACAAACAATTGATAAATCAATTGGCTAGTACCAACAGCTATGAGGATTTATCGATATACCTCGAACAAGCGAGTAGGTCATAAATCCATTTGTAAGGAAGTGACATGATGCAAATTTTTATCATCATGATTTTTATTGCAGGTGCATTTGTCGTTCAAATGGTCTTAGGTTATTTGCAAATCAAACATTTTTCGAAACCGTATGCAGAGTTACGCAGGATTGGAAAAGTGGCAATCGGTAAGAGGCCTGGTAAGGTCCGCGCAGGTACCATTGTCATGTTTGCTGTAACCAATAGCGGGAAGATTCTGAAGGCAAAGAAAATCCAAGGAGTCACTGTCATGGCACAAGTCAGGGATTTGGATGGCTTTGAGGATAAAAACATTAAAGCACTTGAAGAAAAAGATATGGCACATTGCAATAAACTATTAAAATTAGCCATTCTGGATGCAGTTCATAATTACAAAGTTATCATGAGCGGTGGCGAAATTCCGGAAAAGAATAGTCTCTTTAAACGAATAATGCTGCAAGCAGAACGCGTGGCTGCTGTAAAAAAATAAGAAGAGGTGAGAGTTAATGGATTATATCGTTGTATTTGCCGAAGGCTTTATGAAATTATTTCAAACGGGTGCTGACACGTTTATTTCATGGATGAAAGGAATCGTACCAGTTGTTTTATTATTAATGGTGGCGATGAATACGTTGATTCAGTTAATTGGAGAAAAACGGATTAACAGGCTGGCGATGGCTTCCAGTAAAAACCCGCTATTAAGATATTTAGTTCTTCCGTTTATTGGGTCGTTCATGTTAGGTAATCCAATGGCATTGTCATTAGGACGCTTTTTACCAGAAAAATATAAACCAAGCTATTATGCTTCTGGTACTTTTTTCTGTCATACAAGCAATGGATTATTCCCACATATCAACCCAGGTGAATTGTTTATCTTTCTCGGAATCTCCGCAGGGATTGAAAAGCTCGGATTCAATACAGCAGAATTGGCTGTCCGATACCTTCTAGTCGGATTAGTGATGAACTTCTTTGCGGGCTGGATAACTGACTTTACAACAAAATTGGTTGAAAAACAACAAGGCATTAAATTAAAAACAGAAGTGAAGTTGCATCACTAGGATGTAGGGAGGGTTTAAGATGACTGAGTATCGTGCAATTAAAATTGTAAAAGGAAGCGGTGGTTTTGGAGGTCCGTTGACGATTACTCCAACTGCAGCTAAAAATAAAATCGTATATATAACAGGCGGAGGCGCTAAGCCGGCTATTGTAGATAAGATTGTCGAACTAACGGGCACTGAGGCGGTGAATGGTTTTCAAACGTCTGTTCCGGATGATCAGATTGCGCTGGCGATTATTGATTGCGGGGGTACCTTACGCTGCGGAATCTATCCGCAAAAAGGTATTCCAACTGTTAATATTATGCCAACAGGTAAAAGTGGTCCATTAGCAAAATTTATCACAGAAGATATCTATGTTTCTGCAGTGGATGTGGATCAGATCCAACTAGTTGACGGGGCAGAAGTACAGGTAGCTGCTGCAGCAGAAAAATTACCTGATCCAGATAGAGAATATAAATATAGTACTAATCAAAAGATCTCCCAAACGTTGGCAGCTAAAAAGAATAAAAGCATCATAACTAAATTTGGACTTGGTGCAGGTAAGGTTATTAACACTTTTTATCAAGCAGGTCGTGATGCAGTCCAAACCATGATCAATACGATTATTCCGTTTATGGCCTTTGTATCCTTATTAATTGGAATCATCCAAGGGTCTGGAATCGGTAATCTATTTGCGAAAATGATGTCGCCGCTTGCAGGTAATATCTGGGGACTAGTTTTAATCGGCTTTATCTGTTCTTTACCATTCCTATCCCCATTACTTGGTCCAGGTGCTGTTATCGCCCAGGTTATTGGTACACTAATTGGAGTTGAAATAGGTAAGGGAAATATCTCACCAAACTTAGCTTTGCCGGCATTATTTGCGATTAATACACAAAATGCCTGTGATTTTATTCCTGTTGGATTAGGACTTGCTGAAGCTGAGGCGGAAACAGTTGAAGTGGGGGTACCTTCTGTTCTCTACTCGAGATTCTTAATAGGGGTTCCAAGGGTATTTGTTGCCTGGCTAGCAAGCTTTGGTTTATACCAATCATAATTTTTATTGGTCCCTTTAATTAACCTCAAGAGAGTGAATAAACCATTGTGTTTAGATAAAGAAACATTATAAACTTTAACAAAAAATTCTATAGTATTGGAGGCAGGCACGGCATGATTTGTCGGTGCCAGGAGATATGAAAACAATTTATGAAAATAAAGTAAAAAATATAGGTCCATTTGCGAACACTTTCTTAGAAGAAAAAATGTTTATATTATTTGGTAACGAGGCTCCTCAAGATCTAAAAGATTTTTGTTATAACATTGATGTTGTAAATGCCGATGAGGAAATTAAAGCAGGTCAAATGCTTTATATTAATAATCAAAAATTTGAAATCACAGCTGTTGGGGATGTTGTTCAAAGGAACCTTACGACTTTAGGACATATTACTTTACGTTTTGATGGATCGAAAACTCCAGAACTACCGGGTACGCTGTATTTAGAAAATAAAGAAATCCATTCCATTGAGTTGGGAACTCAACTAAAGATTGTAAGTGAATAGCCATTTTAATGGTTTTAGATCACCTATTGAAGAATTACAAAGGAGGCTTAATCGATTGCAGGTTGAGCCTCTGTTTATAAGGAAGAAAAAACGGATTAGAATTTATATTGATCAGCGAGTATGATACAAATCGTCTCTTAAACGAGTTTAACCCAATTGTGTGTAATTTCACATCCGTCCATTATTGTCAAAGAAAATTCTCCATTTAGAGCTGTTAAAAGAAATTAGAGAAGTATTTGTAAGAAATGGAATTATTGTTTAAGCAATTAGTGATAAGTAGAAGGAAGTTATCATTAATGAATGGATTATTTAAATGAAAAAGCCTGAGGATATCTATTAACGATATATGAATGACTTTACAATCTGCCTGGAATAAATGTAAGGAGATAGAAGGGTGTTAAAGAAGACCAGAATACTTCTTTTGATTGGTGGTGCTTTTCTTATTATTTTAATAGGTTCTTATCTTAATAAAAAAGATAATAAGCCTAAAGTTGTTGTTGTTTTGAAAACATTAAATACTAAGGAACAGTATTGGAAAATCATTGAGTCAGGAGCAAAAAAGGCTTTTAAAGATTTCAAAATAGATGGTGTGGTGGTCGCGCCAAATCACGAAGTCAAAGACCAAGTGGATTTATTGAAAAATATTTTGAAGCAAAAGCCGGAAGCACTATTAATTGCCCCTATTCAGCAATCTACAACTATTCCTATATTAGAGAAATATAAGAAAAGACACATTCCTGTACTGATTGTGGATACCCACATTGATTGGAATGGCCAGACTTCGTATATAGGAACAGATAACTACCTATTAGGTAAAACGTCCGGAGAACTTTTGGGATCTATGTTGCAGCCAGGGGATCAAGTAGCTCTTATTCATCCAACCGTAGTTAATGGTGATATGGTTGATCGATTGAAGGGTGCTAGAGATGTTTTAGAAGCTGCTGGGATTAAAATTATCGCGGAACTCCCGGCAGATAACCAATCGGGGGAAGTCAAGAAAGCATTGAATAACATCGTGCAGACATTTCCTAACATCAAAGGTGTGTTTGCTGCTACAGATATGGTTGCAATTGGTACCTTAAAAGAATTGAAAGAAAAAGGTATGCCGATTCCAGTCGTTGGTACAGACGGAAATATGAATATGGTACAAGAAGTTGAAGAGGGAAATAATAGTGCTACTATAGCACAAAATCCTTTTGATATGGGATATTTAAGCGTTGTACAAGCTATTAAAGCGATTAATGGAAAACCTGTTGAAAAAAGGATTGATACTGGAATAGATATCATTGATCAAGAAAATGCAAAAAGAAAAATAGATTTTCTTACATCAAACTTAAAATAAAATTGATGAAATATAATATTACTTTTTTAAAGTTGTGAGAGGAATTATTTCAGTCTTTCTTAGTCTAAATAAAAAGAAAACATACACCAATTTATAAATAGTTATTTTTTAAGAAAAATAAACTGAATTTTATTTATTTTAATAATATTTAACCGATGGAGGAATTTTGATGCCAACAAACGTTTTAACTTCATCTTCATATAAGTTTTATGTAAATGGCGAGTGGAATGAAAGCAAATCTGGTCAGACTATTGACATCTGTTCACCTTATCTCAACGAAGTAATTGGAAAAGTGCAGGCGATTACGAAGGAAGAAGTGGATGAAGCGATTCTTTTTGCACATGCTGGACAAAAAGCATGGGCGGAAAATTCTCTTCAACAACGTGCCAAATATTTATATAAGTGGGCTGATGAATTAGTTAACATGAAAGAAGAAATCGCTGAGATTATTATGAAAGAGGTCGGAAAAAGTCTAAAGGATGCGAAGAACGAAGTTGCACGAACTGCTGATTTTATTCGTTACACAGTGGAAGAAGCGCTGCATATGCATGGAAAAAGCATGAAAGGGGACAGTTTCCCTGGAGGTTCCAAGTCGAAAATCGCCATTGTGGAACGTGTCCCATTAGGTGTGGTGCTAGCAATTCCACCATTTAACTATCCAGTAAACCTAGCAGCAGCAAAGTTAGCGCCGGCACTTATCTCAGGAAATGCGGTTATTTTCAAACCTGCAACGCAAGGTGCTATTAGCGGGATTAAAATGATTGAGGCCCTTCACAAAGCAAAGCTTCCAAAAGGGATTGTAAATATCGTGACAGGTCGCGGCTCTGTGATTGGAGATTACCTTGTCGAGCATAAAGGAATTAATATGATTTCCTTCACAGGGGGAACAAACACAGGTAAACGCTTAGCGAAGAAAGCAGGGATGATTCCGCTTGTTCTCGAGCTTGGCGGTAAAGACCCAGGGATTGTCCGTGAAGATGCAGATCTGGAAGAAGCAGCCAAACAAATTATCAGCGGTGCGTTTTCTTATTCAGGTCAACGTTGCACAGCGATTAAACGTGTATTAGTGCATGAAAGTGTAGCGGATGAGCTTGTGGGTATTTTAAAAGGAGAGATTGAAAAACTAGCTGTAGGTTCTCCAGAAGAAGGCAGCACAGTTGTTCCGTTAATTGACGATCAATCAGCTGACTTTGTCCAAGGCTTAATCGAAGATGCCCTCAAAAAAGGTGCAACACTTGTAGTAGGAAACAAGCGTGAACGCAATTTAATTTATCCTACCCTTCTAGATCATGTAACAGAAGATATGAACGTAGCCTGGGAAGAACCATTTGGACCAGTATTGCCTGTCCTACGTGTAACTTCTGATGAAGAAGCGATTGAACATGCTAACAAGTCTGAATTTGGTTTACAAGCAAGTGTGTTTACAAAAGATATTAACAAAGCATTTTCGATTGCCAATAAGATAGAAACAGGCTCCGTGCAAATCAATGGACGAACTGAACGCGGTCCAGACCATTTCCCGTTTATCGGTGTAAAAGGGTCAGGAATGGGTGCACAAGGAATCCGTAAAAGCATCGAATCAATGACGCGTGAAAAAATAATAGTGTTAAATATTCAAGAGTAATAAAATAAATAGCTTGATACTTAATGGTGATTAGGTGGGGAAATCGGAACAATATACGACTATCCTCTCCAAAAGTTAGGTGAGGACAAAAGCGGAGATTTCCCCAATCCTTTTTACATTTTACTTAATGGCGAACAATGACCAAACAAGTAAAACTAAATATGCTTTTCTTTGAAACAGTAATAATGTTTGTGACATCGTTTGACTTTACGGTTTCACTTCATCAATTGGACCGTGCAGTTGTTGGTTCCAGCTTAATTTTATATCTTGTTTTACACTTTCACAATGTTTTTGTAAAACATCAATAAGCTTAACAAGATCGCGATTTTTCAACGCCTCAAACAAATAGTGATGGTCCTTATGTCTTTTTAAACTATGTTCAAGGACGTTGCTATATATAGCACGGGCTAGTGCCACCTGAGGATTAATTGAATTATAGATGTCTTCTATTTTCTGATTTAGAGCCCATTTAACTAATAATTGGTGGAATTCTATGTCTAGTTTACTGTAGGTTTCAAAAGAAAATGGATCCTGTTCTAATAATGAATCCATTTTTAAAATTATTTCTTCCCATTTGGTAATTTGTTGTTCTGATACAGTAGAGACAACAATACGTGCAGCCCATGTTTCAATCATGAATCGTGCATCGAGCACTTCAATGAAATCTTTATATCTTAATTGTGTAATATAAGTTCCTTTACGTGGCAATATTTCAATTAAACCTTCGTGAACTAATTGATTAACTGCCTCTTTAACAGGAGAACGGCTCACTCCAAATTTCTCCGCCAGCTTATTAATATCAAGCTTGTCTCCAGGTGTGAATATTCCACTCATAATCTCTTTTCGAAGAACTTTGTATATTTGCGTAGCAAGAGCTGATGTTTCAATTAAGTGATTCATGGTAAAACCTCCTGATAGTCCATAATTAAATTGTAACATGTTACATTCTATTGAATTATAGAGCTTAGAGTAAATTGTCGTCAATGTACAATTAATTAAAATATAGTGTGCAAGTAAACAATATTATAGCTAAAAAAAAAGAGTTGACTGATTACTAAGAAAATTATAACATAAAGAAGTATAAAATCTGAAATGTTACATTTTACATGTTACATAACACATTTTAGATTTTATCCAAAGGAGGCAACCAACATGAAAATGACATTTCGCTGGTACGGCGTCAACGATCCTGTAACATTAGAAAATATTCGTCAAATTCCTGGTATGACCGGGATTGTATCAGCTATCTATGATATCCCGGTAGGTGAAGCCTGGCCTTACGAAAAAATTTTAGAATTAAAAGGAAAGGTAGAGAAAAATGGATTATCATTAGAGGTTATTGAAAGCGTTCCCGTCCATGAAGATATTAAATTAGGCTTACCATCAAGAGAAAAATATATTGAAAATTATAAAATAACCCTTCGAAATTTTGGAAAAGCTGGTATACAGGTTGTGTGTTATAATTTCATGCCTGTATTTGATTTGACACGTTCATCCCTAGATTACCAACTCCAAGATGGCTCTCTTGTTTGATTTATGAAGATGAAATCTTAAAGCAAATGAACCCACTTACTAGGGAATTATCTCTTCATGGATGGAATTCAAGCTATGAAAAAGAAGAGTTAAAAGGTAATTTAAACAATATGAATCCGTTTCTTAAGAAGATTTATGGGGAAATTTAAGTTATTTTATTCGTGAAATCATTCCGGTTGCCGATGAAACAAATGTTAAAATGGTGGCGATTCATCCGGATGATCCGCCTTGGTCTATTTTTGGATTACCCCGCATTATTTCAAACAAGGAAAATCTTGAGCGGTTTATAAACCTGTATGATAGCCCCAATAATGGACTAGGTCTTTGCAGCGGTTCACTAGGTACAAATCCGGAAAATAATCTTCCTGAGCTTGTTCGTTATTTCGGTAAACTTGGTCGAGTAAATTTCATGCATGGCCGTAATATCAAATTATTTGGTGAAAAGTCATTTCACGAATCAGCCCATCTATCAACAGAAGGTTCACTTGATATGTATGAAATCATTCGTTCTTTACGCGAGTTTGACTACTCAGGACCCATTCGTCCCAACCACAGCCGGATGATTTGGAATGAGATTGCTAAACCTGGATAGGGTTTGTATGACCGTGCTCTCGGTGTCACCTACTTAAATGGTTTATGGGAAGCGGCAACAAAAGAGTTAAAAAGAAACTGACAACTTTTGTATTTTTGGAATTTATTAAAAATTCAAAAAACCATTTGACAGGTAGGGGTTTTTGTTCTATCATTCAATATGTAACATGTGAAATGTTACATATCACATTTTAGTAGGAGGGTAATTCTTAATACAATAGTTTGCAATAATACGGTTTAAAAGGCTTAAAGTTTGAAAAAATAGTACTTTGTGAATGCAATTTAATCAGAGGTTTCCCAATCTATGAAATTAAGTTTGTGAGGTGAAAAAATGGATTCTAATTATTTGTTAGAAATGAAAGCGATATCAAAATACTTTCCCGGTACTAAGGCACTATCAAATGTTAATTTGTTTGTTGAAAAGGGAGAGGTACATAGTCTTGTGGGGGAAAATGGAGCAGGGAAATCAACCCTCATGAAGATTATCGGCGGGGTTCATCAATCAGAGGAGGGTGAGATCTTTTTCGAAGGAAAAAAGGTTAACTTTCAAAATCCAAAAGGATCTCAAGAGGTCGGAATCGGGCTCGTTCATCAAGAATTAAGTTTATGTCCTCATATGACGGTTGCAGAGAACATTTTTATTGGGCGATTGCCCAAGAAAAAATCGACGATGGTTGATTATAAAAGTCTATACAAAAAGTGTCAGGAAGTACTTGATATATTCAAGGTCAATTTCAAACCTAACCAGATTGTTGCAACGCTTAATATTGCCGAACAACAGATTGTTGAAATTGCCAAAGCTATATCACTTAATTGCAAGTTGTTAATACTTGATGAGCCGACGTCCTCACTTACTCAACCAGAGGCAGAAGTTTTATTTGAAATTGTGGAAATGCTCAAAAACAACGGTGTAAGTATTTTGTATATCAGCCATCGAATGGAAGAAATATTCAGAATTTGTGATAAGATTACGATTTTAAGAGATGGTGAATATATAGGTACGGTTAAAACAACTGATATTACAGAAAATCAGATTGTTAACATGATGGTAGGAAGAAACATTGAAAATAAATATCCCCCTAAATCAACTAAAATTATTAAAAAAGAGATTTTAAAAGTTGAGAATTTAGGACTAAATAGGATTTTTAATGATATTAATTTTACTTTATATCAGGGGGAAATACTTGGTTTTTCAGGGATTGTAGGGGCAGGCCGAACAGAAGTGATGCGTGCGGTTTGTGGAATTGATGAAAAGTCAAAAGGTACAGTCTATTTAAATGGAAAATCCTTGAATATTAAAACTTATTCCGAAGCAATCAAGGTGGGAATAGGTTATGTACCAGAAGACCGTAAAGAACAGGGACTTTTTTTAGATCAAAGTATCGAGAAGAACATCACAGCCGCTATTTTAAAAAAAATCAAAAACGGTTTATTTCTTAAAAGCAGCAAGGAACGAGATTTGTCTAGTGAATACGTAAAAAGGCTTTCTATTAAGATATCAGATGTAAGGCAGCCAGTCGATGGATTAAGTGGGGGAAATCAACAAAAAGTCCTTCTTGCAAAATGGTTGGCTATTGAACCGAAAGTATTAATTTTAGATGAACCAACAAGAGGAATTGATATTGGTGCCAAGCTAGAAATCTACAAATTATTGAGGGAACTTTCGGAAAAGGGAATCGGTATTATTATTGTTTCGTCTGAATTGCCCGAAGTAATTGGAATGTGTGATCGTGTAGCTGTCATGCATGAAGGAAAATTAAAAGATATTTTGCAAAAAGAAGATTTAACTGAGGATAAAATCATGATTTTAGCTTCAGGCTTAGGTACTTAATAGATAAATTTAGAAAGAGGTGGAAAACTTGATTGTAAGTAATAATCCAACTGCAATGGGCAGAATCAAGTCTAGTAATTTGTTTAAGATCACTTTTGGTTTTAGAGAAACAAGCTTAATTATTATCATTCTTCTAGTTTCAGGAGTTCTAACGATTTTATCACCTCAGTTTTTAACGAGCAGTAATTTGGCTTCAACGGGAATTGCGTTAGTCGCTGATGGAATTATTGCGATTGGAATGACGGTTGCACTAGTATTAGGTGCATTTGACCTTTCCGTAGGATCAATTATGGGACTGGCCAGTGTTGTGGCTGGAAGTTTGTATTTAGCTGGAGTTGAAATCTGGTTCGCATGTTTAGCAGCTATTATTGTAGGTATAATTTGTGGGGTAATAAACGGCCTTTTTGTAGGTAAAGTAGGTCTTAATCCTTTTATTACAACCTTGGCTATGATGGGTATTGCTCGTGGTACAGCATACATTTTCACACAAGGTTCTCCATTATCAATAGGCGGTATCCCTGAATCGTTCCGATTCATTGGGACAGGCAGCATTGCTGGGGTTCCGTTCATGATTATTTTACTAATTATTGGCACGATTGTATTTGATTATTTAATGAGGAAATCAGAAGCATTTAGAAAAGTATTTTACATCGGAAGCAATGAAAAAGCAGCTGTTTTATCCGGCATCAATGTCACGAAAATTAAAATGGGTGTCTTCATTCTTACCGCTTTATTAGCAAGTATTGCCGGAATAATTACCTTAGCTAGATTTAGTGTAGCTTCTCCCACAACTGGTGATAGTGCTGAGTTAAGGGCCATTGCGGCTGCTGTCATTGGCGGTACAAGTTTAAAAGGGGGAGAAGGATCCATATTCGGAGCTGTTCTCGGCGTTCTCTTATTGGCGGTAATCAACAACGGTCTTGTATTGCTGAACGTTTCCGTTTACTGGCAGCAATTTGTAACATTTATGATTCTTTTGGTAGCGGTTACGATGGATCACATTGGTCAAAAAAGAAAATCGATTTGAGTCTAATTTTAAAAAGGAGAGATGAATATCTTGAAAACACTAAAAAAATTTACTTTAATAGGATCAATTTGTTTGCTTATAGCTGCAAGTGCTGGTTGCCAATCTGCCAAAACTGGAGGGACTTCGGAAAAAGCAGATTCAAAAGTAGCGTTTCAAGGTGACAAGAATGAAGTGTATTATGTGATTTCCTTTTTATCTGGATTGGATTACTGGAAAGGTGTTTTGGGAGGCTTTCAAAAAGCAGGAAATCAATTTGGTGTAGAAACAAAGTACGCAGGAGATCCTGGATATGACATAAACAAGTCTGTTGCAGTATTTGAACAAGTTGCTGCGACAAAACCGGCTGGAATTGCAGTTGCCGCAATTAATGCCGATGCCTTAAAAGATCCAATTAATAAAGCTCGTGAAGAAGGAATCCAAGTTGTAACCTATGATAGTGATTCCTCTAATAGCAGCCGATCAGCCTTTTTTTCTACAGGTAATGAAGTTGCAGGTGAAAAAGCAGCTGACTATATGGCGAAGTTAATGGATAAAGAAGGTGAAGTAGCTTTACTTTATACAATTGGACAGCAGAATGTTGAGGATCGAATTAAGGGATTTCAATCTGAAATAAAAAATAAATATCCAAATATGAAAGTGGTAGTAAAAGCTAATGATGGGGGAGATCAAACAAAAGCAGCTACTGCCCTGGCTGCTGAATTGCAGGGAAAACCAAATATTAAAGGGGTATTTGCCGCTGATGGTGTTGCCGGATTAGGTGCTGCAACAGCTGTTCGTGAAGCAGGTAAAAAAGACAAGATTAAAATTATTGGATTCGATACAGATAAAGCTTTATTAGATATGGTCAAGAATGGAGGAGTGGATGCCACTATGGCCCAAGGTACTGAAAATATGGGTTATTGGTCGATGGTTTCCCTCTTTACCCTAAAACATAGTTTAGCTCCTAAAACACTGCCTAAATATGTTGATACTGGCATTAATATCGTAACAAAAGAGAATGTCAAAGATTATTACGTTAAATAAAAGAATGAAAAAAGAGATTCTAAGTTTTATAACTTAGAATCTCTTGAAAAAATATACAAAATTAAAGGAGGATCCTATGCATTATAGAACTCTTGGGAAGACAGGAATAGAAGTATCGGTTTTAAGTCTAGGAGCATCTTCACTCGGATCGGTATTCCGAAATATTGATGAACATGAGGGGATCAGAACGGTACATACAGCTTTAGATTTGGGGGTGAATTTGATCGATGTAGCTCCTTATTATGGGCTGACAAAAGCAGAAGCGGTATTAGGAAAAGCACTTAAGGGCATTCAAAGGAAAAACTATATTCTTTCAACCAAAGCTGGTCGATACGGTGATGATGATTTTGATTTTTCAGAAAGTACAATTAAAAAAAGTGTTGAAGAGAGCCTAAAACGTCTTGGAACAGATTATATAGATATTTTGCATCTCCATGATATTGAATTCGGTTCTATGGATCAAATCCTAGAAGAAAGTATTCCGACTCTCCAAATATTAAAGAAAGAAGGTAAAATACGATTCTTTGGGGTATCGGGTTTACCCCTAAAAATTTTTAAAGAGGTATTGACTAAGAGTTATGTTGATAGTATTTTATCCTATTGTCATTATTCATTAAATAATACTAAATTAATCGATTTTCTACATGAGATGAAAGATGTGAACATAGGTGTTATTAATGCGTCCCCATTATCGATGGGGCTGTTAAGTAAAAGGGGAGCACCACCTTGGCACCCTGCTGGCCAAGAAATTAAAAATGTTTGTGAAAAGGCAGTTAGCTTTTGTACCGAAAATGGCATTGATATAGAAAAGTTGGCTGTTCAGTTTTCTTGTTCCAATAATCTAATAGCAACTACTCTTGTTGGGACAGCAAATCCGGACAATATGATTAAGAATATTAATTGGATCAATGAACCCATTGATTTGGAAGTATTAAAAACTGTTCAAGATATGTTGTCACCGATTAAAGATAAGATTTGGTATAGCGGAAAAATAGAAAATAATATTTAACAGATTAAAGGAGTGACGATGATGGTGAATTTACCTGACTCAATTCAACGCATCAAATACGATTTGACGGATAAAGTATTTGTTAATTCCTATGTCCTTACAGGAACTACGGCTTCCATTTTAGTTGATTCGGGAGTTGCAACAATGAAAAATAATTACTTACAATTGCTTGAAGACTTAAACAAGGCATCGAAGCCATTGAAACTCCTCATTAATACGCACGCCCATCACGATCATATAGGATGTAATTACACTATACAACAGAATACAGGTTGTTTTATTATGGCGCCAATGGGGGCAGAAAAGTGGATTGAGAATATTGGTTTAAATTATAAAGAGTTTGCATTGTCATTTCCGCATATTCATCCTGATACTGCCATTAAAAGAGAAGAGATTTACCAGTCCATGGACGGTAACAGTAAAGTGAATTTTCGTGTACAGGACGAAAATGTAATAAGGATTGATGACTTGGAATTAAAGGTGATCAGTTTGCCCGGGCATATTGAATATGAGCTGGGTTTAATCGAATTAAACACAAAAACACTCATTTTAGGCGATATTATTGTTCGAACGGACATTCCAATATTTCCAGGCCATTTACGACCATCACAGTTAAGAGAATCTTTAAAAAAACTTGAAAATACACTTGATCAATATTCCATAGAAAGAGTATTAACTGGGCATTATGATCCTATGTCAAAAAAAGAAACGAAACAGCAAATTCACAAAGTCTACCACTATTTATCTACTATTGATGAAATCATTTTATCGACATTACAAAGGCATGAAAAAGCTGGTTTAGAATTATTATGGTCGAATGTATGTGAAATTATGAACAAACAAAAAGAGTTTCGTGCTATTTCGGTAGTTCGTCATCATTTAATCGATTTAATAGAATCAGGACAAATAGAGGAACAAGAAGAAGTGTTCTGGAGAAAAAAGTCATATGTACCATCTTCTCTCGACATTTGATACGATTAACAACTGGCTGCGCAAGTTCAATACAAAAACGACAAAAAAGGAGCTGTTTTATTAGTGAAAGCAGTACAGGTCGTTTAACCGGGAAAAATTAAAATTATTGAAAGAGAGGGTAGATCCAGCATTGGATTGAATCCTTTTTTTCAGTGCTGGCTGCCTCGATTTGGGCTTGCATGGGTTCCCTTATAGACTGCATTAGCTGTTCATCTCGCTTTTTTAATGATTGGTCAATGTATTCATGTTGTCCCTTCATGTTGTCCCTTCACGTTCTCCGTGAAGTTTTGTATCATTTCTTTTAATTCATCTTTATGTTTTTCAGTGCGTTAAATTTATCATCATAGCTGTAATAAAGGCTTGTAATTGCTCCATTTGCTTTGTGTTGGGGAGTGATGTGCGGGTGTCGGGGGCGAAACAGTTTGTATTTCATTTCTAGGAATACTCTTTAAACCGGAACTTACATTATCCTCCAGGGTGACGCCATGCGCTTTAGCGAGTGATTGTATCCTTTTCATGCTCAGGATATCACGTTCAAAAAAAGCCCTTTGATTATGTTCATTCCGAAAATATGGTATCCATTTTATTCCATTAGGGAAGAGTAAATCCAATCTTATAAACCCTTAACGTTGTTTAGTACTATTGTGCAAAAGAAGACAAGTGACAAGCATCTAACTTTAGGTGCTTCTTTATTATGCTCATCATACTATACTCAAAAACCCTTACATATAATGAAGAAGACATTTTCAATGAATGGATGTGATAAAAATATGTATACGTATAGTGCGAAAAAAGGAGATACCCTAAGAAGCATTGCGAATCAAATGAATATAGGTATTGAGCAGCTCATATCCATCAATCCCCAAATTACCAATCCTAATGTCGATCTAGAAGGACAAAAAGTCAATGTTAGAAGAATCATCAAAATTCCTGTCTGTAAACCTATGGCTCCTTTGACAGAACAAAAACATTGGATTCCTTTAACATCTTTAGAAAAAATGTCAGAAACCGAATATGATGTGTTAATTGTCGGTACTGGATTTGGAGGTCCGACTGTTCTATGGCGACTGTGCGAACAGTGGCGAAAAAAGGGAATGCAAATTGGTGTCATTGAAAGCGGAGATCTCTTAATGCCAACCAATGCCCTTAATGTCCCAACTTTGAATGCAACGAGTGCAAGAGCTTTTTATAAAAACTTTGGGTTTCCGCTCGGAAAATTCCAACCGGAATACCCAGGGGCAACGGAAGTGTTTGCTCTTGGTGGTAGATCTTTATTCTGGTCGGGGAATACTCCTCGTTTACATCCCATCGACATGGACGACTGGCCTGTTTCATACAAAGAAATGATTCCATATTACAATATCGCCGAACAAATCATGAATGTGTCTACTGGATATACAAAAGATTCCAGAATTACAACAAAAATGTTGGAAATTATTCGAAGAAGCGGTTTCCCTGATGTCTCGGAAATGCCAATGGCGGTTGATCTTTCGAGCACGAGATTTGGCCAAATCCATTCAAACGCATTTTTCAGTTCCATTTCATTGCTTGCTATGGCCCTATATCAACGTCCGTTTGATATAGCCGTTAGGGCACGAGCTGTTAAGATCTTCACTGAAAACGATAACGCTAGAGGGATCCAGGTTATGTCTCCTGATAAAAAATCTTATTACATCAAAGCAAAGAACATTGTATTGTCGGCAAGCAGCTGGGAAACCCCTCGTCTTCTCATCCATTCTGGAATTCAAGGAACTTCCATTGGTCATTATTTAATGAATCACTCAAAAATTGTTGCAACAGTGAGGGTGGACCGAAATGCATTTCCGGAGGTATTAGGAACACTTGCTCTTTTGGTGCCTCGAACCAATGATCGTCCCTTTCAAGTAACGATTTATGGCCCAAATCTTGAACGATATATGTGGTATCAAACATACGAAGATAAACCTCTTTTAGAAGAAATAGAAATTGGAATTGAAGCCTTGGGGATCGTTGAGCCGCGTTTTGAAAACCATATTTCCTTAAATTCCAATCGATTAGATGAATACAGGGTACCGGAAATACAAGTTCAATTTTCTTATAGTGAAAAGGATAAAGAAATGATTGGAATAATGGTAAACGGCGTAAATCAAATCATATCCGGTATAGGAAAAGCTATTACTATAAAAAAATCAGACCTATGCTTATATGTACCCGGAGACGATTATCACGAAATGGGAACCTGCCGAATGGGAAATGACCCTGCTACATCTGTAACGAACCGTTATGGTCAATTACACGGAATATCGAACGTCTATGTGGCTGACAATAGTATATTACCTTTTAGTGGAGCCGCAAATCCTACATTGACAACGGTTGCCTTAGCGATTCGTACGGCAGATTATATAATTCATCAATTGAAATGAGCTAATTGCGTATATTAACTGTTATATATTTACTATGACGGGGGATTTTTGAAATAAAGGGCTCTGTTAATGGGTTAAAGTGGTTTTAAGTTAAATTAAAGAAGGCAAGCCAGTCAAAAAGGGGATAGATGAACGCGATATCTTTATGGACAAATAAAGTGGAAAGGATTTCAATCGAGTTCAATACCAATTACTCAAGTCACTTTGGCCGGAACAAAGAAGAAATTTTACAAGAGTGGAATGACATTACGAAAAATACCAAGGCTGACATTGTGGTATTGGATATGCCCTTATTGGACACCACTCTATTTAAAGCCAGTCTAGGCACCTTCATTGCTAATCTGGTTTTACAAATTCTAACTTGGATGGCAGAAGACGAACGCAATCGAATTCGAAAACGACAGTGTGAAGGAATTTATGTGGCAATAAAAAATGGTATAGTTTTTGGCAGACCGAGATCTATTATTACGGAAGAGTTTAAACAAGCTTATCATCGATGGAAAAAGGGAGAGATAACAGCTGTGAAAACGATGCAAGAAATAGGTGTTAAAAAGACAACATTTTATAAGTTTTTTAAGGGGTATGAAAGGGATCCGAAAAATACAAATATATAATAGAAGAAACTCATCAAAAAAATCCTTTACTTAATGAAGGCAAAGGATTTTATCAATTAAGGGGTTTATTTTCTTTTCAAAAACCGGCCAGATTGTTGAAGAAGTTATTTTGGAAATATTTTTTAATTAATAAATGTTAGGAGCTAGTAAAGATAGCTTTTAGTGGATTATTGATCTGGAAAAGGAAAAATCCTAGATATAGGAACAGGTAGTGGTTCACTGATTAATAAACTTGCAAAGACTTATCCTAATTCGATTTTAACTGGAAGTGATTATTGGGGTGGGAATTGGGAGTATTCGAAAACTCAATGTCAACAAAATGCTGAAATAGAAGGGGTCTCTGATCCTGAAAGCAAGTGCTGCAGAACTCCCTTTTAATGATGACGAATTTGATCTAATTGTAAGTTGTCTAACATTTCATGAAGTAAAAGATAGACTAAATAAAACGGAAGTAATGAAAGAGGCATTAAGAGTTTTAAAGCCTGGTGGTGAATTTGTATTCTTAGATTTGTTTATGGATGAAAAAATATTTGGGAATGAAAAAAGCTCTTAAATGTCTTAAAAAAATATGGTGTATCCGAATTGAATAGCTACAAACTTGCTAAAGTAATGAAATTGCCAAAGCTCTTATTAACAAAAAAGTATTAGGAAATGCAATGATTTTGAGCGGAAGGAAATAAGTGTATCCTAATTTGCTTGTGAAAAATAGTGCTGACTTCTCTATCAAAAGGGCAACTAACTAATGGGCTTTAGTTTAACAAGTGTGATGTTCTAAGAGAAAAAGGCCTCAAGAATGTTTATAAACCCACCAACATCCATTGTGTGGTTAATTACAGTCCACACATGTGGAGTGTAGGAACAATGGTTGCAAATTGGTGGAAAACCACGCTGTTGCCACCATTGTCATCTGCTAAATCATACATTGTAAAAATAATATCCGGTTAAAACAACGTTTTTAAAGTATCTCAGTTTTATAATCCGATTCACTTCACAACCTTGGCATGGATATGTTCATTTATTTTCAAGAAGAATTAGATTCCGTGCTTGGTGCCTAATTTTACTGCGTATAAATATAAACCCAGTATAACATATAATATAACATATATGATAAATTATACTATCTATTTTAAATATATGTCATTTTTAATAATAATAGCATTATAACTATTATTATTAAATATATATTCGTTTTATATGGGAGTTGCACATGGAGAGTTGGAGACGAAAGGGTATTTAATCAGTCCAAGCATGACATGATTTTTGAATTTTCATATAACTAATCTACAACAAAATTAGTTGAAGAGTTATACATGAATTAAAAGATAAATACGTCAGAATGCAAATCTCCAACATTCCAAATTTTAGAAAAATGGGTTGATTAAATTTTTAATTCCAAGTTCTTTTGCAATCACTTGTAAAGAATAATTTTTTAAATAAAAATTTAAGGCCATTGCTCTACGTATTGAATTAAAGTTAATGCTAGAAAGTTTTCCTCTAGATAATCTGAAGATATCACTCTTAATTGGTTTAGAATAGACATAACCTGAATAGGTCCCTTTGACTATTATCCATGGTGTGTAGATCAATAAAAATAAAAAATGGCCAATAATTTTTCCTTCTAAGAAAGTTTCAAAATCACTCTTTCTAATCAAAAGGTTACCCAACAACTGTTGTATGCTTTTTGTTAATAAAAAAGAATGTTCTTTAAAACAAGTTAACTTTATTTAAATGAAGATATGAGTTATCTTGGTTGATGCGCTCTAGGTATATATTGGTTGTAGAAATATCCGAATGGCCAGCCCAATCCTTAACTACAGCAAGAGGAACGTCGTTCTCAAGCAGAAGTGTGACAAATGTATGACGGAACCAGTGAGGCGTTACGCTTAAATTTTTTCCAGCAAGTTGTACAGCTTTCTTCACAATTTTATACAGGGCAGGGTAGGTTAACCGTTTTTTATTAACTATGGGCTCATTTTTATTGTATAAAGCGAAAAAGAGCGGGCTGGTATCCTGCATATTTATTTCAACGGTTTCGCCCATACTTTTTCGATAACTAAATAAAATATCTTTGGTTTCATCTCTTATAGGAATTGATCGAGGTTTATTCCCTTTACTAATGACATCTACAAATAAAAATCCTTTACGGTTATATCGAAAGCTTCCCCAATTTAAGCTTAAAAGCTCACTTGCACGAAGCCCTGTGGTATAGAGTAGGTAGCCAATCAGCAAATTCCTCTTCTCCAATTGTTCTCGATTTCGTGTTGCCCTTACTATTTTAGGAAAGAAGGAAATAAGAAATTCAGCTTCTCTTTGATTCAATTCCCTGACTTGCACACGGGTTTGTGCTTCTTCGTGACGAGTTTCTTCTATTATATAGTGTCCTTTTTTAGACACCGGCTTCGAGATCCAAGTGGAAAGGTGGGCTTTGTAAAATTGTGTTTCATAACCAAAGTCCAACAATCTTCTGAAAAACTCCAATTTTCGTATGGCTGATTTAGCTGCATACTTTTCTTTGATAAAATGGTTATACGCTTTTACTTCTGGGAATCCGATATCCCGAAAGGAAAGGGAATGGTCCGTCAGAAAAGTAAGCAGCGTCTTCGCATCCGATCGGTAGGCTTTAATGGTGTGGGAAGAAAGTTTTTTATCTTGCGGAAACAATTTCTCTAAAAAAAACATTTCAAGAAAATCCTGTTCGGAACTAATTTCAAGTGTGAGGTTCCGATTTTCATCAAGTAGATGACGAGCTTTTAGATTCTCCTGTAAATGGGTTAAGTACTGTTCACTATTCATATTTTGAAGAAGGGTCAAGTAATTCATTATTGACCTCCTAAGAATTAGTTATAAATAATTATATTATGTATAGTAAAGATAAGACCTAATTATCTTTACTTATATTTTAACACAGAATGTTTGTTCTATCTATAATTCTGCCATTCTTATTTAATTTAAATAAATTCAAAAATTTAAGTTGGGGTCATGTCTGAGATTCGCTCTCAGGCCAAATTACTTTTAATTTTTAATATAATAGCCCATTCATTTCAATACAAAGAATATTTAGAATTTTATTCACTTGTCAGTAGAAATCAATTAGTAATGTTATTTGCATAATAAAAGCCCATTACTGCCACTTAATGAACCCATAATAGGGGGGCTATTGGATGCGATGTTAAGGACACTTATGATTTAAAAGTAGAAGGTGAAGTTGATACAAAGCCTTTTGGGGTAATAAATGTGGATTTTTCTTTGATATTGAAGAAGTTCCCATTTCAAATGATTTAAAAGAAGAACTTATGAGATGCAAAGTGATGTTTGGTAAATGGATTAGTTGGGAATAAAGATATGTTGCGTCCCAACGGAATTGAAATGGAAAACGATCATAATAAACTAGGTAAAACAGCTTGCAGAAAAAGTGAAAAAAGACCTCGAAACTAAAAATAAAGTGGAATTTTCTCCTTGTCCATCTCTAGAATATATTGCTAACAGGTATTAAAGTACATAAGTCTTCTTGTCCTATTTGGTACGTTTGGCGAAAATAAAAAACCAGGATTTCTCCTGGCATAGACACAATGGAATGTGTCATTACTATACATACTGGTTGAAGGTCAGTATTTGTTTATATATTATTACATTTGAGTTATTAATCTTGGATATTAGCCTATTTTTTAAAAATATAGAGCAAGGCATTTCAATGTAGGTGTTATCAAAGGTTGATTTCCTTGCTCTGTTATAATTTTTTCTAATATTAAAATTCAATATACAAAAAATGGTAAATAAAATTTAGCCCATATTGAAACGAAAGTGAGTGAAGTAAATGTTATGGCATTATGATTATATTCATTTTAAGATAAAATGTTTGTTAAAAAAACGGGATCAAGAGTTTAAGATTGGGCTGTCATTAAGTCAGCTTTTCCTTATTTCACTCCCATGAAAATAAAAACTGAAAAAAGGCTGTGCCTCTTGAAAAATCATGATTAGGTGCTAAACGATTGTGAATTGGAAACCTTTCTACATAAAAACAAAATCAAGGATAAGCTGGCGCAACGATTAGAAAAGGATTAATCTCCCATGAGTGCTACCCCTATAGGGCGCGACATTCGGTGGTACACCGTGATCGTTGGAGTCAGACAAACGGATGGGCTCAAAGGCACCATAGTGTAACGACCTTCTTCGCCAGCATTAAAACAGTATAGCCTGCATGGAATATTTTCATTCTCTGTTGTGAAGCGCCGGTTTTGCGCTTCATGGGTGGCTAACGGGGCAAGATAGCTTAAAAAGAAATTTTATTCATTTTTTAAATCATTCCTTCCACTTGAGCGAATTTTTTTCAATGTTATCGAAAGAGTGTTCAAAAACTTCCATAAAGTCATTACCATATATACTACGAACAATGGTCGTCATTTCAATAAAATCAGGAAATTTTCCGTATAATTGGTGTAATGGTAATGCTCCTTTAAATACGGAATTTTGTAACGGCTCATAATTTTTGAAAATGGTTAAAAGCATTTCTTCCCCTTTTTCCGTTAATTGAATATATGTGTTTCTCAAATCATTTTCCTTTTTAGAAAAATGTAAGTATCCTCGGTTTTCTAACTTTTTTGAGAAATTAAAGGCTGTTGACACGTGCATGACTCCAAGTTTAGCAATTTCTGAAATGGGAGCGTCTTTTAAATAATAGGTAATCCATAAAATATGGTGTTCATTAATGTTAAGATCATAAGGCTTTATCCATTCCTGCCAATCCTTTTCAATTGCTTTCCAGAGTGCTTTGCTTAATTGCATCATTCTTTGACTAAAAAATAAGGATTCCATAATTGTATAATCATTAATAGACCCTCTCATATTTTCACCTACTTTTCTGGAATTATATTAATTTATTATTGCATTAAAATAAACATTAATAAAGTTGTAAATATATCAAATTTTCTTATAATTTAATTCATAAAAAGGGAAATAAATAACTGCGGAAACTATCCGTCGTGCACATGCCGTAAACTTCCTTCTATTGCCTAGCTTGTATCTAGCGATAGAGAATGCAATGCTCGGCGTCAACCGGCAGATGCACTTGTACTGGTAATCACCAGAAATTCAGAAATAAGATAGAACCCAAAAAGTTACATCCCGACTTGCTTCCATTATTTCAATCCTTTGGCTTATAATATTCAATTAATATAAAAGAAACTTTTAAATTTATTGATGAATTCTAACTGATAAAGAGATTGAAGAGGTTGAAAAGGCAATAAACCTTTCTCTTTCCGATATGCCATTTAAATATGAAGAAGTACCGAGTTGTCCTACTTGTGGTATCCAATGCTGAGTGGTTATTCGCCGTCTAATAATCATAATGGATGAACCTGGCATAGGGTCTGCCCTTAAAACCATGTATTGATAGATATTGCTGATGATCCGAATTTTTAATGGTTAGGGCTTGCACAAAAAAAGGCACTGCCTTTTTAGGATTAATTATCCAAGGAGATTGTGAAGTAATGTACTTTAAGTAACGGGTGCAAGAATTCAAAATCTGCATAAAATACAAACGCAGGTCTTTTTTACGAAAGGTAAAAGGAAATCTCATTATGAGAAATCCCTTACTGTTCTTTTACATTATATTTTTTCATCAACTCTTTAGCGGTTTCGATTCCTTTCTCTGTTAGATATACTGATTTTGATCTCTTGCTGTCACGAATGAAATCATTCTCTGATAGCTCATTAAGTGACTCAAAAGGATAACCTTTCCAACTTCTTTTAGCTTCACCTAAACCATAGTCTTCATTAAAAGACGTTAAATGCAACAATAATAACGTTAATTCATCAATCTGATCTTTCATTTTAGTACAGTCCTTCCTTTTTATACTATTGTAACTAAAATAATGTTATTATTTCAAAGTTAGAAAATAATAATTTGATAAAATCGAATGGCAAACTTATTTTTGTTAACTTTTGCTTAATTGTTACTGTGGGAATATCTAAGACTTAAGGAGGGTGATTATTGAAAAATCATATTAAAGTAAATGGAAACCTTCTTCAAACAAACAAGAGTTTTTCACAATTAATAAATAGTCACAAGGAATGGATAGCAACTGAACTTCGTAAACTCTATCACAATCAGATGAATGAAATAGGTACAACAAAGAAATTACCCCTAGATCACCAAAATACCGTTATTTCCTCTCTATATGAACCAATTCAAAATAGAGAAATATGGATTCCTTATGGAGAAGTAGCAAAATATGCAAACAGTAAAATAACAAAGATAGTAAAATCCTTTTAAAAAAAAATCCCTAGGTTATTTCTAAAAATAAAGAATAATATTCTTGTTAAGCAAACGGGAGCATTTCTTAAAGAGGGAGAAATGTTCTTTTTTGTTGAACAAGGGCTCAGTAAAAGAGAGACTTGGGCAAAAATAGACTGACAATTACATTACATCATTCTTATGTTTCCAACAGTATGGTGGAGTAAACGTTTACTAGGTTGGGTATATACCCAACCATTACCTGTAGAAATGTTAAAAGAAGTACAATATAATAGAAGAAACTTAATAAAAAATTCACCGGGCTTACTGGTAGAAGTGGCTCCTTTTTCATATATTCATAGTCAAAGATAGTCAAAGTCAAAAGGAGGGTGGAATTATGATTTGTCAAAACTGTCAAACATCGCCAGCGAGTTATCAGTTAAACTTCTCATTTAATCACGGTCAAAGCCAAATTAGTTTGTGTGCGGAATGCTATGATATCGCAAAACAAAAATTGGAAAACGGCTCCATTCAACTTGACAACCAAATGTTCAATCTGTTGGACACAGATGGCAGCCAGCCTGAGCAAAACAAAAATGTCCATGTAACCAAGCCAAAGAAACGAAAAAAAAATAGCTTTCTTGATCAACATGGACGGAACTTGACGAATGAAGCAAAAGAAGGGCGAATTGATGGCGTGATCGGTAGGGATCAAGAAATTGAACGTATCCTTCAAATATTAAACCGTCGTACAAAAAATAATCCGGTCTTAATCGGTGAGGCTGGTGTCGGGAAAACAGCGATCGTTGAAGGCCTTGCCCTTCAAATCGTCAAAGGCAAAGTACCGGCGAAACTAAAAACGAAAGAAGTATATTTGTTAGACATCAGTTCACTTGTAGCAGGTACATCCTACAGAGGACAATTTGAAGAAAAAATGAAAAAACTTATTGCTGAATTACAACAACGTAAAAACGTGATTTTGTTCATTGATGAACTACACATGATGGTTGGTGCTGGAGGTACGTCTGACGGTTCAATGGATGCAGGGAATATATTAAAACCAGCGTTAGCGCGCGGTGAAATTCAAATTGTTGGCGCAACAACGATGAAAGAATATCGCATGATTGAAAAAGATCCTGCACTTGAGCGTCGCTTCCAATCGGTGATCGTGAAAGAACCGTCTGTGAATGAGGCGTTTGAAATTTTAAAAGGAATTCGGCCAGCATATGAAAAGTATCACGATGTAACGTATTCGGATGATGTCCTAAAAGCATGTGTGACACTATCAAAACGCTATATTCAAGATCGCTTCTTACCAGATAAGGCCATCGATTTAATGGATGAGGCCGGTGCAATACTAAACCTTGCTCATGGAGAGCTAGATGTTAACTATTTAAAACAGCGCTTAAAAGACATTACTGAAGAAAAACAACAAGCAACGAAATTAGAGCACTACGAAAAAGCGGCGATTCTTCGTGATGAAGAGAGAGAAATGAAACAAAAATTATCTGAATACTCAGACAATATAGTGAAAGATATTACCGTAGAAATGGTCCAAGAGATTATTGAAAAAAGTACTGGAATCCCTGTACAAAAGCTACAAAAAGCAGAGCAACAAAAAATGAAAGACTTGAAAGAGAAACTAGCAAGTAAAATTATTGGTCAGGATAAAGCTATTGAAAAAGTAGCCAATGCAATCTTAAGGGCAAGTGTTGGGTTAAAACCGAAAACACGTCCAACCGCTTCATTTTTATTCTTAGGTCCAACAGGTACAGGTAAAACCGAGTTGACGAAAACTCTTGCCGCCGAATTATTCGGCAGTAAAGATGCGATGATTCGCCTAGATATGAGTGAATATATGGAAAAACATTCTGTCTCTAAGCTCATTGGTTCACCTCCTGGCTATGTCGGACATGAAGACGCAGGTCAGTTCACGGAACAAGTTCGCCGAAACCCTTATTCCATCATTCTGCTGGATGAAATCGAAAAAGCACACCCAGATGTGATGAATGTGTTTCTTCAAATCATGGAAGATGGCAGGTTAACAGATAGCCAAGGAAGAGTTGTAAGCTTTACGGAAACGATTATCATCATGACTTCAAACGCAGGTGTTGGAAACAAAACTTTAGGGCCAATTGGTTTTGGCAGCGATGAACAGCAAGGAGTAGAGTCACATATTGTCGATAAAATCGGAAATCACTTTAAGCTTGAATTCTTAAACCGTATTGATTCGATTATTGAGTTTAACCACCTACAAAAAGAGAACCTTGTGGAAATTATCGAGATTATGATGGCGGAGCTTAAAGAAACATTAGAGGAACAAGGGATTTCCATTGAAATCGATAAGGAAGCAAAAGAAAAGATTGCCGAATTAGGATATAGCAATGTGTTTGGTGCTCGTCCACTTCGACGCGTTATTCAAGAGAAAATTGAAGATAAAATCACTTCTTTAATTATTAATAGCGAAAACGTAACTACGATCACTGTCTCAGTAGAGAATAATAATATTAACGTAGCATAAGGATAGATGATCTTCATCTATCCTTTCAGCTTGTCGAGAAACCCCACTTTTCAAATCAGTGGGGTTCCTCTTATAAATAGATCATTCAATGTTGGAACAAAAAACGATTTCTATAGGCTTCAATATGGTAATGTTAATTAAATTAACGAAGTGTTTTGATAAGTTTGTGAAGGATTACACTTAAAGTAACGGGTGCTTGAGTTCAAGAGCAGAGCTGTCATCGAGACAGCTTTTTCTTATTGAACTAAAGTGGAGTTGAAGAAGAAATGCTTTATTTTATTGAATAAATAGAGGGTTTTTATAATAAATATCGAAAACATTCATTGTTAATTTGAATGTAGTCTGACAAAGTAATCCTAAAGAGAATCATGGAGGAAGAGATGAAGAAAGTATTAAACATGATTAATCCAAGTTCGAAAGTGGCTGGAGTGTCGTTAGTTGAATTGAAAAAAACAGAAAAAGCACTTGGTGCTATTTTTCCAGATGAATACAAGGAACTTTTTTTAGAAACGAATGGAGCAAAATTTGGCGATTGGACTTTGTTCCCTATTCCAGCTAATGAACAAACGGCATTAACAATTGATATAGTAAAACAAAATCAGAACAGACCCAAAAATCTACCGAGTGATATGGTTTGTATTGGTGAAAAAATGAGTGGTGAAAAACTTTGCTATCGAATTAGGAAAAGATTTATGCAGGAACTAATTTATACTTGGAATGACAAAACTGGGTTAGGCAAATATGCGTCTTTAACATTAAGTGAATTTATCGATCGGCATGTGCCGAAAGTAAATACTAATAAGCCTAATAAACTTGGCACGTTTATGGTTGAAAGTGGAAAGCTAATTGTTACTGACCCATACTATAAAGTGGATGAAGAAGCTGAGTTGCAAAATGTACTTTTAAATGTGAAAAATGGTAACTGGACAGCTTCCATTTCTTATACTCCTGATGAAGTTGTTAAAAACTTATTTGTATTTTATGGGGAAAAGAAACCAATTGGAAAATGGCATGTTTGCGATAAACAGATTGGAGTTGACTCTGCACAAGCAGGAATTTTTGATTTTAAAACATTTGGTAGAGACGAAGCCATCCAATATGATGAGGTAGTTGCTTCAGATGCACAGGGGGGAGTTGTCTCAGATGGTGCGGTTTCAATGTCTGGTTATGGTGACGGAATGTACGAAGTGAAAGTAAAATATAACATTTCAAAAAAGGTTGTTGGTGTGATGATTGACTTTGTAGATGAGGAATAATGCTATTCACTAACGAGCAGTGAAAATACACCTTGTTTATTCAGATAACGGGTGCAAGAGTTCAAGATCCAGCTGCCATTTCAGGTGGCTTTTCTTGTTTCGCTAACGGGCAGGATAGTTGAAGAAGAAATTTTATTTTTCAGAAGAAGTAGTACAATTAAGAGTATAAGTTTTATGATGACAATTGTTAATACAAACTTCTTAAAAGGGAGAAGGAAGTAAAAAAGTGATTAATTTCGAAGAAAATACATTTGATAAAAAGCAAATCGAAATGGATATTATGAACTCTAATCCAGATTACAACTTAATCTCAAAAAACAAAGAAACAATCGAAGAACAGGACATCATAGAAGAATTTCAAGAAAGTAAGGATTTAAATGTGGTAAGGTTGCTTGTGAAAAATGACCAGAACTACATTGGCATTCTTGATTACTGCTTATCAAATCTATCGGATGGAAAAACGTGGATTAGCCTATTTGTCATTCATCGCAAGTACCAGGGCAATGGTTTAGCCAAAAAAGTATATATTCAATTTGAAAATTTAATAAAAGAAAAAGAAAAAACTGCTATTCGGTTAGCGGTTCATCAGATTAATCAGCAAGGTATTCGTTTTTGGAACTCATTTGGGTTTACGAAATATAAAGAATTAATTTACAACGATAAAGTCCATTATTGTTTGGAGAAAAAAATAGGAAATTAATCGTGTTATTGAACTAACGGTGCGATTGTTAATAGCGGCTGCCATATATGGTGGTCTTTTTGTTATTCGACTAACGGGGCAGACATATACAGAACGATGATATAATGATGGTAAGAAAAGAGGTGCAAAATGCTTTTAAACAATTTTATGAATGAGAATTTTCCAAACTTAGAACTAAGACCACCCTTGTTTTATTGTTGGGACATTGGGATACGGTTTGAACTAGGGGTGGAGTGGAAAAGGGAATATGACTACCCCAACAACCCCTATGTACTAGGATGTTATAAAAGGGCAATTACGCTATTCGAAGCCCTACATTCTCCAACAGAGGAAATATGCGTCGTGACAGATGTAAATGATTTTGATAAGGGGAAAAAACTCAAAAATCAGTTAAATAACTTTTCTCGCTATGTTGAAAAAACATTATTGTTTAGCCTGAAACATCAATCAATGCCTTATATTTTTCCAGAGGATGATGAAGAAGGTACATATAAAACCCATAGATTTTCTCTAAACTGCAAAACGTCTGATTTTAAATACATTCCATTATTAAAAGCAATTTGCAATCAAGACTTGGGGCTGAAACCAAGGATATTCCATAGGGTTTACTTCATAAATATCAATAAAAAAACTATATTTCACGTTTACGATGACAGAGGTTGTGATTTATTAGCGACATCGCCCGAAACAATTAGACATATTTATGAAGGATACAATCATTGGATTTTAGATTACGATAGGTATGAAATAGACAGGGTATTTAAATAAAGGAATATATTTTTCTCCCGCTAACAGGGGGCTTGAATTGAACAAGGGGTTGCTGCTGCGGTACCCTTTTTCTTGTTCCACTAAACGGTTGCAGGTTAGTTCAATAAAAAAACAAATTTAACGCAGATTATAAATTGTATGTATTCGTAGTCCTTCTCTTATTTTTTACTAGCCTGGGTAAAAGGAGTAACTTTATGACATTTAAAAAATACATGATTGCTGCATTTATTGCTGCAATTATTTCTATTGTTATTCGTTCCATACTTCGTGCCAATGGTATCCACAATTTTCTTAGCGAAAATTCAACTGGTCAAGCAATGTTATATTTGGTCATTTTTGCATTGTGTTGCTTATTCTTTAAAAGACAGTCTGATAAATAAGACTTATATAAATGAATTTTCAAGACATTGTGAAGCATTGTACTTAAACTATCGGGGGCAATAGTGAAAAGGCAGCGGAAGTATCCATTGCCTTTTGCCAATCTATTTCTAAAAATATTTTCTATAAAATTCTCTTCTAAGGCTTCCACTCAACTGAGCATAAATCCTAGTGGTCTCGCTTTTTTCGTGACCTAGTAAACTTTGAATAACATCAATGGGAGCTCCGTTGTTCAATAGGTGTGTCGCATAGCTGTGGCGTAGTTGATGTGGATGGATTTCTTTGTTGATCCCTGCACGACTTGATATTCGTTTAATGATGTACCTCATCTGTCCTATACTCATTTTATGTGGATGCCGTTCAGTAACAAAAATAGCTGGATCTTTATCCTGGCGAAGATCTAAATATCGTTTGAGCCAGATTTCACACCGTATATTAAAATATACCTTCCTTTCCTTATCTCCCTTTCCAAGGACTATGGCAGAACGATTTGACCAATTAATACTATTCTTTTCAAGTGAAACAATTTCACCTATTCTGCAACCTGTGGAAAACATAAATTCGAATAATGCCTTTTCCATAGGAGTAAAGCACGCTTCCCTCAAATGTTCAATTTCTCTCTCCGTCAAAAATTTAGGAATTCTTTTTCCTTGTTTGGGTTCTTTAATTTTCGCAGATGGGTTTTTAGGTATATGCCCTTCCTTGTGTGACCACCGGAATAGAGATTTAATAAAGCGAATCCGATGAGCTAAACTTGATGGCTTTAAGTGTTCACTAGACTTTGCTAAGTATACCTTCAACTGATTAGTCGTCAAAGATTCAATATTTACATCGTTAAAGTGTTGGATAAGTAGCTTAGATTGGAGCTTATACGCTTTTAAGGTCTGAGGAGAGAAACCTTCAATTCTTTTATCCGATTCATAAAGTTCCCAGGATTTTGACAATAACACAATAATTCCTCCTTATTCGTTATATTAGAGGAATTATTGCCTTGATTGTAGTTATGAAAACGTTAGGTATTGAACTACCATGAAAATTTACTTCTGTACCTTCGATAAAAAGGCAATACTAAAGAAGACGCAGCTCATTCATTTTTTAAAAAGGGGAGAGCATCTAATTCATTGATCTATGGAATTCAGTTGAATAGATTAGGATGCTTCAGGTTCTTGTAGAGTAACCCTGTATCCTAAACCTTCAAGTCTTCGAAGTGAATGCCGAACAATGGATTGCTGTCTCTGT
>NZ_JAMBOH010000031.1 GCF_023715505.1 Neobacillus cucumis | reverse complement strand
TGTCCAAATGAGGTTTTTCGTGTAATCTTGTCCATGAGATGTGTCCTTTTTAGTGGATTTGGACGGGTTACCACCTGACTTATTCATTATAAAGGACTTTTTCTTTGCACAAAATAAAATTAGTGAATATTTAGAGTGTTTTTAATATTAAAATTTAATTAACGCAACACTAGTGGTTATTTTTATATAATATAAAACTAATAGTGAATAACTAAACTCTAGACTCCATTCAATTTGAGTAAAACCTGTGATAGCAGGGAAGTAAAAACACACAAATAAAGTTTCGAAAATTGCTATTCGAGACTTACAGATACCTACATTTACATGTACTCACAAATTCCAAGGATCTCAAGCAGTTTTGAAGTTTGCAAGCACTGTTTTTGTGGTATCTTGATTTACCCTCAAGTACTGATAAATCAAGCTTTTTTGACTGATAGTGTTTTCTTGTGATTTGTAATTTTAAAAATTTGTTGTGGTGTGTTTCAAATTTAATAGCATTAGCCATTGATATTTAACTTTCACCTCCTTCAAATTGAATATCCCAATCATCTGTTTCATTGTCTGTTTCGCAATCGTCAACGTCAGTATAAAGTATGGAATCGACTGCAATTCTTTTTATTTTCATTGTCTCCAATTACCTATCACCCCTTTAAATTAAGTTATTTTACAAGTAATTCATTTTTAAGTGGAAGGTTTTTACAAAACTTCTTTTATCTCTCTCTTTAATATATTTTTATTCAAACAAATTCGATTGTTCTTTCTACAGTATTTTCTGTTAAGCATTATTATGGGTAGCACGAATAGGGGAAGAAGAAAAAGAAAAATCCCTTTTTAAAGTTAGTTAAAACATATAGGGATTGCAGCCTCCAACTACAACCCCAATTAAAACAAATGCTACCCTTTAGCAGAATAAGAAAAATATGTTTAATGCCAATTAATGTTGGCGTTATTTTTGCAAACAAGATAAATACCTTTTTTATCTTCTTTTGACAGGCAAATAGCCCACTGTTTAATTCTTGAATAATCAGTTTTATCCAATAAACTTAAATCTGGGGAGTTTTGATAACCACGTATACCAAGATACTCTGTTGTTGTCATTATTGAATAATGGTCTCCTTCGACTTGTTCTGGGATTTCCTCAAAGCTCTTTATAATTTGTCCATTCTTTATGAAAACCATTTTCTCATAGCAACATAATACTTTATATCCTATTGGAATTTTTCTATGTATCTCACTATCTCGAAAAATTATAGAGTCCGAAAGATATTGTGAATATGAGTAAGAAAAGCCATTTGCACTAATAAAATATTTATCATTACATTCAATGTTAAAAGGATTATTGCCATTTTCCTTAGGATAATCATAAATCACCGCGGGTAAAGTGTCGCTATAGATAACTTTTGGAGCTTGTACCCATTCACCAACATTCTTATAAACTATAGATGTAAGTTTTTTTATATCATCTAATGTCATAGAATTTTCCTTTTTTATTAATGAAAGGGACAGCTCATTAATCCAATGTTCTAAACTGGTTAAGATTTTATTATATGATTCTTTAGAATCATATCCCTTTTCTCTTAGTTCTTTATATTTATCCTTTAAATCGGCTTTTATTATTTCTAATTCCATATTTCCTCCCTTTAGAATAAATATTTATTCCCTTCAATACAATTCATCCAAATTATAACATTTAATCTAATTTATGTACCTTACTTTTGTTCAACTAAACTGCCTAGTTACTTTAATAGCAATAGGTAAGACTTTGATGTAATCTCCATCTTTTCCCCTGCTCCACACCCAACGTGCGACTTTCACCGCATTAGGCGTTCCATCTTATTCTTTTAGACTAAAGCAATTAAATTACAAACTTTACGAAATTGGTTTAGCTTCTTCAATTGTTTTCCATCTAATTGAAGAATGTTCCTATATCGTTTAATCGTCGTTTCATTAGTAGCATGGATTAATCTATGTACATCTTCATGCACGATTACAAGATTGCTAAATTCATCTGTGCCTCCCATATGTCGGGGTAGCTTATGGTGACAGTGCAGCTTGTTAGATGTCAAAAATCCCCCTGTTACCGCACATTTGCCTAGTTGCATAGAGTACCTTGAAATTCTGTTATCTGCAAATTCTAAGTTCTCTTTACCGTAAGGTATTTGTAACATCTTGTTTATTTCTATGGCAATGTCGGCTCTGAGGTTTTGATGAAGTTTAAGCCTTCCTTCTTTTGTATAATTACATATATCCTGACTGAAGTTCATAGCATTGCTTGTTTGTGTATCTCCTAAGGGAAATAAATACAAGCCAGCAATTTTATATGTTTTGAAATTATTCTTATGAAGTCTCTTGTATGTTTCTGATGGATTAATAGGTATTCCATATTTCCCAATTGATTTTAGACGATTATGCATTGTTTTCGTTAGACGATAGGTTATTTTTCCAAAATCAATATTGATGTGAGTTGCAACCTTGAAGTAATTTTTAACTCCGAGAATATAAGCGTTATAGTCCAAAACAGTTTTTGGTGTTGGCTTATTTTGAATTACGCGAATTAAATATCTAAGTTTTTCTAGTATGTTTTTCTTTTTTTTATCCATAATGTGTGTATTGGCTACATATTTATTACACTTGGATACTGCTTTGAGGGAAAAACCCAGAAAATCGGATTTTCTCTTTCTTAGATTAGTAATCGCTGATTTCTCGGTAGATATATCAAGGTTTAATTGATTTTTCAAGTATCCTTTGGTGGCGTGAAATATTCTAATAGCTGATTGATGAGAATTTGTGAAAACCTTAAAGTCGTCTGCATATCTGACGATATACATTTGTTTAAGATTCGTATTCTTTATGGCTCTTATCTTATTATTAAATGTGAATTTATGTTTTGTTTTTAAGCATTCCCATTGGTTAGCTATCCACCAATCTAAATCATTTAAAACTATGTTTGATAAAAGAGGAGATAGGATTCCTCCTTGCGGAGTTCCTTTGGTTGGAACACCTATGCCTTTTATTGGTGCCTTTAGCATTTTCGAGACAATAGTTAATACTCTTTTGTCCTGTATACCTATACTGTACATTTGTTTTATTAATTTTGAATGACTTACATTGTCAAAGAAACCTTGTATATCAATGTCTACTACATGATGTAACTTCACATTATTGACTAAGAACTGGCATCTAGCCATTACATGATGGGTTGACCTGTTTGGTCTAAATCCGTATGAATGTTTATAAAATTTAGCTTCACAGATAGGCTCTAATACTTGTTTGAACATCTGTTGAATTAATCTATCTCTCATAGTCGGAATACCTAACGGTCGTTTTTTTCCACTCGGTTTAGGTATTTCAACTCTTCGTACCGTTTGAGGTTTGTAATTCTTTAATGCGTTTCGAATTTCTTCAATAAATTCATCAACATTTTCAATCTTATATTTATCAATCGTGATGCCGTCAGTTCCTGCTGTTTTGGAACCTGTATTCGCCTTGATGTTTCGAAAGGCTAATAAGATATTGTCTTTCGAAGTGATATGTTCATATAACCTTAGACCTTTTGTAGCATTATTTTTACTTCGCTCGTAAAGGTCATCAAATATATCTTGCATACCGTAATATTCTGCATGTCGTAAAGCTGTACTCACCGATGGATTGTTTCTCCTTTCCTTGCGGAAAATCCCATCATCTTACTCGACCCTGTGAGTTTCATTAAATTGATTTGTCTTCAAATAATTAGATTTGGGATCATCCCTCCACGCTCGTTACGCGTTTCATTGGTACTATATCCCTACTTTCGCAAGAATAAAGTCATTTCGATATTTATTTATCTTATAGACACCATCCCGATAGTAGTCGTTTTAATAGTGGATGTTTCTTACTTACAACGTTCCGATTAATCTAGCTTTACATATATCCTTAGGTGCTTACTTTAAGCCTGTCAATTCTATATCCTCATTAGTTAGATATTCCGAGGTTCCTATGTACTAATCGTACTTTTCGGTGTTTGACACTGCATTTACAGCATACGTCTTTCGAGCGTATCAATTTCTAGACCCGTACATTCGCAAGTTCGTCAGTCCATGTGGACATTCTCACCCTAGATATTTTGTAGCATCCCGGCCTATCATGAACCATATTCTTTTTAAGAACTTAGGTACATTTCAGCCGACTTCACCTAGCTCCATACACATTAGGGCTACTACCATTCCGTGCATGCAGGAGTATCAGATAACTCGTTTCAGCTCAACATGACGGCTTTCATTCCGAGTTTCGATTAATCAGTTGTAATTGCCTTTCGGCAATCCTCCTATTTCGTGCTTTGGCACTTATAAGGAAACGTTTCGCACAGTACATCTCTTCACAATCTTGCTCTAAATCATAGAAAGGATGAAGCCATTTGACTTCATCCTCAATATTATTACTATCTAACATTTTATAACCTCTTAAGGCTGAACATTTATCGTAATCGTCGGTATCGGGTTTTCAAAAGGTAGAGAAACGACTTTATCATCCGTAACCAACAAAAAGTGTACTTCTCCGCCTTTATCAAAGGTATAAGAGTTTCCTTTCCACAGACGGTCTGAATTCGATGTATTCAAGGGAGCGCCACTATTCCAGGCATCCGAATAAATGCCGATAATTCCCTGTTCGAAGGCGGCTCTGGTTTTTCGTCAGACTTTTCAACATTTGCAGCAAATGCCGATTCCAATAAAATGGAAGCCACATTTTTAAACGTAATCATTCCACGGGCCATATCTTCAACCGAGAAGTTTTCCCAATCCCATGAGCCCATGAGACCCACTCCTTTTTTTGTCCCAAGTTTCTGGTAGGGAACACCAAACACCGTATCTGGTTCTGGATAACCCATTAAATACAGGGCACTATCCAACATATGCACCCCGATATCGATTAAATGGCCTCCCCCCTGTAATTCTTTGTTCGTAAATACACCCCAGCCAGGAATTCCACGGCGCCTCATCGCTGTTACCAGGGGGCAACTGCTGTGAGCATGGCCATGGGTTCTACTACCTTTGGTGCTGTAACGGGTCCTAACTTGGTCGATGTGATGGGAGAATTTGCGCATTCGATTTGTGTTCCAACTTTGGCTGGCCCCTTTATCATAGCTAGTAGCGTCAACAGACTTGCACATAAGCATTCTAAATAACCTATAAGCATGATTGAGAGAAAACAGGTTACGCTATTCACTTATGCGATAGAATTTGCCATTGGAAATAAAGCATAGACAACATTATAATGTTATTAAAGATGTAAACTATTTAGATTCAATAGAAATCCAATAGATTTTGGTAAATTTATGGAAGGCTTAATATAGAAACTTCTAGATGATTTATTGGTAGAAGTCCAGAGGAGAATTGAAAATGAGTAAAAATATGACAGTTTCTTTGAAGAAGAACGAGAACATTTATGATAGGAATGAACGAAGTGTAAAGGCTGTCCTACTAGACCTTATCTCCCTTTTAAAAGGATTTGTGTTGGTTGCCAATGTGTTTCCTGTCCTAACCGGATTTTGGTTGGCACTGTACTTTACCGATGCTTCCATATCCCAATATTGGGATGTACTTTTATTCACGATGATCGGAAGTACATTCGTCATTGCTGGAGCATTAGCTCTTAATAACTGGTACGAGGTTGATCTTGATCGAGAAATGGAAAGAACAAAAAAGCGTCCAACCGTGACCGGAGGCTTTTCTCTAAACGCTGTTTTGACGATGGGAATTGTTTTTACCCTTGTCGGCTTCGCGTTTTTATTTCAGACAACGAGCGAAGTAATCATCTACGCTTTTATTGGCTGGTTTACCTATGTGATCCTGTATACAATGTGGTCAAAACGCAAATATACCCTTAATACAATGATCGGAGCCATTTCAGGTGCTGTTACTCCGCTCATTGGTTGGACGGCCATTGCACCAGGGTTTCATATTGTCCCAATTACGGTGGCACTGATTGTGTTTATTTGGCAAATGCCGCATACCTTCTCCATTGCAATGAGAAGATATGACGATTATAAAAGGGCTAGAGTAGCGATGCTCCCAGTGCTATATGGATTTGAATTAACAAAACGGCAAATTGTTGTTTATATCCTTTGTTTGCTACCATTGCCATTTTTCCTATGGTCTCTTGGTACAGTTTTTATCGCCATCGCAACATTGCTTAACATTGGTTGGATTGTTATTGCGATACGTGGACTTTTTACGAAAAATGATATGAAATGGGCAAACACCATTTTTATTTATTCCGTTAATTATTTAATGATCCTGTTAGTCGTGATGATGATTGTTACATGAGGATATATAGTAAGAAGAGCTTGGGAAATTCCCAAGCTCTTTAACATGTTACCGGGAAATAACAGAATTTCTTTTCTGAATAGGATTATTTTACTAAAAAGATACGAATTACTTTGTTTCCGTATTGGCACTAAGGGCCACCATTTGATTAAGGCTTCACTTACTTCCTAGCTCATCCATAGCCAACGCCTCCCATTCATGAAAGATCCCTTCGTTAGAAGCAAGAAATATGAATACAATAATCGCTTGCTATACACATTCATCTATTGTCCTAAAATTCAAGAACACTCTTCTTCGTCTGACTGTTTCTAAGATGCAGTTCGATAGTTCCGATTTCCTCTACTACGGCTGCCCCCACCGGACGTGGAAGTGTAGGAAATACCCGTTCCGGGCAGTGATACTGTAGTTCTTCTTTGGTCCCGTGAATTAACAGAATACCTTAATCCCTTAACTCCTACACTTGCCCCGACCCCTCGACTACTTACGTTTTAAAAATAACTTATATGTTACTATATAATATACAATGACATATATATTGAAATATAATTTGATTTATATTATAAAACATAGATGGGATTAATATATAAATTTTAATTTGTTAATTTACGACCTAAAAAATAGCATTGGTAGCAAGCAATACGGCAAGTTTGCAATACAAATTATCTTTCCATCCAAAACGCGGCGAATCGAAAAGGCTAACTCCTCACTCGGACTGTCCTTCAATAAAAAATTTCTTACAACATCTTTTAATTCACGTTGAAAATAACCATTGCTTGCAAAGGTTGTTATAAAAATTACTTTCCATCCCTGCTCTTTAAGACGTATCTATATCCATGATACAAACTTCTGGCTATAATTGGTGAACAAGAGTAAGTGCCTCTTCTCCATCCCTCACCTGCCCCACGACTTCCTTATTTATCATTTTCCAAATTCAGTAGGGAACTAATTCCTCTAACAACTTTTCTTAATCCTCTGCCATTACAATTCGAATCATTTAAGTTCTCTCGTTTATCGGGCGGCTTCTATTAAGCAAAGATTCCCAACACAATAATAAGCTTCTTTTACAAAACGTCTAACGAGATCCCTTGTTTCAAGCTTGCGGTCATTCCGTTTCAGCCTATGGGATGAGAAAACTAGAATTTTGTGGGCTTTAAAGACGTCAAATCGCTAGATGGAATTAGTATTTCCGTTCAAGTTATACCTGAACTATAACGTAAATTAGGTTTACCTAATGATATATTGTACGGACATTATGCTATAACCAAACACTTTAGAAAATACTTAAAGGATTCTCCTGAATTCGTAAATATCTCCAAATTCCACTTTCCTGCTGCAGACCAAGAAAATTATCGTTGAGCACATTTTTTCCGTTAAACTAGCATTCCTCATAGTACTTGGAGTATATTAACTAAATATAATGGTTGTTTTTATGTTTATGAGTAAAAGGAGTGTATAATTCGGATGTTAAAAATTGAAGTGCCAAGAATTGAAAAGGTTATGATTAGCGAGGATGCCAAGTATGGAAAGTTTGTCGTTGAACCACTCTTGCGAGGATTTGGAACGACACTTGGCAACTCATTACGTCGCATCCTTTTATCTTCACTCCCCGGTGCCGCTGTCACCTCCATACAAATAGATGGGGTGCAGAATGAATTTTCAACTATTGATGGGATAGAAGAAGATGTAACAACTATCATTTTGAACATAAAAAAATTATCTATGAATATTCTCTCTGACGATGAGAAAGAATTGATAATCGATGTACATAGAACCGGTACAATAACAGCTGCTGATATTTCTCATGATAGTGATGTAGAGATCTTAATCCCCGATTTGCATCTTGCTACCCTTAAAGAAAATGTTCATTTTAGAATGCGCCTAACTGCAAAACGTGGACGTGGTTATGTTCCTGCAGAGCAAAACAAACGTGATGGCCTTCAAGTAGGAGTCATACCAATAGATTCAATCTATACACCGGTTACACGCGCTAGTTATTTAGTTGAGAACACTCGTGTAGGTCAATTGGTTAGTTTTGAAAGGTTATATTTTGAAGTTTGGACAGATGGGAGTTTAGGGCCCAGCGAAGCCATTTCTGAAAGTGCAAAAGTGTTTAAGGAACATCTTTCTATTTTAGTAGGACTTAATCCTAAATTACAAGATAGCCAAATTATGTTGGAAAGAGAAGAAGTTTCAAAAGAAAAAGAAATTCTTAACCTGACTATTGAGGATTTAGACCTTTCTGTTCGTTCTTTTAACAGTCTAAAACGCAATGGGATTAATACGATTCATGACCTAGCTAATAAGTCCGAAGAAGATATAAGAAAATTACGCAACTTAGGACAAAAATCTTTAAAAGAGATTATAGATAAATTAGAAAGTTTGGGTATAAGCGTACGCAAAGATGATTAAAAATCACCATTATTTTCCTTGTGAATTCCCACTAAAGCAAAAGTTCTAAGGTACCTTGAAGAAGTACCAATGGGCGGTAGTTATAAATGATTATTCTCTTATATTTAAATGCAGTATGTAGGTGATAATTAAGTATGATCACCTATATACTGCAAGGACTGCGCAATTATGGTTTTCAAAAAATTTCCTGTTTAAAAAAATGAATGAAAGACCCCAAAATAATTTGGTCTTTCATTCATTTTTTCATACGACTAATTATTATTATTTAATACCAGTAGTGAACCAGCACACAACATTTGTAGTGTGTGATTTTATATAACCTAAGCAAATAACAGTCTTTAAACTACTTATTAAAGTTAATAAATGAAAATGTGTGACTACTATTAAGATAATACCTGGGTAGACATTTTAGTTCTAATTACATGTACTATTCTAAGGTAAATTTGTTTCATCCATTAAAAATCTATCACACTCCCTAGCAGCACCTCTTCCTTCATTTATAGCCCAGACGATAAGACTTTGACCACGACGCATATCACCTGCAGCAAAAACCCCTTCGATATTTGTTTTATATTTTCCATACTCAGCTTTTACATTTGAACGATTATCAGTCTCGACGTTCATTTTTTGAAGTAAATCCTGCTCTGGACCACTAAATCCAATCGCGAGTAATACTAACTGAGCAGGCCAGATTTTTTCTGTACCAGGAATTTCTTTTCGAATTCGCTGCCCATTTTCATCGGTTGTAGTTTCAACGTTAATGGTATGAATTTCTTTGACATTGCCAAACTCATCCCCTACAAACTTTTTCGTCATTACGGCATAGGCTCGAGGATCTTCACCAAATGTGGCTGCGGCTTCTTTTTGGCCATACTCCACTCGATGGATAACGGGCCATTGCGGCCATGGATTGTCATCTACCCGAACTTCTCCTTTTTTCTCATAAATATCAAACTGTGTTAAGCTTTTACATTTATGACGTACAGAAGTAGCCAAACAATCTACACCTGTATCCCCGCCGCCAATGACAACCACATCTTTATCTTTAGCTGATATAAAATCACCGTTCTCAAGGTTAGAATCTAATAAACTTTTGGTATTGGCATGGAGAAAATCCATCGCAAAATGGATCCCCTTTAGCTCTCTTCCTTCTACATTTACGTCACGAGGTTTTGTTGCACCGCCACATAGAACAATCGCATCAAATTCTGATTGTAATTCTGAAATTGGATAATCTTTGCCTACGTCTGTATTTGTCACAAACGTAATCCCCTCTGCCTTAAGAAGATTGACTCTTCTCTCGACAACAGAGTAAGGAAGCTTCATTTCAGGTATCCCATACGTTAACAGCCCCCCAACACGATCATGACGTTCGAAAACTGTGACATGGTGTCCTGCTTTATTAAGTTGGGCAGCGCAAGCCAACCCAGCCGGACCTGAACCGACAACAGCCACCTTTTTATCAGTTCGGGTCTCTGGAGGCTCCGGTTTCACCCACCCTTCCTTAAAGCCTCTATTAATGATTTCTAACTCGATTGTCCGGATTGCAACCGGCGGCTCATTAATCCCAAGTACACATGCTCCTTCACATGGAGCCGGACAAGCAAGTCCAGTAAATTCAGGAAAGTTATTCATTTTATGTTCTCTCTTCAGGGCTTCCTCCCATTGGCCTTGGTAAACTAAATCATTCCACTCCGGTATGAGGTGATGGACGGGACAACCTGAAGTCATCCCGTTTATCATGATTCCAGTATGACAAGTTGGAATACCGCAATCCATACAACGAGCACCTTGTTCTTTTAATTCTTGTTCTTCAAGAGGTGACGTATAAACGTCCCAATCAGCCGTGCGTGTTTTAGGGTCACGTTCCGGCCTTGATTGTCGTTCATAGTCCATAAAACCAGTTGGTTTTCCCATTGTTCACCCTCCCTCTTTTATCGCTTTCACTGCTTTTTGGCTTTCTTCAAATGCCCGAAGTGCTGCTTGATTTTCACTCAACCCAGCTGCTTGCAGGCGTTTAATTCGCTCTTGCATCTCCAAATAGTCTTTCGGAATGACACGGACGAATTTCTTTCTCATGTCTGCCCAGCTATTTAACACTCTCTCCCCAAGGGGGCTATGCGTATATTGAACATGCTTTTCAATCATTTGGTGGACAAGTTGGAGTTCCGACTCATCTTGGATAGGATCGAGATAAACTTGAGCCCGATTACATTTGACTCGAAAATCGTTTGTCATATCCAAGACATACGCAACACCACCCGACATACCGGCTGCGAAGTTTTTCCCTGTTTCCCCCAGTACAATCACTGTTCCACCTGTCATGTATTCACAACCATGGTCGCCCACACCTTCTACGACCACATTTGCTCCGCTATTCCTCACACAAAAGCGCTCTCCGGCAATTCCGCTGATATAGGCTTCTCCTGCCGTTGCCCCGTAAAAGGCAACGTTTCCGATAATGATATTATTTTCCCAGGTAAAGGTAGCCCTCCGGGAAGGGCGAACAATAATTTTCCCCCCTGATAACCCTTTACCGATAAAATCATTGGCATCTCCTACTAGTCTCATCGTTAATCCGGGTGGAATAAAGGCAGCAAAGCTTTGTCCGGCAGAGCCTGTAAAAGTTAGGTGAATCGTATCCTCAGGCAGCCCCTTTGCACCATACCGTTTTGTTATTTCACTCCCTAACATGGTCCCAGCGACTCGGTTAATGTTCCGTATCGACAAAGTTGCCTTAATAGGTTCCTGGTTTTCAAGCGCTTCTTTACATAAAGGGATTAACTCTTGTTTGTCCATTGTTTTATCAAGTCCATGAACCTGTTCAACCGTGGCATAACGGCTGGTATTTTTCGGAACTTCAGGCTGATAGAGAAGAGCAGAAAGATTTACCCCTTTTGCTTTCCAATTGTTAATCGCTTGATGTGTCTCTAAAACATCAGTCCTTCCAATCATTTCATTGATAGTGCGGAATCCGAGTTCGGCCATAAGCTCTCTTACTTCCATGGCGATGAACCTCATAAAGTTGATTACATGCTCCGGTTCACCCGTAAATTTTTTCCTTAACTCAGGGTTTTGTGTGGCAACGCCTACCGGACAAGTATCGAGGTGGCATACCCGCATGATGATACATCCTAATACAACTAACGGTGCCGTTGAAAATCCATATTCCTCTGCCCCAAGTAAGGTTGCAATTACAACATCCCGGCCCGTCATCAATTTCCCATCCGTTTCCACGACGATTCGATCACGGAGACGATTTAACAGCAATGTTTGATGTGTTTCGGCTAAGCCCAGTTCCCACGGCAATCCTGCATGCTTTAAGCTTGTCCTTGGCGCAGCCCCCGTTCCGCCGTCATATCCACTAATTAGAACAACATCGGCTCTTCCTTTGGCAACACCTGCTGCAATGGTTCCGACACCGGCTTCCGATACAAGCTTGACACTAATTCTGGCGGATGGATTGGCATTTTTTAAGTTATGAATCAATTCGGCCAAGTCTTCTATGGAATAAATATCATGGTGGGGAGGAGGCGAAATCAATCCTACGCCAGGTGTTGAGCCCCTTACCTCGGCAATCCATGGATATACTTTTTTTCCGGGAAGATGTCCCCCTTCTCCCGGCTTGGCACCTTGGGCAACCTTAATTTGGATTTCGTCAGCATTTACAAGATAATAACTAGTCACTCCGAATCGGCCAGAAGCAACTTGTTTAATCGCACTGCGCCTTGATTGTCCATTTGGATCAGGTGTAAATCTGTCAGGGTCCTCTCCACCTTCTCCAGAGTTGCTTTTTGCACCAATTTTATTCATGGCAATGGCAAGTGATTCGTGGGCTTCACGACTAATGGAACCGTATGACATCGCTCCCGTTTTAAACCTCTTACAAATTTCTTCAATAGATTCCACTTCGTCAATCGGTATCGATTCTCGTTTTTTAAACGATAACAAGCCGCGAATGGATTGAAGATTGTCACTAGGATCTGTTAATAATGCTGAATACTCTTTAAAAAGTTTATAATTATTCGTTCGGCAAGCTTGCTGTAATAGATGAATGGTCCGCGGGTTGTATTGATGATCTTCTCCGTCATGGCGCCACTGAAAATCATCACCTGAATCCAATGTCCTCTCCCCGCCTCTTGTCGGAGCAAATGCTCGTTTATGCCTCATCATGACTTCTTCGGCAATGATACCCAACCCAATACCTTCAATTCGTGAAGCTGTTTCAGTAAAATATTTCTCGATCACGCCTTGATCAATTCCGATTGCCTCAAATATTTGTGCCCCAATATAACTTTGAATGGTTGATATCCCCATTTTCGATAACACCTTAACGATTCCATCGGTTGCTGTCAAAATGTATGTGTTAATAGCCTTATCAACTTCTGTTTCGCGTATATCACCGATTTCAATCAAGCCCCTTAAAGACTCAAAGGCCAAATAAGGATTGATCGCTTCCGCCCCGAAACCAAGTAATGCAGCGAAATGATGGACCTCTCTTGGTTCCGCCGATTCAACAATGATACTTACCTTTGATCGTGTTCCTTTTCGAATTAGATGATGATGCAAACCCGAGACTGCGAGCAGAGCTGGCAACGCGGCATTTTCTGCATCGACTCCGCGATCAGATAAAACCAGTAAAGAAATACCATTGTCGATGGCGTTGTCGGCTTTCTTAAATAAACTATCTAAAATTTTATTAAAATCAGGTGTATTGGCTTCAACAGGAAACAGAATGGATAGCGTTTCCGTTTTAAAACTGGAATAATGAAGTTTTTCTAACTGACTATTCATCAAAATCGGTGTCTGAAGCTGAATTTGTTGACAACTTTCAGGCTCGGGTTTAATTATGTTTTTCTGTGGTCCAATTGTTGTTATAACCGAAGTAATAATCTTTTCCCGAATGGAATCAATCGGCGGATTGGTTACCTGGGCAAAAAGCTGTTTGAAATAGTTATATAGCAACTGTGGTCTTTTTGATAAAACAGCAAGGGGAGAATCATACCCCATCGATCCAATGGGATCATGCTTATCTGTAACCATCGGCTTCAAAATTTTATTGAGGTCTTCGTTTGTATAACCAAATGCAAGTTGCTGTTTGAGTCGTTCATCTGTATTAATAACTTGTTGATGACTGTCCGTTTCAGGCAGATCATCAATATGAACTAAATGTTCTGCTAACCAATCTTTATACCGATTCTCTGAGGCCATGTGCATTTTAATATCTTCATCCGGAATAATTTTGCCCTTTTCCAAATCAACAAGGAGCATTTTCCCTGGGAGAAGTCTGCCTTTATATTCAATATCCTCAACAAAAATATCCAATGCGCCTACCTCAGAACCCAAAACAATCATACCGTCTTTTGTTACATAATAACGGGCAGGACGCAGCCCATTCCGGTCAAGACATGCCCCGATTTGTTTTCCATTCGTAAATACAACAGCAGCAGGACCATCCCATGGCTCCATTAAACAGCTATGAAATTGATAGAATGCCTTCTTTGCTTCATTCATTGTTTCATCATATACCCATGGCTCGGGAATCATCATCATCGCTGTATGCGCAAGTGAACGTCCTGATAGATGCAGAAATTCAAAACAATTATCAAACATGGAAGAATCACTTCCATCCGTATCGATGACCGGAAATAACTTTTGATAATCCTTGTCTCGAAATAACTCAGATTCACAAAGAGCCTCTCTAGCCTGCATCCATTTAACATTTCCTTTTATCGTATTAAATTCTCCATTATGGATTGTAAACCGGTTTGGATGAGCCCTTTCCCAGCTAGGAAATGTGTTTGTACTAAATCGCGAATGAACAAGGGCTAGTGCAGACTTAAAATCACGATGATTTAAGTCAACATAAAAGGAATCCAGCTGTTCAGGAATTAACATGCCTTTATAGACAATTGTTCTTGAGGATAAACTGCAAACATACATCCCTTCTTGATGTTCCTTATCTGAAGGGCATACTTCTTTTTCTAACCGTTTACGGATCACATATAATTTTCTTTCGAAATCATTTTGATCATGTGGATTAAGAGATGAAGCAATAAACATTTGACGGATAAACGGTTTTGATTTTTTGGCCATGTCACCAACAAAAGAATCATTAACCGGAACAGTCCTCCAACCAAGAAAGACCTGCCCTTCTTCTTTAATAACGTTTTCAATTTTTTTTTGGGTTTTTTTTCTAACTTCTGGATCCTGTGGTAAAAAGATCATACCAATCCCGTATTTACCCTCTTCAGGGAGTTCAATATTTTCTTTTTCACATTGTTTCTCAAAAAAAGAATGAGGAATTTGAGTCAGAATCCCTGCTCCATCCCCGGTACTCGTGTCTGCGGATTGTCCGCCCCTGTGTTCTAAATTACATAAAATCGTGATAGCATATTCCACAATGTCGTGTGACTTTTTTCCATTAATATTAGCGACCATTCCAATTCCACAAGCTTCATGTTCATATTCAGGGTGATATAAACCTTGCGGACCAGGATACCCAGGCTTTTTCATGACAACATCCCTTCTAAAAAATTTGTATTTTATGATTAAGCAGACCTGCTATGTACAACTTTTACTTGGTAAATATTTTTTCACATAAAAATAGTGTATACATTCTATTTCTATATATCCTATTTCATAAAAAATCAATGTCCGTCAAAACCGATATAATGAAAATATTTAAACAAAAATCTCGTTTAAAAATGCGAAGAACCTTTTTCAGCCTACAGCAATACTGTTACACCCAAGAATAATAAAAAGAGCCTCCCTAGAAGAAAAGACTCTTTACTCATTGTTACATCCTTTTATTTACCCATTTTTACAAGCAGTGAACAGAACTCCACATGTGTGGAATGTCGATCACTACATTAGCCTACAAAATAAATCCGTTTTCTTGAGTCGGCCTTTATATTATTTTAAAGATAGGATGTTCTATTCTTGATCTAATACTCCAGTTGTCTCTTGTGATGACATTTGTTTTTGCGCTTTGGCAACTGGGTTGTTTTCATGGTTGAATTCATTGACTTCACTGAATTTTTTGATGTCTTCCTGTTCTTTTTTCGTCACAGCTTGCGTATTATCCATATTTATCCCTCCCGCCAGTAACTTTTTAAATTCACCTATACATCTGATTTTCGTAGTATTTCAAAAGCTAGGATTTATGATCCGGATTATCACCTAGCGGGCACTGCCCATTGGCGTCGTTTGGAAACCAATGGTTTCAAGTACACGGAAGATAGCAACTGCTGTATCAAGAGAGGTTAAACATGGAATACCATTTTCAACTGCTTCTCGGCGAATCCTAAATCCGTCACGCTCAGGCTGTTTTCCTTTTGTTAGGGTATTGATGACAAGGTGGGCTCTGCCATTACGAATCACCTCTAACAGGTTCTCCTCTTCACTTCCGATTTTGTTGACAACTTTAACTGGAATTCCTACTTGTTTAAATGCAGCAGCTGTCCCTGCTGTTGCCAGGACATGGTACCCAATGTTGTAGAAACGTTTAGCCAGATTAGTTGCTTCCGCCTTATCCTTATCGGCAACGGTGAACAATACAGAACCGCGTGGCCTAATGGAAACACCAGATGCAATAAAGCCTTTATAAAGTGCTTTCTCCAATGTTGTGTCTTGCCCCATGACTTCCCCGGTTGATTTCATTTCCGGTCCAAGCGTGATATCTACTTTTCTTAGCTTCGCAAAAGAGAAAACAGGGACTTTCACATAAACATTTTCCTCTTCGGGATGAATGCCTGATTGAAGCCCAAGCTCCGGTAACGTTTTTCCCAACATGACTTTCGTAGCTAGATTGGCCATTGGTATACGTGTTATTTTGCTTAGGAATGGTACTGTACGGCTCGAGCGCGGATTCACTTCCAATACATACACTTTGCCTTTTGATAAAACGAACTGGATATTGAGTAACCCGACTATTTGTAAACCTTTCGCAATTCTTGTTGTATAGTCAATGATGGTCGCCTTTGTTTCTACTGACAGGACTTGAGGTGGATAGACACCGATGGAGTCGCCTGAATGGACACCTGCACGTTCAATATGTTCCATAATTCCTGGAATGAATACATTCTCACCATCAGAGATTGCATCAACTTCCATTTCCTGGCCCGTTAAATAACGGTCAACCAGCACCGGCTGATCCTCGTGAACTTGGACCGCATTTTTCATGTAATGAAGTAATTCCTCTGTTTGATAGACAATTTCCATTGCCCTTCCGCCCAGTACATAAGAAGGCCGAATCAGGACAGGGAAGCCAATCGACTCTGCGATTTTTACCGCTCCTTCCACTGACGTTGCTGTTTTCCCTAAAGGCTGTGGAATTTTCAGGGTGGCTAATGTTTTCTCGAACTTTTCACGGTCTTCTGCTGCCTCAAGACTCTCAAGCGATGTTCCTAAAATTTTCACACCGCGGCTTGCCAGTTCTGCGGCCAAGTTTATCCCTGTTTGCCCTCCGAATTGCACGACAACTCCAATTGGTTTTTCTAAATCGATGATGTGCATAACATCTTCAATGGTTAATGGTTCGAAATAAAGCTTGTCTGAAATACTAAAATCAGTTGAAACCGTTTCGGGGTTGTTATTAATAATAATCGCTTCGTAACCTGCTTCACGAATCGCCCAGACAGAGTGAACCGTTGCATAGTCGAACTCCACTCCCTGTCCAATACGAATCGGACCTGATCCCAGTACGATAACACTCTCCATTTTTGTTACAACGGATTCGTTTTCCTCCTCATACGTACCGTAAAAATAAGGTGTTTCCGATTCAAATTCGGCTGCACAGGTATCTACCATTTTATAGACAGGGATAATATTTTGCTCTTTGCGGTATTCATATACTTCACGTTCGGTCATACCCCAAAGTTTGGCAATAGTCTTATCTGAGAAACCGATTTTCTTTGCTTCGAGCAGCACTTCTCGGTTGCCTTTGTTGTCTGCTACAACCTTCTCAAACTTTACAATATTTTCAAACTTCACAAGGAAGAAAATATCGATTTTGCTCCACTCATGAATTTGTTCGACTGTTATTCCGCGTCGAAGGGACTCACCAATGTAGAATAAGCGCTCATCCCCGGCTGTACGAATACGTTTTTCAATTAATTCATCATTGATTTGATCTGCATCCTTTAATTCCAGATGAAATATTTTCAACTCAAGTGAACGAACTGCTTTTAATAATGACTCTTCGAGTGTGCGCCCGATGGCCATTACTTCACCTGTCGCTTTCATTTGGGTACCAAGCTTACGGTTGGCCGACTCGAATTTGTCAAAGGGCCAGCGCGGAATTTTTGTTACCACATAATCCAGAGCAGGTTCAAAGGATGCATAGGTTCTTTCCGTTACAGGATTCATCATTTCATCCAGCGTTAGACCAACTGCTATTTTTGCTGAAAGCTTCGCAATGGGGTACCCTGTCGCTTTGGAAGCCAGCGCGGATGAACGGCTGACACGCGGGTTTACTTCAATCACATAGTATTGAAAGCTCGATGGGTCCAAAGCGAGCTGAACGTTACATCCACCCTCAATCTTTAAGGCACGGATAATCTTTAAAGAAGCATTGCGTAATAATTGATACTCGCGGTCGCTTAACGTTTGGCTCGGTGCGACAACAATGGAATCCCCTGTATGGACCCCGACGGGATCGATGTTTTCCATGTTGCAGACAACAATCGCGTTGTCGTTGCTGTCACGCATGACTTCGTACTCAATTTCTTTAAACCCGGCAATACTTTTCTCGAGCAAACATTGGGTAACTGGACTGTATTTTAAGCCGCTCGTGACAATTTCAATTAATTCCTCTTCATTATGGCAAATGCCGCCGCCCGTTCCTCCAAGTGTATAGGCGGGACGAACGATAACAGGATAGCCGATTTGTTCCACAAACGAATAGGCCTCTTCAAGCGAGCGAATAATTTCACTTTCCGGAACAGGTTCATTCAGTTCGTTCATTAAGGAACGGAACAAATCCCGGTCTTCCGCTTGCTCAATGGCGGTTAATTTTGTCCCTAAAATTTCAACACCCAGCTCATCTAAAATACCTGATTTGGCAAGTTCGACCGTAAGATTTAACCCTGTTTGTCCCCCCAGTGTCGGCAAGATGGCATCAGGACGTTCTTTATGAATGATGGAGCTCACGAATTCAACCGTTAACGGCTCAATGTATACTTTGTCTGCCATTTCCGTATCGGTCATAATGGTCGCGGGATTTGAGTTAACAAGAATAACTTTGTACCCTTCCTCTTTTAATGCGATACATGCCTGCGTGCCTGCATAATCAAACTCTGCCGCTTGTCCAATCACAATAGGTCCTGATCCAATTACTAAGATTGTTTCAATGTCTAAGCGCTTTGTCATCGTTCGTCCCCACCTTCTTACTTGTTTCCATCAAGTCAATGAAATGGTCAAATAAATAATTTGCATCCTCTGGCCCCGGGGATGCCTCTGGATGGTATTGGACAGTAAAAGCCAGATATTTGTTATGCTTTAACCCCTCAACTGTCCCATCATTTAAGGCAATATGGGTGACAGATAAATCCGTCCCTGCTAACGATTCCATACGGACCGTATACCCATGGTTTTGCGAGGTAATTTCGACACGGTTTGTTTCTAAATTCTTTACTGGATGGTTTGAGCCGCGGTGGCCAAACTTCAGTCTTTCTGTATCGGCTCCGCATGCGAGTGCAACCAATTGATGACCTAAGCAAATGCCGAACAATGGTATTTTCCCAAGCACACCTTTGATCATTTCAATTCCTTCTGTTATTTCCTTCGGATCCCCCGGCCCGTTACCTAACATGATGCCATCAGGGTCTAAACTTAATATTTTTTCCGCTGTTGTATCATATGGAACCACTATGACATCACAGTTGCGCAGTGTTAACTCACGCAAAATACCGTGCTTCATTCCGAAGTCGACAAGCACGACTTTAAACCCGCGCCCTGGGCTTGGGTAGGATCGTTTTGTTGATACTTGCTTCACCTGATCTCTTTGCCATTCCGCTTTCTGTAACTCTGAAACTATTTCGTCAACATTAACATCCATGCTGCAGATTCTTCCTTTTAGAATCCCATGTTCGCGGATTTTTCTTGTAAGCTTCCTTGTATCAATTCCCGCTAGACCTGGAATATCTTTGTCTTTTAAAAATTGATCAATCGGATATTGGCTGCGGAAATTAGACGGTACTTCACAAAATTCTTTGACAATCAAGCCGTTAATGGTAGGTTCAATCGATTCAAAATCATCACGATTAATCCCATAGTTACCGATTAGTGGGTATGTAAGTGTAACAATTTGACTGCAATAAGAAGGGTCGGACAAAATTTCCTGATAGCCCGTCATCCCTGTGTTAAATACTACTTCACCTATCAATTCCCTTTCACTGCCAAATCCCTTTCCAACAAATACAGTACCGTCTTCTAAAATGAGTTGACGTTTCATACCATTAATTCCCTTTCTTTCATAAAGATTATCCTTCTACCAGCAATCCTTCGATTAATCTTGTCAACCCTTCAAAACGAGGATGCATTTTAAAGGTTTTTTATTTCATTTAATATTTCGTAAAGTTAAAACAACTTCTTTCTCTAATATGTCTTTTACAGATCATTCCCTATAATCCCCTTATTTGGAATTAAGATGTATTAAATAAAATACTCAATAATGTCCATATTATTAAGCTAATCTTTTTAAATACTGCCTATTTTCAGCACAGCCAAAATAAAAAAAATAAAAGTGCCATAGGACACTTTTACTTTTTCAACATATCAAAATCCACCTTTCCCATTCTGTCAACAGCCCCTATACGGCACCTTTATCTTTTCTTATATCCCCTAACAATTTTACAAAAACCCACATGTTTCAACCAAACCAGCCAGCCAATGTATGTATCTTATTTCCTTTCCCGTTAAATCTCTGTCCAATCTGCTTGAAATTAGACGAATTAATTGTTTATATCTCTCTTCGTCAGTTACATAGCCGATGGCATCTAAATATTCTTTTCTACTCATCATAATTTTTATCTCCTACAAATTAATATGATTGTGATTATATTTTTCTAATTGTTCTTGTAAGAGTGATATGTAATTCATCATTGCCATTCTCACTATCGATACGGTTGGTAAAATTGCCCCTAACAAGCTCAACCGTAGGTTTAAAACAGATCGTCCTTATCAAAAGCTCACGGTTGTATTTCCTGAAGAGTTAATAAATTAAAACAACAAATATACCAAATAACTTGAGATTCTGTAAAATATTTTTTATTTTTTGTAAAAAAATTTTTACCAACAAATTTTCGTTTCAGGAAAATGAATTTCCCATCCTAGATGTTCTAAAATTCTTCCGTTGCCTTTCCTACCTTACTTTGAAACATGTCTACTAGACAGGTGGCAAATAGACACCAAAGCAGCATAATTGAGTTATAATGACACACACCCACTAAATCCCCACTTTGTCACAAAGTTCGGCCGGCTCCAGATGTTTAATTTCTCTCTTCTTGCCAAACTCTCATCGTCCCTATATAAATCTAGATATCTATAGGGTGGATTCATAATATATGCCACTCGTGCGAATCCATCTTTTAACAAGGCTTCTTGAACAGATTGGCCCTCAACATAAACATAGGCCAACAGTCGACCATAGACATCCCTTATGTTCCCCTGCTCGTATTCTATCGTTATAGTGCCGTTATTCACCAGCTCGTCATTCCTTAAATAAGCTTCCTTTGCGTAAGGCTGGCACACATGTCTGGCTTTTTCGATTCCGGTGTATCGATCAATAAATAACGAACGGTTTCGATTTTCCCCTTCACTCTTACCTTTATGGTATCTCCATCCACAGTATCGACGAATGTAACGGGTACTTGTCCTGTCGGGCCGACCAAAGCTTCATCCTGACGTGAAGTAGTCGCTGAAATCTCATCCTGCTGTAGGCTGACCCTGGATTTTATTTCTTCTTGCTGAAAAGATGGCGGATGTAAGGCTAGAAGTGTTGTGGCTGCTACTAATGCGACTCCTGTTATTCTTTTTCGCAATATAAATACCTCCCTAATTTCAAGCTTCCAAGTCTACAAATTGTCCAAATAGCTTGTTAAAGCCTCTTAAAATACCCCGCGAACAAAATCACATCGGCGTCTTGTTCCACACTGCCCGATTCACGAATATCAGACATCATCGGTCGTTTATCCGCTCTTGATTCCACTGAACGATTTAGCTGCGCCAAACAAATGACGGGGCAATTAAAATCCTTCGCCATCGTTTTCGGTGATTTAGAGATTTCAGTGACCTGTAAATGGGAATTCCATCCGTAAATTTGACCGGATTGGATCAGTGTTAAGTAATCAATCAAAAGGATCGGTTTCTTGGTTGGAAATTGATTCATCATTTTCCGCGTCTTCGCTCTTATTTCGGCAATGGATTGTCCTGCCCCATCAAAAATTTGCATATGGGTTTGATTGAGAGCACCAATCACATCCGACCATTTATCCTTTTGACTTTGACTGAGCATTCTTTTCGGATCACGCATTTTTGCACGGTTATAGCCCCCTGTTGAAGCCATTAATCGGGTGGTAATCAACCTTTCCGGCATTTCTAAGGAAAATACGAGTGGCAAGTAACCAGCCCAACCCGTCATCTTGGCAAAATGAAGCATCATATCGGTTTTTCCCATGGAGGGTCTTGCGGCTAGAATCGTTACTTCCCCGTCCTGGAAGCCACCCGTTACTTCGTCAAGTTTTTTGATTCCCGATGGGGCGCTTTTTAGCGTTAATTGATCTTCCCAAGGTGCCTCATAGATATCGGACAAGGCTTGCTGTAAAGACGTGTGATCCACCATCTTCATTTGATTAATCTTGTCCAATTCGCCAATGACTTTCGCAATCTCCCAATCATTCAGGGCTGCAATCGTCAAGATATTTCTCTTCTCCCGTTCCTTCCATAGGTCAAGAATGAGCTTCTCCGTGCTTTCAAATTTTTCGAGATCCGCAAACGATAACAGCTCAGAAAGGTAAGACATTCCCCCGAATGAATCGAGATCGGGTATGGTGGTCAATGTGATCAAATCAATATTCTTACCGGACCGGTTTAACTCGACCATTTTTCGCATTAGTTCTTTATGCCGTGTACTTTCTAGCTGTTCAGGCTGGACCACGGTATCCTTGAGTAAATACTCTTCTTTCATTAAGCACCCTAAGAACGCTTTTTCCGCTACACTCATCACTCTTCACCCGCCGTTAAATCGAGTTTAAAACCACTTGGAATTTGTCGTCCGGTTGATATCGTAGATTGCTTATGCTTGAGTGCAGGTTTATGGTTGTTCTCATGATACGAATCAATTTCTTCTACTGTCAGAAGAGATTCATTTTCCCAGTTTTTCAAAATTCCAACCACATAACTCAACCTTCTCTTGTTATTAGCACAGGCAATTTTCATTGCTTTTATAATGACCTCTTTCCGCTGTAGGAAGCTGGAATCCTCTAACCAAGCTAACAGCTGCTGTTTCGCATTGAGGTTTGAAATACCAAATCCATTGTTGTCCCAAAATTCAACAAGTTCATTCACATCTTTTTGATTATTCACTAATGGATTCACGATATCTGGATTTTTCTCTATATTTGGATTAAAAGATTCTTGTTGTTGTTTTTCTTTTTCTTCTTCTTTTTCTTTTTGCCCACCTGTCGTATAACGAGGCGTGAACGTATCGTCACGATCTTCAAATTGAGGTTCTTGATATGTATCATTTTCATCTTGGCCACTTGCTTCGTTGCCGAACATCATCTCTTCTTGTTGACAAAAGGCTTCATAAAGGCTGCGAATTTCCTGTTTTTGAATGGGTTCCAAAACATATCGAATCAGTGATAAATCTTCTACCTCCTTTAACTCGGATAAAATACAATCTATCACCGGTTTTCCGCCTTTTTGCAGATTATCTTTACCCCAGTTTTTAATCGCAAGTTCTCTTGTTACAGGATTGTAACGAATCAACTTGTGATGCGTGATAAATCGTTCCATTAACGAATGAACACTCTCAATCGAATAACCGAGATCAAACGCTATTTGTTTTTTCGTAATTTTGTAGATTCCAATTTGAGTTGTTTGTGGATTCGTTAGAAGATAAATGTAAAAATATCTATCCTCCGGGGTCATTACTTCTGAAACAATTGGATTCGTCCAAAAATCAGTACGTACCATTCTAAACTTTGCCATCTTCCACCACTGCCCTTCTTCTTATAAAAATTTCTTCTCACTTGATATATAAATAAATGAAGCAAATGGTCATATGATTTTCATTAGAATGTGAATAGCTTATGACACTCTTTCTTCACCTTGTCCATTGTGGTGGCTTTCTGTAAAAGCCTCCGTCTTTTGGCACTTCTACCATATCGAGATTTGCGGGCCAAAGCGAATTTCACTTTTTCGCATTTGAGGGCACTTTTAGCGCTTAAAAGCAAAAAATCGCCTTCAAATTTCGAATTTGAGGGCGTTTTTTGCCATTTAGCGTCAATTTTGAACTTTTTTTGAAGGCGTTTATCTTTTTTTAGTTATGTAAAAATCCTGTTTTTCTCTGAGTAGTTTTATCAATATATTAAAGACAAAAAGATAAGCGTACCACAATAGAATAAGGAAGAGCCTTTTTTTATTTTTCCTTCAAAGTCTTTTGGAATACTTTTTCCTACAAGTGGGGAAATTTATTAATGATTCACACTCATTTTTGTGATTGTTCCATAGACGTTTTTATTCCCCTTTAAGGAAGTGGTGACCATTCATAATAGTACTAGCGACTTATTTAACATAGAAAGATTGAAATGTTTGATAATCTCATCGTTAAAAGGAATCTCACAGGTAGTATTGGTGGAAAACTCCATTTCCGGATTTATTATTTTGGCCGCCATTACCATTACATCCTATTCTTTAGGAATTATTGCTTTTTTCTCAAGTCTGATTGGAACGTTAATCGGGAAAGCAGGTGGAGCCGACCAGAACAGCGTCAATCAAGGATTGTATGGATATAACTCTGTTCTGACAGGTATGGCCCTTTTCTTATTTTTAAGCGGGGATGACCGCTGGTTCATCGCTTTAGCAGGTTCTGCAATCGCCGCTTTATTTACAGCAGCCATGATTTATATCATGAAGCCCACTGCAATCCCAACTCTAACCTTTCCATTTATTGTCCTAACCCGGTTTTGGCTCCTTACTACATATCGATTAGTTACATTCAAAATCAGCCCTGAACTTACACCGCAATCTTTATCCAATTGGACCCTAAATATAACCGGAGAGACAAATTGGCTTAACGGCGCTGTGAACGGAATGGGGCAAATTTTTTCCTTGATAATCCCTTTTCTAGTATCCTGCTATTTATTGCGGTTTTTTGGGCTGGATGGAAATTAGGGCTTTATGCGATAATCGGGAACCTAGCCGCCCTAATCACTTCTTATTTACTCGGTGGTGAACACCATTTAATTTTTATGGGGCTCTATGGTTACAATGCCATTTTAACCATTATTGCGGTTTCAATCGTTTTTAATGACTACGATCGGAATGGATTACTATATGGAATAATTGCTGCTTGTTTAACCGTTCCGATTACAGCAAGTATTGTCACTTGGCTTTTGCCGTACGGCCTGCCGGCATTGACCATGCCTTTTGTTTTTTGCTCATGGCTATTCCTTTGTGCTAGGAAAGTTCTTCCTTTATTTTAATAAAAAAGCATCCGGACCAAATAAAATGGTGGATGCTTTCTTTTATTAGTCTTGATGATTACTCATCATATATTCCTGCATCCAATCAGATCCAAAGTTTAAATAAGCCATCATTCACACCTAAATTATACATATAGTAAAATCCAAAAATCGTACTTAGAGCTCTTGTTGCTAATATTAGTGTTCGCCCTGCTGTGACTCGTTTAATACATAAAATATTCCGCATACTGTTTACGTGACATTTCAAAACTCATTTTTTCACACCCTTTTCAACCGATCCATCCGTTCTATTGTTAAATCCATACACTTTACTTTCTCCTGCATAACTAACTAATTCTACTTCTTTTTCATCCCCCGGTTCAAAACGAACCCCTGCTCCTGAAGGAACATTTAATCTTTTTCCAAAAGCTTCTTCTCTATTAAATTTCAGGGATTCATTCACCTCATAAAAATGGAAGTGTGAACCTATTTGAACTGGGCGATCCCCCGTATTCGTCACCTTTATTCTGAAAAGATCTCTTCCTTCATTGCAAATAATCGGCTCTTCTTTTAAAAATAACTGACCTGGTTCCATTTCCATGTGTTTATCCCTCCTACTGTTTCCTAGCGAATTGGATCATGTACGGTTACTAATTTTGTTCCATCTGGAAAGGTAGCTTCTACTTGGATATCGTCGACGATATCTGGAATTCCTTCCATTACATCTTCACGTTTTAAAATAGTAGCCCCATATTCCATTAATTCAGCCACTGTTCTGCCATCTCTTGCGCCTTCTAGCACTTCATAGGTAATAAGTGCTACAGCTTCAGGATAATTTAATTTCAACCCTCTATCCCTTCTTCTTTTAGCAAGATCTGCTGCGACAACAATCATGAGTTTATCAATTTCACGGGGAACTAGTTGCATTGCAAGACACCTCCATTAAAATACCAAAAAATAACTTCTAAAATTTTACACATTACTTCAATAAAGTTCTCCATTTAATTTCTAAATTAAATCATTTATGGAATAATTATTTTAAAAATATAGTTATTCTCTTCCTAAAAAAAATAAAAACGGAAGCCTCTTTATGCTTCCGTTTTACCTTTAATTAGATGAATTGAGATACCTTGCGTAATTTGAATGACCTTGTCACGTGCATTATATACATTCGTTTTTCCAGCCAGCTCTGTGAGCTTGACTATAGGATGATAATTTCCACGGATGACATTAGTATAATCCTTTTTCCCAGTTTGAACCTTTTCAGCCTTCACCCGTCGATTCCAGACAATGGTCAAGTTTCCTTCGAGCCATGACGGAATCTGATCTAAACTAGTAAGCGTTAAGCTTTTCTCGGTTACCGTCACTTTGGTCTGAATAGATTTGCTCTTATTTTTCAATGTCACATCATAGCGTCCAGGTGCAGGTAGTGTATAGTGCGAATAGGGAGTTAAAAAGGATCCAGTTCCTTCGCATTTTGTTTCGTAAGAGTGACCGATCAGATCGGGCAGCTCCTCGACATTCCCATCTAACAGTAGTTGTCTGATACGAGTCGAACTAATTTTTTCCCCTTTGTGTTCCACCTTATCGACCGTAGTTACCTCAATCCGATTTCCGGAATCTTGTTTTAGTGTCGTCATATTTCCTGCACCTCGGCGGCCATAAGAAAAGTCATATCCTGCTACTGCATGAATAACACCCAGATTAATCAGATATTCCTTAACAAAAGCTAGAGGTGACAACCCTGCAAAGTCTATATCGAACTCCACCAGGTAAAAAGTATCAACACCTAGTTCACTAAGCTTCTTTTCTTTTTCGGACTGCGGCATTAAATAGTGAAAACACCCCTTCCCCCCGATGACCGTTTTCGGGTGAGGAAAGAAACTCATGACGGAAAGAGAGACTTGTCTTTCCTTTGCTTCCTGCCATGCGGTTTGAATCACTTTTAGATGCCCATGATGGAGACCGTCAAAACATCCAAGTGCCATAACCTTTGCGCTTGCCCTTTCCTGATAAGCAGCCAAATTCTCCTTATTTAAATAGATTGTTTCCATACAGTCTCCTTTCATGTTCCAAAAATGAAATCAGCTTATACTTCTGCCAATGCACGATATTTTCCGTTGAAGAAAACAAGCGGTTCCTTCTCTTCAAGGTGAATATCGGTTACTTTTCCAATAAACAACGTATGATCTCCTTCTACATGCACCACGGATACTTCGCAAGCCACCTGTGCGCACGCGCCTGCTAATACTGGTTTGCCATCTAGACGATCAAAAACAACTTCACGAGGTTCCTTGATTTGTCCGGCAAAAATCATCGAAAGCTCTTGTTGATCCGCAGCCAAAATATTCACGGTAAAGATCTTGCTTTCCTTGATTTTATTTAAAATTTTTGCTCTTTCTCCTATTGAAATGACAACAAGCTTTGGATCAAGGGATACAGACATGAAGGCATTTGCTGTCATACCATGTATATCTCCATCCAGTTCCGTGGTAATCACGGTTACCCCTGTTGCGAATTTTCCCATTGCCGTTCGAAATTGACGATCATCCATCTCTATCAACCTCCCAAGATTATTTTTATGTAGTAGAAATATTGAAATTACCCACCTTTATTTTTGGTATCCTCCATCACGCGCAGGGTTCATCCTTATGATTCATTATTTAATAAATCTTAAAATATTCTCCACGAACGGCTCGGTTTTTTCGATTTGTGTCCAATGGCCGCATTCATTAAAAACATGTAGTTCTGCATGCGGAAGCAATTCAATCAGACGGTAGCTTGTATCTTGAATGGGAATAACCCTGTCATTCAAGCCATGGAATAACAGTGTTTGTACGTTAATGCTTTGAATTTGTTCATCCGTTAACGCCAATTCGTCCAGTTTTTGTTGGCGAGGCTCTGGGAACATGGCCGAAAAGGCATCTTTCACTTCGGGTTCCATACTAGCTTCATAGCGAAGACGGACTAATTCTTCATTTTTCGCTGCTTTTTCATCGTAGGAGAATAACTCAATTAATTCTCGCATGGATTGCAAACTTGGCTCATAACCCCAAACACGTTCTAACCCTTCTGAAATTTGGTGTTTAATGCCAACACTACCCATTAAAATTAATTTTTTTACAAGGTCCGGTCTTTGGTAGGCAACATGGAGTGCTAATGCACCGCCCATTGAGTTGCCGACTAAGTGAACAGGCTCATCAGACACGGATTCAATAAAGCTAATTAAATGTTGTACCCACAATTCAACGGTATATTGATGATCGGGGAGTTTATCCGTCTTACCAAAACCAATAATATCTGGTGCAAAGACATGATAGGATTCACTTAAACGTGGGATAATTAAGCGCCAGTTTGCGAAGGCAGATACACCTGGTCCTGACCCATGAATTAAAATAATTTTTTCTGCTCCGTTCCCTTCCTCATGATAGTGCGTGTTAATCCCTTTCACATCCATATATTTTGAGATAATCGTCATAATGCATTGCTCCTTTCATCTATTAAAAAGAGATAGAGGAAACTATTGAAAGCTTCCTCTCGCTTTTAGATTCCATTCATTGTGAGCTTGTACGATAGAGGGAAGTCCATGTTTCCCCTTTCAACAAGCTCACCTTTAACAATTCACCATCGTTTATTTTATTGGTGCAACTGCCTTTTTCCTCACTGGTGTTCCATATTCAAAGAACTCTTGTGGTAAATTAGAACCGTACCAAATAATGGCATGCTCTAAATCTTTCCCTTTCCATTCAACCGTTTTCCAGTCTGGGTCAAAAATTTGATATCCCGTGTCACCGAATAATTCAACACGATTGCCCCCTGGTTCAATCACATATAGGAAGTAAGCCTGAGAAACACCGTGCTTGCCAGGACCTGCTTCAATTTTAAAGCCGTGCTCTACCAATAATTCACTCACATCCATTAAATGTTGGGGATACCCGTACCAGTAGCAAATATGATGCAATCTTCCCCTTTCAGCTAACGCGTCTCCCATGATGGCCACTTCATGCACTAATGAGTTTGAACTTAACCATGCTGCAACATCTGTATTATCATCATTTAGAATGCGTTCGCGCACTTTAAATCCAAGTGCATTTTCTAAAAACTCAACGTTTTTATTTGTTTCGTTCGCCAGTAGATTCACATGGTCTAATCGGCGTACTGGTACTCCGCGGCGTGGACGTTTTTGCGGACGATTCAGAAGTGGCGTTGCTTGCTCTTCATTCGGTTTGAAATATTCAACCTCCCAAAGAATTTCCATTTTATGACCATCTGGCGTTGTGAATTGGTAGGCTGGTCCATGACCGACATCGCCTTCAATCCACCCCATTCCATAACCTGTCGCTTCAATCTCTCGTACACGACGCTCTAGAGCTTGCGGTGATGTGGCACGCCAAGCCACATGCCCAAGACCCGCTTCCTCATTTTTGGTAATGATCAATGTATGATGATAGGAATCCTCGTAAGCACGCATATAAACAGAATCACCTTGGCGGTGAGATTCTTCCATCCCTAAAATTTCTTTAAAAAACCAAACAGACTCTTCTACTTTAGGACTATACATTTCAATATGTGCCAGATGTGCTACATCAAAAATAGGTTCTTTCATCATTTCACATTCCCTCCAAAGTTTTATTTACCAAATTGGGTTTCCTTTAAAGCCAAAGATTGACTTGCCATATGAGGCCATTGCATCTTCGTAATGGTGTGTCGGATGAGAAGCCGCTGTCATAATATCACGCACGAACAATTCGGTAGGCTGCCCTTTAAATACGGAGTTTCCACCTAAAGTTAATAAAATACGGAGCGCCATCTCAGAAGTCGTTTTTGATATATGCCCACGAATTCCGAACAATCTTTCACGCTCTTCTTCATCCAATGTACGAATGCGATTTTGTTGATAATACGTTAACCTTTCAACATAATCATTTGCTAAGCCTTTTAAGGAACTTAATTGTAGCTTTAATTCCGCCAGTACACGTTGACTGCTTGCTGCTTCTTTTTCATTTGAATTATTGTTAAAAATACGAATCCGATTTTCTGTTTTTTCTTGGAAAATATCAATCAATCGTTCAATGCCGCCAATCTGAATAAATTGGAAGCCCATTAAAAACCATGGGATATATGGTACATTAAAAATTTGATAATCAGGCTCAAAATTGCCATCTACCGGACCTGCACCGTTAATAACACGGGTTGCATGGAAAATTCGATTCGGCGGTATGTAAACGTTATCAACTTTCACCGCGTTGCTTCCTGAGCCGCGCAAGCCCATTGCATCCCAGTTATGGACGATTTCCGCTTCCTCTTTATTCAAAATGAATAAACAATATTCTGGCTCTGTCCCATCCTTTAGCTTGGTGATGGCGCCTAGTCCAATCCAATCACTCCAAAGCACTCCGCTGCAGAAGTTCCATTGCCCTGAAAGGCGGTAGCCTTCGCCATCCTCTGTTACTTTCCCAACAGGGGCAAACACATCTGCCATTAAGCCACCATGTCCATACAATTCATCACGGCTTTCTTTTGGTAAAAACGCAACCCAGGTTTCATGAATAACAAAGAAATAACTTATCCATGCAGCGGCGATACTATGATTTGCGATCGTTCGGATGATTTCACCAAAAGTAAAGTAATCTAAATCTTGGCCGCCATATTCCTTTGGCCGTAAAAGTTTATGAAACCCAGCTGCTTTTATTTTTTCAATTACCTCATCTGGAAGCTTTGAATCTTGATCTGCCTTTAAAGCGTATTTCTCAGCTAATAAACCGACTTCCTTTGCCATCATAAGAAGTTCTTCTTTGTTGGGAGTCTTTTTCACTTCTAAAAGATTAACTGTCATATACCTTCCTCCTTTAAAGTAAACGTTTTCAAATTCTATAAAGCATCTACCACTGATTTGAATTATAATATTTAGAATATTTTAAATATACCTACAATAGGTATTGAATTTCGATTGTTTTTAAAACGTTTCCTACTAAATACTATCTTTATATATTTAATTGGATTGCGTAAACTACGAAAAAGCCTTGTCCATCAACAAAGTGAATGGGCAAGGCATTATATTTTAAATCTCAATTTTTCCTTTCGCTTTTAAAATATTGATGGCTAAATATAGCGTGAAGGCATATTGTGTGTCATTCAGATCATGGTTTAAAATCTCACTAATTTTGGCCAGCCGATAGCGTAATCCGCTAATCGACATGGATAATTCCCTCGCCGTATTGTTAATACTGCTTCCATTATCTATATAGGCAAATAACGTTTTTATTAACTCAAATTCATCGCTATCTACATCTAATAACTTACCAATATGTTGATTCACAAAGCGCTCAATCAGCACATCATCCTGTATTTGGAATAAAACGCTTTCAATTCCAAGCTCTTCGAAGTAATATACATTTTTTCGATTGTTTGTTGCACGTAATGCCGCCAATGTTTCCTTGTATAGCGTGACAGTTTGTGAAAACTCCTGGATGACCGAGCTAACACCGACAGAGATTCCATTTTTCGGAAAGCGCTGCGAACAATTCTTTAATAATTGATCAATAAACGTAGACTGTGAGATATGTAAACTTTCAAAAGTAGGATACTCAATTAAGATAATAATTTTGTTAAGTTTCTGTGAAACAATAGTATTGATCTTGCGCTCTTTCAAAAATAGATGAATATGACGAATCCATTCCTCATTAACCGCTATTTCATGTTCAATTTTTGATTCCTTTACAAATCGTTCTAACGTTAGCATCCAATAGGTCGAGGAAGGATTGAAATTTAAATAATAGGCGATTTTATACATTTCTTCCTTTGCTAATCGACCTTCTAGGATATCATTTAAAAAGCTGCGTTTAATGGTTTGCTCCGTATTAACCTTTATACTTTCATTCAATAAAATGAGCGAAGACGTTAAAGCAGCCTTTTCAATAATCATATAATCCAGTTCATCTGGCTGCTGATCTCCTGTGTAAACAAAAGAACAATATCCTTTCATCTGCTGTCCGGCTAAAATGGGGGTGCGCAGTATAGAAAGCTCCTCTGAATAACGTACGAATGTTGTATTCGAATCTCTAAGAGTATGTAACGTAAGCTGTTTCGGAAGGTTTCCTGATTTTACAAGAATTTGATGATATTCATCTTCAATAAAGACTGGTAATCCAGTCGTTTCATATAAAATATCCACCACTTTTTGTAACCCTTGGTTCGACAGCAGTTCCTCAATTAATTGCCGGTGTATATCGCTCGCTTTACTTAAATTGTCCCGCTCCGTTTTAAATTTCGCTGTTATTTCATCGAGTTCCTTGATCATGCTATTAGCTTGATAATAACTCAGGTCACTCGCAATTTCTTCTCCCCACTTTTCAATTGGCATACAAATGCACTTACATTGCTCGTGGCCCATCGCCCGGCATTCCACTTCCTTAACAAGGATTGGCTGTTGCAGCACTTTTGACAAGTAACCGCTTGCATATCCACACAAATTGTGACAAACAGGCTCATTACTAAGGCCTTTGGCTTTTAAATATTGAGACGCTTCAAACGTATTAATCCAAAGGACTTCAATAAAATTGCACCTCTTATTCTCATCAAAGCTCATTTCCAAGATTTCCACTTTATCTAAGTAACCATGCATCCTGTGAAATTTAGGACCTGCATGGACCAAATCCATCTCATCATCCCATTGCAATGACATGGCTTTTTCCGCATCACTCACACCACAATGCCAGCCGTAGCGAATAAACACGCCTCTTGTTCGTTCCTCGCCAATGACGGTAGTGAGCTCATTTTTCAAATTAGTTCTGGCTTCAATCGGGATTGTAATGATTCGTTCATAAAATTCATTCAAAGCTGCTTCTTTAGGTAATTCAAAAGCATTCTTTATGTGCATTTGCTTAAAACTCATTTTTTTACTCAACCCCTTAGTCTGTACTCAATCGAACAAATGAACAGTTATCATATACCACGATGGAAATTCTATTTTTTCCACTTTCACATTTTTTTGTTTTGCACTCTATGCTACCATAATTTACAGAGTACAATTTTCATTCTAACATATTTTTCTGAAAACTTAGATATTATTGCATAATAATTCAGCTAATCCCTTGCAACCAAAAAGCCAATGGAAAATTTAGGCCCTTGAGGTGATAGATGGTGTCTACATATGGTTAAAGCTTGAATCGCAAAAACCGACGGCGCATCCGCGTCGTCGGTTTTTGCGATTCAAGCTCGTCTCTGCCCGGCTGCGGCAAGACTTCTCTAATTAATTGTTTCACTTTCATAGACTTTTTTTCCTTGCTTTCTTTGATGATTTCACCGATGTATGCCATTAAACTGATGTGTATTACGCATTGCAATGCTTTAATCGTCCCAATTTCATTTGGAATGTCAACTTGCTTCATCAAATGATAAAAGACTACAGAATGTCCATTTGGCTCAGCAACCTTAATAAGTAACGCCTATTAACCCCAACCAATACCTTGATAGCCATATAAATTACGGCCGTAGGTATAAACAGCATCCTCATACAAAGAAGTAACATGTGTGGCAACTGCAATAATATCACGTACAAATACTTCTATCGTGTCATTCTTTGTTAGAGATGCCCCTCCTAGTGATACCATTACTGTCGTAGCAATATCCTGACAAATTTTTATAATTTCTGCACGAACGGCAGAAAACTCACCTTTTTCATAAGGACCTTCTGTTTCATACGTCGCTAATAAATCGTAATAGTGATCCATTAATCCATTCGCTTTTTTATATTGCAACATAAGCTGAGCTAGAATTCGTTGACTACGTGGAGAATCTTTTTCATTCTCCCCATGTAGACGGACTCGGGCTGCTGTTCTCTGCTTATACTCATCGATTAAACGTTTGGCTCCACCTAATGCCATATTCGGGAATCCAAGATAGAATGCTGAAAAGTATGGCACATGATAAAATGGATAGTCTGGATCATAATTAGAACCCACTGGTGGACGACGTGTATCATTCGCAACCTCAAGTCTTAATACACGCCTTCTTGGAATAAATACATCCGATGCAACTACCTGGTTACTACCTGAACCACGTAAACCAAATGTATCCCAGTTTTCATTTACTTGGACTTCTTCTTTACGCATGAATCCCATGATAAATTCAGGACGATCCCCTTCAGGTAATTGAGCAAATGCCCCTAATCCAATCCACTCTGCAAACGCAACACCACTTGTATAGTTATAAGTACCAGTTAACCGAATTCCGCCATCTACAACAGTTACTTGTCCAACAGGTGCAAAAACATCAACGATTAAACCACCTGATTTTATCATTTCATCTCTACCTTCTTGTGGGAGGTGTGATGGTAAAGAGTTGTGTAATGGGAAGAAATAACCTACCCACGCAGCAGAGATATTATGGTACGCAATAGTGCGTACAATTTCTCCTAGGCCACGTAATGATATTTGTGGCCATCCGTATTCTTTTGGAAGCATTGCACGTGTAATACCTGCTTCCATCAACTTATTAACAAAGTTTCGAGAAACAGATGCATTTAGTTCTGAAGTTACTAATTCTGATTCAGCTAGTTTGCCAGCTTCACGAGCTTTTTCAATCAATTCTAACTCTGTTTCAGTAAACCACTTATTCAATACTTTCCCTTGAACTGTCATATATGAGCCCCCATTCTGTTTTTGTTAATGATATTAAAAGAATTCTCTCACTGCTGATAAAAACTCGTTCTTTTTCTCTACCTGAATCCAATGTCCACATTGAGTAAATAAACGCAATTGAGCATTTGGCAGATAGTTCATCATAGCAAGGCTGCTCTCCTTCGCCACAAAACGGTCATTATAGCCATGCAATAGTATAAATGGTTGTTGCATTTGTTTTAAGGCATTTGGTGGAATAATGGCCTCACCTGGTCCAGGGAACATATTATGATTATATGATTCTCTAATTTCTGGTCTTTGCACCATTTCATAACGGATTTTTAAAATATCATCTAAGGAATCCTTTATCAATGACGGATCATGCACGAACCATGTAGTAAGGTTACGTAAGTTTTCGAAAGTGGGATTTTTATAAAAACCAACCATACGTAAAATTTCAGCCGTTGGTGGAGCTTCTCCACCTGCACTTCCCATTAACATTACTTTTTTAACTCTTTCTGGTGCATGTAGTACAACATTTAATGTTACATAACCACCCATAGAGTTCCCGATTAGATTAAATACATGGATATTCTTTTTATCTAATAGCTCAAGAACTTGGTCCACTCGACATTGAGTCCATTCCCAAAAGGTTTTAGGATGGATGTCAGGATGCTCGGTATGACCAAAACCATACATATCTGGTGCAATGACATGATATTCTTCTGAAAGTTCATTTAGCATGTGCTGCCAATTGCTAATAGAATTGGCTCCTGGTCCTGATCCATGTAAAAATACAAGGACCTCTTTATTTTCTGTTCCGGTCTCACAATAAAAAGTTCGATAATTTCCTGTATCAAGAATTTCTGTTTGATATACCACGTTGACACCTCCTAGGCTTCAGTTGATTCCTCATTGCCAATAACTGCATCTTGTCCCCAATAAGTTAAACCAACTTTTAAATCCTCTGGAGTCCATTGAACAGGCTCCCAGTCTGGTTCAAAAATTAAATAACTTCCTGAAAACAGTTCGATACGGTGATTACTTCCTGCATCTTTAACATATAAGTAAATCGCTTGAGAAATACCATGTTTCCCTGGACCAACAAACTCGATGCCATACTCACTTAAAATATCAGCTGCTCGTAAAATGTCTTGTGCATTATCGAACCAATAAGCAAGGTGGTGCAAACGGTTTGGTGTTTCCGCTTCTGGTTCTGCCATTACCGCGATATCATGTACTAGCGGAGTTACACTTAACCAACCAGCTTGAATAACACCATTTCCTAAATCTACATATTCACGTAATTTAAAGCCTAAATTATCTATTAACCATTTATGAATGGCAGCTGGGTCTTGAGAAGTAGCTAAATTGACATGGTCGAATCGTCTAGGGGAAGCACCTTTACGCCATGATTTATATACTTGGTTTTTAAGTACAGACTTACGTTCTTGGTCAGGTTTTGTTTTTTCCATCTCATAGTAAATTTCAAATGGATGTTCACTTGGTAATTGGAAACGAATCGCTCTACCTTGTCCAGCTTCAACACCCTTTTCAACCCAAGTTACTTTAGCTCCAGCAGCCTCTAACATTTTAGCAAATTTTCCCACATCCTCAGGACGTTTCGTACGCCATGCAATGTGATCTACTTTTGATTTTTTCCCTTGTGTTAACGACAATGAATGATGTTCAAAATCTCCCCATGCTCTTAAATAATGTGTACCATTCACATCCTCTGTTTCTTCTAGACCTAATACTTCAGTGAAGAACCATAATGATTTCTTTAAATCCGGAGTAATTAATGCTATATGCCCTAACTTTGCAATTTCTGGTAACATAAATAAATCCCCCTTGAACAGTTATTGTTTTACAACTTCACTATACAAGAGTTAAAATATTCTGATAACGAACTAACCGTCTGGAAATGAAAACGTTATCAGTATGCTTCGTTTGGTTTTTTTATACGAAATTTTTGCTATATTGTCATAAGGAGGAACATTTTTGAGTTCACAAATAGTAACAATCAATAAAACTACCTTTCAATCCGAATATGATATAGATTACATTGTCATGACAAGGGCGATTGCCCATTTACGAAATGAAATATTAAACACCGTCGATGATGAAAAAGCTAGAGAATTAATGTTCAATTATGGCTATGAATTGGGAAAAACAGAAGCCATGTTAATGAAAGAAAAATATTTCAACATAAAGGAACTGATTAACCAAGGTCCTATTTGTCATTGTAAAAAAGGTCATTTTACAGGTTCTATTTTCGAAGGATATATAGAGCTCTACGGGGATGATACGATTAAAACGATTCAAGGAACTGGAACATGGCAGCAATCATTTGAGGCGATGGAGCATTTAAAACAATTTGGTCAAAGTGACAAACCAGTTTGCGACATACTTATTGGATTTGCTTCAGGTTATTTGAGTACGGTTTGTCAGTTTAAAGTGAATGTTGTGGAAAAAACTTGTGTTGGAAAAGGTGATGAAAATTGCACTTGGGATATATATACAGTGCAACCGTTAGTAGCAAAGTCTTCTAATGATCATACACAGGAGAAGAACTTCGATTTAATCGAATTAAGTAATATTCAAAACAAATTAATTCAATCTATAACAGATGGTGCTTCTATTGAGGAGGTTCTCCAGCAAGCATTCCTTGCTTTTGATCGCAAATTTGTTATCGAAGATATCTTTTTTAATGTTGCACATTGTATTGGTCTTGATAAAGATGAGAAAAATCTTATCCAACAAGATATGTATAATTATGATCAGCAGCAGCGTCAACAATTAGGTGCCAATTTCTTTGAGCAACGACAACAGCTCGCTTTTAACAAAAAAGTAATAACACTTGACCACCACACGCGACTATGTAATACAATCGTTATCCAAAATAAGGTTGTCGCTTATTTATCAATTATAAGCGTTCAAAAAAATCAATTTACATCAAATGATTATTTAATCCTTACCCAATTCACAAATGTAGTTTCAATCCTCTTATTAGCGAATCAGATTAAGACCAACTCAAGTGAAATGAACGAAAATCGCTTTACACATAATTTAATCAATAAAAAGCACACAAGTTATAATGAAATTCTATCCAAATCGCGTTTTTTTAACATTGATGTCAATGAAAAGTACACGATTGCAATCTTAAGATGGAACAAGAACATTTCCCCTATTCAACAAGAAATCGAACACTACCTTCAAAAGCAACTCTCGAAATACCGTATATTAATTACCAATAAAGAATTGGAAACGATCACAATCATTTTCCATCGTCTAAATAATGAAGAAGAAGTCGGCTTAATCTTAAAACATCTCTATCAAGTAGTTTGCAAACAATTTCCAAAGCATCCTCTACAAATTGGTTATAGCAATATTGGTCATTCTATAAACGAAGCAAATTCACATTATCATGAGGCATCACTTGCACTTTTTTCCAATTCAAAGAATTCAATCGCTGCCTTTCAAAACATTAGTATCCTTTCAATTTTTTTAAATGAATCAAATAGTAATCACATAATACAAATATCAAAGCATAAATTCGCTCCCATCCTTACTTTAAAGGAGCAAAAGAGCAAAGAATTATTACAAACACTTTATGTTTATTTAAATAATAATTTAAAAATCGAAACAACAATGCGTATTTTGAACATCTCTAAAAGCGGCCTCCTATATCGTTTAGATAACATTAAAAACTATTTGGAAACTGATTTAAAAGATCCAAATGAAAACTTCCAATATTTGTTATTGTTAAAAGCTATAGAAATCTCCTCCCACAAAATTAATTTAACTGAGAGGGGACATCGACTTGAATATTTTATTTTAAAATTTCTCGTTTACTAAATTTAAGAATCTAACTATATATACATCATACAAAACTGACTAACATCAGTAGTACAAACCAAGGCCATAGTTTGTACTACTCTTGTCGAACGAATAAAAGGTTTTTTCTGATAATAAAACGTTCCTTACAAAATCTAAGAAACGTTGAAAATATTCTCTTTATCTATTTAATTGTTTCACTTTCATAGTCTTTTTTTCCTTGCTTACTTTAATGATTTCCCCGATAATACTGACGGCAATTTCTTGTGTTGTTTCCGAGCCCATTTCCAAACCGATTGGGGAATGGACCTGCTCCAACTGTTCCCCTGTGATCCCTTCACTTTTTAATTTTTCAAATATGGTTATCACCTTACGCTTGCTGGCTACCATCCCAACATAAGCAATTGGAAATTGAAGTGCTGTTTTTAAGACAATATCATCACGATCTTTTGTCGCAATCACCACATATGACTTTTCATTTAGGTTGACTGTAAGCAAAGCCTCTCCTATATCTTCGTCCACAAAAAGATTTGTCGCATTCGGAAAGCGTTCCTTTGTACAATAACCAACGCGATCATCGACAATACAATAAGGATATTCCAGGAAATCAGCGAGCTTTGCCAATGCATAACCTAAATGACCGGCTCCACACAGAACGAGTTCAGGCCTGCTTGTGTATACTTCAATAAAGACCCGTAACGTACCGCCACAACTCATTTGAATTCCGTCTTTTGCATGTCTATTCAATTTATATTCAACGATTTTCGATTGGCCATTTTGGATTGCCTTTACACTTTCTTGGATGATATAGTGTTCAGCCAAGCCCCCTCCGACTGTCCCTTCAATCGACCCATCACGGTATACAATCATTTTCCCAACATGACTGGGAGTCGAGCCCTTTGATTCGATTATCATGGCTAAAGCAAATGTTTCGTTAAGACGATTAAGCATGGCCACTTTTTCCATCAATAGCATGACTAGCTCCCCCTTTTTTTGAAAAAATTAATTCGTTTGAGTTTGCTTCAAGCTGAGAAAATAGCGTAACAGATTTAATGCAACAGTTTTTCTATAGACGGCCGTGGAGCGCTGATCGTCGATTGGACGAATGATCTTATCGAAGTCTGCCAAAATCGGAGCAATATCTGAATTTGCTAATGGGATGGATTTTCCAATCAGCTTCTTCTCAATATCAAAGGAACGAACCATCGTAGGTCCGACCGCCCCGAAGGCAAATCGAATGTCATCGATTCGATCTTTGCTGATCCGGACGAAACCTGCAAACGATACTTTGGCAATGGCATCGGCATTGCGGTTGCCGACTTTCTCAAAAACAACATGAGCACCTTCTTCCAATACGGACGGGAGAATAATCTCCGTCACGATTTCATTAGGAAAGCGCCCGACCCTTCGTGGACCCTGAATAAAATCGCTAATCGCCACGATGCGATTACCATTTATGGAGTGCAGCAGAAGCCTTGCATTGTATACATATAATAATGGAAGCGAGTCACCGGCTGGAGAGGCGTTACAAATATTGCCGCCTAATGTTCCACGGTTTCGGATGGCCGGGGCCGCAATGGTTTTAATAGCGTTCTTTAAAGCAAGAGGTATTAACGGATGTTCAAGTAATTCACTATACGTACAGCAGGCCCCGATGTGGAGATCCTTTTTATCTTGATAAATCTGCTTTAGCTCGGAAAGATGATCAATAAAAACAATCGGTTTAGGGATTTTCGGCGGTACTCCCCTTCTGCTTTTGTGAAGAACCATGACATCGGTGCCTCCGGCTATGATGACGCAATCTTCACTATTCAATTGGCTCAAGGTTTGGTCCAAACGATCAAAGCGGTACGCAGTTATTTTCTCTGCCATATGCCGACCCCTTTTTTAGCTGCCAGGTTAATGGCATCCACAATCATATTGTAGCCCGTACATCTGCATAGATTTCCGGAGATTCCTTCACGAATTTCCTCCTCTGAAGGATGAGGGTTATGGGATAATAAAGCGGCACTTGCCATGACCATTCCAGGAATGCAGTAACCACATTGCACTCCTCCTGCAATCGAATAACACTCATCCAAAATCTTAAATTGGTCGGTTTCCATGATCCCTTCTATTGTTTGAATATCGGCTCCCTGAATCGAGCCAATCGGGATCAGGCAGCTGTTTTGCAGGAGGTTATTGACAAAAACACTGCAGGCTCCGCATTCTCCTTCACCGCAGCCTTCCTTTGTACCGATTAACTCAAACTCATCTCTTATTAAATCTAGTAATCTTGTTGTGGCCGGGGCATCCGTTTCTATTGTTCTTCCATTCAGTATAAATGTAATCAACCTTCTTCACCTTCTCTCATCAAAAGACGTTCTATAATGACTTCCGGTGTAATCGGAATTTGCTGAAAAGAAGTTTGCAGCGCATCCTCGATCGCAGCCTGAACGGCTGGAGCGCCGCCGATTAATGTCAATTCACCTGCGCCCTTCGCCCCGTATGGACCATCTGCATAGGGATTATCAAAGACTTTGCTTTCGATGGAAACGACGTCCAATGAAGTCGGGGGTCCATAATCCGAAATGCTTCTTTGTTGGATTCTGCCTTGCTTAGACGTCATTTTTTCTAAATATCCGTACGCTAATCCTTGAGCCAAACCACCGTCAATCTGGCCTTTCATGATCCGGTCGTCAATGACCTTTCCCACTTCATAATTGGCGTATACTTTTTCCAGCTTTACATTTCCGGTTAGACTATCCACTTCTACTTCTACGATATTCACACCCCATGAATAAGCTGGGTAGGCATCTCCGGTGAAGCTTTTTTCGTCCCAAGGAATCATTTCACGGTGAACATAGTTCTCTACTACTTCCTGTTCCACCCCTGTTTGCCATTGAGCCTTCAGTTTTTTGGCGGCACGTTCCAGCAATTTTCCGACAATCATCGTCGTCCTAGAGGCTACGGTCGGTCCAGAGTCGGGAACCTCTTTGGTATCGGGATTAGGGTACAAAACTCTGTCAAACGGGAGGTCGAGTTCTTTGGCGACAATCTTACTCAATGTGGTATAAATGCCTTGTCCCATATCAGAATTGGAGATTTTTAGCATCACTTTGCCATCCTTTGATTTAACCAGCTTCACTGTTGCTTTGATATGATCTCTTTCCCCACTGCCTGTAAATCCACAGCCGTGGAGAAACAACGATGTGCCAATGCCTTTTTTATAGCGATGATTTTGTTGATTATAACTGTGAAATTCCTCCTTTCTCTTTTGATATTGTGACGTGCTGAGTAAATCCTCAATCATATCTTCTACCAATATTGGATCACGGAATTTTCCTTTGGTGATGGTGGGGTCTCCTTGTTTGACGAGGTATTTTCGTTTATATTCCAGTGGTTCGGTGTTTGCTAGTTTACTAAGATGCCCGATATGACTTTCGATTCCGGCAAAGCTTTGTGGAGCACCAAAGCCTCTGAAGGCACCGTTTGGAACGGTATTCGTTTTTAAAACATAGCCTTTTGCATGAAAATGTGGAATTTTATAGACACCGGCACTGTTTAGTAAGGCACGCTGCAGCACGACAGAGCTCAATCCCGCATTCGCTCCCCCATCAAGAAAAATGTCCACACACATGCTCAAGATCTTTCCTTCCTGATCAAGGGCCGTTCGATAGCGAAGTTTGGCCGGATGCCTTTTGGTCGTCACCACCATATCTTCAGAACGGTCGAACACAAGCATGACTGACTTTTTGACTGCTTTTGCGGCAACCGCTACGTGACACGCCATCATTGAAGGAAAATCTTCTTTGCCGCCAAAACCTCCGCCGGTAGGGCTTTGAACCACTCTGACTTCATCGTCACCACAGGCTAAAGCGCTTAACAATGCATTTTTTATATAATAAAGACATTGCATCGAACCTTGGACGACGATTTCATCTTCCTTATAAATGGCGAGCATTCCTTGTGGCTCCAGGTAGACATGCTCCTGATAACCTGTATCGTATTCTTCTTCAATAATTTGATAGGCTCCCTGCTCGATTGCTGAAATACGATCTAAGCTTTCACCAAATTCATAGTTTGCCATTACCACCCCAGCGGATGATTTTTGTTGAATGGCCTCTTCCAATGTATATATCGCCCGATGCTCTTCAAACTCGACCTTCACTTCATTTAGCAAACCATACAGAGTATCCAGGTCTTCTCCAATCAGCATAAGAATCGGTTCCCCAATATAATTGACCCACTCATTGGCAAAAATAGGCTGATCTTCTTGAATAATTTTTACATAATTCGGCCCTGGAATCTGCTCTGCTCCCACTGCTTCATATCCTTCTGGCAGGTTCGGTAAATGAATAGAACGGATTTTCCCATAAGCAATCGGCGACCGAACCAAAACACCATACACCATGTTTTCCACTTTCACGTCACTTATATAAGCCAATTGGCCCGATACTTTCCCTTTATGGTCCTTTTTGGGCACTGAGGTGCTTATGTCTTTTAGCTTCATTCCGGCAACACCCTTCGACTCATTTTTTTATAACGGACACGTCATAAATAGAAACCTCTTCCTACGATTTTATAAAATAAAAGAGTCTTTTATGATTATTTTTATTCAAAAATGTCTAAATAGCCCTTCCATCCTTCATTTCTTAACATATATTGTAATAATGAGTTTAAAATTGGAGCTTGAATGCCTCAATTAAGGGTAATTGTATTTAGTAAATTGGAGGGATTATGGATTAAAAATATTATTATGAACGAAGGGATTCAAACAAAGGAAGTAAGACTGGTTTCAGAAAACGGTCAACAAGTGATTCCCACCACTCAGGCACTTAAGATGGCGATTGAAATGGGATTAGACCTTATTCAAATCAGTGATTCAAACCCGCCAGTGTGTAAGATATTGGATGGTGGAAAATACAAATTTGAATTACAGAAAAAAGAAAAGCAGAGTAAACAAAATCAGCAGACAATCGAAACAAAAGAAATACGTATGTCTATCACAATCGGCGAAAATGACTTTCAAACAAAAGTAAAAAGCGCCATCTCCTTTTTAACCAAAGGTTATCATGTAAAGGTAAGTGTTCGTTTCCGAGGAAGGGAAATCACGCATATCAACCTTGGCGAAGAACTCCTCGCACATTTTTGCAACGAGGTTAGCCACTTGGTGAAGTCTCAAACAAAAGCGACATTGCAAGGCCATATATTATCGATCATCTTAAAACCATAAAAAATCAAGGCGTGAGTAAAATATTCAAATTTTGAAAATAAAAAATTCTGTTACAATTAATAAAGGACCCTTACCGCCTGTAAAGGTCCCTTTATCAATATTGTAACAATTTAAATTTCTATTTTGACGTATGAAACAAAACGACAATGCCTTTGAAAGCATTGCTCCATTTTACTATAATCTTCTTCCTCTTCTGCTTTTATTTAAATCTTATCATTGAGGTATGCCAATTTCTTTTAATGGATAATATCGAAATTTCACTTCCCCAATAACTGCGTCGCAGGAAACATAGCCGAAAATTCTGCTATCCTTACTTTTCAAGCGATTATCTCCCATTACAAATAACCTACCTTCAGGCACTTTAGATACTCCAGTTTTTTCTTGTAATGAAAAGTCCTCTGTCAGTCTATTTAATATATTTTCACGTTTATTTTCTATTAAGTACGGTTCTTGTAATACCTCTCCATTAATGTACAGCACATCATCTTTCATTTCAATACTGTCTCCTGGAAGACCGATTACCCTTTTAATATAATGTTTACCCTCAAGATCTGGAGCATCAAACACAATCACATCAAATCGTTGTATTTCAGACATTTTACTTATTACAACTCTATCTTCATCTTGAAAAGTAGGTGACATGGATTCTCCAAATACAGTTGTCGGTGTGAAGATAAATTGTCTACAAATAATAGTGATGATGAATGCAAATGCAATTGATTTTAACCATGAATAAATTTCTTTTTTTGTACGAACGTTCATATTTTTCCTTCTGTCTCAATACTAACAATGTATTTATTTCCTATTTTAACATATTTAGACATTTAATATTAATTACTTGTTAACCTGCTCCGTTTTTTAAAAAGGAAAGCTGCCCCAATGACAGATGAGTCTCTGATATATGTGTAAAATTGTGTACTTAAAGTAAAGGGCAAGATAGCTTACAAAGGAATTTTCACATTTTCACTTGAATATATCTTAGGAAAAGACTATGGATGGAGGGCTGTTTATGGCGTTAGTTTCAATCTATACTGTTGGTAGGCTAAAACACCCCTATGACCACTCTGCCTCTCGTGAATTTTTTCAAGTAGGGAATGATGTATATCGTCAGGCAACTAAATCAGGACTTATCGAGGCGTTTTCACCTGAAGGAGTTCCTTTCCCTGAAGAAACGGTAAAGGGAAATGGTTCACCTATTCTTACACTAACTGTATGGAGAAGCCTTCAATCCTTAAATCGCTTTACCTATTCAGGACAACATATGCAAGCATTACGAGATAGAGGCAAATGGATAGAAACGTATCCGGAGAAACACCTTTCTTATGTAGTTTGGTGGACAGAAAAGGTGATGGATATCTCATGGGAGGAGGCATTCAAGCGATACAACCATTATATTCAGCATGGTTCCACACCTTTTGCATTTGATTTTAAGCGTGCATTTGATGAAAAAGGGGAGACATTCTTGATTAAGTAGCAGAGGGGAACCTTCATTGCATCAAAGTTTTAGAAAACAGCCTTATAAAAAAATATCCGGGAATTTATTCAAGCAGTTTACTACAACTAACCAAAGTGTAATACTAGAATGTTGGTGTAAATATAATTGGATTTTATTAGTACAATAAAAGGCAAGAATAGCTGAAAGCGGTATTTATCTTCATTAATTTTCATTATTCTGTTTATCTTTGTCGGGACGCTGTTTTATGCCATCATTAGTGAATGGATCGTTCATACGGATGGGTACCCCAATACCTATTTTGATTTTAATAAAGATGATTATGTGGGAATTAACCCGTTACTTTATTTTACCTTGATGAATTCACCATTTTGGTTTTGGCTTTTAGGCCTTTTTGTCGCAATTCGTTTCATTCATAAACGGAAATTCAGATCACTCATTACGCCCAATAGAAAAATAGATTGGAAGAGAATAGGACTTGGATTTATTACCTACTTTGTCATCTCAGGTTTGACTTCCATCCTCAATCGCCTCTTAAACCCTGGGGATTAGTCATTCAACGATGTCAAAGTTTCTGATTTTTTGATTTTATTTATGCTCGTGCGGGTTTCTACTCCCATTCAAACAACCTGTGAGGAATTATTTTTCAGAGGATATCTCTTGCGGTTTTTCGGAAAATGGGTTCGCATTCTTTTCTTTTATCTCTAATAGTTGGCTCGATTTTTGGCGCGCGCCATTTCACCAATCCTGAAATGGGGTATTCCCCCTATTGGTTGGAGCGGATTATTTGTTAACTGGATTCATTTGGTGTATATTACCTTAAAAACGAACAGTGCTGAATTGTCGATTGGAGCGCACGCAGCAGATAATATGCTGCTGGGGTGGTTCCTCCCGATGGATGACTCTGCCTTGGGTAAGATTCCATCCTTCTTTGTTGTCACAAATATTAATCCGGCTATCTCACTCATGTGGACCATTGTTTCTCTAGGAATTTTCTTTTTTATTTCTTTGAGAAAATACAATTTTTAGACTAAAAAAAAGGACGAAATTTACAAAGAATTACAATCAGTATTGCTCATCATTTTTATTGGAATTCCACGCTACCGCTCCGAATACAGCTCCAATGATTAAGATAATCCATTTTATTGCTTTTTTCACCTTCGACACCCCTTTGTTTATCCTTTTTCTTAAATCTGATAATAACGAGATAGTTTTCTTATTCAACAAATATTCTGTCCTGTTAGCATATTAACAAAAAGGCTGACTTTTTATGGCAGCCAGTTTTGATAAAGACATTCCCTTTTAATATATGCTTTATACCAATATTTTCAGAAAAAGGTTTCATTATTATCTGTTCATTCTTCAACTATCCACCACCAATCGTTTACATGCCGCCTTCTCATTTACTGCACATTTTCTTCGTATTGGACTCATTTTTCACCCTAATGATCAATTTCTCGTTAACTATTGGTATCATCAGAATTTAACCGTAACTTTGAACATATATAAATAAGGGGTGATTGAAATGGATAAACATTTACAACAAACATTTGATATCCGTTATTTAAAAATTGGTGGAATGGTCAATGGTGGTGTTTTACAAATTGGGTGTGGAGCTGGTAAAGTCCCACGAGTCCCTCCTAGTGGCTATACTACAATAGGAAGTTCATTAGTTGGTGTACCAGCAGCCCCTCAACAATTTGCTGTCCCATTGCAAGCAGCAGTAAGGCAGAAATCATAAACTACTTGTGTTTTATAGTTTTTAATTTTTTAAAGCAAAACTTTTGATAATAGTATTGATGGTTATTTTACTATGCTACGAAACAAATTTATACGAAAAAGCGGCTAGGGTTACCTCTAGCCGTTTTTCCGCTGCCTCACAATATATTCAAGAAAAAGGCGTTAGATCAAACCATCCATTTTGAAAATCAGTCACCAGAAAATGGAGAACTTTAAGATTTTGGAGTTTCCGATGGATAAAAGAGTATGGATTTAAAAATTATCTTCATCCGTCACAAAACAAAATCCTAATTTTACAATCTTGTTTCAGAATAACTAATATGTACTTTTATTTGACTAATAGGCACTTTAAAACAAACAGGATAAACATATGATGGCAGAAAATAAATAAGCTAATAACGGATTTTAATGATGCAACAGTATCATTAACTTTGTTGTCTATTTTGATAGTAATTACCAACAAAATAGCTACAAATTATCCCTATAATAAAAGGAATTACTGAACCTCCTGCTTCGAACCCTTTTGAAGTTTCTTGGTAAAAACTAAACATAAAAAATTTAATATCAAACAAGTATCCTATCAATAATAGTAAACTGCTAACAACGATAAATGATATTAAACCTACACCCACAGTTTTTATCAAAACTCTACCTCTTTCTATTATTTCTGCATTTTGATATGAGGAAAAATAAGGTGGATATCTTCTTTAATTTCTTTATAAGAGTACCTTTATCAGTGCCACTCTCCACATTTATCACTTGTCTTATATCTTACCATACATTTCCAAAGTCTTGTTCAACTCCTATTGTTTAGTACAGGATTCATTATGCTGGGCTAAACCTGAATTGCACATGAATCTTCCCTTAGAGGTCTTAATATAGTATCTCTATGTGAAGGAAACATGATAAAACATTTTATTAGTTTGAAATAAACTTTTTTTCAGTGGGGAGATCATCTCTTCGTATCGAGGGAAGTATAGGAAGGATTCTGTATTCATATTGGAAACACAAGAGCTGTCCCGAAGCTCTTGTATGGATAACGGTCGTCAATCAGCTACCCTGATGGGGGATTTTTTGAGGTGACCGGTCGTCAATCAGCTCTATTGTCTACCTTGATGGGAGATTTTTGAGGTGACCGGTCGTCAATCAGCTCTATTGTCTACCTTGATGGGAGATTTTTGAAGGGGCCGGTCGTCAATAAGCCTTATTGTCTACCGTGATGGAAGATTTTTGAGGTAACCGGTCGTCAATAAGCTATATTGTCTACCGTAAGGGAAGATTTTTTGAAGTGGCGGTCGTCAATAAGTTCTATTGTATAGTATTCACCGAAAACGGAACATTTTAAATTCTAATACTTGCTCTATTTTTGTCTTTTAAAAGATCTTTCCTACCATTTCTATTTTAACTATTACTCCATACAAAATGACTTTAAAGTAAGTAATGGATACTGAAAACAATCTCTTTTATTTACGTTTAGACCTAAAAAATCCATAACCCCGTCCTAAATAAAGGACAGGGTTAACATAAAGTGGTTTAATGTTTGACAAAAACACTTCACCCAACTAAAAACATATCAATAAAGTCGTTAGAACTAGAATATTTCGTCATGAAGTTCTTCTGCATTATTTGAATAAGATTGCCGCATGTATCGTCAAAGACAGCTATAGTGAATTCCCCCATTTTTGTCGGTTCCATAGTAAACCTCACGCCTTATTCCAATAACCGATTGTACTCTTTGTGAATATCAGCAACGCTAAACATTGTTGCTGGAATGCCATCGGCAAATATCTTCTTTTGATACTCCTTCGTGGCAGGATGGGCATTAGGTTAGAATAAAAGCTCGGTACCATCTTGGTCATCGGGAGATACAAGCGTTACCATCTAAATTCTCCGACGGGAACGTCCTCTTTTTTTACAAACCCAAGCTTTTCTGAATAAGACCCCAGTACCCTGTCTTGATCTTGTACGAATATACTGGTAACAATGATTTTCATACTGTTTTTACCAACTTTGATATTTTTGAAGCATAAGCTATAAGGTATTCAACTATTATAATATTTCAATATAACCATCTGTTCCATGCACACGAATGCGTTGCCCGTCTTTTATCAAGTTGGTCGCATTTTCCACCCCAACGACTGCTGGTAAGCCATATTCTCGTGCGATAACTGCTCCATGGGTCATCAGTCCACCAACTTCGGTAACTAGACCTTTTATGGATACAAATAATGGTGTCCAGCCAGGGTCAGTAAAGGAAGTGACTAATATATCACCATCTTCTAAATCAGCATCTTCCATGTTTAAGATGACTCGTGCTCGTCCTTCTATCACTCCGGAAGAAACAGGCATACCTAAAATTGCTTCGGCGGGGAGATTTTCTCGTTTGTACACACCCACAATGATTTCACCATCTGACGTGATCACACGTGGGGGCGTTAGTTTTTCATATAATTTGTACTCACCTTTTCGCTTGCTTATGATCTGGTAATCAAGTTTTTTTGTACGTACAACTTCGCGAAGTTCATCAAAAGTGAGATAGTATATATCTTCTTTTTCACGAATAGCGCCCGCTTGTACAAGTTGTTCGGCTTCTTTCAGTAACGCCTTCTTATAAACAAAATAGCGATTAATCATGCCGTATTTTGGATATTCACGATAACCGATAAAATTCCGGATTTGGCCGATCATTCGTTTTGTTTCTTTGGCCTTTTGTTCACCATCCGGTAATTGCTTCAATCGGTCTAATAACTCTTGTTCCTTTTCCAAAGCAACACGCCGCCCTTGCTCGAATTTGCGCTTTCCAGCATTTGGCTCAATGTTTTTAATGTTACCGAGAATCATGGGGACAAGAGTAATAGGCTTTTCACTCCAACGAGTTTTAGTCATATCGATTTCTCCGGCACATCGCATTCCGTATTTGTTGAGAAAAACATTGAAAGCGTTTCCAGTTTCCTGTCCACCATCAAAACTAACTAGTTCATCCAAAAAGTTATCATCTTTTACATGTTGTAAATAATCAATTACTTCTGGATAAGGACGAATCACATCTGCGACATCCAATAGTGCTAGACCCATTTCCGAAGTAATATTATTTGGTACAGATTGAGAAAGTATGTCTGCTACGTTTTTTTCACCTAACCACTCCATCATTTTTTCATTGATCCAATGTGAAGCATTTATAGCAGTCATAAAAACAGCTGTACTTTGTGGGTCAAATAAAATCTTCTTTAACTCTTTGATATCTTCCAAAATAAAATCAAATAGATCCGGTCCTGATTTCGTTTTAATGTTTTGTTTTAACTCTTCTATCGACGTTTGACTGCGCTTAATCAACTCATGAACAATGGTCGGATTGTTATCGATTTCTTCCGGCATTGCTGTATTGTTTCTGTTGGGACCCGGTGCTTTTTGATCATATGGTAACGATTTTATAAAATCTCCTCGCTCTACAACAGTCGTAAGTGCGTCTTTCATGAGCGGATCGTGTTGTCCCATGGTATTTAATAACATGTTTCTCCTGTCAGGTGAAGCCAGCATAGGTGTGACATCCACAAACAACCTTCCACCAGCTTTACGCATAGGTGCAGGAGTTATTAACAGGTGAAAAGATAATCCCAATGGTTTTAAGGGCGCGGTCATCATTTGTTGATGACCAACAGATACATAGACGTGATTTTCTTGATCATTCGCTTCAGGGATGGGGAAAAGCGTCGTGATTGGACGGCTCTGGACAATATAAAAAGTATCATCAACCAAACACCACTCGATATCTTGCGGGAAGCTAAAATGAGCTTCGATCTGTTTTCCGAAGCGTGCCAGTTGTAAAATTTGTTGGTCGGTAAGAGCTTGAGTCTTTTGCTGCTCCGGATCGATCGGCACGGTCTCTGTTCCGCCTTCTTTTCGTCCATAGATCGCTAATTTTTTGGTTGCAATCACCTTATCGACGATTTTATCTTCCAGTACTTTATAACAATCGGCAGAGACCAAGCCAGAGACCAGAGCTTCTCCAAGTCCAAAACCGGCATCGATCGATAACAACTTTCGGTTAGATGTAATAGGATCTGCTGTAAATAAAATCCCTGAAGTCTGTGGGAAAACCATCCTTTGAACGATAATGGATAAATAAATTTGTCTGTGGTCAAATCCATTTTGCATACGGTAGATTACCGCGCGATCCGTAAATAGGGAAGCCCAGCATTTGCTGATATGCTGTAAAATTGCTTTTTTGCCGATGATATTTAAATAGGTATCGTGTTGACCAGCAAAAGAGGCATGTGGTAAATCTTCAACAGTCGCACTAGAACGCACTGCATAAGCATATTCATCGCCAAACTGGGAGAGATAGTGAGCAACTGCTTTCACAACATCGGAAGGAATTTCTACTTCTATAATGAGTTGTCGAATCTTCCTGCTGATTTCAGCAATTTGATCTCGATCCCCTACTTTTAGCTTTGTTAGTTGATCCAACAAAACTTGAAACGTTTCGTTTTGTTCGATGGCTTTTTGATATCCCACTGTTGTTATACAAAATCCTTCAGGTACTTGTATTCCTTGAATTTTTGTTAATTCCCCTAAATTTAACCCTTTTCCGCCAACCAGCAAAAGCTGTGATTTTTCCATTTCCTGAAAACCGAGAACCAAAGAACTCATCTAATTCTCCCCTAACCATTACATTTCTTGTGGTTTCTTTGATATATTAATCCATCTCATCAAAACTAATTAAAGTTCTATTGTATTTTAGCAGTAGCAAATAAGAATAAACAGTCTATATTATCCATTTTTTGTATGTTATAATTAAATTAGGAAGAGTTAGAGTTCAACTTTCAAAAATAGCTAGATCTTACCATACACTAACCTGATAAAATCCAGTTCATCCCCTCGACAGTAGCGCATATACCTTTTAGCCCACAATGAATAGGGTTAAAATACCAACCCTTCCCATCTTATCTGTTTATCTCCACCTTTATAAAGTAATTTATTTCAACATAAGATAAATACCTCAGGCTAGGGTTTATCCCCTTGCTTCCTTTTAGGAAGCATTAGTTTTCTAATACGAACCCACCATCTATTGTCCCCTTTCGGTATTTAACCAGGAGAAGCAAGAAACCCCAATTGTAAATAGACAAATAACTTTTCCTACTAACCTAAATAATTAAAAAAGAGATGTGCAAGATTGAAATTAAGATTCAACCTTTATACATCTCCTTTATAAAAAGTTTACTACATATTGCTAACAATTCTTCTTCAGTGATTTTTGCAGCTATATTTTCATTGCATAATTTAATGCTGCTTCTTGCCATTCTTCACTAATGGTTGAAGTTCCATCGGTTGCAATTACAACATGATCCCATCCATAATCTGCGTCATCACTACAAGTATGCTCTACAGCTATGTTAATCCAAACACCTGTAACATAATTGGGTTTGATTGGATGACCAACAGTAGCGATGTTACAGCTGGGCCAAACAAAACATCTTTTCCGATGATAATTTTAGTAAAAAAGAATGGCTGACCTTAAAGGGTTAAGTCTTCTTATGTAATCTTTACTTGATAAATCCATTGAGAAATTGATATAACTCTTCTAATTCGCCTTCTTTTGCCACAATACAGTTAGGATATTGATTAATCTCTGCACCGCTGGATAATTTAAAATCATTGGGAGTTGGAAGTCCAGAAGCACAAATCATTAAATAGTCGGCATAATGAATTAATCCTGTCACTGCTGATGTTTTTATGATCATTTGCCCCATTGCTCTCCCTGCAAACAAACCCTTCATCGCACTTTTTCCACCTGTTCTTTCTATTACTATTCTACTTTCGTCAACCATTACTTTTGTTCCTGATTATAAATCAAACGTTTTCATCCTATTCAGCTCCTACTTGGCCTTATTATTTTTCTATTTTTACATATTTTCACAGTGTATATTAATTACTGGTTAATCTGCACCGCTTGTAAAAAGAAAAGAGCTTCAATGTCAGATGGATCTCCGATATATATGTGAAACGGCTATATCCACATTCTTTTCATGTAATTAATGATGTTCAAGGAATTTAAAAACAGCTCGAATAGACCTAACAAGACTTGGTCCAAATAATTCTGCAAGATCAAAAAAAATATCAAGGAATTCCCACCACTTGGATTCCTTCCCTTCCTTTTTCCTCTTATCCTTTCGGGCCTTTCTTCTCTCTTTAAAAGTATTCATTTACACCCACCCATCCCGTTTTAAATTCGGAATCACCTACACATTGGAGAGAAATTTTACCGTAAATGACCATTTTTTTATTTAAAAAACCAGCAGATTATTTACTAAATTAGAAAAAGAGCTTGACGTCAAATTATTTGTAATAATAGGATAATTCAGGTAATGCAGATAAATTTGGAGGTATATATATATAAGTATAAACACTTTTTAGTGGGTTTGCAGGGGCTGATTTTTATTAAGTAATCTAAATCTACAAAACATACGGAAATTGATTTAACCAATTTGACTAATCTAAACCAATAGTGTAATAATTTGTATGTGTTTTTCAAAAACTACTAGAATGTTGGTGTTAATATAATTGGATTTTATTAGAGTAATAAAAGGCAAGAATAGCTGGAAGAGGTATTTAACATCATTTATTGTCATTATTCTGTTTATCTCTGTCGGGGCGCTCCCTTATGTCATTATTAGTGAATGGATTGTTCATACGGATGGAAACCCCAATACCTATTATGATTTTAATAAAGAGGATTATGTGGGAATGAACCCGTTACTTTATTTTGCTTTGATGAATTCACCCTTTTTGTTTTGGCTTTTAGGCCTTTTTGTCGCGATTCGTTTCATACATAAACGGAATTTCACTACGCTGATTACGCCCAATAAAAAAATAGATTGGAAGAGAATAGGATTTGGCTTTATTACCTACTTTGGCATCTTAAGTCTGATTACCATCATCGATTGCCTCTTAAACCCTGGGGATTACTCATTCAACGATGTCAGAGTTTCAGATTTTTTGATTTTATTTGTGCTCGTACTGGTTTTAACTCCCATTCAAACGGCCTGTGAGGAATTATTTTTCAGAGGATATCTCTTGCAGTTTTTCGGAAAATGGGTTCGCATTCCTTTTCTTTTATCTCTAATAGTTGGCTCGATTTTTGGCGCGCTCCATTTCACCAATCCTGAGATGGGGTATTCCCCTGTATTGGTTGGAGCAGATTATTTGGTAACTGGATTCATTTGGTGTTATATCACTGCAAAAACGAACAGTGCCGAATTGTCGATTGGAGCGCATGCAGCAAATAATATGCTGTTGGGTTGGTTCCTCACGATGGATGACTCTGCCTTGGGTAAGATTCCATCCTTATTTGTTGTCACAAATATTAATCCGGCTACCTCACTCATGTGGACCATTGTTTCTTTAGGAATTTTCTTATTTATTTCTTTGAGAAAATACAAATTTACTAGACTCTAAAAAAGATGCCAGACACCTTGCTATTTTTAAAGGTTACTGGCATCTTTTTTAATTGAAACAAAATACTGACTCAATAAGTCGATTCACGTATCGACCATCGAGCCAGTATTTGCTTTATAGAGACGCGTGATTAACCTGGGAATAGCTGTCTTAATCCAAAATTCTTGACTTACTTACCTCGACATTCCCCCATGAACAAGAACCTCTTCTATTGGGACAAACTAAGAGAAATAGGCTAGCGAGGCCTATAAATGAAAAAACTCTGTCAATATTGATTGCCTGTTCATTTCTCTTGTCGTGTTCGTCGGTTAATTTCTGATGATGCCTGTACTTTTCGCCCGTTAGTTCTTATCTGCACCTGCTTGCTGCATTGAAATTCATAGCCTAATTAAAGCATTTTCAAATGATCGTTATGTTCCTAGTTTTCTTCAAGCATAAAAACATCTTGTACGATTTTTATCCATCTTCCGTTCTGGTAGGATTAGATTTTTGCCAAGTCTACTTCAAATTCTGTTCCCCAAGAACTAAGGCCTTCCCATTTTCTAGGTTTTAATGGTAATTTTTGATGCCATGGACGCGGTTCGAAAATATCGAGCTCAGGAATATACACATCCATCTCTGTATATAGCTCAACTACATTTCCATCCGCATCATGGTGATATGTGGCAATATTATGTCCAGCTGTATGTCGAGAAGGACCCCAAAGAACAGATAAACCTTGTCTCGCTAAAATATCTGAACTTGCATATTGATGTCCTGCATCTCTTAACTGATAAGCAATGTGATGTAATCTAGTCTCATTTGATGCTACGATATTTAATACGTGATGTTCATAATTACATGTTAGGAAATTACAGAATTCCTCCCCGATTTTATCTGTAAAAGTAAAGCCTAATACATCTCGGTAAAATTCAATTGTTTCAACAAAGTTTTTTGCATAAAATGCAATGTGCCCTAGTTTAAGAGGAAGAATACCTGACGTACCAAAACCAACAACTGGTTGACCCATTTCTGTAAATAGCTCAACAATATTTCCAGCTGGATCATTTAATTCTACGAATCTTGATATTCCTGGTTTTCCATCTATTATTAATCTAGAATCAATTCCTATAGAATGTAATTGTTCTTGTACCTCTTCTAATGACAATTGTCCATCTAATTGATAACCATAACTTCGAATTCCTTTTTGAATACTAGGAGTAATCACAATATTATGATGGTCCACACCATTACTCAAATAAGTAATTCCGTCTTTTTCTTCCGTAATACGATAGCCCATTGTATTTGTATAATAATTCACCATTTTTTCAGGTACTGGTGAAAAGAAATCTGCATAACCTAAACGAAATACTTTTACATTAACCATCGTAAGTTCCTCCTAAAATAATATTTTCAATAAGAAAATTTATAAAATAACCGGCAAATTACGAAATTATTTCATCATATTTTTATTAGAAATGTTAAAATGATACTTATAGGTTTTCCAAGGCCTATTTTCTTGGTTGAATTTGTCCGCTAAACAAATCCAACCTGACGCAGCGGCTCATGATTTAATTTTTTAATTCATAGCTGCTGTGTTCATAAACTTTTTCAGTTGATTTCTTAAATCCTCTACTAGTTCAGAAAGCTCAGAGAATGAAGTTACACTGCCAAAATGATAGAAATCTGGACGGACAATAACCGCCTCTATCTGATTTTGTTTGAAATACTCATAATATTTCCCGTTTACATCCACAACGACATCTGGTCCCATCTCAGAATCTGCTATTTCTATAAATGTAGCGCCGATATCTTCGAGAAATTCAATTTGCTTATCGTTTAAAGCATTTTTCGGGTTGCTTACCTGGCTAATTACCATCCAACCAGTACCAACAACATCATCGAACAAACCTGTTTCCCCTAAATATTTCACTTCGCTTTGTAGAGATAGCTGTCCAGCTAAATAACAACCTTTCCTTACTTCTGGTTGATGGAGAATTCCATCTCTTAAAATTGGAAATTCAGGGAATGGCGGAGCATCTCCGTTTAGAAAAGCTTGGTCTCTTTCTTCAGCCTTTTTCGGGTCCGCTACACAAATCAGTTTTCCTAAATAGATTGCTGCTTCAACGACTCTTTGATTATGTGGTTTACGTTCTTCTGTATAGGTTTCTAATATGTTGTCGTTCACATTTCCTCGTAAAATAAGATCAAGTTTCCAGGCTAAATTAGCTGAGTCGCGAAGACCTGAGCACATTCCTTGTCCCATAAATGGCGGCGTTAAATGTGCCGCATCTCCTGCAATCATCAATCTACCTTTTCTCCAATTATCAGCCCATCTTGCTTTAAACGTGTATAACGCATGTCGTTCTAATATGGCGTTTTTCGGCGTAATGTCCCATGGTTCAAGTAATTTCCAAACCTTTTCTTCCATTTTAAATTCTTCTTTTGATTCACCAGGACGGATCATAAATTCCCAACGTCTTCTGCCATAACCTCCTGAAACAACTGTGGTCGGTCGGACTGGATCACATAATTGCAAATTCATTGGACTAAACGTTCTTTCTTCTTTCGGAATGATATCAACAACAAGGAAATCTGAATTGAAGTCTAAATCTATCATGGTATGTTCCATATTTGCTCGAACAAAGCTATTGGCTCCATCACAGCCGACAACATATTTTGCATGAATCTTTGTTACTTCTCCGTCCAAGTCTTTTACATTTAGCTCAACGTGGTCATTAAATTCCTTTAATTGAATGGCTTCCATTCCAAGATTAATGCTTACCGTTTCTAGTTCTCGGCATGTGACATCCATAATTGCTTCTAGTTCAGGCTGACAGAAAAACATATCTGCTTGCCATCCTGAAATACCAAATTGTGACCAATCAAGTTTTATTAAGGGTACACGATTAGGATTTTGCCATTCATAAAAATCATGAACAGGTTGTAAGACCTTCTTCACATCATCCGTCGGAACAACGGATTGGAGAAGTCTAGCAATCTCATGATCTAGCTTTACAGCACGCGGTAATGGATAGGGTTCAAGAAATCTCTCAAATATACCTACCTTCCACCCTTTCTGACCAAGTAATGTTCCTAATAACTTTGCCACTGGACCATAGCCTACAATCGCAACATCTAAACTTTCTTTTTTCATAGTTTCACTCCAATCTAAAAGAAATTTATATGATTCAAAAAAATGAAAGCGAATACAATATTAGTTACCTTAATAAAATCAATACCGCACTATTTTATACACTATTTATTGCAATAAAGTGCTGAGAAAAAATTAATTACCCGTAATCTAATCTCAGCACATAGGTGAATTCATTTAGGAAACAGTTACTTTACTAGGAACCACTTTATTGACTTGTTCACCGAGGTCGATTGTTCCATCTGCACTTTTAATACTGCAGCGGATAACATCCCCATCTTTTAGATAATTACCAAGCTTTAATTGGCTTTCCAGCATAACTTTGACTTTCTCTTCATAAGGAGTAGTTAAATTTGAAACCTTACTCATTTCTTCTTTAGACAGATTCATTGCTACGCCACCTGTTGTACCTGTCACAATCAAATCACCTTTTGAGAGATCCATAATCTCAGATAGTTCGATAATGGTTTCAGCTGGTTTAAATAACAACTGATTCGTGTTAGCTGATTGGCGTAGTTCATCATTTACCCATAGTTTAATTTCAAGGTCATGAATGGATGGCATTTCCTCTTGATCAAGCAGGTAAAAATATGGTCCAGTCGGTCCAAACGTACGGTAGCTTTTTCCTCTTAACCATTGTCCTTGAGTTAGTTGTACATCCCGTGCTGATACATCATTGAAAATAACTAATCCCGCAACAAATTGGTGAAGGGTTTCTTCCGTTACCTCTACTGGTCCTGTAATCTCTGAACCAATAATTAAACCTAATTCAATTTCATAGTCTAATAATTGTACATGGGCTGGACGGATAATTTCTGTATATGCTCCACATAGAGAACTATCTGCTTTACTGAAAATCAAGTTAAATGGAGGTTTATTTGCTTCTAATCCTGATTCTGCTCTGTGTGAGCTATAATTGGCACCTTGACATACGATTCTTGCAGGAGTTGTTACTGGACTTAAGAAGGTTACCTCGTTTAGTGAAACTTTTTCACCATTTTCTTGTTCATATAATTTTCTGGCTTCTGCCTTTCCTTTATCTAGGAATTGAGCCAGAGAACTATATGTATCTTGTAATACTAAGATATGATCCCCTTTCACAACACCCCAACGTTCAACATTTTCTTTTTCAAATCTTACAATTTGTAATCCCACTTTAAATTCCTCCCTTTGTTAAACTTGCAAATATAATAAGCTTACGAGTAATTGTTAAATATTTTTTGTAAGATAGTCCTTACACGTAAGATTAATTCCGTCATTGTTTTTTTAGCCATTGCTTCGTCACGTGACATGATTGCTTCATAAATCATACGATGTTTTTCTAAAGCTGCCCTTGTTGGGGAATCGTAAGGAAATTCTTGATTATCATTTGTTAAAGGTAATGTCTTTTCCCTACTAACGGTAAGGGCTTTACGCATAATACGAATGGTTCCGATTAATAAATCATTGTGTGAAGCTTTTATGATACTTTCATGAAAATCATAGTCCGCTTTGGCCCAAGCTTTTTCATCCCCTATAGATTGTTCTAGTTTTTGGAAAGCTTCTTCCATGTTCATTCTGTCTTGTTCTGTTGCCCTACTGGCTGCTAATGCTGCTGCCGTTGGTTCTAGCCCCATTCTTACTTCTGTTAAATGAAGTAAGAAATCTTTATTGTTTGGATCTTCTAGCAACCAAGTCATTACCTCAAGATTCCACCATTGCCACTCGGTTCGTGGTAAAACGACAGTGCCCGAACGCTGATTGGATCGCACCAGACCTAGGGTTGATAAACCTTTATATGCTTCACGGACTACAGTTCTGCTAACATTATATTCTTCACAAAGATCTTCCACTTTAGGTAAAATTTCTCCTGTAGTAACTTCTCCAAAAACGATTTTTTTCCCAAGATCTAAAATTAATTGTTCACTTCTATTCTTCATCAATTTCTCTCCTATCCACTTATTACTATTAGTATACATAATCTTTTAAAAAGGATTGGAGAGGATAATAGAACGTTCTTGGAAGTTAACGCTTACATTTCAAGTGAAATTATTTCACTCCCCCTTTCAATCTGAATGTTAAAATAAAACCCAAGATAAATATTATTTATCTTAATATTATAATAAATCATATTTATTTTTATTGTCAATAGATTCTAACCATTCTATCTCAAATTACATTTTGAGGAATTTCTAATATATTTTCTAAATGATTCTTGAGTTACAACATTTCACAACCTTTCTTATGGAAAAAGAAAAAAAGGCGACCTTCTTCTTGAAGTATCGCCCCCATTTAGTTTCAAAAATATTTCTCCCCAGCAAACTGTTTTCGTAAAACAATCTGGCTTATTTTTTATCTCCACGAGACCATATCACCACTGGAATTAGTAATAAGGACAAAATCCCACCAGTAAATGATAATGTTAGATAACTTGAACCTGCTACAATCATTCCAGACAGTGCTCCTCCAGCAGCTCCTGAAAACGCAATCAAAACATCCACTGTACCTTGGGTTCTAGCCCTTGTGGAAGATTCAGTTGAATCAACAATGAGTGCAGTCCCACTTATCAAACCAAAATTCCATCCTAATCCAAGTAAAGAAAGAGCAATTATTAGAAGAACAATAGAATCTCCTGGTGCGAATGCTGCAATTAAACCGGCCAGAAGTAATGTAGTTCCAGAAGCAATAGCCATTGCATTACGCCCCAACTTATCAACAAGGACACCTGTAATTAGTGATGGTAGATACATGGCACCTATATGAAAACCTATAACAAGACCTACTGCGCCCAAGCCATGTCCATGATGCATCATATGAACTGGCGTCATTGTCATAATAGCTACCATAACAATTTGAGTAAGGACCATAACCGTTGCACCAACGATGATGCCTCTTTTGTTTTCTTTTTGTTCTGTTGTTGCCAATTGTCCTTTATCATTAGGTTTTTGATTGGCTCTTTCTATCGTTCTTGCTATCACTAATGGATCTGGACGAAGCATGATGAAAAGGACAAGACCTGCTAAAATATATGCTGCTGCTCCTAAAATGAAAGGACCAGCAAGTGATGGAACACCAATCGAAAGAGCGAAATTCCCCATTATATTTACTAAATTTGGACCTGCAACTGCACCAAAGGTTGTAAAAACCATCGTCATACTAATAGCAGTCGCCCGCTGTTTACTATTCGCTAAGTCTGTACCTGTATAACGTGCTTGTAAATTTGTTGCTGACCCGGCACCATAAACAAGTAGGGAAGCAAATAACAAGAAAACACTATTTATTAATGCTGCAATTATGACTCCTATTGCTCCAAGTCCACCAATCATAAAACCAGCTGATAGACCTGTACGACGACCAAACGCCTGCGAAAGTCTCCCAACAAATAATGCAGCTCCTGCTGACCCTAAAGTTAATAAAGCTGAAGGAATTCCAGCAAACGCATCAGTACCGAGCATTTGCTGTGCAAGAAGTGCCCCCACAGTAACTCCTGCTGCTAACCCTGCACCACCAAAAATTTGTGAAATACTTACAATGAATAATGTACGCTTGTATAACGATTTTTGTTTTTCTGAAGAACGAATGTAGCTTTGTAACGAAGCTGTTTGGATGTCTAATGCCTTTTCACTTTCTTTCTGTAACATAATCTAACCTACCTTTCTAGAAACCTAATTCTATTTCTAATTAACTTCCGACTCGATTTGAATTTTCATAACACGCAATCGAGTAGGAGGCTATTCATTAATTGATTAGCCGACTCCGGGTAGAAAGGTCGCCCAATTGGCGACTCAAACCCCCACAGAACCCGGCGTGCGGATTTCCCGCACCGGGCTCTTCAGAAATTGCTTCACAGTTTCGCGTACATCTTTAATTCCGAAAATGGAATTGAAAGTTTAGGACGCTCTAGAGGAAAAATCGACTTAATCTTATTGAACTTTTCCCACGTTATATAGCTCTTTTGGCTTCTACT
>NZ_JAMBOH010000030.1 GCF_023715505.1 Neobacillus cucumis | reverse complement strand
CTGCCGTTGTACCCGATACTGTAAATTGACCACTTCCTAATTTATTTTCATAATCGGAATAACTTGGTAAATATGTTACATTATCCGATGTGTCATAGACATAAACACTGGATACCTTATATGTTCCTGCTTCTGAATTTGACGTAATCGTATAGGAGCCCTCATATGAATTTGTTAAAGAATTGTAATTCGGATAAATTCCAATCGTTTTATTTGTAGTAGGTGATTTGTAGTAGACATACACACGGCTTATTCCAACGTTATCCGTCGCTTTTACACTTACCTTAACAGAATCTCCAGCCTTCACTTCTGTTTTATCTACTTGTATACTATCAAGGACCGGATTGGTTACATCTGCCGTTGTACCCGATACTGTAAATTGACCACTTCCTAATTTATTTTCATAATCGGAATAACTTGGTAAATATGTTACATTATCCGATGTGTCATAGACATAAACACTGGATACCTTATATGTTCCCGATTCTGAATTTGACGTAATCTTGTAGGAACCCTCATATGAATTCGTTAAAGAATTGTAATTCGGATAAATTCCAATCGTTTTATTTGTAGTAGGTGATTTGTAGTAGACATATACACGGCTTACTCCAACGTCATCCGTTGCCTTTACACTTACTTTAATGGTATCTCCCGATGTCACCTCAGTTTTATCTACTTGTATACTTTCAATTACTGGATTCGTGACATCAGCACTAGCCTTACCAAAATTATATGGAAAGCTTCCAGAGACTAATAATAAAACCATAATTATAGAAAAAATCCTTTTTCTCACCCGAACTCCCCATTTCATCATACATTTGAGCTAAACGAATATATTACTTATGATAATGCTATTTTTTAAATATCTGAAATCACCATCCCTTTAACTTTTGCCCCCAATTTTATGTAAAAACATTTTTTATAACCTAGGGCATCTTTCCTAATGCTCTTAGATTTATTTCATCCCATATTATTATAGTCCTACAAATAAAAGGATGAAATACCTATTATTGATATAATAATAGAAATTTATCCCAAAAATACCCACTATCTATTCGGCTGTTATTACCCCAATTACAATGAGGGAAACTTATATTGGCACAATGCTCATTTGAATCAAACATCCTCCATTTATCAATGGCTAGTTTTCTATGTAGCTAGTTATAAAGATAAAAAGAGTCATCTTCCTAAGATATTCACAGGGAAGATGACTCTTAATTATGCATTGAGTTCGAGACATTACATATTCCATTTAGGAATACTTTTTTATTTTCTAAACCTTTTGATCAGAGGGGGCTCTTAAGGGCCATCACAGTGATCGTTACCGCCTATTTAGCTAATTCCGACTGACTTGATCCGAACGTATAAAATTTGCCACCTTCTCTTGTAATCGTGTAGGTATTTTGCCATTCTTCTATTTTTTCCTCGTTATTTTCTCTAACCGAAATCTTCTCATTTGTTATGACTTGATATTTATGTTTAAACATTTTGTTAAATGACTTTATTTCTAATTGAGATAGATATTCTTTCTTTTCGTCTTCACTCTTGTCATAAATTAGATTTTTCTCATGTTCTATAAAATTAGGAGCCTTTGGATATCTATATAGGGCTCTACGATTGAAAAATCACCCGCATTGGCGGCTTGGTAAAGAGCATCATTATATTTCTTTAAATGTTCCTGAATTTGTGTTAAAGGTAGGGTCACCCTTCTTAATCGTTTCGTTGACAGCCTTTGCAGTTATCTCTGATGGTTTGGTACGGTAATCCTTATAAGTAATATAACCACTTCCAAACAGAACGACTGTAATACCTAACACAATAAATTTGTGTTTTCGTTTCTATTTTTATTTATATTCAGACTCTAACAGTAGTAACTCTCCGATAGTACCGCAATTGTCATTCTACTTGTAACTTGCATAATCCAAAATTCCATCAGCTATATTGGTAAGTAAATTTTTCAGGTAAAGTGGGTCTGATAGGTTCTTGTCTTCTGTTGGGTTGGTCATAAAACCCAATTCCACAAGTGTGCTTGGGACCTTGGACCAGTTGAAACCAGACATGTCGCCTCTGTAAGAAAGACCATTTACTTTAATGGATGAATTCTTTCTTGTTTCATCAATAATGAACTGGGAAGCTTTTAAACTATCATTGAAGATTGTTTTTGTATATGGACTGTTATTTGCTGGAGTAAGAACCGAAAGACCATGAACATTTCTATCTGTTGAGCCATCCGCATGAATACGGACAAATAAATCAGCGGCATTTTGATTGGCAACCTCAGCTCTTTCCCTGTTACTAATGTTTACATCGTTAGTTGTTCTAGTATAAATAACCTTAATCCCTTTACTTTCCAGCAATTGACCGAGAATAAGTGACGCCTCCAAGGTTAACTTATATTCTGGTTTACCTGTTGCAACCCCTGAAGTCCCACCAGTTACCTTGATCTTTGCTTCCTTAGCCCCCGGGCCAATTGGCTCAGGATCGGTATTAGCTCGATTCTGATGTCCTGGATCAATCACCACTAGAAATTGACTTTGGACCGCCTGCATCTCCTCTGCAGCCGCGGTTCCCCCCTTCTTCTTAGCTATCGCCTTGGTATACTTCTCGTCTGTTTCTAAAGAGTCTTCCTCATCTGCGGAAAGGTCACTTTGGCCGGATTCTTTCAGCGATACAGTAGAAGCTTCAATTTCCTTTCCGTTCCCTATTTCATCTTTTTTTGCACTGCCCTGCTGCAAAGTAGAGGTGTCCTTAGCCACTATTTCCTTCGCCCCTTCATGATTGAAAAAGAGATATAAAGAAATAAGTACCATCAGGATGAGTGTGACAACTCCATATTTTGTTGTAGACTTCACTTTAAGTACCTCTCTCTATGTCGGATCAATTCAACATGATATTTCATTATAAGTGACTCAAATGAGCCTACTTTAAATTATTTAAAGGATTTCCGTCTGGGTTACTTCTTACATATCCCCCGCCTTGTGAAAGAGTATGGTCGATACTAGTGTTTCCATCTCCATCTCGGTAATAGCCTTTTACAAGGGTACCATCTGAGCGGACATAACTCTTTACCTCATGCGGCTGTACGAAATGTGTATCCCCCATGTCCAATTGTAATGCCTTGAACTGATGCTGGGACGAATATTTTAATGGATCCTGATAATGAAAGATATCATTCCCATGGATATAGGAATCTCCGGTAGTAACTAGGTGATGAGAATGATCATAGTTGACAAGCCCATGGCTTCCAGTATGAGTTAAATCATGGGAAGTACCGAAGTCCCGATCAAAGGAATCCGATACATTTTGGTCATTATGTTGATTTTCAAACCCTACCATTTACAACTTCCTCCCTCTTAATCTCCGTTTTAATGAACTCTTTTAGCATATTTAAATTTTTCTTATAGTCTGTGATATGACGAGTCTCTTGCTTCTTGCTAGCAATCTCTTCATCAAGTATAAATTGAATGGAGCTTAACTTTCGGTCGTATTCATCCATGGCCTGATCCTTAATATTTTCAACAGCCTGAATTATATATTGGTCCAATTGGGACTGAAATTGATCGAGCAGCCCATTGATTTGCAGGTTCACTGCCTGAATCAAATCAGGCTTCACATTTCCCAACTGTTTTTCGGCGATTTTTTGTGATAGAAACGGCAGACCAGCCATCCCTACAAGTGGGATAAAAAAGGAAGCCCCAAGCAGCAATGCAATAGAGCTTGCTCCCCCCATCAACAAACCGGCCTTAACGCTGGCATTGCCAGTTTGCGTAGGCAACGACTCCACATAATCTGTGAACCTCAGTACATCCTCTCGGATCGCCTTAATTTTAATCGTCTGTTTAAATGACTGGGAAAGTCCATGTGATACTTCCTTTGCCAACTTTTGAAGTAACTCGTGAATGTGGTCATTGTACTGATCAATCCATTGATTAAAATGAGAACGAATCAGAATCGGAATTTGAGTTTCGACTAAGGATTTAATATCCGAACCCTGGAAAAGCCGAATCCGATTCTCAATATCTTCCCGCATTCGACTTCCAAAAAAGTTTAAGGATTTCCTGACAATGAACTGAATTTCGCTTTCACACTCATAAATATAGTTTTGCAGCTGATTTTGCAATATGGGTTGTTTCGAAAGCCATTCCGACACCAATTGAACCTGCTCCACTAATTGCTCGAGGGTTTCTTCTGATAGATGCTCAGCAAGTTCGATTTCAGCCCTCAGACTTTCAGCAATTATCCATAGTCGTGTCTGAAAACGGACGAGCTTTTCTTGGCTTCGATTACCGCTAACAATCCTTTTTTTTATCTCTGCCTCAATCTCAAGAAGGCCGCTGTACTCAAGAAGTTCTTGGTCTCCTCTAAGTCTAGCTTCCAGCGCGTCTTTTGATGACAGCGGAAAGATTTTAGTCTTTTCCCCGAGAATGTTTTCGGCCCGGCGCTCAATAAAATCAACTGCATCATCTATTTCCTCTTCATCTATTCGATCTAAGAAGTTAGCAGCGATCATTAACTTCTCAAAGCCATTTTTCTGCAAGGTATTTTTAATAAAAGCTTCCTCTGTGCTTCTAAGGGCACCATCCATCGAAGTGATAAAAATGACGACATCTGCCCGCGGCAAGAACTGATAGGTAATATCCGAACGCTGCTGGTTTAAATCATTCAATCCTGGGGTGTCAATCAGCACCACCCGGTTCTCTAAAAGCCGGGATTCCATAAACAACTTTAAATAGTTAATTTCCGCAGGATCAAAGTCAGATGAGGCCGTATAATCATTTAAAACTGTTACAGAAAGTTCTCTTTTCTCAATTTCACCGTTCATTTTTAGGATTTGAACCTCAGGCTTTTTACTATGGAATACCGCATTAATGGTTGCAGTGGTCGGAGTCACATTTCTCGGCATAATGTCCTGTCCAAGCAATGCATTCACAAAGGTGGACTTTCCATGTTTAAATTCACCTAATACAATAATCGAATAGTAATCATCAGCCAAATCCTCCTGCAGCTCTGATAAAGATTTCAGTTGGGAGCTATCAGGTAGAGCTGTTTTCACCAATTGCAGTAAATGATCTGTTTTCTGTTTCAGTTTTTCCTTTTCAGCTGTATAGTTCATCGCGTCAACACTACCTTATCTCGATGTGGCTCGGTTAATTCAGCTTCTAAAGAATAAAGGTCCTTCCTAATTGACTTCAATAACGCAGCACGGCGTTCAAGCTGAATTCGTTTCTTTTCAATATCTTTTTCTTCAAGTTTCGTATTGTTCAGGAGTTCCTGTAATTGAAGCTCCATTTGCTGCACATTTTTATTGATAATGTCCTGATATTGTTTATAAACAGCATCCACTAACCCTTTCCATTCCTTTTTAAAAGAAGTTAGTTTTTGATTTTTAGACTGGTCAAATTGAGCTTGTAGATTCCGCTTGAATTTGGTCTTCTCATTTTCCCCCGTCAGCCAAGACCATCCAGCCATAAATAAAGACGTGATGCCGCCAATGACTGCTGTTGCCAAAAAGCCAACACCAATCGCAAGTGCCCCTAAGAAAGTTGTATTCTTATCCCATGCATCTCCAAGTTCATCAAAAATCTCAATAAAAATACTCGGCTGTTTCTTTCCTTCAACCGTAATGAGTGAAGGGAGCAGGTCACTCGGCCCACTGCCGGAACTCAGCAAGGACTTAAAGTCCCCTTCAAGCTGAAACCATTCTTTGTTTACAGCTGTACTAACCCGGTCAATACTTTGTTCGACTGCAGCTGTCATTTTTTCCTTTTTCTTCACATGCAAATCGCGTTCCTTTGGTGCAATCGCATCTTCGATTTTCCGACTAATCTGATTGATATCCATATAAACATTATCGTCAAACTTTTTGTAGGCAAGATTGGCATGGGCCTGCAGCTCATTCTCATACCATTTGCTTAGCTCTTGTCCCTGAGTTTGCAGCTCAATAGTCAATTTCTTAAGTGCCTCTTTACCAAGATCCCTGACACGATGCAGCTTTGGCATAAAGGATTCAATTTTTTCTTGGAGGTCCTCCAGCTTAAGATTTAACGCATGAATTTGAACGTCTATTTGTTTTTCTAGTATTTCATCAATGAGTTTTTCTGCACGGATAACAGGTTTCCGCAGTTTAACAGCCCCGCGTTCATATTGAAGGAAATCCGCAAGCGCTGTTTCTAATTCAATAAAACCAGTATCGTTGAGATCCCATACAGGTATCATTCTTCCTCGTGCAGTTTTTAACTCTTCACCACTTGCTTTTCTTCTTGCATTTAAAGCCTGTTTAGCTGCTACCATGAATATTTTCGGTTCGAGTAGGATTTTCTTTAAATGGGTTTCTGCAAATCGATAAACTTGGTCAATCTCATGTTGACTTTGGAGCTCATCCTTAAAATTGATAGCGACGAACACCTTTTGAATATCATTAGCCAGAATCCGATCACGTAAAAAGCTTACTTCCGACTCCGACAATATTTTCACTGCGGATAATATCAAAATGGCCACATCTGATTTAGGAATAATTGAATTGGTAATCTGTTCACGAGCTGGATCCAAGTCATTTGTCCCTGGCGTATCAATAATCTGAACTCCATCCTGACAAAAAGCTAAAGGATGACCAATTTCGGCATGACTAATGGTCTGGAAGTGTTCTACTTGCTTTTGAAAAGCCAGTTCAGACTCTTTATCGCCTTGCATAGGTTCTTTCGGTGCCACCAGTGTCTTAAATTCACCCTCATCTATCATTTGTGCAGGCCTTTTACCATCACGATAATGAATCTTAATAAAAGGTTCCGCGCTGTGGGTAATGACATTAAGCAATGTAGTGGTCGGGCGGGCTGATGAAGGCAAAATCCGCTTTCCTAATAGTGCATTGATGAAGGTCGATTTGCCTCTTGAAAACTCCCCCACCACTACAATCTGAAACGATTCATTTCCTACTTGTTTAGTGATATCCAGAATTTTTTTCATATCATTCTGAAGCCCCATTTCCTTTAGGGCAGCATATAGCCGATTCATATGTTTCAAAACCGAATCTCGATTTCGATTAAAATAGTCTAGTGAAAAACTCATATTCGTACTCCCTCAAACTAGTCTTTTCTAGATGGTTAAAATAGGAATGACTTAAAACACGGCAGCTGATTAATATCCAGTACCAGTATCAGTACTGTTACCCTTTCCGCTGCCATAATCAATTCCCGTACCACTATCAATACCCTTAGCCTTAGCCTTACCATTTCCATTCCCACTGTCATTTCCGTTACCATTTCCGGATGAATTATACTCATTTCCATTGTTAGTGGTATAGTCATCCATCGGTTCAATTATTTCCTTGGTTGAAGCACCCAGAACCTTAAAATCTGAAATGAATAGACTATCCGGCTTTACAACATGAATCAAATAGGTCCGTTGTCGAGTGTTTTCTGTTTTCTTTCCAGTCGATTCTTCCAATATAAATGACTCTTCTGTTGATACTTCATACATATTGAGCCCATTATGTTCAACCCTCGTAATCGTAAATTTCTCAGGCGTGTAGATATTTCCTTTCCCTTCTATGGATGCAAAATAGTCAGTAATGAGTTTATAAGCTGGCTGCCCCGACTCTAAATAAGATAATATGGAAGATGAATCATCACGATTGAGAGCATCCATATATTTCGTGCGGTATTCAATTAAAAAGCTGCGAATGGTATCTTCAGATATAGTTGCCTCTATAGTCGTCTCATTTAATTTGGAAAAAGTAAAACCTTCCACTTTCAAGTCCGTATTGGCCGAATTAGGGGCTAATTCATACTCCGCTTCATATACAACTTCGCTTCCGCTTTTCTCATATGTTTCATCTGTAATCACAGTGATAGTAGAGTCATAGTCAATATTTTTTATTTCAAGGTCTTTCAAAGCAGCGCCATCTAATTCATAGTAATAATCCTGGAATTCTTGTTCTCCACTTAAATTGAAAGTTTCAGAATTAAAGAATTCTGTGCTATCAGAATCAATTCTTTTTTGATGCAGGTTTGATATAAAATCTTTAATTTCTGACTGTGAAAAGGATGATTCCAGACTCTCTACACTGTCCGTTTCTTCTGTATAGGTATCTTCATCTGATAAGGAATCAGAATAGGAAGAATCATCCGTTGCATAAGCAGGGCTATCGTCATTTACTTTACTATTAATGATTAAGAAAACAATGAACACGACAACTACTGCAGTTATGCTCCAACCTGCAAATTGGACTCTTTGTTCATGTACATCATCTTTAGCTTTCTTCACATCGTGTGCTAAATCGGAAGGCAACGATGGCAGTCCAATTCCCTCAATTTCAGTCGGGATAGTCAACTGTACTTTCACATTGTTTGGAATGATTGCTGATGGTTCCCACGACTGAAAAATTGAAAAGTCATACTCAAGCTGTTTAAGTGGAATTTCATCAAATAATGCTGAAATATTGTTCATAATCAAGTCGGTATCCGCATAGGCTAGTTTATTTTCCAATGCGGTACCAACCTTTTGGAAAGGCATAATAAATCCTTCGATACAGCTCTTGACCATTCCTGAGAAAAAGTCAAATTCTTTGATTTCATCTAAGGACAAAGCGGCAAACCTTTTCTTCGCATTGGCAAGCTTATCGTTCCAAGATTCAGCGGCGGCCCGATGCGGTTTTCTTACGAGCTCTTCAATATCAGCCTCAACTGATGCCTGCATCAATCGTTCAATCTTTTTTAATTGATCCTTAAGTCTATCATGAGATGCGTCTAACTGTTGTTTTTTCTTCACTAATTCCGCTCGGTGCTGTTTCCATACGGTTAACTTTTCGCCATGCTCCTTAATCCTACGTAATTTCCTGGTTAGCACATGCGCGGACTCAATGAACTGCCAATCTTCTTTCAACTGTTCTTCGTCTTCCGTTAACTTCGTGAACTCATTCATGAAATGTGCTACATCCGATTCAAACACATCGATATCGGGCAATAATCTATCATTCAAGATTCTTATAAACTCTTTCCCTGCACCCTTTTGTTTTTCCCCTGAAAGTCTGTTATAACTTCCATGGATCAATTGAATCATTCCATCAAGTGAATCATTTTTCGGCTTCAAAAAATGATTCCAGCTATTTTCTGATTGCTGGCACTCACCGGTAAGCTGCTTCACCCTCTGAAACCCTTCGAGTAAGGATGGGTACTCATGATTCATAAAAGCCTCTATTAAATGTTGTACGCGATTTGCCCCCAAGGCTACTTTTCTTTCAATTAGGATTTCGTCGAATTTAAGGAGTGGCTCTTTTAATCTTTCAAAAATACGAACGATTTTCTGCTCCGTTTTTTGTGACCATCCCTGGAAAATCTCGTCGACCTCTTTCCAATTGCTCCATTCTAGTAATTCCGGGTTATTTTGTAATTTCCCATCTAAGGCTTCCTTAGAAGAGACACCTATCAATCTCGTTATAAATGGCTGAAGTTTTCGAAAACTTTCATCAAGTAACTCCTCCAACTCCTCCTCTTCTTCATCGTGCTTATCAATCCCATTAACGATGGCAATTGGTTTAATTCCATACTCTTTCAATTTTTTTAACCAAGTGACCTCTGTTGAAGTTCCCACATTACGGTAGTTAAATAGCCATATCGCCAGATCAGCCCTGCGCAAGAACCTGTCCGTTGCTTCCGTATGGTGTTTGTGACTAGAGTTTAATCCAGGCGTATCAATAATGGTGAACGTTTTTAATAGCTGAATAGGTAGATGAAGCTCAATATAAGAGATCTGTTCTCTAATTTGTTGAAACTTGCCCTCTCTCTCCACCGTCAATTGCTCGAGCGATTTGACGTCATATTCAATGACACTATGGTCCAAGTAGTGAGCCAGCACTCGATTCTTTTTTCCATATGTTAATTTCGTCACAACGGCAGTGGCAGGGGTAACATCCGATGTTAATATTTCCTTCCCCAACAAAGCATTGATAAATGTAGACTTTCCCGCTTTAAATTCTCCTGACACCATGACAATTAACTCATCATTCGCATCCTCTTGTAAATCCAATAATTCTTCTTTAATTGGTTGAAATTCTTTATCATTATTACACAGGGTAAGCCAATTCTGTATACCGCTTTGAAACTCTGCTCTCCAGTCCATTCCTTTTGTTCCACCTTTGAAAATAACTAATATACGTTTAATTATATAGTAGTCACTGATGATAGTTTATACTTAGATTAAAGGTAATATAAGGTAATTAGTATTCATTTTCTCCTATTTCTCACGGTACTTGAACCAATCCTTCTTTTAACTTTTTGGCAATTGCAACAACCTTCAATCCTTGTTCTTTTAATTGATGAACTTCTAAATACATAAATAACTTTTTCACCTTTCATATCCTCCAGCTAAACAAAGTTGATAAAGTATCATAGCTTAGCTGGGAAAAATATTGATAAAAAGGTGTTCAATCTTATCTAGCGGAAACTGTTAATTATAGTCCTAGCTTCTGCTAGCCCAAAAAATTGTAACGTTCTCCTCGCGATATTATTCTGCTCCTTAGATTTTCTTGCATTAGGTCCTAAAGACCACTCTCATTTTATAATATTTTTTAATAAATGGAAATTAATAGTTATATAGTTTGTTAATTTCATAAGTAACTTAGGTAAATATATTCATATAGTTATTGGTTTTCAAAATTAAAACATTATAAACTAATAAATATTTTCGACCTACCTGCCCTTTTAGTCTCTCAAACTATATATATAAGACGAAAGGAGGTGATCGAAGATGGCACAAGGATTACTAGAAACGACAAAGCTTCGGTTGGTATTTCAAGCGGGGATTGATAACGAAGGAAATCCAATCTTGAAGTCTAAAACGTTTAGCAATGTAACGAAAGCAGCAACAGCTGACCAGCTGTTCCAAGCAGCCCAAGCGATCTCAGTTTTATGCAACGGTGACTTAAACAAGGTGGAACGTAATGACAGCTCGGAGATTATCGGTTAAGGTTCAAAAAAAATCCAGTGATGGGAGGTGAAAATAAATGGCTAAAAAATATTTTCGACCTACCTGCCCTTTTAGTCTCTCAAACTATATATATAAGACGAAAGGAGGTGATCGAAGATGGCACAAGGATTACTAGAAACGACAAAGCTTCGGTTGGTATTTCAAGCGGGGATTGATAACGAAGGAAATCCAATCTTGAAGTCTAAAACGTTTAGCAATGTAACGAAAGCAGCAACAGCTGACCAGCTGTTCCAAGCAGCCCAAGCGATCTCAGTTTTATGCAACGGTGACTTAAACAAGGTGGAACGTAATGACAGCTCGGAGATTATCGGTTAAGGTTCAAAAAAAATCCAGTGATGGGAGGTGAAAATAAATGGCTAAAACATTAGAATTGCAATTTGACACCGAGTTTGGAAAAACTGCGAAAATCACAATCGACAATCCAAAGGAGCCAGTGGATGAAAATTTAGTGAAACTCTCCATGGGACAGATTATTGCAGCTAACATATTTACTACAGGTAGCGGCAAGCTTGTCTCCGCAAAAGGCGCCAGAGTCATCGACCGCAATGTAACCGACTATGAACTAGCATAATAACAGCAAGGCCGGACTCTCATGAACCCGGCCTTTTTTTAAATCGTGGGTGAGGGTTCACCTGTTTCAAAATCATACCTCTAAGTGAAAGGAGTGAAGACTCGTGGAACAAATTATACCATTCATTAGCGAAGTAGGATTTCCCATCGTGGTGACCCTCTATCTACTTTACCGGATTGAGTCGAAATTAGATCTAGTGGTCCAATCGATACAAAATCTGCCCGAACGAATGAAGCTGTAATGAATTAGGAAAGAGCAAAGAGCAATCAGTAAAAAGAAACAAGAGAACCGTCCCCACGCGTACTAAAATTACCTTAAATAACATTATTCTACAAAAATTTACTTTTTTCTCCACAAATGAAACGAAATGAGACGCCTAGGCGTTCCGCTTTCGTTTTTTTTATATGGTAATTTTTCAATAGAGATAATAAAAAGTGGGTGATTAGAGCGTTATGGGGAAAAGGGTTGTTGTAAAGTTACCTGAACTAATAGTTAAGCATAATATGTCCATGCGAGAACTTTCTCGTCTGGCAGATGTTAGGCCTCAAGCTCTAAATGAACTCGCAAACCAAAAGAGGAGAAATATTAACTTCGGTCATCTCGAAAGGATTGCTGATGTATTTGATACTAACGATATGAATGAGATTATTACCCTTGTTGATACAGATGATGATGATGAGTAATACTAAAATATTATTTAATCAAGAATATGACCTATGGTCCCAAGCTCCAGTATCCACTTCACCTAGTGAAGTTTCAATTTAGAAAATACCATATTAAAACAATATACGGTTTCCCACTTTCTGGTGTTCAAGGCCACTACCTCTATGACCTCTTCTTTCCTTGACCCCTCATTTGTGAGCATCTTCACAATTTAACATTCAAATGTTGAGAAACCTCTCTAAAACTGCTTCCTTGTATATCATAATCCCTAACAAAATGTAATCGTTTTAACGAAATAACTAATATATTTATAAATGTTATTTCTTTAAATATCATGACCTAGTAAAGGATGTGATCAAGATGTGATCTAAAATAAAATATAGCTCAAAATCACATAAAAATTTAAAAGTTTGTGTAAGTACATATTTTGAAGGTATGGGGAGTTGGAGTGTTTGTATTTAGAAAATGAATATATTATAAATCAAAATTTTATGTACATGGTAGGTTACTATGACCGCCAAGCAAAGCTCTGTACACTTGTAAAGGAACTAGATAGAACATTTGTCGTAGACAGATCCCCTTTAGAAATACTAAATGACAGCATCAAGTGCATTGGCTTTGATTTAAGAGGCGCGATGGAGACAGCTAATTGGCTGCTTGGTAATAAATATATGTGTCCTGTAATGGTAAATCCCGTACATAGAATTTGTGTATTCCCTGATAAGTCTGCTAAAAATGCCAATACAATCTGGTTTAATCCATATCATATCGCAAGAACAAAAAGTATTAATCAAAAGGCACAAGTAGAGTTTACGAATGGACTAACGATAACGCTCCCATCCAAACTTTATTCTTTTAACCACAAACTCCAAATAGCAGAGCAGTTTAGAAAAATGATTGTTAGAATGGACAATGATCCCTTTTCCTTCAAGGAAGACCCGAAAAAAGGCGCATAATCGTAGTAGAAATACTAGTTAAATAAATATAAATAAAAATTACACCCTTGTCCAAATAGGACAAGGGTGCTGATTGTAGTGTTTTCTTTTTATAAAGGAATGCAGGTGTTATACCCTTGCAGCTAATCGATCATTTACCATATTCATCACAGCAGTTTGAATAGCAGCTAACTTCTCCTGGCTGTGTTCCATTGAGTCGCCTTTCACGCCAAAATAAAATTTCGCTTTAGGCTCTGTTCCAGACGGACGCAGACAGAACCATGAACCATCTGCTAAAAAGTATTTCAATACATTAGATGACGGCAAATTAATCTTACTTTCCAAACCATTAGCTTTTCTTAATGAAGTTGCGTAGTCTTCCACTGCTTCTACTTCAATGCCTGCTACGTCACTCAAACTCTCATTTCTGAAAGTATCCATTAAACCAGCAATTTGTTCCGCTCCGTCTTTCCCTTTTAAGGTAATCGACTGGAGTGACTCTTGGTAAAAACCATACTTTTCAAAAATAGCTAAAAGACCTTCATACATCGTCATGCCTTTAGATTTATAATAGGCAGCAACTTCTGCTGCAAAAATAGCAGACTGAACTGCATCTTTATCACGTACAAAATCGCCAATCAGATAACCATAGCTTTCTTCATAGCCAAATAAGAAAGTGTGCTGACCCGTTTGTTCAAACTCATTGATTTTTTCACCGATGAACTTGAAACCTGTTAGGGTATCCATTGCCTCAATGCCATAAGACTGAGCAATCGCACGGCCAATTTCAGAGGTAACAATAGTTTTGATGACCACGCCATTTTCAGGAAGTAATCCTTTGGCTTGTTTTTGAGATAGTAGATACTCCAGCATTAAGGCACCCATTTGGTTCCCTGTGAGCACCACATATTCACCAGAATGGTTCTTAACTGCTACACCTAACCGATCCGCATCAGGATCTGTCGCCATAAGAATGTCTGCACCAATTTCCTCGCCATATTTTATAGCAATTTCAAATGCCGCATGCTCTTCTGGATTTGGTGACTTAACAGTTGAAAAATTGGCATCAGGTAACTCTTGCTCTTTTACAACCGGAACATGTTCAAATCCAAACGCCTTTAACCCAGCACGAACAGGTTTATTTCCTGTTCCATGTAATGGAGAGTAAACAATCTTTAAATCCTTTGCGACCTTAGCTACCACCTCAGGATTCAATTGAAGTGACTTTAATTGTTCTACATAAGCATTATCGATCTCTTCTCCAACGTAAGCTAATAATCCATTGGAAAGAAGGGCCTGCTCTTCAGCTACTTCAACTGTTAATTCATTTTCAACAGCATTCACATATTTAATGATGGTATTAGCTGCCTCGGGAGGAAGTTGGCCGCCGTCTTCCCCATATACTTTAAAACCGTTATATTCAGGCGGGTTATGACTCGCTGTGATTACTACCCCTGAGAAGGCATGTAAATATCTAACGGCAAATGACAGTACCGGTGTTGGACGAAGTTCATCAAATACATAAGCCTTAATTCCATAATTACCTACCGTCTTTGCTACTTCTAACGCGAATTCAGGAGACTTATGGCGAGAATCATATGCAATTACAACGCCACGCTGTTTTGCTTCTTCCCCTTGTTCAGCGATATACTTAGCCAAGCCCTCAGCGGCTCTACGAATAGTATAGATATTTAAACGGTTAATACCAGGTCCTAACTCCCCACGCATACCACCGGTACCAAATTCTAAATGTTTATAAAAATGATCTTCTAATAATTTTTTATTGTTTTCAATATTAAGTAGTGTCTCTTTTAAATCAGAATTTAAATTAATAAATGAAAGCCATTTTTCTGCATTACGTAACCAAGTCAAAATTGGTTCCCCCTCGTCTAAGATGTAGAAATATTTATTATTTGCAATATATCTGCAGCTATCTTATCTGCTTCATGATTGTTTAATTTACTATTCACGTTAGATTCTTTTGTAATACTATTCTTGAAGGATCGGTCCACCTGAAATAACTTAAACTGGTCCCAATCAATGGTATCATAAAGATGATGTTTCATAAGATATTGATGGCATTTTGATCCTCTTTCAGGGACGGTCGATTAAGGATTAAAAGAGGTACACTGGTATTAATGGCCTCGCTAATAACCTGAAATCACCAGGTCTAAAGATTCATTTTAACGCAATATTTCTTGAAGCATGTCCATATCAAAAATCAGAAATATAATAAGCAATGGTCTTTCTAAAACACTTCACATCTAAAGAAGGGAGAAGACCTATGTCCTCTCCCCATATCCTAATAGAATAACTATTGTCTAGTCCCTACTAAACAAGTCTCTAGTGTAAACCTTATCCCTTACCTCATGTAAATCTTCAGATAACCTGTTAGCAACAATCACATCAGATATTTTCTTGAACTCTTCAAAATCATTAATAACTCTTGAATTAAAGAATTGATCTTCATGAATGGCCGGTTCGTATACCACCACTTCAATGCCCTTCGCCTTAATACGCTTCATAACCCCTTGAATAGCTGACTGCCTAAAGTTATCAGAGTCCATTTTCATGGTAAGACGGTAAATCCCAACAATCTTCGGGTTCCTTTTAATAATCATATCTGCAATGTGATCTTTTCTAGTTCTATTAGCATCAACAATGGCTGACATAATATTATTTGGAACATCAGAGTAATTAGCTAATAACTGTTTCGTATCTTTAGGCAGGCAATATCCCCCATAACCAAATGAAGGATTATTATAATGATTCCCTATTCGTGGATCAAGCCCAATACCATCGATTATTTGCTTAGTATTTAATTCTCTAACCTCCGCATATGAATCCAGCTCATTAAAAAAGGCAACTCTCATTGCTAGATAAGTATTTGCAAATAGTTTAATTGCTTCCGCTTCTGTTGAATTTGTAAATAAGACATCAATATTTTCTTTCAATGCACCTTCTACTAGTAGATCAGCAAATAATCTTGCTCGATCTGATTGTTCTCCAACAATAATTCTTGAAGGATATAGGTTATCATTAAGGGCTTTACCTTCTCTTAAAAACTCCGGAGAAAAAATAATATTATCCGTTTCAAACTTCTCTTTTACTTTTTCCGTATAACCTACCGGGACGGTTGATTTAATTACCATGATTGCATCTGGATTGATGGATAATACATTGGCAATAACTGCTTCAACCGTTCTAGTATTAAAGTAATTCTTTTCCGGATCATAGTTTGTTGGAGTTGAAATGATTACATATTCTGCATCTTTAAATGCTTTATAGTTATCGGTTGTAGCAGTTAAATTTAGCTCTTTTGATGCTAAGTATTCTTCGATATCATGATCAATTATTGGAGATCTCCTATTATTAATCATTTCTACTTTTTCTTGAATAATATCTAGGGCTATGACTTCATTGTGTTGTGCTAATAGAATTGCATTCGATAATCCTACATAGCCTGTTCCAGCAATTGTTATTCTCATTTGTCATTACATCTCCACTGCTCTTTTTTTGATAACGAAATATTAATGATAAGTGTTACATTATTTTTAATTAATATTTATAATTTAACTAATAAAAGTACTAAAAGGTTCAGTATTATAATTTTAGACAAAGAAAAGTCCTTTATACTGGATAAGTTAGGTGGTAACCTGTCCACATCCACTTAAAAGGTCTCTGACAAGTTTACACGAAAAACTCCATTTGGACAATCATTTTCATCAATAACTCTTATAATGACCCTTTTTACGTCAATACTCTGATGCTCAGTACCGTTCCAAATTCTTCATTACGATGACGAAATTTACAAACGACATATCCTTGTATATTGGATATAGAAACCACTATCAAACTTGATAAAGGTTCACAATTATTTTGTTCTCTGTTTGGCAATTCAGCAAGCGGAAACACATTTCCAATGCCAGCAACTTTATACGGATACATTAACGCCTATGATGACGGAAATGTGGGTAATTTTATGTTAAAGAGGACAAAACGACCATTTTAAAAGCCACGTCAGATAGCACTAAATTCTCAGCGGCTTATGATAATACTAAAATATCAATTTTATAGGGATGCTAATAATCCAGCAATTTTAGTAAGGGGTATAGCAAGCCTGGCGGTTGCGCCGACAAATTTAAGTATCAAAGCAAGATTACAAAATGCATAATTCACAAGAAGCAGCTAAATGTATAATTGGAGAAAATTTTATGGAATTTATTATTACCTGTCCCATTTGTAATTCAAATATTGTCGAGGTTTTTGCAACAATAGATATGGAAGTGATTTTTATATGCAAAGATTGTGGGCATAGGGAAACAAAAGATGAATAATTGGTGTATAAATTAAACATAGGCAACAACATCGTTATTTTGCTAAGGGTATTAGTTCCCGGCAATTGTGCCGATAAACATCACTATAAAAATGCGTTTACTAACGGCTGGTTAGACAGTAGAGTAAGAAACTGATTTCAAAGGGATAGCCTTCGGCTATCTCTTTTACTTTCAGTTCCTCCTCATCAAACCGTACGTGAGGTTTTCCCTCATACAGCTTTCCGACGTTCTTCTTTCTTTGGCTTTACAGATATTAACCAGATAGCCTCACCAATATATGACCAATCTCTTTTCTTACGTCTGTTAAATTCCCATGCTTCTTCTGCCTATTTCTTTTCTTGTTATAGAATAAAGTAAGGCGTTCTAAAACATACCAATCAATCCGATTAAGCCATTTCTTTGCATTGGAAGATAAGAGATAGTAGTTCTTGAAACCTTGCAGTTTCTTGTTTAACCCCATCACTAAGTCATGAATATCCAAATACAATTTTGCTCTTGGCTCTGTGTATGCTTTAATCTTTGCTCGCATTTTCTTCATTACGTTCTTTTTCGGAATGTGAGACATGACAAACAGAGTATACCCGCCCTTTTTGCGGATTGGAAACTTTCGGTTATGAAACCCTAAGAAGTCAAAACCTTCGATATCATCCCAAAGGTGGACCAACCTGGATTTATCACGATTGATTGAAAGGTCGAGTCTCCCCATTAATTGACTGAATTACTTTAATGCTTTCCAATGCTTGTTGTTTGGATTTGCACATGATGACGAGGCAAGTAGACCACTGGAACCTCCCCAGTAGTCTCTCTCAGAACCGGACGTGAACCTCTCAGCTCATCCGGCTCCCATTATTCAGCCGTAGGCTTAATACCCATTTCCCAGTGTTTAAAGAGCTTGGGGTTTTGTTTTGCAATTCTACCTAAGAAATATTCTGCTCTCTTCTTGTGACGAGCCAATCTTTTGTATTTCTTCCTCGCCCACATTATTAAGGCTTTGTTAATATGCCTTAACGTTGAGTACATTTCAGATTTGTAGAACTTGCCATAGAAATTAATCCAGCCTATGATTTTAGAGTTAAACATATTCGATAGGTCCGTAAGGTCCTTTTCAGCTTTCAGCTGTAGTTTCCAGTCCCTCACTTTTTGCCTAATTGATTTCTTAGCTTTGTTACTAATCGCAGGTGTAAAGTTAATAAAATGCTTTCCCCATCTATTCTTCGAACGTCTTGGTCTGAACGTGTATCCAAGAAAATCAAATGAAGTATTTTCGTAATTTTCTTTCCTATCTTCATCTTTACAATATACAATTCGTGTTTTGGTTGGATGCAGTTCAAGCTTACAATCGTTCATCCTATTGTTTAGAGATTCAAGCAATCTCATTGCTTCTGCTTCTGACTTACAGTGAATGACTGCGTCATCCGCATATCTCGCAAATGGATTATTAGGATGGTTAATAGTCATCCATTTATCAAATGTGTAATGTAGAAAAAGGTTTGCAAGAACAGGACTTATGACTCCACCTTGCGGTGTACCAGAAGTGCGTTCTATTACTCCTTCTTTCGTTTGAAAAGGTGCCTTTAGCCATCTATTAATATATAATTTTTACCCATTTAATATTTGTGTGTTTTTCCACTGCTTTTATTAGTAATCCATGATCAATGTTGTCGAATAAGCCTTTAATATCAAATTCTAGAACCCAGTTGTATTTCCAACACCTTTTACGTGTTATCTCTAAAGCTTGAATGGCACTTTTGTTAGGTCTATAACCATAAGAGTCCTCATGAAAGAAAGGTTCTACGGAAGGTTCAAAGTACAGTTTCGCAACCATTTGTGCAATTCTATCTGCAACAGTTGGAATCCCTAATGTCCTAGTACCCCCAGCTTTCTTCGGTATCTCTACAGCCTTTACTGCTGGGGGAAAGTAACTTCCTGAGGACATTCTATTCCATAGTTTATAGAGATTATCTTTTAGATTCATTTCGAATTCTTCTATTGACTCTTCATCAATTCCAGCTGACCCTTTATTTGCCTTTACTCTTAGAAAAGCTTCATAAACTACCTTTTTAGATATCGCATATGGCTTTGTTTTACTCATAAGTTCCTCCCACTAAAATGGTTGACTTGCTCATAAAACTGAATAACATAACCCCTTTGTTCCACCTCCGTTAGGAGGTTTCATTACTACTACGGGTTATTCCGCCCCTATACATGGCATTGGTACTCTGATTCTTGTGGGGCTTCCACTTGAATTTCTCCCTTAACATCCATGTCGTAGGTTCCCACGTTCCACACTCAAGCCTATATTAAGTTCACGCCGCCTTTATACCGGTCACCTAACGGACAGTAAACAGGTTTCCTCCGAACTTCTCCTGAGTTAACGACTCCCCCTCAGTTTTGATGACATCCCTACGCTTTCGATACTTCTTCAGCGGTTCAATGGTTTTCGTCTCCTTAATATGTACCTGACAAAGTCTGGCTCTGCCTTTTCCTTAACGCTCAATACCATAGCTTTTGACTACAGCACCTTAAGGTGGTTTGTAATCTCTACCTGTATAGCGATTACGAGAGGCCTACTCTCATCTTGAGTGCAGCATAGCTTCCTTATGTGCTTACGCACACTTTGGTTGCTTTCGTGGCACACAGTCATCCGCATATCTAACTAATTCACCTAAGTGGTTAAATCTCTTTTCCCAAAGCATATCCATTGTATTTAAATAGATATTTGCTAGAAGCGGAGAGATTACACCACCTTGCGGTGTTCCAGTAATCGGATTTCTTATTTTACCTTCCTCCATAATGCCAGACTTCAGCCATTTACGAATTAGTTTTTGGACTCTTCGGTCACTGATACGTTGTTCCACCAACTTCATCAATTTGTCCTGGTTGATGTTATCAAAATATCCTTGGATATCGACGTCTACTACCCAAAAACATTTCCTACTTACCTTTCGTATCTTTGCCATGGCTTGATGGGCATTAAGTTTAGGGCGAAAACCAAATGAGCAGTCATGAAAGTCTGCTTCAAAGATAGGTTCGATGACCATTTTAATTGCCATCTGTGCAACTCGGTCTTTAATAGTTGGAATCCCTAGTGGACGTTTCTTTCCGTCATCTTTTGGTATGTAGGTTCTTAGGACTGGATTGGGATGGTATCTATTCTCCTTTAACTCTAAATAGAGTTCGTTCAAGAACTTCTTCTCCCCATATTCGTCGACAATATTTTCTATTGTCTGTCCATCTACACCTCCACTGCCTTTCTTTTGTTTCACACGTTTCCACGCTTCCCATAGGATGTCAGGACGATAAATTTTATCATATAATGCATGAAATCTGCGGCCAGTGTGTTCCTTGGCACAAAGATATAATGTCTTCCAAAGTTCTTGAGCTTTTGCATTATTGGTGTAGTTAGCCATTTTCTTGGCATTCACTGACTCTTACCTCCTTCTGACATATGAACGAAGTAGGGTACTGGCTTTCGCCGTCCTTCCCTAGACAATGTTATGTTGTCATTGTCATCATAGGTACTATGACCCCCTCCGACTCCCTCTCATCCACCATTTCGTTTATACTTATAGGTTTCTGCTTTACTTTCATAAGAAAGTGACGAGGAGGGTATCCCAGTTCCGTTATTTACTTTCCTAACATGTCGTTCCCCTTACCCCGAGAGATTCTTCGGTGCTGCTACTCCAAGTTCTTCGCACCTTCTATGGTCTTCGCCTATCTTATCAAGGCTCGACTTCTCTTTAGCCACCTACGATGGGTTCCTTTGACGAGACGGTAGGATTCACTTTATGTTACAACCTGTTAGTTTGCTCGCACTCTGCAAGAGAGTTACTTTGTCACAGGGCTTCAACCTTAGAATTTCTTCACCAGTTGCCTGTCAGCTACTGAGCGTCTTGGTACTTACTCAGATTGGACTTTCACCAATTAGCAATTAACGGCTTGCTGGGCACGCATAAAAAAAGGAGAGGTCTCTCCTCTCCTTACCATTAACTAGCTTTCGTTACAGATTCATTAGTGATTTTTACTGAGTTCTTCTTAAATATAAATTTCTTTATAGTATCCGTATGCATTTCTGTTAAAGATGCTATAACAATTGCGTATAAAAGAACAGAAAGTATGATTGTTGGTTTTAATAAAAGAGTCTCGATTTGGTTAAAATTCCAATATGCAGAATTTCTCCAAGTAGTAACTATATTTAATAATGGGTAATGGGTTAAGTACAAAGTAAAGGAAAATGAAGCAAGATACTTATTTATGTTAAACATCCTTTTAATCTTTTTTTCATTTAGAAAAGAAACGATTAAGTAAACCATTATAGTAAATGCCAAACCAACACCAAAATCAGCATAATATTGTCTCCCTGTTTGCTCATAGGTCGGATGATCCAAGTGTAGTAAGATGTAGAGATATTTCGCCAATACAACTGAGACAACAACTGAAAGCCACAATATTATATTTTTTACAATTTTATTTTTAAGTATTAGTGGTTTAACTAACGGGATCATTGCACCTAACATCCAAATTAAAAAATATAACATTATACGTTGTCCGACAAAAAATGAAATCGCAACGAATAAAAACGCATAAAGGCATTTCATACTGACTTTTTTGGAGTAAACAACCAATATTAAGCAAGGAAATAAAATATAATACCAAAATTCATAACTTAAACTCCATAAGGGACCATTTGATCCATATTGGTCAACTAAGATATCTTGTACAAAAAAAAAGTTTCCAATAAACGTTTTAATATCTAGATGATTTGCAATTTCATGATTACCGAAAATGCCTGACTGTAATTTTGCCCACATAAGGGTTAATAACAAACATGGTAAAAGAACAATCCATAACCTAGTGACCCTATTAAACAAGTAAACTGACCAATTCCATCTATTTTGTTTTATGGTTTTAAGAACGCTAGATGAAATAAAGTATCCACTAAGAACAAAAAAGACCATTACAGCTTGGTATCCGGGAACTGGTAAATAAAAGTGATACAAAAATACGACTAAAGCTGATAAAAATCTTAATAAGTCTAAAGTACTAGAAGCTTTACTGTCATTCTTGATTGTATTTAACGAAAATGCTGTTTTCACTATTTTCCCCCCACAATTTCTAATTATAAAAAATTTGCCAATTTTTAATATAGCATTAAAAAGGGGGGTGTGGAATAGAGAAAAAATAGGAAGGAATCTTTTTTGTGTCCTAAAGTTGAATTTAGTAAGTCATCTTAGGAGGATATAGAGTACAACCCAAAATTATTTGGATGTAAATTAGATGGTATAACAGATGATAGTGTTAAATTACAGGATTTTTTTGATAATCCTGTCGTTTAAAGGAAAGTTTTGTTCCCACCTAATTCACAGATGCGACTCCCCATTTGTTGTCATTCTATACACCAACGAGTAGTCCTGTACCTACGAACAACACCTATATGGCTGGAAATATGTTTGTAAATATAAAGCAAGAAGGATTTGCAACAACTGATTTCCCTAACAATATATGGGTAACTGAGTAGGAAGTTAGTTCCTGTAGCAAGCAACACAGTATCTAAATATGATAGTCCAATTAATTCCCAATTGTTTAATTTCTAGAATACGTTTATAATTAATCGATAAATAAATACCGATAAACACACTAGGAGTTTGTTCTATGACATTATTAATTGGGATTCTTTATGGATTTCTGTTAGCTTTGGACCCAGGGAATCATATTTTTTATTTAATTAAATATGGTTCCTTATTTGCAATGGACTATGCAATTATTTTTCTTTACTCTCCCCTAATATTAAAAAGAGTAAGTCCATTATTAAGGGTATCAACTCTGATTGTTCTAACTTTATATTTAGGGATATTTACAACGTCATTAGTGTTTTATCTATATGACCGCCAAATTTATAGTTTGAGCGAGGTAATAAGGATAGGACTGCATATTCCAGTTTTCATTTTTATGATTTGGAAGAAAAGAGACTTATCAAAATACTTAATCCGTTCTTCCTTTGTTTTTAATGCTGTTGGTATATTTCAATACGTTATAATGGGGCAACAAGGGAGAATACAAAGTCTATTTAGTCACCCTAATTTTTACTCTTTGTATCTTATAGTGGTGATTATATTCATTATGGAAAAAGTAAATTTTGAGGGTAGAAAGAAATTTTTATCCTATTCGTATATCATTTTCATACTCTTACTACTCTTATTTGGAACTGGAGCAAGAACTTCTTTTGCAGTGGCAATGGTTATTTTGGCATACAACTTCTTTATTTTTAGTAAGAGGAGACTTTTAAATATATTCGGGTTAGTGTCATTAGCAATTTTGTCATTACCGTTATATAAATATTTTTCATCATATTTAATGACAACAAGAATATTCAATATGTCGTATGGTTATACCATGCCCGGTCAAATAGATTCTTATCAATGGCGATTGATGAGATGGTCGGATGGGCTTTCATCATTTAGGGACTATCCGCTTATAAATCAGATTTTTGGCTATGGATGGCAAACGAGTCCTATTTTATCTCGGGCTTTTAATGGAATGGCCATGCATAACGAATATTTAAGAATGCTAGTTGATTTTGGCGTAATTGGAGCTGCAGTATATGTAATCGCCTTGTTATCGTTGTTTTTCTATGCGGTTAAAAAACAAAGACAAAAAGGATATTATTCACTGTCTCTAATTGTTTTGTTAATTATGATTTATAGCTACTCTGAAAACATTTTTGTTGCTGGGGAATCTTTTGCTATACTATTGCTATCTGTAGCGAATAGTCTATCAATTATTAATAGAAAATATCTCACTCGTGTAGAAAACAATAATGATAATAAGGCAGTTAAAGCTGCATAATTTGGACCTAAAAAGAACTCAGTAAGAGTTCTTTTTTAGTTACTTTTGATCCTAAACCAACAAAAGTAACTAAACTTCACCATTTTCTGATAGGTAATATTGAAGTATACTAAAAAATATTACCAATTTGGGAGAGTGGGAATTTTGACCAAGTCACGGATTTTAACTTATGTTCTTGCCATCATAACAATTGCATCTTTAGTGGTACTCATTAGGTACCACAATGCGAATCATATAGAAACACAAAGTGAATTTATTTCTTCGTTAACAACTGGCAAAAATGTAACATTAAAGAATGGAACGTATACACTAACTGCTGATATAACAAAGATATCAAATTCTGTCACTATTCAAGGACATAACAATTCCATAATTGACGGCGGAAAACATAAGATATCTGTTTCAAATTTAAATGATGTTACATTTAGAAATATAACTTTTAAAAATTTCTCCCAGATTGATTTACCATCTAGTGCTAATATTAAATTTGAAAATTGTACATTTATTGATTTTATAGACTTCGGAATAACTCTTAGCAATTTTAATAATGTCCAATTTATTGAAAGCAAGATTCATAACATTGGATCATCGTCTAAAAATCCTACTTATCAAGGTTCTGGAATTTACGCCAATGTGGGTAACAAACTCATTGTTCAAGATTGTGAAATTTCACATACTTATGGGCACGGAGGAGTATTTCTAATAAAAGTAACAAACATTCACATTAATCGAAATAAAATACATGATACAGCATTTCGAGGCATTAACTTCTATGGGGGTATTAGTACTGGCTTGATTGATGATAATGATATATGGAATTGCGGATCCATTAACCAAACCAACTCAGGTGTAGGGGCCAATGGAATTTATTCTGCAGGGTCAACATATGACGTAACAGTTTCTAATAATCGGATTTCAAACGTACTAGAAAATGGAATTGAAGGCTTATACCACATAATTGAAGGTAATATAATTAATGGAACAGGCCTTGACACGATTAACCATCCAACACCTTCAATTGAAGGGATTTATCCATTTCAACCGAGAGATTCTAATCAAATCGTAATTGTAAGGAAAAATAAGATAAAAAATACAAAAGGCGCTGGAATTAAATATTATAGTAGCCGTGCTATCTCTAATTATAAGATAGTTGATAATATAATTTCTGATAATCGTTACAATGAAAATAATGGTATTGATTTAAATTCAGATCATAGTTACGCTAATATTTCGGTAATAGGAAACAAAGTAAAAAATAAAGCAACTGTCATTTATTTGAGGAACAAACCCAGTTCAAATATAGTTGTAGATAAAAATAAATTAGTTAATTAATTTGTTCCGAAAAAGAGTCTTTAAAGGCTCTTTTCATTTTTGGGAAGGTGAAAAAATATGCCGCCTATGGAATCATATTAGTAAAAAGGTAACTATCACATCTCCATCCTTTTCATCATCAAGTTTTCAAGAATTAACTTTATTACTTTATTAGCTTCATTTTCGGTCAGCAAAGTACAAATTTATTTAGGGACATCTAATGTTCAAAACGGTAATGTGATACTCCAATCGATACCGGAAAAGTTATTTTTTAATTTAGCTGATGTATCATTTTGTTAGTAAAAAGTCCTTCCAAAATTTGATAAACCTGTATATACTAATTGTTATGTTTAAATAAAGGGAGAAGACTTTTTATGGAAAAAATTTATAGCTTATTGTATAACCGTATCGCGAAACGTTTACCAAATTATTATTCCAAATTTTTCGGTAAACCTAGCAAAAAGATTAGAGGTTACTTGTATAAAAAAATAACAGGTAGTACCGGTCAAAATATTAACATTCATAAAAACGCAACTTTTTCAAGAAATGTAATAATTGGCGACTACTCTGACATTGGTACAGATTGTTTTGTACAAGGCCCAACAACTATAGGTAATTATGTTATGATGGGTCCAGAAACATTAATCTATACAGAAAATCACGAAACTAGAGACGTAAGTACACCTATATATAATCAGGGTATGACTAAACCTAAAAAAGTAACAATTGGTAATGATGTTTGGATTGGAAGAAGAGTAATTATACTTCCTGGCAGAACAATTGGAGATGGGGCGGTAATTGGTGCTGGGGCAGTGGTAACTAAAGATGTACCACCTTATGCAATTGTTGGAGGAAACCCTGCTAAAATTATCAAATACAGAACAAAAAATGATGTAATGTAGAATAACACTATCAAGAACCCAAAAAAGGGGTTCTTTTTATTTTAAATTGTTAGGGCATGTCCGGAAGAGGAGAAAGCGCAAATTTCTCCTCTTCTTAAATGCAGAAAAACGGCATCCTTCTTTTCAGGTAAAAGGACGATGATTAAATTCCACTAATTTCTTTCCTACTTCCTCATTCAACGGTAAGCCCGAAATATAAAAAATAAGCGTACCTTCTGGTACGCATCATAAATAGCCGTAAATTCTGATTTTTTTAATCGAATTACGGCTTATTTCATTTATTTACTACATTCTGCCCGAATCGTTTTTGACCAGGGCATGTATTGGTCTAAAATTTCGGGGGTTTGATGGAATGCGAGATTCGGTAGGTCCGTCAAAAGTTTTTTTATATATTCATAGAAATCAATACCGTTACTTTTGGCAGTTTCTGCAATACTTAAACAGATGGCATTCGCTTTTGCACCTGCTTCACTAACACTAAAGAGCCAATTTTTTCTTCCTATAACGTTGGGACGGATTGCATTCTCGGCTGGATTATTATCGATTTCAATGCGTCCATCGTTCAGAAATGCTCTGAGCCCATTTGCCCTGTTCAATGTGTATTCAGCACTTTCGCGAGGGCATTTTTCCCGTAGAATGGTGACGATTCCACCCATTTAAAAAATTTATCTACAATCGGCTTCGAGTATTTTTGGCGCTTTTTTCTACGTTTACTCGGAGACAAATGCTTAAATTTCCTTTCGAGTCGATATAAATCGTCACAATAGCTCACACCGATTCGCCCATGTTTGCTGTCCGCTTTTAGCCAATAACGACGGACATGCGCCCAACAATTTGCGAAGGTAATGCCTTCTAACTTACCGTAGGCAGAATAACCATCGCAAATAATCGTTCCAGAAAAACCTTCAATGAAACCTTCAAGGACTGATCGAGCCCGTGATAATGCGCTATGAAAGAGAGTTATTGGCGGTCCTTGGTATGGAACACTTCGACACACCCAATTATAAGCATTTGTTTGACCAGATTTCCCATCGGATCGGTGGAGGATTTGTCCATACGTTTCATCGATATGTAAAAGTGATTTATCCATCATCAAATCTTTCAATCTCTCGTAAATAGGCAATAGCCAATCGTGAGATGCACGAATGACCCAATTGGAAAGGTTCTTATCATTGGTATTGAGGCCATAACGATCCCATTCCTTTACCTGACGGTAAAGGGGCAAGTATTGTGAAAATTTATCATATATTACTTTTGCAAGTACGCTAGGACTTGCGATACTACGTTGAATGGGAGCTTGTGGCACTTTACCACGTTTAATTTGTGCTTGATGAAATGCAGAGCCTTTACAACTTTTACATTCATAAGCATGTTCAATATGTTGGACTTTCTTCATTCTAGCAGGAATAAATTCTGCTTCTTCGCGTACGATTGTACTGCCAATTTCAATCATTTTTCCTAGGCAACAGTCACAAATCGTATTTTCTGGATGATGGTGAACAGCTTCTACTTCAATACCATCATGCAATGAATCATTTCGTTTTTTCTTTTGGACTTTTCGTACAACAGTGTAAGAAATTGTCTGTTGGCTTTGTTCTCCTGTGTGCTCAGGTTCATTAAAAGACGGGTCATCTTCAAAAAGTGACGCTTGCCCATCCGGAGTATTGTATTTCGATTTTTCGGTTTTTGATCCATATAAAAGTTTGGTTAAATGGCGAACTTGCTCAGTTAACACTTCAATCTGTTTCGATAAGTTCTTATTTTGTTGATTCGAATGAGCCAATTGCTCTTCGAGCAGTCGAATTAATTTCTCATTTTGATTTTCATTCGTAGAAGAAGCGTTAGCCACATCATTCACCACTTTTCGTTCGGATTCACTTATATTATTATAACGAGTTCGAACAGTGGAATAAAGATAAAATGAATGGCTTTAACGAATTTAGAAAACACCTTTTGATGATAGCTGAATTGCCTTTGGCTGCTGGATCGATAACCCTTCGAGGAGCCAGCGAAGCTCCTGTTGAGAAAGATTGCGTACTTCATTTTCATCTTTTGGCCATTGGAGTTTGCCGTTATCCAATCGTTTATAAAGCATGGCGAAGCCATCACCGTCGAAATATAACCATTTATAGCGATCTTTACTCCATCCTGAAAATAAGAAAATGGAATCGCTATATGGATCAAGTTCGAAAGAATCTTGAATCAGTGTTGCTAGTCCATCAATTCCTTTTCTCATGTCCGTTTTACCGCAAATGATATAAATGTTTTTCACATTTGTATAATCGTGTTTCACCAATCTTTCAACTCCTTCATGATCGTTTGGATAATGTGCTCATCTACGCTGTTGAAGAAGGAAATTTCAACATTGCCGGTTTTGATCGCGCAAGTCGGGGGTGAGGAAGGGACTGCTCGACTTTTTGAAGAGGTATCTTTGTTTTCGGTATGTAATGTAACGGGGATAATGGTTAGTTTTTGTTGCGGCATACGAAAGGCACCTCCCTTAAATTGATACATTCATAGTACCAGGAGGCGCTGTGTGTTTATATGCGTTGTTTGATTGGGGGCTTACATTCAACGCTTCAATACTAAACAGTGGGTACTACTTAATGCAGCTATGATCCATGTAGAAATATCCCAACAGAGCCTTCGAAACTCGGTTTATCTTTAGGGTTACGTACGCGTGCCGGCATGTGTGACCGTCAAGTAGAATGACACAATTTCTGCTGATTAATTTGAAACACTTTGGTCACCAAATATTGTTTTTCGATGTTTCATTCGCCAACTATCTTCGTTTAAATGAATAATCTCTACACGATGTAAAATTCGATCCAATATAGCAGTAGTGATTGCTTGGTCCCCCAATAACTCACCCCATTCCTTTGGACCTTTATTTGAGGTCAAGATAATAGATGTTTGATTATAAAGGTTATTTATTAAATGAAAGAACATATTAGCTTCTTGCTTATCCATTGCCATAAACATCAGATCATCAATAATAACTAAATCTGCCTCTCTTATTCGTTTCATTCTGGTTTTCGATTTTCTCGTAATTTCTTCTGTCTTTAACACATGAATTAAATCTCCAATGGTAGTGAAAATCACTTTATATCCCTAGTTTAAAGCTTCTATTCCTAACCCTATCGAAAGATGGGTTTTACCCACACCTGGCGGTTCAAGAAAGATAATATTATATAGCTGCTCAATCCATGTTAAGTCCTTTAATTGGTTTAATTTCTTAGTACTTAATGATTTTTGTTCTTTTAAATCGTATTCATCAACTGTGCTATTAAAGGGAAATGTCGCCCACTTAAATCGCTTTTCTAGTTGCTTTTCATCTCTTCGACTCTGCTCATATGTTGCCATTTCAAGGAGAAACTGAGTAAAGGATAAATCCTTTTGCTCAGCCTCTCTTATTAGTTCTGGTAAATGATTTGCGGTTTCAGACATACGAAGGGTTCTCATCAGTTCTTGAAGCTGTTGAAGTAGAATCAATTTGAATCACCTTCCAATAAAACCGGATAGGCATCAACTTCTCTTTTTGGGGCTTCTGTCTCTAGAATCCAACCTGTAAAATTATTTAATGGAGTGACATTCTCAGCGTTGTCGTTCACTGTTTCACGAACTTGGCGTTGCCGTTTAATGTACTGAACGATGTCGCTGAAGTCTGTCGCACTATATAATTTTCTTCTAACACACTCATGTAGTGCTGCTGATAATATTTCATCACTATTTTGTTTTGTCTCTCTTAATATGATTTGTAACTGATCTCGAATATATCGAGGATACTTCTCACGAAGTATGGTTAAGTACTCATATGCGATTTCCATATCCTTAAATTGGTTCGCAACCGTATCAAGATATGCATCTATTCCTTTTGTTCGGTCGCGAGTGTGATTTCTATCCTTTATCAATTGGCCTTTCCCATCAGGTATCTTATGTTTTGCAATTAATTCTCCTGTTTCAGGGATATAGATTAATAGATGTTGATCCTCAGATTCCTTTATACCTACAGTTTCATATTTACTAAACGTCCCGAGTGGGAGGGAATACCTGTTAGATAAATACCGGATGGTATTGTCCTTATGAACACTTCTTGTTATACTATTCTCATATTTGTTTATGACATTTATTTTTTTGGATGACCGGTCTTAAGTGTTGCTTTTCCGAGGAGAACACTTCAACTGGTCTTTTTTTTGTTGTATTGTGTATTTTATAGTTACCTGTCCGATTTAACCATTCCCATCCTTGGTCATTCCAAGAATCAATATTGTAGAATACTCTGTGTTTAGCGAAATTGTGCTTGATAAAACCTACCATATTTTCAATTCTTCCTTTACTTTTTGGATCAGCTTTTCGACAAACCCGAAGGTTTAGCTTTCTGGTATCTTTATACTGCTGAAACTCCTTTGTAAGAATTAAATCTCCACCATTTTCACTTACTACTATTAAACTATCTTGGTCATAAACTAATTCTCTTGGGATTCCCTCAAACCATTTGAATGCATTTTCATGAGCTCTAATGACATCTTCTGTTGTAAAAGGTCTATCTAACCATTCTTTATATTTGTATCTGGAATTAGATAAAACAAAAGCAATAAAGCTAAGTTTGACTTCCTTATTATTTATGGTTCTTTGTTTGGTGAATCCGAAATCAACTTGAATTTGTTCCCCCATAGGTGAATCAGGGATAGCTTCATATTCTCTGGCTGATGTCTCTTTCTCTATCTTATATTCATTACGTAGATTCCGGACATAGGCCCTCACAGTGCTTTCACCTATCTCTAGTGCTGGATTCCTTTCTTGTAGCCAATCTTGTACCTGAGCTGCTGACATATCAGGATGTTCCCTCAGCCAGGATAAAATTATTTCCTTATAATTGTCTAACTTCTTTCTTCTTGTTTGTATGGACTCGACCCATTCAGCCATATCCGAGGGAGATCTTTTAAGATTTCGGTATACGGTTGATCTTGAAACTCCCAGCTTTTCTGCCACTTTGGATTTACTAAATCCTTTCTTAATTAACTGTTGTATTTCCATATACATTTCCCACTTATCCACCTTTTCTGTACCCTCCATTGATGTATAAATAAATTTATAGTTATCTTACAATGGAAGATGCTTATATTTTACTGGTACATTTGGGTAAATAAGTGTTTCTTCTTATCTAGCGGAAACTGTCAACTTTAGTTTAGCAGTCACAGCATGACGATTGGATTGTAATGACTGGCCATTTCCTTGTAGGTAGGATTCAATACAAGTTCCCTTGAAGTATGTTTCGTCACGCCCGTCTTCAAATTATCCGATACAACAATCTGAGTGGATCAACCAAAATATTTATACGCATGAATATATATGCATTTACTTTTTCCCCTGTATCCCTATCAATTATAAAGGCTGTGGACCCTGCCCAATCCACCTCCATTATTTTCCCCGGTTTTCTGCGGATACGTAAGGTAGCTTTGTATTTCAGCGCATAATGGCCATAATGGCGGATGAAACTTCGATGAGAGTAAGGGATTTTGTTATTTGCCCTACTTTCTGCTTCATATTCATAGTGTAGAAGAGAAAGGGTAACGTTCTGTTTGGCCAACTCTTTATGAATGTATTCAAAGTCGAGGCTGCCTCCCGGAAGCTTCCAATGACTACCCTGGAAACAGAAATTCTTTAAACCATTTATCATCAATTTCCTCGTCTAACGGACAAATTAATCCTTTCTTCTTAGCCAATTCAATGACCTCTGTTACTTTTTGCCGAGAGTTACCAGTACTTGCGGAAATCCCCCTCAAACTGATTCCCTTATCATATAATTCCAGTATCTTATGATATTGGATCATAAAATAATATCTCCCATATAAAGTGTCAAATCGTAAGATATGCTCACTAATTATATAAAGTAGTGGTTGGTAAATAACCTGTCGATTAGTGGTTAATTTCTTGTTATTCTTTGTTACAAATCATGTTATTAGTGGTACATTCAGGTGGCCGTAATCAGCTAATTAATAGGTTTGTAGATCGACTTGATAAGGGGAAGTTTCAAGTACTCTATTTGTCTGACTCAAAATTATAACCCCTAGACACTTTTACATGGGATTGCTTGAACAATTATGCTCTGAGGCAAAGTTTTATAGAGGTGATGCTAAAAGGCAACTCCATCGGGAGATAGTTGTTCAGAGGAATTCGTGGTATTCAGCCAGTGGTTGTAATAGACGAAGCTCACCAATTAGACAAGGAGATGCTTAAAGAGGTAGGGTCCTGCTTAACTTCAAAATGGATGACCATGGTCCAATGGCACTTATCCTTGTTAGTCAGAGCGAACTCTGGGACGGCCTACGTCTTCAATCATTCGCAGCCATTCGGCAAAGAATTGATATACAGTTCAAATTGGGACATTATGACCGTGCACAAGTGGGAGAGTATGTAGCAAAGTACCTAATATGTGCAGGAGTGGATCAGCAGTTTTTTCTTCAGCAGTTTGTCAACGAAGTAAAGTTTAAGGTGGTTTTATGCCGGAAGGCAGATCCTGAAAGCAAAGGAAGGGTCGAAAACACCGTGGGATTCATCAAGAAAAACTTTGTAATACATAGAGTTTTTCACAATATTGATTCCTGGAATGAGCAATGCCAGCACTGGCTGGGCAGAACCGGAAACGGTAAAATCCACAATGGGACAAAAAGAAGACCCGCCGATGTGTTTCTCCTGGAAAAGCAACACATGAGGCAGGTCAGTCTATTAAATCATAATAGTAATAATAGTATAACAAGAAGTGTACGGAAGGACAACACGGTATTATTCCTTTCGAACCGTTATACGGTGCCTCTCGGCACCTATCAGAAACACCCAGAAGTTCAGATAATGAGAAATAAAGAAAATAAACTAATCATTTATGTTAAAGAGACAGGAGAAGTATTGGCAAGTCATTCAATCAGCCCCGATAAAGGTCAACTAATTCGTAATACATCGCATCAGCGTGATCGCTCTAAAGGACTTAAGGAACTAATGGAGGTTGTGGGTAGCCACTTTACAAACAGTGAGATGACCCAGATGTATTTTCAGGAACTACGAAAAAGATATCCAAGATACCTCCGTGATCAGTTGAGTATCATAAAAAAGTGTATTGATGTAAGTTCTGTCGAAGTACTTGATGATTCACTTGCGTTATGTATGGAAAGACAACTTTTTAGCGCTAATGATTTTCAGGATGTGGTCCAGCTATTGAAACGCCAGCGCCAAGTTAACATGAACAGTCCAAACGCTATCGCTGAAACTAAACCAACATCTGCCGATGTAGAGGAATTGCCTTTACTTAACGCAGAAGCTAAGCAGCGTCCATTTGATCAATATGTAGCAATCATGGAGGGAGTTAAATGAGACAGATCCAGCAACTTCAGGATGCCCTTGTATCTCTCCGTCTCTCGGAAGCTTCAAGTGAGCTTCCCGCTATTCTGGCCAAAGCTGAGAAAGATCAAGTTAGCTACCTTTCTTTCTTAAATACTCTGGTAGAGTACGAACGAAACAAAAGAGATGAAAAGAACATGGAAAAAAGGCTTAAACTTGCCTCTTTTCCATGTATAGCACCTTTGGATGATTTTAATTTAGAAGAACAGGAATCGTTGAGCCAAAAGGAATTTAATCAATTAAAGGAATTGGCATGGGTGGAGCAGATCTTTAACCTAATCCTATTGGGACCTCCAGGAGTTGGTAAGACCCACTTGGCAGTTGGACTAGGACTTGAAGCTATACAAAAAGGCTATAAGGTTTCATTTATATCAATGGGAGAATTGGTTCACACGTTAAAAACGCTGGACATCACGAGGAAATCACAAACTAGGATAAAAAGAATTAAGGACTCACATCTAGTCATCATTGACGACTTAATGTACGCAGCAATGGACCCAAGAGAAGCCAACCTTTTCTTTCAGCTAGTCAATGATCTATATAACCAATCATCAATCATCCTTACGTCCAACCGATCTCCGAAGGAATGGACAGAATTGCTTGGGGATGTAGGTGTAGCTACAGCCATATTGGACCGTCTGATTCATCGTGCTGAGATTGTGAGTTTCAATGAAGATAGCCACAGAATGAGAAACAGACAAAGGATTTTTAATGAAGAAAGTGTTCAAAAATAATCAGCAAAATTGTTCATTTCTACTTGACGCTCACAACATGGAAGGCAATATCATTAGTTTGTAATTTCACTTCTAAATCTAAAGGCAAAACTAATTGATTCATGATATAATTTTTAAACATAAGGACCCTTCTTTCAAGATTTGGTGTGGTAACTTTATTTTATCAGAAGTGGTCCTTATTTTTATTTAAAAAAAATCAAAGCCGGTGAAATTTTACTTATCGTAAAATTCCACCGGCTTTTTCATCTTAGAGGTGGGTTTTGTCCCAGCCTCTTATTTTTTATATTTCGGGCTTACACTTCGGTTGGTGAAAACTTCAAAAAAGCTCCCTTCACTTCAAAAGAAGCTGAAAAGGAGCAGCTTAGTTATATAACGTTCCTGAACAATATAGTAGAATATGAACGAAAAATGAGAGACGAGAAACACATGTAAAAACGCTTGAAACTCGCAGTATTTCCATGTATCACTCCGTTGGAGCAATTTAATTCAGAAGAACTAGAATCCTTAAGCTTAAAGCAGTTTAATCAATTGGTCTTATTCTATTGGGACCGCCTGGTGTGGGAAAACAAACATGGCGGTTGGATTAGGATTAGAAGCCATTAAACGAGGTTACAGGGTCTCCTATATAACGATGGGAGATTTGATTCATACCTTGAAAACCAGGGATATAACGAGGAAGTCCCAAACTAGGATTAAGACAATAAAAGAATCACAATTAGTCATTATTGATAATTTGATGATCACATCGATGGATCTACAAATGTGACTGAATTCTTTTTCTCTGCAAGACAAACACCTGTTACTAATCCTACATATCCAGTCCCAGCTACTGCAATTTTTAATTTAACTCCACCTTTAATTTTTCAACTCTTCCTCATTTCAATAATAAAACCAATAATATTTTATATTATTGGTTCAACGTAGTAATAAGGAATTTTACAATTAATTAACTATCGGATATATTCAATCAAACCACTTTTTCTATTAACGACTATTATTGATTACCTTATTCTTAAGGATATAATATATAAACGTAAAGTTTCCAATTAAATACCTTTTCCACATTCTTTTAGGTTCCAATAATAATCTATAAATCCACTCTGATTTTAGTTTTCTAAATACTTTTGGGGCTCTAGTTATATTATTGGATGCAAAATCTAAAAAAGCCCCAACCGCCAAGAACATGGTACCATTAATCTTATTAAAATTATCAGATATCCAATTTTCTTGATAAGGCACGCCTAAAGCACATATAATTACATCTGGATTTGTTTTGTTAATAATTGAAACAACATCTGTCGATTCTTTAAAATACCCATCTAAGGTCCCTACAATATTTAAAAAAGGTATTTTTTTTCTCATATTTTCGGAAGCTTTTTCTGCAACTCCTGGTTTACCTCCTAACAAAAATACCCTTAAGCTCAACTCTGCACAAACTTCTAAAATTTTGGGTGTTAAATCGGTACCATTTAAGTTTTCTTTGAATTTAAAATTAAATATTTTAGCCCCAATATCAACCCCAATACCGTCATTCAAGACAAAATCCGCTTTATTTAAATTTGCTCTATACTTTTCATCTTTTTGAGCTATATTGTAGCAGTGAGCATTTAAGAAAAATACCTTGGTTTTTTCTTTATTTACTAACCTATCATGCAATATAGGAAGCAATTCCTTCTCATCTGTTAAATTTACTTTTACATTGCCTAATTCTTCTGTAATCATTTAATAATTTCATCCTCTTTAAATTTTTTTATAGACGAATCCGATTAAAGCTAAAGAAGATTAGTTTTCTCCCTTGGATCTCTATGAAAAACCACATTTTAAAACACTCCTAAATGTAAATTAGTCTTTAAAAGAAGACCTTCTTAAATGAATGTTTGGCAATAATTTTGAAAAACTCAGCTGTATTTAATTTACAATTCACTAACTTACATATCTTGTTATAGAACTCAAGTTTATTAGACAGTTTTATATTTGGATTAGCTAAAACTTTAAGAATTTCTCTTTTGATTGTATTATTAAAATTAACCTCATTAAAAATTTGCTTTTCCTTATTTTGTTCAGTAATTCTTCTGATTACCAAATAAATATCATTAAGGAGATCATTACCAATTTCGTCATAAAAATCGTCATTAAAAACTTCGTTAAATGTATTTTTTTCTTGATCTGTTAATTCAAAATTATAAAAATCTAATATGTCATTATGAATTGAATCCATTAATTTCTTTCTTCTTGCGGCCTTTTCAGTTTTTGACAATTTTGTTATATTAGTATGCCCAGTCCTATATTTTAATAATACTTCTGGCATAATAAACAATTTTCCTACTTTTGATATTTGGATCCATAAGTCATAATCTTGTAATACAAAAAAATTGGGATTATAACTCAGATTATTTTCTTTTAAAGTATTTAACCGAATAAGGGAAGTAGAATTACCGATATAGTTATGAAAAATTAAAGAAATTTTTAATTCTTCCTGATTATCTGCACTTGATTTTCTAATTCTATTAAACCTACCACCGAACTCTTGATAATAAGTACCGACCACATCAATATCTATATTTTCTTCCATATATTTAACTTGTTTCTCAATTCTATCTGGCAGGGCAATATCGTCAGCATCCATAATTGCTAAATACTTGCCTTTTGCCTCTTTAACACCTAAATTCCTTGTATACGGTAAACCTTTATTAGTTTCGTTAACTAAGAGTCTAATTCGAGGATCATTGTAAGAACTAACTATTTTATTTGAATTATCTGTCGAACCATCATCAACTACTAATATATCTAGATTTTTATAAGTTTGATTAATTATACTATCCAGAGCTTCTTGTATATATTCTTCACCATTATACATAGGAATAAAAACAGTAACTAAAGGTTGTTTCATAGATTTTTAACTCCTTAGAAATATTATCATAGCTATAAAAACAAAATTAATTATTTTTATTCCTTTTCCTTTAACGTTTCATATCTAAATAATAAATCCTTTGATCCTTTGTGGTTTATTATTTTTGCAGGACTTCCAGCTATTGTAACATTTGATTCAAATGATTTATTGACTACCGAATTTGCACCAATTGCCACATTATCTCCGACTTCTATCTTTCCAAATATCTTGGCACCTGGACCTATATACACGTTATTACCAAGGGTAGGAACCAGAGTAGTACTAGTATCTTTTCCAGTCCCTATATTAACACTAGCATGAATTCTACAATTTGCACCCACTCTGGCCCCACCATTAACCACTATAGTGCCTCTATGAGCAATAGATAATCCAGGACCGAAAACATTTATAGGTATATCAAAACCTAATAATCTTGAAAATTTATGAAATCTATATTTCAATAATAAAATATAAAATTTTGCAATTTTACCATTCTTGCAATTTACAGTATATTCTAACTTCCTAAGTAATCTTTGGAATTTCCAAATATCATCAACAATAGGTCGTGGGGATTTTCTTTTTATATCTAATGCCTCTTTATCTGCTTGTAAATAATAATAATAATCTTTTTTATTTTGAATCATTCATTAATTCATCCTAATCTAAAAAGTAATTTTAAAAAACTTTATCTTTTTAGCAAGTATAGATTTAAATATTTTTTGTGTTCATAAGGGAAGCATACAGATCTTCAATTATTTCAAAGTATTTTTCACTATTAAAGTGATCTTCAGCAAGTAGTCTTGACTGTCTCCCCATTTCTTGGAAGTCATTACTTTGTAAAATATTTAACATACTCTTAGACAGAGATTCAACATTACCAGGATTGATTAAAAAGCCGTTTTTTCCATCAATTACTGCTTCATTTACACTTCCAACATGAGTAGAAACAACTGGAATTCCATAACTTAATGCTTCTAAAATAGATAGAGGTAAACCTTCATTATAAGATGGTAAAACAAATAGGTCTGTTTTCGTTAATAACTGTTCCTTTTGATTAACATCTATCCATCCTAAAAACTCAAAATTTTCCGCAATACCTAACTCTTTGGTTAAATTAATAGAGGATTCTAGTAGAGGGCCATCACCTGCTATTAAAAACTTAATGGACTTACCCTCTTTTTCTAACTCTTTTATTACTTTATACGATGAGTTGATTAGATCTATAATTCCCTTACGATTGATTAAAACAGCTAAAAATAGAACATTAATTTCTTGACTGTTTAGGGTATTAATTTTTTTAGGTAGTATTACTGAATTCCTAAGTATTAAGGTTTTTGTTTGTGGTTCAATACTCTTAATAATATCATTCCAATTTTCACCTAATGTAATAACTTTATCTGATTCTTTTAATAACTTCCTAATATTAGACTGTACCTTACTGTTACTTTCATTATAGTACTCTTTAAATTCTGCCCCATGGGTATGAGTTATTACTCGTTTATTAAATAACTTAGAAAGCTTAAAAATAATAAACTTCCTACTAAAACTACCTCTCTCAGACATATGCATGTGTACAATATCTACTCGATTAAATAACAATTGAAAAAATATACTTAATAAACCAGATAAGAAAAAAGAAATTTTTTTCATTTGACTATCGGTCTCAATATGTGTTGGTATAAACATCAATTTAAAATTACTATTTTTACTGTAATTCAGAAAAGATTGGACAACAGTAGTCATTCCACCTTTAACACTAGTGTCTGAACCAACCATTAAAACTTTAATATTTTTTTTCATTATTTCCACCAATCTTCAAATTTATGAAACTTATTTTTTGCCATAAAGGTTCATTATCTATGAAAAATCATAAAGTTCTTTATGATTTCCTTTACGTATGTTTATAAATTTTTTTATGGTTCCAAATTGTACAGCCACAACTAAAATTAACATAACTATATTTAACAACACTACGATTTCACTATGGATTAAATTGATGAATGCAGCTATTAGTAATAAAAAGATAACAAGATAATGTCTGTTTACATTAAATTTCATACCACATTTACCCGAAAAGTAGGTTCTACCTACAAAGAAGCAAATATATGAAATCCCTGTTGCTATAGCCGCACCAATAGCTCCAAAATGCGGTACCAACACTATATTTAAAATAATGTTTGGAATTATAGAAATGATCCCTATCCAGATATTCAAATAACTCTTCCTAGAAAATACGATTCCTAAACATGTTGTTTCACTAATCGTGTACATAATTGGTTGCAAACATAGAAACCCAACAACAAATTTGGCATCTTCATAGTTGGATGATAAGAGTGTAACAATTAAACCCTTAAAAGTTAGTATTCCAAAAAACAGAACTGACAATACTAAAAGTAGACCCTCACTTACTATTTTATAATGATCCATACTTTTACCTTTTTCATGCCACCGGTATGCAGTCGGAACCCAAAAACTAGTGAAACTTGTTTGAATAATAGTTAATGTAGCTACTATTCTTAATGTAGCCGTAAAAATTCCTAACTGATAAAAATCACTCCAAGCTCTTAGAGACAAACGATCTAGAGAATTGAGTAGATTTGATAATGAAGCTGAAATTAAAATTGGCAGCCCGAATGACAGCATTCTTTTTAATAAGACAGTATCTAGTTTGAAATCTTTTAAAATAAATAATTTCCTATATCTAAAAAGAAGATAAAGATCCCCGATCACTTGACCAATTGTCGTTGCATACACAATGGTTAAAAAATCACGTCTAACAAATATAATGAAAAACAAAGTGAGTACTAAAACTGCCAGTTTTACAAATATATTTAATAATGAATACTCTAGTGCCTTTTCTTCCATTCTTATGGATAGAAGAATAAATCGCTCTAATACCATGAAAACTATCATAAGTCCAAATAATATAGAGGAGAATTTATAGTTCGGACTATCAAATAACAGAATTGAAGTATGTTTAGAGAACAAGATTGTTAAGAGTAGGATAAATAACGAAAACACTAACGGAATAATGATAGCATTCTGAAATAAATTCTTTTTGTTTTTTTCACTGTGATATTCTCTAGTATAAGATTGGTCGATTCCAAGGTATATTAATGTAGCAAATATCATTTGAAATAATGCAAACATACTCGCTTTACCATACTCACTTGGTACAATAAAATAAGTAGTTAAAGGAATTGTTATCAAGCCAATAAATGCACCAGCTACTGGACCAACAGAAAATCCAACTAATTTTTTAATAAATATATTCATAATTTTAATTTAGATATAAATCTAAATTCACCCCAATTTAAAATACATATTTAATCCTCAAGTAATCTTAGCTTATTTATCCATTCTTTTAAAATAATACGAGAGCTAAAATCAGCTGCTCTTTCTATACTATATTGCTGTAATTTTTCTCTCTTTTCTTTGAAAAGCATTAATTCTTTCAACTCATTTGAAAACTTGCTAATATCATAGTTTTCTACTAATACCCCATACATTCCATCCTTTAAGATTTCAGTAGGTCCGTGGTTCGAAAAGCTCACTACTGGCAAACCAGTTGCCATAGCTTCAGTTAAAACCAGCCCAAATCCTTCCCATCTTGATGTGGAAATAAATATTGAACCTGATGAATAAAAGTCTGCTAATTCTGATTCAGATAGGGAACCTTTTAGTACAACCCTATCAACTAAATTATTATCTTGTATCATATTCTCAAATATTTCTTTATCTGACCCCGCCCCAGCAACGAGAATTCTCCAGCCTGGTTCCAAACTCTTGGCAATCTCTATTAAGTAATCAAGTCCCTTTTGTTTGATAACTAATCTACCAACAAAAATTATATTCTTATTATCTAAATTACTAATCTTTGGATTATTGAGCGTTAACGGATTATATATATAACACGAGTTTGAATTATACGATTTAAATTTTTGCATATCTTCTTCTGTTAAACAAACAACTAAATCAGCAGATTTTAAACCCCTAAAATAATCATCTAAAATGTTTTGATAGTAATTTTTAGTATAGATATCAAAATCATTATGCTGCCAAGCTACTATCTTTATATTGGGCAATGCTTTTTTAATATTTGGGATCAGTGCAGTAAGAATTCCCTGACACAATATCAAAATGTCACATTGACTTTCCTTAAGATAGTTTATTAAATCATTTGTTTGTTCTTTATATAGAAAATAAACTTCTAATGGTTTATTATTTATTTTATACTTTGCCTCATGTAACTTATAAACTATCTTTCTCTTAATCTTTCTTGGATTGATTACATGGGGTACCTTAATCTGATTATCTATATCGTAATAAAATTGATTTTTAGCTGAAAAATCAATTAATGATGTATTAATACCGAATTGTTGAAAGGAATTGGCTAATTGAATCGCTACTCTTTCTACTCCCCCCATACCGAATCCTTCGTTTACAATACATATATTTTTCAAAAGGAATACTTCCCTTCATAAACTAAGTAATAAATAAAATATAGCTACACAAAAAACATCTTGATAAAGTAAATACACAAAAGGAATAAGACTTCTAAAAATATGGGATAAAGTATTCCTCTTTATCCCAAGTAGAATATGTTATATGAACTAACCTCTGTTATTCCTATAACAAGTAATTTGTATTAAAAAGCATCTTTTGATCCAAATAACACAAGTACTGTTTTTAGAATTATATTTAAATCAAAAAGTACCGTACGTTTTTGAATATATTGAATATCTAATTCAACCATCTCTTCAAATCCCAGACTATTTCTCCCACTTACTTGCCAAAGTCCGGTGCAGCCTGGAGTAACCAGTAATCTCTGTTTATCAAACTCAGTATAGAGAGCAACTTCACGAGGAAGAGGGGGACGAGGTCCCACTAAACTCATATCCCCTTTTAGCACATTAAAAAGTTGTGGCAGTTCATCAATACTTGTTTTTCGAATAAACTTCCCTATTTTTGTGATTCGTGGGTCGTCCTTCATTTTAAACATAGCACCGGACACTTCATTATATTTTAAAAGTTCTTTTAATCTTTCCTCTGCATCTGATACCATGGAACGGAATTTATACATTTTAAATTCTTTTCCATTTAATCCTATTCTCTTTTGGGAAAAGAAAATTGGACCCTTTGGATCTTCTAATTTAATCAGAATAGCTACAATAATAAATAGAAAACATAATACCATAATCCCACATAAGGAACCGAAGATGTCAATAGTCCTCTTTGCTAGTAAATATGACTTTCTCTCTTTTGCTAGACTCGTTACATCCTTCTTAACAATAGACGTTGCCTCTTGATTCGCCAAATCAGACACCCTAGACCTCTTCCTTCCCTTATAACATTACTTTTTCTTTTTCTAATGAAGAAACTAGATTTGTTAAGTAATCTATCATGTCATCATGAAGGTCTTCATGTTGAAGTGCGAATTCAACGGTTGTTTTAACAAAACCAAACTTTTCCCCAACATCGTATCTTTTACCTTCAAAATCATAAGCAAACACTCTTTGAATCTGATTTAATTTTTGAATGGCATCTGTTAATTGAATTTCGCCGCCTGCTCCTTGTTCTTGTTGGTCAAGGAACATAAAGATTTCAGGAGTTAAAACGTATCTGCCCATAATTGCTAAATTTGAAGGCGCTGTGCCCGCTTTTGGTTTTTCAACAAAATTATTCACCTGGTATAATCTGCCATCTTGTGAAGCGGGATCAATAATACCGTAGCGATTCGTTTCATGGTCAGGAACGGTTTGAACCCCAATCACTGAAGATAAAGTTTCTTCATATTGATCAATCAATTGGCGTAAACATGGAGTTTCACCTTGAACAATGTCATCTCCTAATAGGACAGCAAAAGGTTCGTCTCCAATAAAGTTACGAGCACACCAAACGGCATGTCCAAGTCCTTTTGGCTCTTTCTGACGGATGTAATGGATATCTGCAAGATTGGTAGCAAATTGAACTCTTTCTAAAAGATCAAGTTTCCCCTTTTCTTTTAAGTTTTCCTCAAGTTCCATCGCCATATCAAAATGGTCCTCAATTGCACGCTTACCTTTACCAGTGACAATGATAATATCCTCAATTCCAGAAGCTACAGCTTCTTCTACAATATATTGGATTGTTGGCTTATCAACGATTGGTAACATTTCCTTTGGCATAGCCTTTGTTGCTGGTAAAAATCTAGTTCCTAAACCTGCTGCTGGTATAATCGCTTTTCTTACTTTTTTCATCTTTAATCCCCCATTTTTTTATTTTAATTATCTATTTGATTTTTTTCCTAGTTAATGTATTGGCAAAAATAAATATCTAATGGAACTGTAATTGCTCTCAGACTGGCCTTTTCATTAGATATTTATTAGGTTAATTTTTTGGGCATATATTCCATCCCTCGCACCATGCTCTCGCAGAAGAGCTTCGAAGGAAAGAGAAATAACTTCTAATTCCCACAGCATAATCGAGTGCCCCCATGAAAAACGGACAGGGTAGCCTGACAAATTAGGTATTGACCTAATTAATAAAGTTAATAATAATCAGTAACTCTCGGCATTTGGTTAATTAAAAAAATATGAACTTCTTTTTCTTTTTAATTTGTTCTGGAATTTCTTTTATAATAGACTTTCCAGTAATCAACATCTCAGCATTTTCACTGAATAGATAAACATAGTCTGTACCATATTCCTTGTCTATCAAATCATATGCCTCCATCATTTTAAAGGAACGGGAGTTAATGTTGTGGGCATCCGAAGCAATAAAATGAGTTAAATTAGCCTCTATGATTTGCATGGAGAAGTTCTTGATTTTTTTACCAAAATAACCGGAAAGACTTGAAGCTGTTACTTGCGTTAAGGACCCCTTTTCAACAAAGCGATACAGTATTTCAGGCCTCTCTATAATCTCAGAATTCCTTTCAGGGTGGACAATGATTGGGGTTAACCCTTTTACTTGGATATCAAACAATAATTTTTCTGCATATCGTGGGACGTGGTTTGAAGGGAATTCAACAAAAAGGTATTGACTATTATTTAGCGTTTGAATATCATTCTTTTCAAAATCTCCAATGATATCACCATATATTCTTGGTTCTTGTCCTGGAAGGATGGTAACATTTACTCCTGCGTCTTTTAGAGCTGTGTTTAACTTGTTCACTTTTGCTAGTATCAAATCTTTTCGGTTATCATATTGGTTATTTAAATGAGGGGTGGCGATGATGGTATGAATCCCTTCTTTTTCTGCTTCCTTTGCCATCATAATACTGTCTGATATATTTTTTGCTCCGTCGTCAATACCAGGCAAGATATGACAATGAATATCCACCATAATACGCACACCCTTTACAAAATATTGTCAGTAAAACACAACATTTTTCATATTATCACTTTACCTCATTAAGGTAAAGTGGTGCAAAATGTCGAATCTTGTTACTTTACACCATAATAGTAGTAGTAATTTGTGTCTTTCATTTTCTTATTATTTAAAACAACACCTAATAGTTTACTTTGAGCTGAATCTAGTAATTCTTTTGCCTTCACTACTTGATCTTTCTCTGTTTTTCCGCTAGAAACTACTAAAATAGTACCTTCACATTTATTAGCTAATATTTGCGCATCTGTTACTGCTAATAATGGCGGGGTGTCAAATAGAACAATATCAAATAAATCTAGTGCATCCTGATAAAATTGTTCCATTGCCTTCGAGCTTAATAATTCAGCTGGATTAGGAGGGATTGGTCCGCTTGTTAAGACAAAAAGATTCTTTTCTCCTGTATCAGCAACAGCCTTATCCAACGTCAATTGCCTAGTTAACACACTTGTTAGGCCGAATGTATTGGTTTGATTAAATGTATAATGAACCGTTGGTTTTCTCAAATCAGCATCTACAAGCAATACTTTTTTTCCTTGCTGTGCAAATACAACAGCCAGATTTGCAACTGTAGTCGATTTACCTTCCCCTGGTCCAGATGATGTTACCATTAACGATTTAACTTCGTTATCTACTGAAGAAAACTGAATATTTGTACGGATTGTTCGATACTGCTCTGAAATTGGGGATTTTGAGTCAAACTTGGTAATGATATTTCTTTTATTACTTAAAGCTTTCTTATTCTTTTTAAGAGCCAATCGTCTCACCTCTTAATCTAGCATTTTTCTCAGAACTTTTTTTCTTACTGTCTTTTAATTTTGAATCATCCATCGCAGCAATGACACCTAGCACTGATACCCCAAGCAATTTTTCGATTTCTTCCTCATTTTTGACGGTATTGTCAAGGTATTCTAAAAGGAAAGCTAATCCTACTCCAACCATAAGACCAACTACCATAGCAATAGCAATATTTAATAAAGGTCTTGGTTTTATTGGGGATATTTGGTCCGTTACGGTTGCTTTTGCCAGAATACTAACGTTATCTACATTCATGATATTTACAATCTCTTTTTTAAATACATCGGCTGTTGTATTGGCAATTTTTGCTGCCCTTTCAGCATTCTCATCCTGTACAGATAGGTTCACTACTTGTGAATCCGTTTCGTTTTGAACGGTAATTTTTCCATTTAGCTCCGAAACTGTCATATCTATATTCAATTCTTTAATCACTTTTTCAAGGATGGCAGGACTCTTTATAATTACGTTATAGGTATTTATTAACTGGAGATTCGTTTGTACTTCATTGTTCTGGTACGGAGACTGCTCATTTTTTGCCTGATTGACTAGCAATTGTGTGGATGTTTGATAGATAGGTGTTATGAAGAAATAACTTATCACACCACTGATTAGTATGGCTATAAATGTAATGTTCAATATTAAACTTAGTCGTTTGCGTAATGTTTCAAACAACTCTTTTAAGCTAATGGTTTCTTCCATGTTGTCCTCCCTTTATTTCCAAAAATAAGCCAATGTGTATTATAGCATAAATATTTCGACTAATGTTGACTTTATTTGTAAAGTTTTTGTTGTTTTTGTCATATATTTGTTTATTTCTTTCACCACTTTCTTATTTTACACTGTATTGTAATATTTTGTAGTTAAAAAGTGTAATTGGAATTATTTTTCAAAATCTTTTTGTTATAATGGATGTGCAGAATAATTTGGGGGTATCATAAATGAAGACTTTTTTTACTATACTATTAGGTATTGCCTGCCTTACGGTGGTCGTTTGGGGCCATTCCAATTGGAATAAAAAAATCGCCGTTGCTTCGAATCATCTATCCTCTTTCACGCAGGCCGATGGGGTTAGTTCGCAGAAGATTACTACTGGTTTTGATCAAGAAGAAATAGTAGCCTACACTTCTAATTGGCCTTCAACTGCTGTTAAAACATTTAAAAAAGCGATAAAAGAGAAAAAGGCCTACAAGATCCTTTTTGTTGGATCTCCAGCCATTGGTTCTGATACTGCTGGCAGCTATCCCAGCGTTAAAGAAAAGCTAATAGAGACATTTGGCAAAAAAAACATTCAAGTTAAGTTAAAAACTTTTAATTCAACTTCCACCAAGTTTATCAGTGATAATAAACAGGCTGATTTAGCTGCTGAAAAGGCTGATGTAATTGTATTAGAGCCATTTATTTTACTTAATAACGGGGAAGTATTACCAGAGAACACCCTAAAGGATATAACAAAGATTATGGATGATATTAAAGCTAAGCAGCCTGAAACAACATTTATACTTCAGCCATCCTATCCACTGTTTCAAGCTAAGTTCTATCCTAATCAGGTAGCCGTGTTGAAGAAGTTCGCAGAGGAAAATAAGATTGCCTATCTTGATCATTGGACAGCCTGGCCGGATCCCAATACAAATGCATTTAAAGATTACCTTCTGCCAGATGGAAGCGCACCAAGCGCAAAAGGATATGAGGTATGGAGTAATTACTTAATTAAATATTTTACTAACCAATAGCGAACTCTTCCGTAGAGTTTGCTTTTTTTAATCAACTTTATGTAAACGCTATTATTGAATATATAATAGAAGAAACTCGGTTTTTTTATTTTTTAAAAGTTAGTTGATTCAGAGGTTTTCTATTTTTCATCAACCGGCCACTTGTGAGTTAACAGTAATTATACCAAATGACTCTCAAAATATTCAGAGGCCTTTCGATGCAGCTTCAACTTCCCCCAATTTAAATAATATAGGTTTATAGTATTTAATCTCCATCTCTCGGAATAGTAGAATTTATTTATTAATCTTCAAATTTTTACCTCCACTTCATTCTTTTTACGGAAAATATAGTTTATAATATTCCTTATAAAGAACTATAGTTTTTTAGGAATATATGATTAAGGGAGTAGATGGGTTTGAAGAAATTTAGGTTTTTACTAGGTTTATTATTATTTTGTTTCATCGCAGTACCGATTAATGCACACGCGCAGGAAATTAAACCCGTACTTAAAAGTTTTAGCAGCAAGATGACCACAATCAATTTACCTGGAAAAGGTTTGAAGAAATCCTTATCCGTAAACCCGGGAGATTATCCCCTAAAAACAAACAACACATTTGTAGATTACTTGTTAGATAGCTGGTATACATATCACACTCTAACCTTTAATTCGGTTTCCAATTATTCCACCACACAAATGAATGTTAAAATTTTATACCAATCTGAATACGGATACTTAAAAGACCCATATCTTACGGTTGAGTTCCTAAAAAATAATGGGGGAACTTTACAGTACACAGGTGAAACTAATTTTAATACATATGGAGCGACTGCCGGTACGCTAAATTCTTTCGTTCCTAAATCAATGTACCAAGGCCAGCCCTACATTTATATGAGAGTAGGTGTTTCAGAGTATACGAGTGATCTGTATTACCAAGATGTTACTCAATTTAGAGTAGCGAACCCTTTCTATACTCCGCCAGTTGTTGACAGAACGCCACCTGCAAAGCCAACTGTTTATGCAGTTGACAATAATGATAAAAGTGTTAGCGGTAAGGCAGAAGCGAATTCAACGATTATTGTAAAAAAAGGAAGTACCACGATTGGTAGTAATAAAGCGAACTCGGCTGGATACTTCACTGTAACAACTCCCACACAAATGTCAGGTACACAACTAACCGTTTATGCGAAAGATGCTGCCGGAAATCAGAGTGCAGGCACTACCGTTACGGTGCTTGATAAAACGGCTCCAGGAAAACCAACTGTTTATTCAGTAGCTGATAACCAATCGATTATTAATGGAACGACTGAAGGAAACGCGCGAGTAGAGATTAGACAAGGATCCTCCTTGATAGGTCAAATCACTGCTTCAAGTACAGGTTCTTTTACTATTAAACTCACAGCAGGAAAGAAAGCAGGTACCATCTTAACCGTTTATGCGATCGATAAAGCGGGGAATCGCAGTGCAGGTACTTCCGTAACGGTGACGGATGTAACGGCTCCCGCTGTTCCAAGCGTAGGTAAAGTGACAACTACCTCGACCTCTCTAACTGGAAAAGCAGAGGCTGGTTCAGGGGTTTATATTTTTTATGGATCCAACCTGATCGGACAGGCAACAAGTGATCGTTATGGAAACTTCAAAGCAGCTATACCTCCTCAGAAGCGGGGCATAAAATTAGAAGTGCTGGCCATCGATCAAAGCGGCAATCAAAGTAATTCTGCTTGGGCAACCGTTAACTAACTTACTAGATAGAAACCAATGATTTGAGAGGAGCTCTTATGAAAACATTCAAACGATTATTTTGTATCGTCTTATCCAGCCTTCTACTATTCTCTTTTTCAGCTGGAGAAACGGCTCATGCTCTAACAGCAGGTCAGGGCTATGTGATCATTAATAACGAATCGACAGATGCTGATGGATACGCCTATACAGGATCTTTTACGATAAAAAACAAGAACTATACGATGAATAAGAAATTGCAGCCTAGTGCTTATAAAATGGATTTAGTCAAACCTTTTAATATCGCAAAACACAAAGATAGTAAAATCCGTCGAAAAACGATGTATACTCCTTTTGCTGTAGGAGACAGTAAAGCCTTTTGGGTAACCGATATTGAATCAGATTCGGATTATTCCATTACGGCGAAATTACTATACAGCGGCACAAAATCCAATGTATGGGTCTACAATAATCAAATTAGCTCTTTAGATGCTCAAAAGCTTGGTCAAGAGTTTGATAATAAAATTAAACCGATCGTCAATACCAACTTTGGAGTTGAATCAGATGTAGATGGGAATGGGAAAGTCAATATCCTCTGCTATGATATCCAGGATGGCTTTAGCGGAAGCGGCGGCTATGTGGCAGGATATTTCAACCCTTATGATTTATTTGATTTACCTGACTCCAATCAAATGGAGGTCTTTAACATCGATACCTACCCATCAATGGGAACGGGTTCGGTTAAGGATGTGACACAGGCTTATAGTACGTTAGCCCATGAATTTCAACACATGGTCAACTTTAACCGCACAGCCTTTATTGAAAACAGTACTTCCCAAATGGATACATGGTTAGATGAAGGATTATCAATGGCAGCTGAACAGATCTATACTGGTCAAGCATTAACGGATCGGATTGCTTATTATAATTACTCTGATTCGATCACAGATGGCCATTCGTTATTGTATTGGGATGACGAAGGTGACGTTTTGGCGAATTACTCCTTGTCCTATTTGTTTGCCGAATATCTCAAGCTGCAAGCAAACCAAGGCGACAAGATCTTTAAGGAAATACTGGAAGATCCAAACAATAATTATCGAGCAGTCGAAGATGTGATCCATAAATACATTGACCCTACTATGACATTTGGAAAGTTTATGACCTCATTCAGAGAAGCCTTATTATTAAAGCAGGCAACTGGACTGTATGGTTTTAAAGGGGATACTGCGTTCTCTGCGCTGAATCCAAAGATTTACAACGGTTATGGAACCGATCTGCACGGTGGCGGGGCAATCGTTAAAATAGCTGATTTACCATTTACAGCACCAGAAGATAAGGATTCGGATATCACTTATACGCTCTTAGGCGACGATACTGATATGACTGCACCGGTCCTTTCAACGGTTAATCAAGTGAGTGATCAGGATACCACCGTAACAGGCATAACAGAGGCTGGGGCGACCGTTTATGTAAAGAAAGGCAGCACACAACTCGGATATGCTGCCGCTGATGATTCAGGTAATTTCAGCGTACCTATTTCTAAACAAACTGGCGGTACCATCTTGTCTGTTTATGCTGTAGATGCAGCAGGGAACCCAAGTAGTACCACTTCCATAACAGTTAAAGATACAATCCCACCGGCTGCACCAAGTGTCAATCCTGTCAGTGATAATCAAACAACTGTGACAGGTAAAGCAGAAGTCGGAACAACGGTATACGTAAAATCTGGCTCAACCGTGTTAGGAACAGCTACTGCTACTAGTACAGGGTTTTCGGTAAAAATCATAGCGCAAAAGGCTGGAACCAAACTGACTATTTATGCTCAGGACGGCGGAGGCAATAAAAGTACTGATGTGACGATTATCGTCTTAGATAAGACAGCGCCTATAAAACCAGCTGTATCAACAACTATTAAAGATAATCAAACGGTTATTATCGGAAAGACAGAAGCGGGTGCAAAGGTAGTCATCAAGGCCGGAAGCACTGTCTTAGGCCAAGGTTATGCTGTTGGCTCAGGAACTTTCGTAGTCAAAATGGTTCGTGCCCAAAAGGCAGGGACGGTTGTCACGATTTATGCGAGTGATACAGCAGGTAATCAGAGCCAAACTTTGGTAACGGTTGTTGACAAGACTCCTCCTGCCGCTCCGAGTGTTAATAAAGTGACGTATAAATCAACGACTGTGACAGGGAAAGCGGAGGTTGGAGCAACGGTTTATATTTATAAGGGCACTAGCCTGGTAGGAAAAGCGGTTTCCGACCGGTACGGTAATTATAAAGCTGCCATAAGAGCACAGGCAAAGGGATCTACTCTTGATGTGTCCGCAATGGACAAAGCGGGTAATCAAAGTCGCTCGGTTTTTGTAAAGGTATATTAAAAATGGAGGACTCTTACATTCGTTGTAAGGGTCCTTTTTTATATAATGGGGGTCTTGGGGGGTACCTGCCAGTTTGAGTCTTTTACCGGACACTTTGGCGAAAATACCTGCCGGTTTGGAAAAATACCTGCCATTTTTGAATTTTACCGGCCAATTTTTATAATTGACCTGCCAATTTCTAAAACTAGTACATTTTTTAGAAAAAAAATATCCGGCACTAGGCCGGATAAATATGATATACAAAAGGGGGTCATGAAAAAGGGTTGAATTAGCTTGTCCTCTCCATGACCTTATTCTATCTTCTGTTTATGAATAAACTATGAAAAAACATTTAAGTTTTTAAAAACTATTTCTTTGCCTTGCCAGCTGCCACGTCAAAGGTCAATTGCGTCTTCGCCTCAGAATAGGTTGCGAATAAACCGAAATTGTACTTGTCCTTCGCTTCGACAACGATGGTATAGGTGCCAGGATTTTTAGCTGTCCAAATCAATGTATTGCTTACCCCATAGGCTTGCGAATAGATCGTATCTCCCTTTTTATCAATGATATAGAAACGATATTGAGGAGTTCTGCTTCCTTCAGAAGTTGCGATAAATTGAATCGATTCTTTAAATACCTGCGTACCAGGCTTAGCTGTTGTGACACTTACTTTTGTTACTTTTTCATCTAACACCGTGATCGTTGTTTCTGAACTACTATTTCCAGCTGCATCGACTGCTGTAATAGAGATCGTGGAACCGGCTGTTTGCTTCGCCATACCAATGGAATATGTTCCATCAAATTCAGCAGTTGCTGTACCAATAGCTTGGCCATTCACCTTTGCCACAACTGTTGCGCCAGCCTCTGCCTTTCCAGTAATCACGACATCATTATCGTTTACTGGATTAATGGCTGGTGCATCTGGTGCCGTTACATCGATTACGGTTACTTCTGTTGCTGCACTAGTATTGCCAGCAGCATCTGCAGCTGTTACGGCAACTTTGGTTCCTGCTGTTTGTTTTACAATTGTAATGGTAAATTTACCATCACCATCAGATGTTGCTGTACCAATTTCTTGACCGCCTGCCACAGCTTTTACAGTCGCATCGGCTTCTGTTGTACCCGTGATGACTTCATCTTTATCTGTTACATTGTTTACGACTGGTGCATCCGGTGCGGTTACATCGCTTACGGTTACTTCAGCAGCTTCACTAACATTACCTGCTGCATCTGTTGATGTTACAGCAATTTTGGTTCCTGCTGCTTGTTTTTCAATGTCAATCTTATAATTACCGTCCGCATCTGCTGTTGTTGTACCGATCACTTCGCCAGCAGCCCTTGCTTCTAACTTAGCATTAGCCTCAGTCGTACCAGTAATTACAATAGCTTGATCTGTTACCTCATTTACAACTGGTGCTTCTGGTGCTGTTACATCACTTACTGTTACTTCCGTTGCTACACTAGCATTGCCAGCAGCATCTGTAGCTGTTACAGCAACTTTAGTTCCTGCTGTTTGTTTCAGAATGGTGATGGTATATTTACCTTCCCCATCCGCTATTGCTTTACCTATTTCTTCACCGTTAACTGTTGCTTTTACAGTGGCACTGGCTTCCGTTGTTCCAGTGATCTCCACAGCTTGATCAGTTACACCAGTAACTACTGGTGCTTCTGGAGCTGTTCTATCATATCCTACTAATTCCTTTGTATCTCTAACACGGATTCGTGTCCCTTCTGAAAATGACCCAGAAAGACCGACTGCTTCTAACGTGTCGCCCACTTTAAGAGCTGGAACAGGACCGCTTTGGTTGACGATATATCCGTCTGTAAAGACTAATACTTCTCCTGAACCATCGTTGATTACATAAGAATTATCGTCATATTTTGATTTAACGGTTCCTGTTACCTTAACCAGTAATCCTTGGTTGGCCGCACTGGTCGCTTCACCAGTAGCCACTGTCTTAGGCTGGACTGGATTCCCTGAACCAATTTTAATCACGTCACTTGCAAAGCTAGTAAACTCTAATTCTTTGTTATTTTCAAATGTCTTGATGTGCCCATGAACACGTACTTTATCGCCTAGTTTCAGCGAGCCTTCCGGAACTTCCTGGAATGCCATAATACCGCCGGTTTCATCTTGCAGGTAGAACGCATCGAAGAAATTGCCTGCTCCTGTTGTTACTGTACCTTCTACAACTACATCCGTGCCATCTTCTTTCGAACGTGCATCGGCAATTTTGGACACTTTCGTTTCACGATGTGCTAGCCAGTTGACGGCATTTAGTGTGAATTCGTCGTTTCCTTTTGGCTCGTACGATTCATCCATTTGTTTGTCATTGAAGATATTCATACCGGAAACGACAATACGTCCTTCGGTACCAATTTCTTCTGACGCGATTAACGGAATGGCTGAACCGCCTGTTTCATCGGAGACGGCATCATAGGTGTATCCGCCTTTAATGTTTCCTTGATAGGTGGTTTCATTTCCTTTTGCAAGGATTGTCACTTTACCGCCGTCTGTTAACGCCTGATTATCGGCTCCAGATAGACTTGTTCCGCTGTAGTAATCAATAAATGATACGCGGTCGGTGATCAAGTTGGAAACCAAGCTTGGATGCACTCTGACTGCATATGGGCTGACGGTTGGCTCACTCCAGAAGTTACCGCTCTTGCTTAAGTCAAAGACACCATCGTTCCCCATGCGGATGGTTGAACCCATCTCGCCAAGTAGGGCGTTGTTAACCGTTGGGTCTGTGTTGTTATTGCTCTTCCCTGCCATTAACAAGGAGCCGCCATCTTTCACAAACTTAGCCACAGCTGCATTTTCTGCTGCAGTGAGTGCATATCTTGGGTGTGTGAGTACTAATACTTTTACACCGCTTAACACTTCATCCGTAAGGACTGTTTTATTTTCAGCTACGGTATAACCTTCTTTTTGAAGCATTAAGGTAAAGGATTTTAAGTTATCCTTATACGTTCCGCTGTCACCCGAAGTATTTTCATTGCCGTGGTTGGCATCAATTAATACTTTCACGCCGAGCGGTTGTTTGATTTTCACTGGTAAAACAAACTTCGTATCCCCTAGATCCAGACCATCTAATGAGGTCACGACCGCGATAATTTTGTGGTCGCCTGTTGACGGGGCAGCCCATATTGCAGATGCCGTTGCGGAAGCTTTCGTCGGAATCGAAGAAATGTTGTTTGTCCCGATAAAATCAGCTTCTTTTACTTCATCATAATAGAAGTCTACTTTTAGATTTCTGACTGGTTGTGTACCATTGTTCGCAACCGTCGCTTTTAATGTTGCAGGGTTGCCGCCAATGATGACGCCGCCGTCGATGTCAATGCTGTTTACTTTTACGTCGACTGGTTCTTCTTTTGACCAGATTGGTGAAGAATAAATTCTTTCCCCGTCCATTTGCGTTACTTTTACAACAAACCATTGCTGGCCGCCTGAAACCGTATAGGTTGGTTTCCAAGTGAAGTCTTTCGTCATTGGCTCATAAGTATCGACTACTTTACCGCCGTTTGTAATGAGTTCTACTTTTTGGATTCTATCATCTGATTTGTAGCTTGTTGGTAAATAGCTATAATCACTGTCATTATGAGCTTCCGCTACTAAGTCGCTTCCCTTTATATCAAATTTTAGGGACTTGCTGTCAACTGTTGAACCCATGTAGTAGCCGTTGGCTAATACGTCTAACGTGAAGTTAGGGTCCTCTTCCATGTAGACACGCATATTACGCATGGAGTGAAGAAGGGATGCTTGAGAAAGGTCGTCCGCTACGATGACCGTACGGGCATTGACTTGACCCCATGTTCCTTCATGGTTGTCTTCCCCGTAAGTTGGTGCGACATGCCAGCCTAAATCTAAAGCTGAGTAGAATTTCGTTTCGGCATTCGCATAGCCGTAGTGGCCGGAACCATTTCCGACTTCTAACATTGTGAATAGCTTATCAACATTCGCGTTATAAGGCTTAAAGTTGTTAAACGCATTGGCTGACATATCCGGGTGGTTGAATTGACCCACGATATCGTCGTATGTCATGACCCATGCATAGTACTGGCTTAAGTCCTGGTATTGTTTGCCGTTTATATTTCGGTCGATAAAGTTATCCGTACCGAAGATATTAGAGTGTCCCCATGTAGTGGAGGTCATCTCAAATGCTGGGAATACTACATAGTCATCGGTTGTGTACTTTTTAGCAAGGTCTTTCGTTAACTGCCAGTCCGAACCGCCGGAACGTTCAGGGACTGCCTTACCGTCTGCTGTTTTCCGTTCAACGGTATCTGTACCCAATTTTTCAGGGGCGATATCGTGAGAGTGGTCTGAGAAGGCGAACCAATCGTAATGATGGTATTGACCTGCTTTTAGCGCATCCTCAGGAGTACCTGCTCCGTCATGGGATATATTTGTATGGTTATGCGTTGTACCGCGGTAGTGATTTCCGCCTGTAAAACGTGGGACCACTTCAAATGTCCATGTTTTTTCGGTTAAGTTGCCTTTTGTATCTTTTGCTGCCACCTTAACGGTATGTTTTCCAAGCGCAAGGTCTTGTCCAGGTGTATATTTCACCTGTGTTTTGCTTATTGTTGCCGCTGGTGCTGTTAGCTCTTGGCCATCCAGCCACAGTTGAACCGTTGTTGCGTCCACCCCGCTTGCGTCATCAATCAAAGCAGAAATCTCTGGTGTTGGATTTTCTACTTTTGTTGTGTCTTGCGGTGTCATACCTGATATTTCTGGTCCAGTGGTATCCTCAATTAAGGTGACTGGATGTGGAGCCGCACTAGTACCAGACGTTTGTACTTGTGTACCTGCTTTTGCTTCGATATAGTATTCGAATCCATTTTGCGGTACATTTGCGGCCTCTAATGTTGCGGTATAACGACCTTCGCTGCCTTTTGCCATTTCTAGTGCTGTATACTCAGTCGTACCTGTTGCTCGATAGTACACTTTTACAGATTCAGCACCATCAGCTGTGGCTTCGAATTCCACATGCGCGCCTTTATAGACTTCTGTCAGCGCTGTGTGAGTAATGCTAAGGATCGGTGCAATATCACTTACCGCACGCGGATACATTTGATAACCCGATGTCAGTTGTGTTTTGTTTGTTGTATATTGACCTAGGATTCCAGTCACGGTGTAGCTTTTTCCAACTACTAAATCTTTATCTGGAACAATTCCTGTATTGCTCATCACCCTTAATGTTGTCGCCTTGTTGTTTTCATCGACAAAGGTCACATTATAGTTAGGAGGTGTGCTTGCCGTCGCAGAAACCTTACCTGTAATCGTTACAAGACTTCCTTCAAGCGGCTCTGCTGTTGCAAAGGTTGTTGAATCTAAGATGGTTAATGGTCTTGCTTCAGGAATTGGATTCCCTTCGCTTATTTTTTCAATCGAGGAAGGTTCGAACTCGGTTAAGCCATTATAAACAAGTACTTTACCGGTTATTCTTAACTTATCCCCCTTTACTACTTTAAAAGGTGTCTCTAATGCTGTGCTAAAAATGTTGATTCCAGCTGTATCGTCCTGAACATAGAAGTTTTGTTTCTGTGTTCCGAGAATCTGATTATCAACTGTAGCCACTGCTTCGATCGTAAAGTACTTATCTACGTTTAAAGGTTTTCCATTGGAATCATAGGAACGAACTTCATTTAGTTTCGAAACCTTTGTTGTATCCGCTTTGGTTACGGAAACTGGCTTACTTTCTAGCATGATTCCTTTAGCGGAACTCGTTGTTTGTGTCACAGATACGGTATTAGGAGCATTGTTGATGGTAACAGTGAAGTCTCCTTGTGTACCTGCTTTGATTTCTTCTGTATTTAATTTAGTGGAATCCGGTGAGTACACATTGACAACAGCATTAGCAGAAGCTGCTCCTGCACTGCCGATTAATGTCCCGACGCCATCTGCTACTACATAGCTTAGTTTTACTTGATCCACAACATTACTAGCTGTTGCGGCATTTATTTGGATGGCTGCACTTTCTGCCAAGCCATTTTGGGTTGCAGCAACATAAACAGATGTTAATGTGTTATCAGCTGTAACGGTAAGTTCAAATGAACCGTCTGCTTTGGCGGTAGCTGTCCCAAGAGCAGTGCCTTTTGTTGCACTTGCATAGGCTTTTACAGTTGATCCAGCTTCTACTGATTCCGGTAGTCCTGTCACTTTGCCTGCCGTATATTGGATATTGTTTCCTTTTGGCTGTAAGCTGATTTGTGGAACCATTGGGGCTTCTGTTGAGCTTGCTGTGTTTCTTGGGGCTGTGACCGGTCCAACATAGAAGTCTGCGGAGTTATCACCTGTATCCCAGGCGTTTCCTTTTCCAGGGGCTGGGTCTGTGTTTGCATACGGTCTTCGTTGTGCACTTGTTGTATTTGAAAGTGCCTTTGTTGGATTAGAACCCTCGAATGTTGTTGCAGTTCCGTAACCAACCAAATCGATAACAACCGCATCCTTATTCACTAATCTAACCTTTCCATTTGTTCCACCCATTGCAATAGTACCTGAGTCATCGCTAGGAAGAATGTCGGCCCCATTTGCCCCGCCACCCTCTGCAATTAGGTAGTACCCATGGGCAGGGATTGTGTTGTTTAGTTTAGTTGAAGCACTAAAGGCCCCCGTGTTAGATGCATATTGCACAGACCAATCCTTTAAATTAACCGACTGATCTGTTGGGTTATATAGTTCTATAAAGTCTTTATTGTATGGTGCATATGGTGAAGATGCAGAACCTGTGCCATTTCCTCCTGCGCCAAACACTTGAGAAATCACCACATGATCAGCCATATCCGCATGCGCTCTGCCTATTAAACTACTCGGCAAAAATGTACTGATCAATAGAAGCGCTGCCATAAACGAACTCGTCCAACGCTTGAACTTCATACTATTCCCCTTCATTCAAACTCCACCCTTTTATATATAATTTTTATAAAAAAAGCAGCCCCCAATCCCCCTTTTTTTCTGAATAATTTTAATTACATCATTATTCTACAAAATTTCTAAATAGAAAGATAGAAAGTGTGACGGATTTATGAACAATAATTCATTTCCATATGTACAAATGGGATTCGAATATGATTATATAGAAGTAGAATTGGATTAAATCCCGACCTATTACCAACCATAAAATTATATATAAATAGTAATTTAAGGAGGAAAACTGTGGGTGCTTTTTTCGAGAAACATCGAATGTTCTATATTTCTAGACCTTTAATTTTGTCCTTATTAGCAATTATTCTATTAGTTTGGATAACGATTCCTTCTAAAGCTTCTGCTCATGCCTATAGTGCGAGTTATACAAAAATGACTGTGGACGGTAAACACACCGAAGTGGTCTTTACCCTTGACACGCTATCCGTTATAGAATTAGTACCCCATCTCGATGCAAACAAAAACTTTGTCCTTGAAAAATCGGAAATCAACAAGAATAAGCATCATTTGGAAGAGTTAATCGAGGAGGGCCTTACCCTTGATAAAGGAAATAAGGAACAAACGCCAACGATTGAGTCTATGAAGCTTGTAAAAAAAGAAAATAAAGAGTATCTATCGACTACTATGACATTTCCGGCCTTCTCACCAGGTGACACGATTAATTATAATGATGGTTTTTATTATCATGATACTGCTACCAATTATGTGGATCTGATCACGGCTTCGATTTATGGCGAATCGAGCGAGGGTGTGATTCAAGGAAAAGAGCGTACCTGGACGTTTTTAGTGACTGAGGCCCAACAGGAGCAAGGTCAGACCACACAGCCGGATGCCGCGCACGTTCAGCCAGATTCAGCGGCAAAGCCTGCGGAAAAAACAGCTGTCACGTCGTGGTTTTCCTTTTTTAAACTTGGGATGCTTCATATTTTAACTGGCTATGACCATCTATTGTTCTTGCTTGCCCTGCTGCTGAGGAAGCAAACCTTTAAGCAGTATGCAGCGATTGTTACGGCGTTTACGATTGCACATAGTATTACGCTTAGTCTGGCCGTTTTGGGCTGGGTTACGCTCCCATCCCGGTTTGTCGAGGCAGTCATTGCTTTTAGTATTTGTTATGTAGCGCTGGAAAATATTTTTCGAAAGGAAATCCGCTATCGCTGGAGCATCACCTTCTTGTTTGGCTTGATCCACGGTCTCGGTTTTGCGACGATTTTAAAAGAGATGAGTATTCCGAAGAGCCATTTAGCTGTGGCACTGCTCAATTTCAACCTGGGAATTGAGGCCGTTCAGCTGACGATTGTCTTATTACTGCTTCCATTATTATCATACTTATTTAAATTAAAGAACTCTGGGAAAGTGATCACCTATGGCTCGTATGCGATTGTTGCTTTAGGTGCGATTTGGCTGTTCCAGCGGCTGTTTCTATAATTTGAAACCTTTATAAAGGATTCCGTTTTCGGGTGTATATAGAACAAATAGCATTCAAAAAGACGTATGAATTTGGCATACGTCTTTTTCTTGTTTATATCAATGCGTTAAGGCATTTATATATGTAGCTGGTTTAAGTTAATATTCAATATATCAGGACATTGGCAACATTATGCCTTAATTGATCCAGGGGAATTAAATAATACAGCTTTTATAGATGATGTGAAATACATAATAAATAAATTGGTTAAAGAAGATGGAGGAAAAATCTCAATTGAATTTTTTGATAATAAGAATGTATTAGAATTACAACATAAACTATACGGTGACCTTTCGTTAGATAGGCCATTACCGATGATGAAAATAAGCAGAGTGCTATTCATTATATAGCTGGTTATTCGGGTGAACTTGAGACTGGTCTTTTTTTAAATTCGTTATACTTTTTTCCTTCAGCTGATTCTAGTACTCCGCAGGTTGGAAAGTACGGTAAGACAATGGAATATAATCCAGAATAACTATGTGAGAAATTGTGCTTAAACGGGTAGTATAACATGATTACGATTTTCTCAAAACTTGGATTGCTTTGCCATGCGGAAGCAACCGATTTACCTGCCCCGTTTGCGTTTTACAAGATTGATTGGAAGAATCCAAGATTGATAGTGGGGCACTTTTCCGAGGAATCGATCGTCGTGGGAACATTCAAGACCGATGGACTCCTCGAACGGTGAGACTAATTATAAAAGGCAGTTGTGAAAAGGTTGGCATGAAACCTGCCCATTTTGTGCTCACAGCCTTCGCTCTGGACTTTGTTCCAACTGCTTCCAGGGCTGGGAAAACGGAGCATCAAATCATGAGGCAGCCCCGGAATAAGTGGTCGGATTCATTGCAGTGATATGTAAAAGTGCAAGTCTGTTTGAGGGAGCATGCAACCGGTGGAATTGTATGAAATAATGGATCACAACAAACATAATTCTCGCATTTTCTTAATGTGACTTTACTTTACTTTACTTTAATATGACTATCGCTTGGCTCCCCATCTGTTCCCAAGCTTTCATAAAGGTAGTCTTGTTTAATTTTTGATTTTTACTGCCATAAGGGTTATTAATATAAACATAGTTTTGATCATAACCGGTAATCACAACACTATGCTCGCTAAACGTAATTCGAATCGGCCCTTGTGGGGTATTCCACGATTGGAAATTTGATACCGGTGCAAAAGTGGTTGTCGTTATAATCCAAACTGGAAGCCCTTGGCCGACATAGCTTAATACTTCAGAAAAAGGCTTCTTCGTTAGGTTCACAGCTTTATTTCCTACATATTTTTTTGCAAGTGATAAAACGGGGCCATTGTATACAGCTAACCCCGGTCCGTTTGCCATATCACCTACAAACCCTATATTTGGGTTTCCCCTTAAGCCATTACTATACGTCCAAGGAACTTTATTCACCTGGTTTGCTAATGTATTTTTCGTCACTTTCACACCGTGATAGTTTAAAACCATAGCTAAACTGGTCATCTCACATCCATTTTTTAAACGAGGTGTAGCCATTTGATTAATCAATGGTACATTCAATACAATGCTGCTGCTTTGGATGTTTATTCCGAGCGCTTTTGCCGTAACCGGGCCCACAATTCCATCTACTTGTAGATGACGAGCTTTTTGGAATTGCCTAACAGCATTTTCTGTGTTTACTCCAAAGATCCCATCCATTCCTTTTGTGTTGTATCCAAGCGATGTTAGTTTCCTCTGTAGCTCTGTTACAGAAGGTCCCCGGCTTCCTCTTTTAAGAATGGCCCCACTTGTACTAACAAGAGCAGAGGATCCAGCCGCGGATGCGGAATCTGGAGGTACAACGATACTTAAACTAAACACCAGAAGAAACGCCATGGCAAAATGACTAAACCATTTTCTCGGCAACATGAATCCCTCCAAATTCAAATTTCTATCTATTAACCTATTCAAATTTCTAACATCTACTTTATTTTAGCATTTTTTTCCATGATATTAGTTTAGATCTTATCGACAATTTTTGAATTCTATCCACCATCTCGAAAAAGATTCTCCTCGATTCACTGGGAAGAAAAGAAGTTTGTGAAATATTTCACTAAAACTAACTGGCAGTTTAGTTTGACAGTAACTGTTGTACACTTGTGGATATTAGAATTTCAATTTGCACTAGTGTGGGAGGCAAAGTCAAAGAGAAAATAAAGAAATCCAGCTTCATTTACTGGATTTTGTTCGAGTTATGAATAATTGGTAGGGGTAAATAACCAGAGCAAAAAAGATAGCAATGAAAAAAACGTGTTTTGATTTATAATTTACTAATTTATAGACCTTTAATTTTTGCATTATCCAGTTAATTGGATAAGCAAGAAATAAGTCTATTAGAATATTAGTCAAAAGATATAACCAGAATTTCCCGAAAGTCAAACGAAAAATCCAAATGGTTCCTATAAAGAATGGTCCTAATATAAAGCTCAAATCATTAATAACCTTATTTATTAAACCACCTTTTACTGTCCACCATTTAAAAGGAACAGAAAACATACAATTAATTGCAACTAATAAAGAGGCGAAAATTGCAACGGGCGAATATTTTTTAAACACATTTTTTGGAATAAAGAAAACAGTTAACCACGGTATTAATAATAGACCGATTCTGATTATTGTTGCCAACATTAATAAAACTCCTTAGCATTGTTTCCTTTATATTGCTTACAAACAGGAGAAAATATACTTTCTTGTTTAAATATCTGGTAGATCGATCTTTCGACGAAAGGACATTCCTGGTAGTACAGAAATGCCCTTTTTTACTGTTGTGTTAGAATTTAAAGTCTAGAATCATCTTACTGGTTTCACCTATAAACTTATAGTTATAAGACCCTTTCAAGCTTTCTAAGTCACCGGTAGCTTTGATGATTGTTCCTGGAGAATCTAGATTTCCATTATCAAATATTCCTTGCTCTAAAGCCGTAAATGTTCCATGTTTTCCCTTGTAAGTTCCTTCAAAATGCAGAAATCCGGAAATTTTAGAAGTGGCTAAGTGACCATCATCCATTGTAGAGTCTATATAAAATAATAAATATTCAACAAAAGCTTTTCCTGTTAATTCACCCTCAATATCATATTCGACATGGGCAATATTAATAGGGAATTCTTTTCTAGTATCGTCTACTGGCTTTTCATCCCATTTGCTTACTGTAAATGTTACCTCCATGGTAAATCTCCCTCCATTATTAAATAGTTATTCACCTCCAGTATAATATCCAAAAAGTACCATTATCAATAATAAAATAGGATTGCTTTTATTAATTTTTCTTTACTAACTTTGTGAAATACTACACTTAAAGTAACGGGTGCTTATGTGGAAGAAGGAATTACTCATGCAATCCCTTTTGTTATTCAACTAATGATGCAGTTTAGTTAAAGGAATTTTTTTTAATAAAACAGAATATATAAGTTAATGGTTTTTCCAAAATTTAGATTTTTAAGTACCGTTTGTCACAAAGGAAGAACAAATAGAAATGGAGGAAAATTAATATGACACACCCCGTAATAAAAATGTACAACTACCACGTTTGGGCAAATGAAGTTATAATTGACCGTTTGAGAGAACTTCCACAGGATATTTATCATAAGGATATTCAGAGTGGTTTTTCTTCGGTATCAAAGGTGTTGTCTCACATTTATCTCACAGATTATACTTGGTTTGACATTATCTCAGGTAAAAGTATGAATGAAGCAATGGCGACCACGAATCAATTAAGAGAACAGGTGGAAATGAAAAGTATTGAGGAAATGAAAGTAATATTTCTAGACTTATCCGAACGATACAGAGCACTTCTGGACAATCAAAAAGATATTGAAAAGTTGATTGTAGTTGATAACCCATATGCTGGGTTACTTGAAACTTCTATTTCTGAGACGGTACTACACGTTGTCACTCACGGTTCCTATCACCGTGGCAATATAGCTACTATGTTACGACAAATGGGGCACACCTCCGTTATGCAAGATTTTGGGCTTTACCTCTATCAAAATAGGACAGAGTAACACAGCACCAATCTCCCTCTAAATGATTTATTCAAATATAGGGGGAAATAATTTTGCAGGGTACTGTTCCTTTGGAGCGATTGTGAAAAATTGCACTTAAAGTAACGGGTGCTTATGTTGAAGATCTAGCTGCCATCGAAGGCAGCTTTTCTTATGGAACTAACGGATGCAGGTTAGTTGAAGAAGGAGAATCTATCCACTTTAGAGAACGATAAGTGTAAACACGTTTTGAAACAGGGAGAAAAAGATGAATTTCAATGACTTAGCAAAGCATTTTACTGAAAACCTCAAGGAGTATAAGCCTTTATTACAGGAACATATGGACTTAAACGATGAAGTTTTAAATCACGTATTCTTTGGTGAGTGTAACGATTATTTTGTTGAATTAATTGGTATAGAGCAGGATATAGCCAAGATTAAAGAATTATTTAATTTTCTTGAACTGATGGCAACTGAAGGTGATGATGATGTTAAAGAATTATTAAGTGTTACGATTCTTGCACGACTTGGCGACTCCAAGAAATTGCTACAAACCGCATATAAGTATATGGGTACTGAAACAAGGAAAGCTTCAGATGAAATTGAAAAGTTTTGGGGTAGATATTGAACTAACGGGGTGCTCTGTTTGAAGATCTATTTGCTGAAATCAAAGGCAGCTTTTCTTCTTGTGTTAACTAGCAGGTTACTTGAAGAAGAGGGAATAGTGATTGAATATAGAATATTTGCCTGAGGAGTGATTCTATGGATATAAGATTCTCGTTTGCTTTAGACAAAAATGTACCAACTGGACTACAATATACTGCTTACGAACAAGGTTTTATAGAAGGTACTTTAAACATTTATGCGGATAAAAAATTGTTTTTCGGTGAGCCATATGTCAATCTTGCTGAGCTAGGTATCCAATTAGGTGGATGGTTACAAAAGATTCGTAGTGGTTTTAGAGAAAATATGAACTACGACACAATTGACCATAATGAGGCGATAATTAACTTTATTTATAAAGGTAATGACAATTGGAGGATTTATTCAATTTGGCAGGTGTTTGAAACACACACATACATTACTACAACTGCATTAGTAGAAGCTGTAACGTATTATATGCAGGAGTTAAATAAGGAACTTCACGAAATTGAATACGTTGTTTCACTTGATGAGTTCCTCAAGTGAACTTTTACCTTATCTAAATAAAAAGGATAAATCTTATTTAACTAACAGTCGCCTCTTGTGCTAACGGACAGTTTAGTTGAAGAAGGAAAAGACGAGTTTGCATCTTTTACTGGCTGAAACATTAACCTAAAAAGGTTTCTTATATTTTCTAATACTCCATGTTTGTCCATTTCTATTTAAGACAACCATCGTTTTTTGCCTTTTCGTGATGCTGTTCGTCGATACAGTGCTCCGAGATAGTTCTTCGAACCTTTTACTGAATGAGCTGCTTCAGTTAATGCTGATCTCAAATACTTATTTCCTTTTTTGGTTTTA
>NZ_JAMBOH010000003.1 GCF_023715505.1 Neobacillus cucumis | reverse complement strand
AGTAGAAGCCAAAAGAGCTATATAACGTGGGAAAAGTTCAATAAGATTAAGTCGATTTTTCCTCTAGAGCGTCCTAAACTATCAATTCCGTTTTCGGAATTAAAGATGTACGCGAAACTGTGAAGCATTTTCTGAAGAGCCCGGTGCGGGAAATCCGCACGCCGGGTTCTGTGGGGGTTTGAGTCGCCAATTGGGCGACTTTTCTACCCGGAGTCGGCTAATCAATTAATGATTAGCCTCCTACTCGATTTGTAAGGTAAGAAAGTATAAAAGTTTTTAACTTTGAGAATTGTCTAGCTCCAGCGCCTAGCCCCTCGATGGTCTACAGCTTATCCAGTTGCGGCTCCTTGGGACGCAAGTCTAGGAAGGAGGCAAAAAGCACCTTCTTGCAGGGGCTGTCTTATGCTTGGCTACAGAAAGCTATCGCTTTCTGTACGCATTAAGGGCGACTTGTCTTTGACCCTGCTTTCGCCGGCCAGTCGACAAGTCGCCCTATATCGGGGCTGACCAAGGCGCTTGCGCTTTTCTTATAATTAGGAAAGCTCAACAGGTTCAAATGTCTTACAGTCCGTTTCTCTGCTATTATCAGCTGTTTCGCCTGTATGGCTAACAACATAAATTTGATCCGCACTACATCTATTTCCACTTGCCCAAAACGTACAGTTGTTTACCTCACACAAAACATCTTTTGCCATTTGTTTCACTCCTTTAATTAGGATACAAAGATAGCATTTGAGGAATGATCGGAAAATATCCCTTCCATAAAAGGGGAGATTACTTTCTGCCGAGCTTGATTTGTTTTAAGTAGCGTTTATCATTCATAAATAGGCTCCAAAAGTAAATAAACCCTGGAAACAGGATCGCGAAACCGACAATATAGGTGATAAAAATAGCACGAAAAGAATTAGGGTCAGTAAACGCCGAATGAATGGTTACTCTGGGATAGACTATATAGGGCAAATGGGCCTTACCATAGACATAACTGGCAAGTAAATACTGGATCGTTATCGCAATGACTGATAAACGAGGCCATCCCTTTATTTTTGTTTTAGTGGAAGGAAGTAATAAACCTAATCCTCCAATTAAGAAGAAGGCCAGCGATAAATAGAGAAATGGCAGGTCATTCATCATTTTATTATAAATCCAGGCAGCTTCTGATTTTAATGTAATCATAATCAAAAAAGCCATTAATAATGAGACTGGACCAATAAACAAAGCATCCCGACGGTAGGCTTTGTAGGCGTCAAATTCCTCGGAAGCTTTAGAGTAATCCGCTAATAAAAGGGAGGAAAGAAACAAAGTACTTGAAATGGCAAAGCCAAAAAAGGCGTATTCGTTAGGGCTCGAGAATAGTCCAGCTAGATCTAATGTTTGGCGGTTGTTAGAAAAATGAACATATTCGCCATGTGTAATAGGCAGGACACTGATTAATAAACCAGGAATTAAAATACCGCAAATTCCGGAAATATAGGTGAGCGGCTTTTTATATTCATCCGCTATATTAGAAAAAACAAGAAATGCGCTTCGAATGGAGAGCAATAACAAAATGAGACTACCTGGTATCAACAAAATCGTTCCAAGCGTATAGGCTCCCCTAGGGAACAAACTATAAACAGCTACGACCAGGGCCACAATAAACGTATTCGTTACCTCCCATGTAGGAGAAAGGTAACGGTTGGCAATGTTTGTTGCCTTATTTTTTTCCCGATTAATATAAAACATGGACCAAAATCCAGCCCCAAAATCCATAGTTGCCATAACAGCATAGATAAACACAAATCCCCATAGGACTGTTACCGCAAGATAAACATCCAACATGTTGGTTCCACCTCTTTACGAATTTGAGCTAAATAATGGCACGCCCTTTTGATCAGCCCGGTTTAGATCATCCACAACGGAGTTCTTTTTAAAATAATATCTAAGTACAAAGAGTACTGAGAAAGCCAAAATAGCATAAACAAGAGCGAACAGGGCAAAAAGGATGCCAAGATTGGTTGAAGTCGTGACGGAATCTGCTGTAGACAAAATTCGATAAATCGTCCATGGCTGCCGGCCTGTGCAAGCGAAAATCCAGCCGAACTCAATTCCTAAAACCGCAAGAGGACCCGAGGCCACATACAGCCACAGCAGCCATTTTGGGAAAGTATCTTTTTTAAAAACCTTTCTTAATGCAAGTCCAAGGAAGGAAATCAGAATCAGCAGAGACCCGACCCCAACCATGGCATTAAATAAAGTATGCACGAATAACGGCGGCCAATATGATTTAGGGAAATCGTTCAGCCCTTTCACAACCGTATCAAAGCTATTTCCTGCTAAAAAGCTCAGGGCCCAAGGAATCTCTAGTCCATACTTAACTTCTTGTGTTTCTCTATCTGTAAGACCGCCAATCGTTAGGGGGGCATGGGATTGCGTTTCAAACAGCCCCTCAGCGGCAGCAAGCTTTTCCGGCTGGTATTTATGTAAGTATTGGGCAGACTCATGGCCATTCAAGGCGGTTAATAAAGAAAATATTCCTCCAACAACCAAACTTAACAGCAAGGCTTTCTGATGGAAATGATAGACCCTTGAAGCGCCTTTTGCTTTTAACATTTTATAGGCAGATACAGTTGCCACGATAAAGGCACCAGTAGTGTAAGCTGATAATGCAACGTGTCCGGCTGTCACAAAAAAGCTTGGATTAAAAAAGGCAGCCCAAGGATCAATATCAACAATCTTTCCATTGACAATGTTAAAACCTGCAGGTGTTCCTTCAAACGCATGGACATTTGTAATAAGGACAGCCGAGCCCATTGCCCCAACCGCCACGAGGACAAGGCTGGTAATCCTCATCCATGGCGCTATTCTTTCAGCAGCGTAAACATAAATGGACATAAAGAGTGCCTCGATAAAAAAGGCATAGATCTCAATTTGAAAGGGCAGCGGCATCACTTTTCCAATGACCTCCATAAACCCAGGCCAAAGCAAGGATAATTGAACCCCTGCAATCGTTCCGGTTGGGATTCCTACTCCAAGCAAGACAGCAAAGGCTTTTGTCCATCTTTTGGCCATGACCACATACTCGATATCTTTTGTCTTTTGATAGATAAGCTCTGCTGTCAATATCATAAAAGGCAGTCCAACGCCGATTGTTGCAAAAATAATATGAAACCCCATAGTTGTTCCAAATAAACTCCTTGCAATCACTAAATCACTCATGTAATTCTTCCTTTCTCTGCAGACTCATATGAATTTATTGTTTGCAGGGAAAGGATTCCTATGTAATAATTTCCAAAATACCGTTAAATTTTTTAAAAGAAAAAACCTCCCGAATGCCCGAGAGGTTTTTAATTACTGATTTAAAGCTATTTCTATTGTTTTTAGGTTAGCGTCCATTAAAGTAAAGTAGGTTTCTTTATTTTTTAGATTATCTTTGGAAAGTACGGCTAAATTATGAATATGAAGGGCTTTGGCACCCATTTCTTTTTGGACAACTTTGCCTAGTTTGGATTGAACATTTTGTTCAAAAAGAATATAGTGGATGCCCTCATGCTCCGCGATAGAAATGATCTTTTCAAGTTCTTTTTGCGTAGGCTCATTGGTTGTGGATAGACCTGAAATACTAATTTGCTCAAGCCCGTAACGGTTTTCCCAATAACCAAAGGCAGCATGGGTAACCATAATTTTTTTGTGTTTCGCTTTTGAAATGGTCTGTTCATATCGATTATTTAAATCATCTAACTCAACAGTAAGTTTATCATAATTCTTATTAAAAAGTTCTTTGTTTTGCGGCATTTTGCTTACCAAGCGGTCACGAATCACTTCTGCCATATCTTTACAGTAAACAGGATCGAGCCAAACATGGGGGTTTACATGATTAGTACCGAGCTCTTCTCCTTCTCCTGTGTGAAGGTCTTTTGGCAGCTTAAGGTGAGCAGCTGTTGGAACGAGCTCAACATTTTCATTTTTTAGCGTGTCTTTTGCCTTTTCCACAAATCCTTCCAAACCAAGACCAATATAGAAAAATAAGTCTGAATCTGCTAAATTCATCATATCTTTTTGAGATGGTTCAAAGGTATGCTCATCAGCCCCCGGAGGATAGATGGTTTTTACGTTAACATATGTTCCACCAATTTGTTCTGCAAAATATTGTAAGGGGAAGACCGTGGTATAAATGGTTAATTGATCTTTCTTTTCTTTAGATTGATTCTTTTCAACATCTACACAGCCAGACAAAATGAGGCATAATGGCAGAAAGAAAGAGAGAATCAGGATGATTTTTTTCATTATTACTCCTTCAAATATATATTAAATCGGATTTACTACAATTGGTTAATTGAAAATTTTGTGATTTCTGAAAAGTGAATGACATATAATACGGAACGATTCCGATTTTCATCAGTATCTTACAAAAAAAATCGCCTAATTGCAAGTATAATATTTGTTACATACTAGGCATATTATGTATGCTTAATAGGAAAGGTGGGAGTCATATGAGCAGTTCAACCATTTTAAAAGATATTTTAGATTACAATCAAAAATTTGTAGCTGACCATGAATATGAGAGGTATGAAACAACCAAATACCCTAACAAAAAGATGGTCATCCTTACTTGTATGGATACTCGGCTATTGGAGCTTTTGCCTAAGGCTTTAAATTTGGGCAATGGGGATGCAAAGATTATTAAAGATGCAGGAGCACTGGTTTCACATCCGTTTGGAAGTGTCATGCGCAGTATTTTAGTCGCGTTATATCAATTAAAAGCGCAAGAAGTTTTGGTTATTGCCCATTACGATTGTGGAATGAGCGGGATGAAGGCAGAACCGGTGATTGAGAGTATGAAAGAAAGAGGGATTTCTGAAGAAACGCTAAAAACTCTTACATTTTCCGGAATCGATATCGAACAATGGCTGCGTGGATTTGATAATGTGACTGAGAGCGTCGAGCACAGTGTGGATATGATTAAGAATCATCCATTAATGGCAAAGGATATCCCGGTTCACGGTTTGGTTATTGATCCTAAGACAGGCAAGCTAGATTTAATTGTAGACGGTTATAAGAACTAACGCCGTTTTTTTTCCGGAACAGGGTCAACTCCCCCTCGATGGAAGGGATGGCATTTTGATATTCGCTTAATAGTCAACCAGCCGCCTTTTATCGCACCAAAACGTTGAACCGCCTCGAGTCCATATTGGGAACATGTAGGATAGAATCGGCATGAAGGCGGTTTGATCGGTGAAATCACTACTTGATAAAAACGAATTAGCGAAATAAAAATCTTTTTTAGCATACATTCTTTCTCCTTTTTGAATATAGGAATCATACTTACAACATACCATAAATAGTAATAATCGTCTAAATTGCTAATTGAAACTAAGGAGATGTAATAAGTCGAATTTTATTGTATTATAAAGAGAGATTATAAAAAGGAGTGAATATCGTGCCTTCAGTTGAAAGCTTTGACCTAGATCATAATGCTGTTAAAGCCCCATATGTTAGACATTGTGGTGTTCATAAAGTGGGCAGTGACGGTATTGTTAATAAATATGATATCCGTTTTTGTCAGCCGAATAAACAAGCAATGAAACCAGATGCCATTCATACATTAGAGCATTTATTGGCCTTTAATATCCGCAAGCATTCCGAAAAGTATGACCATTTTGATATCATTGATATTTCGCCTATGGGATGCCAAACTGGCTATTACTTGGTTGTGAGCGGGGAACCAACCGTTGAGGAAATCATCGATCTTTTAGAAGATACAATGAAAGATGCGGTGGAAATCATTGAGGTTCCTGCTGCAAATGAAAGACAATGCGGCCAGGCTAAACTACATGATTTAGATGGTGCTAAACGGTTAATGCGCTTTTGGCTTGAGCATAGTAAAGAAGATTTAAAACAAGTATTTGCCTAAGGCGTTTAAAAATTCCTATTCAACTGCGAATAGGAATTTTTTTATGACTTATCATCATCCCCTTGTTTCTTGTTTTCTCCCTGATCAACATAGGGATTGTTTTCCAATGAATCAACAGTATGTTTATAAGTATATGCTTTAGAAGTAGTTGTAACTGCTAGTACCAAAACCACAATGACAATAATAATACCAACCACCAAGACCGTATACATGTTCATCCTCCTTTCCCTTCCTATTGTACCATGAAAAAAGGGCAATTTTGAAAAATCACAATAAAAAAGGAAGCGCTTCCGCTTCCGGGTGTCAGGTGTTATGTAAAATTCAATGTATATTCCTAGGATAATAAGTATGTGTACGATGCTGCCCGTACTCTTCTTGAGCAAACTTTCCTTTTAAACTTTCAATCAAATAGAGTCCCATTAAATCATATAATTCTTGTTTATCCATTTCTTGAATTAAAGCCAGCAAGTCTTCATGTGACATCTCTTCTAAAAAGGCAAATGTTAGCATATCAATGTCCTCTTCATCACCCGTTAACTTGTTTCTATACATTGCATATAATTCATCGACTAATTTCATTTCTCCACCTCCTGCTAAAATTTTTTGATATGGAATTCTCTATACTTATTGAATACCCATAAACAAATAATATCATCCCTCCCTTTGAATTAACAAATTGACTGAAAAGTCTGTTTTCTAAGTTGTATGTTTATTATATAGTATCATCCGCAAAAAAATGAGTCGAAATGTGAAAAAGAATAAAAAATTCTCTATTGGCACATTACTAAACAGTAAAAGGGGTTGAAGTAATGGACGAACAGAAGAAAACCTACTATATTGATGTAGGGACCGGTCAAATACTCAGTAATGCTTCAAGTTCCACGTGGAGCTATAAAATTGAAGCAACAGATGATGAAATAACACAATTAAGAGAGCTATTTAATCAAAACTACTCCACAGAGTGGAAGAACTTTTTTAGAGCCCATGTCCCTTTTGTTCAATACCATTATGATAGAGAAAATGACAGCTACGATAGTACCATTCAAGAGGTTTACGGTATGCTGTACAAATTAGGGGACCAAGAGGCAAAAAACCATATTCAAAGCATGAACATTTTACCGAAAAATCAGTAATACTGTGAGGAGAATCCAAAGGTTTAAGGATTCTCCTTTTTTATATATAATTATACCATTAAAGAAAATTTGGGGCGGATAAACATGAAAGAGTTTCTCGATTGCAACGGAAATACGATTGAACTTGCCTTTGGTCAGCATGCCTTTAGTATGAAGGCTAAACATGTTTTAGTTATTTGTCAATTTGAAAATCGCTGGTTTTTAACCAACCATAAACTTCGAGGTTTAGAATTCCCAGGTGGTAAAGTAGAAGAGGGTGAAACACTTGAAGAAGCAGCAAGAAGAGAAACCTTTGAGGAGACAGGGGGCATTCTTGGTGACCTCCATTATATTGCTGAATACAAAGTGAATGACACTAATGGGGCTTTTGTTAAAGCTGTTTTTTGGGGGAAAGTAGACCGAGTCGAGTATACCAAAACTTATTTTGAAACAAATGGGCCGGTAGCTATCGAGGGTGACATTTTGCAGCTTCGCTTTGCTGAAAAATACAGTTTTATCATGAAAGACCAAGTCATCGAGGAATGTATTAATTATATTAATCAGCTGCAAAATGGAAAGGAAATAGCAGAAGATTATTAGCCCCTGCTATTCTTTAATTAATTTCTTTTCTAATACATCTACGAGCTGATACATAATCGTGGCAAATACAGCGATCACCAAGAGAGATAAGAAAACAAGCGTAAAATTAAATACTTGGAATCCATAAATGATTAGGTATCCAAGCCCTTTTGTTGATACAAGGAATTCGCCAACAATGACTCCTACCCATGATAGCCCAACATTCACCTTTAATGTGGAAATAATCGCAGGGAAGCTGGCCGGCAAGATGGCTTCCTTAAAGCATTGAACACGTGTTGCTCCGAAGGTTTGAAGGACCCTTAGATAGTTGGAGTCCACTTCTTTAAAGGATGTATACACGACAAGCGCTGTTATAATAACAGATATAATCACACCATTAGCGATAATCGACGTATATCCTGGACTAAGAGCGACAATGATGACTGGTCCTAAAGCAACTTTGGGCATTGCATTAAAAATAACTAGATATGGGTCAAGTATTTTGGAAACCATAGGAGACCACCAGAGAACGGCGGCGATAATGACACCGAGGATGGTGCTAACAATAAAGCCAATGATCGTTTCTATTAAAGTAGCCTCTAAATTCGTTAGTAAGGAGCCGTCTTGCATTTTCTCAATAAATAGGGCCCAAATTTTTGAAGGGGAACTAAAAAGGAGCGGGTCAATCCACTGCATCCTGCTAAAAAATTCCCAACTCAAAAATAAGAACAGGAAAATAATCAGTTGATAAAAACGCACCCATCTTTTTTCGACTTTTAAAGATCTCAAATATTTTTTATGGAGGAGTTCAACTCTAGTCTTTTCTTGGCTCAAGAGACTCCAACTCCTTCCATATCAATTGAAAGATACTTTGGAATGCTTCATGGTTTCTCGCCTCGAAAGGAGAAATCCTCTTAAGCTCTTCCGGCATTTCAAAAATCTTGTGGATTTTTCCGGGTTTTGATGAAAATAAAAAGATGCGGTCGCTCATAGCAATTGCTTCGCCAATATCATGGGTAACAAGGATAGCTGTTTTTCCAAACTCATCCAAGGTCCGTGAAACTAAATCCTCTAGCTTTAGCTTGGTTTGATAATCGAGAGCAGAAAATGGCTCGTCAAGCATCAGCAGCTTTGGTTCTGTTGCCAGGGTTCGCACGAGTGCGGCCCTCTGTCTCATTCCGCCTGATAATTGCTTAGGCAGGTGTTTTTCTACACCCTTTAAGCCGATTTGGCTTAGTAAGCTTAGTGCTGCAAACTTTGTTTTTTCATTTAGCCGTTTTGATAACTTAAGGCCTAATAATATATTTTCTTCAATCGTTTTCCAAGGAAACAAATAATCCTGCTGGAGCATATAGCCAATTTGATTCTTAGAGGTGGAAACAGGCTTGTTTTCTAACAGGACAGTCCCTTCGGTTGGTTTGAGTAAGCTCGATATGATCGAGAGCAGAGTGGTCTTTCCACAGCCACTTGGGCCGAGGAAGGAGACAAACTCTCCCTCCTCAACAGTTAGTGAAATATCGGAGAGGGCCGTGGTGACAGAGGCTTTAGTGAAATAAGTGTGATGAATATCTTGAACCTGCAAGAAGCTCATGATACCGGCCTCCCTTTCCAAATTATTTTTTCATAACATCCTGAGCCATTTTTGTATTAACAAGCGTTTTATAGTCTACTTCTTTCGGAAGCTCACCGGCTTCTTTCATGATGTTTTGGAGATTGTTCCATTCTTCTTCGTCCAAAATAGGGTCTGTTGCAAAGGAGCCTTGGCTTTTATAACGATTTACAACTGTTGTCATAATATCTATATCGGTATCTGGGAAATAGGTCATAACAGCTTTGGCCACTTCTTCAGAACTATGCGTATCTACCCACTGCTGTGCTTTATAGATTGCTCTTGTGAATTTTTTCACAGTATTACTATTTTCTTTTATATAACTTTGTTTCGCCATAAAGGTGGTATAAGGTACATGGCCTGATTCTTTACCAAAGGATGCAACAATGTAGCCTTTTCCTTGTTTTTCAAAAATGCTGGCTGTTGGTTCAAACAGCTGTACAAATTCGCCTGTTCCGGATGCAAAGGCGTTGGCTATATTTGCATAATCAACATTCTGAATTAAATTGAGGTCCTTATGCGGGTCAATTCCATGTTTTTTTAACACAAATTCACCAACCATTTGTGGCATGCCGCCCTTGCGCTGGCCAAGGAATGTTTTCCCTTTTAATAAATCCCATGAAAAATGATCAATTTTATTTCTGGCCACGAGGAACGTTCCATCAGTCTGGGTAAGCTGCGCAAAATTAATGACCGGATCATTGGACCCTTGTGCGTAAACATAAATCGATGTTTCTGAACCAACAAGAGCGATATCTGCTCCGCCTGAAATTAAGGTTGTCATCGTCTTATCGCCGCCAGGAGTAGTGGTTAAGGTCACATCTAACCCCTCATCCTTGAAAAATCCTTTTGCAAGGGCTACATATTGCGGGGCGTAGAATATCGACCGAGTCACTTCCGCAATTCGTACCTTTTCTAATTTTTTTGTTTTTGGCTGCGAATCGCTATTACAAGCTGCCAATGAAATCATAAGAACACTTATGAGAAGTAAAGAGAAACTCATTTTTACCCACTTTTTCATAAATAATTACCCCCTTTAATGCACGTTCATAAATCTGGGCGTTTTGCCTAAGATATCGTATGTAGGGAAGAAAAATGTGTGAATGCCCAGTTACATTTAATTTAAAAATGCTATAAAGGATGGACCTAGATGAACATAAATAATGGCAAAATCCTAGAAATCAATCGATTTCCGTCTCCTAATCCAAATGTGGAATTAAAAGTCATTACCTATCTCTCAAACGGGCTAAAAGTAAAGGGGATGCTTGCAGAACCCATTCATGAAGGAAATCTGGACGGGTTCCTTTATTTAAGAGGCGGAATTAAGAACGTCGGGAAGGTAAGGCCGGCAAGAATTGCCCAGTTTGCCTCAGAAGGTTTTATTGTTTTTGCCCCTTATTATCGGGGAAACCAAGGGGGAGAAGGGAATGAAGATTTTGCTGGGGAAGACAAAGAAGATGCATATGCTGCCTATCAACTTTTGAAATCACTTCCAAGGGTACGGGATATTCATGTCTTTGGCTTTTCACGCGGCGGTGTTATGGCCTTATGGACGGGAATCCAATTTCCAGAAGCGGCCTCTATCGTGACCTGGGGGGGCGTGAGTGATATGACCCTAACGTATAGGGAACGAAAAGATTTACGGAGAATGATGAAAAGGGTGATTGGAGGTACACCTGATAAGTACCCGGAACGATATAAAGAAAGAACCGCCCTTTATGAGCTAGATAAAATGGAAGCCGCCATCCTTATTATTCATGGAGTAAAGGATCAAAATGTGTCAGTGGAGCACGCTCATCGGCTGGAAAACAGACTGAGATCACTAGATAAATCAGTAGAATGCTGGTACTTTGAAGAGTTTACCCACTATTTTCCCCCGGCCGTAAACAGAAAAGTGGTACATGATTTATCAAAGTGGATGAAAAATCAGTCTAAAAGATGATAAAATAAAGGTAATATAAGCGGAGGAGCGGATATGTATGGGTATGCCTCTTGAAATGAATACGATGATTGTGACTAAAGGCAGGGAGCAAAGGATAGAGGAGAATCTTTTTGAGTTAGTGAAAGAAGGATATAGACTTTACCCTATTGAAATTCCGATTGATGTCAAAAAAACAATCGAATGTGATTCAAGTGGAACCGCGCTAATAAAAAAAGTGGAATGGCAAAAAAATACCACAACCTTAACCTATCAATTAGTATCCTTAAATACTACGAATTAAACTTGTAGATATACTTCCTTTTTTAAAATAGTGCAGGAAAGAAAAGCCCATATCGCGAATGATATGGGTTTTCCTATGAGATAAGAAAGTATAAAAGGTTTTATTTTGAGAATTGTCCAGCTCTAGGCGCCATCGGCTCGAGGTCACAAGCTTATGCCTACGTCCCAGAACAGTCGCCTCCACATTTAGATCAAACGGTCCAAAAGGTTAAAGAACAACCTTTTAGCCGGCTCGTCTTGTGCTTGTCGCCGATAGGCTGACGCCTTGCCTTTTCTTAGTGGAACTATTTGAGTGGTCCGCCTTGTTTTTCGATTTCTGCAGGGACATCGGCGAACTTTTTAAAGTTTTCATGGAATTTCGCCGCTAATTCCTTTGCTTTTTTCTCATAAGCCTGTTGGTCTGCCCAAGTTTTGTTCGGTTGAAGTACCTCATCTGGAACTCCTGCAACATGAACAGGTATATTGAGACCAAATATTTTATCTTTTACAGTCTCAACAAGGTTCAGTTCTCCCTCTAGGGCTGCCTGCACCATTGCTCGTGTATAGGATAACTTCATTCTGTTTCCAATCCCATATTCTCCGCCTGTCCAGCCTGTATTGACTAAAAAGACATTCACGTTATGCTCTAGAATTTTTTCGCCGAGCATTTCCGCATAGCGTGTTGCTGGAAGTGGAAGGAACGGTGCACCAAAGCATGTTGAGAAAGTCGCTTCCGGAGATGTAACACCGCGTTCCGTTCCGGCAAGCTTAGAAGTATACCCGCTTAAAAAGTGATACATAGCCTGTTCTTTTGTTAACTTTGCAATCGGCGGCAACACTCCAAAGGCATCTGCTGTTAAAAAGACAATCGTATTAGGGTGACCAGCAATACTTGGCTCGATGATATTATCAATTGCTTCCATCGGATAGGCAGCCCTCGTATTTTCCGTCAGGGTGCCGTCATCATAATCAGGAATTCTTGACTCCAAATTCAGGACTACGTTTTCCAGAACGGTACCAAACCGAATTGCATCAAAAATTTGCGGTTCCTTTTCATAGGAAAGATTAATGCACTTGGCATAACAGCCGCCTTCAATATTAAAGACCCCATTAGATGACCAGCCGTGTTCATCATCCCCAATTAAGCGGCGATTTGGATCTGCTGAAAGAGTAGTCTTTCCTGTTCCGGACAATCCAAAGAATAAAGCCACATCTCCCTCGATTCCAACGTTAGCTGAACAATGCATGGAGAAAATATTATTTTCCGGCAGTAAATAATTCATGACAGAAAAGATAGACTTTTTCATTTCCCCGGCGTATTCTGTGCCGCCAATTAATACAGTTCTTTTTTCAAAAGAAATGATAATAAAGGTTTCAGAATTGGTTCCATCCATTACTGGGTCCGCTTTAAAATTGGGTGCGGAAATGACTGTAAACCCTGCATCATGTGTCAGCAATTCTTCTTCTGTTGGGCGGATAAATATTTGATGAGCAAATAGATTTTGCCAAGCTAGTTCATTGATTACTTGAATGGGCAGTTGGGACTTTTTATCTGCTCCGGCAAAGCCCTTGAACACAAAAATCTCATTTTGTTGTCTTAAGTAATCGAGCATTTTATGATAAAGTTTCGTAAAAGCTTTCTCCGAGATTGGCTGGTTTGTTGAGCCCCACGCAACTTTTGACTTAGTAGACTCTTCCATAACAATAAATTTATCCTGTGGGGAGCGTCCAGTATATTTACCTGTGGAAACACTGACCGCGCCGGTGGAAGTTAGAGTTCCTTCATTTCTTCTTAAAACCTTTTCGACTAATTGGGGAACGGATAGTTGAACCTGGACATGACTTTCTTGTAACAAGTGCTTTAATTCGGTTGGAATATGAACAGAATTCATTGACTGAAACCTTCCTTTACATTGATTATTTGTTCAATAGTATAACACATTGATTTTAATAGTCTATACTAATAAATAAAATTATGTGAATATTTAAGAATTTATTCTGTGATAAGAAAATAGTCCCGGAATAATGATTACTCAATAAGAGGAAGTAATAAGATGATCTAAAGTAACAATTCACTCTTTTAAGGAAAAATTTGATAAAAATTGATTGACATTGTTTGAAATAGTAGGTTATGATTTACCTTTGAACGGATACTCTCTTATCCCGAGCTGGTGGAGGGACAGGCCCTATGAAACCCAGCAACCTGCAAACGAAAAATCGGATTTTAGTTGAATCCCCTATTTCGGGCAAAGGTGCTAAACCTGAAGCAAGGCTTGACCTTGAACGATAAGAGTGAAAGGCACGCAGAACTTTTGCTATCAACCTTTCCTCATTGGATGGAAAGGTTTTTTGTTGTTTTTACGTGCTTGCTACATATGTACTTTTTATTCCATCGTATAAACTGCCAGGGGATTTAAAACGAAATGTGAAAATAGTCTGGTTCAAGCACCAAGGCACTTTTACAATTCTATAATAATAATCCCATGTTTATTTCATACTACTAAGGGAATGAGTTCCGTATCAATTCGAGGTTAAAAGGCAGGTATACATAAAACCCATACAGCTAACCTCACTTTATTCCATAATAAGGAGGAATTCAGATGTCAACAAAACGTCGTTTGTTTACTTCTGAATCAGTAACCGAAGGTCATCCTGACAAGATTTGTGACCAAATTTCTGATTCCATTTTAGATGCAATTTTAGCGAAAGATGCTAATGCTCGAGTTGCTGCTGAAACTTCAGTAACAACAGGATTAGTTCTAGTAGCAGGAGAAATCACGACATCCACTTATGTAGATATTCCTAAAATCGTTCGTGAAACAATCAAAGGGATCGGTTATAATCGTGCTAAATATGGTTTTGACTCCGAAACTTGTGCGGTTTTAACTTCTATTGATGAACAATCTCCTGATATTGCAATGGGCGTTAACCAAGCCCTTGAAGCTCGTGAAGGTCAAATGTCAGAGGAACAAATTGAAGCAATCGGTGCAGGGGACCAAGGTTTAATGTTTGGTTTTGCTTGTAATGAAACAAAAGAGCTTATGCCTCTACCGATTTCACTTGCGCACAAACTTGCCCGCCGATTGACGGAAGTACGGAAAGAGGATTTACTGCCTTATCTGCGTCCGGACGGAAAAACACAAGTAACTGTTGAATATGACGAGAATGATAAACCTGTTCGAATTGATACGATTGTCATATCAACGCAGCACCACCCAGAAATTTCATTGGAGCAAATTCAGCGTAACGTGAAGGAATATGTTATCAATCCTGTTGTTCCAAAAGAACTGATTGATGAAAACACTAAATATTTTATTAACCCAACAGGCCGTTTCGTTATCGGCGGGCCGCAAGGTGATGCAGGATTAACAGGCCGTAAAATCATTGTGGACACTTATGGCGGATATGCTCGTCATGGCGGCGGTGCATTCTCTGGTAAAGATCCAACAAAGGTTGACCGTTCAGCGGCATATGCGGCTCGTTATGTAGCCAAAAATATTGTGGCTGCAGGCTTGGCAGATAAGGTAGAAGTTCAGCTTGCATATGCAATTGGTGTAGCAAGACCTGTTTCTATTTCAGTTGATACATTTGGAACAGGCAAAGTTAATGAAGAGCAACTAGTTACTTTAGTAGAACAAAACTTTGATCTTCGTCCAGCTGGTATCATTAAAATGCTTGATCTTCGCCGCCCAATCTACAAGAAAACAGCTGCTTACGGCCACTTTGGACGTACAGATATTGATCTTCCTTGGGAGCGTACTGACAAAGCAGATACGTTAAGAGAGCAAGCAAATCTATAGGTAAGAAGGGAGTTGCATCAAATTGTAACTCCCTTTTTCGTTTCATCCATAAATTGATTTTGTAACTATGTTTAGGTAGGTACAAAGAAGTGAAAAATGAAGGATAACTTGGCGATGAAGGTTAAACATGATAAACTTTGGTGATTGCGGATTTGTCCGCAGTCAATGGACGTTATTGATGACCGAGAAAGAGAAAAAAGTGCACATAGGGTAGTCAATGAGTTCCCGTGGTGTTTTAAATTTTTCTAATGTTCACAGTGCCATTTTTTTTATAATAGTGGTAGTATTAGAGAGATGTTTTTTGAAGATGTTTAATATGAATTGGAGTAGGTGAGGTACATAATGTGTGGTTTTATCGGTTGTGTACACGACAAAACACAAAACTATAGTGATGAACAAAAACAACTATTTAAAAATATGAACGATCTAATTACCCATCGCGGGCCGGATGATGATGGTTTTTATTACGATGACCATATCCAATTTGGATTCCGCCGGTTGAGTATTATCGATATCGAGAGCGGTCATCAGCCGCTAACATATGAGAACGAGCGTTATTGGATTATTTTTAATGGTGAAATTTACAATTATGTTGAACTTCGTGAAGAGTTATTAAAAGAAGGACTGTCATTCGCCACAAGTTCGGATACAGAAGTAATCATTGCACTTTATAGCCACTTAAAAGAAAAAGCGGTTGAAAAGCTGCGCGGAATGTTCGCATTCGTCATTTGGGATAAACAGGAACAAACGCTCTACGGGGCACGTGATCCATTTGGTATTAAACCATTCTTTTATTTAGAAGATGGTGAAAGAACCTTTTTTGCTTCTGAGAAAAAGAGCATTTTGCTGGCATTAGAGAATGATGTCCTCAATTATGATGCCTTACAGCATTACTTGACCTATCAATTTGTTCCTGAACCGGATACCCTTTCAGAGGGAATTAAAAAGTTAGAGCCTGGCCATTATTTTACCAAAAAAATCGGGGCTCCAATGGAAATGAAAAAGTATTGGAAAGCTCAATTTAAGCCTGTCCAGAAAACAGAAGCCGATTTTATTAAGGAAATTCGCAATGTGTTGTTTGATTCCGTCGAAAAGCATATGCGCAGTGACGTTCCGGTAGGGTCTTTCCTATCTGGTGGAATTGATTCATCTATTATTGCATCGATTGCAAAAGAATTTCATCCTGCTATTAAAACTTTCTCAGTTGGTTTTGAGCATAACGGCTTCAGTGAAATCGATGTAGCTAAGGAAACAGCGGAAAAGCTTGGTGTTGAAAATATCAGTTACATTATTTCACCTGAAGAATATATGAATGAAATTCCTAAAATCATGTGGCATATGGATGATCCATTGGCTGACCCAGCCTGTGTACCTCTTTATTTTGTAGCAAAAGAAGCACGTAAACATGTAACAGTAGTGCTTTCAGGCGAAGGAGCGGATGAATTATTCGGCGGTTATAACATCTACCGGGAGCCGCAGTCATTAGAGGTATTTAATAAAATCCCTAGGGTTGGTAAAGTTCTATTAAGAGGAATTGCCGGGATGATGCCTGAAGGAATGAAGGGTAAAAGCTTTATTGAGCGCGGCGTTACTCCAATGGAAGAGCGTTACATCGGCAATGCCAAGATGTTCACTGAAGCAGAAAAGCGAGATTTATTAAGTGTTTACCGTGAAGGTTTAAACTATATGGATGTAACCAAGCCGCTTTATCAAGAGTCAAGAGGTTATGACCCAGTAGACCGGATGCAATATATTGATATCCATACTTGGATGCGCGGAGATATTTTACTGAAGGCTGATAGGGTGACAATGGCTCATTCACTAGAACTAAGGGTGCCATTCCTCGATAAAGAAGTATTTGAAGTGGCCTCGAAAATTCCGACGAGCCTAAAAACAGCTAACGGTACAACTAAATACATTTTACGTAAAGCAGCTGAAGGCGTAGTCCCTGAGCATGTTCTAAACCGTAAGAAGTTAGGATTCCCTGTCCCAATTCGTCATTGGCTAAAAAATGAAATGAATGAATGGGCGAAAAAGATTATCCGTGAAAGCAACACAGACCATCTGATCAATAAATCATATGTCTTGGGCTTACTCGAAGATCACTGTCAGGGCAAAGCTGACAACAGCCGGAAGATTTGGACCGTGCTTATGTTTATGGTTTGGCATCAGGTATATGTGGAAAATGTCTATACGTTTCAACGTGATTATGCCCTGCAAAAAGAATTGCAATCAGTAAAGCATTAATAGCAAAGCACCCGCAAAAAGTGGGTGCTTTTGTTAATCTTTACGATTGCAAAGACTTATAATATTGGCCTTTCTCAGCATATTCTGTATAAATACGTTCCATTTCTTTTTTGTCTTCCGGGGTTAATTCCCTAATAACTTTTGCTGGTCTGCCAAATGCTAAGGTATTAGGAGGGATTTTCTTTCCTTGAGGCACAAGGCTTCCGGCTCCAATAAAGGCACCTTCTCCAATCTCTGCTTGATCGAGAATGATCGATCCCATGCCAACTAAAGCTCTTTTTCTCACAATACAGCTGTGAAGTATGACCTGATGTCCAATCGTAACCTCATCTTCTAAAATTAGCGGGTTATTAGGGCTTTGGTGTAAGATAGAATTATCCTGAATATTAACCTTATTACCTATTCTAGTTGGGGCAACATCGCCTCGAATGACGGAATTAAACCAGACACTGGACTGTTCGCCAATTTCCACATCACCAGTTATTGTGACATAATCAGCAATAAATGCGGTTTCAGCAATTAACGGGTATTTGTCTTTAAAGGGGTATATCAAATGGAATCGCTCCTTTTTACATGATAAGTATATTTTAGCGAATAGTATAGTGGGTTTTCAAAAAATAAATCTGTTATAACCAATAAGTCGAAACTTATTGGGGTTTAACCAAAAAGCATATCTTTTTCTAGGGGGACGAATTATGTGGAAATGGGAAGCTGAAGGGGAGGCAAAAGCGGTAATTGTTATGGTTCATGGTGCAATGGAACATCATGGCCGTTACGGATGGCTGATTGAAATGTGGCGTTTAACCGGTTTTCATGTCATCATGGGCGACCTTCCGGGGCAAGGGATGACGACAAGGTCCCGCCGCGGCCATATCGATTCCTTTGATGAATACATTACGGAGGTAAAGGACTGGGTGCAGGCCGCCTATCAGTATAACCTCCCCGTGTTTCTATTAGGCCACAGCATGGGTGGATTGATTTCCATTCGTTTATTGCAGGAAGAACAGTTGAATGTTGCCGGGGTAATCCTTTCTTCGCCATGCCTGGGACTGGTTCAAGCTCCATCTAAATTTTTGAACGCGTTATCACATATATTAAATGTAGTGTATCCATCCCTTCGAATGAATTCTGGCTTGTCGGTGCAAATGGCCACAAGGAACGAAGATGTCCGCGAAGCGGATTCTAATGATACACTTTACGTGACAAAGATCTCGATTCGCTGGTATCGTGAACTTGTGGGTGCTATTAAAGAAGCATTCGAAAATCTGGAAGATACACAGGATGTTCCAATGCTCGTCATGCAGGGCGGAGACGATAAAATTGTCAATAAAGCCACGGTAAAGGAATGGTTTAATCATGTTCCATTATCAGAGAAAAGGTTTAAGGAGTGGCCTAAGTGCTACCATGAAATTTTTAATGAACCGGAGCGGGAAGAAGTATTTGAATACGCGAAGGATTTTGTTAATAGTCAATTAAAAGCAATTGGGTATATTGTATAGAAAGGTAGATGTTTTCCATGATGCCAATCACCCTTATGTCTAGGGTCTATCGCAAAATCATTCCTGCCGTCCATCAAGAATTGGCTTATTGGAGAAAACGGGCTGAAAAAATTCCTAATCAAGAATTAAGAAATCAGGCTCTTGCTAGTATCGAACATAAAACCTTCCACTGTGAAGGAGGAGCCATTCTTGCTCTAACAGCCAAGGAAGATTATCAAAAAGCAATAAAATTTATCGTTGCTTATCAAACGATTAGTGATTACCTGGATAATCTTTGTGATCGGAGCACCTCACTTGATCCTGCCGATTTTACAGCTCTCCATGAGTCTATGTCTGATGCGCTTTTACTACAGGCAGAAGAGAAAAATTATTATCGCCTTCGAGAGGACCAGGATGACGATGGATATCTACATGATTTATCCGAGACTTGCCGCTCCGTCTTAAGGGAGCTAGATCACTATGATTTAATCAAAGATTATCTTCAAGAGCTTTGCCAATATTATTGTGATTTGCAAGTAAATAAGCATGTTGTTAAAGAGGAACGGGTACCACGCTTGAAAAATTGGTTTACCAATTATCAAGACAAGCTGCCTGAAATGGAATGGTATGAATTCTCCGCTTGTTCCGGTTCAACATTAGGGATATTTTGTTTAGTATCGTATGCAATGCGGGAAGATTTTCAATTTGAGGATGCAAGAAACATTCGCAAGGGTTACTTTCCCTATATACAGGGGTTACATATACTTTTGGATTATTTTATTGATCAAGAGGAAGACATTATTGGCGGTGACTTGAATTTCTGCACTTATTATAATAGTGAAGAGACGCTTTTTAAACGATTAAAACATTTCGTTAACGAAGCCGACCGCCATACAGAATACCTGCCCCATAAAAAATTTCATCAACTCATTAATCGTGGTTTGTTAGGAATTTATTTATCAGATGCTAAGGTTCGTAAACAGAAAAATGTCCGTAAACTGGCAAGAGGAATTATAAAATCCGGCGGCTGGATTAGTTATTTCTTTTATTTTAATGGACTTGCTTATCGCTCCCTACAAAAATCAATACCAACAATTGTAACAAAATCCTTGATTAAATAAACCAGGCCTATTTGAAAGCCTGGTTTATCTTTTTTCAATTGCAATAATAAATGGCGGGTTGTTTTGTTGATTAATAAATTGATACTGAAGAACATGGGCTTTTTTTTGATCGAGCTTTTGACAATAGTGCAATATATCATCACGTTCAACTGCGCCTTTTTCATGCCCATGATAAATCACAAGGAGGATAATTCCTTCTGGTGCCATTATCTCCAATAACTGCTCAATCGCAGATAGGGTTGTCTCAGAATGGGTGACAATATTCTTGTCACCGCCAGGCAAATAGCCTAGATTAAATATTGCTCCTGTTATTTTTCCATGCTCCTCAACGGGGATTTTTACTGAAACCTGTTCGTGTCCTGCATGGAAAATAGTAACTCTGTCGGTTAAATGATGTTCAGTTAGGCGTTTTTTGGTAGCGTTAATCGCTTCTTGCTGGACATCAAACCCATAAACTTTACCAAGTTCTCCAACCAGATCTCCTAAAAATACGGTATCATGTCCATTCCCTAAGGTGGCATCCACCACTATGTCACCAGGTTTGACGGCTTTTTTAAGTAAACTTTTGGCAAAAGGAAGAATGCGCTCCATTTTCATAATAGATTCCCCGCATTCTTTTGATAAAACTTACCCTGGAAACTGTTCCTTCGCTTTAATTCAGCATCAATCGAATTTAGTACTTCCCATTTATGAACACTCCACATAGGGCCTACCATTAAATCAATCGGGCCGTCCCCTGTTATCCGGTGAACAATCATTTCCGGCGGTAAAATCTCCAATTGGTCGCATACTAATTTTACATAGTCGTTTTGTGATAAAAACTCCAGCATTCCTTTTTCATATTGTTTAACCATTGGAGTGCCTTTTAATAAATGCAGCAAGTGAATTTTAATCCCTTGTACATCTAATTTTGCCACTTCCTGAGCTGTTTTCATCATCATGTCAAAGGATTCCAGCGGCAGCCCATTAATAATATGAGAACAAATCCGGATACCATGTTTTCGTAACTTGTTAACTCCCTCGATGTAACATTGAAAATCATGGGCACGGTTTATAAGTAAGGCCGTTCGCTCATGAACCGTCTGCAGCCCAAGCTCGACCCATAGGTACGTCCGTTTGTTCAATTCAGCTAAATATTCGACTACATCATCTGGGAGACAATCCGGACGGGTAGCGATGGATAAACCAACGACACCCTCTTGTTTCAGGACAGTCTCGTATTTTTCCCGAAGTACTTCAACAGGTGCATGGGTATTGGTAAACGCCTGAAAATAGGCCATATATTTGCCGTCTTTCCACTTAGTATGCATTTTTTGTTTAATTTCATTAAATTGTGTTTCTAATGTTTCCACACGGTTGCCGGCAAAATCCCCGGAACCTGCAGCACTGCAAAACGTACAGCCGCCATGTGCAACTGTACCATCACGGTTCGGGCAGTCAAAGCCGCCATCCAACGCCACTTTAAACACCTTATGACCAAAATGGTTCCGTAGGTGGTAATTCCAAGTGTGGTATCGTTTATCGTCTGTTGCATATTGAAAAGGTTTTGTCTGAAGCACTCAGAAAACCTCCTTTGTATGATAAAGATTGCATAACTTCAATTTTAACATGAAGTAACCCTTTATCCAATTGCAATTGTCACGAGCATTCTTGGTAATAATTATCCACCAATCCTGAGTTATAGGAAAAGAAATGGAGAACAAAATAAGAAATGAAGCGTGCGCTTCATAACATGAGGGGGGTTCTTAGATGGCTACTCGCGACTCAATGGATAATTTAATGCAGCAAGTTGAGGACACAATCCGCTTTGCACAGGAGCAATACAAGGAAAGCAGCCTTCAAGAGCAGTATAATGACGATGGTTACACGAATGCGCTGCAACAGCTTGAGCAAACTTATCAGGATATTTGTACGATGGCCCATAGTGCTAACGCGCAGCAGCGGGAACAGCTTCATCGAATGAGACTTCAAATACAGCAGCTTCAGAATTCCATGATTATTGAAGCACATTAAGAGGAGGAGAATTTCTTGAAGAAGCGTTCTAAAAAGAATAATCCCGAACAAAAAACCCGTAATGGTATCAATAATCAAGACCTTGAACTTGGCCAGGACCGTGACTTAATAAAAGAAGCAAAAAAGAAATACGAGAAAACTGGCGGCCAGCCTATTAAATCGAAAATGCATCAAGAACCAGAACAATCTTCCTAAGATATGAAAAGGATCTCTCACTTTGTGGAGAGGTCTTTTTGTATTTAACTGTCCAGATTTTGTTAGCCTTCGGGGGTTATGAAGAGCCCATAACTGTCGAAGCCCTGGCATCGAATTGCCTTCGGGGGTTATGAACCGCTCAAAACAGTCGAAGCCCTGGAATCCAATTGCCTTCGAGGGTTATAAAGAGCTCAAAACAGTCGAAGCCCTAGAATCCAATTGCCTTCGAGGGTTATAAAGAGTTCAAAACAGTCGAAGCCTTAGATTCCAATCGCGTTCGGGGGTTATGAACCGCTCAAAACAGTCGAAGCCTTAGATTCCAATCGCGTTCGGGGGTTATGAACCGCTCAAAACAGTCGAAGCCCTAGATTCCAATTGCCTTCGAGGGTTATGAAGAGCCCAAAACAGTCGAAGCGCTGGAATCGAATCGCCTTCGGGGGTTATGAAGAGCCCAAAACAGTCGAAGCGCTGGAATCGAATCGCCTTCGGGGGTTATGAACCGCTCAAAACAGTCGAAGCGCTGGAATCGAATCGCCTTCGGGGGTTATGAACCGCTCAAAACAGTCGAAGCGCTGGAATCGAATCGCCTTCGGGGGTTATGAACCGCTCAAAACAGTCGAAGCCCTAGATTCCAATTGCCTTCGAGGGTTATAAAGAGCTCAAAACTGTCCCAACCCTGGAATCCAATTGTCTTCGGGGGTTATGAACCGCTCAAAAATGTCGAAACCCTGGATTCCAATTGCCTTCGAGGATTATAAAGAGCTCAAAACAGTCGAACCCCTAGATTCCAATTGCGTTCGGGGGTTATGAACCACTCAAAACAGTCGAAGCCCTAGATTCCAATTGCCTTCGAGGATTATAAAGAGCTCAAAACAGTCGAACCCCTGGAATCGGATCGCCTTCGGGGGTTATGAACAGTGTCGAAACTCTAGATTCCATCAGCCCTCAGGGGTTATGAACCACTCAAGCTCTTATCTTTCGAAAAAGCAGAATTTTTAATTTAAAAAAGAGTAAAACGAAAAAGATTGCACCCATCCTGTTAATGGAATACAATGTATCTTTGATGTTTATGGTAAAGGAGCGTTTTTCATGCCACGTGCCTTATGGCTGTTAATTATTGGGATGGCAGTGAATGTAATTGGCTCTTCTTTTTTATGGCCTCTAAATACAATCTATATTCACGATCACTTGGGAAAATCTTTATCTGTTGCCGGTATTGTTCTGATGCTTAATTCTGGATCAAATGTGATCGGTAACCTGTATGGCGGTCATTTGTTTGATAAAATGGGCGGCTATAAATCTATCATTCTAGGAATTGGAATCTCTTTATTAGCCCTAATAGCTTTATCCATCTGGCATAACTGGCCCCAATACGTTGTTTTCTTAACCATCTTGGGTTTTGGAACAGGAATTATTTTTCCTGCCATGTATGCGATGGCTGGTTCCGTATGGAAAGAGGGGGGACGTAAATCCTTCAATGCTCTCTATGTGGCCCAAAATGTGGGGGTTGCCATTGGGGCTTCACTGGGTGGGATTGTCGCTGACTATTCCTTTCAACTCATTTTTCTAGCCAATACAATTATGTATATCATCTTTTTATTGATTGCTGTCTTAGGGTACAAAGGGATCTCTGCAGACACAGCACATGAAGAACCCAAGGATGTAAATGTAAAGGCAGTTAGCAGAATGAATCTCCAAGCATTAATGATTCTGTGTTCAGGCTATTTGCTTTGCTGGGTTTCCTACAGTCAATGGATCACAACGATTGCTTCTTATACACAGGAAGTTCATATAACACTTACCCAATATAGTTTATTATGGACGATTAACGGTGCGATCATCGTGCTGGGGCAGCCATTTTTAAATGGGATCCTCAAAGTACTTAACTCATCATTAAAACTACAAATTCTGATTGGTATTGGGATCTTTATTATTTCGTTTATTGTAGCAGCTAAGGCCAGTGCATTTTCAGGATTTTTGGCCGCAATGATTATTTTATCAATCGGTGAGATGTTCGTATGGCCGGCGGTTCCAACGGTTGCTTTCGCGTTAGCGCCAAAAGGCCGGGAAGGTTATTATCAAGGGATTGTGAACAGTACTGCCACTGGAGGAAGGATGATTGGTCCAGTGCTTGGCGGATTACTGGCCGACCACTATAATATGTCCACTTTATTTACAGTACTAATCTTGTTATTTATTATCGCGATCGGCACAACCTTAGTCTATGACCGAGGTTTGCTGCCTAAAAAGAAGATTACCGCAAAAACGATATAAGTTTATTAAACCACAGCTGAAAATGACTGTGGTTTTCTTTTAACATATAAATGCTCTCCTATCTTATTTTTTGATATAGTAATTCTATAGAGTTGTAGTCCTGAGAGGAGGATGAAAGTGGGGGACGATATGCTTACCTTATTTCCTCTTATGCTTGAGCGGGTTGGTATTTTAATTATTGTTGCTTTTATATTATCAAGAATGAAATCGTTTCGGCAGGTAATCCATAATGAGCGGGGGATAGCAGCAAAAGTAACCATAATGGCTATATTTGGTGCCTTCGGGATCATCAGCAATTATACCGGTGTAGAAATAGGTCATGGGATGGTTACGTCACAAGATTGGCTGACAAACGTTGATACTGCCGGTGCTATTGCGAACACAAGGATCATGGGTGTGGTCATTGGCGGTCTGCTGGGCGGGCCGATGATTGGTATCGGAGTAGGCTTAATTGCTGGATTGCACCGATTATCTCTTGGAGGATTCACGGCGGTTGCCTGTGCTGTCTCGACCATTTCTGCAGGAGTTGTCACTGGATTTTTAAGTAAGCGTTTTAAAATAGGGGAAAGAGGCTCTACCTCGAAAGCCGTTATCATGGGGATTTTGATGGAATGTCTCCAGATGGGAATTATTCTTTTATTAGCAAAGCCCTTTGATGAAGCCCTTAATCTTGTAAAACTGATTGCCTTTCCGATGATTGCAATTAATGGTTTTGGGACACTTTTATTTTTACTTATTATTCAGGATATTTTTCATGAACAGGAACGAACACGGGCATTACAGACCCATAAAGCTTTATATATTGCCAATCAAACACTGCCTTTTTTTCGCCAGGGCTTGAATAAGGATTCTTGTACAAAAGCGGCGGAGATTATTTTGAAATGGACGGGGGCAGATGCCATCGCCATCACAAATCAACAGCAAGTATTAGCTCATGTTGGAGCTGCATCCGATCACCATCTTCCGTCCGAAACCTTGGCCACCGAATTAACCAAGAAGGTATTGGATCAAGGCAGGATCATTATTGCAAAATCAGCCAAAGAAATTCATTGTTTTAATCCGAATTGCCCATTAGTAGCGGCCATTGTGTTACCTCTTACGGTAGATGATAAAACGGTGGGAACCTTGAAGCTTTATTTTACAAATTCAAGCAAATTAGATCGTGTTGAACAGGAGCTGGCAGAAGGTTTAGGGAAATTATTCTCTGGTCAGCTGGAAATGGCTGAATTAGAACGGCAGAGGCGCTTATTAAAAGATGCTGAAATAAAAGCACTACAGGCCCAAGTGCACCCTCATTTTTTGTTTAATGCGATTAATACCATTTCAAGCCTTGTCCGAACAGATGCAGACCAAGCAAGAAAGCTATTAATTCAGTTAAGTGTTTTTTTTCGCAGTAATCTCCAAGGTGCTCGTCAAATGTTGATTCCGCTTGAAAAAGAGCTTGAGCATGTCGAGGCCTATTTGTCGATTGAACAGGCAAGATTCCCAGACCGCTATAGTGTGCAATTAGAAATTGATCCATCATTAGAAGCGGTCTTAATACCACCATTTACTTTGCAGCCTCTGGTGGAAAATGCGATTCGCTATGCCTTTTCAAAAAACAAAACGGGAACTGTTCGAGTACGGGCCTTTCAAGCTGAGGGGAGAATGGTTCTTGTTACAGAGGATGATGGAAAAGGGATAACAGAGGAGAAACTTGCAGTACTAGGAAATGAAACAGTCGATTCAGCCGATGGAACAGGTACCGCCTTATGGAATATTAAGAAGAGGATTGAAGAAATTTATGGGCCGGATGCATCGTTACAGATTGATAGTATACTAGATAAGGGAACGAAGGTTGTGATTAATTTGCCATTAACAGGGCAAAGATGGGGTGAACAAAGTGTTAAAAGCCTTTATCGTGGATGATGAACCGCTTGCGAGAGACGAGCTTTCTTATTTGCTCAAACGCAGTAAGCAGGTTGAAGTATCAGGAGAAGCTGATTGTGTCGAAGCAGCACTCGAGAAATTGAAAAACTTAGATATTGATGTCATCTTTTTAGATATCCAGCTTGCAGATGAAAGTGGTATTGAAATAGCCAGTAAATTAAATCAGTTAGACTATCCGCCTTTGATCGTGTTTGCTACGGCATTTGATGAATATGCGCTTAAAGCTTTTGAACTCAATGCCGTTGATTATCTATTAAAACCCATCGATGAAAAAAGAATCCAGAAAACGATTGATAAGCTCTATAAGCTAGCGGGCAGTAGTGAACAGAATATACCACTTTTATCTAAGCCGCATTCGTTTCAAAATGAGCGATTGGAAAAACTAGCCATTTCAATTGATGAAAAAATCGTTTTACTTCATATAAATGACATTGTCTATATTGGCACGCAGGACGGAAAAACCGTTGTTGCTACAGAAAAGCAAAAATGGTGGGTTAATGAACCATTGGTAACATTTGAACGAAAATTACATAATACGTCTATTATTCGCGTTCATCGTGCTTTTTTAGTAAATATTGATGCCATTATAGAGATTGAACCATGGTTTAATTCTACCTACAATTTAATTACGAAATCCGGCGATAAGGTTCCAGTCAGCAGAACCTATACAAAGGAACTGAAACAGCTGCTTGGAATTTGACAGCTGTTTTTTGTATTTCAATTCGGAATTTATGTCTTTTAGCCCCAGAATACCGCAACTTATCTTGAAAAACACATGTTATCGTTTTCATTTAATATGATTAAGATAAGCTATTAAATTTTGGGAGGATGAAAGAAAATGAATGCGGTTTCAGTTGTGATTGGCTCCATCTGTATCTTAATGATTGCGTACCGTCTATACGGGACTTTCATGGCTGCAAAGGTCTTAAAGTTAGATGACTCCAAGCCGACACCGGCTCACGAGTTAAATGATGGAAAGGACTACGTTCCAACAAATAAATGGGTGACATTCGGCCACCACTTTGCCGCAATCGCGGCTGCAGGTCCACTTGTTGGGCCAATCCTGGCAGCACAATTTGGTTATTTGCCAAGTTTACTTTGGCTATTAATTGGAGCTGTTATTGGGGGTGCGGTCCATGATGCTGTGGTACTTTATGCTTCCATGCGTAAAAAGGGGAAATCCTTATCGGAAGTAGCAAAGGGTGAATTAGGTCCTGTTGCAGGTTTTTGTACTGGACTTGCTATGTTATTCATTATTACGATTACAATGGCTGGTCTTTCAATGGTCGTGCTTCATGCCCTAGAGAATAATCCTTGGGGAACCTTTTCAGTAGGAATTACGATTCCCATTGCGATGGGAGTAGGAATTTTTTATAAGAAAACAGGTAATTTAAAGATCACTACGACAGTAGGATTTATCCTAGTCATGGTCGGTGTCTTTGTTGGACCCATGATTCAAGATACGATAATTGGGGATTGGCTCACACTGGATACCAAAACATTAGCCATTATCCTGCCAATCTATGCTTTCTTTGCAGCGGCACTGCCTGTATGGCTGTTGCTTGCTCCACGGGATTATTTAAGCAGTTTTATGAAGATTGGTGTATTTATTGCCCTTATCATCGGAGTTTTCATTATTAATCCGACCATTCACATGCCAGCATTTACGAAGTTTACACAAGGCGGCGGTCCTGTCATAGCTGGTCCAGTTTGGCCATTTATTTCGATAACGATCGCTTGTGGTGCGATTTCTGGTTTTCATGCCTTTGTTGGTTCAGGTACCACGCCTAAAATGCTAGATCGCTGGTCAGATATTAAGGTGGTTGGTTTTGGAGCGATGTTAGTAGAATGTGTCGTTGGGATTATGGCATTAATTGCCGCAACTGCGCTTCAGCCGGCCGATTATTTTGCGATTAACTCTACCCCAGAAGTGTTCAAAACATTAGGAATGCATGTAGACCAATTACCAAAGCTTGCTCAGGAGATTGGAATTGACTTGGAAGGACGAACAGGCGGTGCGGTAACACTAGCTGTAGGTATGACCTATATCTTTACTGCCATTCCTTGGTTTGCGAAATTATCATCCTACTTCTTCCAGTTTGTCATTATGTTTGAGGCTGTTTTTATTTTAACGGCAATTGACTCTGGTACACGTGTAGCCCGTTATTTAATTCAAGATTTCTTTGGAGAATTCTATAAACCTTTGAAAAAAACAGACTGGCTGCCAGGCTCCATTTTTGCAAGTGCTTTAGCCTGCTTTATATGGGGATATCTACTCTACTCAGGAGACATCGGTTCGGTTTGGGCCCTGTTTGGAGTATCCAATCAGTTAATGGCCTCCATTGGTCTAATCATTGGTGCAACCGTTATTCTAAAGGTTGCCGATAAACGGTGGTACATGTTTACTTGTTTAATACCTCTCGCGTATTTATTTGTTACCGTTAACTATGCCGGTTATTGGATGGTCAAAAACGTCTACTTAAATCCAGCCGCAGCAGGGTACAGTGTCTTGAATGGTGTTCTATCTATTATCATGCTAGTCCTTGGGATTATTATTATGGTGACAGCATTTAAGAAATGGACTACGATGTGGAATTCTCCGCGTTTTCAATTTGGTTCAAGGGTTGCATAGAAAAATGGGGCAGTTGACTTCAATAGTCAGCTGCTTTTCATGTTTAAAAAAGTCCTTACCCGTCCATCCTGAATTTAGGCAAATGTTTGCTTGCATAGTAGCAGAAAATTTAATACAATAACCGTAATACTTTATATTAAAAAAACAGTGATCAGGAGTAGTAATGATTCATACTCGACAGATTAGAGAGTTGACGGCTGGTGAAAGTCAACCGAGTATATCATGAACTCGCCTTTGAGTTGCAGATATGAACAAACAGTAATGTCTGCCGTTTACCGCGTTAAGGTTGAATGAAGCGAGTGTTTAGGCACTAATGTGGGTGGTACCGCGGGAAGATACATATAATCCTCTCGTCCCTTTTTGGGATGAGGGGTTTTTTTATTTATCATAGGAGGAAAATCAAAAATGAGCTTTAATCACGAACAAATCGAGCAAAAGTGGCAAAAAAAGTGGGAAGAAGAAAAAACGTTCAAAACGAGCGAAGAATATGATAAACGGAAATTCTATGCCTTAGATATGTTTCCATATCCATCCGGTGCAGGGCTTCATGTAGGTCACCCAGAAGGATATACGGCAACAGATATTCTTTCCCGTTTAAAAAGGATGCAAGGCTATAATGTTCTTCATCCAATGGGCTGGGATGCCTTTGGATTGCCTGCTGAACAGTATGCATTAGATACAGGTAACGACCCTGCAGAATTCACAGAAAAGAACATAAATACGTTCCGCCGACAAATTAAATCACTAGGTTTTTCATATGACTGGGATCGTGAAGTGAACACAACGGATCCTGACTATTACAAATGGACTCAGTGGATTTTCTTAAAGTTGTGGGAAAAAGGGCTAGCCTATATTGATGAAGTAGCCGTCAACTGGTGCCCGGCACTTGGAACAGTTTTAGCCAATGAAGAAGTAATTGACGGAAAAAGTGAACGCGGCGGCCATCCGGTTGAGCGCCGTCCGATGAAGCAATGGATGTTAAAAATAACTGCTTATGGTGACCGTTTACTTGAGGATTTAGAAGAGTTAGATTGGCCGGAAAGTTTAAAAGAAATGCAGCGAAACTGGATTGGCCGCTCTGAGGGAGCCGAAGTCACTTTCAAAATCGATGGACATGATGAAACTTTTACCGTGTTCACAACACGTCCAGATACTTTATTCGGTGCAACTTATGCAGTGCTGGCTCCTGAGCATGCCTTTGTTGGAAAAATTACAACAGAAGAGCAGCGTGCAGCTGTTGATGCCTACTTAGATAAAGTTAAAATGAAGAGCGACCTAGAGCGTACAGACCTAGCGAAAGAGAAAACAGGTGTATTTACCGGTGCGTATGCCATTAATCCTGCAAATGGCGAAAAAATGCCAATCTGGATCGCTGACTATGTATTAGTAAGCTATGGAACAGGTGCGATTATGGCTGTCCCTGCCCATGATGAACGTGACTATGAATTTGCTAAAGTTTTCAACTTACCAATTAGGCCAGTCGTCGCAGGCGGAGATGTGGAGAAAGAAGCCTACACTGGTGACGGTGAGCATATTAACTCTGAGTTCTTAAATGGCTTAGATAAAGAAGAGGCCATTTCAAAAATGATCGCCTGGTTAGAAGAAAAAGGAATTGGTACGAAGAAGGTTACTTACCGTTTACGTGACTGGTTATTCAGCCGTCAGCGTTATTGGGGCGAGCCAATTCCAATAATCCATTGGGAAGATGGCACGATGACAGCCGTTCCGGAAGACCAGCTGCCGTTAACCTTACCAAAAACAACAGACATCAAACCGTCTGGAACTGGAGAATCACCACTTGCTAACATTGAGGACTGGGTAAATGTTGTTGATCCAAAAACAGGTAAAAAAGGCCGCCGTGAAACAAATACCATGCCGCAATGGGCAGGAAGCTGCTGGTACTATTTACGATATATTGATCCAGAAAATGATCAAGAACTAGCATCACAAGAAAAATTAAATCATTGGCTTCCAGTTGATATTTACATTGGCGGTGCCGAACATGCCGTGCTTCACTTGCTATATGCACGTTTCTGGCATAAGTTCTTGTATGACATCGGTGTGGTGCCAACCAAAGAACCATTCCAAAAGCTTTTTAACCAAGGAATGATCTTAGGCGAAGGCAATGAAAAGATGAGTAAATCAAAAGGAAATGTTGTCAACCCTGATGACATCATTGAAAGCCACGGTGCCGATACCCTTCGTTTATACGAAATGTTTATGGGGCCGCTTGATGCATCGATTGCGTGGTCGACCAATGGTTTAGATGGATCCCGCAGGTTCTTAGATCGAATTTGGCGCCTGTTAGTGGAAGAAAACGGCGAGTTAAGTCCGAAAATCCAGTCAAATGAAGAAGCATCAAACCTTGAAAAAACGTACCATCAGACTGTGAAAAAAGTTACCGAGGATTATGAAGGATTAAGATTTAATACAGCCATTTCACAAATGATGGTATTCATCAATGAAGCATATAAAGCAACCGTTCTTCCAAAGGATTACATCGAAGGCTTTGTAAAGTTACTAGCCCCAGTTTGTCCGCATATCGCTGAAGAGCTATGGGAAAAACTGGGACATAGCGGCACCATCTCTTATGAAGCTTGGCCTGCATATGATGAAGCGAAATTAGTCGATGATGAAATTGAGATTGTCATTCAAGTAAATGGCAAAGTCAAAACGAAGTTAAAAGTTCCAACAGATGCAACGAAAGAGGCATTGGAAGGAATTGCAATGGATGATGATCGTGTCAAGGAACAAATCGAGGGTAAGACGATTCGCAAAGTGATTACGGTACCTGGTAAATTAGTTAATATCGTTGCGAATTAGTCTGCATGAAAATTGAACATCCTCCTGTAAAATGGGGGATGTTTTACTGAAAGGGATGAATGGGATGGAAGAAATTAACGTGATTACACCAGAAGAATTACAAAAAAAGCTCGAGGCAGGGGAAAAACTGGAGCTTGTCGATGTACGGGAAGATGAGGAAGTAGTTTTTGGAATGATCCCGGGGGCAAAGCATATTCGGATGGGGGATATTCCTGCTAACCTAGACTATTTTGATAAAGATAAGGAATATATTTTTATTTGCCGTTCCAGTCACCGCAGTGGTAACGTCTGTCATTATCTTCAAGAACAAGGTTACAAAGTCCGTAATATGATTGGCGGAATGCTGGCTTGGCCATTTGAAACTGAATACACAGAATAACCGATTCCGTTTTGGAATCGGTTTTTTTCATCGTTAAAGAAATTATAAAATTTTCGCTTCTGGATAACTCTTAATAACTGGACTATCGACGTCCAGTTCCAGCGCCTAGCCCCTCGATGGTCTACAGCCACTCAGGAATGAAGGCAAAGAACGCCTTCTTTCCCTGAGAGACTTATGCTTGTCGGAGCTGTTCAAGGCGCTTGCGCTTTTGTTCTAAGCAGCAAAAAGGTGTTCTCAAACTGCCAATCAGGTTCCACCTGTAGTGGTATCAAATCCATGATGATGACCAGAAAATGTTTCTCCGCTGTTACCGAATTGATCCTGTTGTTGATTGCTATTATCAAAGCCTTGTCCACTGTTATCAGTGTTTGTATCCGGTGTTTGCTGATTTTGGTCAAATTGCGAAGTACTGTCCCCGCCCCAGGAATTATTCAAATCCTGTCCGGATTGCTGATCTTGTTGCGAATTAGATCCCCCTTGGGAGGGCTGCTGATTTGTATTGTTATTTGATAGTTGTCCTTGATTAGTAGCTACTTGATTGTTGTTATTACCGCCGTTTGATAACCCAAGATAGGAGACCATTCCTGCTACAAGTGCTAAGCTGCCGAAGCTGACTCCCCAAGAAATCTTTTGTTTTTTATCCACCTGAGCTACTCCTTTCCATATTGACCTCAAAAGGGAGTTTACATGTTCAAACTTAAAATAACCTTAACTTTTATAGTTATTTATTTTTAAAATTCTGAAAAAGTGAGAATACTAGTAGAAAAAAAGAGAGGGAGAGAGACTTGTGATCCAAGTAAAGTTATTTGACCGGGAGCATGAAAAAGATTTAGAAAAAGAGATGAATCGATTTTTAAAAGGAATAGATGATCAAAGCCTTGTCGATATCAAGTACAATGTGGCGGCAATGACAGAAGAAGAAGAGGAAGAGCAGATTTACTGCTTTTCCGCAATGATTATTTATCGATCGTGAATCTCAAAAGGTAAGAACATAGTATTAACACTTAATAACGGGTTCACTTTAGAGGAGCAAATTTTCCAAACAAAGTAAAACACACTGGATTTCCCATAGGAAATGGCAGTGTGTTTTTTGTTGTTATATCAAGACATTTTGCGGTTTTTACTTCTTTTCCACATCCGAAATCACGTAGTTATTCTAAACTGTGAAATAATTATTGGAGAGTATGCGAATTTGAAGTGATTTTTAGCGTGAATAAAGAGGAGGATTGTATTGTGGTTAACTTTTGTTGTTTTCATTTATATTTGAGTAGCCAGTATCAATCATTGACTACCCAAAATGCTCCTTTTTCCCAATCACGGTAGTCAATAGCCTCGATTGACTACCCAAAATACTCTTTTTTCCCAATCACGGTAGTCAATAGCCTCGATTGACTACCCAAAATACTCTTTTCTCCCAATCACGGTAGTCAATAGCCTCGATTGACTACCCAAAATGCTCTTTTTTCCCAATTACGGTAGTCAATAGCCTCGATTGACTACCTAAGATACTCTATCAAACCAATTCCAGTCGTCAAGTCCATATGTGATTTGTCTTGAGAATTTGGTTGGGAAAACCTTGCGAATGAGTCAGCGATTTGACCTATTTTCCCTTACTTGTACCTTAAATGTTAACCCGTTATAAAGCCTAATAGATCTGTCTTTTTGGTGTATAGTTAGAAGTAGAGGCAGGTTCGGATAATTACGTGAATAAATTAGTCAAAGCAGTCTGAACTTGCCTCGTGTCCGGACACAACCACAGGTTCAGAAACGATTGGGTTAAAAATCTATCAAGACAGAGTTACTTCATGCTTTGCCTGGCTTGCCCTTTTAATTTATCCAGCCCTGACTAAAGACACCAGGCCGCTCACGATCCCCCTATGAATCCCTGAAAGTTGGTTATACAAGAACAAGTAGAGCCCTTCACGCCCGATTATTTTTGGCAGACAGAGCTGCATTGGTTCCAGCAAGCCTTCCAGTTACCAAGGCTGATGTAATGTTATACCCGCCTGTGTAACCGTGAATATCTAGGATTTCCCCACAAAAATAAAGACCCTCCATCAATTTTGAGGCCATCGTTTGCGGCTCGATCTCTTTTACGGTAACTCCGCCGCCCGTCACAAATGCCTTTTCGAGCGGAAGGGTGCCATTCACTTTGAATTGGAATTGCTTGCAGCCCTTTGCAAACGCACGGATTTTTTCGTTAGAAATGGTGCCTCCTTGCTCAGAAGGATCAATATCATTCATTTCTAGCAGAAATAGAAGATAACGCTCAGGTACCATTCCCTTTAAGGTATTTTTGATACTTTTTTTAGGTTCGCTTTTTACCAGTTTGACAATCTCTTGAAAAATTTCTTCCTCTGCTCGGTCTGGAACGGCATCAAGGCTCATCGTTACTTCTTTTAAATTCCACTTTTTCATTGCCTTTACAACAAATTGACTGCAACGCAAAACTGCCGGGCCGCTCACGCCAAAATGGGTAAACAGCATATCCATCCGATGCGAAATCAAGGGTTTGCCTTTCGGATTTAGCACACTAAGATTAATATCCCTTAACGATAATCCTTGCAGTGTTTTCTTTTTAATAAAGGGCTCGCTTGATGTCACTGGTACCTCGGTAGGGAACAATTCAGTGATTGTATGTCCTGCTTTTGCAGCCCAGGCGTAACCATCACCAGTAGACCCCGTGTGTGGGACTGATTTTCCACCCACAGCGATCACAACTGATTTGGTAGATATTTGTTGTCCATCTTTTAGCAAAACGGAAGAAACATGTCCATTTTCATAAAGGACGTCTGCGACAGGACTATTTTTGAAGACTCTTACACGCAGTTTTTCGAGCTGTTCTAGAAGGGCATCAACCACAGATTGGGCTTTATTGCTAACTGGAAACATCCGCCCGTGATCTTCTTCTTTTAATTCAATTCCCAGCTTTTCAAAAAAGCGAATAATATCTTCATTACTGAAGATAGAAAAGGCACTATATAAGAATTTTCCGTTGCCTGGCAAGTGCTTAATGATTTCGTCAACCGGTAGCCTGTTCGTCACATTACAGCGTCCCCCTCCGGAAATGGCTAGTTTTCGGCCGAGTTTATCTCCTTTATCGATTAAGAGGACTCTTGCTCCCTTTTCACCAGCTGCAATGGCCGCCATTAATCCGGAAGGACCGCCGCCGATGACTATACAATCGTAATCCATTTTATCCACCAACTTTAATTTATTCATTTCATTATAAACATAACTTGTGAAATTAAAACGAAAAAAGTCATTTTTTTAAGTGAATTAACTCGGTTGTGAGTGGCATCGGAGGGAAAGAAGTTGTAAACTACTAATAGTGCGCAAAAAACGTCGATTATTCTTGTGAATTTATTAACGTATCTTTTCGGGTAGGAAGGGATTTTATGCAGTCTAAGCTTTTAAGAGGAACGTTTATATTAACGCTCGGAACCATACTTTCTAAAGTAATCGGACTTATTTATGTTATACCGTTTTATCAAATTGTTGGAAAACATGGGACACAGCTTTATTCTTATGGATACGTCCCTTACACCATATTCATAAGTATCGCAACGGCAGGTGTACCACTGGCTGTTTCAAAATTTATTGCAAAGTATAATGCACTTGAAGAATATGCTGTAGGCAGAAAATTGTTCAAATCCGGATTAATGGTGATGTCTTTAACTGGTTTTGCTGCATTTTTAATTATGTATTTAGCAGCCCCTCTATTAGCAGAAATGAGTAATCCAGGAAAGGGTCAATTGGATGATGTGATAACCGTCATGAGGGCAGTCAGTTTTGCCTTAATTCTTGTTCCCTTTATGAGCTTGATCAGAGGATATTTTCAGGGGCATCAATCGATGGGGCCATCTGCAGCATCACAGGTTGTCGAACAAATTGTTAGGATACTATTCACGCTGGTAGGTGCTTATGTAGTCTTAAAATTTTTAAGCGGGTCGATGGTAACCGCTGTAAGTGTCGCCACTTTTGCCGCTTTTGTAGGGGCGATTGGAGGCCTTGCTGTCCTATTTTGGTATTGGTATAAACGGAAGCCATATTTAGATGAGCTTTTGGAGCAAGATAAAGGTACGGTCAATATTTCGCTGAAAGAGATTTATAAAGAAATTTTTATCTATGCGGCCCCCTTTGTATTTGTAGGGATTGCTAATCCATTATTCCAACTTATCGATCAATTCACCCTCACCAAGGCCTTAGTAGATATGGGAACGACAAAAAAATTGGCCGAGACGGCTTTTGGGATTCTGAACTTCGAGTCGCATAAAATTGTGATTATTCCTGTTTCTTTAGCGACTGCCTTTTCGTTAACCCTTGTCCCGAGCATTACGAAGGCATATGTTGAGAATGACCGTAAAAACTTGACTAATCAATTGAATCAAACCTTTCAGGTGTTATTATTTTTAACACTGCCTGCGGCGATTGGGCTATCGTTATTAGCAGAACCAGTTTATACGGCTTTTTATGAGCATGATGCCCTTGGGACACAGGTTTTAGGTGCCTATGCGCCAGTAGCCATCCTTTTTTCTCTTTATTCGGTGACGGCTGCAATTATGCAAGGGATTAATGAACAGCGGTATACGATTTTAAGCTTACTAGTTGGACTATTGGTTAAACTATCTCTTAATATTCCATTAGTAAAGATGTTTGAAACAAGAGGGGCTGTATTGGCAACAGCGATTGGCTACTCGGCCTCGATTATTATTAATTTAATTGTCATCAAATATTTCTCCCGCTATCAATATCGATTTGTTTGGCGGAGAAGCTTATTGATTATTATTTTTGCGGGCTGTATGTGGGCTGGAACGGAGTTTATGTATAAATTTTTAACGTTGTTTTTATCTCCGGCATCTAAAATGCAATCTGTCTTAATTATTTTAATAAGTGCCTTTGCAGGAGCAGCCATCTATTTTTATCTAGGATTAAAATCCGGACTTGCAACCCGATTATTCGGGAATAGAATTGAGCGTGTCCTCACTAAATTTAAGCTGCCAAGAAGGAGGCAAAGCGTTGAGAATTGATAAGATGTTAGCAAACCTTGGCTACGGCAGCCGGAAAGAAGTTAAGCAGCTTTTAAAAAGCGGTGCCGTTAGAATAGATGATGTAATCGTTAAGGATCCAAAACAGCATGTTGATGAAAAAATGCAAACTGTGACCTTAAATGGTGAAGTGATTGAATACAAAGAGTTTATTTATTTAATGATGAACAAGCCTCCTGGGGTACTGTCGGCAACGGAGGATAGTGCTGAGGAAACGGTAATTGACCTATTGGAGATTGGGGATCAAGTCTATGAGCCTTTTCCAGTTGGTAGGTTGGACAAGGATACAGAAGGCCTATTACTGATAACCAATGATGGTCAATTAGCGCATCGCTTACTTTCACCGAAGAAGCATGTGCCGAAAACCTACTTTGCTGTCATTGATAGAGAAGTGAATGAAGAGGATATAAAAGCCTTTGCTAAAGGGGTAACTCTTGATGACGGGTATGAAACAAAGCCAGGTGAATTGAAAATTTTAAAATCTGGACTTCGCTCTGATATTGAACTGACCATTACCGAAGGAAAGTTTCATCAGGTAAAAAGAATGTTTGAGGCTGTTGGGAAAAGGGTAGTCTATTTGAAGCGGATCTCCATGGGGCCTCTTCCATTAGATGAAACTTTAGAGCTCGGAGAATATCGGGAATTAACGGATGAAGAAGTTGAGTTATTGCGGGAGTATCAAGTCAAATAATCAGAAAGCAGCTAATTTTTTAGCTGCTTTTTGTGTTTTACCTGGATGGTCGATAAATTTGGAATTCGGTTGAAATATTAGTAACGAAGCTTAAAAATGGGTAATATACAGGTAAATACGCATTAAAGAAGTGTTGCTAAGGGGGTACTGTTATGAAACTGACACACGATCAGGCCATTGAGTTACACGGTTTCAATAACTTAACCAAGTCTTTAAGTTTTAATATGTATGATATTTGTTTTACCAGAACGAGAGAAGAACGGGAAGCCTACTTAAAATATATTGACGAACAATACAGTGCGGAAAGATTGCAAAAAATTTTAAAGCATGTTGCTGAAATTATAGGTGCCCATGTATTAAATGTGGCCTATCAGGATTTTGAACCGGCTGGGGCAAGCGTGACTCTATTAGTATCTGAGGGACCTGTGACACATGATGTTCCTTCAGAATCCTTTGAAGAATCACCAGGGCCGCTTCCCGAATCATTGGTCATGCAGCTAGATAAAAGTCATATCACGGTCCATACATACCCAGAATTTCATCCGGATGAAGGGATCAGTACCTTTAGAGCTGATATTGACGTTTCAACATGTGGGGAGATTTCCCCGCTAAAAGCCCTTCATTATTTAATCAGGTCATTTGAAACCGATGTAATGACGATAGATTACCGAGTTCGTGGTTTTACAAGGGACAAGAGCGGACATAAGCTTTTTATTGATCATGAAATCAACTCAATCCAGAACTATATCCCTGAAGATGTTGGCGAATTATTTGATATGATTGATGTTAATGTTTATCAGGAAAACATCTTTCATACCAAATGTAAACTCCGTAATTTTGATTTGAATAATTATTTATTTGGTTATACAAAGGATAAGTTAACGCCGGATGAACATATTGAAATAACTGAGCGATTAACAATTGAAATGGATGAAATCTTCTATGGGAAAAATATAGTTTAAGTGCTCAAAAACATGAGCTCATAAAAGTGCTTGACGTGAAACCATATGGTGTTATATAGTTTTAATATGAAACCAAATGGTTTCATATTTGAGCTCAATTGAGGAGGATTTTTAGTGGAAAAACAATCACAAGCTACATTAGAGGATATTAAATATACAATTGTTTATAATGCACCAATTGCAAAAGTATGGGATGCGGTCGCAACAGCAGATGGGCTTAGTGCGTGGTTTATGCCAAATGATCTTAAGCCAGTAGAAGGTCATGAGTTTCATATAAATGCAGGTCAATTTGGCATGTCACCATGCAGGGTTACAAAGGTAGACCCGCCAAACCGTCTTTCTTTTAATTGGGGAAAAGACTGGACCTTAACCTTTGAATTAAAGGATTTAGGAGAGAAAACAGAGTTAACGTTAATCCATGGCGGGTGGGATGTTAATAAAATGACGGAATTTGGTGCACCGCATACACCGATTCGTGATAACATGAACAAAGGCTGGGCAGGCCTTGTGAAAAAGCTTCAAGCATATGTTGAGGCGTAAATGGCTGCTGCCTCAGCAAAACATGATGTTTTTCAAGCCATTGCTGACCCAACCCGCCGAAGGCTATTAAAACTTCTTAGTACCCAAGAGATGCCTGTTACAGCGATTACTGAACATTTTCCAATTAGCCGGACTGCCGTTTCTAAACATTTACGAGTTTTATCTGAAGCAGGTTTAGTGAAGGAACGGAAGGTTGGACGAGAAACACGGTACAAGCTGCATCCAGGTCCTTTAGTTGAACTAAAAGACTGGCTCCAATATTTTGAGCTGTTTTGGGAAAACAAACTGGGCACATTGGGACGTTTGTTAGAAGCGAATGATTCAGATTCAGAAAACGATGAATCATAGTAGTAAATCTTAAAATGACAAAAAGTGATACCACAAAGGATATCACTTTTTGTTTTTTAATTAACATGTTGTGTTTTTGAGTGCTGCAAATGACTTGTAATCCAGCCAATCAGGGCCGCGCCTAGTAAATAAATCAATAAAATTACTATTTGCTGCTGCAGCTGTGCCCAATCTCCAAGTGTAATAACATCCTGGAATCCTTGTAACGAGTGAGCCATAGGAAGAACTTTACCAATCTCACTTAGAAAAGGGTTACTCAATTCACCAGGGAATGTCCCGCCGCAGGTAGCTAATTGTAGGACTAATAGAGTAACAGCCATAAACTTCCCAGTTACTCCAAATACCGTTACTAACATGAGAATAAACGTCATAAAGGTTAAGGATACAATAATACTAGATAGGATAAACAAAGGGACACTGGCTACATGGACTTTAAAGCCAAAAAGAACGACTAAATCAACGAATAGTACTTGAATTAAGGCAATTGCATATTTAAGAGCAAGTTTGTTAATAAAATGCTCCGTTCCATTGACGTTCATATCCTGTCTCCGCCCTAAAGGAAGGATATTCGCTGCCATAATCCCGCCAACATAAAATGCTAGAGATAAGAAGTAGGGCATAATTCCTGTTCCATAGTTCGGTACATTAGATAAATCCGATTCAACTAACTGCACCGGTTCTGAAAACATCGATGTTAATTGGTCGGTATTATGGACTTTCGATGTTTTCGCTGCTGCCTCATTCAATTTAACAGCAAGCTCATTGGACCCCGTTGATAATTGCCCCAAACCATCTACCAACTGATTTGTACCTTGATCAAGTTTGTTTCCTCCGCTTGCTAGATCAATGATACCGGTATGAAGTGAATTAAACCCTTGTATCCATTGTGTGAATCCGTGCGATAATTCTATTGTTCCATCAGCAAGTTTTGAAGCACCACTCTCAGCATCCTTCATTTTTGTTCCAAATTGCTTCATGCCGCCTTGAAGCTTTGTCTCACCTTGTACTAAAAGGGAAGTGCCTTGGGCTAGTTGGTTCTGGCCATTATTCATAGAATCTGCCGCCGTTGATAGTCCAGCAGCCTTTGCGGCCATTTGTTGAATTGCAGCATCATCTTGCAGCTCAGGATGACTTTGTAAATATTGTTCAATTGAATTCTTTAGGTCATCCGCAGTACGTTTCAGATTTGCTTGGCCCTGTGCCAATCTTTGTTGGCCCGACGCTAAATCCTTTGTACTTTGAGTCAACTTGTCCATACCTGTTTCAAGACCAGTGTGACCTTCTGCGAGTTTGGATATGCCATCAGAGAGTGATGACGAGCCGTTTTTAATCGTGTCAAGCCCCTTGGCTAACTGATCCTGACCGATCGAGAGCTGCTGACTTCCATCCTTAAGCTTTGCTGCACCATCATTTAAGCTGTGAACACCATCTGAGAGCTGTATCACCCCATTTTTTGCAGCGGTTGTTCCTTGATTGATTTTGGCTGCTCCATCACCGGCATCACGTAATCCGCTTGCTAGTACTTGGAACTTTGAAAATACACCATCTGCATATGACTTGGTAATACGATTCGCGATTTTCGTTTTCATTTTTTCGGTTGCAGTTGTGCTTATTTGTGAGGCAACGAAGTTTTTACCGGGATTTATTTTATATATGAGCTTGGCCGGCTGTGGATGCTCATCCATTAATGTACTTACCTTTTGTGAGAAATCTTTAGGAATTGTTAGTACCATGTAATATGTTCCATTTTTTATTCCTTCATTAGCCTTCTTTTCTGAAATGAAATGGAAATTTAAATCCTTATTACTTTTCAAGTTCTTAACAAAATCTCGGCCTGCGTTAATGGATTTATGATCCATCATAGAGCCTTTATCTAAATTAACCACAGCTACTGGAAGGTGATCTAATCTTCCATATGGATTCCAATATCCGGCGAGGAAGAAGCCTGAATAGATTAATGGAACCATTAAAAGAAAGATTAAGGCAATTCTTCCATGTTTATGATGCCACATCATTTTTAAATCTCGAAATACTAACTTTAGTCCCTTCATAAATACCCCTTTATATTTTTGATTTAATAACATAACCACTATGTTAAATGGAATTTTATATATTGTATAATATATAATTTGTTATGGAATTATAGCTTTAAATCTATTTAATATGAGGGTGTATAAACAATGGAACTTTTACAACTGCAATATTTCCAAACAGTTGCGAGACTAGAACATATGACGAGAGCGGCAGAAGAGCTGCAAATTGCTCAGCCATCACTTAGTAAAACCATAGCCAGATTAGAAGAAGATCTAGGTGTCTCCTTATTTGATCGTAAGAATCGGCAGCTCCAGCTAAATCATTATGGAAGATTATTCTTAGAGCGTGTTAACCGGGTATTTTTAGAATTAAATGAAGGGAAGAGAGAAATTGAGGATGAACTTGAACGTGGTCAAACACAAATTACCTTAGCGGTCAGCATTCCAAAAGTACTTCCTGATTTATTGAGTTCGTTTTTGAAGGAATTCCCTGATATTAAATTTCAACAGGTGCTAGAGTCTACTTCATCAATGAAGAGTCTTCTTGAAAAGGCCGAGATTGACTTCTGTATTTCATCAGTGGAGATTGAGGGCAGTGATATTGTGTGGGAACCACTTATGACAGAACAAATTTACTTAGTCGTTCCCCCAGAGCATCCTTTGGCAAAGAGAGAAAAAATATATCTTAATGAAGTAAAAGACGAGCCGTTTATTAGTATGAATACGGGATTCGGGTTTCGAAATCTAACCGATGAATTTTGTCATAAAGCAGGTTTTGTTCCAAATATTGCTTTTGAAGGAGATGAGCCTGGTGTGATTGGGGATTTGGTCCGGCAAGGATTGGGAGTGGCCTTTATTCCGGAAATATCTTGGATGGGAAATTCAAAGCCTTTTCCTAATAAACTAGAAATCATTGATCCCCATTGCCAAAGGACCATAGGATTAGGCTGGTCAAAAAGGAGATACCTGTCTAATCCGGGTGAGCACTTTCGTCAATTTGTGTTAGATTACTTTTCAAAAATTAATGGCTGATAAAAAATAAAAGGCCAGCAAGTGTGCTGGCCTAATGTTACATGTTATGCATTTATTTTTTTTTATAAATAAAGGAAAGAATGATAAGTATGCCAATTGTTACAAGACTAACAGATGTCCCAATCAGATTATTGGAATTAAATAAAAAGCCAATGAAAATGATGCTTAACGATAAGAGTGCAAAAATCGTTGTATACGGGAACCATGTAACTTTAAAAGCAGGATTAATTTTGTAAAGCGGTCTTAATTTTAACTGGGCCGCACAAATGCTCATCCAAATAATCATAACTGTAAAACCAGGAATCGTCATGAGGTAGCCAATGACTTGGCTTGGTGTCAAATACGCTAAATATACACCAGCCAAAATACAAATACTCGTAATCATAATCCCAATAAACGGTATTCCCTTAGATGAAACCTTTGCGAGAACTTTAGGGGCCACATTACTTTGGGCCATCGAATACAATGTTCTCGATGTGGCATAAATGCCCGAATTTGCTGCTGAAAGGACAGCCGTTAAAAGGACAAAGTTCATAATGTGGGCAGCCCCAGGTAAGCCTGTACTACTGAAAACCTGAACAAATGGACTGTCTTGACCTGTCACTTTATTCCAAGGCATCATCCCGCAAATAATAAGAATCGGTAAAACATAAAAAATAATGACGCGCCAGACAGCGCCTTTAATAATTTTTGGCAAGACACGATCAGCATCTTTTGTTTCAGTAACTGCAACTCCAATTAATTCAGCCCCGCCATAAGAAAACATGACAACTAAGAAGGCACTAAATGTTCCACCCAGCCCGTGCGGAAAAAAGCCGCCGTGCTCAGTATAGTTTGAAAGTGGGTCGTGAAGTCTGCTTGGAATTAAGCCTAAAAGAAGTAAAAATCCTAATATAATAAAGGCAATTAGGGCAATAATTTTAATGCCAGCAAACCAAAATTCCAGCTCGCCATAGTATTTTACTTGGAATAAATTGATGCCAACAATGACAATCGCACATAGAAAGCTGAGCAGCCACAATGGGACATTCGGAAACCAAAATTGAAGAAAACTTCCCGCCGCTAATAATTCAACAACGGTAACTAAAATCCAATTAATCCAGTAAAGCCATCCAACAAGAAAGGAAACTTGAAATCCAAACGCCTTATTAACTAAATGCTGAACATTTAAATTAGGATAAGCGAGCGCCATTTCGCCTAAGGCTGCCATAATAATGAATAACAATAAACCGCCGATTAAATAGGCTATAATTACACTGGGTCCAGCTATATTTAAGGTATCGGAGCTGCCTTTAAAGATTCCTGTTCCAATCATCCCGGCCAGGGCAATAAACTGGACATGCCTCGGCAGAAGCCCCTTTTTTAGATCCTGCTGCTGATTTTTCTTCATATACGTACCTACTTTTCTTTTTTACTTAAACGCTTTTAAGTACTAAAGCATTTTTCTATATTAATATATCATAATTATTATTGCTGTCAAATAGAATTCAAGAATTAGAGGAGACGAAATTGAGTAAAATATTTTGCCTTAAGGAAACTTTATTGGTATTGGTGAATATTATATAGTAATTAGGAGATGATAATATGGTGCTTACCCCTCGTTTACAACGGAGAATTCTAATGTATTCATATGTATTTAAAAAGCTTGGTATTTTATCCGAGCAAGAATTTAACCAAATTACAAATTTTACCTCTCTTCCTGAAAAACGATAATATAATAAACAGTAAAAAGCACGCGATTGACATCGCATGCTTTTTTATGCGGATTGTTTAATTTTATTTTTGAATTTAAGATGACATCTTCACTTTCTTTTGTGTTGTTGTCCATTTTCCGCGGCTTGGGCTAATCACCAAGTCATTATAGGCTAAGACATTTAAATCTCGTTGTATGGTGCGAGGAGTGATACCAAATTCCTCTACAAGTTCTTGAGTCGTAACAGTGCCGTTATTTCTGATAAACATGTAGATACATTTGATGCGGTTTAACATCCGGTTAGTTGAAGGTTTCAAAGAACCACTCCCTATCCTAAATTTCAAACCTATGGCTTAATCCAGCTACCGACGCCTATTTGAAGATTACTCTTCAAGAAATATGTAGTTTCTTTTCCGCGCAGACATCTCCTTTAATGGAATGTGACTGAGGATACTTAGATGTCATACATCTAACTTTATTGTACCCATAATTTCAGAAAATTTCTACCAATATAGTAAAGAAAACAAGATATTCTTCGGTAATTAATGGTAATGGTCTGTTTTTACCTCCTCCTAAATTATTTTATACTATAGAGTATGGGGGAAAGTACTTGGATTATGTTAAAATTATTTGAATTTTTTAACATCGCCTTTACATATGATGGAGCTGTCCTAAACGTTTATTTAAAAGGAACCTTAATGGCGACATAAAGTCAGGCTAAAACTTTATATAATTCCACCATGCCTTTCTCTTTTGGTGCAGAACCTAATACAGCCAATGGTTATATTGACAGTTTAAGGGTGAAATTAGTGACTCAAACTGAGCTTCAAGACTGCTTTTATAAAACGCTTTATCATTTTATTGTAGGAAAAAAGTGTGCTGTTGAAGTTATGTGAGGAATATTCATTTGGTACCAGAGGATATAAGGCAGTACAATAAATGCCTAAATGTATTTTATATGAAAATCTCTTAACAGATAAACTTCACTAAATTGCGGTTCAGTGAAGTTTATATCTGTCTTATTAAAACTTAAATTAATTATTGAGACTCTGAAATGACTCGCTGCGCTTCAAAATAAAGAACTTGAATGAATTTTTTCGTATTGATCCTTGTAAGGGAGGTCGACGGTGTTGAACTATACTTTAATTCTGTCATCTTCTTCCTTACGGATGTAAAATCAAAAAACTTCGAAGCGTAGTTTTCGAACTTCCAATTGGAAAAATCAGCAAGACCTAGGGAAGCAAGATGAGTCATTGATTGTGAAATAGCCCGTCGAACTCGTTGTTCAGAAGCCTTTATTTCTTTTTTTAACTCAGACTCTGATGCGGATGATCCCAGTCTTTTTTTAGCCAGATCAACGAAAATTTCTTTAAGGATGGGAACCCCTTTATTTAACGAATACTCATGTTCATTCTGATATAAGTACTCCAATATATCCAGTAAATCTTTACTTCCGTTTTCGCCAGCGATTCCTAATTCAGATAATAGAACATGACCTGATGTTCTTATATTTTTTTCGTCGAACCATTTTTGTTGTTTATCTAGCGGGTGATACGATTTAAGAACGACATTGAGGGATTTTTGAATCTCGTGTATCGATTTTTCCAATCGAATTCGTTCTATGACTTTCTGAATAATCGTCAGTATTTCTATCCTATTGATTGGTTTGGTTATATAGTATTCACTGCCAAGGGAATAGGCTTCAGCAATCATCTCTTTCGATTCTACTTGAGAGATCATGATGATTTTCCCTTTGAATAATGGTTTAATTTGCCGAATGGTTTCTAATCCGTCTTGAACCGGCATTAAAAAATCGATCAATAGAATATCTATGTTTAACATGTTTAATCTGTTTCCATCCAACAAAGAGCCATCTTCTGCCTCCCCGGCGACTACTCCTAAACCCTCATCTTCAATGATTTGGGCCAGCATCGAACGAACCGCTTCATCATCATCTGTTATATAAAAAAGCATCGAATCACCCTTTCTCCATTAAATGGTTTGCCGGTAATTGAATAATGAAACTAGAACCTGTTCCGCTTAATCGATTGTCGACGAAAATTTCACCTTTAAGCTGTTCAACCATCTCGTTTACAAATGATAATCCCATCCCCGTTGAAGGGTTTCCGGAATGATCGTACTTAGTAGTAAAACCGGGCTTAAAAATTAAATTTTTATGTTTTTTGGCAACACCGGGGCCGGTATCTTCAATTCGGAATTTAACCCAATGCTGGTCTTTTTCTATATTAATAGTAATGGATCCAATATTAACGATGGCTTCTACAGAATTTGTGACTATATTATTGATAATCGACAGAAGGGTAAAAACATGGTATGGAGGATGAACTCCCTCAATGGAATATTCAATTTGAATACTTTTTCCTAGTAAACTTGCATAATTTTCGTTTGTTTTTTTGATAATGGAAACTAGTTCGTCAAGTTTCATATAATCTGTAAAACTTTCACCAGAAATCAGTTTAGAAAGCCCTGCAAAAATACGGTGGTTATCTTTTTTTATCTCATGAACTTCACCGGCAATTATTAATGCCTGCCTGCGGAGTTCCTCGATCGTATCCTCAGCAGTCCCTTCATTTTTCATAACGTTTAAGCTTTTGTATAGATCATATGATTTTTTTGTAATGTTTTCAGCATCCTGCAATGTTTTTTTTAAATGAATGGATTCCTCATATAAATTGGAAATGAGCATGAGCATGTGTTCATTTTGCTTTCTAATTTGCTTTTCTCTTGCCTGTGCTTCATATAGCTGCATCATAGTGAAGAAGCTGATAACTAGAAAGCTGTGTGATACCGCCATAATCAGGATTTCACTTATCGCTGTTAACTTAATCGTTGTCCCCAATACCAAATATTGCATGGTCAATTCTGCGATATTAGATAATAGTTCGATGATGATGCCAATCAATCCCATTAATATGGGCCGGTTATAGAAACGATTGACTTTAGCAACATAAAAGAAGCTAGCATAGGCGAAATAAAAGAAAAAACTGGGAAAATTGGATTCAAAGGAGGAAATCCAATTCAAATTACCTTGGTTGATAAATTCCAGCAGAATGCGAAAACTCACTACTTGAATGGCAGTTAAGAAACCTGGAAAAACTGCTGGAATTTTTCGAAACAACAGCAAAAAGAATAAAAATGTCGGCACCCCAAAACTGATCCGAAACGTTTCATTAATTGGATAAAAATTTAATTCACCTGCTAATGGGACTGTTATCATCATCAAAACAAGGATGAATAGGTCTTTTTTCAATAATAGGCTAATATTCAAAAAGGTCACTTCCTCATTTTTCTGAAAATTAGTATACAGATAGATTCGTTTTAATACAATGCAAACTTTTCTTTTTAACCAATCCAAACTATTTTAAATAAAAAATAAAAAATAAAAAATGTTCTGTAGTTTTTCGTTTTCTTCTGTAGTTCAGATTATAGAATCAATTATATCTTTCTATTAGAAAATAGAAAGCGTTTTCCTTTTGCTGAATTTTTTCCTTAAAAACGTTTAAGAAAGAGAGGATTCGAAGAATTTGATTCAAGAAATTAATAAAGATGCTAAAGATCAGACCCGGAATCAAAAGATGGGTAGCTTGGATGAATGGGTGATGCATTATCGTTCCTATGGAGCTGAAGGGCAATGTGCAAGCTATATTCCTGCTTTGGGAAAAGTCAACCCATCTCAGTTAGGTATTTGTATTGTAGGATCAAATGGAATGGTAATGAAGGCAGGGGATTGGCAAGTCCCTTTCACTCTGCAAAGTATCTCAAAAGTAATCAGCTTTATAGCTGCTTGTGTAAGCCGCGGTATACTCTATGTGCTAGATCGGGTCGACGTGGAACCAACTGGGGATGCCTTTAACTCCATTATTCGTCTGGAAATGCATAAACCGGGTAAGCCGTTTAACCCCATGATCAATGCAGGAGCGATTACCATCGCGTCACTTCTTCCAGGAGAATCATCAAAACATAAATTGGAGTTCCTTTACGAATTTATTGAAAAAATGATAGGGAAACGTCCGAACATCAACGAGGAAGTTTTCCAATCAGAGTGGCTGACAGCGAATCGAAATAGAGCTTTAGCCTACTATTTGAAAGAGACAGGTTTTTTGGAATCTGAGGTGGAAGAAGCCTTAGAGGTTTACTTAAAGCAGTGTGCCATTGAAGTAAATACCGAAGATATAGCCATGATTGGACTGATCCTGGCAAACGATGGATATCATCCGATGCAAAAAGAACAGGTACTGCCCAAAGAAGTGGCCCGACTTACCAAAGCCTTAATGCTTACATGTGGAATGTACAATGCCTCAGGTAAGTTTGCCGCCTTTGTCGGTATGCCAGCCAAAAGTGGGGTATCCGGCGGGATTTTAGCAACCGTTCCTGAAAGCATGAAAAGAGAACTGCCTTTTCATGATGGATGTGGCATTGGCATTTATGGTCCAGCTATTGATGAGTATGGAAATAGTCTGACGGGTGTTAAGTTATTGAAACATCTATCGCAGGAATGGGATTTGTGTATTTTCTAACAACATCTTATAAATACGAGTTTCCAGGGGAAATTTCATTGGACATTTGAAAAATTCATACGAAATTAAGAAAACGATGCAATACCAACTTTTATTCTTCAAAATAAGGAGTGATTTTAATGGCGTTAATAAATACTGTAGAAAGCCTTGCCGAAGAACAGAAAAAAGAAAAGGAATCTCTAGATTTGTTTCTTTCTACACAAACGGTCATAAAAGAGGCGTTGGATAAATTAGGTTATTCAAATAATGAATTTGAATTATTCAAAGAACCCATCCGAATGCTCACTGTCCGCATACCTGTAAGAATGGACGATGGTTCGATCAAAGTGTTTACCGGTTTTCGTTCCCAACATAATGATGCAGTAGGACCGACAAAAGGAGGCGTACGATTTCACCCAGAAGTGAACGAAGAAGAGGTAAAAGCCTTGTCTATTTGGATGAGTTTAAAGTGCGGCATTGCGAACCTTCCTTTCGGTGGTGGAAAAGGAGGCATTAGGTGTGAACCGAGAAATATGTCGTTTGCAGAACTGGAAAGATTGAGTCGTGGTTATGTTCGTGCTATCAGCCAAATTGTCGGGCCTACAAAAGATATACCAGCTCCCGATGTATATACAAACTCTCAAATCATGGCTTGGATGATGGATGAGTAGAGTCGCCTTCGTGAATTCGATTCTCCTGGATTCATTACGGGCAAGCCCCTTGTTTTAGGAGGGTCACAAGGACGTGAAACGGCAACAGCCCGCGGTGTAACCATATGTATTGAAGAAGCGGTAAAGAAAAAAAACATTGACTTGCAAGGTGCTCGAATAGTGATTCAAGGTTTTGGGAATGCAGGAAGTTTTTTGGCCAAATTCATGCATGATGCTGGAGCAAAAGTGATTGGTATTTCGGATGCATATGGTGCTCTTCATGATCCAGAAGGCCTTAATATTGATTACCTGCTCGATCGACGCGATAGTTTTGGTACAGTAACACCTTTATTTAACAATGCAATCACGAATCAAGAATTACTTGAAAAAGAATGTGATATTCTTGTGCCGGCTGCCATTTCCAATCAAATTACAGCACAAAACGCCGATCGTATTAAGGCTTCAATCATAGTGGAGGCAGCTAATGGGCCAACAACCCTTGAAGCAACTAAAATTTTGGATGAAAGAGGAATTCTCCTTGTTCCGGATATATTGGCAAGTGCTGGTGGTGTCACCGTATCTTACTTTGAATGGGTTCAAAACAATCAAGGATTTTATTGGTCACAGGAAGAGGTGGCTGAAAAATTACGAAAAGTAATGGTGGATTCTTTTGAAAATATTTATCAAACAGCACATGTCCATCAAGTAACTATGCGCTTAGCAGCGTATATGGTTGGAATAAGAAAACTGGTTGAAGCCTCAAGCTTCCGGGGCTGGATCTAAAATGCGAGATTTTTCTCTATCTATGGAAGGGAGGAAATTTATTTGTGGATCATCACTGTCCATTCAAAAAACACTCTAAAAATGTTTGAGTATGACACTGAAAAGGAAGCAAAAGAGGCATTCGGAAAAATTAAGGGTTGTAAAATCCTTACTGAGATACTTTACCTTTCGATGTATTCATAGAATCTGTTTAATCAAAATGGGACCTGACCACATAATCCATTTTTATCCTCTGTGTGCAGTGCCGATCTTTACGCTGCATGTATGGTTAACGGGCACTGGTCAAACGATGCTGATGCAATTAAACCGTATTAATAAATGATCTTATCTTAAGATTCTAGCAGCAGGCGGCCACATCGCCGGCACTAACTCTACTTCGATTCAAACCATCGTTTATCAAACTGAGTGCCTAATTGCTTCAATATATACTACATTAATAAGGGGTGGTAAGATGCAACAATTACTACAAAGTATGGTTGGTGTAACAAATGATTTTCTATGGTCAAAATTACTAATTATTATGCTTGTTTCTTGTGGGATTTATTTCACACTTAAAACGAAATTTGTACAGTTTCGAATGTTAAAGGAAATGGTCCGTGTATTAATGGAAGGGAGAACTGCTTCTAAAGACAACATTTCCCCATTTCAAGCGTTCTGTATTGGTATGGCCGCTCGTGTTGGGACAGGTAATATCACAGGAATCGCGATTGCGATTGCATTAGGCGGTCCTGGAGCAGTATTCTGGATGTGGATTATTGCTATTATTAGCTCAGCATCCAGCTTTATTGAAAGTACGTTAGCGCAAGTATATAAAGTAAAAGATAAAAATGGTTTCCGCGGCGGCCCATCGTATTATATGGAAAAAGGATTAAACCAACGTTGGATGGGAGTATTATTCTCCATTTTAATTACGCTTTCTTTCGGTCTTGTATTTAATTCTGTACAATCTAATACCGTTTCAATTGCTTTTGAGAACTCTTTTGGTACAGATCGTTTAACTTTAGGGATTATCATGGCACTTGCTTTCGCTGTGATTATCTTTGGCGGTGTGAAGCGTATTGCAAAACTGGCTGAATACAAGGTTATGATTCTAGCTGTGTTATACATTGGTATAGCATTATTTATCATAGCTACGAACATAACAAAAATGCCGGAAATTCTTTCTCTTATTGTAAAAAACGCGTTTGGCTTTGAACAAATAGCAGGCGGTTCAATCGGTGCTGCGCTCATGAATGGAGTAAAACGTGGTTTATTCTCAAATGAAGCGGGTATGGGGAGTGCGCCAAACGTTGCCGCAACGGCAACAACAAGTCATCCGGTTAAACAAGGACTTATTCAAGCATTTGGCGTATTAACGGATACTCTGATCATCTGTACAAGCACAGCATGTATTATTTTACTTTCTGATGCTTACAAACAACCTGGGCTAAATGGTATTTCACTTACACAAGCAGCATTAAGTGAACACATCGGTTCCTGGGCATCAGGCTGTCTTGCTATCTTTATTTTCCTATTTGGATTCGGTGCGTTAATCGGTAACTATTATTATGGGGAAACAAATATTCGATTTTTACACACAAGTAAAGTATGGTTGATGCTATACCGAATAAGTGTGTTAGCCATGATTGTATTCGGTTCCATTGCTAAGGTCCAGCTTGTATGGGATTTAGCGGATTTATTTATGGGCTTTATGGTTATCATAAACTTGATTGCTATTACATTACTAGGAAAAATAGCCTTTACTGCTTTAACAGATTACATGAAACAGAAAAAAGCTGGTAAAGATCCTGTCTTTTATAAAGATTGTATTAAAAATCATGAAGGCATTGAATGTTGGGAGCTCTCCCCAGCTATTTCAACTTCAAAAAAGGAAAAAGCTATGTAAATAATACAAAAAGATGTTCAGATAGTACGCGATCTGAACATCTTTTTGTTGGTTCTGCCATAAAAAACATCTATTTTTAATCCTCAATAGATTAGGTGGGCCTCGCGATTTAGGTTTCATTAATTATGCGGATTTTTGATGTACCTATAGAATCTCCTCTAACTTCAAAACTGCTTGAGACCTGCGTGCCAAGTCTGGTGGGTTCGATTCCCCGCAGTCCCGCCAATCTTGATATTTAAGGGTTTTAGGTATAGGTAGGTGCAATTAATAATCGAATAAATCACTTGAAAGATATCTTTCCCCTGTATCACAGGCAATACAAACCACAACATCAGCCGGTGATAATCGTTTTGCAACTTCTATCGCCGCAAAACAAGCCCCCCCTGATGATGGACCAACTAGAATACCTTCCTCTTTGGCCAATCTTCTGGTAATCGCATAAGCATCCTCATCGGTAATTTGATGAATCTCATCATATACTTCCTCATTAAGTATTTCTGGAATAAAACCAGGGCTTGTACCAACAAGCTTATGTTTACCTGGTTTCCCGCCTGATAAAACAGGAGAACCCTTAGGTTCAACCACATGTACGGATAAACCTTGATAATAGGCTTTTAGTGTTTCACCCGTTCCTGTGATAGTTCCGCCAGTCCCAGCTGTCGCAACGAAAGCTGAAAGTGGTTTACCGATTTCTTTTAGGCCTTCAATAATCTCTACAGCAGTAGTCTGTCTGTGAGCATCGGGGTTTGCTTTATTTTCAAATTGCATCGGAATAAAACTATTAGGGATTTCGTTTGCTAATTCTAAAGCCTTCCTAATTGCCCCTGGCATTTTTTCATCCCCGGGGGTCAGGATTACCTTCGCTCCATATGCCACGAGTAAGCTAATACGTTCCTTTGTCATTGTGTCAGGCATTACAATTATCGCTTGATAACCCCTTGCAGCAGCATTCATCGCAATGCCAATCCCTGTATTGCCGCTCGTCGGTTCAATAATGGTGGAGCCTTTTTTCAAATGTCCACTTTTTTCTGCTTCGATAATCATATTATAGGCGGCCCGGTCCTTTACACTTTTGCTAGGATTAAAATATTCCAGCTTTAAATAAACCGAGGCTCCATCTTTAGGTGATAAGCGATTTAGTTTAACAAGCGGTGTATCTCCAATCAGTTCAGCGATATTATTAACTATTTTCATTGGGTTTCCCTTTCTAAACTAAATTTATTTCTCTTTTTATCATAAAGAAAATTATACTGATTGTAAAAAATATCGCCTAATAAACGGTTTGACAGTAGATACAATTGGGAGAAAATAGACTAAAATTATAAAAAGGACTGATATGAATATGAATCAACGACCACACTTTTTTTTCGCTGTAAGAATCCCTGAGGCAACAAAACTAATCATGATGGATCATATCGAAAGATTAAAGGAAGATATCCCTTTTAGCCGTTGGGTTCATTATATGGACTTACATATTACTTTAGCTTTCTTAGGATCAGCAGAACCTGAAAAACTTAAAGCAGCCGAAAATTATGTGAAAGAGGCCCTACTTAACGAGGGGGCATTTACATTAAAAATAAACAAACTAGGCTTTTTCGGGAAGGAAGAATCACCGCGTGTCTTTTGGGCCGATACAGAAAGCAGCGAGGAGCTTTTCGATATTAGAAGAAAGGTATTTTCGGCATGTGAACAAGCGGGTTTTCAACTGGAAAAACGCGCTTTTAAGCCTCATATTACCTTAGCGAGAAAGTGGATGGGACCAGTCGGGTTCCAAAAGGAGCTGTTAAACATTTGGTATCAATTGCAGCCGGAACCATTGGAATTTCAGGCTGAAGATGTTGTTGTTTATCAAACACATCTGGACCAAACACCAAAATATGAAGCCGTAACCATATTCCCATTGAAATCATAGAAATCTGAAGAAGGTGGGTTTTATGAAGCAAATTTATTTTATTATTAATCCCAAAGCTGGAAATGGATACTGCCTCAAGGTATGGAAAAAAGTTGAATCTAAGTTAGTGGCTGAACAGATTCACTTTTTAGCTTTTTTTAGCGAATTTCCTGGTCATGCTAAATGCCTTGCAGAACAAATTGCGGAGAAAAATCAACAGGAAAAGGTGATTATTGCAGTCGGGGGAGACGGAACGATCCATGAAGTGCTTAATGGGATTGCTAAACACGATTATATAACACTAGGTTTTATTCCTGGCGGTTCAGGAAATGACTTTTCAAGAGGCTTTCATATTCCAACCAATCCCGAAGAGGCTTTACAAGCTATTCTCCACCTTCGGCAGCGGACGGGAAGGCAAATCGATATCGGGAAGGTTTGCCTGACTGGAAGAGAGGAGCACTATTTTATCAATAATATAGGTGCTGGATTTGATGCGATTATCTCTTATCAGGTCAATCAGTCCCGTATAAAGGCATTGTTAAATAAATTATCATTAGGCAGGCTGGTTTATGTCTATTTTCTATTAAAAAATGTATTTACCTATAAAACTGCAAGAATTGATTTATCAATTGACGGGAAAAAGCATATATTTGAACAAACATGGTTTGTAACCGTTTCTAACCAGCCTTTTTATGGAGGCGGGATGGAAATTGCCCCTGCTGCCGAACCTGATGATGGTCTTCTTGATATTACAGTTGTCCATCAATTGTCAAGGCTAAAGCTGTTACTCGTATTTATAAGTGTTTTTTGGGGCAGACACATCCATTTTAAAGAAGTGAAAACATATAAGGGGAAAAATATTACAATCCATTCAACAAAATCACAGTATGTTCATGCTGACGGGGAGCATATCGGATACACCCCACTTTCGATTCACCTTCAAACGAAAGCCGTAGAGGTGTTATCTAGAAGTCGCGGGAAGGAAGAAGTTGATCTGAAGGAGAGGGATTCGAATGAGTTCTGCTGACAGGAATTTTTTTGCTTACTTAGATGAAATGAACATCGTTACTATTCTTCTTCCCCATTCATATCATCACGGATTATCATCTGCATTTTACATGGCAGCAGATGCAGTAAAGACGCCTCTGGCCATTTTGGAGAAGACGGAAATTGAGCATCATTTTAAATATATTTGCCAGTTTGAAGGGGAAATTTCCTTTGGCAGGCCCTATTGGATTTTTGATGAGCATGGAGGGAAAACAGATTTACAAATAGGCGCTGTGATTCGAACAGATCGATTTGATGAAAAATTTTATTATGAAGGGAATGACCTCGGTGTCACCTTTCATGCTGACCAAATCTGTTTTAAACTGTGGGCACCAACCGCCACGGGTGTCAAATTGAAATTACGTCCATCAGCTAATGATTATTCAGAAATCATAAAGATGAGGCGGGAAGATTGTGGCGTTTGGTCTGTTTGTCTTCACCGTAATTTGGAATTTTACCAATATAGCTTTTTGGTCCTCGTTAATCAAGAATGGCGTGAGGCAGTAGACCCTTATGTTAAGGCAGTAACAGCAAATGGGGAGCAGGGTGTTATTGTAAAGCTCGAGAAGACAGCTGGACCTAGACACTGTATACCTCCATTAGAAAACCCTGTGGATGCGATTATTTATGAAACACATATTAGGGATTTTACGATTGATGCCAATAGCGGAGTCAAAAATAAAGGACTGTATTTAGGTGCTGGCGAATTGAACACAAATGGTACGGATGGTGAAGTGACTGGTCTATCATATGTCAAAGATTTAGGGATCACTCATATCGAATTTCTTCCGTTTAATGATTTCGCGGGTGTAGACGAATTAAACCCAGCTAAACAGTATAACTGGGGATATAATCCTACCCACTTCAATACCCCTGAGGGAAGCTATGCAACTGATCCAAATAATCCTTATTCCCGAATCGTTGAGTTGAAAAAATTAATCGACCAAATTCACAGTGTTGGACTCGGTGTCATCATGGATGTAGTTTTTAATCATGTCTATATTCGTGAACAATCTTCCTTTGAAAAAATAGTCCCAGGCTATTATTTTCGTCATAACGAAATTGGTTTGCCTTCAAACGGCACTGGTGTTGGAAATGATGTTGCTTCAGAGCGGAAAATGGTCCGGAAATTTATTGTTGACTCGGTCCGTTATTGGTTGGAAGAATATCATATCGATGGATTCCGATTTGATTTAATGGGGATTCTGGATGTAACCACGATGAATGAGGTACGAAAGACTTGTGACAGTCTTTCAAAGGGGATTTTAATTATTGGGGAAGGCTGGAACCTTAATACCCCTCTGCCGCCCTCTCAAAAGGCAACGATAGCCAATCAAGCAAAAATGACGGAAATAGGACAGTTTAATGATAAATTCAGAGACACGATCAAAGGAAGTACGTTTAATTTGTTTGATAAAGGCTTTGCCTTAGGGAATGAGCATTTGGTGGATGCCGCGATGGAGGTCATCACCGGCAGTATCGGTTTTACCAAAAAAAGTGCTCGTCTCTTTAATAATCCTTATCAATCCGTCAATTATGTAGAATGTCATGATAACCATACACTCTGGGATAAACTTGAAGGCTGTTATTCTGAAGCGGATCCTGCGGTTCGGCAAAAATATCATCGCCTTGCAACAGGAATTGTTTTATTATCACAGGGTATTCCGTTTCTTCATAGTGGGCAGGAGTTTTTCCGTACAAAGCAAGGAGATGGAAATAGCTATCGTTCTCCAGATAGGGTCAATCTGCTCGATTGGGAACGAAAAAGCAAATATAAAGACAATGTCGAATACATTAAAGGACTTATTAGCATTCGCCAGAAGTTTTCATGTTTTAGGATGAGAACTACTGAGGAAATTCATGCCCACATACAAGCGCTGTCATTTTCTGCTCCTGTTTTAGGATGTTTATATCACTTACCTATGGAGGAGGTCATTCTTGTAATTAATCCATCCTCAAAAGTTCAAAGGATTGTCCTTCCTGAGGGGGAATGGGGAATATTGGCTAATCACGAGACTGCTGGAATTTCCGCCAAAGATTATATAAATTTGGAAAAACATTTTCTAGAACCCATTTCTCTGAATGTTTTGCTGAAAAAATAGTTTTTCAAGATTACTTGACGAAAAAAGGGCATAGGAATAAAATTTACTAAGATGGCTATTGTGTGCAATGGTTTCAATAGCTTTTTTTTATTTATTTGTAAAAAAGAGCTATTGTTATAATTGTGGTTACTAAACCTTCCTACAGCACAGGTTTTACCTCACATAATAAAGAGGAATAAGCCCATTAGAACGGCATAAATTGAAGGTGAGCAATTTTGGAACATTTACTAGGACAAGAGTGGGAAATTACCCCAGCTGGAGGCAAAACAGGAGAAGCCTTTTATGCAAAATATAAGGATCAAAGCCTTTTCTTAAAGCGGAATTCCTCTCCATTCCTTGCAGTACTATCAGCAGAAGGCATTGTCCCGAAACTTGTGTGGACAAAACGATTGGAAAACGGAGATGTAATAACAGCACAGCAATGGCTTCCCGGTCGGGAGTTAAAGCCCTCTGAAATGAACCAAGAGAGTGTTGCCAGATTGCTTAAGAAAATACATTGTTCTGAACCAATGCTTGGAATGTTGGGCCGGTTAGAAAATTCACCGGTAAATCCTGAGCCGATTTTACAGTCAGTTGTAAATGAATTGGATGAACAAGTTCTTTCTTTACCTGAATCACAAAAGGCGATCAATTTCCTTAAAGTGGAAGCCTTAAACGTTTGTTGTGATGAGAAAGTAGTTTGCCATGGTGATGTCAACCATAACAACTGGCTGCTTGCAGAAGACAACCAGTTGTATTTGATTGATTGGGATGGAGCGATGATTGCTGACCCTGCTATTGATTTAGGATTACTGCTTTACTGGTACATACCTGAAGAAAACTGGAAGGACTGGTTAAAGCTTTACGATAAAGAGCTTACTGACCATCTGAAACTCAGAATGAAATGGTATGTAACCATTCAAACTCTGTCTTCCATTCAATGGTATAAAGATAAGAATCGATTTGAAGAAATGAGTAAATGGATTGATTTTTTGCAAGAGATCCTCTAATTACGAAAATTGGTCAATATCATTGACCCATTGTGATAAGTTTTCTTGATTAGATGAGATATGCTGATCTAAATCAGCGGATTGAGCACCATGTTGACTGTATTGATATACTTCCTGCAGAATATTTTTGACATTCGAATCAATTTGATTGTTGACCATCAAAGATTTTACTAAACGCTCTAATTGCTCGCATTCGGAAACCGAACCGCAGCAATCTGTTTGGTGATTGTTTAAAATATCTTTTAGCAGTGTAACTTGGTCACCATGACTTAATGGCATAAAAGCACATCCTTTCAAGTGGAAATAGAAAAAGGAATTCACAATTAGGTTGTGGATTCTTTTGCTGTTTATGCGTAAACCTTTTTTCCATATAGTTTGACTTGCATCAAAAGATACTGCGTGGTATGTTTTGAAGGATAACGTTTTTTAGGAGTGTAAAATGAGACTAAGACATAAACCTTGGGCAAAGGAAAAAATAGAGCAGCATCCACAGTACGTAGTAGCAAACCCGGAAAATTTCAAAGGTAAGTGGCATGAGGCTTTTGAAAAAGACCAGCCGCTCCATATTGAAGTCGGTACAGGTAAAGGTCAATTTATCACTGGAATGGCAAAGGCCAATCCGGATATTAACTATATCGGCATTGAGCTGTACGACAGTGTAATCGTTGCTGCTTTGGACCGCCTGATTGAAGCGAATTTACCCAATCTCAAGCTGTTAAACGTAAACGCTGCGGAGCTAGAAAAATACTTTACAAAAAATGACGTTGATCGGGTTTATTTGAATTTTTCCGATCCATGGCCAAAGTTCCGTCATGAGAAAAGAAGATTAACGTACAAGGATTTCTTGAAGCTTTATGAAGATATTTTGGTCAATGGCGGAGAAATTCATTTTAAAACGGATAATCAAGGATTATTCGAGTATTCTCTCATGAGCTTTTCGGCTTATGGTTTATTATTGAAATATGTAAGCCTTGATTTTCATAAAAGTGGGTATGAAGGCAATATTATGACAGAATATGAGCAGAAGTTTTCTGAACAAGGAAACCGGATTTACCGTTGTGAAGTTAAATATCAAAACGAAAGATAAGACAGTCTTTATAGGGCTGTCTTTTTGCTGTTTTTGAACGATGCTGATTGGAGCGGAAGGTGCGAAGACTCCTCGAAAATGCTATCGCATTTCCTTTTGCGTGGGCGGATTCAAATTCAAGGATGCAGTTCAATGTCCTGCGGGAGAACGGGGCTGGGGAGACCCCACAGGCGCATAGCGTCAAGGAGGCTCCCCGGACCGCTCGCGCATGGAGCGGAAATCAACACTCATGTTTAACATTGTTTTTTTATTAATGTATCCAGATAATGTTAATATATATATAAGGGGGGAGTTGAAAAATGGACACATTAAAGATTGGCAATGTTTCGCTTACTTGGTTATCAGGCGGTGTGACATACCTTGATGGCGGTGCCATGTTTGGAGTTGTTCCCAAAGGGTTATGGTCAAAAAAATATCCGGCTAATGATAAAAATCAAATTGAACTTCCGACAGACCCAATTTTAATTCAAATGAATGGGAAATATATTTTAGTTGAATCAGGATTGGGAAAGGGAAAATTAACGGAGAAACAATTAAGGAATTATGGGGTTACAAAAGAATCCGAGGTTGAGGAGTCTCTACAACAATTAGGGGTAGCTCCTGAAAGTATCGACTTTGTTTTAATGACCCATATGCATTTTGACCATGCTTGTGGACTAACAAAGCTAGTGAATGGGCAGTATACCTCGATCTTTCCTAATGCCAAAATTATTACTTCCCAGGTAGAATGGGATGAAATGAGAAATCCGAATATTCGCTCAAAGAATACATATTGGCGGGAAAATTGGGAGGCGGTTGAAACACAGGTTATCCCTTTTGAAGAAAAATGGGAATACGGAGCCATAACGATGATCCATTCGGGCGGGCATAGTGATGGGCATTCGATTCTTCTTATTGAAGATGGAGGTGAAACCTGCATTCACATGGCCGACCTAATGGCCACCCACGCTCATCAAAATGTTTTATGGGTCATGGCCTACGACGACTACCCTATGACTTCCATTACCGGAAAACAAAAGTGGCTTACTCTCGGGCTTGAGAAAAATGCATGGTTTACCTTCTATCATGATGCTTTTTACCGGGCTGTAAAATGGGATAAAGACGGTAAACAGCTTGTTGCAAGCATCAAAAGGGAACAATAAAGAAAAATAGCCGTATCACCAATTGATGCGGCTATTATATGATTTATGTTGAAAAGGGTATTAGATCTAGAAGTGTACCGGTTTGTGCATCGGCAATAAACTCATATTGCTGGATGTTCCCGTCCGTATTTTGGGATATACCGCCTTTATAAACAATATACGTCATTTGGTTTTTATCGTAAGGCTCTGCTTCCATATGAATCCATGAGCCTAGAATCGAACCTTTTGGTTGAAGATGTTTTTTTACCGCCCCTAACACTCTTTCTGGTGAAACATTTGTTTTTTGAGTGAGGATTTCCTTGGTTACATATCCACCAACTATTCCGACTGCCGCACCTAAGAAGAAAGACTTCCAGTTCATTTATCCACCTCCAAAATAGGAAAAGATTGCAAAAATATTCTCTTTTCAGTATACCTTATTTAAAGTTAAGAGGATAATATTACTACACGAAATGAATTATTGGTAACCGTGAAGATGATTCAGTAAAATATAATTGAAAAGCCTTAATCCGTATCTTATTGGAAGGGCTAAGTTAACAGGATGAAAGTAAATACATAAAGGAGTTATATCATGAACGAACAAACACTAAAGCTTTTTCAAACATTAACAGAGCTGCCTGGCGCACCTGGGAATGAGCACTTAGTCAGAAATTTCATGAGAGAACAGCTCGCATTATACTCAGATGAAATAGTTCAAGATAAATTGGGCAGTATTTTTGGTGTAAAAAAAGGGAATCAACAAGGGCCAACCGTAATGGTAGCAGGGCATATGGATGAAGTAGGGTTCATGGTTACAGCCATTACGGAAAATGGAATGATTCGCTTTCAGACACTTGGAGGCTGGTGGAGTCAAGTACTTTTAGCTCAGCGTGTTCAAGTTATAACCAAAAATGGGCCGGTAATAGGTGTGATAGGTTCCATTCCGCCGCATTTATTAGATGAATCAAAGAAAAACAAACCGATGGAAATAAAGAATATGTTAATTGATATTGGGGCTGATAATCGAGCCGATGCAGAGCGGATTGGTATTAAACCGGGTCAGGCCATCCTGCCGATTTGCCCATTTACGCCAATGGCCAATGAAAAGAAAATTTTAGCTAAGGCTTGGGATAATCGCTATGGCTGTGGATTGGCAATTGAATTGCTTCAAGAACTTAAAGACGTGTCATTACCAAATATTCTTTATTCTGGAGCAACCGTTCAAGAAGAAGTAGGTTTACGCGGAGCTCAAACGGCGGGGAATATGATTAAGCCTGACATCTTTTTTGCCCTTGATGCGAGCCCTGCCAATGATATGACAGGGGATAAACAAGAATTTGGCCAGCTTGGGAAGGGAACATTGCTTCGTATTCTTGACCGTTCTATGGTTACCCATCGGGGCTTGCGGGAATTTGTGCTTGATACGGCGGAAACTCATCAAATTCCTTATCAGTATTTTGTGTCACAAGGTGGGACAGACGCAGGCCGTGTCCATTTATCAAATGAGGGTGTTCCAAGTGCAGTAGTTGGCATTTGTTCTCGTTATATTCATACACATGCTTCCATCATCCATATTGATGATTATGCGGCTGCCAAAGAATTATTGGTGAAACTCGTTAGAGCATGCGACCAAACTACAGTAGATACCATCAAATCAAATAGCTAATAAATAGGAGGCATACATCGTGCCTCCTCTTCAATGTGGAAAGAGGAGGTATTTAACTGTGACGCTAAAAACACATGCAAATGTCTTCAAAAGTAATAAAATTATAATATGAAAAAAATATGTAAACCAAAAGAATTTGCGTCCATGTTGGGCGTAAGCGTCATAACCCTCCAGCGATGGGATAACGAAGGTAAATTGATTGCTTATCGAAACCCTAAAGGAAGAAGGTACTATACAGAAACGCAGTATCGTGAATACAGGGGGATTCCAAAGGAAGATAAAGTAGGTAAGACGGTCATTTATGCGAGAGTATCCAACCAAAATCAAAAAAAGATTTAGAAAATCACATTGAGTTTTTGAGGAATTTTGCCAATGTCAAAGGATGGATTGTGGATGATATCCTGAAAGATATTGGAAGTGAACTAAATTATAAACGAAAGAACTGGAATGAATTACTAGAATTGGCTCAAAAGAGAGAAATCAAAACTGTTCTTATCTCTCATAAAGATCGATTTGTACGCGAAACCCTCTCTCCACAAGAAGAACTCGTTCAGGATTTAATTTCAATTATTCATGTTTTTTCTTGTCGTATTTATGGTTTAAGAAGATACAAAAAGAAATTGAAAGAAGATAATGAGTTATGAAAAGGGCCTATAAAACCGAAATTGAATTGACTTCCAATCAAGCAGAGAAAGTGAACCAAACGATAGGGGTTTGCCGCTATGTTTACAACTTATATCTGAAAAGAAATCAAGATCTTTACGAAAAAGAAAAGAAATTTATAAGTGGATTTGATTTTTCTAAATGGCTTAATAATGTCTATACCAAAGAAAACGACCCTTGGATTAAGAAAGTGTCTAGTAAAGCAGTAAAGCAAGCGATTATGAATGGCGATAGAGCATTTAGAAATTTTTTGAGGGAAAGCAAAATTTCCTCGATTCAAAAAGAAGAAAGATCAAGATGTGAAAGCTTATTTTCCAAAGAACAATAAAACAGATTGGACAGTCGAACGCCATCGGGTTAAGATTCCTACCTTAGGATGGATCAAGTTGAAGGAATTCGGATATATTCCAACAAACGCCAAGTTAGAAGCGGAACCGTTTCGCAAAAAACAGGCCGATATTATGTTTCGGTTTTATGTGAAGTGCCACCTAAAGAAAAAACAGTCAACAACCTGATGGATTAGGAATCGATGTTGGAATAATGAATTTTGCAGTTTGCAGTAATACGGATGTTTATGGGAATATAAACCATTCACCTAGAATTAAGAAGCTAGAAAAAAGCTTAAAACGTCAGCAGCGAAAGCTTAGTCGGAAGTATGAATATAAAAAGAAAGGTGGTGAAACCTGCTACAAAAACATCCAAAAACAAGTAAAGATCATTCAAAAACTACATGCTAGATTAACTCATATTCGAAAAGAATATGTCCGGGATGTCGTAACCCGAGTGGTGAAAGCCAAACCCTCTTTTATTACGATTGAAGATTTGAACATCAAAGGCATGTTAAAAAACAAACATCTTTCCAATAGCGTTAGAAAACAAAATTTCTATTATTTCCGCACATGCTTGGAACAAAAATGCAAGCAAGAAGGATTGAATTGCGAATCGTAGGTCGATTCTTCCCATCTTCTAAACTTTGTTCATGCTGTGGCCACAAGAAAGTACGTTTATCCTTACCTGAGAGAACCTTCTTATGTGATCAATGTGGAATCGAGATAGAAAGAGATTTTAATGCGAGTTTAAATCTGAAATATGCCATGAACTATACCATTTTCACTTAACGGTAATGTAAATAAATAGGGTGGGCTACATCCGAATGAACGCCTGTGGAGAGCCGAACAGACGATAGTAGCGGGCAAGTAGCGAGATCGGGTTCAAAGAAGCAGGAAATAATCTAGCATAAATAAATGATTATATTTGTTTATGTTTTTAGTAGCAGACTCAACATGAGAATTGTTATCGGATCAAAGAATCCAGCCAAGATTACAGCTGTCCAAAATAGCTTTTCCAAAGAAGAAAATGAATTTATTTCTTTAGATATCCCATCTGGAGTGAACGACCAGCCGTTTTCTGATGAAGAAACGATTCGAGGCGCCATCAATCGGGCACTTGGGGCACTAAAACAAGGAAATGGTGATATTGGGATTGGCCTCGAGGGCGGCGTACAGGAGACAAGTCACGGATTATTACTGTGTAATTGGGGAGCCCTCGCTGCAAACGGGAGGGAACCGCTAATAGCCGGAGGAGCTAGATTCCTTTTACCGGAAGAAGTGGCTTCAAGGCTCAGAGCAGGTGAGGAATTAGGACCTGTAATGGATGACTATGCTAAAAAGAAAAATGTTAGAAAACATGAAGGGGCAGTTGGCATTTTTACGAATGGCTTAGTGAATCGAGTTGATATGTTTACACATCTAACCACCTTACTAGTCGGACAATTTACATATTACTCCAATGAAAAAGTCATGCGGAAGTGACTTTAGGACAACTGTGCATAAGATTGGACTCTACAAAGCGTATACTGTTATGATTTAGAAGGAAAGTTAATGTATAGGTAAATAAATAAACGGAGGCGTTCAATTTGAAAAATTTAGAATCACTTGAGCAATTTGAGCAGCTGCGTAATCAAGGAAAGACTATTTTTATGTTTTCAGCACAATGGTGTGGGGATTGCCGTTTTATTGAGCCGGTGCTGCCAGAGATTGAAGAGAAGTTTAACGAATTTACATTTATTCATGTAGACCGCGATCAATTTATTGATCTATGCCAGCAAGTAGATGTATATGGGATTCCTAGCTTTATTGCCTACGAGAATGGAAAAGAACTTGGCCGATTTGTCAGTAAGGACCGAAAAACACAAGAAGAAATCGAGGCATTTATTTCTGGTCTGAAGTAATAGAAAATTAAAACCCTGTCTCTCTTTTGGTATCCGGTTAACTATGGGGTGTGAAAAGGAAAAAACTAGGCAAGGCTATTGACGACCGTCATCCGGTAAAACGAACAGTATGGGTAGTTAATCAAGGCTATTGACGACCGTCATTCGTTTAAACGAGTAGTTTGGGTAATCAATCAAGGCTATTGACGACCGCAATCTGTTTAAACAGGTAGTTTGGGTAATCAATCAAGGCTATTGACGACCGCAATCTGTTTAAACAGGTAGTTTGGGTAGTTAATCGAGGCTATTGACGACCGTCATCTGTTTAAACAAGTAGTTTGGGTAGTCAATAAAGGCTATTGACGACCGTCATCTGTTTAAACGAGTAGTTTGGGTAGTCAATAAATGCTATTGACGACCGTCATCTGTTTAAACAAGTAGTTTGGGTAGTCAATCGAGGCTATTGACGACCGTCATCTGTTTAAACAAGTAGTTTGGGTAGTCAATCGAGGCCATTGACGACCGTTATCTGTTTAAACCAGCAGTTTGGGTAATCAATTGGGGGTATTGGCGGCCAAATACGAGTAGAAAGAATATCAGTCGCCAACATGAAAATCCTCTATTTATTTCACATTTAAAATCACACCAAAAATATTATTTCATCGTTAAAATGACTAGATGATTTTGAATGTGTAAAGGTAGCAACAGCTGTACAAATCATTGATATAACAATAAAAAACACACTATCATTTCATAATTGAAATACAGTGAGTTTTTCTTTGAGATTTGATTGTTTGCACCTCTAAAGTAACCCCGTTACTCTTTTGGAGTAGGGGTTTTTTATTGTAAAATAGATGAAAGCTTCTTACCACGGAGGTAAAAAAATGAAAATGGACAGTAGACTGATGCGCCAGAAATTAGAGGCGCGTTTGGCATCGGATGATCGACAGATTACTTATGACAGAGAAAAAGATCAGCTTCGTATCGAAAGTAAATCGACGGGAAAAGGAATCAGCATTGCCTTACCAGGAGTAATCGCCAAATGGCATGTTGAGAAAGAAACGGCCATTGATGAAATTGTTTATTATGTTCAAGAAGGCTTGCATGCCATGGAGAACACTGCCGATCTAAAAGATCAGCTCAAACAGATCTTTCCTGTCATACGGTCTGCTTCCTTTCCAGCAGAAGCTGAAGAAGGCGTGCCATTTCTGACGGAAGAGCATACCGCAGAAACAAAAATTTATTATGCGATTGATATGGGGAATACATATCGTTTGATTGATACACGCATGATGAAAAAAGAGGGATGGAGTGCGAATAATATTAAGGAGATGGCCTTATTTAATGTTAGGTCCCTATCCACCCCCATAAAGGAAGACCAAGTGGCCGGAAATGTCTTTTATTTTCTTAATACCAATGACGGCTACGATGCCAGCAGGATCTTAAATAAGGGTTTCCTTAATGAAATGGAGAAACAAATCACAGGAACCATGGTTTTAGCCGTACCGCATCAAGATGTATTAATAATTGCGGATATCCGCAATGACAGGGGCTATGATGTAATCGCTCAAATGGCGATGAGCTTTTTTGCGAATGGAAGGGTGCCAATTACGGCCTTATCATTTTTATATGAGAACGGTGAATTAGAGCCAATCTTTATCTTAGGGAAAAATAAATGAGGCCTTGAAAGGGATCACTTCAAGTGGTCTTTTTTCATGGTAACTTTCCTATTGTATCCAATTCCAACATATTTCGACTCATTCTCAAGATTTGTGTCGATAAAATAGGAAAAACTGATAAAATAGAATGATAGATGAACAAGAAAGAGTGATAGTTTTGAGTTGGATCCAAAACTTTTTTCAAAAGTTAAGGAAAGAAGAGGAAGATGAGGGGAAAATTACTGATTATTTTCTGAAAAGGGAGTCAGATAATCACCTTACCATCAGTCAATATGATAGCTTAAAGGATTTAGATGCCAGAATAGCTTATCAATATCCAAAGGGAGATAGTCCCCCTCCAGGAATGAAAAGATCGAACCAGAGGCAAATAACAAGCCGTTCGAAGCGACTAGCAGATTTATCGAAAAAAAGTAAATTGGTAGAAAGTACTACAATTGTACCTGAAACTCCAAAGGTAAAGTCGGTCATAAAAGAGCAAAAATCACGCCCAAGCGGCCCATTTCATCCAACCGAGATCCCTTCACCTGTTTTCGGATTTAACAGACCGCAAAAGACAACTAGTGTCGTTGAGCATGAATTAAGTGATTTTTTAAATGATGAACTTGATGAACAGTTGAACAAAACCATTGGAATCAGCCCTAGTCTAAACAAAGTTCTACTTGAAAGCGATCCGTATGACATTGGAAAACAAAGTCATCACAATCAAATTCATCACAATCAAATTCATCAGACCCCTATGATAAAGAAAAGGTCCGCTTCATCTGAAAAGAAGGAATATGAGCAAGCGGTACCTATTGAATTTAGATTTGAAGAAACTATTCAAGCAGAAACTAAGGGGATTTTATTCGAGGAAATGGTTCAACCCAAAGGTGTTGAACCAGCATTTAAAGAAGATATTCAAACCGAAGCTGTTGAGCCTTCTGCATTTGTAGAAGATGTTCAAACCGAAGCGCTTGAGCTTATATTAGGGGCAAGAGTTCAGGCTGAAGCAGTTAAACATGAATTAAAAGAAAATGTCCAGACTGGCACAATTGAATCCGCTGAGAAAGCGGACCATCAACTGGACCAACCAGGAGAAGTAGAGGCAGATATTGAAACGGAAACTCCTCTAGCTGCACGGTCCCGCTTGCCTTTTAATGTGATGATGCTTAAGCAAGATAAACAAAAATGGGAAGAAAGAAAGCGGAAAAAGGAGTTTTCACAAGAGCAGCATCTTCCAAAGGAGAAGACTTTGGTCGAAGAAGTCCCAGATAGCGAAATGCCATCACTCCTTGAGAAAGTACAGAATGAAGGATTTTATGTTCTTCCAAAATCCAATTTATTAAGTCCTCCTGTTACAGAAGTTCTTGATACAGAATGGATTGAAGGGCAAAAGGAACTGTTGAATCTAACACTAAAGAACTTTAACGTAGGGGCAAGTGTGGTCAATGTGACCCAGGGGCCGTCTGTTACCCGCTTTGAAGTACAGCCAGAACCAGGAGTAAAAGTAAATAAAATCACTAATTTAAGTGATGATATTAAATTAAGTCTTGCAGCCCGGGATATCCGAATTGAGGCACCAATCCCCGGGAAACATACGATTGGAATTGAAGTGCCAAACCAAAAGTCAAGACCAGTACTGATAAACGAAATTATTGGGAGCAGTGTTTTTAAAGAGTCTGCCTCTCCATTAACAGCCGTACTTGGACTTGATATTGCCGGTAAGCCAATTGTTACCGATTTGAAAAAAATGCCGCATGGGCTCATTGCGGGGGCAACAGGGTCGGGAAAGAGTGTATGTATTAACTCGATTTTGATTAGTCTGTTATATAAAGCCCGTCCGGAAGAATTAAAACTCTTACTTATTGACCCGAAAATGGTGGAGCTTGCGCCTTATAACCGGGTTCCACACCTGGTGAGCCCAGTTATTACTGATGTGAAGGCAGCAACGGCGGCCTTAAAATGGGCTGTTGATGAAATGGAACGGCGCTATGAACTTTTTGCTCATACTGGCGTCCGTGATATCAACCGTTTTAACGAATTAGCCGTTCAACATAAGCGTTATTCTGACAAATTGCCGTTTATTCTTATTGTTATTGATGAGCTGGCCGATTTAATGATGATGTCGCCAGCCGATGTTGAGGAGGCTATTTGCCGTATTGCTCAAAAAGCAAGGGCTTGCGGTATACATCTGATTGTGGCTACGCAAAGACCATCGGTTGATGTAATTACAGGGTTAATTAAGGCAAATATCCCAACAAGAATCGCTTTTTCTGTTTCTTCTCAGGTTGATTCTCGGACGATTATCGATATAGGTGGAGCAGAAAGACTACTTGGCCGTGGAGATATGCTATTCTTAGAGAATGGTTCATCAAAACCTGTCCGCCTGCAAGGAACGTTTGTTTCGGATGAAGAAATCGATCTTGTTGTTGCACACGTAAGAGAACAGCAAGAGCCAGATTACTTATTTGAGCAGGAAGAACTGTTAAAAAAGGCACAGGTTGTCGAGGACGAGGATGAATTGTTTTATGATGCCTGTGAATTTATTGTCCATAATGGCGGTGCATCTACATCCAGCCTGCAGCGGCGCTTCAAAATTGGCTATAACCGGGCTGCTAGATTAATGGATATGCTCGAACAAAACGGATATATTACCAGTGCGAATGGAAGTAAACCGCGAGAAGTTTTAATCACGGAAGCTGATTTAGAATCGATGCAAGACTAGTATTATTTGTTAATCTTCTGTATTCTATATTAATGTGGATAGTTAAGTTAATAAAGAATACGTTGATTATGCCAAAAAGTAACAAATAGTTTTTATGACTAAACAGTGCTATAATATTGAATTGATTTCTTAATAATAATAAAACAACGTGTGCTTACATACTGATTAGCAATTACAGACAGATTTCATATACTGTTTAACAGTATTACGTTGGTTGGAGGTTCTTCTATGACTATTTACCATTTTGTAGGTATTAAGGGGTCTGGAATGAGTGCGCTCGCACAAGTTCTACATGATATGAAATTTCAGGTGCAAGGCTCCGATGTCGAAAAGCGCTTTTTTACACAACTGGCTCTTGAACAATCCGGAATCAGGATTCTCCCTTTTCAAAAGGAGAATATTAAGCCAGGCATGACCATCATTGCGGGAAATGCTTTTCCCGATTCCCATGAGGAAATACAAGAGGCGATGAGACTTGGACTTCCTATCATACGCTACCATCGTTTTTTAGGCGATTTTATGCAAAACTTTACAAGCATAGCCGTAACAGGTGCTCACGGAAAAACATCCACAACTGGATTGCTTTCTCATGTTATCGCTGGGGCAAAACCAACATCATATTTAATTGGTGATGGAACAGGCAAGGGCGAGGAAGGGGCAGAGTATTTTGTCTTTGAAGCATGTGAATACAGAAGACATTTCTTATCGTACTTCCCTGACTATGCGATCATGACAAACATCGATTTTGACCATCCGGATTATTTTGCCAATATTGATGACGTTTTTTCTGCCTTTCAAGAAATGGCCGTACAGGTTAAAAAGGGTATCTTTGCTTATGGTGATGATGAGCAGCTACAAAAAATACAGGCAAAGGTGCCGGTTCTTTTCTATGGCTTTGGTGAAGAAAACGATTATCAAGCCAAAAACATCGTAAAGACAACTAATGGAACAAGCTTTGATGTATTTATTCGCAATACTTTTTATGACAATTTTTCGATTCCTACCTTCGGTGATCACAGTGTGCTCAATGCACTGGCAGTAATTGGGTTATGTCATTACGAGGAAATTGATTTGGAGATCGTAAAGGAACACTTGCAATCATTCCAAGGTGTTAAAAGAAGATTCTCCGAAAAAAGAGTAGGTTCGCAAATTTTAATTGATGATTATGCTCATCATCCAACCGAGATTAAGGCAACGATTGATGCAGCGAAACAAAAATATCCAGATAAACAGATTATTGCTGTTTTCCAGCCGCATACCTTTACACGCACCCAAGCCTTTTTGGAGGATTTTGCTGAAAGTTTACGCCAGGCAGATAAAGCCTATCTCTGTGAAATTTTTGGGTCTGCCAGGGAAAATCACGGCAAGCTCTCGATTAAAGACTTACAGGATAAAATCGAGGGAGCTGAAATTTTTTCAGAAGAAAATACTTCTGTATTAAACAAGTATGAGGATAGCGTGATTATTTTCATGGGGGCTGGAGATATTCAGAAGTTTCAAGAGTCCTATGAAAAACAACTTTCTTAAGAAAAGCGGAAGCGCCTTGACCAGGGGCTTATGACCCCAAGCCCTTAGGCGCTGTAGCTAGACAATTCTCAAAGTCGATAATTATACTTTTTTATCCTATATAACAAAAAAAGGATGCCAGCGTTTATTGGCATCCTTTCCTATTTTTATTTTAAATTGTTAGGGTTTAAGACATCTAATTCTGGAAGAACAAACAAGCCATCTTTGCGGATTAAGACATCATCAAAATAGATTTCTCCGCCGCCATATTCCCCGCGCTGGATATTAACCATATCCCAATGGATATTGGAATGGTTGCCATTGAATGCATCATCATAGCATTGACCCGGAGTAAAATGGAAGCTGCCGGCGATTTTTTCATCAAATAAGATATCCTGCATCGGAGTCAGGATAAATGGATTCACACCAATGGCAAATTCCCCAACATAACGTGCCCCTTCATCAGTATCAAAGATTTTATTAATGCGGTCTGAATCATTGGATACCGCTTCAACAATTTTCCCATTTTTAAACGTTAATTCCACATTTTCAAACGTAAAACCTTGATAGGGTGATGGGGTATTATAAGTAATAACACCGTTAACTGAATCCTTTACAGGGGCTGTGTAAACTTCCCCGTCAGGAATATTTAGTCTACCGGCACATTTGATAGCAGGGATATCTTTGATAGAAAAACGAAGGTCGGTTCCGGGACCCGTGATGTGAACTTTATCCGTACGGTTCATCAATTCTACCAAGCTATCCATTGCTTGATCCATCTTCGCATAGTCGAGATTACATACATTGAAGTAAAAGTCCTCAAAAGCTTCTGTGCTCATTTTAGCTAATTGAGCCATGGAAGAAGTAGGGTATCTAAGGACAACCCATTTTGTTTTTGGAACACGAATGTCGCGATGCACCTTTTTGCCGATCGTATTGCCATGTATTTTCATTTTTTCATCCGGGACATCCGATTGTTCACTAATGTTATCACCTGAGCGCAGTCCTATGTATGCATCCATCTTGCGCATGACGTTTGCTTCAAATTCAGCCATCATGTTAAATTGTTCTTCTTGTGCTCCCATTAATAGGGAACGGTCCACTTGATGGTCTTTTAGTAGGACAAACGGATAACCGCCTGCCGCATAGGCTTCTTTCACAAGTGCGGTAACGAGTTCCCGCTGGAGCCCAAAATTTTCAATCAGTACCTTTTCACCTTTTTGAAGCTGGACAGAATAATTAATTAAATTTTTAGCAAGTTTCTCGATACGAGGATCCTTCACACTAACGCCTCCAACACGAAATGATATTTCAGTTCTATTGTACCCGAACAACGTCAGAAAGTTGAAATAACAGTAAACTTATGGATAATTTTTTGAACAAATAGCAGGAAAACAAGACAAATTTATGGAAGTAGTATAAGATTATTTGCGAGGTTTATATCTAAAAAAATAGGATATACATATGGATAAGATTTAAGTCGGAGGTGCACGATGCAAATTATTTTATACTTAAGCGTGGCCTTGATAGCGATCGCGTTTTTTATATTGGTTATCTATTTATCAAAGACGCTTAAATCACTACAGGTTACACTTACCAGCGTTTCAAACACATTGAGTGGACTAGAAAAACAATTGGACGGTGTGACAACAGAAACAACCTTACTTCTACAAAAAACAAACGCACTAGCAGAAGATATTCAGCAAAAATCTGAAAATCTAAATAGTGTAGTAGCGGCTGTAAAGGATGTAGGAGCAACAGTGTCCCAATTTAATGGGACACTGCAGAATATTACCCATACGGTTGATCAGCAGGTAGAGGATAGTAAAGAAAAGATTTCGCAAATTGTTCAATGGGGGAATATTCTCCTTGAATTAAAAGAAAAGTGGCAAACAAGGAAGCAGTCTAAACAAGAAGTAACTGTAAGTGAGAGACAAAGGGTAAGGTCACACTAACAAAGCAAAGGAGGAAGAACATGACAAGTCGAGATTATGAATCAAGAGAAACGAATCAAATCCGTAATGAGGGATCATCAAGCCCCTTCCTATGGGGTGCACTAATTGGAGGAGTAGTAGGAGCCGCGGCAGCCTTGCTTTTTGCTCCTAAAGCAGGGAGAGAGCTTCGTTCCACACTTGGCAGTCAAGCAGATTCTCTTATGGATAAAACCGCAAATTTAAAGGAAAACGTAGTCGCTAAAAGTAATGAATTGGTTTCTAAAACATCATCTATTTCTCAGGGAATTGTCCTGCAATCCTCAGAACTAGTTAATAAAGTTATAGGTAAGACCCCTCAACAGGAGGTAGGAAGTCACGATTCCGAAGCAGCCTATATACCAATTCATGGACCGAATCAATCCTCAGAAGCGAAAAAATCAGAATTAAAATCACTTGATAGCTCGGATATTAGGAAAAAGTTAGAAGAAACGCAAAAGGCATTTGACGAAGAAGAAAGTAAAGTGAAACTTTAAAAGAGTTACTAATATTTGTGATAAAAATGGTGAAGTGTTAAAATTACTTCACCATTTATTTATTTTTAATCCTTTGGAGGTATACAGAAAATGCTTGAAAAAATTGATACGATTCAACAATTCGATGAATTAATGAAAACGGAAGGTACATTCTATCTTTTAAAACATAGTTTAACCTGTCCCATCAGCCACGCTGCATATAAGGAATATGAAAAGTTTGCCGGATCCAATCAAGAGATCCCGACTTATTACTTAGCCGTTCAAGATTCACGTCCGTTATCAAACGAAATTGCCGAAAGATTCGAAGTAAAGCATGAATCACCACAGGCTATTCTTTTTTCTGAAGGGAAGGCTCGCTGGAATGCCTCTCATTGGAAAATTACCAACCGTTCCCTTGCAGATGCGGCTACTGAAAAATAAACTTTATGTAAATTTAAAATTTTAAGAAACATTAATGACTAATGGGCATATATTACTCTATTATAAGTTAATTTACTTTAGTGCTTAAAAGCGTTTAATTGTTAAAGAAAAAACAAGTGACAAAAGATTATTTTTCAGCTATAATAAGCCTAATTATTCAAATATTATAAAATTTTAAAACTTTAAGCTTGTAAGTCATTATCTTTAAAAGAGAATAGCATCTATACATTCGAAAAGAAAATGATTTGCAAAAAGGAAGGACGGGGCGAATAATGAGCAATACTGAATTGGATCAACTGAGGAATCGTGTTGATGAAGTTAACTTGGAATTATTGAAACTAATTAACGAAAGAGCACAACTTGTTCAAGAGATTGGACGAGTTAAAGGGAATCAGGGGGTTTATCGCTACGATCCAGTCCGCGAAAGAAAAATGCTTGAAGTAATTAAAGAACATAATGATGGACCATTTGAGGATTCAACCATTGATCATCTTTTTAAGGAAATTTTTAAAGCGGGGCTTGACTTACAGAAGGATGATCATGAAAAGGCCTTACTTGTATCCAGAAAGAAAAAACCTGAAGATACGATTGTTACATTGAAGGGTGAAAGTATCGGGGATGGAAAACAGCATTTTGTTTTTGGTCCTTGTTCTGTTGAGTCCTATGAGCAGGTAGCCACTGTTGCTAAGGCTATGAAAGAAAAAGGCTTAAAGCTTCTTCGAGGCGGTGCCTATAAACCAAGAACTTCTCCATATGATTTCCAAGGTCTAGGAGTAGAGGGGTTAAAAATCTTAAAACGTGTGGCTGACGAATATGATATGGCAGTCATTAGTGAAATCGTCAATCCGGCAGATATTGAAATGGCTTGTGATTACATCGATGTCATTCAAATTGGTGCCAGAAATATGCAGAACTTTGAGTTATTAAAAGCTGCTGGTGCGGTTAACAAGCCTATACTTTTAAAAAGAGGTCTTGCTGCTACAATTGAAGAGTTTATTAATGCAGCAGAATACATTATGGCTCAAGGAAATGGCCAGATCATCCTTTGTGAACGTGGTATCAGAACATATGAACGTGCAACAAGAAATACATTAGATATTTCTGCTGTTCCAATTCTGAAAAAAGAAACACATTTACCAGTTATGGTGGACGTAACCCATTCAACTGGAAGAAGAGATTTATTACTCCCATGCGCGAAAGCTGCTATTGCGATCGGTGCAGACGGAGTTATGGCGGAAGTTCACCCAGATCCAGCCGTAGCCCTTTCAGATTCTCAGCAGCAGATGGATCTTAAGCAATTTGATGAATTCTATAATCAATTATTAGCATCAAATTTTGTTAATATCTAAAGTTCACAAACGAGCAAACCAGTAATCGAAGGCCTTCTGCAATGAATTGCGGAAGGTTTTTTCATATTTTCGAACGTTTTTAATAAAATATTGACTTTTTCAATTGCGGCTTTAATCTAGTTGTCGTATCATTAAGTACATATGAAGATTGTTTATTATATCACAAAGAAGTAATCCCGGACGGTACTTAGGAAAGTGAAAATAGACAGGCAAATAATTATGACTAGTTTTTTGCAAACAGATGTAAAATAAAGAAAAACAATGTTCGTTCTAGGAGAGTGTATAAAAGGTGAATATCACAATTTATGATGTGGCAAGGGAAGCTAACGTATCAATGGCAACTGTTTCCCGTGTAGTCAATGGAAACCCAAATGTAAAACCAGTAACCCGTAAAAAAGTATTAGAAGTAATCGAAAGATTAGGCTACCGTCCAAATGCCGTGGCAAGAGGATTGGCTAGTAAGAAAACCACTACGGTTGGAGTTATTATTCCTGACATTTCCAACATCTTTTTTGCAGAGTTGGCCCGTGGTATTGAGGATATTGCGACAATGTATAAGTACAATATCATTTTAAGTAATTCAGACCAAAATAAAGACAAAGAACTTCATTTACTTAATACCATGCTTGGAAAACAGGTAGATGGGATTGTTTTCATGGGTGGTAATATTACTGCTGACCATGTAGAAGAGTTCGGTAAATCTCCAGTACCGATTGTCCTTGCTGGTTCTATTGAAGAATCTAATCAAATCCCTTCAGTTAATATTGATTATGAAGCAGCAGTCTATGATTGTGTGAAAGAGTTTGTGGAAAAGGGTCATAAACATATTGCTTTTGTGGTTGGACCTCTTCATGAGCCAAAAAATGCTCAGAAAAAATTAAAGGGCTATCAAAGAGCACTTCAAGATGCAGGTCTTCCATACAATGAAGAACTAATCGTTGAAGGTGACTACACGTATGATTCTGGAATCGAAGCCTTCGAAAAGTTATTGGAAGCAGCAGACAGGCCTACGGCCATTTTAGTTGGCTCTGATGAAATGGCACTTGGCGTTGTTCATGGGGCAGAGGACAAAGGTTTCCATATCCCTGAAGACTTTGAGGTTATTACCTCAGACAATACCCGGTTGTCACTAATGGTGCGCCCGCAGCTGACAACGATTGTTCAGCCGTTATATGATATTGGTGCAGTTTCCATGCGTCTTCTAACTAAATTGATGAATAAAGATAAGACTAGTGATCCAATCGTTGTATTACCACACCGAATTGAACATCGTAAATCGACAAAATAAAAAAGTGGGTTGGCATCTAACTGCCAACCCCTTTCTTATGAGATAAAAAAGTATAAAAGTTTTTAACTTTTGAGAATTGTGTAGCTCCAGCGCCTAGCCCCTCGATGGTCTACAGCTTATCCAGTTGCGGCTTCTTGGCACGCAAGTCTAGCCATCCCCTGAAGAAGGCAAAAAGTGCCTTCTTTCAGGGTACGTCTTAGCCTAGAGTCCCAGGACAGTCGCCTCCACATTTAGGACAATCCGTCCAAAGGTTAAAAAGCAACCTTTCGGCCGGCTCGTCTTATGCTTGGCTACAGAAAGCTATCGCTTTCTGTACGCATTAAGGCGACTAGTCTTTGACCCTGCTTTCGCCGGCCAGTCGACAAGTCGCCCTATATCGGGGCTGACCAAGGCGTTTGCGCTTTTCTTAAGAGATAAGAAAGTATAAATTTTGACTTCGAGAATTGTCCAGCTCCAGGCGCCATCGGCTCGAGGTCACAAGCCAATCCGGCCAAAAGGTTAAAGAACAACCTTTCGGCCGGCTCGTCTTGTGCTTGTCGCCGATAGGCGGGCGCCTTGCGCTTTTCTTATTTGTATCCAGTTTTTTGCTGATCCCGAATAGGGAAAAGAGCTTTTTCAAGTGTTAGTAAATTCTTTTCGGTAATTTCTGCTTTTCTTGGGATCGGAGTATAGATCCCTTCAGGGTCATCCCATTCCATTGGCAGCGGAATAGGGGATACCTTTTGCCATTGATTTATCCACCCTTCTGGCAATCGGCCATAACCTATCATATTCTCTGTCATTTCAAGCCAAATCAGTGCCCATGCCCTTGGCACCACACGCCAGATGTCATACCCGCCTCCACCGACAGCGATCCACCTGCCATTACAGTATTGATGGGCAATCTCATGTGCAAGCCGGGGTATTTCCCGATATATTTTCATCGTTGCAGATAAATGTGTTAAGGGGTCATAATAATGGGAGTCAGCGCCGTTCTGGGTAAGGATGACATCTGGTTTAAAAAATTCAGCCACTTCTTTGATAGATTCTGTGTAAACATGCAGCCACGATTCATCTTCGGTAAAGGCATCGACAGGAATATTAAACGAATAACCGTATCCGAGACCTTGTCCACGTTCATTGATGCTGCCTGTACCAGGAAACAGGTATCTCCCTGTCTCATGAATAGAGAGTGTACAAACATTAGGGTCATCATAAAACGACCATTGAACACCATCACCGTGGTGGGCATCTGTATCGACATATAATACTCGGGCATGATACTTTTCCTGCAAGTATTTAATGGCAACAGAGCTATCATTATAGACACAGAATCCTGAGGCTTTACCGCGGAAACCGTGATGTAACCCTCCGCCAAGGTGAAGGGCATGCAGAGCTTTTCCTGTCATGACTTGGTCCACAGCCATTAAAGTCCCGCCAACAAGTAAGGAACTGGCTTCATGCATATGAGGGAATATGGGGGTATCCTCTGTACCTAACCCATAGTTTTCAGCAACTTCTTTCGGAAGAGTTCCCTCTCCTGCCTTTTTCACAGCCTCTATATAACATCGGTCATGGACTAGCGCTAATTCCTCTTCAGATGCCATCTTTGGTGGTATAATCTGTTCAGGTGATAAAGCATGTATTTGATGTAAGAGGTCAACGGTCAATTGCAGCCGGAATTGATTAAAAGGATGATTATCATTAAATTTATACTTTAGCAGTTCTTCTGAAAAAATAAAGGAGCATTGATCACTCATGATGATATCCCCGGAAGGTTGGGCCATAAGACCTGATGGCCTGCTTGTTTTAGATCTTGAATGAGTGCTGTCGGGTTCATGGTTTGCACCCTTAAGACAAGTATTTTATAATGATCATCCTTTTTATCTGGGTAAACGAGGACACTTAGGATATTCGCGTTTTTCTTTTTTATCACAGCCGTAATATCACTCAGTACTCCGGTGAGATTAGGAACCTTGATTTCGATTTGCGAACCTGGCTGGTGTGCGCCTGTTAACTCAACCATTGTCCGAAGTAAATCGGTTTCTGTTACGATTCCGACTAGCTTTCCGTCATGAATAATCGGGATACAGCTAATTTTGTGTTCATAAAACAGACCGGCAGCTTCTTCGACAAAATCTAGTGGATGCCCTGTGATGACATTTTTCTCCATAATCGTTTCTAATGGTTTTTTTAAATCTTCTGGATGTTCATTTGCGTGAAAGATGGAGGGGGTTGCTTCACTTATATTTGCTACGGTTATCAGGCCTTGTAAATGCCGATCTTGATCTACAATTGGAATGTGACGAATCTTTCGTGTATCCATTAATTGGATAGCATCTGCGATCGTATCTGCGGGAAAAAGGACGGCAACATCTGTTTTCATGATTTCTTCTATTATCATTCAAATCACCCTCAAACAAAAAGTTTAAGCTGTCTGGATCATGCAGCCAACAGCAAGTGCACAGCGCTAATAGACGCTTTCGCTTTTAGTACATAAATCGATTCATAAACCTAAGCCGGTCAAATTGTTGAATAGAATCAGCACCTATTCTTTTGCCTATCCGTGCCATTAGACAGTTGGCTGGATGAGAGCAAATCTCAGGGTCATCTGTTGCATACCACTCCAGGCCGCCAGCGTTCATCATTTTCTCCATGACCTTTCGATAATCCCAGACATTTAATCCTGTACCTTTTAAATCCCAATGCCAATAATATTCAGTTGTAATGGTAATATAATCGTCCATGGCATCATCCATCATGGAGACGACTAGGAGATTTTTTCCGACCGAACAGCCTCTGAATTTAGGAATTACTTCGATGGCCCCTAGTTCAATCAAATTATCCATTTTCCCCTCAGACCATCGCTCCAGAGGATCAGGATAAAGATAAGTTGCATATCCAACAATGGTATGCAAATCCCTAGCAATAATGATTCTTCCCTCTGGAAGGTCAGCAATTCCAATTAACGCCTCGTGTTGTTGCTCAGGCTGTCGAAATGCCACGAGGTCTTGATGAAATTCATATCCTGCCAGTTGATCCGATGGTATTGGGCCCTCAATAATTATGTTTCCATGAGGGGTTTTTAGTTCTTTGGCATTGTATGTTTTTTTGTGTTCCATACTGTCACCTACTCGAGAGATGGTTGTGTATCAATTCTATTATACATAAAAACTATTAGAAAAAAGAAATTTCAAAAAGTTTTTATGTAAGTAAATAGGAGGTAATCCATAAAATTCAAGAAAAAAGTATTTTTAAAATTGTGAATAGTTCTCTTTTGTACTATAATTATCTCATACTAGCAAATGAGGAGGAGAATCAGATGAAAGTGGAAGCGCTACCAGCTGTGAAAGGTGAGTTTAATCTTGGCAGTTATGAGGAAATGTACGAACGGTTTGACTGGAAGGAAGCAGAAAAGGAATTTTCCTGGAGTGAAACAGGGCTTGTGAATTTGGCGTATGAGGCAATTGATCGCCATGCGGAAACCTTCCGGAAGAATAAGATAGCTCTATACTACCGTGACGGTTCTAGAGATGAAAAGTACACTTTTAAGGAAATGAAGGATCTCTCCAATAAGGCAGCAAATGTTTTGAAATCCTATGGAGATGTGGAAAAGGGAGACCGTGTTTTCATTTTTATGCCGCGTTCACCGGAACTTTACTTTACTGTTTTAGGTGCGATTAAGCTGGGAGCTATTGTTGGCCCATTATTTGAGGCATTTATGGAGGGAGCGGTACGAGACAGGCTGCAAGACAGTGAAGCAAAAGTCTTAGTCACAACCCCCGATTTGTTAGAACGTGTCCCTGTTCAAGATTTACCGGCCTTAAAGCATATCTTTGTGATAGGGAATCAGGTAGAAGAGCAAGGATTAACAATTGACTTTTTAGATAAATTTAAGACAGCAAGCAAAGAACTTACGATAGAGTGGGTTGATCGGAGAGATGGTCTGATCCTGCACTATACATCTGGATCAACTGGGAAGCCTAAAGGAGTATTGCATGTACATAATGCCATGATTCAACATTACCAAACTGCAAAATGGGTTTTAGATTTAAAAGAAGATGATGTATACTGGTGCACCGCCGATCCTGGCTGGGTGACAGGTACATCCTATGGTATCTTTGGACCTTGGTTAACAGGCACTTCAAACGTCATCGTCGGCGGCCGTTTTAGCCCTGAGTCCTGGTATCAAATGATTGAAGACTTTGGAGTTACCGTATGGTATAGTGCACCAACTGCATTTAGAATGCTAATGGGAGCAGGAGATGAACTAGTTAAGAAATTTGATTTAAGCAGTCTGCGTCATATCCTAAGTGTAGGTGAACCGTTGAATCCAGAAGTGGTGAAGTGGGGAGTTAAGGTCTTTAATAAGCGGATCCATGATAACTGGTGGATGACGGAAACGGGTGCACAGCTAATTAGTAATTATCCTTGTATGGCCATTAAGCCTGGTTCAATGGGGAAACCAATTCCTGGAGTGCAAGCGGCGATTGTTGATAATCAAGGAAATGAACTGCCTCCATATCGAATGGGCAATCTAGCTATTAAAAAGGGCTGGCCATCGATGATGCAAACCATTTGGAATAATCAAGAAAAGTATGAATCCTACTTTATGCCTGGTGACTGGTATGTTTCAGGGGACTCTGCTTATATGGATGAAGATGGATACTTTTGGTTTCAAGGCAGGGTTGATGATGTTATTATGACATCCGGAGAGCGTGTAGGTCCGTTTGAAGTAGAAAGTAAACTCGTTGAGCACCCGGCTGTTGCAGAAGCAGGGGTTATTGGTAAACCGGATCCTGTCCGCGGTGAAATTATTAAGGCTTTTGTCGCTTTACGGGACGGTTTTGAAGCGTCTGAAGAACTAAAAGAAGAGATTAGACAATTTGTTAAGAGGGGTCTCGCCGCCCACGCAGCTCCTAGAGAAATTGACTTCCGTGATAAATTACCGAAAACTAGAAGCGGTAAGATTATGAGACGGGTATTAAAGGCATGGGAGTTGAACCTGCCGACAGGCGATCTTTCAACAATGGAAGATTAAAAAAACAACCGCACCAATCATGGTGCGGTTGTTTTACTTTTCTGATTTTGTGGTACGTTTGTTTTATCTTTCTGTGCCGGTGGTGTAGTCGGAGGTATAGACGGTGGTGGTGGTGCAGCTCCAACTTCAACCGTATTGGAAGCTGCAGATACATTGCCGGCAATATCCACAGCAATTACGTGATAGGTTCCACTTCCAGCCGTATAGGACAGCTTTGAGCCGCTGTTTATGCTAGCAACCTTTGAACCTCCTTGATATACTCGGTAACCGACTACGTCATTGTCCCCTGACTTGGACCAGGACAATGTATTTCCGGAAACTGAAAGAGTAACTCCATCCGGATTTTTGCCGTTATCGACCATTTTGGCAGTAGGAACAAGTACCTTTCCCCAACGGTCTCTATTTGGTATCAACTGACTGTAATTATTAAAATTACTTCCAACCATTCTAGTGATGAAGTCCGGGTTCAGAACCAAACCAAACTGAGCAAACTCATTCGGTGTGGAATCCAAGGCTAAATATTTTTTACCACCTACAGTGACAAATTTTCCTTCCACTAAACTATCATCTACTTTTGTTGGTACATTATTAACATTAAAATAATCACTTTCAATTAATCCGGCTTTTGAACAGGCTGCAGATGGCAGCATACCGGAAACAGCACAATAAGAGCGTTTTACGATTCCATTTGGCATCTGGAAAGAGTCCTTTGGATCCACCAGATCCGGCTTGATGTCATAAGCGGCATTGATTAGTTCTGCCCATAAATTATTTGTACGCTGACTATAGGACATTCCGGATGTCTTTAACGATTTAGGTGTATCGTAACCTGTCCAAATCCCAAAGGTTACATTAGGGTTGGTGGCAACAAACCAAGAATCGATATACTCATTACCAGTTCCGGTTTTACCAGCCCAATCTGCACTAAACTTTAATTTACTTTTCACACCAGAAGCAGTCCCCATCTTAATAACATCCCGCATCATATCAAGCGTTAAATAAGCAGTTTGAGGTTTAAAGACATCAACGGGTTTTACTTCATGCTGATAAACGATCTTGCCGTCTTTATCGACAATCTTATCAATCATATAGGCATCAATAAATTTTCCATCGTTTGCAAATGTACTAAAGGCATTTGTATTTTCTTCAATCGTTACCCCTGTTTCCATTGAACCAATTGAAGTTGCAAGATTCGTATAGTCCGGCTTTTTAAGCGAAGTAAAGCCCATCTTTTCAAGATATTTTGCCGGTTGTTGATTCACAATTTCTTTATAAAGTTTAACGGCAGGTACGTTATATGATTTAGCTAATGCATAACGGGCAGAAACAATCCCGCTATACCTTAAATCATAGTTACGCGGCCAAGGTGTGCTTCGTCCATAGGCAAGACTTAGTGCCACATCAGGCAGCGGCGTTCCTGGTGATGCCTTACCTAACTCAATGGCCGGACCATAAACTAGAAGCGGTTTCATGGTTGAACCATTCTGTCTGACAGCACTTGTTGCGTGATTAAGCTGCTGTTTATCATAATTTCTTCCGGCAACAAAACTGATGATTTTACCTGTTTTGTTTTCAATCAGCTCAGCACCGACCTCGACCGGCTCCATTACTGTTATTTCATCTCCGGTCTCTGGATCCTTCTTTACTTCGGCTTTATCAGGTCCGTAGTATTTATAATTATCCTTCACTGTCTGCATGGCATCATAAATATTTTTATCAATCGTGGTATAAATCTTATAGCCATTTTGGTGCAGGTCATGATTGGCTATTGTTTTATATTTATAAAAAAGAGTGTCGTCATTTTCTAAATCCTTCTCTGTGTACCCATCTTTTTTGGCCAGCACAGTGGTAAGGGTCTCGATAGAACGTTTTTCAATTTCAAATGTAAGCCATGGGTATTTTTCAAGCGGATTAGGTACAGGCTTGATAAAATCTTTTGTAATGTCGTAGGCAGAAGCTTCAGCATATTGCTGCTGAGTAATGTATCCACCATCAAACATTCTTTTTAAAACGGTTTTCATCCGCGTAAGTCCTGGCTCAAGATTGTTTTTGACTGTACCGTCTCTTGTAAATGGTGTATAACCAAACGGACTTTGCGGAAGACCGGCAATAAAGGCTGCTTGCGGCAGTGATAGATCACTTGCGCTTTTTCCGAAAATACCTTTTGCAGCTGCTTGAACACCGGCAATGTTTTGACCTGAAGAATTCCTTCCGAAGGTGGAAACATTGAGGTACGCTTCTAATATTTCTTTTTTGTTGAAGAATTTCTCTAAACGAAGCGCAAGTAAGATTTCATTGGCTTTTCTTTGAAAGGAGACTTCATTCGTTAAAATCTGGTTTTTAATCAATTGCTGTGTTAAGGTGCTTCCACCTGATTGAACAGAGGAATTTGTTACTTCTTGAAAAAGAGCTCGAAAAACCGCTTTCGGTACGACCCCTTTATGCTGATAAAAGTATTGATCTTCAGTCGCTATTACAGCATTGGTTAAATCCGTTGATACTTGGTCAAGTTCTACTTCTTCACGGACCAAATCAGACCTGAGCCTGCCAAGGTAGACATTATTAGCAAAATATAAATCTGACGTTTCGGTATAGTTATAAATATCCTTTTTCATACTGGCATACGAGCGGACGGGTTCATCTTTAACCAGTGAGGCAAAGTAGCCTGCACCAACACCTGTAGCAAAGGACCCGCCAAGAATGACAACAGTCAGTACAAGGAGAATTAAGTTCCAAACAACCTGATAGGTAATTCGTGCACCTTTTACCGTTTTTTTATGGGTAATCAAGTCTAATATGGATTTTGCCTTTTCCATCCATGCTTGCAATTTTTCATTCATTCGGGGCATCACCTCATTATAAAATCCCCTCCATTATAGCATATCGATGATACAAAAACTGACAACCTTCTACATTTTCTGAAATTTCCAGTTCGTTGTTTGACAGGGTGATTTAAATATGGTAAAAAAAGCTATAGCATATTTTATATTTAAAGCTGTGAAGGGAATCAACTGTAGTTCTTCTATCCCTGTTTTTAAGAGAGTCAGCGGTGGTGAAAGCTGATACATATAGAAGAATGAATTACGTCCTTGAGCTTTTTCTGTGAACACGATCGTTAGTAGCAGAGAACGGTTTAAACCGTTATTTTATTGAGTTGGAGGATTTTTTCCTCAAGCTGGGTGGTACCGCGTAAACTTACGTCCCTGCATTTTTTGCAGGGGCGTTTTTATTTTTTACGAAAGCTTTTATTAAATGGAGGGATTTTGGTGGATTTATTACAGGATTTGGCATGGAGAGGCATTATTTATCAGCAGACAGATGAAGAAGGTTTAAAAGATTTATTAAGCAAGGAAAGTATTTCGCTTTATTGCGGGGTAGACCCGACTGCGAATAGCTTGCATATTGGGCACTTAGTTGCGTTTTTAACACTGAGAAGATTTCAGCAGCATGGTCATCGACCTATCGTATTGGTTGGCGGTGCTACTGGATTAATTGGAGACCCAAGCGGTAAAAGTGAAGAGCGTAAATTGCTTACTTTGGAAACCGTTCAGGAGAATGTTGAAGGCATAAAAAAACAGCTTGCCTCTATTTTTGACTTTGATGGTGAAAATGGAGCTACTATGGTTAATAACTATGATTGGGCAGGCTCTATGGATATCGTGACGTTCTTGCGTGATATCGGTAAGCATATCGGTGTTAATTACATGCTTGCCAAGGATACCATTGCATCACGTCTGGAAACCGGGATCTCTTTTACCGAATTCACCTACACAATTTTACAGGCAATGGACTTTAATCATTTATATGACTACCATAATTGTAAATTGCAAATTGGCGGCAGTGACCAGTGGGGGAATATCACTTCAGGACTGGAATTAATCCGGAAAATGCATAATGAAGAATCAAAGGCATTTGGTCTTACGATTCCACTTGTTACAAAAGCCGATGGAACCAAATTCGGTAAGACAGAAGGCGGTGCGGTCTGGCTAGATCCGGAAAAGACCACTCCGTACGAATTCTACCAGTTCTGGATTAATACAGCCGATGCAGATGTAGTGAAATACTTAAAATACTTTACTTTCCTATCTCAGGAAGAAATTGAAAGCCTTGAACAAAGCGTCCAAGAAGAGCCGCATCTTCGTAAAGCACAAAAAGCATTGGCGGAAGAAGTGACCCGCTTAATTCACGGTGAAGAATCTTTACAGCAGGCGATTAAAATTTCTCAAGCGCTATTTAGCGGTGAAGTGAAAAATCTTTCAGCTGCAGAAATTAAGCAAGGTTTTAAAGATGTACCTTCCTATGATGCAAAAGAAGGTGAAGAGAATTTAGTTGATTTGCTTGTTGCGGCAAAGATTTCTCCTTCAAAGCGTCAGGCGCGTGAGGATATTACAAATGGAGCAGTTACTGTAAATGGGGAAAAGGTGACAGATACAGCGTATATCCTTCAGGATACAGATCGTATTGAAAGTCAATTTACGATTATCAGAAGAGGTAAAAAGAAGTACACGTTAATCAACTATTAAAGATGAGGGCTTTGGGTTTCCAAAGCCTGTTTTTTATTATTTGGTAACAAAGGTCATTGGAGTACGTCTATACATATATAACAGGAAAACGAGGTGGCAGAAGTGAAAATATTGTTACATACTTTCTTTATTATTCTCCTAATCGTTGTAACATTTTTAGGATTGGGTCCAGTTCTCATAGCGGATGGTTCCATCCAAGAAAGAATTTGGACGGCAGCTATTGTCATCGTCCTTTATCTAGTCATATCCTTTAGTTACCGAATAGCCTTGAAGAAGGTGAATAAAAGATAAAAAAACCCACTTACCAATTTGTGGCGGATCCGATTTGGTGTACCATTGTGGTGAAAATCTTGATATTGAGGAATTACCTTTAATAGATGAATTGAAGGAAGCGTTAATGGAATGGGTATCGGAATATGGTAAATGGATTGATTTTGAAACCGATTCATTAAAAGAAAATGGATGAAAGCTAGTGGAAATCACATTGAAAAAGGGTTGCAATTATTCCAAGAGGTGAAGAAACAGTTAGGAGAACAATATCCAATTGTATTTGCTCCATCCGAATTTTGAAAATAATTGACTCACAACAAAAGGACTGTTTCGGCAGTCCTTTTTTCATTATGGGTTATATATGTTTCGTGGTCAAACTGTGGTCACAAATCATAAGACTTCATAAATTAAAGATTTGTTGCCTTCATATGGCTTCAAAAATGTATGTCGAAACAATTTGTCCTCCCTTCCACTGTTTGCATGAGGTTTAACTAATGTACTCAAAAAATTAACCGTAAAAATTGGCCAAGCCAGAGAAAATGTGCCATTTCAATAGTACAAGCGCCGTCTCTGAAAGGTCGTTTTTTAATAAAATATACAAAGAAACGAAGGAGGTGATTATGAATGCCACATTCGAGTAGTTCTAGTAGTTCTAGTAGTTCCGACAGCCATAGCAAAGGCCACCACACATCTAGCCCTGACCACACATCTAGCCCTGACCACACATCTTGTACTCCATCAACTGTAAGCCTTACTGCTACAGGGACTGTTAGCGCAGTTTCAGATAACCTACTTCCTATCCTTGCAAACAATTGCGGTATTACCGTAGGTACTGGTACTGAACCAACATTCGAAGCTGTATTCACATGCTTAATTAATGCAGGTTTGCGTTTTGTAACTATTTTTCCAAGAACTGGTGTTGAAGGAGGAGTAGCTCTATTCGTCCACTGCGACTAGTTTGAACAACAGGGAAAGCCAAGGGGATGAACCCTTGGTTTTCCTTAGCATTTTTAAATATTATCATACCGAATGAAACATCTATGATTTAACGGCGAGCAATTATTTTGAAAAGTAAAAGGCTGAGGAAAGGAAGTATCGATTTGATGAACAATAAATCGAATTTACCAGTATACTCCTTGTTCATTCGTCGCTGGGATCTTAGAGAGCTGAATTACAAGTTAAGACCCTTCGATGATCCAGTTCCTGCTAAATTATTCATTGATGATATGAATTTTGTTATCTCCACAAAATTCCGGGGTAACTATACTAGAAAACTGCGTAAAAGATCCTACTTTATTAAGTTGAAAAGACTTCAAACCTTTAATGGCGCCCGAGAGTTTCATCTCAATGCTGAATATAAAGATCCATCTTCCATTCGCAATAAACTATCTCTTGATTTGTTTCAATCCTTTGGAGTTCTGTCTCCAGCCTCTCAGCACATTCAATTGTTTCTAAATGGTAGCTATGAGGGAGTCTATTTACAGCTGGAGTCGGTAGATGATTTATTTTTAGAAAATAGGCGTCTCCCATACGGACCAATTTACTATGCCGTAAAAACAGATGCCAACTTTTCACTAGATGGTCACAAAACGAAGGCTCCAAAAGAATCTTTGTTGGTGGGGTACCAGCGTAAAATCAGAACGGCTGAGGATGACAAATTTTTAATTGAACTCATCCAAAAAATTAACACGACTTCACTTGAAGAATTTGAGCAAGAGATTCCAAAATACCTTGCTGTGGACAAGTACCTTCGCTGGCTGGCTGTGGCGGTCTGCACCCAAAACCATGACGGTTTTCTAAAAAACTATGCGCTTTATCGCAATTCCGAAACGGGCTTATTTGAAATTATTCCTTGGGACTATGATGGGACATTTGGCCGGGAGTGGGATGGGGAGACCATTGAACCTGATTCACTCAGTATTAAGGGAAAAAATCATTTAACTAAAAGGCTTTTAGAAATTCCTGCATTCAGATGGCAGTACAGGGAACTGATGGAAGAGCTGCTTAATACCCTTTTCACCCCTGCTTACCTCGAACCAATCATTTCATCTCTCATGGAATCCATTCGCCCTCATCTTCTATTTAGTGACCCTAGTCAATTGGAAGCGTTTGATGGAGAAAAGGAAGTAATGATTACGTTTATAAAAGAAAGAAGTCAATACTTACGAGATAATTTAAACCTGTTAGATTAAAGGCCCCCAGCCAGATTGGTTGAGGCCTTTAAAATGCCTTCTGACTTTATGATTCAAAGGGTTTTTCCTTATACCTTAAAATACTTGTCTTAACGTTCCTTTTTTTGTAACCTTATTTAGGTTTGTTATTTTTTTACCATTAAAAACATAAAACGATTAAGTCGGCTTTATAAAACTACATACGTCTTTAATAATTTCAATCCCTTATGTATACCTTTTATTGATGCCAAACTTACTTAACAGGAGGGCCATCAAGGAGATATTAGTCAGGCGTGGGGATTCCCTTTGGTATTATAGCCAAGTTTTTAAGATAGGCTGAGGCTCATCATTGACCCCAAATTCTATAAAGTAGAGTTAAAAAAACCCTAGAAGCGTTGAAATAACGCAGTTTCTAGGGTTTTTGTGATTGCTATTCAATAAGCAAATCAATTAACGAGAGTAGAACTCAACGATAAGTGCTTCGTTAATTTCAGCTGGAAGTTCTGAACGCTCTGGTAAACGAGTGAAAGTTCCTTCTAACTTGTCAGCATCGAAAGTTAAGTAATCAGGTACAAAGTTATTAATTTCGATTGCTTCTTTGACAACATCAAGGTTACGTGATTTTTCACGAACGCTGATAGTTTGTCCTGGTGCTACACGGTATGACGGGATATCAACGCGAGAACCATTAACTTGGATATGACCGTGGTTTACTAATTGGCGAGCAGCACGACGAGTGCGAGCAAGACCTAAACGGTAAACAACGTTATCAAGACGTGATTCAAGTAGAACCATGAAGTTTTCACCATGGATACCAGATAATTTGCCAGCTCTTTCGAAAAGAGTACGGAATTGGCGCTCATTTACACCATACATATGACGAAGCTTTTGCTTCTCTTGTAATTGTAATCCGTATTCAGAAAGCTTTTTGCGTTGGTTTGGACCATGTTGTCCAGGAGCGTAAGGACGCTTTTCTAATTCTTTACCTGTGCCGCTTAGAGAGATTCCAAGACGACGGGATAGTTTCCAGCTTGGGCCGGTATAACGAGCCATGAATGACTCCTCCTTAGTGTTTTTATTTGGGTAAAATAAAAACCGTTATGAGACTCTTTACAAGACATTTTGTTTTCATGCACCTTCGCCCTAGCAGCTAAGGGTTACAAGATGCACCATCAAATATTGTTTGAGGAACAAAATGAGACCAATAAAGTAAACTCAATAGGCTGCATATATTTTACACAAAGAATATTATATGATTTTTATACCTGGTAAGTCAAGTATATTTTTAATATGACTGAATTCACTAGGAAAAGTTCTTAAAAATTTAATAATTGCTCTAAAAAAATATTCCAATATCATTCTTAAATTAACTATAATTAGGGTGCTATGTATTTATTTGGGAGTTCATAAATGATTAGTTCGTTTTCTCTAAAAGGGGATTTACTATTGGAAGTAGAAAAGTATAAAGAGTTATTTCAATTATCTGAAAAACTGCACTCAACCTTGAATGTGGACACAGTATTAGGAGAATTATTCGTCACGCTAAAAGAAGTATATCCTAATTATTCCTACCACTTACTTTTATCACAAGATACCTATCATCATAGTGACCTGCCAATTATTGACTTAGAATATGATAGTGAAAATATGACGGTCATTAATGCCTATGAGTCTGGTGAAATCCAATTTGAGAGCTCAGATGTGACCAAGCATGCCGCCCTCTATGCCCCATTAAAAGGTAAGTCGGGGATTTATGGTGTTATGCAAGTGATTGCACCGGAAGTGACGGAATTTCCAGCTGGTGAAGTCGAGTTTATCAGGTTATTATCCACAAGTGCTGGAAGTGCCTTGGAAAATGCTAAACTACATCAGCGATCGCAACGAGCTATTTCTGATCTGCAATTGATCAATAAGACTTCACATCAATTAAATTCAAATCAGCCTTTAGTAGATACCATGATCTATATGTCAGAACAAATTAAGAGTTCTTTTGAGGCAGAAGAGGTTGGCTTTTTCCTGTTTACCAAAGACCAACTAGATGTGAAAGTTCTGTCTGGTTCGACACCTTTCTTTTTCACACAGCAGTCTCAAATCTACATTGACTACATAAAGGGGAAATTTCAACAGAATAACGAACCATTATTTATTGGAGATTTGAATCTTCCCCTAAATTTCCATTTAACGTTTCATTCTGTAATGGCTGTTCCCGTTGTAGTTAATAAGAAGATGAAAGGCTTCTCCATTATTATGCATCAAGATCCCTACTTCTTCCCGTTTGAGGCGTTTAAGCTACTTCAATCATTGGTTCACCATTCTTCTTTAGCTTTAACCAATGCGCTTTTAAGAGATGAACTTGAAAAACTGGTGATCACGGACCATCTTACAAAGCTTCATTCCAGAAAGTTCTTGGATGACAAAATACAGCAATCCATGAATAAAGATGACGAAGGAACCTTCATTCTGATGGATATTGATAATTTTAAAGAAATAAATGATACCTACGGCCATCAAATTGGAGATATGATACTCATCCAAGTGGCGAATCTAATTAAAGGAAGTATTCGAGAAAGTGATATTGGTGCCCGCTGGGGCGGGGAAGAGCTAGCTATATATCTCCCAAGGGTTCCGTTAGAAACAGGCGTTGCCATTGCCCAAAGGATTCTAAATAAGGTATCAGAATGCACGGAACCGCATATTACCGTATCCTGTGGTGTTTCTTTCTGGAAAAAAGACCGGCAAGATACCTATCAATATTTGTTTAAAAGAGCAGATGAAGCCTTATATCGGGCAAAAGGAACTGGCAAGAACAAAGTTGTTATCGAAGGTAATCCCTGCATGGTAAGTTAGCCGTTTATTCGATAAAAAGAGCACAGAATGATATCTGTGCTCTCCTTAATTCAAACTAACGTTAAAGTTTGGGTTTTACTTAAATATACTCCATTAAGACAGCTGCCAACTCTTCAAGCTTTTGCTGATCAAGCTCATCAAAGCGATTCACTTCCGGAGAATCGATGTCCAATACACCAAATAATTCTCCATCTTTTAAGAGTGGTATTACAATTTCGGATCGTGAAGCGGCATCGCAGGCGATATGGCCTGGGAATTGGTGAACGTCTTCTACTCGGACCGTTTCCTTTTTCAAAGCGGAAGTTCCGCAAACTCCCTTGCCGACTTTAATCCTCACACAAGCAGGCAGACCTTGGAAAGGACCAAGGACAAGTTCTCCATTTGTATCCATTAAATAAAAACCAACCCAGTTAATGCGGTCGAGAAATTGGTTTAATAGCGCAGAGGTATTGCTGAGATTAGCGATTTGATTATTCTCATCATGAAGCAAGGCCTGCAATTGTTTTTTGACAAGCTCATAATTTTCTTCACGATTTCCTGTATACATTTCGACGTTAAACAAGTAATTTCACCTTTTTCTCTTATGAATTAATTATTATTTTATCAAAAATAAAAGAAATTGAGCAGACTTTGTCGATAATTTCATAAAGGATTCAGTCATGATTATACAGAAATCCTTATGTAAGGGATACCTAAGGAGGAGAATACATGAAGAAAAATGCAAAGGAAGCAATTGTTAATGCGGCCATATCGTTGTTCAATTCAAATGGGTATTCAGGAACGTCTGTAAGAGATATTGCAAACTTAGCAAAAGTAAACACGGCCACCATTGCCTACTATTTTAATAATAAACCAGGACTCTTAGAGTACTGCTTTCTGCATTTTTTTGAACAATATCTCAATAAGATAGAAGAAGCGTATCTATCCATCGATCGAGGTGCAAAAGAATGTTTAAAGAGTATCGTCGCAGATTTACTTCATTATCAATGTAAAAATAGTCAACTTGCCAGTTTTGTCTATCGAGAAATGTCTATGGATTCACAAGTGGTAAGAGAGATTATGTCCACCTATTCCTTAAAAGAAAAATATTATTTACAGAAGATATTTGAAAGAGGTTTTGAATGGCAGGAATTTCGTCCGCATTCGATACCATATTTAATTATCCAATTAAAGAGTTTGTTAATGATGCCATTTATGAATACACAATATATGAGGGAAGTTTTATACATTTTCCCTAATGAACCATTTTTTGAGCAAAAGTATTTAAAAGATCTACACGCTTGGATCGATAAAACCCTAAGTTTTGAAGGGCCCGTTGTGAAAGGGGTAGTTATAAAATAGCGGTTATCGCTATTTTTTTTATTCAATTTTACAAAAAAATTGAAATTAATAGTCAAAAAATGTCGTTTACATGGTATCATTATAGCATTGAACAGGAACATTACTAAATTTATTACTATAGATGAATTCGAATCAATGTTGTTTGAAATAGGAGGCTTACTTGTGAAGTATTTCATTGGATTTTTCATCCTCATACTAGCCTTGTTTGTATGGGGATATTTAATAAAGAAAAAGTACTTTAAAGAAATGGATCGACTTGAAGCATGGAAAATAGATTTATTTAATCGACCAATACTGGATGAAATGTCTAAAGTAAAGCGGTTAAATATGACAGGCCAAACAGAGGAGCTGTTTGAACGCTGGCGGAACCAGTGGGATGATGTTGTTACCGTAAGGCTCCCTGAATTAGAAGAAATGCTTTTTGATGCGGAAGAATATATTGACCGGTACCGCTTTAGAAAGGCGAAAGAGGTACAACGAGCAATTGATGCCAAATTGCAGGAAACTGAAACTGAAATAAAGAATATATTGGATGAATTACACGAGCTGGTTGGCAGTGAGGAAAAAAACCGAGTTGAAATAGAGGAATTAAAAGAGAAATACCGTGAAGCAAAAAAAATGCTTCTTGCTCACCGACATAGCTTTGGCAATGCAGAAAAACACTTAGAATTGCGCTTAAACGAAGTTGCGCAACATTTCCAAGTATTTGATGAGAAAACCAGTCTAGGAAATTATTTAGAAGCTCGCGAAGTCGTTTTACTTATACATAGTCAGCTTGGAACGATCAAACACCATATGAATATAATTCCGCAGATGTTAATTGAGTGCCAATCATTACTCCCAAATCTGTTATCTGATTGTTTAGAGGGACACCGAGAAATGATTGGCCAAGATTACTATTTAGATCACATTAATGTTGAGCAAGAAATTAAACGTTTAGAAGAAAAGCTGGCTGGAATTTTAATGTTGATTGAAACAGCTGAAATCGATCAAGCAGAGGAAGGCGTCAAAGAAATAAAAGATCGAATTGATGTCCTCTTTGATCTTTTGGAACAAGAAGTTCACGCTAAACATTTTGTGATTAAGAACGAAAAAGCAGCTTATGAGCTTTTAGCTTCTGCCCAAAAAGAGAATAAGGAGCTATCAAATGAGGTGTTTGCAGTTCAACAAACCTATCAATTGTCTGATAGTGATTTTGAAACTCAGAGGCAGCTTGAAAAAGAGTTATCCACTGTCTATAAGCACTATGAAATATTAGTTGAAAAATTGAAGATGAATGACACAGCACAAACGGCACTTAGCAATGAACTGAATTTAATTAAAGATCAGCTGGATGTCATTCGCGAAGGACAGAAGGCCTTTGCCTTAAAACTTCAAGCTTTACGAAAAGATGAAATCGAAGCGCGGGAAAAAGTGAAAGAATTAACAAAAAAAGTAGCCGAAACCATTCGGATTGTGAAGAAAAACAATGTTCCTGGTTTGCCGGCAGATTACCAATTTCTATTCGAAGATACAAACGAAAGCATCCAAAACGTACGTTACCAGCTTGAAGAAAAGCCACTTAATGTCTCGGCTCTTAATCAATACCTAGAAGTTGCTGTGTTAACAGTTAATAAGCTTGTGACAACTACTTATGAGTTAATTGAAAATGTTACACTAGCCGAAAAAGCAATTCAGTATGGAAATCGCTATCGCAGCCAGTACCCATCAATTGCTAAAGGCTTAGCAGATGCGGAAGATGCTTTTAGGCATTATGATTACCAGGAAGCATTAGAACAGGTCGCAGCTTCACTTGAAGGAATTGATCCACAGGCATTAAAGAAAATAAAAGCAGCAACTGTAACGGAATAGGTTTGAGAAGAAACCGATTCAGCCATAAGGCTTGAATCGGTTTTTTCGCTCGTTTAGGAAATTTTAAAATTTTCGCTTGTGGATAACAGTTAAAAAAGGGACTTTCGACGTCCAGCTCCAGCGCCTAGCCACTCGATGGTCTACAGCCACTCAAGGAATGAAGGCAAAGAACGCCTTCTTTCCCTGAGCGTCTTATGCTTGTCGGGGCTGATCAAGGCGCTTGCGCTTTTGTTCTTCTTTTTCAAATGAACCTAAATATGATAAGATTTATTTTTGTTAAGTGTCTGGGCGGGGAGGAGATCACAACTTGATTTATTTTGATAATAGTGCAACAACTAAACCATATAAAGAAGTTTTAGAGTCCTTTATGACGGTTTCAAGTGAATATTTTGGCAATCCTTCCTCATTGCATAGTATAGGAGGACAGGCAGAAAGACTGCTGACACAGGCTAGGGACCAGGTGGCAAACCTGCTAAAGGTAAGGCCGGCTGAAATATATTTTACCTCAGGAGGTACAGAGAGTAATAATATGGCCATTAAAGGGGCTGCTCAATTAAACAAAAATAAAGGGCGGCATATCATTACCTCAAGTGTCGAACATGCATCTGTTTTGGCAGTAATGGACCAGCTTTCCGGGGAAGGGTTTGACATTACGTACTTGCCAGTAGACCAAAATGGAAGAGTCTCAGTTGATGATATAGATAAAGCAATTCGGAAAGATACCATATTAATATCCATCATGCAGGTTAATAATGAAGTTGGGACCATACAGCCGATTGCTGAAATTGGGGAACTGTTGAAAAAACATCCCAACATTTTATTTCACGTCGATTCTGTTCAGGCAATTGGAAAAGTTTCGTTGTCCTTGTACAAGAACAGGGTTGATTTTTGTTCGTTATCAGCTCATAAATTCCACGGTTTAAAAGGGACGGGTGTATTGTTTGTCCGAGAAGGAGCAAGACTTGCACCCTTATTGTCAGGCGGCAATCAAGAGCGCAGGCTGCGCAGTGGTACGGAAAATGTGGCGGGATTCGTTGCGCTCGCAAAGGCCTTAAGAATCACAATGGGTAAAAGTGAGCTTGGAATCACGAACATGAAAAAAATCCAGTCCATGCTGCGGAAAGAATTAAATGAAATAGAAGGTGTAAATATCCATACACCGCTCGAAGGGGCGGCACCCAATATATTAAATTTTTCACTAGAAGGAATAAAATCGGAAGTATTTATTCATGCATTGGAACAGGAAGGTGTGTTCGTTTCCACGACAAGTGCCTGTTCGTCAAAGAAAAAATCACCAAGCAAAACACTGCTTGCAATGGGGATTGCGGAAAAATTAGCGGATAGCTCGATTCGAATAAGCCTCACTTTTGATAATACAGAACAAGAGGCGAGAGCAGCCATTACTGCGATTAAAAAGTGTGCAAACCAATTACGAAAGGTTATGAAATAAATGAATTATGACCGTATTTTAATACGTTATGGTGAAATATCCACAAAGGGACGAAATCGCCATAAGTTTGTTGAGAAGCTTAGAAATAGCGTGAAAATTGCCCTGGTACCTTTTCCAAATATTAAAATAGAGGCGAGCCGGGACCGGATGTATGTTTTATTAAATGGGGAGAATGGAATAGAAATTATCGAAAAACTAAAGCATATCTTTGGGATTCAATCCTTTAGTCCGGTGATTAAGGTGGAAAGAAATGTTGAGGCTCTAAAAAACTCAGCATTGGATTTCGTAAGGTCACATTATAAGGAAGGGCAGACCTTTAAAGTTACACCAAAGCGTTCAGATAAAACATTCGAGTTAAATACAGATGGAATCAACCGAACGATTGGCGGCTTTTTACTTCAGAATATCTCTGGACTTCGTGTAGATGTAAAGAATCCGGATATCAATTTACGAATAGAAGTCAGAGAAGACGCAATATATTTATCGTGTGAAACGATTCCAGGTGCTGGCGGAATGCCGATTGGCTCGAATGGAAGAGCAATGCTCATGTTGTCTGGAGGAATTGATAGCCCTGTTGCCGGTTACCTGGCAATGAAACGAGGATTAGAAATTGAAGCGATCCATTTTCATAGCCCTCCATTTACAAGTGAACGTTCGAAAGAAAAGGTAGTAGATCTTACTAAGAAGCTTGCAAAAATTTATGGAAGCAGTATCAAGCTTCATATAGTCCCTTTTACCAGTGTCCAACAGGCTGTTCGCGAACAAATTCCTGAAAATTATTCAATGACTTCGACTAGAAGAATGATGCTTCGAATTGCCGATGAAATTCGGATTAAACAGGAGGGGCTAGCGGTTATTACGGGTGAGAGCCTTGGTCAGGTAGCGAGCCAAACCTTAGAAAGTATGTTTACGATTAATGAGGTGACGAACACCCCCATTCTCCGTCCATTGATTATGATGGACAAAACGGATATAATCAAAATCGCGCAAGAAATAGATACTCTCGAAATATCGAATAGACCTTTTGAGGACTGCTGCACAATCTTTGTTCCTGCCTCTCCTAAAACAAAACCACGTCGGGAGAAAGTTCAGCATTATGAAAGTTATTTTGACTTTACCCCTCTAATTAATGATGCAGTCCAACAGGTTGAAACTCTTGTCATTCAACCTGAAGAGCAAAACTCAGAATTTAATTCATTATTTTAATAAACAAAATATGAAATTTTTGTGAACAATTACCAATTGGATTATAGAATGAACTTTACAGTTTCTACACATTCTATACTCACAAGGAGGTGATATCACATGGCAAACAACAATAACAACTTATTAGTTCCTGGTGTTGAACAAGCTCTTGATCAAATGAAATATGAGATTGCTCAAGAATTTGGTGTAAACCTTGGTGCTGACACTACTTCACGTGCTAACGGTTCTGTTGGTGGTGAAATCACTAAGCGTCTAGTTTCTATGGCTGAACAACAATTAGGCGGCGGATTTTCTCGTTAATCAAATTGAATAAAATGGCTACAGAGAGTGTGGAGGTTTACCTCCCACTCTCTTTCATTTGACTTAAACTGGAATAAGTGCGCAATCAAAAAGGTCTTCTAATTTATTATTTAAGATGTATAATAAAGATATTTCGAAAATAGAAACATTAAGGGGATCGGAAGACAGATGAAAAATACAGATGCAAAGATGGGAGCGGTCCATGCCGGCTTTTCTTATTTTCTTTGGGGATTACTGCCGATTTATTGGAAACTTATAGAACAAGTAAATGCGAAGGAAATCCTTGCAAACCGGATTTTTTGGTCGTTTATATTTATGGTGCTTGTTCTAGTCATAACAAATAAATGGAGTTTATTTATTTATACCTTGAAAGGTTTTACGGAGAATAAAAAACAGATGTATGCCCTAACCATTGCCTCGTTATTAATTAGCGTTAATTGGTTCGTCTATATTTGGGCAGTTAATAGCGGCCATATGATTGAGGCCAGTCTGGGCTACTATATTAATCCGCTTATTAGTATCTTACTTGGCATGATTGTCCTTAAAGAAAAATTAACGGTTGTGCAACTTGTATCATTTATTTTGGCTGCAATTGGAGTAGTTATTATAACTATTTCACATGGTGTATTTCCATGGATTGCAATAACTCTTGCTTTATCCTTTGGTTTGTATGGGCTTGCTAAAAAGATGATTAATGTGGAATCGTCGGTGGGTTTAACGTTAGAGACTATGGTGCTTGCACCAATTGCTGCTATTTATATGATTTACTTATTCCTAAATCAATCTAATTTCTTATTTACCGCCGGTTGGGAAACGGATTTATTATTGATAGGTGCAGGTGCAGCTACTGCGATTCCGCTGCTTTATTTTGCAAAAGGAGCTCAAAAGATACCACTTTCTTTACTGGGCTTCCTGCAATATATTTCACCAACGTTAACACTGATTTTAGGTGTATTTGTCTATGATGAGCATTTTTCTAAAATACAATTGTTATCCTTTATGTTTATTTGGGCTGCTGTAGCCATCTATTCACTTTCAAAAACAAAATGGTTTACCCATAGAAAAGTTAAGCTTTCAAACGAAAACAGAGCTGCACTTTAACTGAAAAAGCCCTTATCCGGCAGTTGCGGATAAGGGCCTTTTTATAAAAAGGTTCGTTTAACTTTATTCCAGAAAGAGTTATCTTTTAATTTTAAGGTTTTTATTTTGTTATCATTAATTTTAATTTGAATGGTTTCCACGTGACGGATACTTAAAGCCTCATTATCCATCCCCATTGTAGGGTGGTCATTCCCTTCGGAAATGACTCTTAAGGTTAGTGTACGTTCACTTCCAACGATAAAGGAAGCACCAAGTGTTCGATACTGATTAGTATTCACAGATGCCACCTCACTAACTTGCATGCAGGAGAGCAGCGGGTCCACAATAGAGCCGCTAACTGATTTATTATAAGCCGTACTACCAGTTGGGGTAGCCACAATTAATCCATCACCGCGAAATGTTTCTAGATGAAGCCCATCAATGAATACATCGATCACAAGTGTTTTAATAATGGCTGATCTGATACTGAATTCATTTAAACAACGAAATGTACTTTGCCCATCGACAGTTACCTCAATGGTCGGATAACGACGAACCTTTAATTGTGTGCTTGTGGTAATCGCTTCTATCATTTTTGATGTATCATTAATGCGAAAATCACAATACATACTCAGACTATCCATGACTGAAATGCCCATATAAAGGCAATCCTCCCGAAAGCCTGTTTTTCTAATCGCTTGCAAAAATGTGCCATCATCCCCAACACTGGCAATAATATTAGCCTTTCGATAATCATCTACAATAGTAAAATCGTAGCGTTTCGCAAGTTCTAACAGGGGTGCCATTTTTAAAAGTAAATCATCATCCCGTTTGTGATAGAAATAAATATTCCGTCTGATATCCATGTTCTGTCCCCCTAAGATCTTAAAAAGAGATGCAATAACTTTGTTGAAATTAAAATGTCTGATGTTAGTTTAGCATTTTTTAGAAACAATATAAAAGTAGGTTAAACTGTTACTTATGTTGAACATGCAAGTTAATCCCCTAAACCAATCTACATCTTGATGGTAGGTTTATTTTTTTCATAAATGCAAATAATAATTGGCTGAAAGGATGTGAGAAAATGTTTTGGCTGCTCCTCACTCTGCTTATCATTTTGGTCTTATTCCTATTCATTATTTTTACAAAGTTGACAATCTATATTTATTATTCTCATTTTAACGATAACGACGATTTAAAAATAGAGTTACGTGTATGGTTTGGCTTAATCAGATACAGAATAAAGGTACCTGTAATTAAAGTTGATGATGACTCTCCAAGCATTGTTGTGAAAAGCAAATCACATTTTGGAGACACAGCTGATGAAGACACCGAAACGGATGTTAATCAATTAAACCAGGATGATTTTTTAAGTAAACTTCAGTCCGTAAAATATATGTTGCATAAGGTTTTTGGGATGAATGTAATAGTTAAAAAGTTTTTACAAAAGGTTACAATTAAAAACTTTGAGTGGCAAACCTTAATGGGTGTTGGTGATGCAGCCTATACGGGGATGATGACTGGAGCCTTATGGGCTATTAAAGGAGGGATTATCGGACTCCTCAGCCATTATATGAGGTTAAAAGAAATGCCTCAATTAACGGTTACTCCGCATTTTCAGGCGGCTGTTATCCATACAAGGTTAACATGTATGTTTCAGTTTCGAATCGGGCATGCTATTCTCGCAGGATTAAAACTGATTAAATTCTGGAAGGGCGGGAAACCGCGCCTAAAAGGCAAATCAGATTTTCAAGAAGAAAAAACTAAATCCGTTTCATAGAGGAGGATAAAACCTATGTCTGACCATCCAATACAAGGTTTGATGACAACCGCAATGGAAAGCTTAAAAGAAATGATTGATGTTAATACGATTATTGGTGATCCGGTAGAAACCCCAGACGGAAGTGTTATTTTAACAGTATCAAAGGTTGGATTTGGATTTGCTGCAGGAGGCAGTGAGTTTAATAAACAAGATAGTGGTGATAAAGAAGGACAAGGGCAGCCTAAACTTCCATTTGGCGGAGGAAGCGGCGGCGGTGTGTCTATTACTCCTATCGCTTTTCTAATTGTAAATTCTCAAGGTGTAAAAATGCTTCATTTAGACGAAAGCACTCATTTATATGAGAAAATTCTCGAGCTAGCTCCTCAGGCTGTTGATAAAATACAGCAAATGTTCTCGAAAAAAGATGGGGGTAAGCAGCAGCAATCCCAACAGCAGACACAACAATCTCAGCAACAGCAGCCAAAAGTAGATTTAGAATTATAAGCAAAAAAGTTAATCTTCCTAGATTTAGGAAGGTTAACTTTTTCTTTTGTAATCACTGTTTCACATTAGGCATTCAAATAAAAACCAAATTTCTCTAGTTCAAATAATTGCAAAAATAGTTTTGAAAAGATATATTAACACTGTACATAATTAAAGTTCATTCGTCTTGAACGAAGGCTTTAATACAACAAAGGAGGATGAATTAGAATGGCAAATGTTACATTTAAAGGGAATCAAATTACTCTTCTTGGCAATGAGGTAAAAGTGGGCGATAAGGCTCCAAATTTCACTGTCCTTGCTAATGACTTATCAGAGGTAACTCTAAATGATACTAAGGGACAAGTTCGTTTAATCACATCAGTACCTTCCCTAGATACAGGTGTTTGTGATGCAGAAACACGTCGTTTTAATGAAGAAGCAAATAGCTTAGGTAATGTTAAAATCTTAACAGTAAGCGTAGACTTACCATTTGCTCAAAAGCGCTGGTGTGCCGCTGCTGGAATTGAAAATGTTCAAACTTTATCAGACCATCGTGATCTTTCTTTTGGTGAAGCATATGGAGTCGCGATTCAAGAGTTAAGACTTTTAACTCGTGCTGTTTTCGTAGTAGATTCAAGTGATACAGTTGTCTATGTGGAATATGTCAGTGAAGCAACTAACCATCCAAATTATGAAGCAGCACTTGAAGCAGCAAGAAACGCAAAATAATATAACTAAGGGCCTCGTGAAATTACGAGGTCTTTTTACTTGTTTAAAAAATACATACTCGTATAGAATGAATAAGGAAATTTAGTAATGGAGGGAAACAATGAACATTTCTCCAGTAGAAGAGTTATTTACATTATTTAATGAAACAGCCCTTATTTTACAAGAGGAATTAGCCTGCAGTTATCTTGAGGCGCTTGCCGAAACCGGTGAGAACTTATTTCAAGGTGCTATCCTGCAGGAAGAGTTAAGTGAATTAACTGTAAAGAGGCTTAAGAAACAATATAGCGAGCTTAGTTTGGACAACTATTCAAATGAAGACATCCGCAAAGCCTTTCAGTTAGTGATTTTAAAAGGAATGAAGGAAAACGTGCAGCCGAATCATCAAATGACTCCCGATTCTGTAGGGATGCTCGTTGGTTACTTAGTTGAGAAATTTATGCAGAAACCATCCTTTCGTCTCCTCGACCCGGCTGTAGGAACAGGAAATCTTTTAACAACGGTCATCAATCATTCTCGTAAACAAATCAGCTCCATTGGTGTAGAGATTGATGATATCCTGATAAAGCTTGCTTATGTGAATGCAAACCTGCAGGGACATCCTATTCAGTTTTTTAATCAAGACAGCTTAGAATCTTTATTTATTGACCCCGTTGATGCAGTAATTGCTGATTTACCTATTGGATACTATCCGAATGATGTAAGAGCGGCCGACTACCAATTGAAATCGGATACGGGCCATTCTTATTCCCATCACCTGTTTATCGAACAAAGTGTCCGGCATACCAACCCAGGAGGATATCTGTTTTTCTTAGTTCCTAATGGTCTTTTTGAAAGTGAACAGGCGCCGCTGCTGCATGAATATATAAAGGACCATTTATATATTCAAGGTCTGCTTCAACTACCAACAAGCATTTTTAAAAATAAGAGTTCAGCCAAAAGTATTTTGATTTTACAAAAGAAGGGGGACCACATCCAACCCCCTAAACAGGCATTGCTTGTGAATCTACCGAGTCTTTCAAACGCCTTTGAGATGGATAAGATCCTAACAAAAATGGAAAAGTGGTTTCAAGAAAATAAAGGATAAAATAGGGGAGATACCCTATTTTATCCTTTATTTTGTTTTTATTCGAATTAAGAAATTTGTGAATATATGAACATTTGTAATGTAATCGGTATCATATTAATTATTCCTTGAAATGTCCTATCTACAATGATTAAATGAAAAATTGAGGGAGATAAACAGGGTCGGTTTGCACAAAATAAAGGTGTATTAAAACATAAATAATTACAAGTCGATGTTGTTATATAAAAGGAGCGTTCTAAATGGCAAAAGTTATTGCAATCAATGCAGGAAGTTCTTCGTTGAAATTTCAGTTATTTGAAATGCCGAGCGAAGAAGTAATCACGAAAGGACTTATTGAAAGAATAGGCCTAAATGATTCGATTTTTAATATTACGGCTAATGGCGAAAAAATTCAGGAAATCATTGATATTCCAGATCATGAAGTAGCTGTTAAAATGCTGTTAGATAAATTAACTACACTGGGGATTATCAAGTCTCTCAACGAAATTGAAGGAATTGGCCATCGTGTTGTGCACGGAGGAGAAACTTTTAACGATTCAGCTGTAATTACTGATGAAGTTTTAGCTAAAATTGAAGAATTATCAGAATTAGCTCCATTGCATAATCCGGCAAATGCCACTGGTATTAAAGCATTCAAACAAGTTCTGCCTAATGTACCGGCAGTTGCAGTGTTCGATACAGCATTTCATCAAACAATGCCTGAGAGCTCTTTCCTATATAGCTTGCCGTACGAATACTATAAAAAATATGGCATCCGTAAATACGGTTTTCATGGCACAAGCCATAAATATGTATCCCAACGTGCAGCAGAATTATTAGGCCGCCCGATTGAACAGCTTCGTTTACTCTCCTGTCACCTAGGAAATGGAGCAAGTATTGCTGCGATTGAAGGCGGCAAGTCCATTGACACATCTATGGGATTTACACCGCTGGCAGGTGTAACCATGGGTACCCGTTCAGGGAACATTGACCCAGCGCTTATTCCTTATATCATGGAGAAAACGAATCAAACAGCTGAAGAAGTGCTTGAAGTGTTAAATAAAAAGAGTGGTATGTTAGCTGTTTCTGGTTTTTCAAGTGATCTTCGGGATATTATTGGTGAAGCTAACAAAGGAAATGAGCGTGCAGAGCTAGCATTGGATGTGTTTGCAAATCGTATTCATAAATATATCGGTTCTTATGCTGCTCGTATGTGTGGCGTAGATGCGATTATTTTCACTGCCGGTATTGGTGAAAATAGTGACCCGATTAGAGAACGTATTTTAAAAGGATTAGAATTTATGGGCGTTTATTGGGATCCTGCTTTAAATAAGGTAAGAGGCGAAGAAGCATTTATCAACTATCCTCATTCACCAGTTAAAGTAATAATTATACCTACAAATGAAGAGGTTATGATTGCCCGTGATGTGGTTCGTTTAGCTCAATAAGGTTAAAAATTAGTTTTTTATTGAACTAAGAAATTAGAAAAAGGCAAAAGCTGTTGTTAACGGCTTTTGCCTTTTTTCAGTCCTGTTTTGATGTGATATACTGGAAAAAGAAACAATGAGCAGGAGGGATTACCATTGCCATTGACAGACCGTGAAACAGTAGTGTTAAATGAAATACGCTCATGGGAAAATAACTTATTAAATTACGAAGCAAATGATTTTCAATTACTATATGAAAAGTATTTGGAACGTTCTTTTTCCTTATTGCCAGAAAAAGTTCAAAGGCAGTTTTTCTACTTGATTGACGGTTGGTTATTTCATTTACACAGTATTATACAAGGGTCACAGTTTCAAATGGATGCAAAGGAAAGAATCCTTACATCAGGCAGAATCTTCAAAAAAGATATTGAGAAAATCGCGGACTTACGACAGTTGGATATTGACCAATTGCAATACATAGCGGAGCAGCAAATTGCCAAGCATCGCCTCTATTCCTTTGCCCAAGGCGGACTCTCTGGGACGGGAGGTACACTTCTGTTAGGGGCAGATATTCCTGCAATGGCAGTAATAAATTTACGGGTGGTTCAATTGATTGCTATGACCTATGGATTTGAGGTGAATACTCCATTTGAAATGATGACTTCTTTAAAAGTATTCCATACCGCCACATTGCCGCCAAGAATCCAAAAAGAAGGCTGGGCTTCCTTAATGGCAGAACTAGAGGCACATGAAGAGTTATATTTCTATGAGGGAAATGAGAAAATTACTGATATTACCTGGTTAGAGCGGCCGGTTCAGCAGCTATTTAAAGCAATGGTGATTATGCTGTTCCGAAAACGGGCAATTCAAGGTATACCACTTGTCAGTATGGCCATTGGGGCTGGGACGAATTATCAATTAACCCGGAAAGTAACCGATTTTGCCCATAAGTACTATCAATTGCGATATCTAAAGGAAAAAGAGGAGTCATACGATGAGTAGCGAAGAACATAAAAAGGAAGCGCCGAAGGCAGTAAGATGTAAGATCATTACTGTCAGTGACACTAGAAATCAGGAAACAGACAAAAGCGGCAAGCTAATGATGGAGATGCTTGAAGGTGCAGGGCATAAAATTGTTGATTATTGTATTGTAAAAGATGAAACGGCTCCGATTCAGGCCGAAATTCTTAAAGGCTGTGACAGAGAGGATATTGATGTTATTTTGACTAATGGCGGGACCGGGATTGCCAAGCGGGATGTAACGATTGAAACCGTTGACGGTCTGCTAGAGAAAGAAATTGTCGGCTTTGGGGAATTATTTCGCATGCTGAGTTACCAAGAGGATATCGGTTCCGCAGCTATCCTATCCAGAGCCATAGCAGGTGTAGTTAAAGACAAAGCGGTATTTTCTACTCCGGGCTCTACTGGTGCGGTGAAATTGGCCATGAGTAAATTAATCCTGCCTGAGATTGGGCATGTGGTCAGAGAGATAAAAAAAGACCTATAAATAGAAAAACTCCCTGACAGAGGGAGTTTTATTGTTTATTGATGGACCTTTGTAGAAACGGTTTGATTTGCACGGTACCACAGCCATAAATCATTGATAATCGAAGCCAGTTCAGCTATTTCCGTATTCAACCTACAAGAACGAGGAAAGTCACTTTCATCTGAGAGTTTATCTTGTTTAAGGTTTATTTCCTGCTCAAGTTCCGCAATTCGATCTGGAATAGATCCGCGAATCTGTTCCCAATGGAGTAAAATATACTGCTGCGTTTCCTTGCTATATTCATCCCACTCAAGCCCTAGATCCGGCACATGGATCCCAAGCCGTTCATCAAAATAAAAATGATCCATCATGTGTCTGCCTCCTATATTTCAATTTGTATACAGTAGAAATGGTGTCAGGCACCATCTTAAGATAATTGTTCTTATTGTACTATAGATAGAGTGATCATTCACGATAATATATGAAATTTTAAACGAAAAGCACGGGGCAATTAGCTCCGTGCTTTAATAGTCTATATGGTTATTCTGCATGTTTTATTGTTCGAACGACAAGAACATCACAAGGAGCGTAGCGAGTGATATGTTCAGAAACACTTCCAATAATGAACCTTTCAACCATATTCATACCGGTAGCCCCACAGAGGATTAAATCAACATGATGTTTTTTGGCTATATCTCTAGGAATACATATTTTAGGGGAGCCGTATTCAATCTCATATTGAACGTTTGTTATTCCTGCTTCAACAGCTTGTTGTTGATTTTTCGAGCAGTTCCTTTGCCTGCTTTTCTGCTTGATCGCCAATAGCGGTATCATATGCTTCAATTAAGGCAAACGACCTTGTATCGATTACATGTACTAATATCATACGTGCACCATTTCGTTTGGCAATTTCTATCCCTTTTTGAAATGCCCAATCTGCTTCCTTTGACCCATCAATAGCGACTAAAATATTTCGATATTTAAGTCCCATGATTATCATCTCCTCACCTTGATTATACAATATTTAACAATGAATAATTGTTTCAATTTTTCGAACAATAAATGAAGTAACATATCCAAAGGGGGCATGAAAGTGATGGAAAGAGAATCAAAGAATAAGTATACGTTTGAATTTGATGAAAAAGGAACAATGGAGGTAAGCCAGCAGATATTGAACTCCTATAATACCGGCTTTATAGGGGAAGGAACGGCACTTGCAGACAGCAGTGATTTTTCAGCTGTAGAGGAATAAACTAGAATTTTAATTAGGGATAAGCTGTCTAATATTAGGCAGCTTTTTCTATTGGATTCTAGTCCTAGGAATAGTACTAGTCATATGTCCTTGAAAATTCAGAAGTAAAGGGCATTTACCCAAGAGTTTATAAATAAACATGCATATTCTTTAGTGTGTCAACTATAAAAAGAGGAGGAAAAATATGAATAATCAAATGTATATGGCTTCTGCCCCAAATTATATGCAGTTTGAACAAATCCCTCAACATGGAAATCAAGATTCACGTTTGTGGGGTGGCTTTGGCTGGGGCAGACCTTGGGGCTGGGGATTTGGTCGTCCATTCTTTGGACCGCCATTTGGCTTTGGCTTTGGAGTACCTTTCGGCTTTGGCTTTGGTGTTCCATTCTTCGGAGGCTTCCCATTCTTTGTTTAAAAAAAAAAAAAACAGGGTTAAAAAACTAGCTAAAGAGGAGAAAGAATAATGACAACTGAAATGTATGGAATAAATACGGGAGATGAAAGACTTCACCATGGGTTCGGTCATTTTGGCGGCTTCGGTCATTTTGGCCGCCCATTCGGGTTCGGGTTTGGCCGCCCATTCGGGTTCGGGTTTGGCCGCCCATTCGGGTTCGGGTTTGGCCGCCCATTCGGGTTCGGGTTTGGTCGCCCGTTCGGATTCGGTTTTGGCCGTCCATTCGGCTTTGGTTTTGGCAGACCATTCGGTTTCGGCTTTGGTAGACCTTGGGGCTGGGGATTTGGAGGTTTCGGGCTGCCGTTTTTAGGAGGCTTGGCAGCAGGTGCATTATTAACTGCCCCATTTGCCTATGGTTATGGTTATCCATATTACTACCCATATGCTTATCCTTATTATCCTTACCCTTACTTTTACTAAATCATTGTGCCTGAGCTTTGCCTTCTGGCAAGGCTCTTAACCACTTTAAGCCTTGAGGTCCTAATTCAAATAAAATAAATGCTATTTCATAATTTTGGTTACATTTTTTACATATAAGGATATAGTATAGTATCTATTTTTTCCAACGATTAAATAACTTTGGGGGTTAGCACAATGCGGATTGGAGTACCGAAAGAGATAAAAAATAATGAAAATCGTATTGCCATGACACCGTCAGGAGTTGTTAATCTCGTAAAATATGGACATGAAGTAATGATAGAAAAAGGTGCAGGACTCGGCTCCGGCTTTTTAGACGAAGATTACCGCTCTCATGGGGCACAAATCGTGGAAACAGCAAGTGAGGCTTGGTCTATGGACATGGTTATGAAGGTAAAAGAACCACTCCCAAGTGAATATCAATATTTCCGTGAAGGGTTAATATTATTTACATATTTACATCTTGCGCCTGAACCGGAGCTAACCAAAGCATTGATGGACCACAAAGTAATTGGTATTGCCTATGAAACGGTTCAACTTGCTAACCATAGTCTGCCATTACTTACACCCATGAGTGAGGTTGCTGGAAGGATGGCCCCGCAAATTGGTGCACAATTCCTAGAAAAGGTCTACGGGGGTAAGGGGATCCTGCTTTCAGGTGTTCCTGGGGTACAAAGAGGAAAAGTCACCATAATAGGCGGCGGGGTTGCCGGTACAAATGCGGCCAAAATGGCGATTGGACTAGGAGCAAAAGTCACCATTATTGATGTGAATCCAGATCGCCTCCGTCAATTAGATGATATTTTTGGTTCGGATGTTACGACCCTCATGTCTAATCCCTTAAATATTGCTGAAGCCGTGAAAGAATCAGATTTAGTCATTGGTGCTGTACTAATCCCTGGAGCAAAAGCTCCCAAACTCGTAACAGAGGAAATGATTCGATCCATGACAGAAGGAAGTGTTGTCGTCGATATAGCGATTGACCAAGGAGGAATTTTTGAGACAACCGACCGAATTACAACTCATGATCATCCAACATATGTGAAGCACGGAGTTGTCCATTATGCTGTTGCGAATATGCCTGGCGCTGTCCCTAGGACATCAACCATCGCCCTAACAAATGTAACAGTTCCTTATGCACTCCAGATTGCAAATAAAGGCTATAAAAAAGCATGCATAGAAAATGAGGCTTTGTTAAAAGGGGTTAATACCCTTGGAAGCTATGTAACTTACCCAGCAGTTGCAGAAGCACAAGGTTTGAGTGCTTTTGATACAAGGAAATTACTGGAACAAAATTAAAAGAAGAGGCCTCAGCCTCTTCATTTTACATAGGTATGAAAGTATAAAAGTTTTTACCTAGAGAATTGTCCAGCTCCAGCGCCTAGCCCCTCGAGGTCACAAGCTTATCCAGTTGTGGCTCCTTGGGACCAAGTCTAGCCATCCCCTGAAGAAGGCAAAAAGCGCCTTCTTGCAGAGGCTGTCTTATCCTAGAGTCCCAGGGCAGTCGTCTGGTCAATCCGTTCAAGAGGTTAAAGAGCAACCTTTCGGCCGGCTCGTCTTTTATTTTTAGCTTGGCTACAGAAAGCTAAAGCTTTTTGTACGCCTTAAGGGCGACTAGTCTTTCGCCTTGCTTTCGCTGGCCAAAGACTAATCGCCCTATATCGGGGCTGACCAAGGCGGTCGCATTTTTCTAAATAGGAAAACCAGCTTCACTAGAAAGCTGGTTTTTTAAAGCAATTATGTAGCCGCATTTGCCGTAGAGATATAAGAAAGTTTTAAACCACCACTCCTCAAAGTGGGTGTTCTCAGAAGCGTTCCTGCGTGTCCTCCAAGTCTTATAGACAGAGGCATGTCATTTCGGCTTCGATAGTTAAACTCCCTTTTACAGCTTAAAGGTTAAAACTTTATTATGATTACGTACAACGCAGCTTGTATTGTTATAATACATCAAATCTTGGTGGAATTCAATGTAAAAAAGTCCCAAATTTATTTAATAATTTGCAGTTCTTTTGGGAACTTAGTTAGTATTTTTGCTCCATCCGAAGTGATAAATACATCATCCTCAATTCGGACGCCAGCAACCTCTGGTACATAGATACCCGGTTCGATGGTGTAAACCATTCCCTCTTCAATTATTAAAGGGTTTGTCTCCGTTAATGATGGATATTCATGAACACTAATCCCAAGACCATGGCCTAAGCGATGTGGGAAAAATTCTCCGTATCCGGCATTTGAAATAATTCGCCGGGCAGTAAGGTCCACTTCTGCAGCGCTGACACCAGGCTTACTTGCGTTTATCGCAGCGAGTTGGGCTTTTAAGACCGTATCATAGATTTCCTTTTGCTTATCGTTAATATCTCCATAAGCAACGGTTCTCGTAATATCAGAGCAATAACGGTCAACCACAACCCCTAAATCGAACAAAACAAGGTCGCCTTTCTTAATTTTAGTTTCTCCTGGTGTACCGTGAGGAGAAGCTGCGTTAGCACCAGTAAGAACCATGGTTGAAAACGACATTTCAGTCACACCCTTTTGTTTAAGGGCGTACTCCAATGCATTAAGCACATCGAGTTCTGTTTTTCCTTCCTTTATTTCACTAACACCGAACTGAACAGCGTAATCAGCCAGTACACAAGCTTCTTCAATGATTTTTAATTCCTGTGCATCTTTAATCATGCGAAGCATACGTAATTTTTCTTCTGCAGATACGAACGAAGCATGTGGAAACAAGCTTAAAAGTCGTTCGTAACGTTCAACGTTCATATGTTCTTTTTCAATCGCAGCCTTCAAAACATGATGGATTCTTTTGTTAATCGAGTTTAGAATCATTTCCCACGGATTTTCAATGTCGCTGTAGCCGATGATATCATGCTCCCAGCCAGAACGTTTTGCATCGGGCACCTCCATTGAAGGGCAAACCAAGAATGGCTCCTCTTCCTGGAATACAGCAAGTGCCAGCAGTCTCTCATGCGGATCGGTATAATAGCCGCTTAAATAAAAGACATTTTCTGAAGATGTTAGAAAGCTGACTTCAATTTCATTTTCCTTCATCCAAGTTTGAAGCTTAACTAATCGTTGTTTCATGATTAGGGGACCCCCATTACCTTAAAATCAAAACCAATTTGAGCGTAACAAGATTAATCGTAAAAGTAAACTATCCAAACCTATCATGCTCTAAAAAGAGACGGTTATGGGTATAAAGTAAGAAGGAATTCTTAAATTCTTATGGAAGACATAAATAGAACGATAAAAAGGAGTTGTTAAGAATGAAAGTATCATATCATGGGCATTCAGTTGTTCAAATTAACACGCAAGGAAAAAATATCATTATTGACCCGTTTATTACAGGTAACTCATTAACCGATTTAAGGGTGGAGGACGTAAAAGCCGATGTAATCATTTTATCGCATGGCCATAATGACCATGTCGGGGATACAGTGGAGCTTGCCAAAAGGAATGATGCACTTGTGGTGGCAACGGACGAACTGTCTACTTTTTTAAGCTGGCAGGGAGTAAAAACACATGGTATGCATATTGGTGGCTCCTATCAATTTGAGTTTGGAAGAATAAAGCTGACTCAGGCTTTCCACGGTTCAAGCTATACAACAAATGATAATCAAATTGTTTATTGCGGGATGCCGGCTGGAATCCTCCTTATGAGTGAAGGGAAGACCATTTACCACGCGGGTGATACAGCTCTTTTCTCTGATATGAAATTAATTGGTGAGCGTCATCCAATCGACCTTGCCTTCCTGCCGATAGGTGATAACTTTACAATGGGTCCGGAAGATGCTGCCTATGCGGCTGAACTGTTGAAAGCTAAAACAGTGGTTCCAATCCATTACAATACCTTCCCGCCAATTAAACAAGATCCTAATCAGTTTATTGAAATGCTTTCCAATATTAATGGACTTGTACTAACACCGGGTGAGGCAATAGAAATTTAATTGTTTAGAGGTTTTCACATACTTTTTTTCCTTCCGCTAGCATAAAAATAAACAAGCAGTCTTTTAGGGAGGAAATGTAGATGAAAAAGAACCGATATTTACTTTGCTTATTGCTTGCGGGGGTTATGCTCTATTTCGCTGTACCCAGATTGTCCGTGAACCTTGACGGGGCACCAGGGATATTTTCCTTAACATGGCTGGCGTTTGCTTTAATTGTGATTGCAGGCAATCTAACTGGACTTCTCTACAGTCCAAAGAAAACAGTCCGAAAAATGCAGTCAGGACGATTAAAGAAAAAGTCCCGGTCTTACTATTAATTTATTAAAATTTAGCTCTAGCTCCTTAAAGCGCCTGTAAAGAAGGCGCTTTCCTCTTTTAAATTGTGAGAAACCGCATTGAATCAAGGCATTCAACACTTTATAATGAAAAATAGACATTATTCCGGTTTAAGACTGGATGAATTGGAATTCAAACCATAAAGGGTGAAGGCTTTGGCTACTAAGCATGAACAAATTTTGCAATACATTGATGGACTTCCAATAGGGGAAAAAATATCAGTGCGGCAAATCGCCAGGGCGATGACCGTAAGTGAAGGAACGGCCTATAGAGCGATAAAAGAAGCTGAAAATAAAGGGTATGTCAGCACAATCGAACGGGTCGGAACGATTCGGATTGAACGAAAGAAGAAAGAAAATATCGAAAAACTGACATTTGCAGAAGTTGTAAATATTGTTGACGGGCAGGTATTAGGCGGAAGAACGGGTTTACATAAAACACTTAATAAGTTCGTGATTGGTGCCATGAAACTAGAAGCCATGATGCGCTACACGGAAGCGGGTAACCTTCTGATTGTTGGTAACCGGACACAGGCACATGAGCTTGCTTTAAAAGCAGGAGCGGCTGTTTTAATTACAGGTGGATTTGATTCTGAAGACCATGTGAAAAAGCTCGCAGACAAACTGGAATTGCCGGTCATTTCAACTAGTTATGATACCTTCACGGTAGCTACGATGATTAACCGCGCCATCTATGACCAATTAATCAAAAAAGAAATCATCCTGGTAGAAGACATTTTAACACATCTTGAGGATACCTATTATCTCAAAACATCAGATAAAGTGTCCAAGTGGCATGAGTTAAATCAAAAAACGACTCATAGCCGCTACCCTGTTGTCGACCAAAACATGAAAATTCAAGGAATGGCCACTAGTAAAGATATACTAGGCCAAGAATTAGATACTCCGATTGAAAAAATCATGACAAAAAATCCGATGACCGTGAACGGAAAAACAAGTGTCGCCTCAACAGCTCATACTATGGTCTGGGAAGGGATTGAGGTCCTGCCTGTTACCGATGATTCCAATCGTCTCGAAGGTATTATTAGTCGTCAAGATGTATTAAAGGCACTACAAATGAATCAGCGTCAGCCGCAGGTTGGTGAAACAATAGACGATATCATTACCAACCAAATGGTCTTAGTCCAAGGGAAAGCTAAAGGAGAAGAAGTCTATTCCTGTGTAGTAACTCCTCAAATGACCAATCATCTTGGAACGATTTCTTATGGAGTATTCACTACAATTGTATCTGACGCGGCAAATCGGGTCTTGCGCAGCTATAAAAAAGGTGATTTGGTTGTAGAAAATATGACGATTTACTTTCTAAAACCGGTTCAAATGGAGAGTACTTTGGAAATTGTTCCTAAAATACTTGAAGTAGGCCGTAAATTTGGAAAAGTGGATGTTGAGGTTTTTAATGATGGTGTGTTGGTTGGCAAAGCAATGATGATGTGTCAGTTAATTGATCGAAATTAAAACTATTAACAAGAAAGCCGCTTCTCTCAAAAAAGAAGCGGCTCAACTTATTTTTGGGCTTCAAGACTCTTAGCCTCTTCGATCGCAAAGGGCAGATAGTGCTTATATTTTTTGAAGCCAATCCAGCTGAAGTAAGCACCATAAATAGTAAAGATGGATGCAATAATGTATGATGTGGTAGTCTCAGATATAAAGAAAAGATGATTAATGCCAAATAAGCAGACAAAAAGGCCTAGAGCAATATTTGATTTTGCGGAAAGCCATTTCTTTTCAACTTGACGGTTGCTTCTAAAGTATTTTGTTTTATAAAATAAGTAGAAAGCAAATAAAACGACAATCAATACAACGAGTACAAACATTATTCAATCCCCCAAATTTCTAGAAGTCATCTATTATTTTAGCGTGGATTGATAAAAAAAGCCATAATTGGTACATAAGGAGCAGTGTTCATGATTGAAGAAATTTTAAATGCGATTAAGCAATATGAAACAATTATTGTTCATCGTCATGTCCGTCCAGACCCCGATGCATACGGTTCACAAGGCGGATTAACAGCTATTTTAAAGGAATCCTTTCCGGAGAAAAAAATCTTTGCCGTAGGTCAAGAGGAGCCAACGCTAAATTTCCTGCGCCGGCTTGATGTGATTGAGGATGAGGTTTATAAAGGGGCATTGGTGATTGTTTGTGATACAGCTAATCAGGAAAGAATTGATGACCGCCGCTACAATTTAGGCGATAAATTAATTAAAATTGATCATCACCCAAACATGGAGCCCTATGGTGACTTGCTATGGGTCGACACTAACGCAAGTTCCTGCAGTGAAATGATCTATGAATTTTATCTAAAAGGTAAACAATTGGGCTTGAAAATGAATGACGAAGCGGCAAGACTATTGTTTGCGGGAATTGTTGGCGACACGGGAAGATTTTTATTTCCAAGCTCGACTGAAAAGACATTTGCTTATGCAGGTGAATTAATTCATTACAATTTTTCCCGTACTGAACTTTTTGACCAAATGTACGAATTAGATCCTAAGATCATTAAATTACAAGGTTATATTTTGCAAAACTTTGAACTACAGCCCAACGGTGTGGCTTCTGTTATGATTACGAAAGAATTACTCACTGAGTATAACGCAAGACCTGCTGAAGCATCCTTGCTTGTTGGCACACTCGGGGATGTAAAAGGCATCAAAGCGTGGGTCTTTTTCATTGAGGAAGAGAAACAAATCCGGGTAAGACTCCGTTCAAAGGGACCTGTTATAAATGTGGTCGCCAGGAAATTTAACGGCGGCGGACATCCACTTGCTTCGGGTGCAACCATTTATTCATGGGACGAAGTGGAACAAGTCGTTAATGAATTAGGGAAAGTTTGCGAGGCCTATACAAAATAGACTGCTAAAATAAAACGGCCCGCTTTCAGGGCCGTTTGTCTAGCTGCAGCGCCTTGGGCCTGGGGTCATAAGCCAATCCGTTTAGAAGGCTAAAAAGCAGCCTTCTCGCCGGCTCGTCCTATGCCTGTCGCCCCTAGGAAAAATGAACTGCTTTTTTCCCAGATCAAGGCGCTTCCGCTTTTCTCATTCAAAATCAATTTCTAGTTGGATTGTTAAGTTTGTATAAATCACCATTTCTTTCACTTTTAATTTATATCTTTTATCATTGATTTTTACTTGTTTGTTTTCAATAATTTTTTTTATTAAGTCTTTACTTTTATAAACCGTGTCAATATCCTTAGCAAGCATCATACTGATGTCATCATGGACAGAATCTTCAGTTTCAAGCACACTCAACGAGTCTAACTTATATTTTTCGGCATTTGTAATTTTAATATTAATCTTCTGAACCGTTAGCTGTTCAATCTTACGCCGATTAATTTCCTTATACTCATCCTGCCATATCTTTTTCTCATTATTTAAGTCAACAATCTGTTTCTGCTGTTTTTGAATTAACTCCGTGTTTTCTTCCTGCCAAACACCGTAAATATATAGAAAGATACACCAGCTAATCGCTCCTCCAACCGCTGTTCCGGCAAAAAAACGCTGCCAGCCGGGTCTCTTGTATAATTGCGGGACCCTCATGACGATATATGCTCCTGGGTTAACCAATTAATGATGAGAGCCCCTGTCTGGGCACCGCCTAGGGCAGAAAGGATAAGTAATAGTTGTTTGAAAAGATCTTTTGTATCCGCATTGAATAGGCCTCTTTCAAAGGTGTAAACCGCATCGAATGTTCCGCCAATCGCTGAAACGATTGCCCAAATCCTGAGTGCGGAGGATAGCCGGTAGACTGTGGTAAGTGGGGGCTGTCCGGTTAGGAATGAAGCAATTCCACCAATTAAGGAACCGCCAAGCACGACTCCTAGCGCTATAAAGTAGCCCTCAATAAAAGCAGGAAAAAAACCAATTTCTTTCATGAGCAAACCGCCCTTATAAATAGTTATATTCATTTATATGGACAAGAGTCTGGGAATATGAGTTAGCAAAAAAATAACCATCATTTAAGGCGCTTCCGCTTTTCTGAATTGTCTAGCTGCAGCGCCTAGGGGCTCGGGGTCATAAGCCAACCCGTCAAGAAGGCTAAAGAGCAGCCTTCTCGCCGGCTCGTCTTATGCCTGTCGCCCCTGTGCAAGGCGCTTTCGCTTTTCTGTAAATAAGAACATATTTTCTTTTTTTCGTCTTAAGCTCTATAATTAAATTAATGAAATTTTTTTAAGAAACGGTGTGACATTATGTCTTTTATTCACCTCCAGGTGTATAGTGCCTATAGCTTGTTGACAAGTACGGCATCTATACCAAATTTAATTGAAAATGCTATAAGTAAGGGATTTAGTGCCCTTGCCTTAACGGATCGAAATGTAATGTACGGAACGATTGAATTTTATAAACTTTGTAAGAAAAAAAACCTTAAACCGATCATTGGTTTAACCGTAGATGTGGAAAGTGAAAGGTCGGAAAATGCCGCTTACCCACTTGTATTACTTGCCGAAACAGAAGAAGGATTTAAAAACCTATTAAAAATATCAAGCGCTGTTCAAACAAAATCCAAAAATGGAATCCCGTTTAAATGGCTGAAGTCTTATGCACAGGGGCTTATCGCGATTTCTCCAGGTTTAGAAGGGGAAATTGAACAATCACTTTTGAACGGGAATCAGGAATATGCAAGAAGCTTAATCCGTAAACTCGACTACATATTCGGGAATGGCAGCTTTTTCTTATCGGTTCAACAGCATCAGTTGGAAGATGAAGTCAAGATATTTAAACAGTTTCTTGACATTTCTAAGGAAGAAAACATTCCGCTGGTAGCCACAAACAGAGTACATTATTTAGAAAAAGAAGATACCTTCGCGCACGAATGTTTATTAGCCATTAAAAATGGTGATAAACTCCAGGATGAGCATAGAGAAAAACTAGATAGCGACCAGTTTTATTTGAAGAGTGCCAAGGAAATGGTCGATAGTTTTTCAGTACTTCCAGAAGTTTTGGAAAACTCCCTGAAAATAGCAGAACGTTGTACGGTAAATATCGAACTTAATAAAACATATTTACCAACATTTCCAAACGATAATGGAATTCCCGCTGAGGAATTTCTTGATCAACTGTGCCAAAAAGGATTGTTCGAACGCTTTCCTAACCCTGGCAAGGAATATTTAGACCGATTGCAATTTGAACTTGCCGTGATTAAACGAATGAAGTTTAGCAACTATTTTTTAATTGTTTGGGATTTTATGAGATATGCCCGCGATCATAATATTTTAACTGGACCCGGGCGGGGCTCGGCGGCAGGTTCGCTTGTCGCTTATGTACTGTATATCACAGATGTAGATCCGATTGAACATAATCTATTATTTGAGCGTTTTTTAAATCCTGAAAGGGTATCGATGCCTGATATTGATATAGACTTTCCTGATCACCGCCGTGACGAGGTTATCGATTACGTCGCAAAAAAATATGGGGAAATGCATGTCGCCCAAATCGTTACGTTTGGAACGCTCGCTGCAAAAGCGGCTTTAAGGGATGTCGGCAGAGCGTTTGGCTTAAATACAAAAGAATTGGAGTATTTATCAAGATTGGTTCCATCCCGCTTAGGGATTGATTTGGAAGCCGCATTTAAAGAATCAGAGCCATTAAGAAGGTTTGTGAAGGATACACCGCTAAATCAAAGACTTTTTGAGACAGCTCTCAAGCTTGAAGGGCTTCCTCGCCACACTTCCACACATGCTGCCGGTGTGGTCCTTAGTGAGAAGCAGCTAGTGGAATTAATCCCGATTCAACGAGGATCGGGAAATGTGTACTTAACCCAATATTCAATGGAACACCTTGAGGAGATTGGTTTACTAAAAATGGACTTTCTTGGTCTCCGAAATCTTTCACTGATTGAAACCATTTTAAATTCTATTTATCGAGAATCGGGAAAGAAGGTTGACATTAAGCAAGTGCCGCTAGTAGACACCAACACCTTTGAATTACTTGCACGGGGTGAAACCACAGGGATCTTTCAGCTTGAATCGGAGGGAATGAGGAAGGTGTTGACGAGGTTAAAGCCGTCACGATTTGAAGATATCGTGGCAGTAAATGCCTTGTATCGCCCGGGGCCTATGGAAAACATTCCTCTCTATATTGACCGAAAACATGGCAGGGCGGATGTTGATTATCCCCACCCTGATTTAGAGCCTATCTTAGAGAATACATATGGGGTTATTGTGTACCAAGAGCAAATTATGCAGATTGCTTCTAAAATGGCCGGTTTTTCACTCGGTGAAGCGGATCTTCTGCGGAGAGCAGTTGGGAAAAAACAAAAAGAGGTGTTGGACAAGGAGCGCTATCACTTTGTCCAAGGAGCCATAAAAAAAGGATATACGGAAGAATTGGCGAATGAAATATATGATTTAATTGTCCGATTTGCAAACTATGGATTTAATAGAAGCCATGCTGTCGCCTATAGTATGATTGCCTATCAGCTGGCATTTTTAAAAGCAAATTTTCCTGTTCATTTTATGGCTGGGCTCCTTACCACAGCCATTGGAAATGATACAAAAATTGCTCAATATATCATGGAAACGAGGCAAAAGGAGATTCTGGTCCTTCCTCCATCGATTAATCAAAGTAAATACTCCTTTAAGGTTGAAAGAAGCGGTATCCGCTATAGTCTGGCAGCCATTAAAAATGTCGGCGGTGCTGCCTTAAAGGAGATATTTCAAGCCAGGAAGCGGAAGAGATTTGATGATTTATTTGATTTTTGTATCAGGGTTTCTTCTAAAGCAGTAAACCGAAAAACACTTGAATTTCTAGTACATTCCGGTGCCTTTGATGAATTTGGCGAAGATCGTGCTGTTCTTTTAGCCAGTTTGGATGTAGCTATCGAACATGCTCAAATCTTTAAATCGGATGACGCTGATCAATTTGCCTTATTTGATGATGACATGATTCCAAAGCCGAAATACGTTCATGTGGATCCCATTAGTCTCGAGAATAAATTGACCTTTGAGAAAGAAGCACTTGGTTTTTACCTTTCTGACCATCCCATTTCCATTTATGAAAAAAGGCTGAAAGCCAGCGGAGCCTCGCTGTTATTTCAATTAAACCCGGAAATGAAAAGGGCTTTTTCAGGTGTTTATATTTCGGCCATGAAATCGATTCGTACAAAAAAGGGAGATTCGATGTCCTTTTTAACAATAAGTGATTCGAGCGGTGAAATGGAGGCTGTAGCTTTTCCAAATATCTTTAAAAGGTTTCAGGGATTACTAAAACAAGGCAGCTTTGTCATTCTTGAGGGGAGAATTGAAGAGAGAGAGAACATGCTCCAATTTATCATCCAGCAGGTATTTGATATGGAACAGTGGCTAAACACCAATTTTAAGCAACAACCAGTTTTATATTTAAAAATTTCAACTGGCATAAGGGATGAGGAATCACTGCAAAAAATAAATAAGATTTTGCGAGAAAATAAAGGAAACATCCCTGTTGTTCTTCACTATGAAGAAAAACGAAAAACGATAAGGTTAGGTGACCAATACAGGGTAAAATCCGAACCGCATGTCATGGAGAAACTAAGAAGCATTCTAGGTTCAAAAAATGTGGTCCTAAAGGAATAATTCTTTACAACTTTCCTGGATATGTTATAGTGATAAAGAGACGAGTGTGGTCTGACCACTACAGCTGGCAATTAATTATTGGGTATTGATATTATATATATATTAGGGGTGACAGTTCTTGACTTTACGTGAAGAAGCATTACATATGCATCGAATTCATAAGGGGAAATTAGAGTCAAAATCAAAGGTTCCAGTTCGAAATGCTCATGATTTAAGTTTAGCTTATTCACCTGGTGTGGCGGAGCCATGTAAGGACATCTATGAAAAACCTGAAACTGTCTATGATTATACCATGAAAGGAAATATGGTTGCGGTTGTTTCCGACGGTACTGCCGTTTTAGGACTTGGCAATATTGGACCAGAAGCTGCACTTCCAGTTATGGAGGGTAAAGCCGTTCTTTTCAAAAGCTTTGCCGGTGTGGATGCCTTTCCGATCTGTTTAAACACAACAGATGTGGATAAAATTGTTGAAACCGTTAAGTTGTTGGAACCAACCTTTGGAGGAGTGAATCTCGAAGATATCGCAGCTCCCAACTGTTTTGTGATCGAGGAAAGATTGAAAAGGGAAGCCAATATTCCTATTTTTCATGATGACCAGCATGGTACAGCGATTGTTACGGTAGCAGGACTAGTCAACGCCCTTAAACTTATAGGAAAGAAAATAACTGAAATTAAGGTAGTTGCAAGTGGGGCAGGAGCTGCTGGTATTGCAATTATCAAGTTGTTATATAGCTATGGAGTTAGAGACATTATCATGTGCGATACAAAAGGCGCAATTTATGAAGGCCGGCCGCATGGGATGAACTCAGTCAAAGCAGAAGTAGCGAAATTCACCAACCGAGATAATCAACAAGGAAGTCTCGCCGATGTCATAAAAGGTGCAGATGTCTTTATTGGTGTATCGGTTGCCGGAGCACTGACCAAGGAAATGGTTGCTTCGATGAACCAAGACTCGATTATTTTTGCCATGGCGAATCCTGATCCAGAAATAATGCCGGAAGAAGCCAAAGCAGCAGGGGCAAAAGTCGTCGGAACAGGTCGCTCTGACTTTCCGAACCAGGTAAACAACGTCCTAGCATTCCCTGGGATTTTCCGTGGAGCCCTTGATGTTCGGGCAACACATATTAATGAAAAAATGAAGGTAGCAGCAGTAGAGGCTATTGCCGGCCTAATCAACGAAGATGAACTACATGCAGACTATGTCATCCCAGCACCTTTTGACCCAAGGGTAGCACCAAATGTTGCTGCTGCAGTGGCCAAGGCGGCTATGGAAACAGGTGTAGCCCGTCTTAAAGTTGACCCTGAAGACGTAAAGGAAAGAACGCAAAGGCTCGCAATCATTGGTAAAAGTGAGTGATTTCGTAAGTGACGAATTCCAAAGTTTATTTAGAGATTGTGAAGCACTTAAGAGAAATGATTACAATTGCCGGTCTTAAGACAGGTGATAAAATTCCATCTGAACGTGAATTGTCGGAGCGCCTGAATTTCGGGCGCTCTTCCGTTCGCGAAGCATTAAGAGCATTAGAGCTTCTTGGTTTAATTGAGACAAGAAGAGGCGAGGGAACGTTTATCAGAGATTTTCGCGGTCATCAGCTGGTTCAACTCCTTAGCACTTTTATTTTGCAGGACCAAAAAGCAATACGTGATGTGTTTGAAACCAAAAACTATATTGAAATGGATTGCTTGCATTTAGTACTCCAAAAAGCGGATAATCAGGAAATAAACAAGATTAAGGATTGGGTTGAAAAGTCGGAACACTTCTCTGATGATGAATTTTTTCAGAGAATAATGGAACTGTCCGATAACCACTTATTCTTGCGGTTGTGGTCTATCTTAAAAGAGTATTATCATTCACTTGAAGAAAATCATCTGACCTTTAAGCGGGAATATTATCTTAAATTAACAATCGCTTTAGCCGAAAAGGATCTTGAAAAAACACTATCTGCGTATAAAAAACTTCGAAATTTGTCAAACTCTACCGACAAATACTAACAGATTTTGAACTATGTTTATTTTATAGTGAAAGTTATACAAGCCTGTTAGGATGGCTATTTTTTAGTCTAATACTGGTCTGACCACGTTTGAATCCAATAGGTATGAAGTAAAGGCAGGATAGAAAGACTTCTATAATAGCAGTAATTTGGAGAATCCTGCCAATGGCAGTCGCGTTACACAAGGGAGGTTTTAATTTGGCGCTTAAAGATCTTTTTACAAAAAATCAACCAAAAAAGAAAAAATATGCAACTATTCCAGAAACGGCTAAAAGTGATGTGCCTGAAGGAATTATGTCTAAGTGTCCTTCATGTAAGAAAATTATGTATACAAAAGAATTAGTCAAAAACGCAAAGGTATGCCTGCATTGCGGCTATCATTTTCAAATGACAGCAAAAGAGCGGGTCGATAGTTTTATTGACGAAGAAACTTTTGTGGAATTAAACGAAGAAATGATTTCAATAAACCCACTTAATTTTCCGGACTATCTAGAGAAGCTTGAAAAAGACCGGCAAAAAACCAATCTAAATGAAGCGGTTGTAACTGGCATGGGGTCTGTTAACGGTCATAAAATTGTCTTGGCTATTATGGATGCCTCGTTCCGAATGGGGAGTATGGGTTCAGTCGTTGGTGAAAAAATAACCCTGGCGATTGAAAAAGCAGATGAACTGTCACTTCCATTTATTATCTTTACGGCATCAGGCGGGGCGAGAATGCAAGAAGGTGCTTTGAGTTTGATGCAAATGGCCAAGACAAGTGTTGCCTTAAAGAGATTTAGTAATAATGGCGGACTTATTATCTCAATTATGACTCACCCGACAACAGGCGGGGTTTCTGCAAGCTTTGCCTCCTTGGGGGATTATAACTTTGCCGAACCAGGAGCATTAATTGCCTTTGCCGGCCGAAGAGTTATTGAACAATCTATTCGTGAGGAATTGCCTGAGGACTTCCAAACCGCTGAGTTTCTCCTAAAGCATGGACAGTTAGATGCGATTATTCCTCGTTTGGAAATGGTGGATCAAATTACCAACATATTAGACATTCATCAATCTGGAGGTGAACTTGATTGGTAGGAGAATTAGAATTCGAACGCCCTATTGTGGAGTTAAGAAAGAAAATTGCTGAAATAAAAGAGTTCACTAAAACAGCAGATGTTGATTTAAGTCATGAAATCAAAAAGTTAGAGGCCCGGCTAGAAAAACTTGAACAGGATATATATGAAAATATTAAACCCTGGGACAGGGTTCAAATTGCCCGTCTAGCCAGCAGGCCAACAACACTTGATTATATTTCTTATCTCTTTGACGGCTTTTTTGAGTGCCATGGTGACAGGACCTTTGCCGATGATGAGGCTATTGTTGGTGGTGTTGCCAAATTTAAAGGATTACCTGTTACAGTTATTGGTCATCAGCGCGGGAAAGATACGAAAGAAAACATTCGCAGAAATTTTGGAATGCCTCATCCTGAAGGCTACCGAAAAGCATTGCGATTAATGAAGCAGGCTGATAAATTTAATCGCCCGATTATTTGCTTTATTGACACAAAAGGAGCTTATCCAGGAAAAGCGGCAGAAGAACGAGGTCAAAGCGAAGCCATTGCTCGGAATTTGTTTGAAATGGCGGGTCTTCGGGTCCCGGTTATTTGCGTTGTGATTGGTGAGGGGGGCAGCGGCGGTGCCTTAGCGCTTGGCGTTGGCAACCGTATTTATATGCTCGAAAATTCAACTTACTCCGTTATTTCTCCTGAAGGTGCAGCCGCTATTTTATGGAAGGATGCGTCTCTTGCAAAAAATGCAGCTGAAACCATGCGAATTACCGCTCCTGACCTAAAAGATCTGGGCATTATTGATGATATTATTCCAGAAATTAAGGGTGGAGCTCAAAAGGACGTGAAACAGCAGGCAGAGGAAATTGAGAAGATGCTGAAAGCTTCACTAACAGACTTATTAAAACTATCAGAAGAAGAATTAATAGCAGACCGGTATAACCGGTTTAGAACCATTGGCGAATACACAGTTGCGAAAGATTACATTAGTGTAAATTAAAAAATCGTGCTCTCCACGGGCACGTTTTTTAATTATGTGAGTTGTCCAGCTCCAGCGCCCAGCGACGAGACGACTTCGCCCATCTCCCTACGATAAGTCAACACGAAAAAGCTAACGCTCTTCGTGTTTCCTTTATCTCAGTCGATGGGCTCCAGTCCTGTCGTGCGCTAAACGGGCGCTTCCGCTTTTTCTTTGTTCACAGATTATTCACGGAAAATACCTTAAATTGTTAAAGATAACGATTACAAACAGATTTGAAGCGCTGCCAGTTTACTAACTATTCCGTCTATTATAATTACTAATATGAATCGGTTGTTAACGCGTTTTCTTCATGTTATTTTATAAATATTCGAGGGTTTTATGTTAATAATAATAAAGTACTAAAAGTGTAGGCATAATTAATTCTTTTACTAACAAAGTGTACATACGGTTCAAATTTATTTCTGAGGTGAAAAACATGAAAAAAATAGGTGTACTTACAAGTGGGGGAGATTCCCCGGGGATGAATCCAGCCATACGGGCTGTTGTCCGTAAAGCAATTTTTCATAATGTAGATGTTTATGGTATTTATGGCGGCTATGCGGGATTAGTTAGCGGAAATATAAAAAAACTTGAGCTTGGTTCTGTTGGCGATATCATTCACCGCGGAGGAACCATGCTTCAGTCTGCCCGTCTGCCGGAATTTGCAAATAAAGAAGTACAAAAAAAAGGGATTGAGCAGCTTCTTGCCCACGGTATTGAGGGACTTGTTGTAATTGGTGGTGACGGTTCCTACCGCGGCGCTAAAGCCTTAACTGAGCAAGGATATCCATGTGTTGGAGTACCTGGAACGATAGATAATGATATCCCAGGAACAGAATTAACTATCGGCTTTGATACGGCCCTTAATACAGTCATCAATGCAATTGATAAAATTCGTGATACAGCAACATCCCATGAAAGAACATTTGTTATTGAAGTAATGGGACGTAATGCTGGTGACATAGCATTATGGGCTGGACTTGCCGGCGGCGCGGAAACCATATTAATTCCTGAAGAAAATTATGATATGAGAGAAGTGGCTGAAAGGCTGCGCAGTGGACATGAACGTGGCAAAAAGCATAGTATTATTGTCGTGGCAGAAGGCGTATGCAGTGGTTACGAATTTGCACGCCAGCTTAAAGAAACCACTGAATTTGATACAAGAGTTTCAGTGTTGGGGCATATCCAGCGCGGCGGTTCACCAACCGTAGCAGATAGAGTGCTAGCCAGCAGGCTTGGAGCACGCGCGGTTGAACTGCTAATTGAAGGAAAAGGCGGACGTGCCGTAGGAATTGAAAATAATAAGCTTGTTGACTACGATATTATTGAGGCCTTAGAGAAAAAACATACGCTCGATCTTGAATTATTTAGATTATCTAAGGAGTTATCAATATAGGAAATTGAAGTTGTCTTTTCTAAAATAGGAGGAAAAAAGCATGCTACGAAAAACAAAAATCGTTTGTACGATTGGACCTGCAAGTGAATCAGTGGAAAAATTAACTCAATTAATTAATTCGGGTATGAATGTTGCCCGATTAAATTTTTCTCATGGAGATTTTGAAGAACATGGGGCAAGAATCAAAAATATTCGCGAAGCCTCAAAGCAAACTGGAAAGACTGTAGCCATCCTGCTCGACACAAAGGGGCCGGAAATTCGTACCAACAATATGCAAAACGGAGCAATTGAGCTTGAAGCTGGTAAAAATATCATTATTTCCATGACAGAGGTAGAAGGTACGACTGAGAAATTTTCTGTTACATACCCTGGACTAATTGAAGATGTACATGTAGGCTCAAGAATTCTTTTAGACGATGGATTAATCGGTCTTGAAGTAATCGAAATCAATCAGGCTGAAAAAGAAATCTATACTAAAATTTTAAATAGCGGTACATTAAAGAATAAAAAAGGTGTAAACGTTCCTGGAGTATCGGTTAATTTACCAGGGATAACAGAAAAAGACACCCAGGATATTTTATTTGGGATTGAGCAGGGTGTTGATTTCATCGCAGCATCATTTGTTCGCCGCGCGAAAGATGTATTAGAAATTCGTCAGCTATTAGAAGAAAATAATGGAACAAACATTCATATTATCCCTAAAATTGAAAATCAAGAAGGCGTTGATAACATCGATGAAATTCTTGAAATTTCTGATGGTTTAATGGTTGCGCGTGGAGACCTTGGCGTAGAAATTCCTGCTGAAGAAGTACCACTTGTGCAAAAAATGCTCATTAAGAAGTGTAATGCCCTAGGAAAACCTGTTATTACAGCTACGCAAATGCTTGATTCTATGCAGCGTAACCCTAGACCAACTCGTGCAGAAGCGAGTGACGTTGCCAATGCCATTTTTGATGGTACCGATGCTATTATGTTATCTGGTGAAACAGCTGCAGGACAATACCCTGTAGAAGCCGTACAAACCATGCATAACATTGCTTCAAGAGCGGAACAAGCTTTGGATCATAGAGAAATCTTATCAAGCCGCAGTAGGGACACTGAGCACAATCTTACCGATGCAATTGGACAATCTGTAGCCCATACCGCTTTAAATCTTGAGGTTAAGTCGATTATTACACCAACAGAGAGTGGTCACACGGCTAAAATGATTTCTAAATATCGTCCAAAAGCAGCTATTGTTGCGGTGACAGCTAATGAGCATACTGTTCGTCGGTTACAACTGGTGTGGGGTGTATATTCACAGCTAGGCAGAACTTCAACAACTACAGATGAAATGCTGGATACAGCTGTTGAATCCAGCCTAGAAAGCGGTCTTGTAAAACATGGTGATTTAGTTGTCATCACTGCTGGCGTACCTGTTGGAGAAGCAGGCACAACGAACTTAATGAAGATTCATGTGGTTGGGGACATCATTACAAAGGCCCAAGGCATTGGACGCCGTTCTGCTTTTGGTAAAGTAGTCGTGGCACATGATGCAAAGGAAGCATTGGATAAAGTTAAGCCAGGAACGATCCTTGTTACAATCGGAACCGATCGTGATATGATGCCTGCACTTGAAAAGTGTGCAGCACTTATTACTCAAGAAGGTGGATTAACCAGCCATGCTGCTGTAGTTGGCCTTAACTTGAGCATTCCAGTCATCGTTGGAGTGGACCGTGCCCTTGAGTTATTTAAAGATGGTCAGGAAATTACCGTTGATGCAACAAGAGGAATCGTCTACAACGGTCATGCAAGTGTACTATAAACGTTAAGTACTTTTTAATTGTGTAAATAAAAAACGTCAGCATCCCTTTGGGGCTGACGTTTTTTTATAATCTTCTTCTTAAATCTCTTGGGTAAATCAAATATTTGGACCTTTAATATACGTCCAGACATCATGGAAAACATTTGCACGATAAAGTGTGCTGATAATTACAAGGGTAACTGGCCCAATAATTAATCCTAAAAATCCTATTAATTTAAAGCCAACAAATAAGGCAATAAGGGTAGCTAATGGATCTAGGCCGATACTAGATGAAAGGATCTTTGGCTCCATAATCTGACGCTGTACAAGGACAATAATATAAAGAACACCTAAACCAATGGCAAGCCCCATATCACCGTTAATGAAAGCATAGATAATCCATGGTACAAAGACGGCTCCTGTTCCCAAGTAGGGAATGATATCAACAATTCCTGTTGCTAATGCTATGGTAATAGCATAATCTACTCTAAGGATAAGCAAACCTATTAGAATAATGACAGTTGTAATCGAAATAAGTGTAAGCTGCGCTTTAATAAAACCGAATAACGCCTTTTTTAAGTCGATGAAAACCGTCTTACTACTTGTTTTCGCTTTTTGTGGAAGTATTCTGCCGCCCATTGCAGACAAGTGATACCAATCCTTGCTGATAAAGAAGGTTGCTAATAAAGAGAAAATGAGGACAGTAGCAGCGTTGGGAAACCAAGAAAGGATATTAGGGATATTTCCAAATAGATTTTTAATAAATGTCCCAACCGTTGAGCCGATTTTTGCCCCTACATTTTGAATATTACCAATAATCGTGTCTTGTTGGCCGGCTTCCAGTTTATTAAAGACACTTGTTAATTGGTTGTATAAGGGAATAATTTGGGCTGTAAAATAATCCTCTAAATAATTAATCAGTGTATCAAGATGTTCCGGAACTACTGTGGCCAAGTAGGCAGCACCAGAGACAATCTCTGCGACTAAAAGCGTAATTAAACCAGCACAAGAAGCAAATATCACGATTAATGAGATTAGGACAGCAAGACCGCGTGGCATTTTTGCCTTTTTCTCAAGGAGATCGACTAAAGGATTAATCAGAAAGGCTATGATAAGACCTATTAAAAATGGATACGTAACTTTTGATAAAAAATAAAACAGATACAACGCCAAACACACACCGCCAACTACGAGTAGGAATCGTATGGTCCGGTATATATATTTAAGCTCCAAAAACAGCCCTCCTATTGTAATTAGTAACTTCAGTTTAACATTTTATGACCAAAGCTGCATAATTTTCCAGAAAATTTATTCTCTGAAAATATTACGAACCAGCTAAGAGAAAGTTTCACTAGATTATAAAAAAGAAAAAAGACAGATGGCACTTCCAGACTTTAAAAAAATAGTATGTTAAGATAATTTGGAAAGGATTGGTGAACAATGTTAAGCGAGTCATTATTATTTCTCTTGCTTTTACTCGTCATCGGATTAATTGCGAAAAATAGTTCCTTGATGATCGCTATTGCAGTCCTGCTATTATTGAAGGCTGGGGGTTTGGAGGCTAAATCCTTTTCCTTCATACAGTCAAAGGGAATTAATTGGGGGGTAACACTGATTACTATTGCTGTACTGGCCCCAATTGCCAGCGGGGATATCGGCTTTAAAGACTTAACCTCATCCTTTAAGTCCCCATATGCTTGGATTGCACTTATTTCGGGGATGCTGGTGGCATTACTTGCAAAGGGTGGTGTCAAACTGTTGGCAGATGACCCGCAGATCACTACCGCATTAGTACTAGGTACGATTCTATCTGTTTCTATATTTAAGGGTGTAGCAGTAGGGCCTTTGATTGGTGCTGGAATCGCCTATACTGCCATGAAAATTTTTGGTTTTTTCACCTAGATTTTTTGTAAAATAATATTTTTTTGCTTTTTTCGGTGTCTTTCCATTCACAAAAATCTGATAATTGTTTATAATAGGCTTGTAAGCGTATCCTTATTTACATAAACTATATATAAATGGTGAATTACTTTTAAAATCTTTTTTTTAAATCATTTTTAATAAGAAACACTTCTTGGATTGATTCCGAGCAATCGCTCAGTCCATAAAAAGAAGAAAAAGATGGGCGTCACTTGACTAAGTCAAATACCATATAACAAGCTTTTAACTCAACTGAAACTGATCATTGCTTTTAGTTGAAATAAGTATTTTTGCCGTAAGGAAAATATAACTGTCTTATCAGGCATAAGTGTAATGATGAGCTGACTGTTAGTGAATGTCAGCAGTTAGGTTTTTAGAAAGATGGGGAAATTTAGAATGTGAGGAGAGATTTTTCTATGACAGTAACACGCGGTCTTGAAGGGGTAGTGGCTACAACATCTTCCATAAGCTCTATTATTGATGACACACTGACATATGTTGGCTATGACATTGATGACTTAGCCGTAAATGCCAGCTTTGAAGAGGTCATTTATTTATTATGGCATCGGAGATTACCAAATGCAGAAGAATTAGCAGAGTTAAAAACACAGCTGGCTGAAAACTCAGCACTGCCAGATGAAGTCATTGAGCATTTTAAGATGTATCCAATTCAAAAGGTACATCCTATGGCTGCCCTTCGTTCAGCCGTTTCATTATTAGGTTTATATGATGACGAAGCGGACTTAATGGACGATGAAGCCAACTATCGAAAAGCAGTTCGCCTGCAAGCGAAAATGCCGGCAATTGTTACTACGTTCGCCCGTGTTAGAAAAGGGCTTGAACCAGTAGCACCAAGAAAAGATTTAAGCTTTGCAGCCAATTTCTTATATATGTTAACCGGCAAAGAACCTGAACCAATTGCGGAAGAAGCGATGAATAAGGCATTGGTGTTACATGCGGATCATGAATTGAATGCATCTACCTTCACTGCCCGCGTATGTGTTGCAACGTTATCTGATGTTTATTCAGGTGTCACATCAGCTATTGGTGCTTTAAAAGGGCCGCTTCATGGCGGTGCTAACGAAGCGGTAATGAAAATGTTAACTGAAATTAGCACACTCGAAAACGTAGAACCATATGTTCGAGGCAAGCTTGCCAACAAAGAAAAAATCATGGGCTTTGGCCACAGAGTATATCGTAAAGGTGATCCTCGTGCCAAGCACTTGAAAAAAATGTCTAAAAAGCTAACAGAGCTAACTGGTGCACCGCACTGGTATGATATGTCGGTTCAGATTGAAGCCATTGTTACAGGCGAAAAGAATTTACCGCCAAACGTTGATTTTTATTCAGCTTCTGTATACCATAGCTTAGGAATCGACCATGATTTAATGACACCAATCTTTGCTGTAAGCCGTGTATCAGGCTGGTTAGCTCATATCCTAGAACAATATGAAAATAACCGTTTGATCCGTCCACGTGCGGAATATACCGGCCCAGGCATGCAAAAATATGTGCCAATTGAGCAAAGAGTTTAATATTTTACTTTTTTTCAAAAAATTGATTCAATAGTATTGAATTAATAAAGGTTAGAGGTTAATCTCTCTAACCTTTGATTCAGTCTTTTGATAGATCTCGAACAAAGTTTAAGGTTTTTTACATACCAGGAGGGAGATTTACAAATGCAAGGCGAAAAAATTACAGTTACAAACGGCGTATTAAATGTACCAAACCATCCGATTATTCCATTTATCGAAGGGGACGGTATCGGTCCTGATATTTGGGCTGCTTCAGAGAGAGTTCTCAATGCAGCTGTAGAAAAAGCCTATAAAGGCGAGCGCAAATTAATCTGGAAGGAAGTTCTAGCTGGCGAAAAGGCTTTTAACCAAACCGGTGAGTGGCTTCCTAAAGAAACACTTGATGTGATCAATGAGTATCTAATTGCAATCAAAGGTCCATTAACCACTCCTGTTGGCGGAGGAATTCGTTCCTTAAACGTTGCTCTGCGTCAAGAGTTAGATTTATTTGTTTGCTTACGTCCAGTAAGATGGTTTGAAGGCGTTCCTTCACCAGTTAAGCGTCCAGAAGATACTGATATGGTCATTTTCCGTGAAAATACTGAAGATATTTATGCCGGTATTGAATATGAAAAAGGAACAGAAGCAGTAAAGAAGGTTATTGACTTCTTACAAAATGAATTAGGTGTTAACAAAATTAGATTCCCTGAAACTTCCGGAATTGGCATCAAGCCGGTTTCTGAAGAAGGAACAAATCGTCTAGTTCGTGCGGCAATTAACTATGCAATTAAAGAAGGACGTAAGTCTGTTACACTTGTGCATAAAGGGAATATCATGAAATTCACTGAAGGCGCATTTAAAAACTGGGGCTATGCTCTTGCAGAAAAAGAATTCGGTGATAAAGTGTTCACTTGGTCACAATATGACCGTATTAAAGCAGAACAAGGCACAGATGCTGCGAACAAAGCTCAAGCTGATGCTGAAGCTGCTGGTAAAATCATCGTGAAAGATGCGATTGCTGATATTTTCTTACAACAAATCCTTACACGTCCACGCGAGTTCGATGTTGTGGCGACATTAAACTTAAACGGCGACTATATTTCTGATGCCCTTGCAGCACAAGTTGGTGGTATTGGAATTGCTCCAGGAGCTAATATCAACTATGAAACAGGGCATGCAATCTTTGAAGCAACACATGGTACTGCCCCTAAATACGCTGGTCTAGATAAAGTAAATCCATCATCTGTTATTTTATCAGGCGTGCTATTACTTGAGCACTTAGGCTGGAATGAAGCGGCAACTATGGTAATTAAATCAGTAGAAAAAACAATTGCATCTAAAGTTGTAACATATGACTTTGCCCGTTTAATGGAAGGTGCAACCGAAGTAAAAACTTCGGAGTTTGGTGATGAGCTTATTAAGAACATGGAATAATCATTTTGCTTGCACAAAGCACATGAGTTTCTAAAAGACCTTTGTTCTCTAAATGCTTTATCAGGAACAGGGGCTGTTATAAACAGCCCCTGTCTGTATGTATATGTTTTAAAAAAACTAATACGTTTAAGGGGAGAGCTTAAAATGTCATTAAAACGTAAAAAGATTTCTGTTATCGGCGGCGGTTTTACTGGTGCGACAACTGCATTTTTACTAGCTCAAAAGGAACTTGGAGATGTTGTTTTAGTTGATATCGCTCCAATGGAAAACCCTACAAAAGGTAAAGCATTAGATATGCTTGAAGCTAGTCCTGTACAAGGTTTTGATGCCAACGTTACTGGTACATCTAACTATGAGGACACACGTGATTCCGATATCGTTGTGATTACAGCTGGTATTGCACGTAAGCCAGGCATGAGTCGTGATGATTTAGTGCAAACAAACCAAAAAGTGATGAAAAGTGTTACACAAGAGATCGTAAAATACTCTCCAAACTGTACAATTGTTGTTTTAACTAACCCAGTTGACGCGATGACTTACACTGTATTCAAGGAATCTGGTTTCCCTAAAAATCGTGTTATCGGTCAATCTGGTGTTCTTGATACAGCTCGGTTCCGGACATTTGTTGCTCAAGAATTAAATGTTTCTGTTAAAGATGTTACGGGCTTCGTTCTTGGCGGCCATGGCGACGATATGGTTCCACTTGTACGCTACTCCTATGCGGGCGGTATTCCATTAGAAACGTTAATTTCTAAAGATCGTTTAGATGCGATTGTGGAACGTACTAGAAAGGGTGGCGGCGAAATCGTAAATCTTTTAGGTAACGGAAGTGCTTACTACGCACCGGCTGCTTCATTAGTGGAAATGTGTGAAGCTATTCTTAAAGATCAACGCCGTGTGTTACCATCCATTGCATACCTAGAAGGTGAGTTTGGCTATGAGGGAATTTATCTTGGTGTACCAACAATCCTTGGTGCAAATGGGATTGAAAAGGTAATCGAATTAGATTTAACTGCTGAGGAGAAGGCAGCATTAGACAAATCAGCCGAATCTGTCCGAAATGTAATGCAAGTATTAGTCTAATAAATTTTTTAGATTCGGGGATCACAAACGGTCTCCGAATTTTTTTGTTTTCTTTTGTAACCGCTCACACTAAGGGGTGTATTTTGATGTTATTAGGAAAAAAAAGAAAGCTAGGCCGAAGAATTGAAGAAATTAGTGTTGGTGAAAGGTTGTCATTAACGGAAAAAATTGAAGACAAGGATCTCCTTTTATTCCTTGGACTGACTGATGATGCAAATCCACTTTATATACAGCATGATTATGCTTCCCAAACCCCTTTTGAAAAGCCGATCGTCCCAAGTATCATTATGGGACAGTTGAGTTTCTATTCGAAGTGGTTGCGGTGCAACGGTCGGAGCATGTAGTGGACATTCATGTCGTTGGAGTAAATGAAGCAAATGTGACGGTGATTGATGGGATGTTAAAGGTATGCCCGCCGCATCGGCTAGGGGATATCCATGGGAAGGTTTTGGATAATTTTTGAATTTGAAATATTTGAGAACATGGGGATGTGGGACTGGGCTAAATATGTCCGCATGGAACGTTCATGAGGACAAAAAGAGTCGGAACTAAAGCCAAAATGTCCGCATGGAACGTTCATGAGGACAAAAAGAGCTGGGGCAAAGGCAAAGATGTCCGTATGGAACGTTCATGAGGACAAAAAGAGTCGGAACTAAAGCCAAGATGTCCGCATGGAACGTTCATGAGGACAAAAAGAGCTGGAGCAAAGGCAAAGATGTCCGCATAGAACGTTCGTGAGGACAAAAAGAGCCGGAGCAAAGGCAAAGATGTCCGCATAGAACGTTCATGAGGACAAAAAGAGTCGGAACTAAAGCAAAGATGTCCGCATAGAACGTTCATGAGGACAAAAAGAGCCGGAGCAAAGGCAAAGATGTCCGCATAGAACGTTCATGAGGACAAAAAGAGTCGGAACTAAAGCAAAGATGTCCGCATGGAACGTTCATGAGGACAAAAAGAGCTGGAGCAAAGGCAAAGATGTCCGCATAGAACGTTCATGAGGACAAAAAGAGCCGGAGCAAAGGCAAAGATGTCCGCATAGAACGTTCATGAGGACAAAAAGAGTCGGAACTAAAGCCAAGATGTCCGCATGGAACGTTCATGAGGACAAAAAGAGTCGGAACTAAAGCCAAGATGTCCGCATAGAGCGTTCATGAGGACAAAAAGAGCTGGAGCAAAGGCAAAGATGTCCGCATGGAACGTTCATGAGGACAAAAAGAGTCGGAACTAAAGCCAAAATGTCCGCATAGAGCACCCGAAGGACATATGCAAGCCCCCCCGTATCACCATAGTATTAATTATTTGTCAACATAGTACGAAAACTTACCATGCCCAATCCGTGAAAACCGCTTTATTAAAATTCTATTAATTACCTTTTTAGACTCTACCACCCCGCACCACTCGTAAACACAATTAGTCGTAATCCTTTTATCCGGAAACAACAGCTTAATTTCTCCCACACTTCTTAAAACAGCAGACTCCACTATTTCCACTTGTCCACAATCAGCACATACAAGCTTTCCACTTGTAATAGAGCATAAAAATGAATTACACTTTGAACAAGTGAAACCTTTACGTAACCTTTCATAATCATAAGTCGGAATCTTTGTATGGGAATAAGGGGACTTAACCTGATGCAATGAAATGAGCTTATCCGCAATCCTTTTATGCCGATTCGTTAATTTAGATGGCTCATTATCTAGTTTTCTCATAAGCTGTTTTAACTGTGGAGGATAGAAAATGGGCTTATCTATTGGAGCTTGATACAAGAAAAACTCCGGGTTTACAAATACAACGCAAGCATCAATAGTTTGGGAAAAGCCAAGTACTTGAAATAATTGGAGGAGTAAGGAGTTGCTCCTTTTTATCTGGTCAAGAGGATTTTTAATAATCTTTCCAAAGTTTGTTTCGAATCGTTCCTCCCGATAACAATAATCCCCTTCATAATTTTTAACCTCAAAGAAATAAAAAGTGTCTTGGAAAATAATTGAAGTATCAAGCTGGAACGATGTGTTATTAACTTCAAGATTCAAATCATTTAAAATTAAGCAATCACTTTGCAGTTGCTCTTCTAATAAATCAAACCGGACCTCCCCTTCAAAACCTTTCTCTTTATAAAGATAGTACTTTTGCTGCTCCGATGTAAAATCCATTCGATTATTTAAGATCCTAAGAACCTTTAACTCTTCCGGTACCGAACGTGGTTTATATGCCATATTACACGACCTTTCTTTTACAAATACTATTGTATAAAACAAAAATGTCGGTACCGGAGAGAATTGTGAATTCTTTGTAAACTTTTTTACATGAAAGCGGTCTTATTTAACAAATATCAATCTTAGCCCATAAAACTAGATAATCGATATTCCTTATAGATATAATGAGGGTATCTAGTAAAGTGGGGGTTATCTGATGAAAAATAAAGTGCTAGTTGTCGATGATGAACAATCAATCGTGACATTACTTCAATATAATTTAGAACAGGCTGGATTTGAAGTTGTTACAGCTATGGATGGGGCAGAAGGAAAACGATTAGCCGAATCAGCGTCACCAGATATTATTATCTTAGACTTGATGCTGCCAAACATAGATGGAATGGATGTTTGTAAACAACTGCGTCAACAAAATATTATGACCCCAATCCTCATGTTAACTGCAAAAGACGATGAGCTTGATAAAATTATAGGACTCGAGCTTGGTGCTGATGATTATATGGTCAAGCCTTTTAGTCCGCGAGAGGTCATCGCCCGGGTCAAAGCCATTTTAAGAAGAACTCAAATCCAAACAGAAACAACCGCGGACAATAATCAAACAGAAGAGCAGATTCAGATAGGAAAATTAACGATTTACCCAGGAAAATATGAAGCCTTTTTCCAAGAAAATCAATTGGAATTAACCTTGAAGGAATTTGAATTGCTCCTTTATCTTGGACAGAATAAAGGGCGTGTATTGACCAGGGATCAATTGCTCAGTGCTGTTTGGAATTATGATTTTGCAGGCGATACTAGAATTGTCGATGTTCATATTTCACACCTTCGAGAAAAAATTGAAGAAGATACAAAAAAGCCTGCCTACATCAAAACGATTCGCGGCCTTGGCTATAAACTGGAGGAGCCTAAGGGAGAATGATCAAGTTCCGCTCAAGGACTTTCATTGCATTAATTAGTTTACTTGTGGTTGTATTAATAGGATTAGGTATATTGCTTGGGCAATTTTTTAAATATAATTTTTTAGACACGCTGAATGACCAAGTAAAAGTAGAAATCTGGTGGCTTTTATCAGCTGGTTTCGGGACAGCTATCATTGTCACTGTGATACTTGGAATCAGGATTACCACAAGGTACACAAAGCCGATTAAAGCGGCAACCGAAGTGGCAATCGAACTTGCACATGGTAATTATCGTGCCCGTACAACAGTGAACCGGTTAGATGATACCGGAATGTTAGCTTCTTCTATTAACATGCTGGCAGAGAATCTTCAGGAACTCACCAAAGTTCGAGATATCCAGCAGGACCGCTTGAGCGCATTGATTGAAAATATGGGAGCTGGTTTAATCCTAATTGACAGCAGAGGGTATATTAATTTAGTCAACAAGGGCTATATTGATATTTTTCATATCAATCCGAGTGAGTATCTAAATAAACAATATTATGAAGTTGTTGAATATGAAGAGATTTGTCAGCTTATTGCAGAGGTATTCCGTACGGAACAAAAAGTAAGTAAGCAATTACATTTACCTTTGCAGATAGAAAGAAAATATTTTATCGTTTATGGTGTTCCAATCATCGGCGCTAACAATGTCTGGAAGGGTGTACTGCTCGTATTTCACGATATATCCGAAATCAAAAAACTGGAACAAATACGTAAGGATTTTGTCGCCAATGTTTCTCATGAATTAAAAACCCCAGTCACCTCGATAAAGGGTTTTACCGAAACCCTCCTAGATGGTGCAATGAATAACAAGGAAACGCTACAATCGTTTCTCTCGATCATCTTAAAAGAAAGCGACCGGCTGCAGTCATTAATTCAAGATCTATTGGACCTTTCAAAAATTGAGCAGCAGGGCTTTCAGTTAAATATTCAGTCGATTGATTTATATTCCCTTCTTCAAGATGTCCTTAAACTGTTGGAGGGGAAAGCTAATACGAAAAACATTCAGTTCGAGTTTCACTGTAAACTGAACCAAGTCCAAATAAAAGGGGATTTGGATCGCTTAAAGCAGGTGTTTATCAATCTAATCAATAATGCGATTACCTATACACCGGCTGATGGGGTGGTTAGTATAAACCTGCTTGACAGTGATAAAAATGTGCGTATTTCTGTAAAGGATACTGGAGTGGGTATTAGTAAAGAAGATATTCCCCGGATTTTTGAACGATTTTACCGGGTGGACCGAGCGAGAAGTCGAAACTCTGGTGGTACTGGCCTTGGCTTAGCCATAGTGAAACATTTAATAGAAGCCCATCACGGGAGCATAAGTGTGAAGAGTAAATTGGGAGAAGGCAGTGAATTTATCATTGAACTGCCAAAAGAAGGAATTTTGAAGGATGGTGAAGGTTAAATGGATAAGAAAAAGCTTGTGCTGATTGATGGGAATAGTATTGCTTATCGCGCCTTTTTTGCGCTCCCATTACTTAATAATGATAAGGGAATACATACAAATGCTGTTTATGGTTTTACCATGATGTTGATGAAAATATTAGAGGATGAAAAGCCGACCCATATGCTGGTTGCCTTTGATGCAGGTAAAACGACGTTTCGGCATAAAACCTTTGGCGAGTACAAAGGCGGCCGGCAAAAAACACCGCCTGAGCTGTCAGAGCAGTTCCCGTTCATTCGTGATCTGTTGGATGCCTACGGTATTTCAAGGTATGAGCTCGAAAATTACGAAGCAGATGATATTATAGGTACGCTTTCACTTATTGCTGAAAAGGACGGCTTTGAGGTAAAAGTCATCTCCGGTGATAAAGACTTAACACAGCTATCCTCGCCAATCACCACTGTCGGCATTACCAGAAAAGGAATAACAGATATTGAGGAATATACCCCTGAGCATGTCGCAGAAAAATACGGCCTGATTCCAGAGCAAATAATTGATATGAAAGGCTTGATGGGAGACCCATCCGATAATATCCCAGGGGTTCCGGGTGTAGGTGAAAAGACCGCCATTAAGCTTCTTAAAGAATTTTCCACCTTGGAAAACTTATTAGATTCCATTGACCAGGTAAGCGGAAACAAGCTGAAGGAAAAATTAGCTGAATTTAAAGAACAAGCTATAATGAGCAAAGAACTTGCGACCATTGAACGGCAAGCGCCTGTCGAAGTGGAGATAGATACGATTGCTTATGAAGGCTATACAAGAGAAAAACTAATCAGCTTATTTAAAGAATTAGGCTTCAACTCGTTACTTGAAAAGCTCGGGGATGAACCAATCGAAACAGTAGAACATGTGCTCGAGGATATCGACTACGTGATTCCAGAAGAAATTACCGAAGACCTCTTTGCTGATCACAATTATTTCTATGTTGAAATGCTTGATGATAATTATCATTATGCCGATATTATTGGCTTTTCAATTGTGAATGAAACAGGGCATTATTACTTGCCGACAGAGCTGGCGTTAGAATCAGACGTCTTTAAAAAATGGGCGGAGGATGAACAGAAGAAGAAAATTGTTTATGATGCCAAGCGCTCTGAGGTTTCTTTACGAAGATATGATATCCATTTAAGAGGAACTGATTTTGATATTCTAATGGCAGCATACTTGGTTAATCCATCGGAAAATATTGAAGATTTAGCCGCGATTGCCAAAAGGTATCAAATCCATAATATTCAATCAGACGAATCTTTTTATGGAAAAGGTGCGAAACGGAGGGTTCCTGACATGGCAAAGCTTGCCGAACATCTTGTTCGAAAAAGTCTTGCCATGTCAGATTTAAGAGACAAACTCGAAGATGAATTAAGGGAAAATGAACAGTACGAATTATTCGAGGAATTAGAAATGCCTTTATCGCTAATCTTAGCGGACATGGAATCTTGCGGGATTAGAGTAGAGCAGGACCGGCTGCAGATGATGGGGAAAGAGCTCACAGAGAGGCTCATTGAAATTGAGGGAAAAATATGTGAGTTAGCTGGTGAAAAGTTTAATATTAATTCCCCTAAACAATTGGGTGTGATCCTGTTTGAAAAATTAGGCTTGTATTCCTATAAGAAAACGAAGACTGGTCACTCTACATCAGCCGATGTGTTAGAGAAATTAGCTGAGGATCATGAAATCATACAGTATATCCTTTTATATCGCCAGCTCGGGAAGCTTCAATCCACTTATATTGAGGGCCTGCTCAAGGTCATTAACCCAAAAACGGGAAAGGTCCATACAAGATACCAGCAAACGTTAACAGCAACAGGCCGTTTAAGCTCGATCGATCCGAACCTGCAAAATATCCCGATTCGTCTTGAGGAAGGGCGGAAAATCCGTCAAGCATTTGTTCCTTCCGAAAAGGGCTGGGTGATTTTTGCAGCAGACTATTCGCAGATTGAATTGCGAGTCCTTGCCCATATAGCCGGAGATGAAAAGCTAATTGATGCTTTTAAGCACGATATGGATATCCATACGAAAACGGCGATGGAGGTATTTCATGTTGAAGAAGATGAAGTAACCTCTAATATGAGAAGACAGGCTAAGGCTGTAAACTTTGGGATTGTCTATGGAATCAGTGATTATGGACTTTCGCAATCCTTAGGAATCACAAGGAAAGAAGCAGGACAGTTTATTGACCGTTATCTTCATACGTATCCAGGTGTTAAGGAATATATGGATGATATTATTCACTCTGCCCGACAAAAAGGGTATGTGACCACTTTAATGCAAAGAAGAAGGTACCTGCCTGAAATTACTGCCCGGAATTTTAATTTACGAAGCTTTGCCGAAAGAACAGCGATGAACACTCCAATCCAAGGGACCGCCGCTGATATTATCAAAAAAGCGATGATCGATATGGATGAGGCCTTAAAGGATAAAGGTCTTCAAACACGTCTCTTACTCCAAGTCCATGATGAATTAATCTTTGAAGCTCCTGAGGAGGAGATTGAAACCTTGAAGAAATTAGTTCCTGATGTCATGGAAAATGCGCTTGAATTAAAAGTACCGTTAAAGGTTGACTATGCCTATGGGCCAACCTGGTTTGATGCTAAATAAAAAGGATGATCTAAATTGCCAGAGCTTCCTGAAGTAGAAACCGTTAGAAAAACATTAAAACAACTTGTCCTTCATAAGGAAATTGCCAACGTTACTGTCTATTGGCCTAAAATCATTAAAAATCCTGTTGAGGTGGAGCAATTTATTGATGCCTTAAAAGGAGAAACAATCGTGGATGTAGGCCGAAGAGGGAAATTTTTAATTATTTATACAGATCAATTTGCGTTGGTGTCTCATTTACGAATGGAGGGAAAATATGGTCTGTATCCAAAAATAGAGCCTTTTGATAAGCACACACATGTGATTTTTCATTTTACTGATGATACCGAGCTAAGATATCGCGATGTGCGCAAATTTGGGACGATGCATCTCTATAAAAAGGGAGAAGAATTCGTACAGCCCCCATTGTTGGAGCTTGGTCCTGAACCATTTTCGGAGGAGTTTACAAAAGAATACTTAACTGAAAAATTAAAAAAGACTAATCGCAGAATTAAAACAGCTTTATTAGATCAAAAATTGTTTGTTGGTCTTGGAAATATCTATGTCGATGAGGCTCTATTTCGTTCAGGTATTCATCCTGAGCGGATTGCAAGTACGCTTAATGAAGCGGAAATATCCGTTCTACATGATGAGATTGTCGCGACCTTAAGTGAGGCGGTTACAAAAGGAGGCAGTACGATTCGTTCGTATGTAAACTCCCAAGGCCAAATCGGTATGTTTCAACTGGACTTATACGCATATGGACGCAAAGGGGAAGCATGTAAAAAATGCGGAACCCCTCTTGAGAAAACCACTGTTGGCGGGCGTGGAACACACTATTGTCCGAACTGCCAGAGAATTTAGGACAGACGCACTGTTTTTTGAAAAAGAGAATAACAAAACACATTGGATGGGCTCCTTCCATATACTATCGTAGTGATTTCGGAGGAAGGAGCCCTATACATCATGGTTCAGTTATTCTCACTTCTTATATTAGCTTTTGCTCTCAGCCTTGACAGCTTTAGCGTTGGCTTCACCTACGGGTTGAGGCAAATGGTTATGCCGCTTAAATCCGTTTTAATTATAGCTACCTGCTCGGCGGTTTCATTAATGATAGCCGTGTCAATTGGACATGGTTTGGAAAGGATACTATCACCGAAACTAACGGCAAGCCTTGGAGGGATTATTTTAATTGTCCTAGGTGCCTGGGTATTGTATCAGTTTTTTCGGCCTGAGAAAGCAAAAGAAGAGCTAACACATGAAAAAACCATCGTTAACTTTGAAATACGCTCTTTAGGAATCGCGATAAACATCCTAAAAAAGCCGATGTCTGCCGATTTTGACCAATCCGGAACCATTACGGGGATCGAAGCCTTAATGCTTGGCTTAGCCTTATCATTAGATTCTTTTGGAGCAGGGATAGGAGCGGCCATGCTTGGGTATTCTCCCTTTTCCTTAGCCTTTGCGGTCGCCGTCATGAGTTCTCTATTTGTTCTGTTAGGGATCAAAAGCGGCACATTTTTTCATAAATTTGAATGGATTCAAAAATTCACCTTCTTACCAGGAGTCTTATTAATCATCATTGGAGTTATGAAGTTATAAACCCAGAAAGGATTAGAACATGTCACTAGTTATAGGGCTAACAGGCGGAATTGCCAGTGGAAAAAGTACAGTTTCAAATATGTTGAAAGAAATGTCGATCACCGTTATCGATGCAGATATAGAAGCCCGCTTAGCAGTAATGAAAGGTGAATCCGCTTACAAGCAAATAATTGCTGAATTTGGCGATGGTATTCTTTTAGAAAATGGAGAAATCGACCGGCAAAAACTTGGCGCGATTATCTTTCATCAAGCTGACAAACGGAAGCGATTAAATGAAATAACTCATCCGGAAGTAAGACGAAGAATGCTTGAACAAGTGGAGACTGCTAAAAGGAATAACGAAGAGGTTGTGGTTTTGGATATCCCCTTATTATTTGAAAGTAAACTAACCGCAATGGTTGAAAAAACGTTACTGGTTTATGTGGACAGTGACATCCAATTGCAAAGATTAGTGGAGAGAAATAACCTAACCATTGCAGATGCCCAAGCAAGAATCAACTCTCAAATGCCCTTATCAGAAAAAATCAGGCTTGCAGATGCTGTAATTAATAATAATGGAACGCTCGAAGACACAAAGCAACAGCTCCTTATGATATTAGAAAAGTGGGGCTTAAAACAAAAATAATCGATTGGAGGAGGCTTTAGCCTTCTTTTTTTTTGGGAGCAAATGGTGTATTGCCCGAATTTAAAATAAATAAAAAAATTCCGCTATTTAATGATCACAATTAAACCTAAATATGTTATACTAATTCCAACAATACTAGTTAACAGTATAACACTAATGCGGAAGGGGCCGTAAAATGAAAGCGAGAATTGCCATTAATGGATTTGGGAGAATTGGAAGGATGGTTTTTAGAAAAGCAATCCTTGAAAGTAATCTTGAGGTTGTAGCAATCAATGCGAGCTATCCGGCAGAAACATTAGCTCATCTAATTAAATATGATACAAATCATGGGCCATTTCAGGGGGATGTCATCCCTTTAGATAAAGAATTAATTGTCAATGGTAAAAGAGTTAAACTTATAAATAACCGTGTGCCTGAGGAATTGCCATGGAGAGAACTTGGGATTGATATTGTTATTGAGGCAACGGGAAAATTTAATTCTCGTGAAAAAGCTGCACTACATCTTGAAGCAGGCGCAAAAAAGGTTATTTTAACAGCACCAGGCAAAAATGAGGACGTTACGATTGTAATGGGGGTAAATGAAGATAGGCTTGATCTCACACAACATGATATTATCTCCAATGCCTCATGTACAACAAACTGTCTTGCTCCCGTTGCAAAGGTATTAGATGAAAAATTCGGTATTGAGTGTGGTTTAATGACAACCATCCACTCTTACACAAATGATCAAAAAAATATCGACAATCCACATAAAGACTTGCGGAGAGCCCGTTCATGTGGACAATCTATCATTCCAACTACAACAGGAGCGGCCAAGGCAATTTCATTGGTACTGCCACAATTAAAAGGGAAACTCCATGGGATGGCATTGCGTGTTCCTACGCCAAATGTCTCGTTAGTCGACCTAGTGGTAGATTTAAAGTGTGATGTTACACTAGACGATATTAATCAGGCATTCTTAGAAGAGGCCAACGGCTCATTAAAAGGAATCTTGGAATTTACCATGGAACCTTTAGTATCTGTAGACTTTAATACAAACTCGCATTCTGCTATTATTGACGGCCTTTCGACGATGGTAATGGGAACGAGAAAAGTGAAAGTCTTAGCCTGGTATGATAATGAATGGGGCTATTCATCCAGAGTGGTCGATCTCGCTCTTTATGTGGCAGAGGGAATCGCCAAAATGTCGAAGGTGAAAGTCAGCTAATCATTTCTCACAAGCATTTATGAAAATGCTGTCGTTTGACAGCATTTTTTTAGTGGTTTAAAATAAAAAGCAACAAGAGGTGTACCAAATCGTACACCTCTTTTTATATTTTTATGAGAATGTTGTAAAATAGATAAAAAAGGAAGAATTCTGGAGGGTATGGCTGCTATGGTGAATATTTTTACACGTTTTAAAAAACAAATTGAAACGTCTGATCGAAATACGGAAGACTCTTTAAAAACGCACTATTATAAGGCAACCTTTAATCAATTGTTTCAGTCTGTAGAAAAGTTATTTCATGATGATGCGGATTGCCGGGTAACGACAGTCTCTAAAGACCATGGGGAGATTGCTGTTGAAATTAATAAACCGATCCCTTGCTTTCTTGTTGTAACAATTGTTTCAGTCAAACCATTGGAAACGGCAGTGGATTTTAATATTTCTTCCGAAAGTTTTTCCATCCTAGGCATGTACCCTCAGTTGAAAAAGAGGATTGAATCCTATTATGGAAAGATTAATAATCTACATAACCTTGTCGAAATAAGGAAAAACTCGTAATCCCCTACTTGTATAAAAGTCTGCTTTTTTATAAGATAAACTTAAGGATTTTGTTCGGGATTATAGGCATGTTTTTAGACAAATAAGAAACCTATCACGCCTTTGTCTTCGCTCCTTTGGGGAAAACCAGTGGCAAGTTCTTTTATTCAGTTTGGAGTTGATTAACAATGAAGTGCCCTTCATGTCAAAATTACGGTACACGTGTGCTTGATTCCCGGCCTGTTGATGAAGGACGTGCAACACGGAGAAGAAGAGAATGTGAGGAATGCGGTTATCGGTTTACTACTTTTGAGAAGATTGAAGAGATTCCTTTGATTGTAGTGAAAAAGGAAGGAACAAGAGAAGAATTCAGCCGTGATAAAATCCTAAGGGGCTTGATTAAGGCGTGTGAGAAACGCCCAGTAGCTTTAAAGGAGTTAGAGGATATTACGCATGGTGTAGAAAAAGACCTTCGCAGCCAGGGCATTTCCGAAATCAAAAGTGAAGCGATTGGCGAGATGGTTATGGACAGGCTTGCGCATGTAGATGAAGTCGCCTACGTACGGTTTGCTTCCGTTTACCGCCAATTTAAGGATATCAATGTATTTATAGACGAATTAAAGGAACTAATAAAAAAGGAAAAGTCGTAAAAGGAGCTAAAAATTTTGGCTCTTTTTGTTTAGAAGGCGAATGGCCTTGAACAGGGCGACAAGCATAAGACAATCCGGTGAGAAGGTTGCTTTTTAACCTTCTTGCCGGATTGACTTATGACCTCGAGCCCCTAGGTGCTGTAGCTGGACTTTTATTTTATTTATACAGGGGAAGGGTTGAATTGATATGGCGCAGCATTGGCAGGAAATTCTTCCGATCGACCGTTATATGGTAGCTGCCGGAGGGCTGCTGCATGAGTATGATCGGAAAGTGCTGACGTTTTTATATCAGCCTTTGATTGGGTCAACTTGCTTAAGTTTGTATTTGACGCTTTGGGCAGAGCTTGAGGAAAATCGTCTCTGGTCCGAATCATCCACACACCATCTATTAATGAATCTGATGGGGATGAATTTAAAGGAAATTTACGAAGCACGGTTAAAGTTGGAGGGAATCGGGTTAATCAAGACCTATGTCAAAACGGTTGATGAAGAGCGTTCCTTCATTTATGAGCTTCAGCCGCCTTTAAATCCGGAGCAGTTCTTTTTAGATGGAATGTTGAACATCTATTTGTTCCGAAAAATCGGGAAGAACCATTTTGCCCGGCTGAAGCGGTTTTTTACTGATAAACAAAAACCAAAGGAAAATGAATTTCAAGATGTAACAAAAGCATTCCAGGATGTGTTCGCCTCGGCCACACTTGGGAGCATGCAATATATACAAGATGTTTCAGGGGAATTACAAGCAGAAGAGGATGAACGATTTATTGGGCGTCAGGAGCAAAAGGGGATTCAACTCGATGTCGATACTTTTGATTTTGGTCTGCTAATGGCCGGATTAAATGAATCGCTTGTACCTAAAAAGGCATTAACGAAAAAAGTGAAAGAAGTCATTAGTAATCTTTCATTCCTCTATAATATAAATCCGATTGAAATGAAAAATTTAATTCTTGACGCCATTAATCCAAATAATGAAATCGATCTCGAAGAATTAAGAAAAGCAGCACGGAACTGGTATCAATTTGAAAATAATGAGCAGTATCCAAGCTTAGTAGAACGGACACAGCCGCCAAGGTACCGAGTCCAATTGGACGAGCCAAAGACGAAAGAAGAATTGTTGGTCCGTTCGTTAGAAACTACCTCCCCTGCTAAGGTATTTAGAGATGCTTCACACGGAATTGAACCATCTGATACCGAATTGAAAATTATTGAAGATGTGATGTTCAAGAAGAAATTACTGCCTGGTGTTGTAAATGTTCTCATCCAATATGTGCTGTTAAAAGCGGATTCGAAATTTACTAAGAATTATGTTGAGCAGATTGCCAGTCATTGGGCGCGTAAGGAAGTTAAAACAGTAAAAGAGGCAATGGATTTAGCTAGAAGTGAACATAGTAAGTACCTTTCCTGGGATAAAGAAAAGAAAAACAGAAAAGCGTCTAATAAAAAGCCTATTAGGACAGAGCTTTTGCCTGATTGGTTTGATAAAGAGCCAAAGAAAGAACCTGCAGAAGGTCCAGAAGAAAAAAAACCTGATTTAGAGGCTAAAAAACGTGAAATCGAAGAAATGTTAAAAGCAATCGAAGATTAAGAGGTGACATATGGAAAAGATAAACCGAACACTAAAACGGATAGCCTCAAGTGAAAACTTTCAAAAACGTTACGAAAAAATGCGGCAAGAAACGCTCTCGCACCCGGCTGTTAAATCGTTTATATTGGAACATCAAGATGAACTGACAAAGGATTCAATCGAAAAGGGCTTAAATAAGCTATATGAGTACATTAATCAAAGTAAAGAATGTAATAAGTGTGAGAGTCTTGATGGCTGTATCAATATGATGAAAGGATACCAGCCGGAGCTGGTATTAGTAAGAAATATAATTGATGTCCGTTATGAAAGATGCCCAAGAAAAATAATGGACGATGAAAAACGAAAAAATGAAAAGTTAATTAAAAGTTTATATGTCCCTAAAGATATTTTGAATGCTACGTTTGAGGATTTAGAACATGATGATAATCGAATCGATGCCATTCAAAAATCACTTTCATTTATTTTAAACTATGAACAAGGGAAGCCGGCAAAGGGTTTATTTTTATATGGAGAATTTGGAGTTGGGAAATCGTATTTACTTGGCGCCATTGCGAACAAGCTGGCCAAAAAACAAATTTCCTCGATGATCGTTTATGTCCCGGAATTATTGCGAGAAATGAAAAGTTCAATAGCCGATTCCACCTTAAATGAAAAAATTGAGGCCCTAAAAAAAGAACCGATTTTAATGCTGGATGATATCGGGGCGGAGGCTATGTCAAGCTGGACAAGGGATGAGGTTCTTGGACCTATCCTGCAGTTTCGAATGCTGGAAAACCTTCCTACCTTTTTTACGTCAAACTTTGATTTAAAAGGGCTCGAGCACCATTTAACCTATAGCCAGCGTGGCGAGGAAGAGAAAATGAAAGCCCGCAGAATTATGGAAAGAATCCGTACCTTAAGCCTGCCCGTTTTAGTTGATGGGCCGAATAGGAGATAATATTAGAATAAATGGATTGCCGGTCTCCGGCGGTCCTTTTTAATTTAAATAATATTTCTGAGGCCTAGCGTACTTCTATTTTGGCCAAGTCCCCCATATATATTAAACAGAGATTTTTCTAAAAAGGGGGGATTTGGTTGGCGGAAATTATCTTCCAAAGCAAGAAGGATGCGAAGCGGTTTTATAACCACTTGCTAACGTATTTACCATGCATTTCGGATGAAAAAACTATTCTTCTAATAGAAGATCGACATATAGTACAAGTTTTAGATGGCAGCATATCTAATGAAATGTTTCATAAGGTGAAAACAGCCGTTTATGATTTTATTACCACCGTGAAACGTAATGACTGGTTTCGAGATATTATTAAGAATCACTATTTTTTTCATAATGAGGAAGAACAACAGCAGATTATGGAAATTATTTATTCCATCCTGGAAGGTCAAAGACAGGATCTTGCCGTTTTCTTAAAGGAAGCCGATAAAGAGACGTCTTTTATTGAGGATGCAGTGGAGCAGATTTTTCAAGCCAATGTATCTTTCTCCTTCGATTCATTGCTAAAATTCCGCTTGCGTCCATACCTGCAGATGCTCGAAGAATATGTAGAACTCGCCATTGATGAATACAAAATGGAGCAGGAATATCAAATGTTTATCCAGATGCTCCGCGACTTTTTAGTAAAGCGGGAGCCGAAAATAGCGACTCTGCATGTATTATTTGACGAGGAAATTACGTTTTATAATGAGGAGTTGGCAGAAATTAAACGGGGGGAATTAACAAGAATGATTGACCGAAAATTATTAGTCAATCATCCAGTATATGTTGATTCTGTCTCAATCGCACCACTCTTATCAATTGCTCCTACTTCTATTTATCTTTATACGAATAACCCAGATGAGCCGCTGGTAAGAACAATCAAAAATATTTTTGAAGAACGGGTGACAATTAAAAATTATACTGCCTTAAGAAGTTTAAAAAAATGGACAGCGGAACCAGGGTCATCAGAAAATCATGCATAAAGTCATAAAATAATGTCAATATTTAGTTTTATGTACCTTGCTTTTTCAAAAGTAAATGATTATAATAACGTACATAGCAAATATTGTAGTAAAAGTAATGATAAGGACAATAGTATTTCTTTACGGTTTTTAGAGAGGAAGACCACGGGCTGAAAGTCTTCTAACACGGAATAAATACTTACCACCTTTAAACTTCAACAGTGAATTTTTCTTTTTTAGAAATTAGTAATTGTTGACGGTTTACAGCCGTTACCTGACCAAAGTCATTTTTAATTGTATTTATTAAAAATGAAAAATTGGGTGGAACCACGTGTTAATCAAAACTCGTCCCTATTCCTAGGGACGGGTTTTTTTATTTTTTTACAAGGAGAAATGTCCAGCTCCAGCCCTCGGGCAAGGCGCTTCCGCATTTCAATTAAGGAGGAGTTAATATGTCAGATGTTGTTAAGATTTCGTTTCCTGATGGGGCAGTAAAGGAGTTCCCTAAAGGGACAACAACAGAAGATATTGCCGCTTCCATCAGCCCGGGCCTCAAGAAAAAGGCAATTGCCGGTAAATGGAACGGACAAATGGTTGATCTTCGCCGTCCTATTCTGAAAGACGGTTCTATAGAAATCGTTGTACCTGAATCAAATGAGGCGTTAGAGGTGTTGCGCCACAGTACAGCCCATCTAATGGCACAAGCTGTGAGAAGACTATATCCAGATGTCAATTTAGGGGTTGGTCCGGTTATTGAAGGCGGCTTCTATTATGACATGGACCTTGATGTATCGTTAACACCTGAGGATTTGCCAAAGATTGAAAAGGAAATGGCGAAAATCGTCAATGAAAATCTTGAAATCGTTCGTAAGGAAGTCAGCCGTGCTGAAGCTGTCCAGCTTTTTAAAGAAGCGGGAGATCCTTACAAGCTTGAACTAATTGAAGCGATTCCGGATGAAGAAACAGTAACAATCTATGAGCAAGGCGAATTTTTCGACCTTTGCCGTGGTGTTCATGTCCCTTCTACTGGAAAAATCAAAGAATTTAAGCTATTAAGTATTGCAGGTGCTTATTGGCGTGGCAACAGCGATAATAAAATGCTGCAGCGCGTTTATGGTACTGCCTTCTTCAAGAAGGAAGACTTAAAAGAGCATCTTCGTTTATTAGAAGAAGCAAAAGAGCGTGATCATCGTAAAATAGGGAAAGAATTAAGTCTATTTACAAGTAACCAATTGGTTGGTCAAGGCTTGCCGTTATGGCTTCCTAAAGGGGCAACAATCCGCCGTGTGATTGAACGTTACATTGTTGATAAAGAACAGCGTCTTGGTTATGATCATGTGTACACTCCTATTATGGGAAGCGTAGATTTATACAAAACTTCAGGTCACTGGGACCATTACCATGAAGACATGTTCCCAATTATGGAAATGGATAACGAGCAATTAGTCCTCCGCCCCATGAACTGTCCGCATCATATGATGGTGTACAAAAACAGCATGCACAGCTACCGTGAGCTTCCAATTCGGATTGCTGAGCTTGGGCTAATGCATCGTTACGAAATGTCAGGGGCATTAGCCGGATTGCAGCGTGTCCGTGGGATGACATTAAATGATGCTCATATTTTTGTCCGTCCAGATCAAATTAAAGATGAATTCAAACGTGTTGTGAACTTAATTCTAGAAGTATATAAAGACTTTAATATTAACGATTACTCGTTCCGTCTTTCTTACCGCGATCCGCAAGATACTGAAAAGTATTTTGATGATGATGCGATGTGGGAAAAAGCACAAAGCATGTTGAAGGAAGCAATGGATGACCTTGGCCTTGATTATTTCGAAGCTGAAGGAGAAGCAGCCTTCTATGGTCCTAAGCTCGATGTGCAAGTGAGAACTGCACTTGGTAAAGATGAAACATTATCAACTGTTCAGTTAGATTTCTTACTGCCTGAGCGATTTGATTTAAATTATGTCGGGGAAGATGGCAAGCAGCATCGTCCTGTTGTTATTCACCGCGGCGTGGTGTCGACAATGGAACGGTTTGTTGCTTACTTGATTGAAGAATACAAAGGTGCATTCCCTACATGGCTTGCGCCAGTACAGGTGCAAGTGATTCCGGTTTCACCTGACGCTCATTATGAATATGCGAAACAGGTTCAGGAACAGCTGCAAAATGAAGGCTTGCGGGTGGAATTAGATGGCCGTGATGAAAAAATCGGCTATAAAATTCGTGAAGCACAAATGCTGAAAATACCATATATGCTGGTTGTTGGTGACAAAGAAGTGGAAGACAATGCTGTCAACGTCCGGAAATATGGAGAACAAAAATCAGAAACGAAGCCATTTGTTGATTTCCTTGCAGGACTTCTAGCAGAGGTAAAACGCGGCTAACTTAGTACGGAAAAATACCACAGCCTTTTGGACTGTGGTATTTTTATAGCTATTTTTAGTTCTCCAGCTGGAACGTATGAGTAAAATGAGACTTTCCGTTTTCATCCTGGATTTCAACAGTTGCCTGCTTGCTTGCAGGATCCACCTTAAACACACCGAAGTTGAAAAAATTCCCCTCTGTATATAATTTCTCAGGACCAAAAGTTGGGTCTAGGGTTCCTGGATTGATTTTTACAGCGCCAATCGGACCGCTGATAAGTTCATTATAATCCGTTTTTCCATCCTTATTGGCGTCATATTTGATAACTTCGGCAAAATGGACATCGGTGGTGACGAAAAAGACGTTTTTAATTCCTTTTTCAATAATAAAATCAGAGATTTTTTTGAACTCGTTCTCATAACCTGTTGGGTCATTTGGGTTTACATTATCTCCATTTGCCCATCCATCCCTAGCCATTGCTTTTCCGGTTGGTACGGAGATTGGAACGGAAGTCGCTACTAGTTTCACTTTTGCATCAGACTCGAGAAGCTGCTGCTCTAGCCATTTTAGCTGTTCATCACCTAGCATCTGTTTATCCGGTCCGTCAGCCTGTGTGTTAGGTGAGCGGTAGCCGCGGTTGTTCAGGATCATCATATCCATGGTATTACCCCAAGAGTATTTATGATAAAGCTTGTCCGCTGAACTGCGCTCACTTGAAATCGGCCAATAGTCCTTAAACGCTCTTAATCCGGTTGGAGTAAGCTCCTGAGAAGGACCTGAAAAGTCATTGGTCACTTCATGATCATCCCAAATTGAGAACGTTCCTGTTTTTTGCAAAAGACTGCGTAAACCAGCATCTGTGCGGTTTTCTTTATATTTAGCCCAGAAATCCTGAACTGTTTTAGAAGGAGGGTTAGGGACAGCAGGTGTTTTATTATCTGCATAAATGGTGTCCCCGCTAAATAGGAAGAAGTCTGGATTTAAAGCAGACATTGCCTTGAAAGATTTATATGGCGGAATCTCTCCCTGGCCGCCAGTATCTCCACCCCAAACCATTGTCATTGGCTTTAAGCTGTTTTCCTCCGGTGCAGTCTTAAAGGATCCGGTTACCATATACTTACTGGAAAGTGCATGAGCACGATAATAATATTTTGTATCGGCTTTTAATCCCTTGACCTCTACATTTACTGTGAAATCGTCCTCTTCAGCAGCATGACTTGTTTTTACAATTGTATGATTTTTAAAATTGCTGTCAGTTGAAATTTCAAATTGAACTCCTGCTTCTCCATTTGTACGAGCCCATAAAATGGCTGAAGAATTGGTTACATCACCACTTGCCACTCCATGTGAAATAAATGGCTTTTTCAGTAAATCGTCCAACAGGTCAGGATTATTTGTGAATTCTCCATCGACACCAAGAGAGAGCATGGATACCAAATCGTCCTCAGAATTGACAGTCCAAGGATGAACGAGTAGTTTATTTTGATGTGCTGCCTCCATGAGTTTCGGAACTACTAGCTCCTTACTAGGACCTACGCCGGAAGCGTAATCGGAGATTCGCTTCATCTCCTGGTATACATCTTTTCCTGCCAACATTTTTCCATCATAAAGCTGAATTAGCTTAACATTAGGGGCGAGCGCTTTTAACTTTCGAAGGCTATCCTCGCTAAATGATTCAAGAAAAAGCTTTTCATCATCCAAGGCATTGGTTTTTTTTAAGATTTCGATTACTTGCTCTTCCATACCGGGGTATACGTTTGGTGCTTTTGTTTCCATGTAAAGACCGACTTTTCCATTTCCGTGTTTTTTTACATATTCAATTGCTTCCTTAAGGGTTGGAACCTTTTGCCCTATGTATTCTTGTTTAGCTTTGTCTGGATAAGCTTTATTAAACCATGACCCTGCATCGAGGCGTTTGATTTCATCAAGTGTAAAATCCTTTACCCGCCATGGTGCCCGGTCTGGATAAAGTTCCTTTGCATTGGTTGTTCTCGCCAATGTTTCATCATGCATAGCGATTAACTGGCCATCTTTTGTCATTTGTAAATCAAATTCCACATAATCCGCCTTCATCGTCATTGCTTGCTTATAGGCTGTAAGTGTATGTTCTGGACCGTAAGCAGATGCCCCGCGATGAGCAATAACGGCAACATCAGAATTAATCGGGCGTAATGTAGATTGTCCATTGTCAGTAGCTGTACTTTCAATTGGGTGAGCAAATACTGCTAAAGGAGCTGCAGAAGTTACCGAAAGTGACAAACAAGCAAGGCTGGCGATCAAACCTTTTTTCATTTCATATTCATCTCCTATAAGTTTATGTATTTCAAACATAAAACTATAGGAGAATTGTAAAGTGGGAATTACTAGAATATTAATCTTCTGTAAAAGGAGCATAAACAGTACCTTTTACCCATCAAACCGGCTTGTCAACAGCTTTACGTAGAAGATTGTTTATTTATTACAAGTTGATATTCATGAATGATCAATAGTGTTTGAAAAGGCTATAACAGCATCTTTAGAAAAAAACTATTGAATAATTTTTTGTTTCTTGCTACAATAAATTTCGTTGTCAAAGAAAAATAGTTTGTTTGACAAGTAATCTTAGCTATGATATAGTTACTAAGGTAAATTGAATACTTATTTTTGGGAAAAGAAGAAGCACCCGCTTCTCACCTGATTGACGCTAGTTAAGCAGTTGGCAGGTTTTACGTGAACTTTTTGTTTATTACTTATGTTCTGTAAAGTGTGGGTGTATTCATCCGCACTTTTTTGTTTGTTTACTTAAGAAATAGCACTTTTAAAGTAATTCATGCCTGTCAATCAAATTAGGGTGTCAAACAATAAGGTGATCTTATTCTTGTACCCAGACGTTGTATTCTTGATAAAACCTTGGAGGTGGCTAATTATTAGCAAAGACATGTTGTTAAATGAGGGCATCCGTGCTCGTGAAGTTCGTTTAATTGACCAGAATGGCGAACAATTGGGGATTAAAACCAAGTTCGAAGCATTGGAAATTGCCGGAAGAGTAAATCTTGATTTGGTACTTGTTGCACCAAATGCAAAGCCTCCGGTAGCCCGGATTATGGACTATGGCAAATTCAAATTCGAGAATCAAAAGAAAGAAAAAGAAGCTCGTAAGAATCAAAAGATTATTACTACTAAAGAAGTTCGTCTAAGCCCAACCATTGATGAACATGACTTTAATACAAAGCTTCGTAATGCCATTAAGTTTTTGGAAAAAGGCGACAAAGTAAAAGCGTCAATCCGTTTCAAAGGCCGGGCGATTACCCATAAAGAAATCGGTCAACGTGTGTTAGACCGTTTTTCCGAAGCGTGCAAGGAAGTTGCAACGATCGAATCACATCCTAAAATGGATGGACGAAGCATGTTCCTAGTTTTAGCACCTAAAAACGATAAGTAATATAGGGAGGACTATTACAATGCCAAAAATGAAAACTCACCGCGGCGCTGCAAAGCGTTTCAAGAAAACTGGTTCTGGTCAACTTAAGCGTGACCATGCTTATACAAGCCATTTATTCGCTAACAAATCAACAAAAGCTAAGCGTAAGCTTCGCAAAGCAGGTCTTGTTTCAAAAGGCGATTTCAAACGCATTCGTCATTTACTAACTTACGTAAAATAATTATAAGTGATCGATTTATTATAGGAGGGAAATTCCATGCCACGTGTAAAAGGCGGTACTGTTACCCGCAAACGTCGTAAAAGAGTTCTTAAATTAGCCAAAGGTTATTACGGTTCAAAACATACATTATATAAAGTTGCTAACCAACAGGTTATGAAATCATTACAATATGCTTTCCGTGACCGTCGTCAGGTTAAGCGTGATTTCCGCAAACTTTGGATTACTCGTATCAATGCAGCAGCTCGTATCAACGGTCTTTCTTACAGCCGTTTAATGCATGGCTTAAAGCTTGCTGGTATCGAAGTTAACCGCAAAATGCTTTCTGAACTTGCAATTAGCGATGCAAACGCATTTGCTGAATTAGCAAACGTTGCTAAGCAACAAAATAACAAATAAAGCGGAAGCGACCGTTAAGTGACGTATGGACTGGTGCCAAGCCGACTGAGATAAAGGAAACACGAAGAGCGTAAGCTTTTTCGTGTTGACTTATCGCAAGGAGGAGAGGTCCAGTATACTAGTCGCTGGGAGCTGGAGCTAGAAAGTGATCAAAGTTCAAAGAACTTATACTTTCTTATAACTTAAAGCCATTCTCATCATGAGGATGGCTTTTTCTATAAAAGGGGAAAATGGAATGAAACTATTCTTTATTGCTGTGATTATCATGAACTTAGTCGGGCTTCTGATTATGGGGGAGGATAAAAAGCGAGCCAAAAACCATCAATACAGAATTAGCGAGAGGACGCTCTGGTTTGTGGCGATCTTTGGCGGGGCGATTGGGGCAACAGCAGGAATGCAAGCTTTCCGCCATAAAACAAAACATACATCTTTTAAACTTGGCTTTCCAATTCTTGCAATCCTAGAGTTTATTATCTTCTTAAAAATACTCATCTAGAAACGGCATCATACACGACTAGTCTGTAGAAATTCATTCACAGGACTTTTCCAATGTATTTTTGCATTTGGATATTTTTCGAGTACTTTTTCAGTTAAATAAACGAAGTCATCTTTGCTAAGTCCTTTTAATGCTGCGGTATGATCGGGCCAAATCAAGATTGATATAACATCAAAGCTATCATCCTTTACACCCATATATTTTTCGCCAACAAACACTACGCCTTGATAGGTTACAAAAAAGTTTTTTCTGATATCTTCATCATCAAGAAATAAAAAACGTTTATGTTTACGTGCTGAATCAAGTTTTCGGGACGAATTGAATAATGATTTAATACTCAAGTAAAAGATGTATAAAAGTAAGAACAACAATATGAAACGCAGCAACCAGATCATGGCAATGCCCCCTGTAACGAACCTATTTTTACTTGTAATACGATTTGAGTAGAAAGAAGTTTCACCTATTTATCGTTTTAATATAATTTTCTAAAGAAGGAGTGCTGGTCATGGAATTAAAGAAACTTTTTCAAATGCAAAGAGCATTGGATTCCCATATTGAAGAAAAGCACGAGCTTGAAAATGAGGATTTGTTTGATAAGAAGGTACTTGCATTATTAGTCGAGATTGGTGAATTAGCGAATGAAACACGATGCTTTAAGTTTTGGAGTGTGAAACCCTCGTCACCCAAAGACGTGGTATTAGAAGAGTTTGTTGATGGGGTTCACTTTATCTTGTCACTGGGCCTTGAGTGCGGTTTTGATCAAAAATCAATCGCTATAAATGATCAGGATTCAGCAAGAAGTGTGACTGAGCAGTTTCTCCATGTCTATGAATCCATTAATCATTTTCAAAAAAATAAGGCTTTTGATGATTATGTAGAATTAGTGGAGTCATATCTAAAGTTGTCGTCACTATTAGGATTTACGAATGAGGATATAGAAAAGGCATATTTTGCGAAAAACGAAGTAAATTATCAAAGACAACAAAATAATTACTAGCGGAAAATTTGTAGCGGATCGAATTCGTTTTGTATAATTAAGGTTGTACATACCTATTAAGGGGGTTTAAGCATGGCGAAACTAGACGAAACATTAACAATGTTAAAGGACTTAACAGATGCCAAAGGTATTCCCGGCAATGAGCGTGAAGTGCGCGAAGTAATGAAAAAATACATAGCTCCATATGCCGATGAAATCTCTTCTGATGGACTTGGCAGTTTAATCGCCAAAAAGGTTGGGAAAGAGGGCGGCCCAAAAATAATGGTAGCCGGCCATTTGGATGAAGTAGGCTTTATGATCACACAAATCGACGACAAAGGCTTCCTTCGTTTTCAAACAGTAGGCGGCTGGTGGGGACAGGTTATGCTGGCTCAACGTGTCACAATTGTGACGAGAAAAGGTGATGTGACAGGTATTATTGGTTCTAAGCCGCCGCATGTTTTATCTGCTGAAGCTCGTAAAAAAACAATTGAAATTAAAGATATGTTTATTGATATCGGTGCCTCAAGCCGGGAAGAAGCTTCAGAATGGGGCGTCCGTCCGGGAGATATGGTTGTGCCATACTTCGAATTTACCGTCATGAATAACGAAAAAATGTTATTAGCAAAAGCATGGGATAACCGAATTGGCTGTGCGATTGCCATTGATGTATTAAGGCAATTACAAGGGGTAGATCATCCAAACGTTGTCTATGGTGTCGGGAATGTCCAAGAAGAGGTCGGATTACGCGGTGCGAAGACTGCAACTTATAAAATTCAACCGGATATCGGTTTTGCTGTTGACGTAGGTATTGCTGGTGATACTCCTGGAATCTCTGAACGAGAAGCGATGAGCAAAATGGGTAAAGGACCGCAAGTCGTGGTTTATGATGCTTCTATGGTGGCACATAAAGGCCTGCGTGACTTTGTCACGGATACAGCGGATGAGTTGAATATTCCGTATCAGTTCGAATCCATTCCTGGCGGCGGTACGGATGCTGGTTCGATTCACTTGACGCATAATGGTGTACCAGCGCTTGCGATCACGATTGCGACTCGTTATATCCACTCACATGCAGCAATGCTTCATCGTGATGATTACGAAAATGCGGTTAAATTGATTGTTGAGGTCATTAAACGTCTAGACCGTGAGACGGTTGATAAGATTACCTTTGAATAAATACAATATTAGTAGTCCCTCGGTTAGTCTTAGCCGAGGGATTTTTAAAACAAAAAAAGGCCGCCAAATTGGCAGCCTGTAAATTACTTTACGCCTTTTTCAAGGGTTTCAAGCATTTCTTTCTTCTCATCTTCTGATGAATTTTGCCAAATCACTTCAAATAATACCCCAAGTCCTGGAAGCATCTTTTCTTCGCCACTTTGAATCGCATCAACAATGGTATCTTCTAATTGATCTTGAGTATTACCAGAAACGTTGTGAAGAATCGCATTTCTTAGGTTTAAGTTCATTTTAATACCCTCCTTTTGTTAACCTTCATTCAATATTATGATTTCTAGGTTTTGGTTTTATTATGTAATGTATTTAGGATATAATGAGAAAATCATATGAGCATTTAAAAGGAGACCTGTTTTGAAATATATAGAATCTGTCAATAATCCTAAGGTAAAACAATGGAAAAAACTACTGACAAAAAAAGAACGCGATAAGAGTGGTACTTTTATAGTGGAAGGCTTTCATTTGGTTGAGGAAGCATTAAAGCAAGGCGAACAAGTTTTAGAAATCATTGTTTCGGATAATGTAGGACTGCCGCCGCGCTGGGATGTTGGATCTACACCAGTTACATCGGTTACGGAAGAAATCTCTAACTCATTATCTGAAACGGAAGCACCTCAAGGGATTTATGCTGTTTGCCGCCAATCCAATCAAGAGGTTCAGGATGCCAAAACGCTGTTGCTAATTGATGCGGTTCAGGACCCAGGCAATCTGGGTACAATGATCCGTACCGCCGATGCGGCCGGGATTGATGCGGTTGTGGTGGGACGCGGCAGTGTTGATATCTATAACTCGAAGGTCTTAAGGTCGGCACAGGGAAGCCATTTTCATCTGCCAATCATTCGAGGAGACCTTCATGAATGGATTGACAAGCTACATGATAAAAATATACCGGTATATGGTACAGCGCTTGAAGGGGCATCAGCCTATACGGATATTACTAGCGGTGCTTCGTTTGCCCTTATCGTTGGAAACGAGGGTAATGGTGTCGCCAAAGATCTACTTTCAAGTACAACCGCCAACCTATATATCCCGATCTTCGGAAAAAGTGAATCATTAAATGTTGCGGTTGCGACAGGAATTTTGCTCTATTATTTAAAAAAATAGGCGGAATACGTTTGACCTTTAGCTGAAAAACGTTATATAATAATGAACAATTGAAAAAAGTTAAAAACGATGACGGAGAAAAGTACCTAGTTATCGACCATTTAGGGAGAAAGTGCCGTGACTGCAAGCACTTTTATGGTTCTAGATTAGAGAAGTTCACCTCCTGAGTTGGCATCGGGACCATTTTTTAAAAATGTAAAGATGCATCGGCACAGGCCGTTATTCGAATGAAGCGAACACAATGTTTTTTTACATAACGTGTGTTTACAAGGGTGGTACCGCGAATTAACAAACCTCGTCCCTTTCCAGGGATGGGGTTTTTTTGTTTTTTTATGACTACCTAAAGTGACCAATTACCATTAAGGAGGAATAGATGATATGCAAGAACGATTAAAGGAATTGCAGGAAGAGGCTCTTCAAAAAGTCGAGCAGTCTGCCAGCCTAAAAGAATTAAATGACATCCGCGTTGCTTACCTAGGTAAAAAGGGACCTATTACAGAAGTACTGCGCGGAATGGGGAAGCTTTCAGCTGAAGAACGTCCAGTCATGGGGGCACTTGTAAATGAAGTGCGTGAAATCATTGCCGCTAAAATCGAAGCCAAACAAAAAGGGTTAGAAGAAGCTGCCGTTTTAGAAAAATTAGCATCTGAAAGCATTGATGTGACACTTCCAGGAAGTCCAGTCAGGGTTGGAAACCACCATCCGTTGACAAGAATTATTGAAGAAATTGAAGACCTATTTATCGGCATGGGCTATCAAGTAGCCGAAGGTCCTGAAGTAGAGCAAGATTATTATAATTTCGAAGCTCTTAATTTACCTAAAGGCCACCCGGCCCGTGATATGCAGGACTCCTTTTATATTACAGAAGAAATCCTTCTTCGCACCCATACATCACCAGTCCAAGCACGGACTATGGAAAAGCATGAAGGCAAAGGACCCATTAAAATTATCTGCCCTGGTAAGGTATATCGCCGCGATAATGATGATGCGACACACTCCCATCAATTCATGCAAATTGAAGGCCTAGTGGTCGGCGAGAACATCCGCATGAGTGACTTAAAAGGAACATTAGAGGTTTTTGCGAAGAAAATGTTTGGTGAAGATCGTGAAATTCGACTCAGACCAAGTTTCTTCCCCTTCACAGAGCCTTCTGTTGAGATGGATATTTCTTGTAAAATTTGTGGCGGCCATGGCTGTAATGTATGTAAGAAAACAGGCTGGATTGAGATTTTAGGTGCAGGGATGGTTCATCCGAACGTTCTTGAAATGGCCGGTTACGATTCTAAAAAGTACACTGGATTCGCATTTGGTATGGGACCTGAGCGAATTGCGATGTTGAAATACGGGGTCGATGATATCCGTCATTTCTATACCAACGATGTACGATTCTTAAAACAGTTTTCAAAACATGAGTAAATTCTAAATGCTGAAGTGCTTTGAACAGGGGCGATATAGGGAATATTGTCGATTGAAAATCGACTTAGTCTCCCTTAATGCGTACAGAAAGTGTAAGCTTTCTGTAGCCAAGCATAAGACGAGCCGACAGGAAGGTTGTTTTTTAACCGTCCTGTCCAATTGACTTAGACCAATGAGCCCATAGGCGCTGAAGCTGGATAATAAGGAGGAGTCGGAGACATGTTCGTATCATATAAATGGCTGCAGGATTATATTGATTTAACAGGTGTAACAGCAGCTGAACTAGCAGAAAAAATTACAAAAAGCGGTATTGAAGTAGAAGGTGTAGAGGTCCTTAATGAAGGCATTAAAGGTGTGGTTATCGGCCATGTCCTAGAACGTGAACAGCATCCAAATGCTGATAAATTAAGCAAATGTCTGGTAGATATCGGAGCAGAACAGCCCGTCCAGATTATTTGCGGTGCACCGAATGTGGCACAAGGCCAAAAGGTGGCAGTTGCTACAGTGGGTGCCGTACTTCCTGGTAATTTTAAAATAAAAAAAGCGAAGCTTCGCGGCGAAGAGTCAAATGGAATGATTTGCTCTCTTACAGAGCTTGGTATGGAAGGGAAAATTGTTCCGAAAGAATATTCAGAGGGCATCTTTGTTTTTCCGGCAGAGACGGAAGTTGGCGTTGATGCGTTAGCGCAGCTTAATCGTGACGATGAAGTGTTAGAGTTAAGTTTAACCCCTAACCGTGCGGACTGCCTAAGCATGCTAGGTGTTGCCTATGAAGTGGCGGCTATCTTAGGAAGAGAAGTTAAGTTTCCTGAAACAGATCTTGAGGCAATGAATGAAAAAGCAGCAGATTATGTAAAAATCAATGTTGAGGCAAAAGAGGATAACCCACTTTACGTGGCTAAAATTATTAAAAATGTAAAAATTGGACCTTCTCCACTGTGGATGCAAACACGTTTAATGAATGCTGGAATTCGACCGCACAATAATGTAGTTGATATTACAAACTATATTTTATTAGAATATGGCCAGCCATTACATGCATTTGATTATGACCGTTTAGGATCAAAGGAAATCCTTGTCCGCCGTGCAGTAGATGGTGAAAAGTTTATAACCCTGGATGATGTGGAACGCACGTTAACTGCTGACCACCTTGTTATTACAAATGGAACCGAGCCAGTCGCTTTAGCCGGGGTAATGGGCGGCGCTAATTCAGAGGTTACTTCAGATACCTCTACTGTTCTTTTAGAAGCAGCTTATTTCAATGGTCAGACGGTCCGTAAAGCATCAAAAGATCATGGTTTAAGAAGCGAAGCTAGTGCTCGTTTCGAAAAAGGTGTGGATCCAAACCGTGTTCGTGCTGCTGGTGAGCGTGCTGCCTACTTAATGGCGAAATATGCTGGCGGTGAAGTGCTGGAAGGTACATCAGAGGTCGATACACTAACGGTGGAACCTGCAGTTGTTTCCATTACACTAGAAAAAATTAATCGTGTCCTAGGCACAGATCTTCAAATGAACGAAGTAAAAGAAATCTTTGATCGTTTGCAATTCCCTGTTAGTATCGAGCAAGATACGATTACCGTTACGGCGCCGACACGCCGCGGGGATATTAAAATTGAAGAGGATTTATTGGAAGAGGTTGCCCGTCTTTACGGCTATGACGATATTCCAAAAACATTGCCAATTGGTTCGACAACTCCAGGCAAATTGTCCACTTACCAGAAGAAACGCCGTGTAGTTCGTCAGTATCTTGAGGGAGCAGGGCTGTATCAAGCTGTAACCTATTCCTTAACGAGTGAGGAAAAAGCTGCTCAATATGCTCTGGAAAAACGCAACCCAATTCGTTTAGCGATGCCAATGAGTGAAGAACGCAGCGTGCTTCGTTTAAGTATCATGCCACAATTACTCGAAGTATTAAAATACAATAGTGCCCGTCAAAACGACAGCCTAGCAGTGTATGAAACAGGTGCTGTATTCTTATCAAATGGGGAAGAAACACTTCCGGTTGAAAACGAGCATTTAGCAGGGGCTGTGACAGGTCTGTGGCACAGTCATTCATGGCAGGGTGAGAAGAAGGCAGTTGACTTCTATGTGGTGAAAGGTATTTTAGAAGGAATGTTTGCAAAGCTTGGCCTTGAAGATCGAATTGAATATGTTCAGGCTCAAGTAGAAGGCATGCACCCTGGCCGTACTGCAGAAATCAAGTTGGACGGTGTAAGCATTGGTTTCGTTGGCCAAGTACATCCAACCGTTCAAAAAGAATTGGATTTAAAAGATACCTATGTATTCGAACTTTCATTACAATCAGTTCTTCAAGAAGAAACAGCACCATTACAATACAACAGCATCCCACGCTTCCCAACGATCACAAGAGACATTGCCCTTGTGGTAAACAGAGAAACGGTGTCAGGCACCTTAAAAGAGATTATTTTATCTACAGGTGCACCGCTCCTACAGGAAGCTATGGTGTTTGATTTGTATGAGGGTGAAAGAATGGAAGAAGGCAAGAAGTCGATTGCTTTCTCATTAAAGTATTTAGATCCTGAACGTACATTAACGGACGAAGAGGTTACAAAGGTCCATGAACGTGTGCTGGAAGCCTTAAAAGAAAAGGCTGGAGCTGTGCTTAGAGGATAAATCAAAAGGGCTAGTTCGAAGGGTTAACTCTAACCGATTCGAGCTAGCTTTTTTATTTGCAAGGGAACTTTGGTTTTCACCGATAAAAATGGTAAAACCGCTGATATAAAAAAGTTTTACAAATTTTGCTAAGATTCTACAGGATTTTTGGTGCTTCGGTTAGAATTTATTATAAAAACGAAAGGAGTGAACATTTTTGCTTATAAAAGAGAGGAAAATTCCCCTTATTATTCTTATTTTAGAGGCACTTTGTCGACGTCTTCCCCTGAATTATCCTGATTATCAGGAGATAAAAGAGGAGCTTGGAAGGAGGCGTGCTGGTTACCAAGGTGAAGTAGCGTTTGACTATTATCTTAGATACTTACCAAATGATCAATATATGATCCTACACGATTTAAACCTTCCTGATGGGGAATACAACTGTCAAAACGATACCATCTTAATAACTCAAGAATATGCCTTAATTATTGAAGTGAAAAATATGGCTGGTAAGCTAATATTTGATACCGAAAACGAACAATTTATTCAGATTAATAATGAAAAAGAAAAAGGCTACACATATCCAATTTCCCAAGCTGAAAGACACCAAGAATATTTAAGGAAACTTTTAGCAGCCCATAAATTCCCCCCAATTCCTATTGAATACATAGTAGTAATCAGCAATAAGAATGCTACAAATGTCGTCACAGGAAAAAATGCTCACAAAGTAAAGCCTCGTGTATGTAAAGCAGACGTGTTTCTAAATAAAATCCGATTCTTTGAAAATCAATTTTCTAAACCTGTCCTCGATACTAAGGATCTTCGTAAGTTATGCCGCCTTCTTATGAAAATAAATACAGTTCCTACAAACTATGTTTTACGAAAATATAAAATAAATAAATCTGATTTATTTACCGGTGTATTCTGTCCTTATTGCAATAAATTCCATCTCGAACGAAAAAATTCAAAATGGTTCTGTCCAACCTGTAATACTTATTCAAAAGACGCTCACATAAATGCTCTAATCGACTATTTTTTATTAATAGATTCAAAAATAACTAATGAACAATTTCGGGATTTTTGTCATATAACATCACCTTATACCGTAAAAAGATTCTTACAATCGGCAAACATTATTTCGTCCGGTGCTAATAAGGGAAGGTCATATACTCCAAAGACCATCCCTTGGTAAAATTGCTCTTTCGCTGATAAACATGCGAAAACCGCCGATATATAAACAAAAACCGCTGATATATTATCGAAAACCGCCGATAAAAATATTTAACCACAAATTTTTCTAACAAATCATAAAAAAGAAGGTTGTCTAAGCCCAGTGATGGCTTAAACAACCCTTTTTATTAGATCTTTTCATAAATTTCATCATAAACCTCAGCCAACGCCACATCCAAATCCGTTAATCCCCCAGCATTCCAAGAAGTAAGCCTGAGAGTCACTAATTTATAATCAATGGCAATAAAAGGATGATGATTTTTTTCTTCTGACAGCTCAGCTATTTTAGTAACAAATGCAACCCCACTCATAAACTCACGAAAACGATATTTTTTTACAATGAATTTACCGTCTAATTTCCATCCTGGTAATGCAGCTAAAGCTTGATCAATTTCCGATAAACTTAGTCTTTTCGCCACGCATACCCCTCCCATTGCCATTTACTATTACTCTATTCTACGACCCTGACCATAACGACTTAGTTCCGTTTTTTATTTACAATGGCGATTGCCTTATCGGTGTTGGCAAAATGAAGTTTTACGAAGGAAGGAAGGCACTCTCGCCCTTTACTCATTATCAGCTTGGCCGCCGCTACATCCACCTGTGCCCCGGCACCTTTTGGAATTTTAAAACCCGCCGCCTCACTAAGCTTATCAATATATTGAATAAACGCATACCGTGCCAAAATACTAGCTGCAGCAACCGCTAAATGAATTCCTTCTGCTTTTGTACTAAAATAAACATCCTGTTTAGCAATCGCCTTCTGCCCTTTTAAATGCTGAAAATAAGTACTAGGCTGGACAAATTGGTCAATTAAAATCGCCTCCGGTTTTGCAGGTGATATCTTCTCCAACACTTTTAAAATGGCCTGATTATGAAGCAATGCCTTCATTTTACCTTGGGACATCCCCGAACCTTGCACCTGATTATATTTTTCATTCTTCAGAGTCATCAAGCTAAAGGGAACTACATCCTTAATAACCTTAGCAATTGATATGATTTTTTCATCATTCAAATCCTTTGAATCGCGTACACCTAATCCTTTTAATAACGGAATATCTTCTTTTCTGACATAGGCTGCTACCACTGTAATCGGACCGAAAAAGTCACCCGTGCCCACTTCGTCTGAACCGATGGCCGACATCCCGCCAATACCTGCAGGAAGGTCGCCTTTTGCCACAGACTTTACCTTAGCAGCAGAAGTTTTTTTATTTGAAGCACCCGCAGCACTGCTTCCCCATTTCCTGGCCTCTGATTCACTATCATTGCCTTGAAACAAGACTTTCCCGGACTTATAGGCCGTAATCATGCAGGAGGGGGTTTTTGCAGCAAACACACTTCCAGGAATATTTTTATCCAAAAGCTGCTTTGCGTAATAGTTTTTCAATTCATTAATCTTCGACATCTCTAAATTAAGAACAACATTTCCCACTAAGACACCACATTTCAATAAATTTTCTTGCTATGTTTAAAAAAAACAGGCTGAATCCAAGACCTATTTCATTTTCGATTTGTTTGACTTTTCGACTTATGTACGTTCGTGTTATAGTATAGAGTAGGATTCTGGAATGGAGGCTTTACGTTGTCAAATTTACAAAAACATAAAACAACCGTTGCTATATACGGCCAGCAATACGTCATAATGGGTACGGAAAGTCCAAGTCATGTACGACTTGTGGCATCGTTAGTTGACGACAAAATGCGCGAAATTAGTTATAAGAATCCAACCTTAGACGTAAATAAACTAGCTGTTCTGACTGCGGTAAATGCAGTCAATGATTATATTAAATTAAAAGATCAGTTAGAGCGGCTGCAAGCAGAACTACAAAAAGAAAAGGACTAAAAAAATATGTTAGGTTTAGCCATTATCATTTTTCTCATTATCGGATTCTTTGTTGGACTTAAAAGGGGGTTTATCCTTCAGCTTGTTCACCTAATAGGTTTTATTATTGCATATGTGGCCGCCACTTCCTACTATGAAGAACTTTCAACAAAACTCATTTTATGGATTCCCTATCCAAACTTTGGTGATGCCACAGGTTTGAAAATATTAACAGATTCAAATGATATGCAGAGTGCTTTTTATCGGGCGATTGCCTTTGTAATAATCTTTTTTGCTGTAAAAATATTGTTTCAAATCATCGGCTCTATGCTCGATTTCATTGCCCATTTGCCGGTCTTAAAACAGCTGAATGTATTCGCTGGGGGCATATTAGGCTTTTGTGAAGTCTATCTACTTATCTTTATTTTATTATATATTGGAGCCTTAATTCCAATCGGATTTATTCAGGATGCACTCGATCACTCCTCATTGGCGAAAGCAATTGTGAATCACACCCCTATCCTTTCACAGCAAATTAAAAGCTTGTGGATTGAATATACAACTGCTTGAACTTCTCTGTAGCAGAGGAGTTTTTCTATTCATGCCATAAACTAAGATAAAATGAAAATGCTAAACAGAGGGCAGGTGTTTATGATGGAAGTTAATAAAAAAGAAGTAATTCGGTTATTAGAAACCATTGCGATTTATATGGAATTAAAAGGTGAAAACCCATTTAAAGTTTCCGCCTTTCGGAAAGCGGCAAATGCGCTAGAAACAGATGAACGTGTTTTAACGGAAATTGAAGACTTTACCAGCATTGCTGGGATTGGCAAAGGGACTGCCGCTGTAATAGATGAATACATAAAAGAAGGAACATCTACAGTCTTAAAGGAGTTAAAGGAAGAAGTTCCAGCTGGTTTAATCCCTTTGCTGCAACTCCCAGGTCTTGGCGGAAAGAAGATAGCCAAGCTCAATAAGGAGCTGGGAATTGTGGATGTTGTGAGTTTAAAAGAAGCTTGTCAAACTGGCCAGGTGCAGGCCCTTGCCGGATTTGGCAAGAAAACAGAAGAGAAGATTTTAAGTGCGATTGCCAATGTGGGAACAAGGCCTGAGCGGCTTTCGCTGGCGTACATGCTTCCAATTGCCGATCAAATTGAAGCTAAACTTGCAGAAATGCCGGATATCATTCGTTTTTCTAGAGCGGGAAGCTTAAGAAGAATGAGAGAAACGATAAAAGATCTTGATTTCATCATTTCGACAAACCAACCAGAAATGGTCCGCGAGCACCTGTTGGATCTGCCGCGAATAAAGGAAGTCATTGGTGCAGGGGATACAAAGGTATCCATTGTCTTGGATCTGGATTATGATGTCTCGGTTGATTTCCGCCTCGTCAAGCCAGAGGAATTCATTACAACGCTGCATCATTTTACAGGTTCAAAGGATCATAATGTCCGGATGCGTCAGCTTGCCAAAGAACGCGGTGAAAAAATAAGTGAATACGGGGTTGAAAATGTAGAAACAGGGGAGATTCTTACTTTTTCATCAGAAGAAGAATTTTTCAAACATTTTGATCTGCCATTTATTCCGCCGGAAATTCGCGAGGACGGAAAAGAAGTAGAGCAATTCTCGGCGTCTCAAGAATTGATTGAGCTTGCAGATATTAAAGGTGATTTGCATATGCATACCACCTGGAGTGACGGAGCTCACTCGATTGAGGAAATGGTAGAAGCCTGCCGGGCTAGAGGCTACCAATACTTAGCCATTACAGACCACTCGCAGTACCTAAAAGTAGCAAACGGTCTGACACGTGAAAGATTGCTAAGGCAGAAAGAAGAAATTAAGAAATTAAATCAAAAATACGATGATATTCTGATCCTATCGGGTGTAGAGATGGATATTTTACCCGATGGGACATTAGACTATGATGATGAGTTATTAGCAGAAATGGATTTTGTGATTGCCTCCATTCATTCGGCATTTTCCCAGCCAAGGGAAAAAATTATGGAACGGTTAAAGACGGCATTGGAAAATGCTCACGTCAATTTAATTGCCCATCCGACTGGCAGAAAAATTGGCCGCCGGGAAGGCTATGATGTCGATGTTGATTTATTAATCCAATTGGCTAAAGAGACCAATACTGCATTAGAATTAAATGCAAACCCTAACAGGCTTGATTTAGCAGCAGAATATTTACGAAAAGCCCAAGAGAACGGCGTAAAAATTCTCATTAATACCGATGCCCATCAATTGGATACATTAAAGCATATGGAAATTGGCGTTTCAGCCGCCAAAAAAGGCTGGATTAAAAAGTCTACAGTGATTAATGCATTAGATAAATATGACCTACTTGAATTTATACATCAACGATAAGAAAAGCGGAAGCGCCTGTTCAGCGGCGTATGGCCTGGAGTGCTCCAACTGAGATAAAGGAAAACCGAAAAGCGGAAGCGCCTTGACCAGGGGCGAAAGGCATAAGATGAGCCGGCGACAAGGCTGATTTTTAGCCTTTTTGACGGATTGGCTTATGACCCCGAGCCCCTAGGCGCTGGAGCTAGACAACACGAAGAGCGCTAGCGATTCGATGTTGACTTATCGTAAGGCGGAGCGCGAAGGACACTAGCCGCTAGGCGCTGGAGCTGGACAAACTTAAGAAGGGGGGAAACTCCGTGCACGAGAGAGCCTTAAAGGTTTTGGAATTTACAAAAGTAAGAGAACAGCTAGTTGAACATGCCTCTTCCTCACTTGGGAGAGATAAAATAAAAAATTTAGTCCCATCGACGGATTTTGATGAAGTGGTAAGGCTTCAAGCAGAGACGGATGAAGCAGCAACCGTCATTCGTATTAAAGGAAATGTACCGTTAGCAGGAATTCATGATATTCGTGCCCATATTAAACGTTCTGTAATCGGCGGCGTTTTGAGCCCGCATGAACTAATTCAAATTGCCAGCACCATTCATGCGAGCCGCCAAATGAAGCGATTTATCGAGGAGTTAGCTGCAGACAGAACAGAACTGCCAATCTTAGTAGAACAAGTCGCAAATATCACTCCGCTCACGAACTTGGAGCAGGATATTAAAATTGCGATCGATGAGAGTGGAGAAGTCCTGGATGGTGCTAGTGATTTGCTGCGATCGTTAAGGCATCAGCTTCGGTCAAATGAATCGAGAATTCGTGAACGGTTAGAGAGTATGATCCGTTCCTCAAACGCAGCTAAAATGTTATCCGATGCGATTGTGACCATTCGAAATGACCGTTTTGTTATCCCGGTAAAGCAAGAGTATCGCGGCCATTATGGCGGGATTATTCATGATCAAAGTTCATCAGGACAAACGCTATTTATTGAACCGCAGGTTATTGTCCAATTAAATAATCAACTCCAAGATATTCGTGTCAAGGAACAGCTTGAAATTGAAAGAATCTTAACAGAGCTGTCCGCAAAAACAGCCGAATACGAAGGTGAACTCAAGGTAATTGTCGATATTTTAGCTAATTTAGATTTTGTGTTTGCAAAAGCGAAATATGGTAAAAAAATAAAGGCTTCCATGCCAATTATGAATGATGAAGGAAGAATTGCTTTATATAAAGCCCGTCACCCGCTCATTCCGATTGATGAAGTGGTAGCCAATGATATTATGCTCGGAAAAGAGTACACAACCATTGTGATAACGGGTCCCAATACCGGGGGTAAAACGGTCACCTTAAAGACGCTTGGCCTATGCTCGTTAATGGCACAGGCAGGCCTTCAGGTACCGGCCTTGGACGGCTCGGAACTAGCCGTTTTTGATTCAGTCTATGCCGATATTGGTGATGAGCAGTCGATTGAACAAAGCTTAAGTACCTTTTCGTCCCACATGGTTAATATTGTCGATATTTTAAACCGGGTCGATTTTAACAGCCTAGTCTTATTTGATGAGCTAGGGGCGGGAACCGATCCACAGGAAGGTGCTGCCTTGGCGATCTCGATTTTAGACGAGGTCCACAAGCGCGGGGCAAGGGTGATTGCAACGACCCACTATCCGGAATTAAAGGCGTATGGTTATAATCGCGAGGGTGTATTAAATGCAAGTGTAGAATTTGATGTTGAGACATTGAGCCCGACCTATAAACTATTATTGGGAGTACCCGGCCGGAGTAACGCCTTTGAAATTTCGAAACGGCTTGGTTTAAATGAAAGGGTCATTGAAACAGCCCGCTCACATGTAAGTGAAGACACGAATCAAATTGATAAAATGATCGCCTCTCTTGAGGAAAGCAAACGCCAAGCTGAGCGTGAACAAGAAGAAGCACGCGACTTTTTAAAACAAGCGGAAAAGCTTCATCAAGATTTACAATCGCAAATGATCGAGTTTTATGATAAAAAAGATACAATGCTGGAAAAAGCAGCGGAAAAGGCCGCTGATATTGTGGATGAGGCGAAACAAGAGGCAGAGAAGGTTATCCGTGATTTACGAAAAATGAGAACAGAGAAACATGCGGAAATAAAAGAACATGAACTTATTGATGCTAAAAAGCGGCTTGAACAGGCAGCACCGGAAATCAAGAAATCCGCGAAATTAACAAACACCAAATCTAAAAAACACACCTTCATGCCTGGGGATGAGGTGAAGGTCTTGACCTTTGACCAAAAAGGAACCCTGCTGGACCGTGTATCAAACAATGAATGGCAGGTTCAAATTGGTATTTTGAAGATGAAGGTTAAAGAAAAGGATATGGAGTACTTAAGTACACCAAAACAAGTGGAAACCAGACCAATGGCGTTCGTAAAAGGCCGAGATACTCTAGTTAAACTGGAATTAGATCTCCGCGGGGAAAGGTATGAGGATGCCCTTCTAAAAGTAGAAAAATATATTGATGATGCCCTTCTGGCAAGTTATCCGCGTGTATCAATCATCCATGGAAAAGGTACGGGGGCCTTAAGACAAGGTGTACAAGAATATTTACGAAACCACCGTTCCGTTAAGAAAATCCGCTTTGGAGAAGCCGGAGAAGGCGGTTCAGGGGTAACCATCGTCGAATTTAAATAATATACCCGGGGAGAAACGTAATGGACCAGTTTTGGGAGAATAGATATATTCAGATAGCTGCATATTACAGTGTTGTGATTTTATGTATGGTTGTCTTTTTAGCTGTGTTTGAAGTGGTAACCAGGTATAAAAATTGGGAAGAAATCAAAAAAGGAAACCTGGCAGTGGCAATGGCAACCGGTGGAAAAATACTGGGGCTGGCCAACATTTTTCGGGCATCTATTAATGATAATAATTCGTTACTGGAGATGGTTGGCTGGGGCGTTTTCGGGTTTGTCCTGCTGCTTGCCGGCTATTTTATCTTTGAATTTTTAACGCCTAAATTTAAAATTGATGAGGAAATTCAAAATGATAATAGAGCGGTTGGTTTGTTGTCGCTAATTATCTCAATAGGGTTGTCTTTTGTGATTGGTGCAGGAATTTCGTAAGGGGAGAAAATATTAGTGGAGACATTAGCTAAAGTACTGCTGGGATTGTGCGGTTTGTTTTTACTTATAGGCGTTATCTATATGGTGTTTTTTGTATAAGATCAATCATCGCTGAAGTATTTTGGCGATGATTTTTTTGTTAAAATGGATTAAGCCCAGAGCCCCATAATGGCAATGTCTCATTGTCTATAACTAAATGCTGTACTATAATAGAAGAGAGTTTATAATTTTATGAATTATTTCACCAAGGAGGTTATTTATGTTGGAGTCAAAACCCTGGTTGGACCTTTATCCAAAGGAAATTCCCGCCACACTTGAATACTCCAGAGAACCCGTACAAGAATACCTAATAAACGCAGCCATAGAGTTTCCAGAGAAAATAGCGATTCATTTTATGGGAAAAGAAATGACGTATAAACAACTTTATAAAGAGTCTCTCAGTGTTGCCAGTTATCTACAGCAATCCATAGGCATTCAAAAGGATGAGCGGGTTGCCATTATGCTTCCTAATTGTCCGCAAGCTGTAATCAGTTATTTTGGGATCTTAATGGCAGGCGGAATCGTCGTTCAAACCAATCCGTTATATACGGAACGAGAGCTGGAGTACCAAATGAAAGACTCCGGTTCAAAAGCTATTATCACCATGGACATTCTTTATCCACGAGTCACAAAAGTTATGCCGCAGACTAATTTACAAGACGTTATTGTAACCGCTATCAAAGACTACTTACCATTTCCTAAAAATCTTATTTATCCCTTCATCCAGAAAAAGCAATATGGGATTGTCGTAAAGGTAAAACATGAAGGAAACTCCCATTTGCTCACCGAAATTGTTAAAGAAAATTCAACAGAATTGATTCAGCATGATTTTGATCCCGAGGAAGATATTGCCTTATTACAATATACTGGGGGGACAACCGGTTTTCCAAAAGGAGTCATGCTGACACATAAAAATCTAATTGCCAATACTTGTATGAGTAAGGCCTGGTTATATAAATGTAAACCAGGTGAAGAATCGGTTTTGGGAATATTGCCGTTCTTCCATGTTTATGGAATGACTACGGTCATGATTTTATCGGTTAAGATGGCCTATAAAATGATTTTATTACCAAAATTTGATGCCCTAACGACATTGAAGACCATTCACAAACAGCGGCCAACTCTTTTTCCAGGTGCACCAACCATCTATATCGGCCTATTGAATCATCCAGATTTGAAGAAATATGACCTTTCTTCGATTGACTCCTGTATCAGCGGGTCGGCACCACTCCCAATTGAAATACAACAAAAATTCGAGCAAGTCACAGGTGGAAAGCTCGTGGAAGGCTATGGACTATCTGAAGCATCACCTGTCACTCATTCTAATTTTTTATGGGATGTCCCAAGGGTAAAAGGCAGTATCGGTGTTCCCTATCCTGACACAGACGCTGTCATTTTGTCTGTTGAAACTGGTGAACCGATGCCAGTCGGCGAAATTGGTGAGATTGTGATTAAAGGACCGCAAATTATGAAGGGCTATTGGAATCGTCCAAAGGAAACAGAGGAAGTACTGAAGGATGGCTGGCTTTATACCGGAGACCTTGGTTACATGGATGAGAAGGGATATTTTTATGTAGTAGATCGTAAAAAGGATATGATTATCGCAGGAGGCTTTAATATCTATCCTCGGGAGATCGAAGAAGTATTATATGAACATCCAGATGTAGTCGAGGCAGTAGCTGCCGGTGTTCCTGATCCATATCGTGGAGAAACCGTGAAGGCATATCTAGTCTTAAAAGAAGGTTCCACTGTTACAGTTGAAGAAATGAATCAATTTGCAAGAAAATACTTGGCTGCTTATAAAGTACCTAGGGTTTATGAATTTAGAAAAGAGTTACCGAAAACGGCAATAGGTAAAATATTAAGAAGAACACTTGTAGAAGAAGAAAAACAAAAAATAGAGCATGAAAGCCAAAAACACGCCTAGCTTTTTTTTTTTTGAGCAGGAAGGCTTGTCACACCAAGCTATTATATATTAGGATGAAGTGGTCAGTTTTTCTTGACAGTAAACAAATTAAATTCTATTATAAAAATATGAATGATGATTCATTCATAATTTCTTTTTATTTGGAAAGATTACAAGAAAGATTTCTTCAAGAGGGTGGATTATGTGAAAAAGAACAAACCGAAATATATGCAAATTATAGATGCAGCGGTAATCGTTATCGCTGAAAATGGGTACCATCAAGCCCAAGTTTCCAAAATCGCGAAGCAGGCAGGGGTGGCAGATGGCACCATCTATCTATATTTTAAAAACAAAGAAGACATCCTTATCTCTCTCTTTGAAGAAAAAATGGGCGAATTCGTTGAAAAAATAGAAAAAAAAATAGCAGGAAAAGTGACGGCAGAAGAGAAGTTATTAATGATGATTGAAACCCATTTCCAACTTCTATCAGATGATCACCATATGGCAATTGTTACCCAGCTGGAGTTACGTCAATCCAATAAAGAATTGCGGCTAAGAATTAATGCGGTTCTTAAAGGATATTTACAGGTCATCGAAAAAATCATTTTAGAAGGAAAAGAAACAGGGGAGTTCTCAAGTGATCTTGATGTTCGCCTAGCCCGGCAAATGATCTTCGGGACAATTGATGAAACAGTTACATCGTGGGTGATGAACGAGGAGAAATATGATTTAATGGCCTTGGCATCTCCAGTCCATCGACTGTTGATCGATGGCTGTAGAAAAAGGTAAGCGAAGAAAAGGGGGAGTTGCATTGGAATACTTAAAATGGTCGTACCAGGATCGGATTGCCACGATTACCATCGAGCGTCCGCCAGCAAATGCACTTTCATCGGGTCTGTTAAGAGAATTGTCTGCAGTTCTTGATGAAATCGAGCCAAACCGTGAGATTGGGGTTATTGTCATTCACGGAGAAGGAAGATTTTTTTCAGCAGGAGCCGATATTAAGGAATTTACAACAGTGACATCATCAGAAGGATTTGCGAACCTTGGCAAGTTTGGGCAAGATTTATTTGATCGTATGGAAAAATTCTCAAAACCAATTATTGCAGCCATCCATGGTGCAGCTCTAGGTGGTGGACTTGAATTGGCAATGGCCTGTCATATCCGTTATGTAAGTGAAAATGCCAAACTTGGTCTGCCCGAGCTTCAGCTTGGGTTAATCCCTGGTTTTGCGGGTACACAGCGTTTGCCTAAATACATCGGTGTTGCAAGGGCTGCGGAAATGCTGTTTACTTCTGAACCTATTTCCGGTCTTGAGGCAGTAGAATATGGTTTAGCAAACCGTGCCTTCCCTGAAAGTCAGCTGTTAGATGAAGCTTATAAATTGGCAGGTAAGATTGCTAAGAAAAGTCATGGTTCCATTCAAGCAACCATAGAATTATTAAATTATGCTAAAACAGAGGAATTTTACGAAGGTACAAAAAGGGAAGCTGAATTATTTGGTGAAGTGTTTGTTTCAGAGGATGCAAAAGAAGGTATCCAGGCATTTCTTGAAAAAAGAGAGCCTAGTTTTAAAGGGGCATAACTTCTTACGGCAGGCATCTGTCCAGAAGTTCCAATAAATTTTTTTGCGGCGAATTTTCTCAATCTTTCGAACTAAATTAATGTTTGAAATTTACTAGGAGGGAAACCATGAACATTTATGTATTAATGAAAAGAACCTTTGATACGGAAGAAAAGATTACCATTTCCGGCGGCAAGATTAACGAGGATGGTGCAGAATTCATTATCAATCCATATGATGAATATGCCATTGAAGAAGCGATTCAAGTCCGCGATGCCCATGGCGGTGAAGTGACCGTTATTTCAGTTGGGAATGAGGAAGCTGAAAAGCAATTACGCACTGCTCTTGCGATGGGTGCAGACAAGGCCGTTTTAATTAATATCGAAGATGATGTAGAAAATGGGGACCAATTTACCACTGCGAAAATTCTAGCAGAATACTTAAAGGATAAAAAAGCCGATTTAATATTAGGCGGCAATGTCGCGATTGATGGCGGTTCAGGCCAAGTGGGTCCGCGTGTGGCCGAACTTCTTAACATTCCTTACGTTACAACCATTACAAAGTTAGAAATCAATGGAACAAAGATAACGGTAACTCGTGATGTTGAGGGAGATGCAGAGGTGATTGAAACGAGCCTGCCGCTTTTGGTTACAGCACAGCAAGGCCTTAATGAGCCACGCTACCCTTCGCTTCCAGGTATCATGAAGGCAAAGAAAAAGCCGCTTGAAGAATTAGAGTTAGATGATCTCGATCTTGAGGAAGACGATGTCGAAGCCAAAACCAAAACAATTGAAATTTACTTGCCGCCTAAAAAAGAAGCTGGCAAGGTTTTAGCAGGCGATTTAAATGACCAAGTGAAAGAGCTGGTTCATCTTCTTCATACAGAAGCGAAAGTAATCTAATCCATTCACATAAAAATTGTTTTTCAGGAGGGTAATCGAATGTCGAGAAAAGTATTGGTACTAGGAGAAGTTCGTGACGGATCATTACGTAATGTTTCTTTCGAAGCAATTGCTGCAGCGAAAACAGTCGCAGAGGGCGGAGAAGTTGTTGGAGTTTTAGTCGGCGAATCTGTAAGCGCTTTAGGTGCTGAGCTGATTCATGGTGGAGCAGACCGCGTGGTGGTTGTAGAGAACGAGAAATTAAAGCAATATACATCTGACGGTTTTGCCCAAGCCTTATTAGCAGTGATTGACCAAGAAAAACCGGAAGGATTAGTGTTAGGGCATACGTCCTTAGGAAAGGATTTAGCGCCGCGTATAGCCGGTAAACTTTCTTCCGGGCTTATTTCTGACGCTACGGCTGTTGATGCGGCGGGTGGAAATATTGTGTTTACTAGACCAATTTACTCCGGTAAAGCATTTGAAAAGAAAATTGTGACTGATGGGTTGATTTTTGCGACTGTCCGTCCGAATAATATCACACCATCCGTAAAGGATGAAAGTAAAACAGGTGAGGTCACTTCACTGTCTGTTGATATCAAGGACCTTCGAGCCATTATCAAAGACGTGGTAAGAAAAGCAAGTGAGGGTGTAGATTTAAGTGAAGCAAAGGTCGTAATCTCTGGCGGACGCGGTGTAAAAAGTGCGGAAGGATTTGCGCCATTAAAGGAATTAGCAAATGTATTAGGAGGAGCGGTTGGGGCTTCTCGTGGCGCCTGTGATGCTGACTATTGTGATTACTCCTTGCAAATAGGCCAGACCGGTAAGGTAGTTACACCAGATTTATATATTGCCTGCGGTATTTCAGGTGCGATTCAGCACTTAGCGGGAATGTCCAATTCCAAGGTCATTGTAGCGATTAACAAAGACCCAGAAGCTAACATTTTTAAAGTAGCTGATTACGGTATTGTTGGTGATTTATTCGAAGTCGTGCCACTGTTAACAGAAGAATTTAAAAAACTAAAAGTTCATTCTTAATAAACTAAAGCTTGGCTAGTTTACTAACGGAAATACAGGTCAATACTAAAAAGCGGGCGGTGTATGGCTCGCTTTTTTACATGGTTATGAATAGAATACTTACAGTAAAAAAGGGAAAATTATTTGCGAGACATATTATTAGCGTGATATGACAAACAAATGATATACTTTCCGTAGTATTCCAGTATTTTAAGGAGGTCAATATAAATGGCTATTTCACACGTAACAGATCAAAATTTTTCTGCTGAAACAGGTTCAGGTCTTGTGCTCGTAGATTTTTGGGCACCATGGTGCGGACCTTGTAAAATGATTGCACCAGTTCTTGAAGAACTTGACGCAGAAATGGGCGGAAAAGTAAAAATCACTAAGCTTGATGTAGATGAAAACCCACAAACTGCTGCTAACTTTGGTGTTATGAGCATTCCAACATTGTTGGTATTAAAAAACGGTGAAGTGGTTGATAAAGTAGTCGGCTTCCAACCTAAAGATGCTTTAGCAAGTGTATTAGAAAAGCACGTATAAGTTAAACAAGTAAGAACCTCAAGCTCTTAGGCCTGAGGTTCTTTTCTTTTAAAAAATGACATATAACTTTGAGAATTGTCCAGCGACAGCGCCTAGGGGCTCGGGGTCATAAGTCAATCCGTCAAGTAGGCTAAAGAACAGCCGCTCGCCGGCTCGTCTTATCCCTGTCGCCCCTGAAAAAGGCGCTTCCGCTTTTTTTTTACAATAGTCTCCTACTTCCCTTTATTCTAACTTTGCATTAGAATTTATAAGATATGATATAGAAGACGGAGGAGTGGCAGGAATGAATGAAATTATTAAGCAAAAATTGACCCTGCTGCCTGATCAGCCTGGCTGCTACTTAATGAAAGACCGTCAGGGAACGATAATATATGTGGGGAAAGCGAAAGTGTTAAAGAACCGTGTTCGCTCTTATTTTAACGGTTCTCATGATGGGAAGACATTAAGACTAGTCAATGAAATCGAGGACTTTGAGTATATTGTTACCTCTTCAAATATAGAAGCGCTTCTTCTTGAATTAAACCTGATCAAGAAATACGACCCAAAATATAACATCATGCTAAAGGATGACAAAACCTATCCGTTTATTAAATTAACAGCGGAAAGACATCCGAAATTAATTATTACGAGAAAAGTAAAAAAGGATAAGGGGAAATACTTTGGGCCCTATCCAAATGTCGGGGCGGCAAACGAAACAAAAAAGCTGCTCGACCGAATTTATCCGCTGCGTAAGTGCTCTACCCTTCCTGACAGGGTATGCTTGTACTACCATTTAGGACAGTGCCTGGCGCCTTGTGTAAATGAAGTAAATGAAGACCAATATAAACAAATGACGGATGAGATTACCCGTTTTTTAAATGGCGGCTATAAAGAAATTAAAAATGAGCTAACGGAAAGAATGACCGCGGCGGCTGAAGAACTTGATTTTGAACGAGCTAAGGAGTTCCGAGATAAAATTGTCCACATTGAGACTATTATGGAAAAGCAAAAAATCACGATGACCGATTTTACAGACCGTGATGTGTTTGGCTATGCAGTCGACAAGGGCTGGATGTGTGTTCAAGTCTTTTTTGTCCGCCAAGGTAAGTTGATTGAGCGGGACGTCTCGATGTTCCCAATCTATAATGAACCTGAGGAAGAAATCTTAACATTCCTTGGTCAATTCTATACGAAGGCAAATCATTTTAAGCCAAAGGAGATCCTTATCCAAGATGAGGTCGATCTACATTTGGCAGAGCAGTTGCTGGAAGTAAAAGTCCTGCAGCCACAAAGAGGGGCCAAAAAGGACCTGGTTAAAATGGCCATTAAAAATGCTAATATCGCCTTAATGGAAAAATTTTCACTCATTGAAAAAGATGAGGAAAGAACAATTAAGGCCGTTGAAAATTTGGGAGAGCTCCTCGGGATTTATACCCCGCACCGAATTGAGTCATTTGATAACTCCAATATCCAAGGGACGGACCCTGTATCAGCGATGGTTGTTTTTACAGATGGAAAAGCGAACAAACGCGAATATCGAAAATATAAAATAAAATCGGTAAAAGGTCCGGATGATTATGAATCCATGCGGGAAGTCACTAGGAGACGATATTCGAGAGCCCTAAAAGATAATCTTCCGCTGCCGGACTTAATTATTATTGATGGCGGTAAAGGACATGTTGAGGCTGTACGGGATGTTCTAGAAAATGAACTTGGTTTAGATATTCCGCTTTCAGGTCTTGTGAAGGATGAGAAGCACCGCACTTCACAGCTTCTCTATGGAAATCCGCTCCAAATTGTCCCATTAGCACGGAATAGCCAAGAATTTTATTTACTGCAGCGAATTCAGGATGAAGTCCACCGTTTCGCAATTACTTTCCACCGGCAAATCCGCGGGAAAAGTGCGTTTCAATCATTACTCGACGATATCCCGGGAATTGGTGAAAAGCGCAAAAAATTATTATTAAAGCAGTTTGGTTCAGTGAAAAAAATGAAGGAAGCTACGCTGGAGGAATTTACTGCACTTGGTATTCCTACAAATGTGGCAGAAGAATTAATCGAAAAACTTCGTTCATAATTATTGTCATAAAATAATGAACATGCTATAATGGTAAAAATTTAATCAGTCACTTTATCGTACTAAAGTGAAGGTAGAGGTGCGAAATTCAATAGTAATGATTCTGAGAAGGATGAGCTTCAATGAAGAATCATGAAAGGGAAGGTTCGCCGAAGTGAAGAAGGACTCATATCCTTTTTTTGCTGGTTCTGTATTGAAGAAATCCAGAATTGTCAAGACGGTGTCTTGGAGAGCTATCTTACGTTGTTTGTACAGGAATTTATTTCTTCGTGTTCAAAAAGCAATGAGATGCCCTTCTCATTGCTTTTTTTTATTTTACTAGCATACTAGTTACAGCAAAATGGAAAGTAGGGGAAAAAGGATGGGTTTAGTTGTTCAAAAATTTGGCGGTACTTCTGTTGGAAGTGTTGAAAGAATTTTAAATGTTGCGGCATGTGTAAGTGAGGAGAAAGAGAAGGGCAATGATGTCGTTGTTGTTGTTTCTGCGATGGGAAAGTCAACCGACCAGCTTGTAAGCCTGGCCAAGGATATAACGAAGGAGCCTAGCAAACGAGAAATGGATATGCTCTTGTCTACAGGCGAGCAGGTTACCATTGCATTACTTTCCATGGCTTTACAACAACGAGGGCTTGAGGCAGTTTCCTTCACAGGCTGGCAGGCAGGAATCGTTACTGAACCTGTTCATGGTAATGCCCGGATTGCGAAAATCAATCCTGAGGCAATTCAAGCTCAAGTTTCTACTGGAAAGGTTGTCATCGTCGCGGGTTTCCAAGGTGTTACCGAGGATGGCGAAATTACGACATTAGGCCGCGGCGGTTCAGATACAACCGCAGTTGCTTTAGCAGCAGCACTAAACGCTGATAAATGTGATATTTATACGGATGTAACAGGCGTGTTTACGACAGACCCAAGATATGTAAAAGATGCTAGGAAACTATTATCCGTTTCTTATGATGAAATGCTTGAGTTAGCCAATTTAGGCGCAGGTGTGCTCCATCCAAGAGCAGTTGAGTTTGCGAAAAACTATAAAGTACAGCTTGTTGTCAGATCTAGCATGGAAAAAGAAGAAGGAACAGTTATTGAGGAGGAAGCAACAATGGAACAAAATCTAGTGGTACGCGGTGTGGCATTTGAGGACGAAATTACAAGAGTTACCGTATTAGGTTTGACAAACTCGCTTACAAGTCTATCAACAATTTTCACCACTTTAGCCCAGAATCATCTTAATGTAGATATTATTATTCAAAGTACAACCGAAGCTGGAAGTGCTAATCTGTCATTCTCAATCCATACGAATGATCTATTAGAAACAGTGAAGGTACTTGAAGAGAATAAAACAGAACTTGGCTATGAACAGCTCGATGCAGAAAATAAATTAGCTAAGGTTTCGATTGTCGGCTCAGGAATGATTTCCAATCCAGGTGTCGCAGCCAAGATGTTTAAGGTTCTCGCTGAAAACGATGTCCAAATTAAAATGGTCAGCACCTCCGAAATCAAAGTATCAGCCGTAGTGGAAGAAAAAAATATGCTAAAAGCAGTTGAAGCCCTGCATGCAGCATTCGAACTAGGCCAACAACAATAAGATCGTATAATATAGTAAAAATAATAAAAGTAATAAAAATAATAAAAATGGTGTCAGGCACCGAAAGGTAAGCTGACACCATTTTTATCACCGTTATAGAATAATTTGATAGGGTTCTGGGTTACTCGATGTAGTCTTTAATGTCCCATTTGACGGTGAATTGTACTTTGTTTCCTTTTTTGACGGGATGTTCGAAGGCTTCAGCGATGGCTTCCTTTTGAAGCTCCATTTGCTGGGCGAGAAAGCCTGCTTCAAGCTGGAAGAAATGCTCGGCCTTTGATTTTACCCTTGAAACAAGTAATGGGCTCAACAGTTCAATCTCAATCTCGTTTTTTGTTTCTTTTTTTATTTCCAGCTGGCCCCATGAGGCATTGTGGAAAAAGGTAACAACCTCATCAAAATTAGCTAATGGGTATTTCCGCGCCAGCCGTTTGCCTGCCCAATATAATATTTCTGGTGTATCCTTGCCAAGAATCTCGGGCAGAAGGATTTCCCTAATTAATTCATATCCGAATATCGATATGGTGCGTGGTTCAGATGTCTGTTCAGCTATATTTTCAGCTGTGTTCAAACACACATCGACAACAGTACTTTCTTTCAATATGCTTCCCCTCTTTCTATCATTCTATTATATACAATTTGAGGCGGATTTCAGTACCGTTTTATTTGTAATAAACAAATTATCCTGCAATATTTAATCCTATTTTTCATCATAATTATTATTTCCGAATACATATAATTTCTAACAGTTAGATGTTGGAAATTGATTGAAGGATATTGTTGTATTACATAACAAAACGCATAAAACTCAGCTGTTATAGAGGTCTATTATAATATCAATATATTTTAAAAATTTTCTATTTTTGCTAAAGAATCTGTATCCGTTTTCTTGACGCTCTTAAATGATGGGAGTAAAATGAACATGTCACATAATTGTCACAGTGGTGACAATTAAGGATTTGTAAGGAAATATAAAAAAGGTTACAGTAAAAAAACATTTTTTAAAACTAAAAGGGGGGTAAAAATAATGGCGGGTAATCGTGAGTTTGTTAATCGCAGATTGCACTCATTACTTGGAGTTATTCCGATCGGAGTATTCCTGACGCAGCACTTAATCGTCAACCATTTTGTAACAGGGGGACCTGAATCTTTTAATAAGGCTTCAAACTTTATGGGAAGTCTTCCTTTCAAGATTGTCCTCGAAACAGTAATTATTTATTTACCTTTGTTATACCATGCCATCTATGGACTTTATATTGCTTTTACAGCAAATAGTAATGTTAATAGATTTGGTACTTTCAGAAACTGGATGTACTTACTTCAGCGTATCACAGGCGTCATTACATTGATCTTTATTGCGTGGCATGTATGGCAAACACGTGTGGCGGCTGCATTGGGGACTGAAGTCAACTATGACATGATGCATGATATTCTATCATCACCATTTATGTTTGGTTTCTATTTAGTAGGAATTCTTTCAGCAATTTTTCACTTTGCCAATGGTTTATGGTCATTCTTAGTTAGCTGGGGTATTACGGTATCACCACGTTCACAACGGATTACTACTTACGTGACGATCGGTGTGTTTGTCATTCTTTCATTAATTAGTATTCAAACATTAATAGCATTCGTATCTTAATAGATTATAAGTCGTAAAAAATTGTATTTTGGATTAAGGGAGTGAGTCACGAATGGGTAAAGGTAAAGTGATTGTAGTCGGCGGCGGCCTTGCAGGCTTAATGGCTACTATCAAAGTGGCAGAATCAGGAACACCGGTAGAGCTTTTTTCGCTAGTACCGGTTAAACGTTCTCACTCTGTTTGTGCCCAAGGTGGTATTAATGGAGCAGTAAATACAAAAGGTGAAGGAGATTCACCGTGGATTCACTTTGACGATACTATTTATGGCGGAGATTTCTTAGCGAATCAGCCGCCAGTTAAAGCGATGTGTGATGCAGCACCTGGAATTATTAATCTCTTTGACCGGATGGGTGTTATGTTTAACCGTACGCCTGAAGGTTTACTAGATTTTCGTCGCTTTGGTGGAACACAGCATCACCGGACAGCATTTGCCGGAGCAACAACTGGGCAGCAGCTTCTTTATGCACTTGATGAGCAGGTTCGCCGCCATGAAGTGGATGGCTTGGTTACTAAATATGAAGGCTGGGAATTCCTTGGTGCGGTTCTCGATGATGAGGAAGTGTGCCGCGGGGTTGTCTGCCAAAACTTAAAAACAATGGAAATCAAATCATTTGCTGCTGATGCTGTCATAATGGCAACCGGAGGCCCTGGGATTATTTTTGGAAAATCAACTAACTCCGTAATTAACACAGGATCAGCTGCATCGATCGTTTATCAGCAAGGCGCCTACTATGCAAATGGTGAAATGATTCAAATCCATCCAACTGCTATTCCTGGTGATGATAAGCTTCGTTTAATGAGCGAATCTGCACGTGGTGAAGGCGGTCGTATTTGGACATATAAAGATGGAAAACCTTGGTACTTCTTGGAGGAAAAATATCCTGCCTACGGAAACCTTGTACCACGTGATATTGCAACACGTGAAATTTTTGATGTATGTGTACGTCAAAAACTTGGAATTAATGGTGAAAACATGGTATTCCTTGATCTATCTCACAAGGATCCGCATGAATTAGACGTAAAACTTGGTGGGATTATCGAGATTTATGAAAAATTTATGGGTGATAACCCACGTAAAGTACCAATGAAGATTTTCCCTGCGGTTCACTACTCAATGGGTGGACTATGGGTGGATTATGATCAGATGACAAGCATTAAAGGTTTATTTGCTGCTGGTGAGTGTGACTATTCACAGCACGGTGCAAACCGTCTTGGTGCAAACTCCTTGTTATCAGCTGTTTACGGCGGAATGGTGGCAGGACCTAATGTTGTTAAATATATTGAAGGACTTGAAAAGAGTTCAGATGCCATTTCTTCTACTGTATTTGATCGTCATGTGAAAGAACAGGAAGAAAAATGGAATAATGTTATGTCTTTAGATGGTACGGAAAATGCTTATGTACTTCATAAAGAGCTTGGCGAATGGATGACTGATAACGTAACGGTTGTCCGTTATAATGACAAGCTATTAAAAACCGATGAAAAGATTCAAGAACTATTGGAGCGTTATCAAAACATCAATATCAATGATACATCGAAATGGAGCAACCAAGGGGCAGCTTTCACAAGACAATTACAGAACATGCTGCAATTGGCCCGTGTTATTACCATCGGTGCTTATAATCGAAATGAGAGCCGCGGTGCTCATTATAAGCCTGATTTCCCTGAGCGGAATGATGAGGAATTTATGAAAACGACAATGGCTAAATTCGTTGATGCTAAAACTGCTCCAGCTTTCCATTACGAAGAGATCGACGTTTCGTTAATTAAGCCAAGGAAGCGCGATTACACAACAAAACATTAATAGAAAGGGGAGTAGGGAAACATGTCTGAAAATAAAAAGGTAACTTTTATCATTACTCGTCAAGATAGCCCAGATGCTGCTCCTTATGAGGAGACATTCGAAATTCCATACCGTCCGAATATGAACGTTATTTCGGCATTGATGGAAATACGTAAAAATCCAGTAAATGCCCAGGGGAAAACGACCACTCCAGTCACTTGGGAAATGAACTGCCTTGAAGAGGTTTGCGGTGCATGTTCAATGGTTATTAACGGGAAGCCTCGTCAATCTTGTTCGGCATTAGTTGATCAATTAGAGCAGCCAATCCGCTTAGCGCCAATGAAAACCTTCCCTGTTGTCCGTGACCTTTCAGTTGACCGGAGCAGAATGTTTGATTCGTTGAAAAAGGTAAAAGCATGGATTCCAATTGATGGAACTTATGATTTGGGACCTGGCCCTCGGATGCCTGAAAGAAAACGTCAGTGGGCATATGAACTTTCTAAGTGTATGACCTGCGGTGTTTGTTTAGAAGCTTGTCCAAATGTGAATAGTAAAACAAACTTCATGGGACCAGCTGTATTTAACCAAGTTCGTTTATTCAACGCTCATCCAACCGGCGAAATGAACGCGGCAGAACGTTTAAATGCTTTTATGGAGGATGGCGGTATGCAGGGCTGCGGTAACTCTCAAAACTGCGTACAAGCTTGTCCGAAAGGAATTCCAATTACAACTTCTATTGCAGCAGTTAACCGAGCTGCAACCATGCAAGCATTTAGAAACTTCTTCGGAAGCGACAGCGGTAACTAACATTATATTGAATCTTAGAGACCTTCTTTTCTGTTTAGGAAAGAAGGTTTTTCTTTTGGATCGGCAATAGTTCATTAGTCCAATCGTCTTAATTTTGATATACTTGAACAAATGACCTTATTAAAGGAAGGTATTGAAAGTGAAAAGAAAATTTCCCTTTTTTCTAATTATCATCGGACTCATTTTTGTATGTGCCGGTGTTTGGCAATATGCTCATACACAAGTAAAATCCACTACGGCTCTCCAGCAAGCGAAGAAAATCATCAGCCAGAAACAGCCGGTTGCTGCGGATAAGAAGAAATTAGACAACCGTACACCTCCCACAACAGGAGATACCATTGGAATTTTAAGCATTCCAAAAATTAAAGCGGAATTGGCCATTGTGGAAGGGACAGACCCGGATGATCTTGAAAAGGGCGTAGGCCATTATAAAGGTTCTTACTTTCCGGGTGATAAGGGGCAAATCGTACTGTCGGGTCATCGGGATACGGTTTTTCGAAAATTAGGCGAGTTAAAAATAGGTAATCATTTAAAGATGCAGATGCCGTACGGGAATTACACATACGAGATCACTCGTACTAAAATTGTTAAATCAAACGATAAATCCATTATTACCTTACAGAAACAGCAAGAAGAATTAATCCTGACAACGTGTTATCCGTTTCATTATGTTGGAAATGCACCAAAACGATATATCATTTTTGCAAAAATAATTAACTCCTAAACAAAGGATAATAAAAAGTTGGAATAATTTTGTGATTTTTTCATAAAAACCCACTCCTTTAGGTTAAATATAGTCACTCCATTTGTATCGTTTACATAAGATATCGTGACTAAATATATACCCATCCCACGATACATTACTGGCGAAGGCAAGGAGGGTTACATTACTTGAAGGAGAATGATTATAATCACAAGCCATTACTCACCAAACGGGAAAGAGAAGTATTCGAATTATTAGTACAAGACAAAACAACGAAAGAAATCGCTGGTGAATTATTTATAAGCGAAAAAACAGTTAGGAATCACATTTCAAATGCCATGCAAAAGCTTGGTGTTAAGGGGCGTTCACAAGCTGTTGTAGAGCTCCTTCGAATGGGAGAGCTAGAACTTTAATAATGTGACCGGCTTCCATTTGGAGGCCGGTTCATTTTTAGGAAAAAGTTTTTTTAGAAAAATAAAATCTGCTTTATCCATGGGCCATTCTCTGTAAAAGTCCTGTGAATTCTTTCTTGTTGGGCTGGTTTAGAAGATAACATAAGTTAATGGAAAATAGTAGAAATCTATTGAAAGTTTTATCAGTAAAACTTACAATGAAGGTTAGAATGGTAATATAGGCATTATCATGGGAGAAAGGAACGGAAAGAGAAAGATGAACAGTCCTGTTGAAGCGATTAAAAGTGAAAAAAGAATGCTTTTATTAAAATATTTGGAAGAAAACCACAGCAGATATGAGACACTATTTTCCTGCAATGAAGATGGCATTTTTGTATTGGATATAGAAGGGCATGTTGTTCAATCAAATCCGGCATTTCAACAATTAACAGGTTATTCACATGCGGAAACGGACAAGTTAAGACTTCAATTTCTTTTTCCAATCGACCATATCAATAAGGTGTTCCATCATTTTAGTAATGCGGTAGTAGGCCGTTTTTCAAACTTTGATACGAAAATCATTACGAACATCGGCCAAATCCTTGATTTAAATATAACGTTTATCCCAATCAGTGAAGATGACCAAATCGTCGGGGTTAGAGCAGTCGGGAAAGACATAACCGAATTAAAAAGAAAAAAAGAAGAAATAAGAAAAATTGAAGAGATGCAGCGTGTATTAACAGATAATATTTTAGATGTCATAGTGAGTACGAATTTGCAAGGGGAAATTGTTTACGTATCTCCTTCCTGTGAATATATTCTAGGGTTTGAGCAAAATGAAGTAATAAAAGAAAATTTATTATCATTTGTCCATCCAGATGATGTTGAAAAAGCTTATCAGAGCCGGAAAATGGTGCTCGACAGCCAAGAAAGTGGACGAGACTGCTACCGTATCCGGAAAAAAAGCGGTGAATATTTGTGGGTGGAATCACTTTGTAAACCGATCATCGCCCATGATACCCTTCATGTTTTAGAGATTGTCAGTGTCATAAGAGATGTAACAGAACGGAAAAAGGGTGAAGAAGAAGCAAAAAAACGGGAAGAGACCTATCGCGATTTAGTAGAGCATTCACCTGATGCCGTTATTATTGCGAAAGATTCTGAGATTCTTTTTATAAATGATACAGGTGCTAGGTTATTTGGGGCAAAGGATAAAAAGGATATTCTAAACAAGTCAATCGGTGCAATTATACATCCTGATTTTCACCAGATTGCTAGAGAGCGGGAAATCATGGTAATGGAAGGAAATATCACCGAATTTATCGAGTATAAATTGCTGCGTTTGGACGGTACAGCCTTTGTTGCCGAAGTGAAAGGAATTCCGACCTTTTACCAAAATAATCCTGCAAGACATATTATCATACGGGACGTAACGGAACGGAAAAAAACGCACGAACTCTTGCTTAACTCCGAAAAATTGAATGTGGCAGGACAATTGGCTGCTGGAATTGCTCATGAAGTGCGAAACCCGCTTACTGCAATCAAAGGGTTTCTTCAGTTAATGGAGTCTGAAAGTGAAGGAAATAAATCTTATTTCGATATTATTGAATCAGAAATGGACAGAATTGAATTAATCCTAAGCGAGCTTTTAGTCCTAGCCAAACCACATGAATTAAAATTTGGACCGATTGACCTCATCACCCTGCTAGAGAATGTCAAGACGCTAATTGATACTCAGGCTGTTATAAATGGAATTCGAATTGAGACGAAATATAATTATCAAAATTTTACGATTAATAGCGATAAGAATCAGCTAAAACAGGTGTTTATTAATATTTTAAAAAATGCAGTTGAAGCCATGCCTAAAGGTGGATTTATCACGATTGAAGTAAAACAGTACGGTTGTAATATGGTGAAAATTTTCTTTAAGGACACTGGATTTGGGATGTCACCTGAAATCCTAAAACGTGTTGGAGAGCCATTTTTTACAACCAAAGAGGAAGGCACCGGACTTGGCATCATGATTTCTAAACAAATTATCGAAAACCATGGCGGAACGATCAACATTTGGAGTGATGAGCAGGGAACCATCATAGAAGTGATCTTACCGATTGCGAGTGAAAGGCTTCATTAACAACACGTAGAAATAAAAACCGGCATCATGTTAAGATGCCGGTTTTCAATAGGATTTTAAGGTAATATAGAATGACTTTGAAAATTGTCCAGCCTCAGCGTCTTAGCGGCAAGACGCCTTCGCGCTCCGCCCTACGATAAGTCAACAGGAAAAAGCTAAAGCTCTTCGTGTTGTCTAGCTCCAGCGCCTAGGGGCCCCTGGTCAAGGCGCTTATGCTTTTCGGTTTTCCTTTATCTCAGTTGGAGCGCTTCATAAGGGAAGGCTTCGGCAGCTTAAGCATCGCACGAAGGAAAAGCGATAGCTTTTTCGAGGAGGCCATACGCCGCTGACCAGGGCGCTTCCGCATTTCTTATTCCCCTGGTAAGGTATAGCTAAATTCTAATTCATCCACTTGTTTATTGTAATCCACAAATAGATCATGTCCATTAAAAAACCATAAATCGGAGCTTTCAATAAAGAAGGTCAGACCTTCTTTTTCAGTCTTAACGCCCATGTCTATTGGCTCGTTATCGACAGTAAATGCAAGTGAAAACCCTTCTTGAACGGGGCTGCTTCCGTAAATTTTAACATAGAATCTTACGTTATCGCCTTTTTTCAATTCTACTTCTTCCTTAAACCATTGTATGGCTGCAGTACTCAAACCTATTTCCATTTTTGTCTCACCTTTGTTTTAAATTTCAGATATGAACATATTATGAACTAATCTGTTAAAATTAATTTATTATAGCATTTGATTCAATTTATAGCTTTCCAAGAGTGTTGAAAAAAAGAGTTTCAGCTTGAAATTTTAGCAGAAAAAGTAGAAAATAAGTACAAGCTTTAAGACTATCAGCTTGGTTCCGCGGTTATTATCTAGATTCGTCTTGAGGAGAAGCAAAATATGGGAGTGTATACAAAATGGAACTCGAAAACCCACAAAAAGTTACAGTGGATATGATCGCTAATATTGAAAAGGACTTACGTTATATTTCTGGTATCATTAAGCAAAAGGGCAGGGAAATGTTAAGTCAATATAAAATTACTCCTCCACAATTCGTAGCCTTGCAATGGCTATTTGAAGACGGTGACATGACCATCGGCGAGCTTTCAAATAAAATGTATTTGGCTTGCAGCACCACGACAGATTTAGTGGACAGGATGGAAAAAAATGTACTCGTTGAGCGGGTAAAAGATCCAAACGACCGGCGTGTGGTCAGGATTCACTTACTGGAAGAAGGAAAAAGAATCATTGATGAAGTAATCAAGAAGCGTCAAGCGTACTTGGATGAGATGTTAAAAAATTATACGATGGATCAAATCTTACTTCTACAATCCAGCTTGAGCAAACTTCATCAAGAAATGCGTTAAAAAGAGGCGAGAATTTTTGAAACAACCAATCGGTGTTATTGATTCTGGTGTCGGTGGACTAACCGTTGCCAAAGAGATGATGCGGCAGCTTCCCAATGAGAAAATTATTTATTTGGGTGACACGGCGCGCTGCCCGTATGGTCCTAGATCAAGGAAGGAAGTAAAAAGGTTTACTTGGGAATTGACCAATTTCCTATTAGAAAAAAATATTAAGATGCTTGTCATTGCCTGTAATACAGCAACCGCTGCTGCACTGGATGAAATTCGCAAGGAATTACGGATTCCGGTTATTGGAGTTATTAATCCTGGGGCAAGAGCTGCCATTAAGCGGACAAAAAACTATCGGGTCGGGATCATTGGTACCATCGGAACAGTCAAAAGCGGGGCCTATGAAAAAGCTCTAAAATCACTCAACAGCAGGCTGTTTGTCACTAGTCATGCATGTCCGAAATTTGTTCCTCTTGTTGAAAGTGGTGAATACTCGGGAGCGATTGCTGAGAGAATCGTAGATGAATCTTTACAACCGCTTTTGGATCAAAATTTAGATACTTTAATATTGGGCTGCACCCATTATCCATTGCTCGAACCCCTTATTAAAAAGGTAATGGGTGAAAAGGTACATGTCATTAGCTCAGGGGACGAAACCGCACGAGAAGTAAGCGCCATTCTCCAATATAATGATTTACTCGACACCTGTGAAGAAGAACCAGAGCACGAATATTATACAACAGGCTCTAAATGGATTTTCTCAAAAATTGCTTCACAGTGGCTCGGCACCCATGTTGACAATGTTAATAAAATAAAACTTTAAAAGGAGCTCCCGGTTAGGGGCTCCTTTTATAATGGGAAAAATTTTTATTTGTTAAGCGGGTCTATTTTTACTTAGGGCTCGTATACATGATAGTACAAACTGTCTTAGGGGGGAATTATGTGTCTAAAAATAAAGCAAAAATAATTGGTATGACTGTGTTAACTTCAACGGTTTTACTATCAGGCTGCGGGTTGTTTAGCACCGAAACGCAAAAGAAAATTGATCCGCCAAAAACGGTTACCGTAAAGGAAGGAACAGTTCCGGTTAGTCAGGAAACCACAGTGAAAGAAAAAGAGGCAGCAAAGAACACGGTAAAAACGGAACTTTATTTGATTGATAAGGATGGCTATGTAGTACCTCAAACTCTAGCACTTCCAAAAACTACTTCAGTAGCGAAGCAAGCCCTTGAGTATTTAGTGGCAAATGGTCCTGTGACAGACATGCTTCCAAATGATTTTAGAGCGGTCCTTCCTGAAGATACAGATATATCGGTCAACATTAATAAGGATAATGGGGTCGCAACCGTTAACTTCTCAAAGGAATTCAAGAATTATCAGCCAGAGGATGAGCAGAAAATCCTTCAATCTGTCACCTGGACGTTAACACAATTTGATAATGTCAAATCGGTCAAGCTTCAAATGAACGGCCATGACCTAAATGAAATGCCTGTCAGCGGAACACCTATTAGTGAAAATCTATCAAGGGCTACCGGAATCAATATTGATACAACAGATGTCGCTGATATTACCAATACAAAGCCGGTAACTGTCTATTATATTGGTGGGGAAGAGGGCTCCTATTATTATGTACCGGTCACCCGCAGGATTAGCAATACGGAAAAAGACAATTATGCCGCTGTCGTTAAACAATTAATTCAAGGGCCAAGTGAGAAATCAACGCTTGTATCTGAATTTATGTCAGATGTGAAACTTCTTGACGCCCCTAAATATGAAAACGGTACGTTAACGTTAAACTTTAACAAGAATATTTATGACAGCTTCAAGGAAAAAGAAATCTCTCAATCTTTACTAGATACGCTGGTACTGTCTCTAACGGAGCAGAAAGGTGTTGAAAAGGTTGCAGTCGAAGTTGAGGGGAAAGTGGACATTAAGAATGATAAAGGTAAAAAGGTGTCTGAACCAGTAACTCGTCCAGAAAAAGTAAATACGGGTAGTTATTAAAAAAACAAATTTGTTATACTATATAGTGACAATGAAAGAGGTTGGCTTCTTATGCCGCCTCTTCTTTATTTGAAAAATAAAGTGATCAGCTTAAGGAGGAAATGTTGTGCGTGTTGATGGAAGAGAGCCATTGCAGCTTCGGCCAATACATATCGAAACCAATTATTTAATGCATCCAGAAGGTTCTGTCCTTATTTCAATCGGAAATACAAAGGTCATTTGTACAGCTAGCATTGAAGACCGGGTTCCTCACTTTATGAGAGGGGAAGGTAAAGGCTGGATCACGGCGGAATACTCCATGCTTCCAAGGGCAACGGAAACAAGAAACATTCGCGAATCCTCGAAAGGAAAGGTCACCGGCAGGACGATGGAGATTCAGCGCCTGATAGGCCGTGCACTTCGCGCGATTGTCGATCTTAGTGCAATGGGTGAGAGAACGGTCTGGATTGACTGTGATGTCATCCAGGCGGACGGAGGGACACGGACAGCCTCAATAACTGGTGCGTTTGTGGCGCTTACTCTGGCTCTAAATTCATTAGCGGAGAAAAGGTCATTTTCCAAGTTTCCAATTACTGATTATTTAGCTGCAACTAGTGTAGGGATCCTATCGGGTGGGAAGGTCGTGTTAGACTTAAACTATGCGGAAGATTCCAAGGCTGAAGTGGATATGAATGTAGTCATGACAGGGAATGGAGAATTTGTTGAGCTGCAAGGTACTGGTGAAGAGTCCACTTTCTCTTATGACCAATTACAAGGATTGCTTCATGCCGCACAAGAGGGGCTCATGGAGTTATTTGAACAACAGAAGGCAGCGTTGGGTGAGGAAATTATTAAAAAAATCGAGAGTAGAAGGAAGAAATAAGTCGGTGTAGTTAGTTTTCGCTTGGATAGATGGGTTAACTTGCTGATAGATAGGGTTAACTGGCGATAAGCGAAGATTACTGGCGGATAAGCAAGTAAACGGGCGGATAACTTAATTTTACTGACGCATAAGCTTAATTTACTGTTAAATTCTAAAAAACACTGTAATAAAATAGAGGCGATAAATATGAAAGAAGTCATTATAGCGACTAAAAACAAAGGCAAGGCAAGAGAATTTGAGGAAATATTTTCTTCGAGAGGGATCACTGTTCGAACATTACTAGATTTCCCGGAAATACCAGAGGTAGAGGAAACGGGAACAACCTTTGAAGAAAACGCCACCCTCAAAGCTGAGGCCGTCTCCCGCGCACTCAATAAAATGGTGATTGGCGATGATTCAGGGCTAATGGTTGATGCACTCGATGGCAGACCAGGAATCTTCTCCGCCCGCTATGCCGGTGAGCCCAAGAACGACGAGAATAACACAGACAAAGTGTTATTAGAACTAAAAGATGTTCCTGATGAGAAGAGAACGGCTAGATTCTATTGTGCGCTGGCAATCGCAGTTCCGGGTCAAGACACCAAAACGGTGTCAGGCACCTGCGAAGGCCGAATTCTCGAAGAGCGCCGCGGAACGAATGGGTTTGGTTATGACCCGGTTTTTTACGTACCAGAAAAAGGCCGATCAATGGCAGAACTATCTTCTGATGAAAAAAATAAACTAAGCCACCGGGCGAACGCGCTAAAAAAACTGGATGTCATGTTAGACTCCGTTCTAGAAAGAGCTGATAAATTATGAGCAAGGTATTAATTATCAGCGACAGTCACGGCTTAACGAAGGAGCTTGAAATCATTAGGGAACGTCACTTAAGTGAAGTCGATTTAATGATTCACTGCGGTGATTCAGAATTGATGCCAACTGATAAATCAATCTCAGGATATTTAACGGTCATGGGGAATTGTGATTTTGGCGCCGAGTACCCATTGGAGACAACAACTGAAATAGCAGGTAGGAAGTTCTTTATCACTCATGGCCATCGCTATTCAGTAAAGTCGACATTAATGAATCTAAAATACAAAGCAGAGGAAGTTCAGGGCAATATTGTCTGCTTCGGACACTCGCATGTCTTAGGAGCAGAAGTGGTTGGCGGCACGCTTTTTATCAATCCAGGCAGCATCCGCCTCCCACGAGAGCGTCCTGAAAAGACATACGTGATTCTTGATTTACAATCTGATAAAATCAATATGTCAGTGTTTGAACTTTCAGGGCGTGAACTTACAAAATTAGCACAAGAATTTACTTTTTAAACTTAGAAGGGGGGCTTCCCCCTTTTTTATAAAGGAAAATAGCTGTTGACTTTTAGATGTTAGGATAATATAATTAAACTTGTCTTTGATATTAAAAAATGTCCCAGTAGCTCAGCCGGATAGAGCATACGCCTTCTAAGCGTACGGTCGGGAGTTCGAATCTCTCCTGGGACGCCATCTTCTTGTACCATATTTAAACTACATACCATACACTCAACTCACCAGCGCGGTGAGTTTTTTTTGTATCCTAAATATGCTACACTATTTCTCAATACACATTGAAGGACGGATAATATGAAAAAGCGGGAACAAGTAAAACGGAAAGACAATATAATCTACTTTCCCGGACTCGAAAAAAGATTAACAGACAAAGGTCTGGAAAGCCTGGAAAAGAAAAAATTTCATGAGGCCATTCCGCTATTAGAAGAGGCACGGGAGCTCGATCCAGATAATGAAAACATCATAATCGGGCTTGTCCTTGCCTATTTTGAAGCAGGGGCATTTAAAAAAGCAAAGGTACTCGCAAATGAGATGCTGTTAAAAGGAATCGGCGACTATTTTCAAATGGTCGACTTGTATCTGACAGTCCTTATCCAGCTGCACGAATATCGGGAAATTGTGACAACCATTGAAGCACTCTTTGATGAAAAGGAAATCCCACCTGAGAAACATGACCATTTTTTAACAATCCTGCAATTCAGCCGGCGGATGGCAGAAGGTCGTCAACAGCAAGATAAGGAACAGGAACAAGAAGACTCTGAGGTTTCGGCCTTAAATCTACTCGAAATCGATGATATTAACGAACAAATGATGATCGTAGCGAATCTGGCCGACAAAAACATTCGTCCCTATCTAGATGAAATCACTAACTACTTAAAATTCGAGGCGGGACATCCATTTATAAAAACGCTTGTTTTAAATCTATTAAAGGAACAAGAAATAGATCGAGAGCTAATAGTAGAGAAATTTGCGATCGAAAAAAAGGTCATTCCTATAAAGCTCCCTGAAGTTAGAGAGCAGCCCAAAATGCTAGCAGTAAAGGCATTACTAGCAGAACATTTGGAAAGTAACAATCCTGGTCTATATGAAAATGCCCTTAGTATCGTAGAGAGAACATTTTTAATTAGTTATCCATTTGAACTCGAGCCGAATTCTGCAGAAGCATGGGCCGCAGCTTTTGATGTGCTCGTTCAAGAATATTTAGGAATGAACGCGGAAATTAGCAAAATAGCACGAAATTACGGAGCTGAACCCGTTGAAATTGAAAATGCTAGAGTGCAAATAGAGACAATTGAGAAAAATTCTTATCCTAATATTTAACGACTAGCTGTTGAAAGAAGATGAACCTATGTTATAATGTAGGGGTTGCATTGTGTAAAAAACTATATTTTACATTTAAAAATAGGAGAATGACTTGATAGACAAGACATTTTTCGACTCGACTCAAATTCGTTATCGAATGAAAAGAGAATAGATTTGCTGGAGGGAAAAAAAGGTATGACAACAAAATGGGAAAAATTAGAAGGAAACCGCGGTGTCCTTACTGTAGAAGTAAGCGCTGAAGAGGTAAACAAAGGCCTAGACGCGGCATTCCAAAAAGTGGTTAAGCAAGTAAACGTTCCAGGCTTCCGTAAAGGAAAAATGCCTCGTGGCATGTTCGAAAAACGTTTCGGTGTAGAAGCTCTTTATCAAGATGCATTAGATATCCTTCTTCCAGAAGCATACGGCAATGCGATTGACGAAACAGGAATCGAGCCAATCGACCGTCCTGATATCGACATTGAGCAAATGGAAAAAGGTAAAGAACTTATTTTCAAAGCAACTGTACAAGTGAAGCCAGAAGTTAAATTAGGCGAGTACAAAGGCTTAGAAGTAGAAGAAATCGATACTACCGTAACTGATGAAGATGTTGCGAACGAATTAAAAACAATGCAAGAGCGTCAAGCTGAGCTTGTTGTTAAAGAAGACAGTGCTGCAGTAAATGGTGATACAGTTGTTCTTGACTTTGAAGGATTCGTTGATGGCGAAGCATTCGAAGGCGGAAAAGCTGAAAACCATTCCTTAGAACTTGGTTCAGGTTCTTTCATCCCAGGCTTTGAAGAGCAATTAGTAGGTGTGAAAGCTGGCGAATCTAAAGACGTGGAAGTAACATTCCCTGAAGAATACCATGCTGCTGAGCTTGCTGGTAAACCTGCAGTTTTCAAAGTAACTGTTCACGAAATCAAAGGAAAAGAACTTCCTGAATTAGATGACGAGTTTGCTAAAGATGTAGACGATGAAGTTGAAACTTTAGATGCATTAAAAGAAAAAATCAAAACTCGTTTAGAAGACAGCAAAAAGCATGAAGCAGAACACAATCTGCGTGATACTCTAGTGGAAAAAGCTGCTGAAAATGCTGAAGTTGAAATTCCTGAAGTAATGGTTACGACTGAAGTAAACCGCATGCTTCAAGAGTTTGAACAACGCCTGCAAATGCAAGGTATGAACCTTGAACTTTACTTCCAGTTCTCTGGTCAAGACGAAAATGCCCTACGTGAACAAATGAAGGAAGATGCTGGAAAGCGTGTAAAAATGAACTTAACGCTTGAAGCAATCGCTAAAGCTGAAAACCTTGAAGTAACAGAAGAAGATGTGAACGCAGAACTTGAAAGAATGGCTGGCATGTACAATATGCCTGTTGATACTATTAAACAAGCTCTTGGCGGTGTTGATGGTATTAAAGCAGACCTTCAACTTCAAAAAGCAGTCAACTTCTTAGTTGAAAATAAGAAGAAATAATGAATTATTTAGCAAGGCGCGATATTTATCGTGCCTTGTTTTATACATTTTTTCAATTACATATTATAATAAAGACAGGGAAACCTTTTTAATGTTCCCGGTCCTAATAATTTTAAGTTTTTACAATGGGCAGGAAAAAACGCAATCCATAGCGAATAAATATTTCCATAGCGTTTTAAGATTTATTTTTTTAATTTATGGTTATGATTAATGAGTACATAGTTTTTTAAAACGAATTCCACAAACAAAAACGAGAAAAAGAAAACATAATTGTTAAAGCGTTTTATTTCCAGTCCAATAGTCAAATGTGTTACAATGCAAAATACATACCATTAAAAGAGAGAAAAAACTCGGACTTGTTTGTGTAATTCACGAGCTTCAATAGGGTTTTAACACGTGTTAAGGGGTGAAAGAATTGTTTAAATTTAATGATGAAAAAGGACAGTTAAAGTGTTCCTTCTGTGGCAAAACACAGGATCAAGTTCGTAAATTAGTTGCCGGGCCGGGAGTATATATATGTGATGAATGCATCGAGCTTTGCACGGAAATTGTTGAAGAAGAACTTGGAACAGAAGAAGAAGTAGAATTCAAAGACGTACCAAAACCAAAAGAAATCTGTGAAATTTTAAATGAGTACGTTATTGGTCAGGATCAGGCCAAAAAATCGCTGTCAGTGGCGGTTTACAACCACTACAAGCGTATCAATTCTAATAGCAAAATTGATGATGTTGAGCTTTCAAAAAGTAACATCTGTATGATTGGGCCGACTGGTTCGGGTAAGACATTATTAGCGCAAACATTAGCGCGTATCCTAAATGTACCGTTTGCAATTGCTGATGCAACCTCGCTTACTGAGGCTGGTTACGTTGGTGAAGACGTTGAAAATATTCTTTTAAAATTAATCCAAGCAGCAGATTACGATGTAGAGAAGGCTGAAAAAGGCATCATTTACATCGATGAGATCGATAAAATTGCCCGTAAATCGGAGAATCCATCGATTACTAGAGATGTTTCCGGTGAAGGCGTTCAGCAAGCTCTATTAAAAATTCTTGAAGGTACTGTTGCAAGCGTTCCGCCTCAAGGTGGAAGAAAGCATCCGCATCAAGAATTTATTCAAATCGATACAACAAACATCTTATTTATTTGCGGTGGTGCATTTGACGGAATTGAGCCAATTATCAAACGCCGTTTAGGCCAAAAGGTTATCGGCTTCGGTTCAGATGTCAAGCAAGTGGATATTGGTCAAAAAGAACTTCTTTCCAAAGTATTACCTGAAGACTTGCTTCGCTTTGGATTAATTCCAGAATTTATTGGCCGTCTTCCTGTAATTGCGAGCCTTGAGCAGTTAGACGAGGCTGCATTAATTGAAATTTTAACAAAACCAAAAAATGCACTTGTGAAGCAATATCAAAAAATGCTTGAAATCGATGATGTGGAGCTTGAATTTGAAGAAGGCGCTCTAACTGAAATCGCGAAAAAAGCAATTGAGCGGAAGACGGGTGCCCGTGGTTTACGTTCGATTATTGAAGGTATTATGTTGGATGTCATGTTCGACCTTCCTTCACGCGAGGATATTACGAAGTGTATTATTACAAAAGAAACTGTTGTTGATAATAGTGTTCCGAAGCTAGTATTAGAGGATGGAACTGTTGTGGTTGAAGAAAAATCTGCATAAATGATTGTGGCCTGGCTTTTAAAGCTGGGTCTTTTTTTGTGTAATTATCCCAATAAATGGAAAATAAGCCAATCATGGCTTAAAATGGGCCAAAGATCATTTATTATGAGCCAATCCACTAGAAAAATCGGCCAATCCCCAAGAAAAATCAGCCAATAGTCTCAAATAATCAGCCAAAGGAATCAAAAATAAACATAGAACCCTTCCCCAGAAACGATTTGTTTTTACATTGTTGGTTTATTCCGCCAGTCTAAAGGAAATACTTCTTACTATAGATGAGTATTAGTAGTAGGAGGGAAAAAAATGAGTTGGACGGGGATTGCCTTATTTATACAGCTATTTTTCGGTATTATTATAGGGCTGTATTTTTGGAATTTACTGAGGAGCCAGCGTACCCAAAAAGTCTCCATTGATCGGGAATCCCGTAAAGAGATGGAACAGCTTCGCAAAATGAGATCGATATCCTTAACAGAACCGTTATCTGAAAAAGTTCGTCCTACCAGTTTTAATGATATTGTAGGCCAGGAAGATGGAATAAAATCATTAAAAGCAGCATTATGCGGACCAAACCCGCAGCATGTGATTATTTATGGACCGCCCGGGGTCGGAAAAACAGCAGCTGCCCGCCTCGTCCTCGAGGAAGCTAAAAGGAATAAAAAATCACCATTTAAACAACAATCCGTTTTTATCGAGTTAGATGCGACAACCGCTCGATTTGATGAAAGAGGAATTGCGGATCCGCTAATCGGTTCGGTTCATGACCCGATTTATCAGGGGGCCGGGGCAATGGGACAAGCAGGAATACCCCAGCCAAAGCAGGGGGCGGTCACCAATGCCCATGGTGGAGTGCTGTTTATTGATGAAATTGGTGAATTACATCCGATTCAAATGAATAAACTGTTAAAAGTTCTAGAGGATCGTAAAGTTTTTCTTGAAAGTGCTTATTATCATGAAGAAAATACGCAGATTCCAACCCACATCCATGATATTTTTAAAAATGGCCTTCCAGCCGACTTTCGTTTAATCGGGGCCACAACGAGAACGCCAAGTGAAATTCCACCCGCGATTCGCTCTCGATGTATGGAAGTATTCTTCCGTGATTTAAATCAGGAAGAGATTGTCACTGTTGCGAAAAAAGCAGCTGATAAAGTGAATATGGAAATAAGCGAGAAGGGTGTCGACACGCTTTCTACATATGCAAGAAACGGCCGGGAAACAGTCAATATGATCCAAATTGCGGCGGGACTTGCGATTACAGAAGATCGGAGTTTTATTAAGGACGAAGATATCGAGTGGGTCATTCATTCTAGCCAAATGACGCCAAGGATGGAAAGAAAAATAAACGATATGTCCCATATTGGACTGGTTAATGGCTTAGCAGTTTATGGGCCCAATTCCGGTGCACTGCTAGAAATTGAAGTAACTGTCATTCCTGCAAAGGAAAAGGGTTCAATAAATATTACTGGTATTGTGGAAGAAGAAAGTATCGGCGGGCAGGGTAAATCGATTCGCCGTAAGAGTATGGCGCGCGGCTCCATCGAAAACGTGATTACCGTCTTACGTTCAATGGGTGTACCGGCAAATGATTATGATATTCATGTGAATTTCCCAGGCGGGGTACCAATCGATGGTCCTTCGGCGGGGATTGCGATGGCGACGGGAATTTATTCCGCTATTTATAAGATTCCGATTGACAACACAGTGGCCATGACAGGAGAAATTAGCATTCATGGTAATGTAAAGCCGATCGGCGGTGTGTATCCTAAGGTGAAGGCAGCCTTAAAAGCCGGAGCTAAAACGGTTATTATACCAGAAGAAAATATGCAAATGATTTTAAATGAAATTCAAGGAATCAACATTGTCCCAGTTACCCACCTTCAACAGGTGTTTGATCTTGCCTTGGTTAACTCATATCCAATAAATGAAGCCATACCAGCATCGATCGAATTGTCAAAAAAAGAATCCATTTAAAATAAAAGCTTCGGTTTGGAAGTAAAATCAAACCGAAGTTTTTTTATGAGAAAGAAAACGGATATGTTTGGGGAAAATAATTATAGTGAAAAACAAACAAGGTATACTCTCTAAAAATAGACACGAAATACCAAATGAGATAGAATTGTACAACAAAGACTATTCTGTAGTAGTAGAAAAATAAGGATTTTGCATATGGAGGTGCAGTATGATGGCGGAACAGAATGAAATGATCGTCCCCCTCCTGCCGCTTCGAGGATTGCTCGTTTATCCGACAATGGTTCTTCATTTGGATGTAGGCCGTGAGAGATCTGTGCAGGCACTCGAAAAAGCAATGGTAGATGATCATCTAATTTTTTTAACAACTCAAAAGGATGTCTCAATAGATGAACCTGCCGAAGAGGATTTATACAAATTGGGCACCTTAACAAAGGTTAAACAAATGTTAAAGCTTCCTAATGGTACGATTCGGGTATTAGTGGAAGGCTTAAATAGAGCAGAAGTTGTTTCTTTTTATGATGAAGATGACTATTACTCCGTTAGTATCGTTACCTATGAGGACCCTGATACAAAGGATGTAGAAGATCAAGCCCTGATGAGAACGATGCTTGATTATTTCGAGCAATACATAAAATTATCAAAAAAGATTTCTGCTGAAACATTTGCAACCGTTGCCGACATTGAGGAACCAGGGCGAATGGCTGATCTGATTGCCTCACATTTGCCAATCAAGTTAAAAGAAAAACAAGAAATTCTCGAGATGACCGATATCAAACAGCGGGTGAACCGCGTAATTGATACCATTCATAATGAGAAAGAAGTCCTTAATCTCGAGAAAAAGATTGGCCAGCGTGTAAAACGTTCAATGGAAAGGACACAAAAAGAATACTATCTTCGTGAACAAATGAAGGCGATTCAAAAGGAATTAGGCGATAAAGAAGGAAAAACCGGCGAAATTGCCGACCTCACCAAGAAAATTGAAGAGGCAGGAATGCCTGAGCACGCCAAAAAAGCAGCCTTGAAAGAACTGGACCGTTATGAAAAGGTACCTGCAAGTTCTGCTGAAAGTGCAGTTATTCGTAACTATATTGACTGGCTAATTGCCCTGCCATGGTCAAAAAAGACGGATGATGATATCGATATTCTTCGTGCTGAAAAGATTTTAAATGAAGACCATTATGGACTTGAAAAGGTAAAAGAGCGTGTGCTTGAATATTTAGCGGTGCAAAAATTGACCAATTCTATTAAAGGGCCCATCCTTTGTCTTGCAGGACCTCCTGGGGTTGGTAAAACCAGTTTGGCCCGTTCGATTGCCACCTCGCTCAATCGGCATTTTGTCCGTGTTTCGCTTGGCGGTGTTCGGGATGAATCCGAAATCCGCGGTCATCGCAGAACCTATGTAGGAGCGATGCCAGGTAGAATCATTCAAGGAATGAAAAAAGCAGGTACAATCAATCCTGTCTTTTTACTCGATGAAATTGATAAAATGTCGAGCGATTTTAGGGGTGACCCATCAAGTGCGATGCTTGAGGTATTAGATCCTGAACAAAATCACAATTTTAGCGATCACTATATAGAAGAAACCTATGATTTATCAAAGGTTATGTTTATTGCTACAGCCAATAATCTTTCCACTGTACCGGGCCCATTGTTAGACCGGATGGAGATTATTACAATTGAAGGTTATACGGAAATTGAAAAAGTCCACATCTGCCGTGATCATTTGCTGCCAAAGCAAATTAAAGAAAATGGTCTTTCCAAAGGGATACTCCAAATTCGAGATGATGCAATCTTGAAAGTTGTTCGCTACTATACTAGAGAAGCTGGTGTTCGCAGCCTCGAACGTCAAATGGCAACAATTTGCAGAAAAACAGCAAAGATCATCGTGGCTGGCGAGAAAAAGCGGGTTATCATTACAGAGAAGAATGTAGAAGAGTTCCTAGGCAAACCAAGATTCCACTACGGCATGGCAGAAGCTGAAGACCAAGTGGGAGTAGCAACTGGATTGGCTTATACGACAGTTGGTGGTGATACCTTGCAAATTGAGGTTTCATTATCACCAGGTAAAGGCAAACTGGTATTAACCGGTAAGCTTGGGGATGTCATGAAGGAATCGGCACAAGCCGCTTTTAGTTATATTCGTTCAAAGGCAAGTGAACTGGGGATTGCCGAAGACTTCCATGAAAAATACGATGTTCATATCCATGTTCCAGAAGGAGCGGTTCCTAAAGATGGCCCGTCTGCAGGGATTACGATGGCAACAGCCCTTGTGTCCGCATTAACTGGTAAACCGATCCGCCGTGAAGTGGGGATGACGGGTGAAATTACCTTAAGAGGCCGAGTTCTTCCGATCGGCGGCCTGAAGGAAAAATCGCTTAGCGCCCATCGTGCCGGACTAAAGACGGTCATCATTCCTAAAGATAATGTCAAAGATATTGATGATATTCCTGAAAGTGTTCGGGCCGAATTGGAATTTTTCCCTGTTTCCCATGTGGATGAAGTCTTGAAGCGTGCCCTTTTAGAAGGTGGCACTCGATGAAAGTTGTTAGTTCTGATATCGTCATTAGTGCTGTTAAACCGGAACAATATCCGGAAACAGAGCTGCCGGAGTTTGCGCTTGCAGGCCGCTCTAATGTGGGAAAGTCCTCGTTTATTAATAAGATGCTGAATCGAAAAGGTTTGGCGCGGATTTCTTCTAAACCGGGTAAAACACAGACATTAAATTTTTACCTCATTAATGAAATTTTACATTTTGTGGATGTGCCGGGTTATGGGTATGCGAAGGTTTCAAAGTCCGAGCGGGCCGCGTGGGGAAAGATGATTGAAACCTACTTTACCACACGGGAACAGCTTCGGGCTGCTGTTTTAATCGTTGATTTGCGCCATCCGCCAACAACAGATGATGTGATGATGTATGATTTTCTTAAACATTACGAGATCCCCTGCATCATCATCGCGACGAAAGCGGATAAAATCCCTAAAGGGAAATGGCAGAAACATTTAAAAGTAACACGCGAGACATTAGAAGTAGATCAAAACGACCATATTATTGTTTTTTCCTCGGAAACAGGCGAGGGCAAGGATCGAGCCTGGTCGATTTTGCAAAGTTATATGTAAAAAGAAATAACCGCCTAAGCAGTTAATCTGCACCTGGCGGTTATTTTTTCTTTTTTAGTAAAAAATAAATACCAACAACAATTAAAAGGGCGGGCCAAAATTTCCAAACTAAATTCATCCCGTTTTGCAGCAGGCCAAAATAGCTGGCAATTTTATCATAAAACAGTAATAGAACCGCTATGATGAGAAATAGGAAGGCTTGAAACAGACCCGTGTTTGTTTTTTGAAAACGAAGAAAGAAGCCTACAGAAATAATTAAAATTAACATGCCAATCGTGTTCGTCGGCCAAAAGGCTAGATGTCCTGAAAGATGAAAATGCAGGCCAAATCCAGTCATAATTACTCCAGGGAGAATCGCATCATATTCGTGTGCAGAGTACCCCTGACCTAAAAAAGCGGCACCGACAATAATGAGTAGTGTCGGCCATGTATAAAATTGTTGAAAAAGAGTAAAGCCTGTCTGCTGTAGCAGAAAATACGCTCCAAATCCGATTAGGATAATCCCAGGGAAAATTCGTTGGTTTTTCATTAAAAACACCACCAGTTCCAGTAAGGTTCACTTGAATCTATTCTATTTTTTTGGTACTGTACATAGGGAAGTATATTAGTAATCCAATTTAATTCATACTTAAGAATATGTAAAGGAATCTATGCTAAAGTCTTATTATAAGGCTCGTAAATCAGGCGAGTTTATTTTATATTAGCATATTGTTTCATTTAATGTTCACATTTTCGAGCAAAATTCGAAATTGCTCGTGATATAATTTTTACTAGACAATACTGTAAACTTTTTGGGGGTGTAATAAAAAATGCATATAGTCGTCGTCGGTCTTAACTATAAAACTGCCCCTGTTGAAATCCGTGAGCGGTTGACCTTTAATGAAACCGATCTTGTGGATGCGATTAAACAATTAAATTCAAAAAAGAGCATCCTAGAAAATATCATCTTGTCAACATGTAATCGTACAGAAATTTATGCGGTTGTGGATCAGCTTCATACAGGCCGTTATTATATAAAAGAATTTCTGTCTGAATGGTTCGGTATCGAGCAAGCAGAATTTTCCCCGTTCCTCTTTGTTTATGAGGATGAGGGGGCAGTAGATCACTTATTCAATGTAACATGTGGACTAAATTCCATGGTTCTCGGAGAAACTCAAATTCTTGGACAGGTGCGAACAAGCTTTTTGTTAGCACAACAAGAGGATACGATTGGCTCCGTGTTTAAACACCTCTTTAAACAAGCTGTTACACTTGCAAAAAGAGCACATTCTGAAACAGATATTGGTGCCAATGCTGTTTCTGTCAGCTATGCAGCGGTTGAACTGGCGAAGAAGATTTTTGGTTCGCTTGAGAATAAGCATGTCTTAATCTTTGGCGCTGGAAAAATGGGTGAACTGGCTGCTCAGAATTTACACGGCAATGGTGTGAAACAAGTAACCGTGATTAATCGTACCTATGAAAAAGCACAAGCACTTGCAATCCGTTTTGACGGTGAGGCAAGAAATGTGACCGAATTAGAGAAATCATTAATAGAGGCTGATATCTTAATCAGTTCAACAGGTGCTAAGGATTTGGTTATTTCCAAAGAGTTAATCGCAAAAGTCGAGAAAAAGCGCAAAGGGAAACCGCTGTTTATGGTCGATATTGCAGTACCTCGTGATTTAGATCCAAGAATTGCTGAACTTGATAATGTCTTTTTATACGATATTGATGATTTAGAAGGCATTGTCGAAGCAAACTTGCAGGAGCGTCAAAAAGCTGCATCGAAAATCAGGCTCATGATCGAAAAGGAAATTGTCGACTTTAAACAGTGGCTAGGCACGCTTGGAGTTGTCCCTGTTATCTCCGCACTTCGTGAAAAAGCACTCGGGATTCAAGCAGAAACGATGGTTAGTCTTGAACGGAAACTGCCAAACCTAAGCGAACATGATATTAAAGTCCTAAATAAACATACAAAGAGCATCATAAATCAGCTCTTAAAGGATCCTATTTTACAAGCGAAAGAATTGGCGGCAAGACCAGATGCAGATCAGACTATGGAATTGTTTATGAAGATCTTTAATATTGAAGGGCTTGTTCAGGAACAACATTCGAAAGCAGCTAAAACGAATAAAATGCCGGTTGGAGAAGTTCAGGCTTCTTTTCAGTCATAAGGAGTTGTTGCTATGTTTGACACTCTTTTGACAAGGCTTCACGAATTTACAGTTGTTCTATATGCCTTCAGTGTGTTGTTATATTTTTTCGACTTCATTCACCATAACCGGAAGGCAAATCGTATTGCTTTCTGGTTACTTGCATTTGTATGGATATTGCAAACCGTCTTTCTCTCTTTATATATGATAAATACAGGCAGGTTCCCTGTACTGACTATTTTTGAGGGACTCTATTTTTATGCCTGGATATTAGTAACATTGTCTATTATTATCAATCACTTATTACGGGTCGATTTTATCGTTTTTTTTACGAATATACTTGGATTCACCGTCATGGCCATCCATACTTTTGTGCCAATGCAATACCATTCACATACGCTGGCAACCAAGCTTGTATCTGAACTACTGTTAATTCACATTACGATGGCAATTCTTTCTTACGGAGCCTTTTCTCTATCATTTGTATTTTCATCTTTATATTTACTTCAATACGATTTATTGAAACGGAAAAAATGGGGAACACGCCTAATCCGGCTTGCCGACTTGGAGAAACTTGAAAAATTATCATACATATTCGCTGTTATAGGCGTTCCAATGCTGCTTCTCAGTCTAATTTTAGGTCTCCAGTGGGCATTTCTTAAGGTTCCGGGAATGCCGTGGTACGATATGAAAATTATTGGTTCATTCCTGTTACTTTCAGCCTATAGTATTTTTTTATACCTGCGGATTGTCAAAAATCTCTCCGGCAGACAATTAGCTATTTGGAATACAGCGTCCTTTTTAATTGTATTAATAAACTTTTTCTTATTTGGTCGATTATCATCGTTTCATTTATGGTATGCATAACTTAGGAGGCAATCATGAGAAAAATTATTGTGGGTTCTAGACGAAGCAAATTGGCGTTAACACAAACAAATTGGGTGATTGACCAGCTTAAAAAGCTAAATCCCAATTTTGATTTTGAGGTCAAAGAAATTGTGACCAAAGGTGATAAAATCCAAGATGTAACGCTCTCAAAGGTTGGCGGAAAAGGATTATTTGTTAAAGAAATCGAACAGGCTATGCTTGATAAAGAGATTGATATGGCTGTCCATAGTATGAAAGATATGCCGGCCGTCCTTCCTGAAGGATTGACGATCGGCTGCATTCCATTCCGTGAAGATCACCGTGACGTTTTGATTTCGAAGGGCCATGTGAAATTGAATGACTTAAAGCCAGGTGCCATCATCGGTACAAGCAGTCTTCGCCGCAGCTCCCAGCTTTTAGCCCAGCGTCCTGATTTAGAGATCAAATGGATCCGCGGAAATGTCGATACTAGATTAGAAAAATTAGAATCCGGTGAATACGACGCCATTATTCTAGCTGCTGCAGGTCTATCCCGTCTTGGATGGGCGAAGGAAGTCGTTACGGAATTTATTGATGCCGATATTTGTGTTCCTGCAGTAGGGCAAGGGGCATTATCCATTGAATGCCGTGCCGACGATAAGGAACTGCTAGAGCTGTTTGAAAAATTCACATGCAAAAAGACAGAAAAAGCCGTTCGTGCTGAACGGGCATTCCTTCAAAAAATGGAGGGCGGCTGCCAGGTGCCGATTGCCGGCTTTGCACAAGTAGATGAAAAGGATGAAGTAGTTTTAAATGTTTTAGTTGGCTCACCAGAAGGCCAAGAGATTTTCAGAGAAGAACTTCGCGGACAAAATCCGGAAGAGCTTGGAAAACAGGCTGCTGATTTATTAATTAAAAAAGGAGCCAAGGACCTGATTGATCGAGTTAAGCGGGAGCTTGAAGGTCGTGAGTAAAACCGGCGCTTTGCTTGATAAAAAAGTTCTTGTTCCTAGAGGACGAGGTCAAGCAAAATCATTCTCACAGCTAGTCGAGAGGTATGGAGGGATTCCTGTTGAAATCCCTCTAATTGCCTTTCGTCCGATTGAAAAAAATCAACGTCTTCAAGTATGCTTGGAGGCTATTGATACATACGACTGGATTATTTTTACCAGCAATGTCACCGTCGAAACCTTTTTTTCGTTTTACGACGGTGAAGCAGCTGGATTGCCTAAAATTGCGGTAATCGGGAAGAAAACGGCCGAGGTCTTGCAGGAGAGGGGGATTCACCCGGCATTTGTCCCTTCGGCCTATGTTGCCGAGGTGTTTGTCGAGGAGTTTATCCCTCTTGTTGATGTCCATGCCAAGATTTTGCTCCCAAAAGGCAACTTGGCTCGGGAGTATATTGCCACTTCGTTAACGGCGGCAGGGGCACAGGTCGATGCAGTGGTAATTTATGAAACCTATCTGCCTGAGGCAAGCCGTTTGAAGCTGGCCCGGTTGCTTTCAGATAATGCCCTGGATATCCTCACCTTTACAAGTCCTTCGACTGTTGATCATCTCATGGAGGTCGTGAAGGAGTATGGTTTGGAGGAGCAGTTGAAAAAATGTATAATCGGCTGTATCGGACCCGTTACGGAAAAAAAACTGCTTGAGTATGGTCTGGCGGTGCATGCGTCGCCGGAGCAGTATACCGTGAAGGATATGATGGAGAGCATGATTGCTTATCTTGAGAATGAAGGTTGATGATGGGTATCCGCCAGAAAAAGGTAGACGTGCGCCAGATATCGTGGTTTATCCGCCAGTAATATAGTTGATCGCCAGTAATTGTCAGCTATCCGCCAGTAAATAGACGCCATGCGCCAGATAACTGAGCGCATCCGCCACTAAACGAAAGTTATCCGCCAGTAACAAATTTAAATCAAATCATTTGGAGGTAAAAATAGAATGGAACTTCAATTTCAACGTCACCGCCGACTACGGACGAGTGCTAATATGCGTGCACTTGTAAGAGAAAATTACATAAGACCAGAAGACTTCATTTATCCGTTATTTATTTATGAAGGCGAAAACATCCGTAAAGAAGTGTCATCTATGCCGGGAGTATTCCAAGTATCAATGGACAATCTCCAAGCCGAAATGGAAGACATCGTTGCACATGGTATCAAGTCAGTATTACTATTCGGAATCCCCAAAACAAAAGATGCCTGCGGAACGCAAGCCTTTCATGACCACGGGATCGTCCAAATCGCAACCCGTTACATAAAAGAACACTTTCCAGAAATCATCATCGTCGCAGATACCTGTCTTTGCGAATATACCGACCATGGACATTGCGGAATGGTGGAAGGAGACAAAATTCTAAACGACCAATCCCTTGATTTACTCGTAAAAACAGCGGTCGCTCAAGCAAAAGCAGGTGCTGACATAATTGCCCCTTCAAACATGATGGACGGGTTTGTTGCGGCAATTCGTGCTGGATTAGATGAGGCAGGATTTACTGAGATTCCAATCATGTCTTATGCGGTTAAATATGCATCCGCATTCTACGGACCGTTTCGTGAAGCAGCAGAGGGTGCACCACAGTTCGGTGACCGGAAAACTTACCAAATGGACCCGGCAAACCGCCTAGAAGCTTTCAGGGAAGCAGAATCGGATGTGGCAGAAGGCGCAGACTTCTTAATTGTGAAGCCTGGTATGCCATACCTTGACATCGTTCGTGATGTAAAAAACAACTTCAATCTGCCTGTTGTTATCTATAACGTAAGCGGTGAGTATGCCATGATTAAGGCCGCCGCGCAAAATGGCTGGATTGACGAGAAAAATACAGTAATGGAAATGCTGGTTGGAATGAAGCGTGCTGGTGCTGACCTAATCATCACATATCATGCAAAGGATGCATGCCGCTGGTTAAAAGAAGCGGAATAAACAACACTTGAAATGAGGGAAAAGAATGCGTTCGTATACCAAATCGATTGAAGCATTTAAAGAAGCCCAAAACCTAATGCCTGGCGGTGTGAACAGCCCGGTTCGTGCCTTTAAATCCGTTAATATGAGCCCTATTTTTATGGAAAGAGGCAAAGGGTCAAAAATATATGATATAGACGGCAATGAATATATTGATTATGTACTGTCATGGGGTCCGCTCATTTTGGGTCACTCTAATGATCGTGTAGTCGAGGCCTTGAAAAAAACAGCTGAATTGGGGACAAGCTTTGGTGCCCCAACAGAGTTAGAAACGAAATTAGCACAACTTGTCATTGAGCGTGTCCCATCCATCGAAGTAGTCAGAATGGTCAACTCCGGAACGGAAGCGACAATGAGTGCACTTCGATTAGCACGAGGCTATACAGGCCGCAACAAAATTTTAAAATTCGAAGGCTGTTACCATGGACACGGGGATTCATTGTTAATTAAAGCAGGTTCAGGTGTTGCTACATTAGGGCTGCCTGACAGCCCTGGTGTTCCTGAAGGGATTGCCAAAAATACAATTACAGTTCCGTATAATGATCTTGAAAGTGTTAAATATGCGTTTGAACAGTTTGGCGATGATATTGCGTGTATTATCGTGGAGCCAGTTGCTGGAAACATGGGACTTGTTCCACCGCTTCCAGGCTTCTTAGAAGGTCTCCGTGAGCTGACAACAGCCAATGGCTCGCTACTCATCTTTGATGAAGTGATGACCGGTTTCCGTGTCGGCTACAACTGTGCACAAGGCTATTTTAATATAACGCCTGACATTACCTGTCTTGGAAAAGTCATCGGCGGTGGACTTCCTGTTGGTGCTTACGGCGGAAGAGCTGAAATCATGCAGCAAATTGCGCCAAGCGGCCCAATTTATCAAGCTGGTACCTTATCTGGTAACCCATTGGCAATGACAGCGGGTCTTGAAACATTAAGCCAGTTAACACCAGAGCACTATCAAGAGTTTATCCGTAAAGGTGATTTGCTGCAAAAAGGATTTGAGGCGGCGGCGGAAAAATATGATATTCCAATCAGTTTTAACCGTGCCGGTTCGATGATTGGTTTCTTCTTCACGAATGAAGCTGTCATTAACTATGAAAAAGCAAAGACATCTAATTTAGACTTCTTTGCGGCCTATTATCGCGAAATGGCTAATCAAGGGGTATTCTTACCGCCATCTCAGTTTGAAGGCTTATTCCTATCAACAGAGCACTCTGATGAGGATATTGAAAAAACAATTCAGGCAGCAGAGATTGCTTTTTCGAAACTTAAATAATAGCTTTTTTGCACCCACTTTGTTAAGAGTGGGTGTATTTTTTTTATTCAGAATTGGTCGTAAATGGAAAATCATCCAATAATCATGGAAAATGAGCCAATCATGCTCAAAAATGAGCCAAACCCTCCGAAAAATGGGCCAATGATCACCGAAAATGAGCCAATCTAACTGAAAAATCAGCCAAACAGATTAATTAGCCCCTCCAAAACAATTCTTTTTGCAAGGCAGAATACCATTTTTATCATAAAAAATAGTCCTCCCACATAGAGTTTAAGTGACATAGTGATTTTGCGTGGAGGATACGAAAGGAGGAGTCGCTTTGTCCCAAGAGAATCAATCGTGCCTGCGATTTTCCTTGGAGGAGTCATTGTGGTTTAGAAAAGGACAGGAAGTCGAGGAACTCATTTCGATTTCCCTAGACCCGGACATCACCATCCAGGAAAACGATCAGTACGTAACCATACGTGGTTCGCTCCAATTAACTGGCGAATATAAAAGTTACGAAGCAAGCGAAGTAAGTGAAGAGGAAGGGGTTACCTCTCAGAAATTTGTCGAGAGAGTAGCTGAACTGGAAGAGGCGGGATCCTGTGAATTTTCTCACCGATTCCCAGTCGATATTACGATTCCGAATAACCGGATTCAAAGTATCTATGATATCGACGTCCTTGTAGAATCATTTGATTATTCCATCCCAGAGCGAAGCTGCATCAAGCTTTCTGCCGAATTAACGATTAGTGGCTTATATGGAAATGAACAAGTTGAACAGCAGCAGCAAGAGGAAGAACAAGAGTTAGAAGTACTTCACCGTTATGAAGAGGAAGAAGTGGAAGTAGAACAACCTGCCGTCCAGAGCAGCTTTGAAAACAACTTCTTGTTTGAAGCCGAAGCAAGGAAACCGCAGGAAGAAGAAGAACCAGTTGAAATCTTACCGAAATTCCCTACCTTCAATTATCATCCTCAGGTCGAGGAAGAAGAAGAGGAGGAAGAGACAGAAGAGTATTCTCCTGCATGGAATCTCCAGGAGGCCAGGAGTGAAGATAGCCATCCTGAAGCAGTTGAAACAACCGCAGAAGTTATTGTGGTGGAAGAACACGCCCCGCAGCACCATGAAGAGGTAATTGTTGCAGAAGTTTCTGAGGAAAGTTCATCTTCTTCTTCTGAAGAGCCGCCAAAAGCAATGAAAAAGAAGAAGGCTGCTAAGAAGAAAAGTATGACATTGACCGAGTTCTTTGCCCGTAAGGATGAAAGAACAGGCCAAACGAAATTAAAGGTTTGCATTGTTCAAAAAGGGGATACGGTCGCTAGCTTAGCAGACCGCTATGATGTATCCGTTCCGAACCTGCTCCGTGTCAATAATCTTGATTTAAATCAAGATGTATCTGTTGGTCAGGTTCTTTACATTCCAGGGACACTTGCAAAAAATTAACGGATGAACAAAAAGATGAGCGGGTTTTTTTTAACCTGCTCAGCTTATTTTCTAAAGTTTTACTAATCTTCGCCTTTCCTTTGAAAGAGAGATGACATCTCATGAGCGATATGAATCGGTTAGGATCCATAGCCCCAATTTTACAAAATTATCTTGTCGAGCCTTATTTTGTGGAAGACTACGGGATTGTTCAAAAGGTTTATTCCAATAAAGGCACCTTTGCGCTGAAAAAAATTCCACCTACAACAGGGACAGATTTCATCCGTCATGTTCACCTGCTATATCAAAAAGGCTTCAACCGCATCGTCCCCATCTATCCAACCATGGACGGCAGGTATGCCGTTTTACATGAGAATAATCTTTATTATTTAATGCCGTGGATGCCCAATGATCAAAAAGAAAACCGTGATCAGCAAAATTTTGAGCTATTTAGAGAGTTAGCTAGACTTCATACCCTGTCTGCGAAGGAAGTAACGGTCAACAAAGAAGAACGTACTGAGCACTACGAAACGACCATTCAGCAGCTTGAAAAGCATCAGGAATTCCTTGATGGCTTTATGGATGAATGTGAAAAGAAGACCTATATGTCCCCATTTCAGTTATTGTATTGCTTATACTACAACGAAATCAGCCAGGCGCTCCGGTTTTCGAAGGCCAAATTCGAGGAATGGTACGAGACGACCAAAGACGAAGAGAAGGCACGAATGGTGATTACCCATGGGAAATTATCTCCCGAACATTTTCTCTACGATGACCGGGGGTACGGTTTTTTTATTAATTTTGAAAATGCCCGATACGGGTCCCCCATCCATGATCTGCTCCCTTATTTATCAAGGGCCTTAAACACTAGACCAAAGCGGAGTGATACCGCGATTGATTGGGTGTATCATTACTTTAAGTATTTCCCTTATAAAGAGGATGAGAAGTTATTATTCTACAGCTATTTAGCCTTACCCGTTCCGATTATGCAAGTGGTCGATAGCTATTATAAGAAACAAGGAAGAAAGAATGAAATGAAGTTTGTTCGGCAACTGCAGGAGAAGTATTGGCACCTGAAAAATTCGGAGTATGTTGTGATGCGGATGACCGAAATTGAGAATCAACAAAAGCAGGCAAAAGAAGGAGCCCAGCAGCAGTCATAACCTGCATGATGGGCTCCTTAAATTATGTCAAAATAGAGGGAAACAGCAATCACAAGAAAAATGGTTAACAGCAATACATCAAGGACGGTGGGTAAAAACAGTGTGCGGATAAATTGAAAGATGCTGAAGGGAACAATCAATTGTGCGGCAATCCTGCGTGAAGTGATAAACCAGGGACGGTATTTATATTTGTGGAAATTATTTCGTTTCACGTTCCAAACCTCCCCAAAAAGATAAAACTTTTATTTATATATATTCCAATGGCCTATAGAAGTTCTCTTGATCTTTACATAAGGTATAAAAAATAAAAAAATTGGTCATCCTGATTGACGTCACTCCCCTTTTTTGGGTAGTATAACAATATAATTTAAAATGAGAGCTACGACAGGGAAGAGTACAATGCACTCCTGCTTTAAGAGAGGGAAATCATTAGCTGAAAGATTTCCTATGCAGAACATTGGAAAGTCGCCCATGAGCTTCTTCTGCGAACGGAGAGATCCAAGTAGTGGAAGACGGATAAAATCCGTTATCTAAGTTAAGAGCCAATCATGTTTTTTTGATTGGAAAAAAGGTGGTACCGCGAAGCAAACTCCATTCGTCCTTTTATGACGACTGGGGTTTTTTGTATTGGAGGAGGAAATAAAATGGAAACAAAGGAATTAACAATGCCGACCAAGTACGATCCGCAAACAATTGAAAAAGGTCGATATGAATGGTGGCTGAATGGGAAGTTTTTTGAAGCAAAGGATGACGAAAGCAAACAGCCGTACACAATCGTTATCCCGCCGCCAAACGTTACTGGAAAGCTTCACTTAGGCCATGCATGGGATACAACTCTACAAGATATCCTGACACGCATGAAACGGATGCAGGGTTATGATGTACTATGGCTGCCTGGTATGGATCATGCGGGTATTGCGACCCAGGCAAAGGTAGAGGAAAAGCTTCGTAACGAAGGCAAAAGCCGCTATGATTTAGGCCGTGAAAAATTCGTTGAAGAAACATGGAAGTGGAAAGATGAGTATGCTTCCCATATCCGTCAGCAATGGTCGAAATTAGGCTTAGGCCTTGATTATAGCCGCGAGCGGTTCACCCTTGATGAGGGCTTATCTGATGCAGTTAAAGAAGTATTTGTCACCCTTTATAAAAAAGGTCTAATCTATCGCGGTGAATACATTATTAACTGGGACCCATCCACAAAAACAGCATTATCGGACATCGAAGTAATCTACAAAGATGTTCAGGGTGCGTTTTATCATATGAATTATCCATTAGCAGATGGCTCTGGTCAGATTGAAGTAGCCACAACCCGTCCAGAAACCATGCTTGGTGATACCGCTGTTGCGGTTCACCCAGAAGATGAACGTTATAAGCATTTAATCGGAAAAACCGTTATCCTGCCAATCGTTGGCCGTGAAATCCCAATTGTTGGTGATGATTATGTGGATATGGAATTTGGTTCAGGGGCTGTAAAAATAACACCTGCCCACGATCCAAATGACTTTGAAGTGGGTAACCGTCACAACCTAGAGCGTGTCCTTGTCATGAACGAAGATGGTTCTATGAATGAAAAAGCTGGCAAATACCAAGGCTTAGACCGTTTCGAATGCCGCAAGCAAATTGTAAAGGACTTACAAGAGCAGGGTGTTCTTTTCAAAATTGAGGAGCATATGCATTCAGTTGGTCACTCTGAGCGCAGCGGCGCCGTTGTTGAACCATATCTTTCAACTCAATGGTTCGTTAAAATGCAGCCACTAGCAGACGAAGCGATTGCCTTGCAAAATAAAGAAAACAAAGTAAATTTCGTTCCAGACCGTTTTGAAAAAACATACCTGCGCTGGATGGAAAATATCCGTGACTGGTGTATCTCCAGGCAGCTTTGGTGGGGCCATCGTATTCCAGCTTGGTACCATAAACAAACAGGTGAAGTTTACGTAGGAACGGAAGCACCAGCAGATGCTGAAAACTGGGAACAGGATAAAGACGTATTGGATACATGGTTCAGCTCTGCTTTATGGCCGTTCTCTACAATGGGCTGGCCAAACACAGAAGCCGCTGATTATAAGCGTTACTTCCCAACGGATGCACTGGTAACTGGTTACGACATCATTTTCTTCTGGGTATCCCGGATGATTTTTCAAAGCATCGAGTTCACAGGGGATCGTCCATTCAAAGATGTTCTCATTCATGGTCTCGTTCGTGACGAGCAGGGCCGTAAGATGAGTAAGTCACTTGGAAACGGTGTAGATCCAATGGATGTTATCGAGAAATATGGCGCCGATGCCTTACGGTACTTCCTATCCACTGGCAGTTCACCAGGACAGGATTTACGTTTCAGCTTTGAAAAGGTAGAGTCTACTTGGAACTTTGCCAATAAGATTTGGAATGCTTCCCGTTTTGCCTTAATGAACATGGATGGCTTAAGATATGAAGAAATTGATTTCAGCGGTGAAAAATCAGTCGCAGATAAGTGGATTTTAACACGCTTAAATGAAACGATTGAGCATGTAACAAGACTGTCTGAACGCTATGAGTTCGGTGAAGTTGGTCGTACGCTATATAACTTTATCTGGGATGACTTCTGTGATTGGTATATTGAAATGGCGAAGCTTCCATTATATGGAGAAGATGAAGCCGCTAAGAAAACAACGCGATCGATCCTGGCTTATGTATTAGACAACACGATGCGTTTGTTACATCCATTCATGCCTTTTATCACTGAGGAAATTTGGCAAAACCTTCCGCATACTGGTGAATCCATCACAACCGCAGCATGGCCAGTTGTAAAACCAGAACTAACGGACGAGCAGGCTGCTCAAGAAATGAAGCTGCTGGTAGAGATGATTCGCTCTGTACGTAATATTCGTGCTGAAGTAAACACACCATTAAGCAAGAAGATTAAAATGCTTGTAAAAGCAAAAGATGAATCGGTTCTAAAGGCAGTGGAAAGCAACCGCAGCTATATCGAACGTTTCTGTAATCCAGAAGAATTGCAAATCGGAATAGATATCGAAGTACCTGAAAAAGCGATGACTGCCGTTGTTACAGGATTAGAAATTATCCTTCCGCTTGAAGGCTTGATTAATATTGACGAAGAAATTGCTCGTCTAAATAAAGAATTAGACCGCTTAAATAAAGAAGTGGACCGCGTTCAGAAGAAACTAGGCAACGAAGGCTTTATGAAAAAAGCCCCTGAAAGTGTTGTGGCTGAGGAACGTGCGAAAGAGAAGGATTATCTAGAAAAGAGAGATACGGTCGAAGCTCGTATTAAAGAGTTAAGAGGATAACAAGTGTGCGAGACGAATTCACTACTGGGTTCGTCTCGCTTACATAGAAGGGGTGTACCAAAATTGTTTACAACTTATCAAGAAGCCCTCGACTGGATTCATGGGAGACTAAGATTAGGGATTAAACCAGGCTTAATACGGATGGAATGGATGATGGACAAGCTTGGGTCACCGGAAAAGAAAATGAAAGCTGTCCATGTTGGCGGGACAAATGGAAAGGGCTCCACTGTCACTTTTTTACGTTCGATCCTACAAGCGGGAGGATATACGGTTGGTACCTTTACCTCACCATATATTGAACAATTTAATGAACGAATTAGTGTGAATGGAAAACCAATTAGTGATGAGGAAATATTAGAGTTAACCAATATCATTAAGCCACTTGCTGATGAATTGGAAGGAACGGAGCTTGGTGGTCCAACGGAGTTTGAAGTCATAACTGCAATGGCCTTTTATTATTTTGCTAAAGCCAATAATATCGATATCGTTGTTTTTGAGGTTGGTCTTGGCGGGCGGTTTGATTCCACCAATATTATTCAACCGTTAGCTTCAATTATTACGAATATTGGTTTGGATCATACCAATATCCTTGGTGATACTTATGAGGAGATTGCTTTTGAAAAAGCTGGGATTATTAAAAATAACACACCAATCTTTACGGCTGTAAAACATCCAGGTGCCTTGAAGGTGATTGAGGAGGCGGCAGAGAATAAGTCAGCTCCTATCTCTAGATTAAATGAGGAATTCCAGGTATCTGGACATGAATCGATTGCTAAGGGGGAAGTTTTTTCCCTAAAATCGAAATCTCTATCTTTTGAGGAGCTTGAAATTAGTATGATTGGACAGCACCAGACAGAAAATGCCGCACTTGCTGTTCTTGCTGCTGATTTTCTAAATCAAGCTGGTTATAAGGTCACAGAAGATTCTATTCGAACGGGATTAAAAGAAGCATATTGGCCAGGCAGGTTTGAAATTCTGTCTGAAAAGCCGCTTGTGATTATTGACGGAGCGCATAATGAGGAAGGGATTACAGCACTAGTCAGTGAATTAACTAGTAGATACAAAGGTCGGAAAAATATTCAGATCGTCTTTGCGGCCTTAAGCGATAAAAAACTGGATGCAATGATCGCAATGCTAGATGGAATTGCCAATCAGATTACCTTTGTCAGCTTTGATTTTCATCGCGCTGCCAAAGCGGAGCAATTATATCAAATTAGTCATTCAGAAAAAAAACTGGCAGTAGATGATTGGAATTCATATTTGATTGAGAAGATAAATAGCCTAGGATCAGACGAAATGATAGTTGTTACGGGTTCTCTTTATTTTATTTCAGAAGCGAAACCATTTATTTGCGAAACGATTGGAAAATATCGACACAATTGAAAAATAGCAAAAGGGTGACCAATTTTTTGGTCACCTATTTTTATACAATATACAATCTATTGAAAAGCATATATCATACTGTTAAACTAAAAATGAAATTATCTATCAAAATCATACAAAAAACTACAAAAAATTCAAACTTGATAGCTTGTAATATACTAGAAATTAAAGGACGACGTATATGAATGAAAAGGGAATGACTTTAATAGAAATACTCGCCTCAATTGTTATCCTCTCTATTATTATTGTGTCATTGTTAACTATGATAGTTCAATCCTCCCGTTCTAATGCTATTTCAAAAAATATGATGAGTGCAACATATGTGGCGGAATCTACTATGGAAGAGTTAAACCGAACTGTTGCACTATCCACCGACTTAGTGAATTTTCCTAGTGAATTAAATAAGTTAACCAAATCTGATGGAACTCCAAAATACAAGGTGTTAAGTAACATAAATGGCCAAGCTTTCTTTGAAACAACTGTCCCGGGTTATTATGTTTATATTGAAGCAAATTCTTCTTCAGGGAGCACGTTAGTAAAAGTGAAAGTAAAGGTTTATAAGGATAAGACCAAAGCTAAAATTGAAGCTCAAATGGAGATGCTGCAATCATGGAAAAAACTGTAGATTTACCAAAACGAAACAATGAAAAAGGTGTTACGTTAATTGAACTTTTAGCTGCTCTTTCTCTTCTATCAATCATTTTGCTCTTAGCAAGTTCTGTTCATCTACTTGGACTAAAACAGTCAAGCAGTCAAACTTCAGAGATTCAAAATCAATCAAACGTCCGGCTTGCAATGAATAGTATCACTAGAGAAATTCGCAAGGCTTCAACTGTAAGTTTTATTAATATAGATGATACGGATAGTTCCAATGATCAGTTAAAGATCAACGGAGTCGACATATATAAGTTGGAGAATAAAAACATTACGAAAAACGCTGATCCATTAATTGCAAATATTCAAACGTTTACCCTTAAAAAGGTTAAAGATGACATGTATTCCATTACTATTGCTAATATACCTTCAAATAATCTTCCACAAATAACACTTTCGAGCACGGTCTATTTAAGAAAATAGGTGAAAAGATGAAAGGATTTTTTCTTCATATTAAAACATTAAATAATGAAAAAGGTGTGGCCTTAATTGTTGTTCTTTTAGTCCTAGTTGTCATTTCCATTTTGGGAATTAGCTTAATCGGTCTTGCTTCAACGAACCTTAAAATGAGCAGCGGTGACCGAGATACTCAATCTGCCTATTATATTGCTGAATCGGGTGTTACTTATCGAATGAATATGATTGAGCCAAAGCTTAAGGAAGCTTATGGCCAGGCAATGACTGGGTCTGATTTTTTTACAAGGGTAAATAGTGCAATGGAAGTCGGAGCGGTAAAAGAATATAAGGATTTTGAACAAACTTCAGGGGGACAGCCTGTTGCCACAACTACGATTGAACAAGTCCCTAGCAGTACGCCAATTTCATATAGTTATGACTACAAGGTAACTTCTATAGGTAAGATTAACAATCGGACAAGAAAAGTGGTTAAGGTATTTCACGTGTCCTGGAAACCACGGACAAGCGTAACGATACCGGCCGATACTGTTTTGTTTGTGAAAGATAGTCTAATCTTAAAAAACGTTCCGGTTGACGGATCGATTGGTACATCTGGAACAATGAGTGAGGTAACGCTAAATGGTAGCAAAGCAATTGTCTCGGGGAATATTTATACAAATGTAAGTACACCATTAAACATCCCTGATTTTCCGGTCTTTACGATAACAAATACAAATAATTATTCAATGACAACAACAAACCAAACATTAACCCTTAACAGTGATATGGCATTTAATTCCTTAACAGTTAACAGTGATCAAACTTTAACGATTGATGTTGGAAATTATAATAAAAATTTAGTGTTAAACAACTTAAATGTTTACGGGAAAATTAAAGTTGTTGGTACAGGTAAACTTTCATTTTATATAAAAAACATCACGATGGGTCCAGGTAGTATTATCGGAACAGAAGGTAATATCTTGGGTACTGATACAAATATCGAAAAAATATATGTATTTTTAGAAGGTACGGCAGCAAATATTGGAGGAAAAATCTATGGATCCATGTACGCGAAAAACTCGGATATCGTGATTGATCCGGCAAAAGGGAAAGGCGTGCTTGGGCATATTATTACCGGTGGATTTAATATAAGTTATCTGAGTAATGATAATACTGTTCCTAAAATGATCTTCGCACCTAATGCAAGTGTTTCTTTAAATACTTCCTTTTCAGGTTCGATTATAGCTAGAACATTGACCTCTAGTGGGAATGATGACAACTTTATATTTAAATTTGTCCAAATTAATTATGATAATTCCCCCCTTTTTGTTGATAATGGTACCGGACTTTCACCTGTAAAGGAAATGATAACAACAGAACCAACCAGAGAAAGTAATTAAAAATTGAAATAGTAAATTGAGTACTCAATTATTGCTAATAGGTATTTTGAATTAGTTCCCTTAGCAATGATTGGGTTTTTTTCTTGTAAAAAAATATTACCAACCGTCTTTCTTACTATGAAATAATATACTACAATATGTAAAAGGTGTTTTTTTTGTCAAAATCATGCATATATAGTCGAAAAATCTTTGGAATATAGAAATTAATGGGTTGTTTTAATAGATAAATAGTCTAATAAAGAAAGGAATTCCATTTATGCTGCCATTTTTATGGGCCATTGGTGCTACTTTAACTTTACTTTTAATTCTTACAGTATTACGGATTGGTTTCTCCTTTATAGGAAAGCTGAGTGTTACTCTAACTGGTTTTGTGCTGGCACTTGGAGGACTAACAACTGTTAATTCTCTCCCATTATGGCAGACAGGGTTAATAATAATTTTATTGGCTTTAATTGCTGCTTATGTAATGGATACTCGATTTGGGACTTTTATATATAGTAAAGAAATAAAGGCGTTTGATTTAGAAGATGATGAACAATTCGAATATGTTGAATCCAACCCAATGGTAGTAGAAAAAACAGTTGAATTAGAGTTATTAGACTTAAATATTGAAACAGAAGAATTACCTTCATTAACGGATATTGAAGAAAAACAGGTGCATATAGTACAAGAACAGGCAAAGCAAGAATTAGAAAAAATTAACCTTGAATTAGAGGCAGATGACCTCTTTGTGCTTAATGAATTAGAAAAAACTGAAAAAACAGAAATCACTGAAGATAATTTACTTGAAGAAGGCTATTTAGCAGATATAGAAAACTTACTGCAAGATAAATCAGCTGAAATGAACAACACTGAGGATGAAGGCAGGCTTGAGGAAATAAGTGATTTAGAAGTTTTAAGAGAAGACAAAGACATTATTGTTGAAGAAGAAAAAGATGAATATTTCCTAGAAGATTTATTTCTTGCGGCTGAGGAAGCTGCGGCCGGGAGTGAAGAACCCAAAAAGGACAAAGATATCGAGAGGGAAGTCAAATTACAAAAGTAGTTTGATAGATTGGGGGCAAAGATATGAAAAGTTACACTCAGTTTATAAAATTATTGTTCGTACTTTTTTTTAGTACTGCCTTTATCTTTAGTACCTCTCACTTTGGAGCAAAGGCATATGAACAATTGGCTAATCTTGATGGGAAATATTCAGAAGGAACTAAGATTGGAAACATAGATGTATCGGGGAAAGCCGCTGCAGAAGCAGCCAGTTTATTAGAGAAACAGTACCTGGATTGGATGAAAAATACAAAATTTACTTTTCAATTTAGTGATAAGACCGTTCCGTTGGATTTGAACCTTTTTTACTTAGATAAAGAAAAAACCATCAATTCAATTAAAGATGGGCAGTCCAACCCTGTCTTTCTTTCAATTGATCTTATGCAGCTTGAGGAGCAAATAAGTATTCTTTTCCCAGAGCTTAATAGTAACGAAGTTGATTTTACAAAACTGAAAACAAATTTAGAATCGTCAGCATCCGCTCTTCAGAATGGTGAACAAACTTTCAACCTGTCCAAGGACTACATGCTGGCAAACGCAGTGGATAAGGATGTTGTTATAAGTAAAGCTGTTCTTAACTTAAATGAGGTCTCTGATGGACTTCAAGTTATAGTTAAACAAAATCCAGAGGTTAAAATTGCTGAAGGAGCAACGTTTTCTGTTCTAGACTTTGCCAAGAATCAAAAGATAAATGATCCTTCTCTATTAAGTATACTTGGAACGGGAATTTATCAAGCACTACTTCCAACTAATTTTACAATTGTAGACCGAAATTTAAGCAGTACACTTCCTGATTATGCAGTTTTGGGATTTGAAGCACGCGTCTGTCCTGATAAAAACATGGATTTAATCTTCGCTAATTCTAATAAAACAAGCTATACACTAGTAATGACAATAAAAGACAATCAATTAAGTGTCAGCTTAAAAGGTGAAAAATTACTTTACAACTATAAAATCACTAAAAAGGATGAACATTCATTAAAACCAAAAACGATTGTTCAATATAGCCCACTTTTAAAATCAGGTAATACAGTGGTTAAAGCTGCGGGTGCCGATGGCAAATACGTAAAAGTTTACCGGGCAGTGTACCAAGGAGAACAACTGCTAAAGACTGAGTTCATTTCAGAGGATTATTATTCTCCGGCATATCGAGTTGAAATACATTCCTTAACTGGTACAACGCAGGGAACAACAGCAACTGGAAGTCAAACTACAACAACATTAACTCCTTCAACTGAAACTAGTCCTGATGGAAGTCAAACTACTTCAACATCTGGTACTACAATTCAAGATTCAAATGTTGATGACCTTTGGGGGAAGCCGAATGAACAACCAAAATAAGACTGATTACAATAGAAAACAAACAAGAAAACCATTAGGTGAATTGCTAATTGAACAAGGGCTTATTACAAGGGAGCAGCTTTCAGCTACTTTAGGGGAAAAAGGGTCCAGTCAAAAGCTTGGAGAAGCCTTACTGCAAAAAGGATATATAACTGACAATCAATTAGCAGAGGTATTAGAAAATCAACTAGGGATTCCACATGTAAATCTTGTTCAATATCCTTTTGATACAAGTCTTTTTACCTTGATTTCAAAGGATATGGCGAAAAGAAATCTGATTGTTCCTCTAAAAAAGGAAGGGAATAAGCTGTTTGTTGCTATGGTAAATCCAATGGACTTTATTGTTATGGATGATTTGCGTTTATCAACCGGATTTCAAATTGAAGCAGGGATAGCAACAAAAGAGGACATCCTCAGAACAATAAACAAGTATTATGAAGATGATGATGGGTTTCAAGAACTTTTTGATGATCTGACCCCAAATGACCGAGGTCGGGATGAAGATGTCACAAATCAGGATTCGCCAATCGTTCGATTGGTTAATCAGCTTCTGACTAATGCCGTTATCCAAAAAGCAAGTGATATTCATATCGACCCACAGGAAACAAAAATTGTTATTCGCTATCGGGTTGATGGAGTGCTAAGAGTAGAACGTGTTTTACCGCGTCAAATGCATAGTGTATTAACAGCAAGAATTAAAATCATGTCCAACTTGGATATTACGGAACATCGTATACCACAAGACGGCCGTATAAAACTGCATTTAGATTTTTATCCAATTGATCTACGTGTATCAACCCTCCCAACTGTTTACGGAGAAAAAATCGTTATGCGTCTGTTGGACATGGGGGCAGCCTTAAATGATTTAAATAAAATTGGCTTTAATGCTCTCAATCTCAAACGGTTTAGCCAGTTAATTGAGCAGCCGACAGGAATTGTTATTATTACCGGACCAACGGGGTCAGGGAAGTCTTCTACACTTTATGCGGCGCTCAATAAATTAAATAGCGAAGAGGTCAATATCATCACAATTGAGGATCCGGTCGAGTATCAGCTAGAAGGAATTAATCAAATCCAAGTAAATACAAATGTCGGGATGACATTTGCTGCGGGTTTGCGCTCCATCCTCCGTCAGGATCCAAATATTATCATGGTCGGAGAGATTCGTGATAAAGAAACCGCAGAGATTGCCATACGTGCATCATTAACGGGGCATTTAGTTTTAAGTACACTGCATACGAATGATTCACTTGGAACTATTACACGCCTAAATGATATGGGCGTTGAACCGTTTATGATTGCATCATCCGTTTCCGGCATTGTCGCGCAGCGTCTTGTCCGCAGAGTGTGCCGTGATTGTGGAGAGTCTCAAGAACCTTCATTAAGAGAAAAGGAGATTTTTGCTAGACGTGGTTTGAAAATTGACAAGATAACAAGAGGGAAAGGCTGTCCTTCCTGCAATATGACAGGCTATAAAGGAAGGATTGCCCTTCATGAGGTACTGGTCATAAATGATAACATGCGTAGAATCATTATGAATGATAACTCAGTTCAAAAGTTAAAGGAACATGCGATTAAAAATAAAACTATCTTCCTAATTGATGATGGTCTATTAAAAGTGAAACAAGGTTTGACAACAACGGAAGAAGTCTTACGTGTTGCCATTTTAGAGTAGGGGGTTGAGACGATGAATGAAAGAATTGATCATATTCTACGGGCCGCAATGGAATTTAAAGCATCTGATATCCACTTAACGGTTGGGGTTCCCCCTATTTTTCGGATTAATGGAGATATTAAACGATACGGAAAAGAGATGCTTCTGCCAGCAGACACCGAGGCAATAGCCAAACAAATTATTCCTGACAACCTTTGGGGTCAATTTAAAGATAAAGGGGAACTTGATTTCTCATATGGGATTCCAGGAGTGTCTCGCTTCCGTGTGAATGCCTATCATCAACGCAAAAGTGTCTCACTAGCATTAAGGGTTGTTGCATCCAAAACGCCAACCCTCGAAGATTTAGATCTGCCGGAAATCATTCCTAAGCTTGTTGAAAAGCCACAAGGGCTTATTCTAGTAACTGGACCTACAGGAAGCGGTAAGTCGACAACACTAGCATCCATGATTGATTATATGAATCGGACAATGAGGAAACATATTATAACCCTAGAAGACCCGATAGAATACCTTCATAAACATGGGAATTCCATTATTGATCAGCGTGAGGTCGGCTTCGATACTCAGAATTATGCAAGTGGTCTAAAAGCGGCTCTCCGTCAGGATCCAGACGTTATCCTTGTAGGGGAGATGCGTGACTTGGAAACAATTGGTATCGCTATTACAGCAGCGGAAACAGGCCACCTTGTTTTTGGTACACTCCATACCTCTAGTGCGCCAGCGACGATCAACCGTATCATTGACGTTTTTCCGCCTGCACAGCAGCCGCAAATTCGCGTCCAGCTTGCATCTGTCTTGGTAGGGGTAATCTCGCAAAGACTTTTCCCTACAGTTGATAACAAAGGCCGTAGAGCTGCTACAGAGATATTAGTCAATAATCCCGCAATTGCAAACTTAATTCGAAATGAAAAGATTCATCAAATTCAAAGTACAATGCAAACTTCGCGTGCACAAGGTATGCACACTTTAGAAATGAGTATTAGAGATTTGCTTGACCGTAATATCATTCAGAAAGAGCTGCAACCAAATATCTACAAGAAAAGATGATGATGGATGCCTAGATTTAAATATTCCGGACGAGACAAGCGCGGGAAAAAGCAGGGTGTTATTACTGCAGCCTCCCGCCGCGAGGCCATGGTGAAGCTGAAAGATAATGGTGTTAGGGTAATTGAAATGACTGAAGTTCCAGAGACATTAATGACAATGGAACTAACGATAGGAAATCCCATTAAGATGCAGGATTTTGTTATTTATCTGCGGCAATTTGCCACATTGTTGAAGGCCGGGGTTACCATTGTAGAGGCGACAGCGGTTCTGGCTGCTCAAACAGAGAGCAAAGGGCTAAAACGCGCATTATTAGATGTAGAGCAGGAACTAAGGGAAGGGAACCCTTTTTCTGAAGCGGTTTCTAAACATCCCAAAATATTTAATTCCATGTTTGTCAATATGGTAAAGGCGGGAGAGGTCAGCGGTAATATGGATGGAACTCTTGAACGGCTTGCTGAGGATTTTGAAAAGCAGCATCATACAAGGGAGAAGGTCAAATCAGCGCTTACGTATCCGGCCGTTATAGGGGTCATTGCGATTTTGGCTGTTATATTCTTGCTGATTGGAGTTGTTCCCAAGTTTGTAACGATGTTTTCTGATATGGATTTAAAACTTCCTGCTATTACAAAATTTGTTTTATCCGTTAGTGAATTTATGCAATCGTTTTGGTGGTCATTAGCCATTTTTTTTGTTGCTGTATACCTATCCTTTATGTTCATCAAAAAAAATAAACAGGCTAAATACTATTTAGATTTAGTATCCTTAAGGATACCAATATTCGGAAGAATGATTCAAAAAGCCCAGTTAGCACGAATGATGCGGACGCTTAGCACGTTGTTTTCCAGCTCTGTGCCGATTTTGCAGGCAATGTCGATTGTTGAAAAGGTTGTTGAAAATGAGGTGATCTCCAAAGTTATTCGTGATTCCCGTGACTCGCTTGAGAAGGGTAGATCGATGACAGAGCCAATGATTGCCCATTGGGCGTTTCCTCCCTTAGTCACGCAAATGATTACGATCGGGGAGGGAACCGGGGCTTTAGATGCGATGTTATCGAAAATTGCGGAGTTCTATGAAAAAGAGGTTGATGCTGGGACAGACCGACTAAAGTCCTTGATCGAACCGCTTATGATAGTCTTTTTGGCAGGTGTTGTTGGGGTGATTGTCATGTCGATTATGATGCCAATGTTCTCGATGTATGATCAAATGAGTTAATAATCACAAATTTTCGACATTTAGCTACAAATATCCATAATTTGAGACACGAAATGATAAAAAACATCTTTTACAATGATGTCATTTATTGTATACTCATAGATAAATATTACTAGGTTCATAGAACCAGAGGGAGCGGGAAAATGGTACCAGCTTTAAAAGCAAAAATGAGAGAACAAAAAGGTTTTACATTGATTGAATTACTTGCAGTTATTATTATTTTAGGGATTATCGCAGCAATAGCCATCCCAGCAATTGGAAATGTAATTACAAAGTCAGAGAATAAAGCAAAAGTACAAGATGCACTATTAATAATTGATGCAGCCCATCTTTATGTAGCTGAAAAACACCCTGATGCCGTCACATATTTAACTATTGATGGTGCTAGTAGTACTACAAGTTTAGGAACTTACTTAGATCGTGTTAAGGATGAAGGATTTAAAGTTACTGTAACACCAACCTCACAAGCTGATGGATCAGTAAAATATTCCTATGAAATTGAAAATCATGATGCATGTAAGATTGTAAGTAAAGAAACTACTCCTGCCAAAACAGATAAAGTTTCAGAAAAAGCACTTTCAGCATATAAACAGTAGAAATGGTTAAAATTCTTATATTTTTCTATGGTCTAATATTTGGCTCTTTTTTCAACGTAGTTGGCCTAAGAGTCCCATTAAAACAATCAATCGTCACACCAAAATCTGCATGTCCAACTTGCGGACATCAGTTAACACCATTTGAACTAATTCCGGTTTTATCATATATACTTCAAAAAGGGAAATGCCGCGGCTGTCAGTCGCGGATTTCTCCTATCTATCCGACTTTTGAACTATTAACTGGAATCCTTTTTGCAACTGCACCATACGTTATTGGATGGTCTGGAGAACTAATTGTTGCTTTAACGTTCATCTCAATGTTCATGATTATCACCGTGTCCGATATTCATTATATGATCATCCCTGATAAAATTTTGCTTTGGTTTGCAGGGATTTTTTTATTGGAACGAATTGTCTGGCCCTTAACACCATGGTGGGACAGCCTTCTAGGGGCGGTTACAGGCTTTCTCCTCCTCCTAATTATCGCTGTTGTCAGCAAGGGGGGGATGGGTTTTGGCGATGTTAAACTATATGCCCTAATCGGTTTTGTAATAGGATTTAAATTAGTGTTATTGTCATTTTTTCTCGCAACATTATATGGAGCAATTATTGGCGGCTTAGCTCTCCTATTTAGAATCGTAAAAAAGCGCCAGCCTATCCCATTTGGTCCGTTCATTGCAGCCGGAACACTGACAGCCTATTTCTGGGGTTGGGATATTATTGACTTGTACTTCAAATTCATTTATTAAGGATATTTTATTAAGGGGTTCATCATATGGCATTTTCCCTCTTTTCACCTAAAAACAGAATAATCAATCTGGTAATAAATGACCATTCAGTTCGCTTTTTGGAACTAAAACAAGAGAATCCGCCGACACCGCAAAGATGGTTTGAGCGTTTTTTACCTCCTGGGATCATAGTAGACGGGAAGATTGTGGATATGGATTCTCTATCGAGCATTCTCGAAGAATGTATTGACGAATGGAAAATCAAGAGACGTTCTATTCGTTTTATTGTTCCAAATCCGCTTGTCATTATCCGACAGGTCACGATACCAGCCGATGTTCAAGATGATGAAATAAAGGGGTATCTATATTTAGAACTCGGTTCCAGTATCCATTTGCCTTTTGAAGAGCCGGTGTTTGACTACTACTCACTGATGGATAATGGCAAGACAAAGGATTTACTTTTATTTGCTGCACCAGAGCAAAATGTGATGGAATACGTCGATCTGCTTAGCCGGTTAAAAATGAATCCTGTTGCGGCCGACATTTCCCCGTTATCCTTGTACCGTTTGTATCATAAACTAGACCGGGTCGAAGCAGATGAGGTTTTGTTCACTGTTCAGTTTGATTTAACTAGTGTGAACTTATGTATTTTTGATGAATCGGTCCCGTTGGTGATGCGGCAGTTCTCCTTGCCGTTTGATATGGATCAGTGGGAAATTTCACGAAATACACTAGGATTAATGGTTTGTAAGTTTAAAGGGGCACCTGAGGAACTGGTGATCCAATTTGAAGATATCTTTAAAGAGATGAATAAGTTATTAGATTTTTACCGTTATTCACATAATAATAATGATAAGCCGGATATTTCAAAGTTTCTCTTAAATGGTGACCATCCCATGCTAATGGCCATATATGATGAAATGAAAGAAAGATACGATATTCCTGTAGATTTCGTGGAGATTGATAGTGAAGCGAAAAATAAATATCCGAGCATCCCGACCAATCTTTTATTACCTTTAGGTCTTGCTTTAAAAGAGGTGCAATAATGTTAGTAGAAATAAACCTGCTTCCTCAAAAAGAACCTAAGAAATTTAATATTGTCTACCTATCTGCTATTGCTGCTGTCTTAATATTGATTGGCAGCGTTTATTTTTGGCAGATTAAATCTGTTAAGAGCGATGCCGAATCGCTAAATCAGCAAATTACAATGACTAAAAAAATTACCGAAAAAGAACAACAAAGTGCGCAAACGAATGAAGCCTCTACATCCGTTGATTTATTAAAATCAGCTGTAGATTGGGCAGATGCCTATCCGATTCAAACCATCCCGGTAATGAGATACCTTAATTCACTCCTGCCTGAACGTGGATTCATTCAATCTTTCGCATATTCAGAGAGTGGAACGGTAACAATTAGTGTGCAATTTGACACCACTCGTGAAGCGGCTTACTTTTTAGAAAGCCTAAAAAAATCAGACTGGATTGAGGATGCAAGTCTTAATTCTCTAACTGCAAATGAATCTGAGGAAACTACCGATAGTGCAACCCAGTCAACCAGCCAGAATGCTGTAACTGGTACAACTGGACAAACCACTGCTAGTACGACTAACACGGCTGCAACTGTACAGAGTACTACTACTGCAACCACAAATAGTCAAAGTACAACTACGAGTGGACAGACTAATCAGACTAATACAGCGGGCACGACAACGAATCAAAGCAACTCAAACTCGACAAATACAGGTGTTGCTGCAAATGGAACGTCTACAAGCACAACAAAGCCTGATAATAATATTCTTCCTCGATACGTTGGACAATTTGAAATTACGTTTAATAAAGAGGCAATAAAAGAATCAACGGATAAAAGCAAGGAGAATGAGGAAGGGGTGACTGCTCCATGAAGTTCCGCCTCTCAAAAATAGACAAAATCATCTTAGGCGCAGGTATACTTTTAATTGTCATGTTGATTGTTTATTTTCAGTTCTTCTCGCTCAATCCATTGAGGTCTGATTTAAGCGTCAAACAACAGACACTTAAGACTGAACAAAAGTTACTAGATGTAGTTACTCAGAAAAAAACAGAAACGACTGATTCTAAACCGGAGGATACAGTCGAACTACAGAAAAAGGTACCTGTTCAGCCGCTTCAAGAACAGTTCATCCTCGATTTAGAAAAAGCTGAAACGGTTTCGAATAGTGAGATCAAAACAATGAGCTTTTCTAAAGATGCGGATGCAACCGTGGCAACAGATCAAGCAAATTCACAATCTACTGCAACAGGTCAAACTAGCACTGCAACGCAAACAACTCAGGATACGGCCAATCAAGCTGCAACAAACCAAACTGGAACTACTCAAGCTGGAACTCAGCAGCAGTCTACAACGTCGACAAACGGTTTAAAAAAGCTAACCGTACAGTTACAGGTAGAATCACCAGCCTATAAGGATCTGGAGAAATTCATTGAAACATTAGAGTCGCTTACAAGAATTGTTGCGGTTGAAGCGATCAATTATACAGGCGGACAAGAGGTTACAAGTCTCGAAACAGAAACGCAGCCTCTAACATATTCACTTACTGTATCAGCTTTTTATATGCCAAGTCTTACTGATTTACAAGCAGATCTTCCAAAAATGGATGCTCCAGCCCCAGCTGGCAAGGACAACCCGTTAAGCGAGTTCCCTGAAACAGCAGCCACACAGCCATAGTTATCAATGTGACGAACCAACAAACAATTTGACGAAAGACTACCCTAACAAGACGACAAAAGTCTTGTTATTTTTTTTTGCCTATATGTTAGGATGAACCCAATGACCCTTCGGAAGAGAGAGGAGTACAAGCAGTGGACAAGCCTAACAAAGGCAATACAATCAAGATTAAATTAAATGGAGAACCCAAAACCTTTGAGGAAGAACCAAAGGAAATCGACCGCAAGCCAAACATCGGACCTATTCGAAAAGTGATAGAAATAGATTCGAATAAACTAGAAAATGATGGATTCTTAGAAATAGCCGCCACCCAGGAATCTGTCGATGAAAGCTTTGACTGGATCATTCCGGAATCCTCCGATCAAGATATAGAGGAATTTACAATTGCAGGCGATAAAAAAACAAAAAAGCCGAGCCTCCCCAAAATATCATCCTATTCAACCAATCCAAAAAAGAAAAAGGACCGTAACATTGTCACAATTGTTACTTCCGCTGCCTTTGCCATCCTAATAGGTACCACAATTGGATTTGTAATGTTGAAATTAGTGATCACAGGGCCTACAGATAAGGCGGGAACTGCAACAGTACCAACAGTGGCCGAAAAAACTGGAAATACGACAGTCGACAATACCGGAGAAAAGTCATCAAATGCTATTACCTTAGACCAAATGACAACCTATGTAATTCAAGGCGGTGTATTCTTATCAAAGGATGGTGCGAAGGAAACATCAACCGAGGTAACCTCAAAAGGGGTTCCATCACAACTAGTTGAAATGAGTGGGAAGCAATATCTATTCCTTGGAGTAGCCGATTCCATTGAAACAGCCAAATCACTGGGCAATCAATATAAAGCAGATGGAGTCGAAGATATCTTTGCGAAGCCACTGTTACTTGATGAAAAACAAGTATCCGGTCTAAATGACCAAGAGAAAAGCTTCCTAAAGAATGTACCTACTGTCTATGAAACGTTATCATTAGCAACATCAACTGCTCTAATAAGCGGTGAACTGTCTAAGGAATCGACTAAGGCGGTAACAGGCCTTGAGGAACAATTAAAGACGAGCGGGCTAAAGAATGCAAAGGTAACGAAGATAAAAACAGAATTAACGACCGCGGCCGATAAGCTAAATACTTATGAAAAATCCAAAAGTAAAAAGAGTCTCAGTCAGGCTCAGCAGCACCTATTAAACTTTTTAAGTGCCTATTATTCATTGTAGTCGACAAAGGTTGATATTTTCCGGGAAATAAGTCCTGCCATTATGGTGGGGCTTATTTGTTTATAAAATTAAACTTTGAGCGTTGTCTAGCAGCTGCCTATGGGCTTGGATTCATAACCTTATCCACGTTGCGGCTCCTTGGGACTCGAGCCATAAGCCACCCCCTGAAGAAGGTAAAAAGCGCCCTCTTGCAGTGTGCGTCTTATGTATGCGTCTCAGAACAGTCGCTTCCACATTTAGGCCAATCCGTAAAGAAGGCTAAAAAGCAGCCCTCTCGCCGGCTCGTCTGTATCCTTGAGCCCTGGTAAAGGCGCTTAGCTTTTCTTTTTGCATAATTTGACAATAATCTTCAAAATTTAATCATATTAAAATTGTTTGCTTCTAGAATTTCTGATAGGATTAACATGTATCTCCCTATACAAAATGACATAAGGTAAGGTGATTGAATGCAAAACCTCATTTTAGCCTCTTCTTCTCCACGGCGAAAGGAACTTCTAGAAAATCTCCACTTATCATTCGCGATCTCAAGCAGTGAAGTTGATGAAAGCTTTGATCCTGCACTCTCCCCAGCGGAAGTAGTCATGGAGTTAGCCGAGCGTAAAGCACAGGTCGTTTTTCGGAAGAACCAAGAAGCCTTTGTGATTGGCTCGGACACAGTTGTAGTTGTAGATAATCAAATTTTAGGAAAGCCAGCAAACGAACCAGAAGCTATTAGTATGTTAAAAAGGCTGTCAGGGCGTCAGCATGAAGTTTTCACAGGTGTTGCCATTGTAACTCCAACGGGTTCAACAAAATTTTATGAAAGAACAGAAGTATGGTTTTGGGAGTTAACAGACGAAGAAATCAACGCCTATGTGCAAAGTGGTGAACCGTTTGATAAAGCAGGGGCCTACGGGATTCAGCAGCTTGGAAGCATGCTTGTCAAAAAAATCAATGGAGACTATTTTGCCGTTGTCGGCCTGCCTGTCGCAAGGACCATAAGGGAATTGAAAAAGGCGGGATACACTTTGCCCTATTAGAAAAAGACTCCCACTAAAAGGGGAGGTAATTAAATGTCCACAAATACATTAATGATTCGTGATTTTCCGCAGGATGAGAGGCCAAGGGAGCGTTTTATTAACCATGGACCGCAAAGCCTGTCCAATCATGAACTGATAGCGATCCTGCTTCGCACCGGAACAAAAGATGAATCGGTCCTGCAATTATCCAATCGCCTTTTAACGCACTTTGAAGGTCTGCGCATGTTAAAAAGTGCGACATTAGAAGAGATGACGGAAATCAAAGGGATTGGTGCAGCTAAGGCGATTCAGATTCTTGCTGCGGTTGAAATTGGCAGAAGAATTGCCAATCTTAATTACACAGATCGCTATGTGATACGCTCGCCGGAAGACGGGGCGAAGTATGTCATGAACGATATGCGCTTCTTGACCCAAGAGCATTTCGTCTGTTTGTTTTTAAACACGAAAAATCAAGTCATCCATAAACAAACCGTCTTTATCGGCAGCTTAAATGCCTCGATCGTGCACCCACGAGAGGTGTTCCGCGAGGCATTAAAGCGTTCGGCTGCCTCAATTATTGCCCTGCATAATCATCCTTCAGGAGATCCGACTCCGAGCAGAGAGGACATAGAGGTGACGAAGCGCCTTGTCGAGTGCGGAAAGATCATTGGCATCGATTTGCTCGATCATTTGATTATCGGTGAAAACAAGTTTGTGAGTTTAAAGGAAAAAGGATATTTATAACACTAGGATAATATTTGACGTTAGGATATAATATTGGGTATGATTTTTTAGGATTGTTTTTTAAAGTAATCATTTAAATCGTACGATAAAAGACAAGATAATTAAGGTGATTACCTGCCTATAGAATTTGTGCATTTCGTAACAGAAAGGGAGATACAACAGTATGTTTGGAATTAGACCTAGAGATCTTGGAATTGACTTGGGAACCGCCAATACCCTCGTCTATGTAAAAGGAAAAGGCATTGTATTACGTGAGCCATCAGTTGTAGCCATGCAGACGGATACAAAAAGTATCGTAGCAGTTGGGAACGACGCAAAAAATATGATTGGACGGACACCGGGGAACGTTGTTGCCATGAGGCCGATGAAGGATGGCGTGATCGCGGATTTCGAAACGACCGCTGTGATGATGAAATACCATATTCGTCAAGCACAAAAAAGTAATAATCTTTTTTCAGGTAAGCCATATGTAATGGTCTGTGTACCATCAGGCATTACTGCCGTAGAAGAAAGAGCCGTTATTGATGCAACAAGACAAGCGGGGGCAAAGGACGCCTATACGATTGAAGAGCCATTTGCTGCGGCCATTGGTGCAAACCTGCCTGTTTGGGAACCAACCGGAAGCATGGTCGTTGATATTGGCGGAGGGACGACGGAAGTCGCGATTATCTCTTTAGGAGGAATCGTAACGAGCCAATCGATCCGTGTAGCTGGCGATGAGATGGACGAATCGATTATTTCATATATCCGCAAAAATTATAATTTGATGATTGGGGAACGCACCTCTGAACAAATTAAAATGGAAATCGGCTCTGCAGGTACTCCGGAAGGAATCGATAATATGGAGATTCGCGGTCGTGACCTCTTAACAGGTCTGCCAAAAACAATTGAAATTACAGCGAAAGAAATAGCGTCTGCTCTTAATGATACCGTTTATGCGATCGTAGAAGCAGTAAAAAGTACGTTAGAAAAAACGCCGCCTGAACTTGCTGCCGATATTATGGACAGGGGCATTGTTCTAACAGGCGGGGGCGCGCTTCTTCGCAATTTGGACAGTGTCATTAGTGAAGAAACAAAAATGCCTGTTTTAATTGCCGAAAACCCGCTTGATTGCGTAGCCATCGGAACAGGGAAGGCTCTTGACCATATCCATCTGTTTAAAAACAGAACAAGGGAAACTCGTTAAGCAAGAGCTTTTTAAAGACTAATACTTTCTTATCTATATAGAAAAAATGAGGTGTATAATCATGCCACAGTTCTTTATGAATAAACGACTGATTATTTTGCTTGTCAGCATTATTGTTCTCGTGGCATTGATTGGGTTTTCTTTAAGGGAGAGAAGCAAACTATCCTGGCCGGAGCAATTTGTCAAAGATACAACCGGCTGGGTTCAATCCTTGGTTTCTAAGCCTACAAACTATGTTGCAGGCTTTTTTGAAAATCTCCAGGACCTTACCAATACATACGAAGAGAATAAAGAATTAAAATCACGAGTTGAAAATCTTGCCAGCCTTGAAGCACAGGTTCAAGAGCTGAAGAATGACAATAAAGAATTACGTGATGTTCTCGGTGAAAAGAAGACCCTGAGAGATTATGAACCACTTCCAGCTACTGTGATTGGAAGAAACCCTGATCGTTGGCATGAAATGATTATAATCGACAAAGGTAAATTAAGCGGTGTTAAAAAAAATATGGCAGTTGTCACAGCTAACGGCCTGATTGGAAAAGTAAAGAGTGTGACTCAATTTAGCTCGACCGTTCAGCTGTTGAGTTCCATGGACCCGAAGAACCGAATTTCGGCGATTGTTCAAGGAAAAACCAATGTATATGGACTTGTGGAAGGCTATGACAGCGAGAAAAAATTACTTCAGGTCAAGGCCATCCCTTCTGGTGCCGACATTCAAAAAGGGCAAACCGTTATCACCTCTGGATTAGGGGACGTTTTTCCAAAAGGGTTAATGATCGGGAAAGTGGTCGAAGTAAAACAGGATCAATATGGATTAAACCTAACGGCTTTGGTAAAACCAGGGGCTGATTTTTATGATATTAAAACGGTCATCGTGACGAAAAGAGTTATGGCTCAAGCTGCTGATACAACGACCGGGACGGGGGAGTAATCGTGAAAAGATTCCTTCTCCCTCTTTTGTTTCTGCTATTATTTATTTTGGAAAGCTTATATGTTCAATATGTCCCAGAAGATCTTTTTGGTCAAAGCAAAATAATTGCTCCTCACTTTCTGTTTGCTGCTTTATTGTTTTTGACTATTTTTGTAAGCAAGAAACAAGGAATTATTTATGCAGCCATCTTTGGGCTTTTGTATGATATTGTTTACATTGAAATTATTGGAATTTACCTTTTCCTTTTTCCGTTTGTTGCCTATCTTACGTCCAAAATCTTGAATATCCTGCAAAATAATTTTATTGTTGCCCTTCTCATAACGATCGTAGGGATTGCTTTATTAGAAGTGGGCGTATATGAAATGGACCATCTGATCGATGTGACGGACATTGATTTTAAGAGTTTTATTAATTTGCGCTTTTACCCAACGCTTATCTTAAATGCGCTATTCGTGCTCATTACGGGATATCCATTAAAAAGGTTGTTCGAAAAACATATGGATGCAATGCGGGCTGATTAGTCTTAAACTTGATTTCTTTTTAAAAGAGGAGAATGGACCCCTCATGTCGAATTTCTATTAAATGTCTGTATATTTTGAATTGGAATAGGACCATAGGACTCCTATTCCTAAATTGTTTTCTTATTATGAGGTGAAAAAATCTCCATGAAAAAGCGGCAAAATGTTACAATAAAGGGTACGAAGGAAGGCCTTGTCCTTCATCTTGACGATACATGTTCCTATGAGGAACTAAAAAAGGAACTGGATCAAAAGCTATCAGCAAACTCCCGGACACAGGACGAGCGCAATTTAATTTCTGTAAAAGTAAACGTCGGCAACCGCTATTTATCCTTAGAGCAGCATGAAGAGTTAAAAGAGTTAATTCTCCAAAAAAGAAACTTGGTTGTCGATGATATTGTTTCGAATGTTATGACGCTCGAAGAAGCAAAACAACAAATGACTGAAAATGAGGTCATGACTGTTTCTAAAATTATTCGATCAGGGCAAGTCCTAGAAGCCCCTGGTGATTTATTATTGATCGGCGATGTTAACCCTGGAGGAACGATTATTGCTGGTGGAAATATTTTTGTAATGGGAACATTAAAAGGTGTTGCACATGCCGGCTGCTTTGGAAATGAGGAAGCTGTAATTGCTGCGTCTAGTATGAAACCATCTCAGCTCAGGATTAGTGATCAAATTAATCGCGCACCCGATCATGCCGAAAACAATGAACCGCGGGAAATGGAATGTGCTTACATAAATGAGGACCGGAAAATCATTGTTGATAGATTACAAGTTTTAGTTCAATTAAGGCCTAATTTAAACAGATTCGAAGGGGGACATTAAGGTGGGAGAGGCAATCGTAATTACATCCGGTAAGGGCGGAGTGGGAAAAACCACGACTTCTGCTAATATTGGGACTTCTTTGGCCCTTCAAGGAAAAAAGGTATGCTTAGTAGATACAGACATCGGTCTTCGAAATTTGGATGTAGTAATGGGTTTAGAGAACAGGATTATTTATGACCTGGTGGATGTTGTAGAAAAAAGATGTAAAATCCATCAGGCCTTGGTCAAAGATAAACGGTTTGACGGCTTATTATATTTACTTCCAGCTGCACAAACGGTTGATAAATCAGCAGTAACACCGGAACAAATGAAAGAATTAATGATCGAATTAAAGCAAGACTATGATTATATTATTATTGATTGCCCAGCCGGGATTGAGCAGGGCTTTCAAAATGCAGTGGCCGGTGCCGATAAAGCGATTGTCGTGACAACGCCTGAGGTATCTGCTGTTCGTGATGCCGACCGAATTATTGGTCTCTTAGAAAAACAGAATAATATGGAAGCGCCTAAATTAGTGGTCAACCGGATTCGCAATCATATGATGAAGACTGGGGATATGCTTGATATTGATGAAATCACCCAGCATTTATCCATTGAGTTGATTGGCATTGTTGCCGATGATGAAGAGGTTATTAAAGCCTCTAATCACGGCGAACCGATTGCGTTAAATCCAAATAGCAAGGCATCAATTGCCTACCGGAATATTGCCAGGAGAATTCTTGGTGAATCCATTCCGCTTCAGTCGCTTGAGGATGCAAACAAAGGTGTTTTTACTAAACTTAAAAAGTTTTTTGGTGTCAGATAAAGCGGAAGCGCCTTGACCAGGGGCGACAGGCATAAGACGAGCCGGCGAGAAGGCTGTTCTTTAGCCTTCTTGACGGGTTGGCTTATGACCCCGAGCCCCTAGGCGCTGTAGCTAGGCAGTAATCAAAGTATAACAAGAGCCTGTCCGCATTTAATTGCGGACAGGCTTTTTAATGTTGTCATACTCATCCTTCCTCGCACATAAACTTGTACAAAAAAGTAGGAAAAGGGTTGATGGGGTATGGCGCGGTCTACACCGGAAGAAATACGGCGGCGAATCGCCAAAAGAAAAAAAGAACAGGGTAACAATTCAAATTCAAATTCAAAAAGTCCTGGACGCCAAATAACTTGGCCGGGTGATGATGAGCATTATGATTTTAAGTACACGAGTCCTTCCGTGGATGGAGGTGATGATGCGGGGCATCCACTCTTTAAAAAAGAAGTGTTCTTTTTCAAAATCCTGGCCTCAGCGCTTCTTTTCTTAGCCGTTGCTATTTTATTCCGTAATCATACAGTAAAACTGGAGCCGGCTAGAGACTTTGTTACAAGCCAAATGGACAAGGACTTTAAGTTTGCCGTGGTATCCAATTGGTATGAGGAGAAGTTCGGTAAACCATTAGCGCTGCTGCCTTTTGCTGAAGATAAATCCTCTGATCAAAAATCAGTGGCAGAGAATCAGAATTTATCAGTCCCGGCAATGGGAAAAATTCTTGAAAACTTTCAAAAAAATGGTCAGGGAATCATGATTGAAACCACCAAGGACGCCGCGGTCCAGGCGATTAATGATGGGCTGGTTACTTTTGCAGGTGTAAAAGAAGGGATCGGAAAAACCGTCATTATCCAGCACTCGGATAAATCTGAAACATGGTACGGGAATTTGGACGACGTTAAGGTGAAATTGTATGAGTACGTTGATAAGAGAACCGTAGTTGGAACAGTTTCTGCCTCTGCGGGGGAAGATAAGACAAAAGGCCAATACTATTTTGCCATTAAAAAGAACGACAATTTTATTGATCCGATTCAGGTGATCCGCTTTGAATAGGACTATTACACTTCTAAGACTGGTTTCAATCCATCCGTTGTTGTGGATTGTGATTGCATTATCGATTGCTACAGCCCATTTCCTTGAAGTCTTGTTGCTGCTAGGAATTATTTTCATCCACGAGATGGGGCATGCTGCTGCGGCTTCTTTTTTTTCCTGGAGGATTAAAAAAATTTCCCTGCTTCCATTTGGAGGGGTAGCTGAAATGGATGAGCACGGTAACCGTCCGTTAAAGGAAGAGATGATTGTGGTGCTTGCCGGGCCGCTGCAGCATGTCTGGATGGTCGGGCTCGCTTATGTCTTATTTTCATTTCAGCTGCTCTCAGAAGATTTATTACACCTTTTTATCAATTATAATGCAATGATCTTCGTTTTTAACTTATTCCCAGTTTGGCCGCTTGATGGGGGGAAGCTGGTATTTTTACTGCTATCATTAAAGGATTCTTTTCCAAGGGCACATCAGCTGACATTACTGATTTCACTTTGCTGTTTGAGCTTGTTTTCCGTGAGTATTTTAGTAACAGCCCCTTTGCATTTGAATGTTTGGGTTGTGATCATCTTCTTGTTTTTCTCGCTTTACCATGAATGGAAGCAGCGCCGCTATATCTTTATGAGGTTTTTACTTGAGCGCTATTACGGGAAAAAGGCTACCCTTGATAACCTGAAGCCCATCCAGGCGAATGAAGAGGATTTGTTGATTCATGTGCTCGAAAAATTTCAGCGTGGCTGCAAGCATCCGATTATTGTGGAAGCAGATGGACGGGAAACCGGGAAACTGGATGAAAACGAGCTCCTGCATGCCTATTTTTCCGAAAAACGGCTGACCGATAAAATCAGCGACCTACTTTTTTCATACTATTAGGGTATAATAAGAAAAATGAGAGAAGCGCTTCGGTAACGAGCGCTTCTTCTGTGATTTTAAGAAAGCTTGTAAAGTGAGGACGCCTCAAGTGGAAACATTAATTGTCAACTATCATTCACGGGAAAAGCGATTTGCTTATCTGAGAAATAACCGTGTTGAAAATATTGTCATTGACCGACCTGAACATCGCTCGCTGGTCGGCAATATTTATTGGGGGACCGTTACAAAGGTACTGCCCGGTATGAACGCAGCCTTCATTGATATCGGCGAGGAGAAAAACGCTTATTTAAACCGAAATGTGCTCCCATCATATGTTCAATCAACAGAAAAACAAAAAAACGTCACCTCCTTTGTTCATCAAGGTGAAAAAATGCTCGTACAGGTCGAGAAGGATGCAACAGGCACCAAAGGCCCAAAAGTTAACGGAATCATTGAGATCGAGGGAAATCACCTCGTTTATATGCCACAGGGACGATATGTGGCGGTATCTAAGAAAATTGCTAATGAATCGAAGAAAACGGCATTGCGTCAAATCGGAAGCAAATTAAAAACGGAAGAAGAAGGGCTGATCTTCCGGACCTCAGCGATTTATAGTACAGAAGAGGAGATCGCCGCTGAACTACATACCCTAAGAGAACAGTATCAAGAACTATTACAAAAAGCGTCAGCCTTAAAAAAGCCCGGGTTACTTTTTCAAAAAGACACCTTTATTGAAATGATCAGCGCGCAAGCGGCAAGGATGAAAACGGGGGAAATTATCGTTGACGATATTTCCCTAAAAAAATTACTCGAATCAGTAAACGACAACGTCATCCTTACTTATTACAATGGTAAGGAAAATATTTTTTCTAGCAGCAAAGTGGAACATGAAATTGACAAAGCTCTGAAGAGGATTGTCTGGCTTGATCATGGGGCCTACCTTATTTTTGATGAGACCGAAGCATTAACGATTATCGATGTCAACACAGGGAAATTTTCTGGTAAGGTGGATTATCAGGAAACGGTCCTCAAAACCAATCAACTCGCGGCAAAAGAAATCGTCAGACAGCTTCGTCTCCGTGATATTGGCGGAATTGTTTTGATCGATTTTATTGATATGATCCGGGAAGAGGACAAGCAAACCATTCTCGGTACAGTCGAATTAGCATTAAGCAGGGATGAGAAAAGAACAAAAATCATTGGGTTTACAGAACTTGGCATTCTCCAGCTGACAAGGAAAAAGACAAAGGTTGCCTTATCAGAAGCCCTTAAGGTTAAATGCCCGGTCTGTGAAGGCACAGGCCGTATACTTAGTCCAGAAACGGTTGCCTTCCGGCTTGAGAGAGAGCTGTTAGAGCACCGCAACGCCGATTTTGAGGCCATCCTTGTAGAGACAACTCCAGAGGTAAAGGAGGCACTTCTCGGGGAAAATGAGGCCCATAGAGAGGTATTAGAAGAAGAACTTCTCCATCTTAAACTATATTTTACGCTACAGCATACTTTACCCCATTTTTATCAGCTGAAGCAGTTTGGAGATGTGAAGGAACTCTCTCAAAAAGAACTTCACTGACCTATGAAGTAACCAAATTGGTATTGACATATTCAATTAAACTATGTTAGTATCTTAATGTTATGTTTGTAGCGCACCCGTGCTACAACCGCACAGTGCAGGTAGTAAGCCTTTTGCTTTACGCATAAGCGCCTGTATTTGGCGAGTCTGAGTTTATAAGGAGGTGCAGTTCATGTACGCAATTATCGAAACTGGCGGTAAGCAATTGAAAGTTGAAGAAGGCCAAGCTATCTACATTGAAAAACTAGATGTTGAAGCTGGTGAAACAGTTACTTTTGACAAGGTTCTTTTCGTTGGCGGTGAAACTGTGAAAGTTGGCAGCCCTGTTGTTGCTGGCGCTACAGTTACAGCTAAAGTTGAAAAGCAAGGCCGTCAAAAGAAAATCATCGTTTTCAAGTATAAAGCGAAGAAAAACAACCGTAAGAAACAAGGTCATCGTCAACCTTACACTAAAGTAGTCATCGAAAAAATCAACGCATAAGGTGTTGGGAAAATAGATGATTAACATTACGATTTATCGTACTGAGTCCGGCACGATTCAATCGTTTAAAATAAGCGGTCATGCTTTTTTTGCCAATCGGGGACAAGACATTGTCTGTGCAGGTGCATCTGCAGTTTCCGTTGGTGCAATTAATGCAGTGCATGCTATAGCAGGTATCACTCCAGAGATTGAACAAGGAGATGGCTTTCTCCGCTGTGTAATTCCGGAAAACATTCCGGAAGTCATAAATGAGAAAGTTCAACTTCTTCTTGAGGGGATGGCTGTTTCATTACGAACGATAGAAGAAGAGTACGGAGAGCACATTAAAATAACCTTCAAAAAGCAGGAGGTGGAATGAAATGTTATTAAAATTAGATCTTCAATTGTTTGCATCTAAAAAGGGAGTAGGTTCTACAAAGAACGGACGTGACTCCATCGCGAAGCGCCTTGGTGCGAAGCGTGCAGACGGTCAATTTGTAACTGGTGGTTCTATCCTTTACCGTCAACGCGGTACAAAGATTTACCCAGGTGAAAACGTTGGCCGCGGCGGTGATGACACTCTTTTTGCGAAAGTCGACGGCGTTGTTAAATTCGAACGTTTAGGTCGTGACCGCAAACAAGTAAGTGTATATCCAGCAGCTGCTCAAGAAGCGTAAGAAAAAACATCAGAAAACTCTAACCTGATTGGTTAGAGTTTTCTTTTTGTATCAGCTGTGTTAAAGGTTATTGTTGACTAATAGCATGTTGATTGGAGCGGAAGGCGCGAAGACTCCTGCGGGAGTAAGGGGCTGGGGAGACCCCACAGGCGCTTCAGCCCCGAGGAGGCTCCCCGGACCGCCCGCGAACCGCTCGCACCTGGAGCGGAAATCAACGTCAAGTTAACAAGTCTTTATATAAAAGATCCTCATCCATAATCTTCTTTGAAAGCTCTTTTTGCCTCTAAAAAACTTTTCTTATACAAAAAAGTCTACTCATGTATGTTTTTTTGATATACTAACAGGAAACAGTGTCAACACTTAAATGTGGGAGTGTACATATGGGGAAAGAATGGGATATCGTGAAGGTGCTAAGGCACTCACGACATGATTGGTTAAATAAGCTGCAGCTGATAAAGGGAAATCTTGACCTTAATCGGATTGACCGGGCCAAACAAGTCATTGACGAAATCGTGATCGAGGCCCAGCATGAAACAAAATTATCAAATTTACATATGCCGTTATTTGCTGCGCTGCTCTTAAAATCTAACTGGGAAAATCCTTCCTTTAGATTGGAATATGAGGTGCTGTTTGATTCAGATGCCTCAAAAATCAATGATCTCGCTGTGACAAATTGGACAACTACCTTTTTTGAAAGTTTGAATCAAGCGATCGAGCCATTTCAAGAAAATAATTTATCGATTACAATTGAACCGCAAGCAGACGGAGTTCGTTTCTTTTTTGATTTTAGCGGGATAATAAGTAACAGAGAACTGATGGAGATCTTCCTATCGGATAAAACGGTTGATTTGTCCGTTAAGGAATTTACAGAAACCGAACTCTCCCTCGAGTTATTTATGCCAATGGTGAAAAATAACTCGGTGTGATATCAGTTAATTTATTGTGCAAGACTGGAGGAATTAGATGTTTGTCGATCAAGTTAAAATATATGTAAAAGGCGGAGACGGCGGAAATGGGATGGTGGCCTTTCGCCGTGAAAAATATGTACCAAATGGGGGTCCTGCCGGCGGAGATGGCGGTAAAGGAGCAAATGTTATCTTTGAGGTCAATGAAGGCTTACGTACCTTAATGGATTTCCGTTATAAGCGTCATTTCAAAGCAGAGCGCGGAGAACATGGCATGTCCAAGGGAATGCATGGCAGAGGCGCTCACGATATGATTGTCAAGGTTCCGCCTGGAACGGTGGTAATCGATGCTGCCACAAAAGAGGTCATCGCTGATTTAGTAGAACATGGTCAACAGGCCATCATTGCTAAGGGCGGCCGTGGCGGGCGAGGAAATACTCGGTTTGCTACCCCGCAAAATCCTGCTCCGGAGATTGCTGAGAATGGCGAGCCTGGGCAAGAGCGTGATGTCATTCTTGAATTAAAACTGCTTGCTGATGTTGGTCTTGTTGGATTTCCAAGTGTAGGGAAGTCGACATTATTATCTGTCGTGTCATCGGCAAAACCAAAGATTGCCGAATATCACTTCACAACAATCGTACCTAATCTTGGCATGGTAGAAACAGAAGATGGCCGAAGCTTTGTTATGGCCGACCTGCCGGGATTAATTGAAGGTGCAAGTGAAGGCGTTGGACTTGGTCATCAGTTTTTACGGCATATTGAGCGGACAAGGGTGATTGTCCACGTCATTGATATGGCCGCAACGGAAGGCAGAGATCCATTTGATGATTTTGTGACCATTAACAAAGAGTTAAAAGAATATAACCTTAGATTGACCGAGCGCCCACAAATCATTGTGGCGAATAAAATGGATATGCCGGATGCAGAGGAACACTTGGAAATGTTTAAAGAGCAGTTAGAAGAGGATTATCCAATTTTCCCTATTTCAGCCCTAACACGAAAAGGCCTGCGTGACCTATTATTTGCGATAGCCGATAAAATCGAGCAAACACCAGAATTCCCTCTTGATCACGAAGAGGAAGATGTAACTGGCGTACATCGTGTATTATATAAACATGAGGCCGATCCAGATGCCTTTACGATTACAAGAGATCCGGATGGTGCATTTGTGCTCTCTGGTGATAAGCTCGAACGATTATTTAAGATGACCGACTTTTCAAGAGAAGAATCGGTTCGCCGTTTTGCGCGTCAGCTGCGCGGTTTTGGGGTTGATGATGCCTTAAGACAAAGAGGAGCAAAAGATGGGGATATTGTTAGGCTGTTAGAATTTGAATTTGAGTTTATTGAGTAGTTTTCCGTAAAAGAACGAGGTAGAGTTTAGATGGATAATTTTGATAAAAAGTTTTACTTGGTTCGTGAGGATGTTTTGCCGGAAGCGATGAAGAAAACGATTGAAGTGAAAGAAATGCTTGATAGAGGCAAAGCAGATTCGATTGCGGATGCCGTTCTAAAAGTGGACCTAAGCAGAAGCGCCTTTTATAAATATAGGGACACTGTTTTTCCTTTTTCTACAATTCAGAAGGAAAAGATCATTTCCCTTTTCTTTCATTTGGAAGATCGCTCAGGCACGTTGTCCAACTTGTTAAGCGTTGTTGCCTTATCAGGATGTAATGTGCTGACGATACACCAAACGATTCCGCTTCAGGGCAGGGCCAATGTGACATTGTCATTAAATACTTCGAATATCATAACAACGCTTGACGATTTGCTAACGGAACTAAGAAAACTTGAATTTGTAGAAAAAGTGGAAGTGCTGGGAACAGGTGCGTAGTGGACAAGGTCCACTATGGGCCTGGTCTTTAGCCTTCCTTTTTAAAAATTAGGCTTGTTATAAAGGTTATTGTTGATTTTTAGCATGTTGATTGGAGCGGAAGGCGCGCAGACTCCTCGAAAATGCTATCGCATTTCCTTCGTGCGTGGGTGGATTCGAGGATGAAAAATTCAATGTCCTGCGGGAGTACGGGGCTGGGGAGGCTCCCCGGACCGCTCGTGCCTGGAGCGGAAATCAACACTCAATTGAACACACGTAAAAATACAGAGGAGTGGGGAAAGTCATGAAGGTTGGTTATTTGGGGCCAAAGGCAACATTTACAGAATTAGCTGTGAGTAAAGTTTTTCAAGGATTCGAGCTGGAACCGTATAATACGATTCCGGAAAGTATCGATGCAATCGTAGATCATAAAGTAGATTTAGCAGTTGTTCCGGTTGAAAACGCCCTTGAAGGTTCAGTAAACATTACACTAGATTATCTAACGCATGTAGTCGATATTCCAATTGTCGGAGAAATCACACTGCCGATTAAACAGCACTTAATGGTTCATCCTGACAATAAGGACCATTGGCAGGATGTTTCAAAAGTATTTAGCCATTCCCATGCCATCGCCCAGTGTCATAAGTTTTTACATACCCATTTTAAAGGTGTACCAATTGAAAGTATCTCATCAACAGCAGCAGCGGCGAAGATGGTCATGGAGCAGCCAGAAATGAATGCGGCGGCCATTGCCAATGAACTCGCGGCCAAAGAATATGGACTAACCATCGTCCAAAAAGATATCCATGATTTTCATTTTAACCATACCAGCTTTTTTGTTTTATCTGAACATGGCTTGGATTTTGCGGAAATAAGCGGCTCATCTCATTATAAGACAACCCTTATGGTTACACTGCCTTCTGACCAGGCTGGAGCTCTTCATCAGGTATTGTCGGCGTTTGCTTGGAGAAAATTGAATCTTTCCAAAATTGAATCAAGACCTATGAAAACAGGAATTGGCAACTATTTCTTTATCATTGATCTTGAAATGAAACTTGATGAAGTATTAATTCCAGGAGCCATTGCAGAGCTAGAAGCACTTGGCTGTGGCGTCAAAGTGTTAGGAAGCTATCCATCCGTAATCGTAAATCTTGATTAATAAACGAAGAGACCCGTGCCATCTGCAGCGGGTCTCTTATTACTAAGAAATGAATATTGTCTTCGAGAATTGTCCAGCTCCAGCTCCCAGCCACTAGTAGACTTCGCCCATCTCCCTTCGATAAGTCAACATCGAATCGCTTCCGCTCTTCGTGTTGTCTAGCTCCAGCGCCTGGTCAAGGCGCTTCCGCTTTTCTATTTTCCTTTATCTCAGTGGAAGTGCTCCAGTCTTGTCGTGCGCTAAACGGTCGCTTCCGCTTTTCTTTTTTTATTCAATTATATATCCCTCTGCTTTTAGGGCTTGCTCTGCTTGATCTAAGACTTGCGTACTTGAAGCTGAAATGGTATGAAGGTGGAAGCCTTCGGTTAATTCCGATAATAATGCAGCCTTCGAGTTTTTAATATTTTCCATAAATTGCTTCACCTCATGACGGTTAGAAACCATAATAGAGGCGGTTAAATCGCCGTATACGGAGTGCTCGATTTTTACATCTTTTACAAGCACACCATGGTCAACAAGCAAATTTAATTCATTCTCTGTGTCTTCCGGTGCATGTTTGCAGGCAATGGTTCTTTCAAATCTAGGGGTACCCGAGCTGGTCTTTAAATAGATATAACCTTGGCTCGTGGCAATAATTGGTTCATTCTTTGCTTTAAGAAGGGTAATATCTCCAACAATAACTTGTCTGCTAACATTTGTTCTAGCCGCTAGTTCACTGCCGGTAAGCGGTTCAGAGCTGTCTTTCAGCTGCTGGAGGATGAACGACCTTCTTTCCTCTCCCAAAATTTTCTTTTGCTCAGCCATAAAAGCTCTCCTTTAAATATAATCTATCTACTTATTCTAGCACAGTTCGTTTCTTTCTATCACGGAAGCCGTTTGAACGATTTCACAACGCTGACCATCGTTTCCCCAAGCTTAATAACATCTTCCATTGTCGTGGTCGAACCTAAAGAGATCCGAATAAATTCCTTTGCTTGGTCTTTCTCTAATCCTAATGCCTCCGTTACTTTTGCGGGGGTTTGCATTCCGATTTGACAGGCGCTTCCCGTGGAAATTGCAAATCCAAGACGGTTGCATTCGAGCATCATCCATTGTCCCTCAATACCAGAAATCCGCATTCCAATAATATTGGCAAGCTGTCGATTGTCATCAGCTTGATAAATGTCTACCCATTCTTTTACCGGCTTCAGCGCTTCTATAAATGCTTTTCGGAGAGACTGAAATTTAGTTTGGTCCTCTTCAAGTCGTCCGATAATTTTCTGAGCCGCGGCCGTCATGGCAGCGACCGCCGGTACATTGACAGTTCCAGGCCGAAAGCCGCTTTCATGTGAACCCCCCGGGAAAAATGGCTCCCAAGAAAGGTTTGGGTTAATATAGACTCCGCCAATCCCTTTAGGTCCATAGATCTTGTGACCGGAAAACGAAAAACTGGCGACCAAGGGAGCGATGTTTTTTACATTTATTTTTCCAAAGGACTGGACAAAGTCGCTGTGGAAATGAATTTTATTTGCCCTGGCTATTTTCGCCATTTCCTCGATTGGCTGGATGGTCCCAATTTCCGAGTTAACATGCTGCAATGTAATTAAAATCGTTTCAGGTTTAATTGAACTGAGGACGAGGTCCAAGTCAATCAAGCCCTTTGAATTAAACGGAATAAGGGTGACTTCGTAGCCATCCTGTGTGAGCCGCTTTAAAACACCATGGACAGAGGAATGTTCTGCCATGCCCGCGATAATATGTTTTCCGCCCTTTAATGGAGCAGACAAAAGGGCCTCGATCGCTAAGAAGTTTCCTTCCGAGCCGCCGCTTGTAAAATATAAGCCTTTTTTATCAATGCCAAAAATATTTGCCAATTCTTCCCGGCAATTTTCCAGTAAAAATTGAGACTGACTGCCGATATCATGCAAACTCTGAGTGTTTCCAAAGTATTCGGTTGCCACTTTTACATATACCTCAGCAGCATCCTGATCTAATGGAGTTGTCGCAGCAAAATCAAAATATATCATCCTAATTCTCCAATAATCTATTTTTTTAGTACTTGTTTTTAGTTTAATTCTGTGTAAATATATATGTCAAGACACCTGTTAATGCCAGGAGGGTTATCCATGATAAATGATGATGTAGTAATAATTGGAAGTGGGATAGCCGCGTTACAGCTGGCTGTTCAATTAAATAATCATTTGAATGTGAGAATACTCACAAAGAGGAAATTAAGAACGGCAAACTCTTATCTTGCACAAGGGGGCATTGCTGCCGCTTTAGGAGCAAATGACCACCCATCCAAACATATCGGGGATACACTTGAGGCGGGAAGATTTCATAATAACCTGGATACTGTCAGGGAAATAATTGCAGCTGCCCCATCCCTAATCCGAAACCTGTCCCAGCAGGGAGATGTTTTTGATAAGGATTCTAACGGTGAATTATTTTTAGGGATGGAAGGAGCCCATAGCGAAAAGAGAATTGTCCATGGCGGTGGTGATGCCACTGGTAAAAACGTCATGGAACATTTAATCAGCAGGCTCCCCAATAATGTAACGATTGAAGAAGATGTATTTGCTTACGAATTACTTTTAAACGCTGAAAAAACTCGCTGTGTGGGCGTTAAAGCAAAACAATCGGATGGGACGATACGAAAGTTCTATGGAAGCCACATCATTATGGCCTCCGGCGGCTGCGGCCAATTGTTCACTTACACCTCAAACGCTGGTACTGTATGTGGTGATGGCATCGCGATGGCCTACTTAGCAGGTGCAGAAATTGTCGATATGGAATTTATTCAATTTCATCCGACCCTTTTGTATATCAACGGTGAAACAAAAGGATTAATTTCTGAAGCCGTTCGAGGTGATGGGGCGATCCTTGTGACCGAAGAGGGAATTCCTATTATGGAAGGGATTCATCCCATGAAGGACCTGGGTCCAAGGCATGTGGTCTCACAAAGAATCTATGAATTTCTTAAAAAAGGGAAACAAGTATTTTTAGATATTAGCAGTATTAAAGAATTTAGCAAAAGATTTCCTACGATTACGGCTATATGTGAAGAAAATGGAATTTGTTTAGCGGACGGAAAAATTCCGGTCGCACCTGGAAGCCACTTTTTAATGGGCGGAATTAAAACGGATTTAATGGGCCGTTCTTCCATTAATGGGTTATATGCAATCGGAGAAGCTTCCTGTACAGGACTGCATGGCGCCAACCGCTTGGCGAGCAATTCATTATTAGAGGGGCTTTATCAAGGTGATCGATTATCAAAATGGATCAATAGCACCGGAACAAAGTACCAAGAATTTGATTCTAGAGATTTCGTACCACCAGCTATTACTAAGATATTGAATTTACCGGATATTCAGCGGATCAAGGATTTAATGATGGAGCGGGTAGGGATTGTTAGAAATGAAGCCAATTTGAAAAAGCAGCAAACCTGGCTGGCCCAATTTAATGCCGATCAAATCCAGTTAGATACATGTTCCAGAACGGATCTATCCAAAATCTTTATGGTGATTACAGCGAGTCTGATTACCGAATCTGCCTTACAAAGGACAGAAAGCCGCGGCGGTCACTATCGAAGTGATTATCCGTTAGAAGACAATCAAAATTGGTTGCGTCAATCAATTACTCATAAAAAGAATCTGGGATTGGAGAAAAATAATGAACTCATTAAAACTGCGCTCGCAACTTGAGGAATTTTTTATTGAAGATATTGGCGAACAGGATATAACAACCGATTACATTTTTTCGGATGATACTACGGGGAAGATTGTATTTCTGTCAAAGGACGAGGGTGTCTTTTGCGGGGAGGAAGTGATCAAAGCTGGTTTTTATCTTTTAAATCATGACCTTTCCGTTGAGCTGTTTGTGAAGGACGGCCAAGCAATCGAGAAGGGGCAAGAGCTTGCAAATGTCTCAGGAAAAATCGCTGACTTACTAAAAGGAGAGCGGGTGGTCCTAAATTTAATCCAAAGGATGAGTGGGATTGCTACTTTAACGCAAAAGGCGGTTCATACCCTTGATAGTGGTCATACAAAGGTTTGTGACACACGAAAAACAACCCCTGGTTTAAGAATGCTTGAAAAATACGCGGTTCGCTGCGGCGGAGGTTTTAACCATCGCTTTGGTTTATACGATGCCGTCATGATTAAGGATAACCATATTTCGTTTGCAGGCTCGATTTCAAAGGCAGTAGAAGCGGTCCGAAAAAAGGCTGGTCATATGGTAAAGGTTGAGGTAGAGGTAGAAACGGAAGAACAAGTACGGGAAGCAGTTCAAGCTGGTGCGGATGTGATTATGTTTGATAACCGAACACCTGATGAAATTAAGGAGTTTATCAAACTGGTCCCTGCTGGTATCATTACCGAGGCCTCCGGCGGCATCCAATTAGCGAACATCGCTGACTATCGTGATACTGGTGTAGATTATATTTCTCTTGGGCTTCTGACCCATTCCTATAAAGCCCTTGATATAAGTGTAAAAGTAATATGGAATAAAGGAGATGAGTAGAATGAGCTTCTTAGAAACTTTACAAAAGAATGTGATGATTCCTGAAAAATACAAGCAAATGACGAGGGAAGAACTTGAAAACCGCGTCATCGAGGTAAAACAACAGCTTGGTTCCCGGCTTTTTATTCCAGGTCACCATTATCAAAAAGACGAAGTGATTCAGTTCGCCGACGCAACCGGTGATTCTTTAAAACTAGCGCAATTATCAGCTAAAAACACGGAAGCCGAGTTCATCGTATTTTGTGGTGTACATTTTATGGCAGAGACGGCCGATATTTTAACAAGTGACAATCAAAAGGTATTTCTGCCTGATATGCGGGCCGGCTGTTCCATGGCCGATATGGCCGATATCCAGCAAACCGAGAGAGCATGGGAAAAGCTTCAAGAACTGTTTGGAGACACGATTCTTCCCTTAACGTATATCAATTCAACCGCGGCCATTAAGGCGTTCGTTGGTGAAAATGGCGGAGCAACTGTCACCTCCTCCAATGCAGAAACAATGGTTAAATGGGCATTAGGAATCAAAGAACGGATTTTATTTTTACCTGATCAGCATTTAGGACGGAATACTGCAGCGGATTTAGGGATTGGATTAGATGAGATGGCGATTTGGAATCCAATCTCGAATGCCCTTGAATTTGAGGGAGATGTTTCAAAAATAAGAGTGATTCTTTGGAAAGGGCATTGCTCTGTCCATGAAAACTTTACTGTTCAAAACGTCGCCGATACACGTGTTCAATATCCCGATATGAAAATTATCGTTCATCCGGAATGCCGCCGGGAAGTTGTTGAATTAGCCGATATGGCGGGCTCCACAAGTTTTATTATCAATACAATCGAAAAGGCAGAGCCAGGTTCAGCTTGGGCGATTGGAACCGAGATGAATCTAGTAAACAGGATTATCAAAGATCATCCGGATAAACAGATTATCTCATTAAATCCACAAATGTGCCCTTGTTTGACAATGAATCGTATTGACTTGCCGCATTTAGTTTGGAGTTTGGAAACCTTAGAAGATACTAACAATATCATTAAAGTGGGATCAGAGATCACAGAAAATGCAAAATTAGCCTTAGACAGGATGTTAAAAAATTCATAAATAGTGAAAAAAAGATGTAATTGATCGAATTGCATCTTTTTTTCTTATTTTTAAAAGGGTCATTTTTATCCTTTGATGATATATCGGCGGTTTTTTCTAACATATCGGCGGAAATCTTCAATATATCGGCCGTTTTTTCTAATATATCGGCGAAACCAGAGCTTTTATCAGCGAAACGAATCTCGCTATATCTTTGGGGACTTATTCATAATTTGATAAAAGGAAGCATAAGTTTTTTTGAAGTATATTAGCACTTTGCCCATTTTCACATACACTATATGGACTTATGCCATAGGAGGGAAATCAGAGTGAAGATCCATATCGTACAGAAAGGGGATACTCTTTGGAAAATCGCCAAGAAGTACGGCGTGAATTTTGAAGAGCTGAAAAAATTAAATTCACAGCTCAGCAACCCTGATATGATTATGCCCGGAATGAAAATAAAAGTTCCTACTACAGGTGGATCAATAAAGAAAGAAGCACCGATTGGAACGAAACCGGAAACGTCGATCAACTTAGGAGCTAAAAAGGAAATGCCCATTGCTGAGCATCCGTTTGCCAAAGAAAAACCTATTCCACTGCCAATCAAGGAAGCACCAATTGTGAAAGAACAACCAATCTTGAAGGAAAAACCGATCGCAAAAGAACAACCAATTGTAAAAGAACAACCGATCGTGAAAGAACAGCCAATTATAAAAGAAGCACCAAAAGCACCATATACTCCCAAAATGCCACTGCAAATCATCCCAGAAATAGATATAAACAATTATTATACGACTAACATGACAAACATGACCGTCCAGCCACAGCTTCCTCCTAAACCTGCCAATATACTTCCCGAGGTCAAAGAAGAACCAAAGAAAGAAATTCCAGTTCCTCCACCAGCACCAGTACAAGAGATGCCGGTTCAGACACCGCCGCCGCAAGAAAATTGTGTACCGATGACACCTGTCATGCCAGGCCCTGGCTTCTGCCCTCCATTTGATGGAATGCCGATGACGCCAATTATGCCATATCCTGCGGTCCAAGGAGCAGGTTATGTGCCACACCCTGGAATGGTTCATGGAACACCTGGGTTTAATCCAGCTGTTGCCGGTACTTCGGTTATGCCGGGGCAATTTTTCCATGACGAGTCATCATCGTTCATGCCGCAAATGCCTGGTGTAAACCCGGCTTATAATCCTGGAGCCGCAATGGGAGCCCAAATGCCAATGATGGACCCTGCCGCTTATGGTCAAACACCAATGGGCTATGGAGGCATGCCAGGCGGACCAAACCAAATGCCAATGGGGTATGGAGAAATGCCAGGCGGACCAGGCCAAATGCCAATGGAGTATGGAGGAGTGCCAGGCGGACCAGGCCAAATGCCAATGGGCTATGGAGGAGCACCAGCGGGACCAAGCCAAATGCCAATAGGGTATGGAGGAGCACCAGCCAACCCAGCGCAAATGCCTTCGGGCTACGGAGAGTATCCTGCAGGATACGGTCAAATGCCAACCGGTTATGGCGAAATGCCGGCTGGATATGGTCAAAACCCAATGGGGTATGGAGAAATGCCAGCTGGATATGGTCAAAACCCAATGGGGTATGGAGAAATGCCAGCTGGATATGGTCAAAACCCAATGAGCTATGGAGGAGTGCCTGCTGGGCACGGTCAGATGCCAATGGGGTATAGTGGAGTGCCAGGAGGATATCCTGCAGAACCAATGGCAGGGGCACAAGGTTATCCCACTTCATATCAAGGCGGAATGACACAAGCCCCTCCAGGAATGCCTGGTACCATGTATGGCAACCCTGGAATGGTTAATCCTTACGGAACGGGAACCGCACCATACGGATATCCACAAGTGGGCGGACCTGGACCACAAGTAATGGGTGTACATGATTTTGAATCTTCCGATCTTCTTCCACCTACTGCAGGGGCACAAATGCCTTATATGCCGACAGCTCCAACACAAGGGCCGCCAGTAGGATCAGGAGGTGACTGCGGCTGTGGTGGAGGTATGCAGCCTGCTGGAATGGTTCCACCAAGCGCACCGGCAAGCTTTGTACCGCCAACACCGCCAATTTACAGTGCACCATATTCAGGACCCATGAATGTTGCTCATCCGCCATATATGAATCCTTACGGTGTGGGACCAGCTGGAACAAATCCTTACGGTATGCCAGGTTACCGTGATGAAAGCAATTAAAACACCCCGCAGCCAAAAAGGAGACGATGATTACTTGAATCGTCTCCTCTCTTATTTTAAATCACAGTTTTATGAAAAAATTATTCAGCTGGTGCCGATCCGAAAGTCTGTTTATTTATTAAAAACCGAAAAAAATACTTATATTATAAAAGGGTATCGGTCCAATAACAGACTAAAGCTTCAAGAGGCTTTTACCGCAACATTAAGAAAAGAAGGATTTTTGAAATCCTATATATTCTTAACTAATCCGATGAAAGAACAGCTCTTTTTTGAGGGAACCTATTTTGGCTGTATCGAATATATTCCTCCACATAAAACAGCCTTTTCCTATCATTCCCATCATAATCGTCAAGAAGGGCTTGATTTGTTGAAACAATTTCACCAAACGACCACTTCATTTGAAAATCGGTATCGTACTTTACTGCCGAAGGGTCAGTTAATTGAAAAATGGACGGAAAGACTCAAAGTCTTTTCGGGCAATCTTCCTTTTATAAAGCATTATCTAGATGATTACATGATTTCTGAATTGATATCATGGGCCAATTGGTCACTAGCGGGTATGATAAAAAATCGACGCTTTTTTCAAAAGGAACAAGATGTTATTCTTCATGGCGATGTCGCCTATCATAATTTTCTTCGTGACCAAAATGGACAGCTGAATTTAATTGATTTTGATTTAATTAGTATCGGCCCTCCCTCATTTGATTATTTACAGTATGCCAATCGAATTCTTCCCTCTATCGATTGGTCATTGGATAAATTGGGAAGTTTAAAGCAAATAGGAAAATATTTAGATGAAGAAGCTTTTTTGTATGCCTTACCTTTCCCTAGCGATATTTTTCGAGAATGGAATCGAATGATTCGGGAAAAAGCCTATACCGACCAATCAAAAATAGGGCAGGTCATGGATTTAACGGTCAATCAATTTCATCTGCGCAAAAAATTTATCAGCCAATTACAGGAAAAAGTGAAATGATTTTATCAGAATGAATTACAACCGAAGATAACACCCTATAAATGAGCAGATATTATGCTCAGATTGTACTCTAGGGGGTTTATCGCTTGAACAAAAGACAGTGGATGATTCCTCTTTCCTTCTCTTTATTATTAGGTGTAACTGGATGTGCAAATGATAATAATCGTGCTGGAAATCATGGGAATAACCTAACTCGGCCGATTGGTTATTATTCAAATGAAAATCACGCCAATAACGATTATGACATACTAAGGGATAATGATGGTACCATAACGGAAATCATGGATCATAATTTAGGCGTGGAAGATCAAGCTGTTGATGAAAAAACCAGAAGGCAGATGCAAATAAGAGATGAAAATGGGAATCCCCAAAATCCAACGGTCCCTAGAGCTAAAACGGATCGCAACTTTTTCCAGCGTGACAACCGTTTTAGCACAAGTGATCTGAACTATCACGGTCACTTGAGTGCCAAAAATGGGAACAACGGAGTAGTGACAGATCCGGAGTTCCAGGATCGGTTTACAGCTAAAATTAGAAACAAAGTGGAAAATATCGATAATGTCAGGAATGTAAGGTCTGTTGCTTATGGCAATACTGTGATTGTTTCGGTTTCATTGCATGACCATGATCGGTCAGCTGAAACAAAACAAGCTATTAAGAACGCGGTTCAGCCTTACGCAAAAGGAAAAGACGTTCAGGTTATAACAGACGATGGAACAATGGGCCGTATGAGGAACATTCATAATGATGCTCAGAGGGAAAAGGGTGGTAACTAATCCACTCCCCATCGGGAGGCAGCTTTCGGGCTTGCCTCTTTTTTTTATCATTTTCTAAAGGATAATAAGGCAAATAAAGGCTAAACTAGTACTGTAAGGTATGTTCAATAATTAACATTAAGAGGTGAGTAACATGAGGGTCATTTGGATAGCAATGTACAGGTACACATTAGCCGTATTTGCTGTTATTCTCTTCATGTTTATCGTAAGGGTTCCAGGGCTAATACCAATAAGCTCGGCTGCACAGCAAGATTACCAAACACCGAGGACAGAGCCGCTCAACTTGACGGTTATCCTAGAAAGAGTCTATCTTGATGGGGAAGTAAGTCAGGAATTAGTGCACGAGACATGTTGGAAAATGGATAATTTTTGGGCTAAATATGACCAATGGCAGCTTACCAACATTCACGATTCAACCTATGTATTCCGAAAGCAGGTTGACGATATCTCCCCATTATTAAAAGTAAATGGTTTTTTTGGTGTTACAGAGGATGGTGTTTTAACGATCTTTAATGGCCGGCCGGGACAATCACGGATTATTCAGTCATTCTTTCAAATAGATATCAAGAAACTTGAGGGTAAAAAACAAGAAGAATTAATACAGGGTATCCCCATTAAATCCAGAGACCATTACGTTGAGGTTTTAGAGACGTTTGAACCTTATTCTTTAAAAGAAGAGTAGACCTGTCAAATTCAGACTGATTGAGTCAAATCAGCCTGTTTTTTTATGTAACTAGCTTTTTACCTCCATCCCAACTTTAGTCATACTGAATTATTAGACTTTTTAGGAAGAAACGAATTTCTTCAATAACCTTCTAAACTTATGTTAAAATGAAAGATAGCTGATTTTTCAAGAGAAAAACCTTTGAGGTTTAATTGGGGAGAGAATACGATTGTATGAATTTATAAAAGGGATGGTAGAGTTTGTCGGTCCAGAATACATCGTCGTCGAAAATAATGGGATTGGCTACCAAATCTCCACACCCAATCCGTTTATTTTCGCCGGTAAGATGGAAACAATGGTAACTGTTTATACCTACCATTATGTCCGCGAAGATGTGATCGCCCTATACGGATTTGAAACAAGAGAGGAAAAGAGACTTTTTACCAAACTATTAAATGTCTCGGGGATTGGCCCTAAGGGTGCGCTGGCCATTCTAGCTTCAGGTGAAGTCAAGCAAGTGGTTAATGCCATTGAAAATGAAGATGAAAGCTTTCTTGTCAAATTTCCCGGCGTCGGCAAAAAAACAGCGCGGCAAATGATTCTTGACCTGAAAGGGAAATTACAGGATATCGTGCCCGATTACTTCCCTAATCTTTTCAATGCTAACGAATTTCCACTGCCTGAGCAGTTAATCAATTCGTCCTTCGAAGAAGCCATCCTTGCCTTAAAAGCCCTTGGCTATTCTGAGAAAGAAATTAAAAAGATTTCTCCTGAATTACAAAAAGAGCAGCTTTCAACCGATCAATATATTAAAAAAGCCCTCCAACGGCTTTTGAAATAGGTGATAATTCATGGACGAGCGGATTATATCGAGTGAAGTGAATGAAAGCGAGATTACGATTGAACAAAGCCTGAGGCCGCAAACATTAAAGCAATACATCGGGCAAACTCAGGTAAAAGAGAATCTCGAGATATTTATTAAGGCCGCAAAGCTGCGAAAGGAGACACTTGATCATGTTCTCCTTTATGGTCCTCCGGGATTAGGAAAGACAACACTTGCGGTGATTATTGCCAATGAAATGGGAGTGAATATCCGGACAACCTCAGGCCCAGCTATCGAACGGCCTGGTGATCTAGCTGCCATCCTAACCTCTCTTGAACCTGGGGACGTGTTATTTATCGATGAAATTCACAGGCTCCCACGGACAATAGAAGAAGTACTTTATCCGGCGATGGAAGACTTTTGTCTGGATATTGTCATCGGAAAAGGGCCAAGTGCGAGGTCCGTCCGGCTTGACCTTCCTCCGTTTACATTAGTCGGTGCTACTACCCGGGCAGGCTCTTTATCCGCTCCGTTACGCGACCGATTTGGAGTTTTGTGCAGGCTCGAGTATTATAAGGAAGACCAACTAAAAAATATTGTATTGCGAACAGCTGATTTGTTTGAAACTGAAATGGATGAACCTTCTGCAGCTGAAATTGCCAGAAGGGCAAGGGGAACCCCAAGAATCGCTAACCGTCTTCTTCGTCGGGTAAGGGATTTTGCACAAGTGAAGGGGAATGGTACAATTGACCTGTCCCAAGCAAGACAAGCATTGGAATTACTGCAGGTCGACCGTTTAGGACTTGATCATATTGATCACAAGCTATTAAAAGGTATTATTGAAAAATTCCGCGGCGGTCCAGTTGGGCTTGATACGATTGCTGCATCGATTGGGGAAGAGGCAGAAACGATAGAAGACGTGTATGAGCCATATCTCCTCCAAATTGGGTTTTTACAGCGAACCCCCCGTGGCAGGGTCGTAACTGGTGCAGTATATCACCATTTTGGCATGGAGGTGCCGATGGAATGACCTCTTTATCCAAAATATTAATGGTCATTGGCGCCCTTTTGTTTATTATTGGATTTTTGATTCAATTTTTACATTTAGGAAGGCTTCCGGGAGATGTCGTAATCAAGAAAGGGAATGCGACCTTTTATTTCCCTCTTGTGACATCGATCATAGTAAGTATTGTATTATCCCTGTTTTTTTATTTTTTAGGGAGATTTCGATAAGTAAGGTGTGATAGATTATGAAAGTAGATATTTTTGATTTTCATTTGCCTGAGGAACTCATTGCTCAGGTGCCGCTAAAAACAAGGACAGACAGCCGATTAATGGTATTAAATAAACAAACAGGCGAAATAAAGCATGAAGTGTTTAAAAATATTACAGAATATTTGCGTGAAGGGGACTGCCTTGTCTTAAATGACACCAAGGTACTGCCTGCACGCCTTTTTGGTGTAAAAAACGATACGGGTGCCAAGATTGAAGTCCTGCTATTAAAACAACTGGAGGACGATCAGTGGGAAACACTTGTCAAGCCGGCAAAGCGAGTAAAGGTAGGGACTGAACTTGTCTTTGGAGATGGGCTGCTTACAGCTGTTTGCACCGGCGAGTCAGACCATGGCGGTAGAGTATTACAGTTTAAATACACTGGAATATTCTACGAGGTACTTGACCAGTTAGGTGAAATGCCGCTGCCTCCCTATATAAAAGAACAGCTAGAAGACCGTGATCGTTATCAGACAGTATATGCCCGCGAACCGGGATCAGCTGCCGCACCAACAGCAGGTCTTCACTTTACGGAGTCCCTTTTAGAGGAAATTAAAGCAAAAGGAGTACATATTGCGTTTATCACGCTTCATGTAGGTCTTGGTACTTTTCGTCCCGTGAGTGTGGAGGATGTATTGGAGCACGATATGCACTCCGAATTTTATATGGTAACAGAGGGCACCGCTCAGCTGCTGAACGAGGTAAGGCAGAGCGGGGGAAGAATTATAACGGTTGGAACCACATCAACTCGGACATTAGAGACGATTGCATCAGCTAATAATGGACAATTTACCGCCGGAAGCGGCTGGACAAGTATTTTTATCTATCCTGGTTATGAATTTAAGGCGATTGACGGTATGATTACTAATTTCCATTTGCCTAAGTCCACCCTGATTATGCTGGTCAGTGCCTTAGCCGGCAGAGAGAATATTTTGCATGCCTACAATACAGCCGTCGCTGAACGGTATCGCTTTTTCAGCTTTGGTGATGCAATGTTCATCATCTAATGGTAAAGGGGCGGAGCGCCGCAAATATAAATGATTCTAAACAATCTTTTCTGTAAAATATTTATTCTGCACTTTGCATTGATTTAGCTTAGCTCTGCTCACAACCGCCTTTTATAGGAAGGAGACAACAATTTGACCGCGATTCGTTATGAATTAATCAAAACATGTAAACAAACGGGGGCGAGGCTCGGCAGGGTCCATACACCACACGGATCTTTTGACACACCTGCCTTTATGCCGGTCGGGACACTGGCAACCGTAAAAACCATGTCACCTGAAGATTTAAAAGAAATGGGTGCTGGGATCATTTTAAGTAATACCTACCACTTATGGCTCAGACCAGGTCATGAAATCATTAAAGAGGCTGGCGGTCTTCATAAATTTATGAATTGGGACCGGGCCATCTTAACAGACTCAGGTGGTTTTCAGGTTTTTAGTTTAAGTGAATTCCGTAAAATTGAAGAAGAAGGAGTTCATTTCCGCAATCATATGAGTGGGGAGAAACTATTTTTATCACCGGAAAAAGCAATGGAAATTCAAAATGCCCTTGGTTCCGATATTATGATGGCATTTGACGAATGCCCGCCATTTCCTGCCACTTTTGAATATATGAAAAAGTCCGTTGAGAGGACGTCAAGATGGGCTGAGCGCTGTTTAAATGCTCATCAGCATCCACAAGACCAAGGATTATTTGGGATCGTCCAAGGGGGCGAATATGAAGAACTCCGCAGACAAAGTGCAAATGACCTTGTCTCACTTGACTTCCCAGGTTACGCAGTAGGCGGGTTATCAGTCGGAGAGCCAAAGGATGTCATGAACCGTGTCCTTGAATTTACCACACCAATGTTGCCAACGAATAAACCTCGTTATCTAATGGGGGTTGGCTCACCGGATTCTCTAATTGACGGAGCGATTCGCGGGATTGATATGTTTGATTGTGTATTGCCAACACGGATTGCCCGAAATGGTACATTAATGACAAGTACCGGACGGCTTGTGGTGAAAAATGCGCAATATGCCCGTGATTTTGGCCCGCTTGATCCTGAGTGTGACTGCTATACATGCCGAAATTACTCGAGAGCTTATATCCGTCACTTAATTAAATGTGATGAAACTTTCGGAATTCGTTTAACGTCTTACCATAATCTCTATTTTCTGTTAAGATTAATGGAGAAGGTCAGACAAGCCATTATGGAAGACAGGCTTGGAGATTTCCGCGAAGAGTTTTTTGAACGTTATGGTTTTAACAAGCCTAACGCGAAAAATTTCTAATAGATGTTTTTGAAAGGAGGGAAACAGAGTGCAAGGTATTGGTACAATCATTCCATTAATATTAATGTTTGTGTTATTTTATTTCCTATTAATCCGTCCGCAGCAAAAGCGCCAAAAAAAGGTTGCGAACATGCAAAACGAATTGAAAAAAGGGGATAAAATCGTCACGATTGGTGGTCTTCATGGCTTTATTGACTCAATTGACGATAATAAAGTTGTGATTAAATGTGGTGACGGCAGCCGTCTTACATATGACCGCAACGCCATCCGTGAGGTAACTGAATCCGCAGCTGGTACAAGTGAAGGAAGCGTAAGCCTAAACAAATAAGGAATCATAAAAAGGAAGCCACACATGTATGGCTTCCTTTTCTATTAGATAAGAAAGCATTAAATGTTTGAAAATGATTTAGCTGCAGCGCCTAGGGGCTCGGGGTCATAAGCCCCTGTTCTAGGCGCTTCCGCTTGACTTATGCAGACCTCCGAGAATTGTTGGCAGCAATATTTACTCCCAATATTCCGCCCATCATTGCAATCAATGTATAGCAGGTGTGATAAATTACTTGTTCCGCATCAAACAAGCGGTCATAGCCAAGATATTGAAACAAAAAGACAGCAAATGAATAAAAAATCCCTGTTAGTCCGCCAATAAGCCAGCCTTTTTCTTTTCGTTTTCCGCCCGAAAGAAAACCGCCGCCAAACAGCCCGATGAATGATAAGGCTGTAATCACATATTGAAGTGATCCCTCTTGAGCGGACGTAAATCGAAGGATAAACGCAAAAATAAGACTGCAAACTAGGGCAAAGGCAAAAATGAAAATTAATCCATACAGTATGGATACCCCAAAGCTTTTCGATTCGATTTTAACTCTCCCCCTTCGTTCCAAGACCAACCCTTCCTCTTTTTAGCTGGCCAAGTCCTAGACAGTTATTCTTCCTAGTACAAGCGTATTCAGGCAAAGCACAAAGTAGAATAAATACTTCCGCTCTATAAGAATTTTTTTGGAACTAACTTCCTTTCATAAATGACAATAAAATATCCGATACTATTCAGTGATTTAAAAAAAGGGGCGGACCAATAGTGGAATATGTATCGATCGTGTTTCGGACCATTGTGTTTTATCTCCTCATCCTCCTCATTTTTCGAGTGATGGGCAAACGTGAAATTGGTGAACTAAGTATTCTGGATCTTGTCGTATTCATTATGATTGGTGAGATGGCGGTTGTTTCCATTGAAAATCATCATTCACCGTTATTCCAAACGATGGTTCCCATGTTAGTTTTAATGACCATTCAGATCACCATGGCGATTTTATCATTAAAGAGTAAAAGGTTACGTGATTTGATTGATGGTAAGCCAATTATTATTATTAACAGGGGGAAAATTGATGAGAAGGCCATGCGTAAGCAGCGCTATAATTTTGATGATTTAATGGTGCAATTAAGAGAAAAGGACATCCGCAGCATAGCGGACGTTGAATTTGCTATTCTCGAACCCTCCGGAAGTTTATCAGTGATAGAAAAATTAAAAAACCCTGAAGACCCGACAAAGCAGGGCGACATCACGATCCCCTTAATAATGGATGGACAAATTGACGAAGAAAATCTAAAGCGGATCAATAAAACAAATCTCTGGCTGCGGCAGGAATTGAAAAAGAAGGGATACCGCGAAGTTAAGGACATTTCTTTTTGCAGTTTTGAAAATGGAAACTTTTATATCGATTTAAAGGATTACGATTAAGAAGACACGCCCATAAGGCATGTCTTCTTTTGGTTTAGTAAGATTGGTCACGAAGGGATTAGGTTTCCAAACCATGGGATCCGCTTTAGTTCCTCTTTTTTAATAAGGCGGAATAAAACGAGCATGGCAAAATAAGAAACTACCATTGCGAATGCCGCTGCGATGACACGGACAATTAAATGTTCCTGTAAAAGGAAATGGTCAAAAAGATAATAGCCCAGCCAGCCTGAGAGCCCCATTACAAGGAACCCCTTTAAGTAATCTCTTGTATAAAAGGAAAAGGAAACCTTCTTTAATACGGTTGCAAAATGTAGTCCGGTTACAAGGACAAAACCAACCACAATTCCTAGGGCAGCCCCATTAATACCGAATGAGGCTTGGGAGGCAAGTAAGAAAATTACAGCTGTTTTAACAACTGAACCAATTAGACTATTAATCATTGCTGCTCGAGCGAGATTTAAGGCCTGTAACACTGCCTGTAATGGACCTTGATAGTAGTAAACCAACATAAATGGAGCCATAAGGCGGATAAAAAAGGATCCTTTTGTAGAGCCGTACATCAGCTGCATGAGCGGGTCTGCTAATACATAGAGGATAATCACGGCAAGCCCGCCTGTTAAAAACACAAACCGCAATGCTTGTTGTAATCGATATTCAATAATATTATGTTGATTTTTAGAATTTGCCTCACTAATAGCAGGTACAAGGGAGGTTGCCAGCGAAAAGGTAACAAAGGAAGGCAGCATTAACAACGGCATGGCATAACCGGTTAAGGCACCATATTGCTTTGTAGCATCACCTGCAAGGACACCTGCTAGGGCTAGACTGTGGGCCACAACAATCGGCTCAAAAAACCAAGAGATTGAACCAATCATTCTGCTTCCCATCGTAGGCAGAGCGATTTCCATTAAATTTTTAAAAGTTCGTTTTCCTTTTTGAACAAATTGGAAAAAGTTTTTTCTCAGCTTAAACCGTTTTTTTAATTTAAAGGTAGTCAGTAAATAAACGAGAGAAAGCAATTCGCCTAAAACGGAGGCCGCCATAGCCGCTGCCGCCGCATATTCCACTCCATAAGGGAGGAATGTTTTAGTTGCTGTTGCGATTAACGTAATCCGCACAAATTGTTCAAGTATTTGTGAAATGGCTGATGGCCGCATATTTTGCCGGCCTTGAAAGTATCCTCTCAACACAGATGCCACTGCGATAATGGGAAGTGCTGGGGCAATTGCCATCAGAGGATAGTAGGTTCTTGGGTCTGTAAACAGTGTGGTTGATAGAATAGGTGCCAGTAAAATCAATGCTGGTGTAAAGACAATCGATAAACCCACCGTGATCGCCAGGGAAACGACTAGGATTTTTTTGATTTCGGCATGATCACCTTTGGCCTCCGCCTCTGCAATGTTTTTCGAGATAGCAACCGGAAGACCTAACTGAATAATCGTTACGACAAGAATGAACGTAGGATATGCCATCATATATAAACCGACGCCTTCTTCGCCTATACTTCTTGCCAGAACAATCCGATAAATAAAGCCTAGGACTCTTGTGATAAAACCTGCAACTAAAAGGATAAAAGTCCCTTTTAAAAACTTCGACATTTTGGTTCCCACCTTCTCAAATAAGAAGAATTCATATACAATTAACTATATGCCTAGTGGTGGACAAAGCATGACAAGTTGTACTGGCTTTTTGAATGGTTTTCATAAACGGTGAATTTTTAAACGAGATTTTGGGGAGGCAGAGAGAATGGATAATAGTCACGTAAACGAAGAGTTTCGTACCCAAGTACAGCCTGCATTAAAGAGCAAATTAGAGGAGTTTCGCCTGCTGGGAATTGACTCTGTATCAGAACAAGGTTTTTGGAAATTCCTAGTAAAGAAAAAGTGGAAAAAGGTAAAACATGAGATGAGGCTTTATGAAATGATCCAGGATATTCTCTCTGTTAGGGTAAGTGACTATCTAAATTATGTAACCATCGAATCCTATAAAACTTCCGAATTCTCGATTGATAATGAAGAAGAGCTTAAGGAGCTTTTAAAATAGGCTGTGTTAAAGGTTATTGTTGATTTTAAGCATGTTGATTGGAGCGGAAGGCGCGCAGACTCCTGCGGGAGTACGGGGCAGGGGAGACCCCACAGGCGCTTAAGCGCCGAGGAGGCTCCCCGGACCGCCCGCGGAAAGCGAAGCGCCAGGAGTGGAAATCAACCTCAAGCTTAACACAGCCCTAAAATAAGAAAAAATGTTAAATTGACAGTCTGTAGAAGTTATTTCATAATGAAAGAAGTGACTTTTTCATTATTCTTAAATAGGGGTAAACGTAACAGTGCTTTTGCACATGCAATAAGGAGGAACATTACATAATGGTAAAGCGTAGTAGAATTATTGCTTTCTTTCTTTTGATTCTCATTTTTGGAAGCACAATTGGAGCAACAACAAAGAACATCTTAAATAATATGAAGCTTGGACTTGACCTTCAAGGGGGATTTGAGGTCTTATACGAGGTTCAGCCAGCGAAAAAAGGGCAAAAAATTACAAAGGACGTCTTGGCTAGTACTGCGGAAGCCCTCGATAAACGGATTAACGTCCTAGGAGTAAGTGAACCTAGTATTCAAATTGAGGGTACAAACCGAATTCGTGTTCAGCTTGCCGGCGTAAAAGACCAAAACAAAGCAAGGGAAATCTTGTCCACTCAAGCAAATCTTTCTTTCCGAGATGCCAATGACAAACTAATGATGGACGGGTCCGATTTGAAGCAAGGGGGAGCTAAGCAAACCTTTGATCAAAATGGGGCACCAAGCGTTACTTTATCATTAAAAAGTGCTGATAAATTCCGTAAAGTCTCTGAAGAGATTATGAATATGGCGCCAAACAATTACCTAGTTATTTGGCTGGATTTTGAAGAAGGAAAAGATTCCTTTAAAAAAGAAGTAACTAAAGCAAATCCCAAATTTTTATCGGCTCCGACTGTAAAGGAAATCTTTAATCAGGATTCAGTTTCGATTGTCGGCAGCTTTACTGCAAAAGAAGCGCAAACTTTGGCTTCACTATTAAATGCTGGTTCCTTACCTGTAAAACTGAAAGAAGTATACTCCACTTCTGTTGGAGCTAAGTTTGGGGAACAGGCCTTACATGAAACAGTTTTTGCGGGAATCGTCGGTATCGTAATCATCTATTTATTTATGATTTTCTATTATCGTTTTCCAGGTTTTATTGCTACCATTACGTTAACCATTTTTACATATCTAGTGCTATTAATTTTTGATTGGATGAATGGGGTCCTGACCCTGCCGGGGATTGCTGCAATCATCCTCGGGGTAGGTATGGCAGTCGATGCCAACATCATCACCTATGAACGAATTCGTGAAGAATTAAAGGTAGGCCGAAGCCTAAAGTCGGCGTTCGAAGCTGGTGAGAAACATGCCTTTACAGCTATATTTGACGCAAACTTAACAACCATTCTTACAGCGTGTGTATTATTTTTCTATGGGACAAGTTCTGTAAAAGGGTTTGCGACCATGTTAATTGTGAGTGTTCTAATGAGCTTTTTGACAAATGTTTATGGGTCAAGGCTGCTATTAGGACTATGGGTGAAGAGTGGTATTGTTAATAAAAAACCCGGTTGGTTTGCCGTACATCCTTCACAAATTAACAATATTAACGATAACGTTGATACTGTCGACTTGCCAACCAGATTTGATAAAATTGATTTTGTTGGTTTAAGGAAGAAAGTATTTGTTTTATCGGGCACTCTCATTCTCGCAGGTATTATCGTTCTTGCTATTTTCCGCTTGAACTTAGGTATTGATTTTTCGAGTGGTACTCGGATAGAGGTACAATCGAAGACGCCATTAACTACAGAAGAGGTTAGAAGCGCTTTTACTGATCGCGGTTTAAAGCCGGATGATGTAGTAATCTCAGGTAACAACAATCAAATTGGTGCTGTTCGAATGATTGGGGTATTGTCTAAGAATGAGATTGCTTCTTTAAAAGCAGATTTAAAAAAGGAATATGGCTATGAGCCGAATGTCAGCACAGTTTCTCCGACTGTAGGTAAAGAACTGGCGAAAAATGCCTTTATTTCTGTGCTGCTGGCATCAATAGGCATCATTCTCTATGTTTCAATCCGATTTGAGGCCTATATGGCCATCGCAGCTATTGCTGCTATACTTCACGATGCATTCTTTATGATTGCCATTTTCAGCATCACAAGACTTGAAGTAGATTTAAACTACATCGCGGCGATTTTGACTATTGTTGGTTATTCAAACCATGATACAATTGTCACGTTTGACCGGGTTCGTGAAAATATGCATAAGAAAAAACGTCTTAAAACGGTCCAGGATATTGCTGATGTGGTAAACGTAAGTATTCGTCAAACGTTAACTCGTTCCATTAATACGGTTCTTACTGTCCTAGTTACTACAGCATGCATAATGATCTTTGGAAGTCCTTCGATTCGTAATTTCTCAATTGCGTTGTTTGTCGGATTAATTGTCGGTGTTTATTCATCCGTCTTTGTCGCAGGTTCTTTATGGTATGTTATGAAGTGCAAGGAACTGAAAAAGAAGGGTGTCATTAGAACCGTTAAGGAAAAAAGAAAATACTCTGATCAGCCTCAGGTCTAGAAGAGCGAAGTCTAGCTGCTGAGCGCTGAAGCTAGACAGGTCTAATATCTTTCTAAAAAACTGCAAATCTTTTTGCAGTTTTTTCTTTTGATTGAAAGCTTATGCCTACTCCTGTATAATTAGAAAGTCTGAGGGGTGAACGTACCAATGTTAAAATCAAAAACAAAATGGATTGTTCGCAATTCTGATCGTAATCTCGCCCAAATGCTTGTAAATGAATTGAAAATCACACCGCTAGTTGCATCCCTACTTGTAAACCGTGGACTTAATACCGTAGAATCTGCTCGGTATTTTTTATTTGGAAAAGATGAGTTTCACGATCCTTTCTTACTAAAAGGAATGGAAACAGCGGTTAAGCGAATTCGTGAGGCGATTGAAAAACAAGAACCTATCCTCATTTTTGGAGATTATGATGCAGATGGTGTAAGCAGCACCTCGGTGTTAATGATTACACTTCGTGATTTAGGGGCAAACGTCCAATTTTATATCCCTAATCGTTTTACAGAAGGTTATGGACCAAACGAACCCGCATTCCGTCAAGCGGCGGAAAATGGTATAAAATTGATTATTACCGTCGATACAGGAATAGCTGCCGTTCATGAAGCATCAGTTGCGCATGAAATTGGCTTAGATCTTATTATTACCGATCACCATGAACCTGGACCGGTTTTACCAGAGGCCCTAGCAATCATTCATCCCAAACTGCCTGATAGCATTTATCCCTTTCGTGAACTGGCCGGAGTAGGAGTAGCTTTTAAACTCGCCCATGCATTGTATGGGGAAATTCCCGAGCATTTATTTGAAATCGCCGTTATTGGCACGATTGCTGACTTAGTATCGTTGAAAGGTGAAAATCGCCTTATCGCTAAAAAAGGCCTCGAAAAACTTAAAGTAACCCAAAATATTGGACTAAAAGCAATCTTAAAAGTAGCAGGTGTGGATCCGATGTCGATCAATGAAGAGACGATTGGATTTACACTTGCACCTAGAATAAATGCCGTCGGCAGGCTGGAAGATGCCGATTTAGCCGTTCAATTATTATTGACGGACGACCCGCACGAAGCGGCGAGCTTAGCAGAAGAAATGGATGCCTTAAATAAAACCAGGCAGGAGATTGTCAATGCTATTACGGTTGAAGCGATCGAAGAGGTTGAAAAAAACTACCCAATTGAGACCAATAAAGTACTGGTTATTGGTAAAGAGGGCTGGAATCCTGGTGTTATTGGAATTGTGGCTTCAAGACTTGTTGAAAAGTTCTATCGGCCAACGATTGTGCTGAATTTTGATCCGGATAAAGGGCTCGCTAAGGGTTCGGCAAGAAGTATTGTGGGATATGATTTATTTAAAAATTTATCCACCTGCCGAGAACTTTTGCCGCATTTTGGCGGACATCCGATGGCTGCAGGGATGACTTTGAAACTTGAAGACGTGGCAGAGCTTCGTGAACGCTTAAACCGCCTTGCTGACGAGCAGCTGACGGATACCGATTTAATTCCGATAACACAGCTCGATGAGGAGATTCGTCTTCGAGATATTAGCTTATCCTCATTAAATGAACTCAGTTTGCTGGCGCCGTTTGGAATGGACAACCCAAAGCCAAAAGTGTTAATAGATAATGTGGCGATTACAAGTATGAGAAAAATTGGCAGTGAACAGAACCATCTTAAGGTTTTAGTCAGTGAAGAAGATTCAACCCTTGACGGAATTGGATTTGGTTTGGGAACTCTCGTTGACCATATTTCACCTGCCTCAAAAATTTCATTAATTGGGGAATTATCTATTAATGAATGGAATAATATACGTAAACCACAAATCTTTATTCATGATATGGCTGTTCATTCGTGGCAATTATTCGATTTTCGGGGGCAAAAGCGAGCGAATCATATCGAAACCACAGTACCTGCTGAAAACAGAAAAATTATCCTTTTTAATAAAGAAAACCTTGAAAAATTAAAACCTGAGCTGCGGTCTGAAGTGATTTTTATCCAAGATATGGAAGAGGCTAAGTCGTTTGATGGGTACAAAGCTAATATTGCATTAGTGGATTTCCCCCCGTCAAAAGACCTTTTAAAAGGATTGTTCGCCGGAAAAGAACCTGCAAGAATTTATGCTTATTTCTTTAAAGAAGCAAGCGATTATTTTTCCACCATTCCTACACGCGATCATTTTAAATGGTTCTATGCCCTCCTGTTAAAAAAGGGCCCAATCGACTTGAAACTTCATGGTGAAACGATCGCGAAACACCGCGGCTGGTCGCAGGAAACGATTAAATTTATGTCAAAGGTGTTTTCTGAACTGGATTTTGTTACAATAAACAATGGATTTATTACTTTGAAAACGGGAGCGCCAAAGCGTGACCTGACTGATTCCCAAACTTATCAAACAAAACAGGCCCAGTATGCTCTTGAAAGAGAATTATTGTTTTCCTCATTTCAAGAATTAAAAGGCTGGTTCGATCAAGTCATTCAAGGATCGGTTGAATCTGAGGAGGCAATTAAAGAATGGATTTAAGAGAATTTATTACAATCGTACCCGATTGGCCAAAACCAGGAATTAAATTTAAAGACATTACCCCTTTAATGAATAATGGTGAAGCCTATAAATACGCAACAGACCAAATCGTGGCATATGCAAAAGAGAGGCAAATCGACATTATTGTTGGACCGGAAGCGCGAGGCTTTATTATTGGCTGCCCGGTTGCCTATTCGTTAGGAGTAGGGTTTGCACCAGTCCGTAAAGAAGGAAAGCTGCCACGAGAAACGATTAAGGTCAGCTATGGTTTGGAATATGGTAAGGATGTTTTAACAATTCATAAAGATGCCATTCAGCCAGGACAAAGGGTGTTAATCACTGATGATTTGCTGGCAACAGGAGGCACGATCGAAGCAACAATTCAATTAGTAGAGCAGCTTGGCGGTGTTGTAGCGGGGATTGCTTTCCTAGTAGAATTGAGCTATTTAGAAGGCCGTAGTAAACTAGACGGCTACGATGTTCTTACATTGATGCACTATTAATGGAGAATCGAGGGCACTCAGGAAACGAGTGCTCTCTTTATATAATAGTTGAGGTGAGTTTTTTTTACGTAAAACTCATGTTGACAAGCTTTATAAGTGAAAAAAACGACAAATATTTCGTGATTTAGTAAAAAAACAGCACAATCTCTTTACAACTTCGCTATTTTTTTCGATAATAGTAACAATCATTCTAATTTAGTAACCATTTTTTTAAAATATATTTATTTATTGATTTTGTCCAACAGGTATAGTTCCAAAAAACTTTGATATAAAAAATGAGATGAAAATAAAGGTGATTTCATGGCGAACGATCAAGTGTTAACGGCCGACCAAGTCATCGACAAGACCAGAAAGTATTTGAATGATGAGCATGTTGAACTAGTCAAAAAGGCTTATGAGTACGCGAAACATGCCCATCGTGAACAATATAGAAAATCGGGAGAGCCATATATTATTCATCCTATTCAGGTAGCCGGTATTTTAGCCGACCTTGAAATGGATCCGGCAACGGTGGCCGCTGGTTTTCTCCATGACGTTGTAGAAGATACCAATGTAACCTTAGGGGATATTGCAGAGGCTTTTAACGGCGAAGTGGCAATGCTTGTTGATGGGGTTACAAAGTTAGGGAAAATTAAATACAAGTCTCATGAGGAGCAGCAGGCAGAGAATCACCGGAAAATGTTTGTGGCAATGGCGCAGGACATCCGCGTGATCCTTATTAAGCTCGCTGACCGCTTGCATAATATGCGGACACTTAAACATCTTCCTATGGAGAAACAGCGCCGAATTTCAAATGAAACACTTGAAATTTTTGCACCTTTAGCTCATCGTCTTGGTATTTCTAAGATTAAATGGGAGTTGGAAGATACCGCATTAAGATATTTAAATCCGCAACAATATTACCGGATTGTCAACTTAATGAAGAAAAAACGTGCAGAACGTGAGCAATATTTGGATGATGTCGTTGAAGAAGTAAAGGGCCGCCTGGATGAAGTATCTATTAAGGCAGAGCTTTCAGGCCGACCAAAGCATATCTACAGCATCTATCGAAAAATGGTACTGCAAAATAAACAATTCAGTGAAATTTATGATTTGCTAGCGGTTCGAATTGTTGTCAATAGTATTAAGGACTGCTATGCCGTTCTTGGCATTATTCACACCTGCTGGAAGCCAATGCCCGGCCGTTTCAAGGACTATATCGCGATGCCGAAACCGAACATGTATCAGTCCTTGCACACAACGGTTATTGGACCAAAAGGAGATCCGCTTGAAGTACAAATCCGGACGTACGAAATGCACCGAATTGCGGAATTTGGGGTTGCGGCACACTGGGCATATAAAGAAGGAAAAACGATAAGCGATAGCTCCACTTTCGAGCAGAAACTTACCTGGTTTAGAGAAATCCTTGAGTTCCAAAATGATACGGCGAATGCCGAGGAGTTTATGGAGTCATTGAAAATTGATTTGTTTTCCGATATGGTATTTATTTTCACACCGAAGGGTGATGTTATCGAACTGCCATCTGGTTCTGTTCCTATCGATTTTGCCTATCGGATTCACTCTGAAATCGGCAATAAGACGATTGGCGCAAAAGTGAACGGCAAAATGGTGACACTTGATTATAAATTGAAGACCGGTGATATCATTGAGATTCTCACATCAAAACACTCATACGGACCAAGTCAAGATTGGTTGAAGCTTGCTCAGACATCACAAGCTAAGAACAAGATTCGCGCATTTTTTAAGAAGCAGCGCCGGGATGAGAATGTCATTAAAGGCAAAGAGCTGGTTGAAAAAGAAATCCGTAATATGGAATTTGATCTTAAGGAAATTTTAACACCGGACAATCTAAAAAAAGTCGCCGAAAAATTTAACTTTATGAATGAAGAAGATATGTATGCGGCAGTTGGATATAACGGTGTGACAGCCTTGCAGGTGGCAAACCGCTTAACGGAAAAAGAACGAAAAAAACGAGATAAGGAACAATCGGCAACCATTGCCAATGCCATTACCGATTTGAAATCCTTCCCGTCAATGAAAAAGTGGGAATCAGGTGTACGAGTTCAAGGGATTGATAACCTTTTAATCCGGTTGTCAAAATGCTGTAGTCCTGTCCCTGGGGATGAAATAGTTGGTTTTATTACGAAGGGGCGCGGTGTCTCTGTCCATCGTTCCGATTGCCCTAATATTGATTCCAATGATGCTCAATCCAGACTGATTCCGGTTGAGTGGGAATCTTCCTTGAACGACCGTAAAGAGTATAACGTTGATATCGAAATCAGCGGTTATGACCGTCAAGGGCTCCTTAATGAGGTGCTCCAGGCAGTTAGTGAGACGAAGACCAATATTTCGGCTGTTACCGGGAAGTCTGATCGGAATAAAATGGCGACGATTATTATGTCGATTGCTATTCATAATGTTAACCACCTCCAAAAGGTTGTGGAACGCATTAAGCAAATCCCAGACATTTATTCGGTTCGCCGGATCATGAATTAAGGAGTTTCTAGCATGAGAATAGTAGTGCAGCGCAGCAAGGGGGCTAAGGTAACTGTCGATGGTGAAATAACCGGACAGATTACCAAAGGCTTTGTCCTGTTGGTTGGGGTGACACACGACGATAAGGAAGAGGATGCCGCCTATTTAGCGGATAAAATTGCTAACTTACGGATCTTTGAAGATCATGATGGGAAAATGAATCATTCTTTATTGGATGTTGGCGGAGAAATTCTCTCTGTCTCCCAGTTCACCCTTTATGGGGACTGCCGAAAAGGCCGGAGACCGAACTTTATGGAGGCAGCAAGGCCTGAACAGGCGATAGTCTTATATGAAGCCTTTAATCAGATGCTTCGTGACAAAGGAATTACCGTTGAAACTGGTGTGTTTGGCGCCATGATGGATGTAGAACTAGTCAATGATGGCCCTGTAACGTTGATTGTGGAAAGCAAGTAGGCAGCCTTGGCATTCATGCCGGGCTTTTTTTGTTGCGATTCTCTCAAAAAAATTTCTAAAAATAACTTCTAGTAAGGTAGAAATTGGCTCTGGCAGCGAGTGGAAGTAGTCGTTTTCCTAAGAAACAAGCCTGATACCCAGCCAAAACTACCGGACTTATACTCTATTTTCCCCCAATAATACTTCTACTTTTTTGTCATCGTAACCTCCTTTATCAGTTTAGTTTATCGTAAAAATCCCAAAAATTATTCCTTAATTAGTTAATTACGCCAATTTTACTAGAAGTAAGCCATAAAAATCACCTAAACATGTAAGATTTTTGCCGGAGTGGAAATACTAGAAAAAAAGACTGAGGTGATTGGTTATGAGATCGAGTGATAAGGGAATGAACATACAGTCAATGGACGGCCGTCTTTTTGGAGCAGATTTTCATGATTTTATACAAAAAGAGGGTCATTCAAACTCCATTGAGCTTGCATCTGAATTTGGGCTAACGATGGGCGATATCAGAAAGTTAAAAAAACATATGGGAAGGTCTTAAATGTCTCTTGACATTACCATTGTTGCTACGTATTATTATATAAATATGAAAGATATTCGGAATAACCAATGATGGAGCATAGTAATTAAGATAATCCATGAAAAGAGAGGAAATGCCTTAGGCTGAAAGCATTTCTACATGTACCTTAGTGAAAGAACACTCCGTAGGCTTCTCTCTGAAAAAGCAGCCGCTTTATTAGGAGATGAACGTTGCAGGCGTTAACTGTTTAAGCGGAAGAGCATTTTTTTCATGTTCTTCAACTAGGGTGGCACCGCGGGACTAAAACTCTCGTCCCTTGTATGATTACAAGGGATGGGAGTTTTTTTGTGTTTCCAGAAAAAGCAAGCACCCTAATAGCGTCTATTTAACAATATCTACATAAGCGTTATGTTTATAAAGGAGGTAAATCACCATGTCAATCAGCATCCCGAGAGGCACGCAAGACATACTGCCTGGTGAAGTAGAAAAGTGGCAGTTAATTGAAGCAAAAGCAAGAGAACTTTGTGAAAAATACCAATATCAAGAGATTCGTACACCAATCTTTGAACATACAGATCTTTTTTCTAGAGGCGTCGGCGATAGCACCGATATTGTCCAAAAAGAAATGTACACCTTTGAAGACAGAGGCAAACGCAGTTTAACGCTTAGACCTGAAGGAACAGCTGCAGTCGTTCGCTCGTTTGTAGAGAAGAAAATGTTTGGTCTTGCTAATCAGCCTGTTAAGCTTTATTACATGGGACCTATGTTCCGTTATGAACGCCCGCAGGCAGGACGATTCCGCCAATTTGTTCAATTTGGTGTGGAGGCATTAGGAAGTAACGACCCAGCGATTGATGCAGAGGTAATTTCTTTAGCCATGAATCTTTATAAAGAAATGGGATTGCAGAAGTTAAAACTTATCATCAACAGCTTAGGGGATAAAGAAAGCCGGACGGCTCACCGTGAGGCGCTAGTGAATCATTTCAAACCGCGGATTGGGGAGTTTTGTCATGACTGTCAAAACCGTTTAGAAAAAAATCCGCTTCGAATCCTGGATTGTAAGCAGGACCGTGACCACGAATTAATGAAAACGGCGCCTTCGATCTTAGATTATTTGAATGATTTTTCTAAAGCTTACTTTGAAAAATTACAACAGTATTTAACGCAGCTCGATATTCCATTTGAAGTAGATTCAAACTTAGTCCGTGGCTTAGATTATTATAATCATACGGCATTTGAGATTATGAGTAATGCGGAGGGCTTTGGAGCAATTACCACCCTTTGTGGAGGCGGACGTTATAATGGTCTTGCAGAAGAAATTGGCGGCCCTGAAACGCCTGGAATCGGTTTTGCTTTAAGTATTGAGCGGTTTATTGCGGCACTTAATGCGGAAGGTATTGATCTTGAAATCAATCAAGGAATTGACGTGTTTGTAGCTTCACTTGGGGAAGAAGCAAAGGATTATACGGTCGGACTTTTGCAGCAGCTTCGAATGGCTGGTTTTTCTGCGGAAAGAGATTACCTGGACCGGAAAATCAAGGCCCAATTTAAAGCAGCTGACCGTTTAAAGGCTAAATATGTAGCGATACTTGGTGATGATGAGCTTAAAAATAACAAAATTAATGTAAAAAATATGGCTACAGGTGAACAGGTAGAAATAGACTTAAACACATTTATTAAACAATTCCAGGAATTCCAAGCTTAAAAGGGGGATAAACATGTTTGGCAGATCGTATTTTTGTGGAGAAGTTCCAGAATCAGCAGTAGGTGAGAAGGTAACATTAAAGGGCTGGGTTCAAAAGCGCCGCGACCTCGGCGGGTTAATCTTTATTGATTTGCGCGACCGTTCCGGAATTGTTCAAGTAGTGTTTAATCCAGATACATCAAAGGAAGCACTGCAAATTGCAGAAACAATCCGTAACGAGTATGTTCTAAATGTGGTCGGAACCGTTGTCGGCCGTGAAGCAGGAACCATTAATGAAAACATTACAACTGGAACGATCGAAGTTCAGGCTGAGGAAGTAATGATTATCAATGAAGCGAAAACGCCGCCGTTCCAGATTTCTGATCGGACAGATGCTTCAGAGGATATCCGCTTAAAATATCGCTACTTAGATTTCCGCCGTCCGGTTATGTTTGAGACACTCAAGATGCGCCATCAGGTAACAAAACATATTCGAAACTACCTTGACAGTGAGGGTTTCTTAGATATTGAAACACCAATTTTAACAAAAAGTACACCAGAGGGAGCACGTGACTATTTAGTGCCTAGCCGTGTCCATCCAGGTGAGTTCTATGCATTGCCACAATCACCACAGTTGTTTAAACAATTGTTAATGGTGGGCGGAGTAGAACGGTATTATCAAATTGCCCGCTGTTTCCGTGATGAGGACTTGCGTGCAGACCGTCAGCCGGAATTTACCCAAGTCGATATTGAAACAAGCTTCTTAAGTCAAGAAGACATTATCAGCATGATGGAAAAAATGTTGTCTGGATTAATGAAGGAAGTTAAAGGGGTGGAAGTCCCTGCAAGTTTTCCGCGGATGACCTATGCAGAAGCAATGAGCCGATTTGGGTCTGATAAACCAGATACACGGTTTGGATTAGAGCTTGTGGACCTTTCTGAAATTGTGAAGGATTCAGGTTTTAAGGTGTTTGCTGCAGCAGTTGCAAATGGCGGCCAGGTAAAAGCCATTAATGTAAAAGGCGCAGCTGATAAATATTCTCGTAAAGATATTGATGCTTTAACTGAATTTGTCGCTGTCTATGGTGCAAAAGGCCTTGCTTGGTTAAAAGTTGATGCTGAAGGCTTAAAGGGACCAATTGCTAAATTCTTCACCGAAGAGGATGCACAAGCAATTAAGGCAACACTTGATGCGGCTGATGGAGATTTACTATTATTTGTTGCCGATAAAAAGAGTGTTGTAGCGGATTCCCTTGGTGCATTAAGACTTAAACTTGGGAAAGAGTTAGGCTTAATCGACCCAAGCCAGTTTAACTTCTTATGGGTAACTGACTGGCCGCTGTTAGAGTACGATGAAGAAGAAGGCCGTTATTATGCAGCACACCATCCATTTACAATGCCATTCAGGGAAGACCTTGAACTATTAGATACAGACCCTTCCCAGGTCCGTGCGCAGGCATATGACATTGTTTTAAATGGATATGAACTTGGCGGCGGCTCACTGCGGATTTTCGAACGCCACATTCAAGAAAAAATGTTTAGTGTGCTTGGATTTTCTCCAGAAGAAGCGCAGGAACAGTTTGGCTTTCTCTTAAATGCCTTTGAATATGGAACACCCCCACATGGTGGAATTGCTATCGGTCTAGACCGCTTGGTGATGCTGCTTGCAGGCAGTACCAACCTGCGTGATACGATTGCCTTTCCAAAGACAGCAAGTGCAAGCTGCTTGTTAACGGATGCACCAGGTGAAGTTTCTGAGGCGCAATTGAAGGAATTAAATTTGTCACTAACTGTTAATAAATAGCAAGAATTCGCTTTCATAAATCCTTGATGAACGTTTAAGGATATGATATGATAAAAGCAATTAAAGAAGAGTCCTGAAATGTACGTTGTGTTACCTGAAGTTTTGACCGAACATTAATGATACGGGAGTCTAGAGTTTTCTGCCATGCGTAAATGCCCCACCTATACGGTATAGGGACTTACAATAGCGGAAACAGGACACCCACCTGCTAGTAGCGGGATCAAAACGAAGGATTATAAGCGACGGCACCATTGGGACTCTTCGTTATTTTCCTAAAAAATAACCTTCTGCTTAGGCAGAAGGTTTTTCTTTTATGAATAATTCCTAGTTGATTACTTGTTTTTATAAGCAAGTATGATATATTCTTATGGTGAAAAAATATAATAAAAAGTGATTATAAATTTGGAGTGAATCTAATGCTGCATCAATTTTCTCGAAACGAGCTTGCTATTGGTAAAGAAGGACTAACTATTATGAAAAACAGCACGGTTGCTGTTTTAGGAATCGGCGGTGTCGGTTCATTTGCGGCGGAAGCTCTGGCCCGGTCCGGGGTTGGCAGATTAATTTTGATTGATAAAGATGACGTAGATATTACTAATATCAACCGTCAGCTGATTGCACTATTATCCACGGTCGGCAGACCAAAGGTAGAAATCATGACAGAGCGGATTAAAGATATTAACCCTGATTGTGAAGTCATTCCGTTGAAAATCTTTTATACAGAAGATACCTATGAAGAAATATTTAGTCATAAATTGGATTTTGTTGTGGATGCTTCGGATACGATTGTTTATAAAATTCATTTAATGAAAGAATGCCTGAAGCGAAATATCCCGATTATTTCTAGCATGGGGGCAGCAAACAAAATGGATCCGACTCGTTTTAAGATTGCGGATATTTCAAAAACGCATACGGACCCGATTGCAAAGGTCATCCGTACAAAACTTCGCAAAGAACGGATTCACAAAGGGATTCCGGTAGTCTTTTCTGATGAAAGTCCAATCGTGATTCGGGAGGATATTAAAAAAGAAGTGGGAAATGAAAATGCACCGATTCGCAAAGCGCAAATGCCGCCTGCCTCTAATGCTTTTGTGCCTTCTGCAGCTGGCTTGATTATGGCGAGCTATGTTGTCAGAGAATTGCTAAAAGACATTAAAATTCAGCGCGTTGCTGATGAAAAATAAGCAATTTGCCCTAAACTATTTGATGTTTAGGGTTTTTCTTTTTGCATCAGTCTTGAGACCTAGAGATTATCCATCCGGAGCCGTTTTAACTCGCTCTTCTTTTTTGTTACAATACTTTCCGAATATAGGAAGGGAGAATTTTTTACTAGATTCAGGTAAACTTGATTAATATAGTTTGTTCCTGAGAGGAGAGAGAAATTGGAGAGCATTGTAGAACTTAAAGAGGTTACGAAGGTTATTAAAGGAAGAACCATTATTGATCAAATTAGCTTCCGAGTAAATAAAGGGGAAGTGTTTGGATTTTTAGGTCCAAACGGAGCAGGGAAAACCACCACCATTCGGATGATTGTTGGTTTAATGGGAATTACCTCCGGTGACATAACTATAGGCGGTTATAGTATAAAATCTCAATTCGAGGAGGCAGTCGGTCATATCGGAGCGATTGTTGAAAATCCGGAAATGTATAAATTTTTAACAGGTTATCAGAATTTGGTTCATTATGCACGCATGTCGAAAGGAATCTCAAAAGATAAAATTGCGGAAACGGTAGAATTGGTAGGACTGTCAGAACGAATCCATGACAAAGTCAAAACCTATTCACTTGGAATGAGGCAGCGGTTGGGGCTGGCTCAATGTCTTTTACATGACCCGGCTGTATTAATTCTTGATGAGCCTACTAACGGATTAGACCCTGCAGGGATTAGAGAAATACGCGATTATGTCCGCCTGTTGGCCCGAGAAAAAAATATGGCTGTGATTGTTTCTAGTCATTTACTGTCTGAAATGGAAATGATGTGTGACAGAATCGGAATCATTCAAGATGGCAGGTTAGTCGATGTACAGCGTGTTAATGAATTTGTGCATGAAGGTACCGAGGTAACCTATGAGCTGGAAGTAATACCGGCTGAAAAAGCAATGATTCTTTTAACTGTGCATCATCCAAATCTTAAAGCAAATCATTCAAGAAATGGCTTAACTGTTGAATTGAGCAAAGAGGAAATCCCTAATTTAGTTAAATTACTAGTTGCCGATGATATTTCCATTTTTGGGATTAAGGAAGTAGGGAAAACATTAGAAGATCGCTTCCTTGAAGTGACGTCTGAAAAGGAGGTGGCTTTACGTGGTTAATTTAATTAAAAATGAATGGATGAAAATTTTTAGGCGTCCTGGAACGATGGTTATGATTGCTATTTTGATTCTTTCCTTAGCTGTAGTTGCTATTGTCATTAAATCACAACAAACTAGTATGGATGTGCAGCAGGATAATAATTGGCAGCAGGTCTTACAGGAGGAAAACAATGCTTTAAAGCAGCAGATGGCGAAAAGCCAAATCAAATCGGAGAAGCAATATTTCAAAAAAGAAATTGCGATTAATGATTACAAAATTAAACATGATATTCCACCTAAAGAGAAATATACGGTTTGGTCCTTTGTAAAAGATTCATCACAGCTGATTATGTTAGCAGGCGTATTTATTATTATTGTAGCTGCTAGCATAGTGGCCAGTGAGTTTAACTGGGGGACAATTAAGCTGTTATTAATCCGGCCCATTAATCGAACTAAAATTCTTTTATCGAAATATGTGACAGTATTATTATTTGCAATCCTTATGCTGGCGATCATGTTTATTTTCTCTAGCGTATTGGGTGCCATATTGTTTGGTATGCCGGACAAAGCAGTTCCTTATTTAAATTATTTTAATGGCCATGTTACGGAACAGAATATGGTTGTCCATCTGCTCGTTTACTACGGACTAAGTTCTATTGATATGATTATGTTAGTAACCATGGCATTCATGATTTCTGCTGTATTTCGAAATAGTTCACTTGCGATTGGGCTCTCATTGTTTTTATTATTTACCGGGGGTCAATTTACAGCTTTGTTAGCAATGAAATTTGACTGGGCTAAATATGTTTTATTTGCCAACACAGATTTAATGCAATATTTTGAAGGAACACCACTCGTCGAAGGAATGACAATCCCCTTCTCAATTATCATGCTAGTCATTTACTTCGCCCTATTCCAGCTCCTCACTTTCTACGTCTTCAAAAAACGAGACGTAGCAGCATAAACACTATAAGAACATAAATAAAGGTGACAGGCACCATGTGAATTCTTCACATGGTGCCTGTCACCTTTTCTATTGTTTCTACTTTCTCGATCTGGTTAATTTTTCATATACGGTTGCTAGGGCTTGTTCGAATTTGCCTGTTTTTTTAGGCTGGTAGTATGTTTTGTTTTTTAGTTTGTTCGGTAAATATTGCTGAGGTACCCAGCCATTTTCATAGTCATGTGGATATAAGTAGCCAATTCCTCTGCCGAGCGCTTTTGCACCTTTATAATGGGCATCCTTTAAGTGGTCCGGCACTTCGCCGACAATTCCTTTTTGGATGTCATCTAGGGCCGCTTGAATGGCCAAAACGGCTGAATTAGATTTAGGTGATAAGCAAAGTTCAATTACTGCATTTGCGAGTGGAATCCTTGCCTCGGGAAAGCCAATTCTTTCAGCTGTTTCAATGGCTGCTAATGTCCGTGCTCCCGCTTGTGGATTAGCTAGACCTATATCCTCATAAGCAATCACAATCAATCTGCGGCTGATACTTGGCAGGTCACCCGCTTCAATTAAGCGGCCAAGGTAGTGAAGGGCAGCATCCACATCGCTCCCGCGAATAGACTTTTGAAAAGCAGAGAGGACATCATAATGACCATCGCCATCTTTATCTGCAACCAAACTTTTCTTTTGCAAACATTCCTCAGCCGTTTCCACATCAATATGAATGACACCTTCAGCACCTTTATCGGTTGATAGAATGGCCAGTTCCAGTGCGTTCAACGAGCTGCGAACATCCCCATTTGACCCTTGAGAAAAATGCAATAATGCTTCTTCAGAAATCTCTACCTTTTCTCTACCATAGCCGCGCTCATCATCACGGAGTGCTCGCACTAAGGCTTGCTTGACCTCATCCGGGGACAAAGGCTTTAGTTCAAAAATTTGACAGCGGCTTCGAATCGCCGGGTTAATCGCATGATAGGGATTACTTGTTGTGGCTCCAATTAATACGATCATTCCGTTTTCCAGATAGGGGAGAAGAAAATCTTGTTTGGCTTTATCTAAACGGTGGACTTCATCAAGCAGCAGAATGACTTTCCCAGACATTTTTGCCTCTGCTGCCACAATCTCCATATCTTTTTTATTATTTGTTACCGCGTTTAATGTGCGAAAGGCGTATTTTGTACTTCCGGCAATGGCGCTTGCAATCGAAGTTTTCCCAATGCCAGGCGGTCCATATAGGATCATGGAGGTAAGCTGTTTCGCCTTCACCATTCTTGCGATAATTTTCCCATCCCCCACAAGATGCTGCTGTCCGACAACTTCCTCGATTGTTCGTGGCCGCATACGGAATGCTAATGGTTTTTGCTGCATAATCATCTCTCCAAAATTGAACTGACTGTCTTGCTTGAAAATTTATTTTTTATAGTAGAATAGGTACTGATTTTATAAGGACTAAATAGAATCTTCCAATTTAACTTTACCATTTTCCATTGAAAAAGCATATTAAAGAAGAATATGATATAATTTTTAATGCCTATCAATTTACTGAGATTATTTTTATTAATAGATACATTAACGAATAGGGGTGCAATAGATAGATGAAGATTTCTACTAAAGGTCGTTATGGTTTGACAATTATGATTGAACTAGCTAAAAAACATGGTGAAGGTCCTACCTCTCTAAAGACGATTGCTCAAGCAAATGAACTATCCGAGCATTACTTAGAACAATTAATTGCTCCATTACGCAATGCAGGTTTGGTCAAAAGTATAAGAGGAGCTTATGGTGGATATGAATTGACTAATGTGCCATCAAAAATTACCGCTGGCGATGTCATTCGTGTGCTAGAAGGTCCGATTACCCCTGTCGAAGGGATTGAAGATGAAGAACCTGCCAAGCGCGAGTTGTGGATCCGAATCCGTGATGCGATTAGAGGTGTTTTGGATAACACTACATTAGAGGATTTGGCCAGCCACAGTGATGACCAGGAGCCAGATGGCTATATGTTTTATATTTAGGGTTAAAGATAAAAGCGAGTCAGTAATGGAAGCAGCAGCCATTAATTTATAATATTTTTAGATGAATGATAAATGAGAATTATTTGATTGAAGGTGTAATTATGGAACGAATCTATCTCGACCATGCCGCAACGAGTCCGATGCATCCAAAGGTGATTGACAAGATGGTAACCATTATGAATGCTACATTTGGGAATCCTTCGAGCATTCATTCATTCGGCAGGGAGGCTCGTCATTATATTGATTTAGCGCGGGCCGCACTTGCTCGCAGTATCGGAGCCCAGGAAACAGAGATTATTTTTACAGGCGGCGGGACTGAAGCAGATAATATGGCGTTATTTGGTGTCGCTGAAAGTTACCAAACAAAGGGCAAACATATTATCACAACGCAGGTAGAACATCATGCTGTGCTGCATGCTTGCGAAAAGTTAGAAAAAATGGGCTACGAAGTTACCTATCTGCCAGTGGATGAAACAGGGCGAATCCGAATAACAGACCTCCAAGCGGCATTAAGGGATGATACGATTCTAGTATCGGTTATGTATGGCAATAATGAAGTCGGAACCATCCATCCAATTAACGAAATTGGTCAGCTGCTTCAAGAGCACCAAGCTATTTTTCATACTGATGCAGTCCAAGCTTACGGGGTAGAAGACATCGATGTTAACGATAGTAAAATTGATTTGTTATCTGTTTCTGCTCATAAAATAAATGGCCCAAAGGGAGTTGGCTTTCTTTTTGCAAGATCAACGGTCAAAATAGCACCACGTCTCTTTGGTGGTGAACAAGAAAGAAAACGCCGAGCCGGGACGGAAAATGTTGCTTCAATCGTAGGATTTCATGAAGCGGTTTTGATAGTGAACGAAGAGCGGTCAGTTAAACGTGAAAAGTTTATTGAACTGAAAGAAACGTTAATAGAAAAGCTCCATGAAGGACAGGTTGAATTTAACATAAACGGATCGCTTGAATATTCACTGCCACATGTATTAAACTTAAGCTTTCCTGGAACTAGTGTGGAAGCAATGCTTGTCAATCTTGATTTGGCTGGTGTTGCTGTTTCGAGCGGCTCAGCTTGTACAGCTGGTTCGATTGAGCCTTCCCATGTTCTTGTTGCCATGTATGGTAAACAATCAGAGCGGCTGACCAATTCCATCCGTTTCAGCTTTGGTTTTACTACGACAAAGGAAGAGGTTAGTAAAACCGCTGAAGAAATTGCGAAAATTGTTAAGCGCCTGAAAAAATAGATGTAGATGAATTGCTAGACGAGAGAGGTGAAAACATGGAAAGAAAGGATCCAAAGGATACACGGGTAGTAGTTGGGATGTCAGGTGGAGTGGATTCCTCTGTTGCAGCCCTTTTATTGAAGCAGCAAGGCTATGATGTTATCGGCATTTTTATGAAAAACTGGGATGATACCGATGAAAATGGTGTCTGTACAGCAACAGAAGATTACGAGGACGTTATTCGTGTCTGCAATCAAATTGGCATTCCCTATTATGCTGTAAACTTTGAAAAACAATATTGGGACAAGGTATTTACTTATTTCCTTGATGAATATAAGGCGGGCAGGACGCCAAATCCTGACGTGATGTGTAACAAAGAAATCAAATTTAAAGCCTTCCTAGAACATGCGATGAACTTAGGTGCGGATTATCTTGCGACAGGACACTATGCCCGCGTCGAGTTCCGCGATGGCGAATATAAAATGCTTCGCGGCCTTGATGAAAACAAAGATCAAACCTATTTCCTAAATCAATTATCGCAGGAGCAGATAAGTAAAGTAATGTTCCCAATTGGTAATCTTGAAAAGTCCAGGGTTCGGGAAATTGCCAAGGAGGCAGAGCTTGCTACTGCAACGAAAAAAGACAGTACCGGGATTTGCTTTATTGGCGAACGGAATTTTAAAGAGTTCTTAGGTCAATATTTACCTGCACAGCCCGGGAATATGGAGACGTTTGACGGTGAGGTCAAAGGCAAACATGAAGGACTCATGTATCATACGATTGGCCAGCGTCATGGTCTTGGGATTGGCGGTTCTGGTGAGCCATGGTTTGCCATTGGTAAGGATTTAAAAAGAAATATCCTTTATGTCGGCCAAGGTTTCCATCATGAAAAACTTTATTCCGATGGGATTACAGCTGTGAATGTAAGCTGGGTTTCAAATCGTGAAAAGCCTGCTGAATTTGAATGCACAGCAAAATTCCGTTATCGTCAGGAAGACCATAAAGTCACCGTTCGCCTGTTAGAAGGCGATAAAGTTCAAGTCATGTTCCATGAACCTATCCGAGCGATTACGCCTGGACAAGCCGCTGTTTTTTATCTAGGTGACGAATGCCTTGGCGGCGGAACGATTGATGAAGTTTATAAAAATGGTGAACGTTTAACATATGTTGGCTAAAAAAGATCCTGATTCCTTTATTGGAGTCAGGTCTTTTTTTGCGAGAGTATTGCTGTTTGGCGGAATAAATGGCAATATGGGCGGAATTAATGAAAAAATGTGCGGAATAATTCCAATATGGAGTGGAATAAAAGCTGGATTCGGCGGAATTACTTCAAAAACCGACGGAATCCCACAATACGGTCTCAGCCTAAGATACAAACGGTAACTTTTAATTAAAATATGATATACTTTCTTTTAGGATTGGAGTTGAAAAAATGGATAAAAACCAATTAGGTGTACAATACATGCAAGAAGGTAACTGGGAAGAGGCTGCTAAAGCCTTTAACGATGCAATTGAAGCAAACCCAAAAGACCCAGTAGCCTATATCAATTTTGGCAATGTTCTATCAGCAGTAGGCGACGACGAAAAAGCAATCAAATTTTATCAAAAAGCAATAGAAATCGACGAAAACGCGGCTGCTGCTTACTATAGTATCGGAAACATCCTCTTTAGCCATGACCGCTTCTCGGAAGCAAAACATAGTTTCGAGCAAGCCATGAAAAAAGGACTTGACTCAAGTGACACCTACTTTATGTTAGGTCTAACACTCCTGCAGCTAGACCAAGGCAAGCTAGCTCTTCCATACCTGCAGCGAAGTGTCGAGTTAAACGAGAAGGACTCAGAGGCCCGCTTCCAGTACGGACTATGCCTCGCTCAAAATGATCTTATTGATGAAGCCATCATTGAACTAGAAAAATGCATTGACCTAGACCCTGTTCATTCCGATGCTTATTATAATTTAGGTGTCTCGTATGCATTCAAGGAAAATCAGACCCAAGCACTGGCTATGTTTAATAAAGCACTCGAGATCCAGCCAGACCATTTACTAGCAGGTCATGGCAAGAAATTACTTGAACAAAATCTCTAATATATAAAAAACCGAAAGGAGGGAGCAGAATGGAAAAACAAGACACCCTTGATTTATTCGCGGAACAAGGAAAGTTTGTAAAAGGAAGACCAATTGTAACGATTTTCCATAACGAACAAAACCTCTATACAGTCCTCAGAATCCGCGTCGATGAAACCAATGATCAATACGATGACAAAGAAGCGGTCATAACAGGATATTTTCCGAAAATCCATGAACAGGAAACCTATGTATTTTTCGGAGAGTTTAAAGAACATCCAAAGTTTGGACTCCAGTTCCATACGAATCATTTTCGCAAGGACATGCCTCAGACGAAACAAGGGGTCATTGCTTATTTATCAGGTGATATGTTTAAGGGTATTGGGAAGAAAACAGCAGAGAACATAGTGGAGACTCTTGGTGAAAATGCCATCTCAAAAATTCTTAATCAGCCGTCATTACTCGATTCCATTCCAAAGCTCCCTCCTGAAAAAGCTAAAATGCTTTATGATACCTTAATGGAGCATCAGGGCCTTGAGCAAGTGATGGTCGCCTTAAACCAATACGGTTTTGGGCCGCAAATTTCTATGCGTATTTATCAAGCCTATAAAGATGAAACTCTATCCATTATTCAAAAAAATCCCTATCAGCTTGTCGAGGACATTGAGGGGATTGGTTTTGGCCGGGCGGACGAGTTGGGCTATCAATTGGGGATTTCCGGAAACCATCCTGATCGGATCAAAGCGGCCTGCCTTTACACGCTCGAAAATGAAAGCATGCAAACAGGCCATGTTTTTTTACACGCGGAGGATTTGCTCGAACAAGTAAAGTTACTACTTGAAGAAAATAAGCGCGATCAAATTGAGTTCACTGATATCTCAAGCGAACTGATTAAACTTGAAGAAGAGGGGAAAATAATCGGCGAAGAAAAGCGAATTTATCTCCCGTCATTATTTTTCGCGGAAAAAGGTCTTGTTACGAGTATTAATCGTATCTTACAGCAAACCGAATACAGCGAACAATTCCCTGAATCTGAGTTCCTTCTGGCATTAGGCGGCTTAGAAGAGCGTTTAGGTGTGCAATATGCCCCTTCACAAAGAGAAGCCATTCAAAATGCGCTCATGTCTCCTATGCTCATCCTAACAGGTGGCCCCGGAACAGGTAAAACAACTGTTATAAAAGGGATTGTCGAGCTTTACGGTGAACTGCACGGCTGTTCGCTTGAACCAAAGGATTACTTTAAAAAAGAGGAACCGTTTCCGATTTTACTAGCAGCCCCGACCGGCCGAGCAGCGAAACGAATGACTGAATCCACAGGACTGCCTGCCGTTACGATTCACCGCTTACTTGGCTTTAATGGGACAGAAGGATTTGACCGTGATGAAACAAGTCCGCTAGAGGGGAAAATATTGATAGTCGATGAGACGTCGATGCTGGATATATGGCTTGCTAATCAATTGTTTAAGGCCTTGCCGGAACATATTCAAGTCATCATGGTAGGTGACGAGGATCAGCTTCCATCAGTCGGACCTGGGCAAGTGTTAAAGGATTTACTGAAGTCTGAGCGGATTCCGACTGTTCGCCTAACGGATATCTACCGTCAGGCAGAGGGATCTTCGATTATTGAACTGGCGCATGATATTAAAAAGGGCTATCTGCCGCCAAATGTCACCGCAAAACAAGCTGATCGCTCTTTTATTAAATGTTCAACAGCACAAGTGGCTCAGGTTATCGAAAAAGTGGCCCTTAATGCCAAAAACAAAGGATATACCGCAAGAGATATTCAGGTGCTCGCACCGATGTATCGTGGACCTGCTGGTATTGACCGTTTGAATGTCTTATTACAGGAGATATTTAACCCTAATCCTGATGGGAAACGTAAGGAAATCGTCTTTGGCGATGTAAAATACCGAATTGGTGACAAGGTGCTTCAACTCGTTAATCAACCGGATAGCAATGTATTTAACGGAGATATCGGTGAAATTATCTCGATTATCTATGCCAAAGAAAATACCGAAAAACAAGATATGATTTATATTTCCTTTGAAGGAAATGAAGTCGAATATACAAGGCAGGACCTAAATCAAATAACTCATGCGTATTGCTGCTCCGTCCATAAATCACAGGGCAGTGAATTTCCAATTGTCATTCTTCCTATCACAAGAAGCTACTATAGGATGCTCCAAAGGAACTTAATTTACACAGCCATTACTCGTAGTAAACAATCATTGATAATTTGCGGGGAAGAAGATGCACTGAGGATGGGGATTGAACGGGCAGATGAACTCCAAAGACAAACAACACTCTGCCAAAAGCTTCAAGAATCCATCATAAATGTGACTCAAACGAATGTTGATACTTCCAGTGAGTTATCCTATGAGGAAGAAATGATGCAGGTCCATCCAATGATTGGGATGGAAAACCTTACACCTTATGATTTTCTAGCTAATGACGGAAACTAAGAAATGTTCGGGGGGTGGAAACTCTTTGCGGACATTTTCTTTATTAAAAGGGCAGCCTGTTTTTGAAACTAAAAGCGGAACCAAAATAGGTGAGATTACCGATCTTTGTATAGCAAGCACCGGAAAAGTCGAAGGCCTATTAGTTAAAAAAGGGATATTCTTCAAGCAAACGTTCTATTTGGATATTCAAAAAGTGGCCTCCTTTGGCTGGGATGGGGTAATGGTTGAAGATACTGGGTATTTAGAAAAACTAAAAGAGAGTCCTGAATATACGTTAAACCACCAACATTCCTTAGACGGCATGATGATGCTTTCTAAAAGCGGTGATTCGCTTGGATTGTTAAAGGATGTATATTTTCAGGAAGAATTGGGCACAATCGTAGGGTATGAAATTACGGATGGCTTCTTTTCGGATATCACGGAAGGCAAACAAGTCATTCAATCCGGGAAGCCCATCGCGATCGGAAAGGATGCCATTATCGTAGATGTAGAAAATACGTGAGGTGTCTTTTCATGTTTAAGTGTCCCAATTGTCAGAGCAAAGATATTGGCAAAATTGGTATTAACCAGTATTATTGCTGGAACTGTTTTATCGAACTCTCTGTAAACAAAGGTATCATCAATACCCATCAGGTCGAAGAAGACGGGTCATTAAGTTCGTTGGATGATTTGTTTGAAGAAGAAGAACGTCGTTATACGATTTAAAACCGAGGGACCTCGGAAGTCTGGCCAATCTGTTAAAGAGGTGAGACGAATGAATAAAATGATGACGACAATGGTTGCTTTTGGTGCAGGGATGGCAGCGTACAATATAGCCCAAAGAAATAATATGATGTCAGCCCGCAATATGAAAAAGATTCAAAAAAAGGTAAAGCGCGCGATATTTTAGGTTATTCCCCCTCAAGGTCCTTGAGGGGGATTTTAGCATAACCTGTATATTTCCACCATCAGTCTCCAAAACTAATCGAAGGAGGTCCTTGATGTGGATATTCGTGTAAAATGGTATTATCGAATTGGGTTCTTGCTCCTTTTATTAATCGCAATCTTCATTTTTTTAAAGATTAGTTCACTATGGATGCCGATTGTTAAAATAATTGGAACGATCATTTTTCCTTTCATTATTGCTGGTTTTATTACTTATTTACTGCACCCGATTGTAGAGAAATTGCATGAAAAAGGACTGCATCGTGGTCTTGCTATTATCCTCATTTATTTTATTTTTTTTGGTGGTATCGGCTTTTCATTATATAAAGGAATACCAGTCGTCATTGACCAAATAAAAGATTTATCTGAAAGTGCTCCCATCTTTGCTGAGCAGTATCGGGACTGGATTTCATTGCTGCAGAAACATACAAGGGAATGGCCAGATGGTCTGCAAGCAAGGGTTGATGAGGGAATCGATGCAATTGAAAACAAGCTCAATTCTCTATTAACGATTATTGTCAACATTCTTGTTAACATTCTGAATTCTGCCTTACTGATGATGATTATTCCGTTTATTACCTTCTATATGCTAAAAGATTATCCGCTATTAAAAAGGACTGTTTGGTATTTAACACCCAAAAGATGGCGCAAGAAAGGCTCGTTGTTTCTTAAGGATGTAGACCATTCACTTGGGGGTTACATTAGAGGGCAGCTGCTCGTTTGTGTTATTATTGGCAGTATTTCTTCGCTGTTATTTTGGCTCTTTCATCTAAATTATCCGCTGCTTTTAGGAATGATTGTCGGTGCCACCAATGTAATACCTTATTTTGGTCCAATTATCGGGGCTGTCCCCGCAGTTATTATTGCTGCCACCATCTCGATGAAATTGGTTATTATTACGATTGTCATTGTCTTTGGATTACAGTTTCTTGAGGGGAATATTTTATCACCTTATATTGTTGGGAAAAGTTTACATATGCACCCTTTGTTAATTATGGCGGCCTTAACCACTGGTGGTGAAGTTGGCGGGATTTTAGGGTTAATCCTCGCCGTTCCAATCCTTGCTATCCTCAAAGTGGGCATTATCCATGCAAAAAACCACTTAATGAAGGAATCAAATTGACAAACGTTTTGTTGGTGTCTATAATTCGTGATATAGAATAATTGTTTGAAAATGTAGAAGGATTGAGTATGTTGTAGTCCATCTGTAACGCTTAGCGTAAAAGAGAGGAGCTTCCCAGGCTGAAAGAAGCTCTAGATGAAGGATAACAGAAAGCTAATCTGGAGTGCAGCTAATCACTGCCGTCACTGCCGCGTTAAGGCAGATTTTGAGAGATGGATACAGAATTTTGTATTCATAATCAGGGTGGTACCGCGAGATAAGCTCTCGTCCCTGTTTTGGGATGAGGGCTTTTTTGTATGCATTTTTAAAATGGATCTGTTAGACGACATTGTTGTTTTTTATACTTTGTTGATTGGAGCAGAAGGCGCTCGGCTCCTCGAAAATGCTAACGCATTTCCTTCGTGCGTGGGCGGCTTCCAGGATGTAAAATCAATGTCCTGCGGGAGTACGGGGCCGAGGAGGCTCCCCGGCACGCCCGCGGGTTTGCTGAGCGCCTGGAGCGGAAATCAACAACCAAATTTAACAGAGCCTTTAAAATTAAGGAGGTTTATAAAAAATGAAAAAATTAACAGGAGCTCAAATTCGTTCCATGTTTCTGCAATTTTTTAATGAAGAAAAAGGACACAACATTGAACCAAGTGCCTCACTTGTCCCGCATGATGACCCATCATTATTGTGGATTAACAGTGGAGTTGCAACCCTAAAGAAATATTTTGATGGTCGTGTGGTTCCAGAAAATCCAAGGATTACGAATGCGCAAAAGTCTATTCGTACAAACGATATCGAAAATGTCGGAAAAACAGCCCGCCACCATACATTCTTTGAAATGCTAGGTAACTTCTCCATCGGAGATTATTTCAAGGATGAAGCAATCGTGTGGGCTTGGGAGTTTTTAACTTCGGATAAGTGGATTGGCTTTGACCCAGAACTGCTAAGTGTTACGGTCCACCCAGAAGATCATGAAGCTTATGACATTTGGAATAAAAAGATTGGAATACCTGAGGAACGAATTATCCGTTTGGAAGGGAATTTCTGGGACATCGGGGAAGGACCAAGTGGACCTAATACCGAAATTTTTTATGACCGTGGCCCAGAGTATGGCGATGACCCTAGTGACCCTGAATTATATCCTGGCGGTGAGAACGAACGCTACCTTGAGGTTTGGAATCTTGTATTTTCACAATTTAACCATAATCCGGATGGTACATATACACCACTGCCAAAGAAAAACATTGATACAGGGATGGGGCTCGAGCGGATGGCGTCCGTTGTGCAAAATGTTCCTACCAACTTTGATACTGACTTATTTATCCCAATTATCCGCTCAACAGAAGAAATCTCTGGCGTAAGCTATGGCATAGACAAAGAACAAGACGTTGCTTTCAAAGTCATTGCTGACCATATCCGTACGGTTGCCTTTGCTGTTGGTGATGGAGCCCTGCCATCAAATGAAGGCCGCGGCTATGTGCTGCGTCGTTTACTGCGCCGTGCCGTTCGCTACGCAAAGCAAATCAATATTAATCGTCCATTTATGTTTGAACTTGTACCGGTAGTTGGCGAGATTATGCAGGACTATTATCCGGAAGTAAAGGATAAAACAGAATTTATTCAAAAGGTTATCAAAAATGAGGAAGAGCGTTTCCACGAAACCCTTCATGAAGGATTAACGATTTTAGCTAGTGTAATCAGCAAGGAAAAAGAAAAGGGCAGCGATACAATCTCCGGAGCTGATATTTTCCGCCTCTATGACACATACGGTTTCCCTGTTGAATTAACAGAAGAGTATGCAGAAGAAGAAGGCATGAAGGTTGATCATGATGGATTTGAGACTGAAATGGAGCAGCAGCGTGAACGTGCCCGGGCAGCCCGTCAGGATGTCGATTCCATGCAGGTTCAAGGCGGTGTCCTCAGGGACGTTAAACTTGAAAGTAAATTCGTCGGTTATGACGAACTAAACACTCAATCTTCCGTAATCGCCATTATTAAAGACGGTGAACTTATTGAACAGGCTGGAATGGGTGAAGAAGTTCAGGTTCTCCTTGACAACACTCCTTTCTATGCAGAAAGCGGAGGTCAGATAGCTGACCGGGGCTTCCTTAATGGTGATAGGGTGACCGCTTTGGTTAAGGATGTTCAAAAAGCACCAAATGGTCAAAACCTTCACAAGGTAATTGTAGAGAGCGGCAGTTTGAAAACTAATCAACAGGTTACCGCTGCGGTTGACGCTGAAAATCGGGTCAAAATTATTAAAAACCATACGGCAACACATCTGCTTCATCGTGCCTTAAAAGATGTGCTTGGGGAGCATGTTAACCAGGCAGGCTCACTCGTTGAACCTGATCGTCTCCGTTTTGACTTTTCCCACTTTGGTCAAATACAGCCGGAAGAGTTGGAACAAGTTGAACGAATCGTTAACGAAAAGATTTGGCGCAATATTGAAGTAAATATTAGCTTAAAGCCAATTGCTGAAGCAAAAGCATTGGGAGCAATGGCACTGTTTGGTGAGAAATATGGCGACATTGTCCGCGTCGTTAGAGTTGGAGATTACAGCTTAGAACTTTGCGGTGGATGTCATGTACCGAATACCTCTGTCATTGGTCTGTTTAAAATTGTTTCAGAGAGCGGAATTGGTGCCGGGACTAGAAGAATTGAAGCTGTAACAGGTGAATCAGCTTATAAATTATTAAATGAGCAGGTTGGTTTATTAAAGGATGCAGCTGATAAATTAAAAACCAATCCAAAAGATATTGGCAGCCGGATTGAGGGTCTGATGACTGAAATTAAGCAGCTTCAGCGTGAAAATGAATCACTAGCTGCAAAGCTTGGAAATATTGAAGCTGGCAACCTTGTTTCAAATGCAAAAGAAATTGAGGGAGTAACGGTTTTATCTGCAAAAGTCCAAGCTGCTGATATGAATAACCTTCGGAATATGGCCGATGATTTGAAACAAAAGCTTGGATCAGCTGTGATTGTCCTTGGCAGCGCGCATGATGGAAAAGTAAATCTGATTGCGGCAGTTACAAAGGACTTAATCGAAAGAGGCTATCATGCTGGTAAATTGATTAAAGAGGTTGCTTCCCGATGCGGCGGCGGCGGCGGCGGCCGTCCGGATATGGCGCAAGCCGGCGGAAAAGATCCAGAAAAATTGGATGCAGCACTTCAATTCGTTAATGAATGGGTGAAATCCATTTGATAATGGGACAAAGTAGTGTAAAATGTAAATAAACTACCACTAGAAAAGCTGCAGTCCATAACACTGCAGCTAGACAATACTCGTCAAATAATAAGCGAGGTGCATGAAATGAGCTCATTTGATAAAACGATGCGGTTTAATTTTCCAGAAGAGCCGTTTGAACACGACGTAAATGATGTTCTTTTGCAAGTCTATGAGGCCTTACAGGAAAAAGGGTATAATCCAATCAACCAAATAGTTGGATATTTACTATCAGGAGACCCTGCCTATATTCCACGTCATCGTGACGCTCGTAACATTATACGTAAGCTGGAACGGGATGAAATTATTGAGGAATTGGTAAAATTCTATCTAAAACAACAACGAGAGGGTTAATGAATGCGCGCAATGGGATTAGATGTAGGCTCAAAAACCGTCGGCATTGCCTTGAGTGATGAGCTCGGCTGGACGGCCCAGGGCTTGAAGACCCTAAAAATCAATGAAGAAAAAAAACAGTTTGGTTTTGAGGAAATTGGGCAATTAATAAAGGAGTATCAAGTCGATACAGTCGTTATTGGATTACCTAAAAATATGAACGGGACGATTGGACCACGCGGGGAGGCAAGTAAGCAATATGCAGCCGAGATTGAGAGCAGATTTTCTGTTCCAACCGTTTTGTGGGACGAGCGGTTAACAACAATGGCTGCTGAACGTGTCTTGCTTGAGGCAGATGTCAGCCGCAAAAAGCGCAAGAAGGTTATTGATAAAATGGCAGCAGTTATGATTCTCCAAGGTTATCTTGATAGCAAAAATTAATGAGGTGAAAAAATGGCACACGAACATAATCAGGAAGAAGATCGTTACATTACACTTGTTGATGAAAATGGTGATGAACAATTATTTGAAATACTTTTCACATTTGACTCTGACGAGTTTGAAAAATCCTATGTATTCTTTTACCCAGTAGGTGCAAATGAAAATGAGGAAGAGGAAATTGATATCCTCACCTATGCTTATATTCCAACTGAAGACGGTGGTTTCGGAGAGTTAATGGAAATCGAAACGGACGAAGAGTGGGATATGGTAGAAGAAGTATTTAATACCTTTAACGAGGAACAAGAAGAATAAGTTTTAAAACCGGCTGCTAATTTAGCCGGTTTTTTTAATGTTTGATAAGGGAGCTTTGACGTTGAAAATGGTCCAGCTCCAGCGCCCTAGTGGCTAGTGTCCTTCGAACTCCGCCCTACGATAAGTCAACATCGAATCGCTTACGCTCTTCGTGTTTTCCTTTATCTCAGTTGGAGTTCTCCAGTCCATACGCCGCTGACCAAGGCGCTTACGCTTTTTCTTATGACATATTTATTGATAAATTGACATTTTTCATACTATATGCTGAAATATTATGGATATCTATTTTAAGATAATTTATTAAATAGTAGAATACCATTGGTCTTGGGAAGGGGGAACAGAATGACAAAAAAAGAAAAAGGCAATAAACAAGATGTCATTCGACAAAAAATGCTAGAACAACATTATGAAGCGAAAATTGTCCGCAAAATTGTTTTATTTATAGCTTTATTCCTGCTATTATTCATAGTTTTAATTGGCGGTGGAGGTTACCTCTACATTCAGTCTGCCCTAAAGCCTATTGATGCAAATAGTAAGATGTATAAAACAGTAGATATTCCAATCGGATCTTCTGTGACAGGGATTGGTGAGAGGTTAGAGAAAAATGGAATGATTAAAAATGCAAAGGTTTTTAAGTACTATGTGAAGCTTAAAAATGAAGGCGGCTTTATGGCGGGAAAATATCAGCTAAGCCCATCAATGGATGTTCCTGAAATTGTCAGCCGTTTGAAAACAGGAAAAGTTTTGGCGGAAGCTACCTTTAAAATCACGATTCCTGAAGGTAAACAGCTGAAGGAAATTGCCGCGATTATTGCAAAAGCTACTCATCAAAATGAAGCTGATGTATTTAACAAACTAAATGATAAACAATATATCAAATCGCTTATGATCAAATATCCTGATATCTTAACAGATGAAATCTTGCATTCTACTGTAAAGTATCCGCTCGAAGGGTATTTATATCCGGCAACGTATCCATTTTTTAAGCCAAATCCTTCCGTTGAAGAAATAGTTACAGCCATGCTTGATAAAACAAGAACAGTATTATCTGATTACACGGAAAAAAGTAAAGAAAAAAAGTTATCCATCCATCAATTATTAACGATGGCCTCTCTTGTTGAGGAGGAAGCAACCGGTAAGGCTGACCGGAAAACAATTGCCAGTGTATTTTACAATCGGCTGAAATCAGGAATGCCGCTCCAAACAGATCCTACCGTGTTATATGCGCAAGGAAAACACAAAGAAAAAGTTTTTTATAAGGATTTAGAGGTTAATTCTCCATATAACACCTATAAAAATACGGGATTGCCGCCGGGGCCAATTGCCAATTCCGGCAGGGTTTCGATTGAAGCAGCACTTGATCCGAACCAAACCGATTATTACTATTTCCTAGCAACAGCAAATGGCGATGTTATTTTTACAAAAACATTAGCTGAGCATAATCAAAAAAAGTCTGAGTATATTTCCAATGAAAAATAAATATAACTTGGGGGAAAGATTAGCATTCCCCTTTTTTTTATGGTAAAATAACTCAGGTGTTTTAATAAGTAATCTATAGCGTAACCCACAGTTAAAGGAATTGGAGGCAGTAACTGCCCCAAGAGCACACAAGCTTTTCAGCTTGTCTGGTTATCCGCATCTGTGAGCGCTATTTTTTCATGTCTAAAGAATACATCTTTGGCAAATACTAAAAGCATTTGATTTTAAGAATGGTCCGGATATTAGCGTCCCGCGCTGCCGGCTATCTTATGAGGATAGAGGTGACGGCAGCTTGTTAAATAATGAGAAGCTGCATTCTTATATTGAGAGTCTATTTCCTGACAGGAACCCCTTGTTTAGCGAAATGGAGAATTATGCAAGTGAACATCATGTTCCGATCATGGAACTGGCCGGAATTGAAACCATGCTGCAATTATTGAGAATCCACCGCTCAAGTAGAATTCTTGAGGTCGGTACAGCGATTGGTTATTCGGCATTACGAATGGCTGCAGCCCTACCTGAGGCAAAAATTGTCACGATTGAACGGGACATCGAGAGAATTCAAACAGCAAAAGAATATATCCAGCGATCCGGCAGGGCTGAACAAATCACCTTAATTGAGGGAGATGCCCTTCTTGTGGAGGACGCTGTTCGCAGCCATGGCCCTTTCGATGCCATTTTTATTGATGCAGCTAAAGGCCAGTATAAAAAGTTCTTTGAGCTTTATGCAACGTATCTTAAAGCTGAAGGGATGGTTATTACAGATAATGTCTTGTTCAAAGGCCTTGTTGCAGAAGCGGAGATTGAATCAAAAAGAATCCGTAATCTTGTCAAAAAAATAGATGAATTTAATCAGTGGTTGATGAATCACCCTGAGTATGATTCTGTTATATTACCAGTTGGTGACGGAATTGCTATTAGCACAAAGAAGAGGTGAGAGGAATGAAAAAACCAGAATTGCTTGTTACTCCATTAACTGTTGATGATATTTTGCCATTAGCAGAAGCAGGTGCAGATGCGTTTGTAGTGGGGGAACAGCGCTATGGTCTTCGGCTTGCAGGTGAATTCAACCGTGAAAATGTCCGGAAGGCAATTGAAATAGCGCATAGTAAGGGCAAAAAAGTCTATTTGGCAATGAATGCAATTTTTCATAATGAAAAAATTGAAGAGCTTGGTGACTATATTCAATTTGCAAATGAAGCAAATGCAGATGCGATTATTTTCGGAGACCCAGCAGTTTTAATGACGGCAAGAGAAGTGGCTCCTGAGATAAAGCTTCATTGGAATACAGAAACAACCGGGACTAACTGGTTTACCTGTAATTATTGGGGCTCAAAGGGTGCGAAACGTTCGGTTCTAGCCCGCGAGATTAACATGGATGCCATTGTTGAGATAAAAGAGAATGCAGAAGTGGAAATTGAAGTACAGGTTCATGGTATGAGCTGCATGTTCCAATCTAAACGTTCCCTGCTTGGAAATTATTATGAATATCAGGGCAAGGTTATGGAAGTTGAAAACCGCAAAATGGATGAAAATATGTTTTTGCATGATAAAGAACGCGGTAATAAATATCCAATCTTTGAAGATGAAAATGGAACCCATATTATGAGCCCAAATGATATTTGTATCATTGATGAGCTCCAAGAAATGATGGAGGCCGGTGTCGACTCGTTTAAAATTGATGGGATTTTAAAAAGCCCAGAATATATTTTAGCTGTTACTAAAGCCTACCGTGAAGCTATCGATTTATGTGCCCAAGATCCAGATACGTATGATGACAAAAAGGCCGAGCTGTTAGAAGCAATCGAAGAAATTCAACCAGCCAATCGTCCGTTAGATACAGGATTCTTTTTCAAAGAGACGGTTTATTAGAAAAGTGGAGGCGACTGTTTAGTGCCGACTCAAAATCATTGAAATATTTATGGGAGGGGTTCAATCGTGAAGACAGTTAAAGACAAAATTTCTGAAATCATTGATGGAAAACGTGTCATTGTAAAGAAGCCGGAACTCCTCGCTCCAGCAGGCAATCTTGAGAAATTAAAAATTGCTGTACATTATGGTGCGGATGCCGTCTTTATCGGCGGCCAGGAATATGGCCTTCGTTCGAATGCCGATAACTTTACCTTTGAAGAAATGAAAGAAGGAGTAGAGTTTGCAAAGAAATATGGTGCGAAAATTTATGTAACAACGAACATTTTTGCTCACAATGAAAATATTGACGGGTTAGAAGAGTATATTCTAGGCTTAAAGGAAACCGGGATCGCAGGAATTATCGTAGCGGATCCACTTATCATCGAAACATGCCGCCGCCTGGCTCCCGAAATTGAGATCCATATTAGTACCCAGCAATCACTTTCCAACTGGAAGGCAGCCCAATTTTGGAAAGAAGCAGGAGCAGAACGAGTCGTTTTAGCCCGTGAGGTTGGGGCCGATGAAATTAGAGAAATGAAGGAAAAGGTTGATGTTGAAATCGAAACCTTTATCCATGGGGCGATGTGTATTGCTTATTCCGGCCGTTGTACATTGAGTAATCATATGACAGCAAGGGATTCAAATCGAGGAGGCTGTTGTCAATCTTGCCGCTGGGATTATGACCTTTATAAACTCGAGGGCGAGGATCAAGAAACGGCGCTGTTTGGCGAAGGAGACGCAGCATTTGCGATGAGTCCTAAAGACCTTAATTTAATCCAAGCTATTCCGAACATGATTGAGCTTGGAATCGACAGCTTGAAAATTGAAGGACGGATGAAATCGATTCATTATATCGCAACTGTCGTTAGTGTTTATCGTAAAGTCATTGATGCCTACTGTGCTAATCCAGATCATTTTGTTATTCAGAGAGAATGGTTAGAAGAGTTAGACAAATGTGCAAACAGAGAAACGGCTCCAGCCTTTTTTGAAGGAATTCCTGGGTATAAAGAGCAAATGTTTGGTAATCATAGCAAGAAGACAAAGTTTGAATTTGTTGGTCTTGTATTGGACTATAACGAAGAAACACAAATCGTAACCTTACAGCAGCGGAACCATTTTAAACCCGGGGACGAAGTGGAATTCTTTGGACCTGAAATCGAAAACTTTACACATGTAGTGGATAAAATTTGGGATGAAAAAGGAAATGAATTGGATGCTGCAAGACATCCGCTTCAGATTGTACAATTTAAAGTGGACAAACCGGTATACCCTAACAACATGATGCGAAAGGAGAACGCATAATGCGCAAACCGGTTGTTATTGGTGTAACCGGCGGCTCCGGCTCCGGAAAAACCAGTGTAACAAATGCCATCTATGAAAGTTTGAAAGATCTCTCTATCTTGGTCCTTCAACAGGATTATTATTATAAAGACCAGCACAATGTTCCATTCGAAGAACGATTAAAAACAAATTATGATCATCCGCTAGCATTTGACAATGACCTTCTGATCAAACATATTGAGAAGCTTTTACGATATGAAGCAATTGATAAACCTGTTTATGATTATTCCATCCATACACGCTCTGATAAGGTGATTCCTGTTGAACCTAAAGAAGTAATTATCTTAGAAGGAATTTTAGTCCTTGAAGATGAGCGTCTACGGAATCTAATGGATATTAAGTTATACGTTGATACAGATGCCGATCTAAGGATTATCCGCAGGCTAGAGCGAGATATCAGCGAACGAGGGCGGACGTTTGATTCGGTAATCGCCCAATATTTAAACGTTGTCCGGCCGATGCATAACCAGTTTATAGAACCGACTAAACGATATGCAGATATCATTATTCCGGAAGGCGGGCAAAATCATGTGGCGATTGATTTAATGGTCACAAAAATTCAAACAATTCTTGAACAAAAGTCATTTTTATGACACAATAGCAAAAGAATAGACTTAAATAAATAGTTATAGTGCGCGCCCTTTTTTGAAAGGACGCGCTACTATGTATTTACCGTATGGTATTATACCTACATAATATTATTACATACACAATTCTTATGGGGGATTGTGAAGACTAGAAGGAGTGAGGGTATTGGCTACAGAGAAAGTATTTCCAATGACACAGGCAGGAAAAGAAAAACTTGTCCAAGAACTTGAATACTTAAAATCAGTTAAGCGTAAAGAAGTGGTAGAGAGGATTAAAATTGCCAGAAGCTTCGGTGATTTATCTGAAAACTCCGAGTATGATTCTGCGAAGGAAGAGCAGGCATTTGTAGAAGGACGGATTACTACCCTAGAAAATATGATTCGTAATGCCAAGATTATTGCTGAAAGTGAAATGGCAGCAGACTCTGTTTCGTTAGGCAGCTCTGTTACGTTTATTGAGCTTCCAGACGGTGAAGAAGAAACTTATTCCATCGTAGGTAGTGCGGAGGCTGACCCGTTTGAAGGAAAAATCTCAAATGACTCACCTATTGCTAGAAGTCTTTTAGGGAAAAAAGTGGGTGACCAAGTTACGGTTCAAACTCCAGGCGGAGAAATGAGCGTACGGATTGTTTCCATTAAATAATTAAACACTTGTTTGAAAACCTCACACCTCGTCAAAACTTTTGACGAGGTGTTTTTTATGTGGAAAAGACGGGCAATTGGATGGCTTATTGTATGTATTACAGGTTTGGTACTGCTTTTAGTCCGGCTTATGGAAATTCAATTAATTGAAACAGAGACGTTTTCAAAGCATAACGTCAATTTACTTGAGGAAAGTGTTAAGCAAAGAACACAAGAGTTAGTGATTGATAATGGCCGGGGAAATTTTCTTGATCGAAATGGCGATATGCTTACCCATAAAAAAGTTTCTGTCCTCGTCCTATTTCCTTTTTTAAAAAAAATCGACTGGGATGCGAAAAAGGTTTCTGAAATTACCGGAATATCGGAGAACGTACTTAAAATGGCTGTTGCAGGGGCAAAAAAACCGTTTGCTTATGGTGACCCACAACCATTGGAGTTAACTTCATTACAAATGGAACGAATTAACGAATTAAATATTCCGGGTGTTTTTGCGATTGAAAAAAAGTTGGAACGATCCCAAATACCTGCAGAACAATTAATTGGTCTGACGGGTGAAAACCCTGAGGAAGTGAAAAAACGTTATCCTAATAAAGAATTGTCAGAGAAAACCTTACTTGGTGTATCAGGGCTTGAAGAAAGCTTTGATGAATTTCTGCTTCCTGAAGGGAAATCTAAACTAGTTTATCATGTAGATGGCTCCGGTGGTCCTTTATTTGGCATCAATGTTAAGTATGTCGACCCGGCCAACCCTTTTTATCCTGTTAATGTGCGTACTACCCTTGATAAGGGTATCCAGCAAAAGTCCGAAGACTTAGTGGACAAGTACCAAATTAAAAAGGGCGGTCTTGTCCTGCTTAATATTGAAGATAACACTGTCCTTGCAATGGTATCCCGGCCTGCTATTAATAAAAAGGATCCCTACAGCAGTGCAGGAATCACCAATAAAATGTTGAAACAGCAGATTATCGGTTCTGTATTCAAGACCGTTGTCGCAGCGGCCGCAATTGATAATGATCTAGATAACCCAATGCGTCAATTTAATTGCAGTAAGAAAATAAATGGGAAACCTGAACTAAAATATAATTATGGTATGCTTGATTTCACGAATAGTTTTGCAAGAAGCTGTAACCGTACGTTTGGGGAGCTTGGCAAGGAATTACAAAAAAAGGACCCGCACCTATTAGAGGAATATGCAGGCAAACTTTCATTAACCACCACAGTGGGCTGGCAGGGAGATGTCTATCATACAAGTAATTTCAAACAGCTTACAGAAGAGGAGGCTGGCCGTGTATTTGTTTCGGATGAGGCAAGGAAGGATGCCAACATCGCAGCGATGTCTGGAATCGGCCAGCAAGAAGTCCGCGCCACCCCTTTAGCAGTGGCGAATATGATGGCAACTATTGCAAGAGGGGGGGAAAAAGAGATGGTTAGGACAGTGTCCAAAATTGAATATAAAAATGGGACCACATTGGTGGATTTTCCTGTCCGAAGCCTTGAAGGGGATTCGATCTCCCCGTACACCAGTATGAAACTGCAAAAATTACTTCGCGGGGTTGTAACTAATCCTAATGGTACAGGCAGGTGGTTTAAAGATTTACCATATGAAGTTGCCGGAAAATCAGGGACTGCTGAAACAGGAAAATATTTGGCAGGTAAGCAGCTTCATAATAAATGGTTTGCCGGATATTTTCCATATAAAAAGCCAAAGTATGCACTTGTCGCTGTAAATTTGGATGTGTTAGATTTCGAGGGCGGAGTGAATTTGTTATTTGCAGATATGGTGAAGATGCTCTATGAAACAGATTATGAAAAAAGTAGTAAGTAGGTTTTCCCTTCAAGTTCTCTTTAAATCATGTTAGAATATTAAGAGCCTTATTTATAGGAGGGAAAAATCTTGAGCAATGATTCCAATTCACGTTCGGGTTATCGAGCGAAACGAAAAAAAACAAATGTGGTTCTGAATACTTTGATTGTGGTTGTCCTGCTATTAATTATTTTTGTTGCTTATAATATATTTTCATCAGGAAATGATAATGCTGCGTCGTCAAAGACGGAAAGTACAAAAACGGAACAAACAAAAACTACAGATAAAGAAAAAACAACAGATAAAGAATCAACAACCGATGCGAAGACGAAGGACGACACTGGATCAAGTGATGACAGTTCTTCTTCAGAGGATCAAACGGCAGCCGAACAAGAAAGTCAAGAAACAACCACACCTGAACAGCCAGATGATACACAGGCTGTTGTTACTGATGATGGAACTTCTTCCACGACACAATCAGGTGAGCATAAAATGACATTTGAGGGTGAAGATTGGCAGGCCATGTTAAATGCCATTTCCAAAGCAACAGGTCTTGACCAAAGCAATATGACAGTATATTGGCTTGGCAGTGATAAGTCTACTAGCAATGGAGCCGTTGGGACCGTTGCCTCTAAAGATAAGTCACAGAAATATAAGGTTTATATAAAATGGGTAGATGGCCAAGGCTATGTTCCTACAAAGGTTGAACCACAATAATGAAAATAGGATGGTGCATCTAATGGCACCATCCTATTTCTTTTTAAAATGCACAACCGCTGTAAAATAGGTCTGACCGTTTTCGTTCACATGCATTTGATGTGAAACAGAGTGGACGGATAGCATAATAGCACGATTTTCATCAATCTGTGACTCAATCTTTTTCTGCAATGTATTTAAATGATCCGCCTCAAAAAATTCTACCTTATCCTCAATAAAGTCAAGTTGAAAATTCATCTGGCTCCCCCTTTCCCTATGTTGATTTTAGTAAATTTAATGTTTGTATACAATTGTTTTATCCTTAATCTAGCACGTTGTTTTTAAATGGTGATAGAATAGGGTTTGCGGATACGATGCAGGAATACGCGGAAGATTATATTCGTACATTCAAATATAAAAACTAATTGCTTACACTAACCTGACAATACATAACTGAATACAATAATACAATCCCATTTTGATGGAGTGTATATATTTATTTGTCCGGGTTAATGGAAGGCTACAGAAAGAAGAAAGAGGTAAATATATGAAGATCGCAATTATTGGAGCAATGGAAGAAGAAGTAACCTTACTACGAGATCATATTAAGGGTCAAACACAAGAAACAGTTGCGGGCTGCGAATTTACATTTGGTAACATGCATGATTCAGAGGTCATCTTACTGCGTTCGGGTATTGGGAAAGTAAATGCGGCGATGTCGACGACCATCCTGCTTGAAAAATATAAGCCCGATTGCATCATCAATACCGGTTCAGCAGGAGGATTTAATCCTTCGTTAAACGTTGGAGACGCTGTTATTTCAACAGAAGTCCGTCATCATGATGTCGATGTAACTGCCTTTGGATATGAATATGGTCAGGTACCCCAGCTCCCTGCTGCCTTTTTGGCGGATGACAAATTAATTTCTGTGGCTCAGTCTGCCGCAATGGAACTTGATGATTTTCGAATTGTTAAGGGACTAATCGTAACCGGTGACTCATTTATGGAAGACCCGGAAAGGGTTGAGTTCGTTCGGTCGAAATTTACGGACCTTCAGGCGGTAGAAATGGAAGCTGCAGCGATTGCGCAAGTGGCCCACCGTTTCGGAGTTCCATTTGTGATTATTCGTTCGCTTTCTGACATTGCCGGAAAAGAGTCCGAAATCTCATTTGATCAGTTTATCGACAAAGCAGCAACTAATTCTGCTACTTTGGTTATGAAAATGGTAGCTGCATTAAAATAGTACTTAGGGGTGGAGCAATGCAGTTTTACAAAAACGTCCATGAATTAATTGGGCATACACCTATGGTTGAAATTACACAATTTTCTTTGCCTAAAGGCGTTCGTATTTTTGCAAAGCTTGAATTCATGAACCCAGGGGGAAGTGTCAAGGACCGGCTTGGAATTAAACTTTTAGAAGAGGCGTTTTCAAGCGGGAAACTAAGGTCTGGCGGTACTGTCATTGAACCCACTGCTGGAAATACCGGAATTGGTCTGGCGCTAGCCGCGATTAATAAAGGAGTACAGGTCATTCTGTGTGTACCAGAGAAATTTAGTATCGAAAAACAGGAATTAATGAAAGCACTGGGAGCTAAGGTCGTTCATACTCCAACAGAACAGGGGATGAAGGGAGCCATAGCTAAAGCTGACGAGCTTTTAAAAGAAATCCCGGGTTCCTATTGCCCGCGGCAATTTGGGAATCCGGCTAACCCTGAAACATATTATAAAACACTCGGGCCTGAAATTTGGGAACAAATGGATGGGAACGTCCATATTTTTGTTGCCGGGGCAGGCACTGGCGGAACCTTTATGGGGACCGCCCGGTATTTAAAAGATCAGAACCAAGCAGTTAAGACTGTTATTGTAGAACCAGAAGGATCCATATTGAATGGCGGCAAATCGGGACCTCACAAAACAGAAGGAATTGGGATGGAATTTTTACCAGGCTATATGGATCCCACTTATTTTGATGCGATTCATACCGTTTCAGATGTTAATTCCTTTCGTCTGGTAAAGGAATTAGCTATGCAGGAGGGACTGCTTTGTGGGAGTTCTTCAGGTGCAGCCTTCTATGCAGCCTTAGAGGAGGCAAAGACGGCAAAAGCAGGGACCAATATTGTGGTTATTTTTCCGGACGGCAGTGAACGTTATTTAAGTAAGAAGATTTTTGAAGGAGGCATATAGCTTGAGACCGAAAACAAGATTAATTCATGGCGGTATCAGTGAAGACCCTGCAACTGGCGCTGTTTCTTTCCCAATTTATCAGGTAAGTACGTATAAACAGGAGGGGGTTGGAGGGCACAAGGGCTTTGAATATTCCCGAACCGGAAATCCTACTAGACATGCGTTAGAGGAGCTTATAAAGGAAATTGAAGGCGGTACAGCAGGTTTTGCTTTTGGCTCTGGAATGGCGGCGATTACGGCTGTATTCATGCTGTTTAACAGCGGGGATCATGTCGTCATCACAGATGATGTCTACGGTGGGACGTTCCGTGTATTGACGAAGGTATTAAAGCGCGTTGGTATTGATTCAACCTTTGTAGACACTAGCAATTTGGAAAATATTCAACGTGAAATTCGTCCAAATACTAAAGCAATTTACATCGAAACACCGACCAACCCGCTCTTAAAGATTACCGATATTGAAGCAGCAGCAAAGCTGGCAAAGAAGCATAATTTGTTAACAATCGTTGACAATACTTTTTCCACTCCTTATTGGCAAAATCCGCTTGAGCTCGGCGCAGATATTGTTCTTCACAGTGCGACAAAATATATTGGCGGCCACAGCGATGTGGTGGCTGGTTTAGCGGTGGTAAACAGCAGCAAGCTTGCTGAAGACCTCCATTTCGTTCAGAACTCCACTGGCGGCGTTTTAGGGCCGCAGGATTCATGGCTATTAATTCGCGGGATTAAAACTTTGGGAATTCGTATGGAGGAAACGGAAGAGAATACGAAGGCGATCGTCGCATTTCTACAAACCCATCCAAAGGTCAACAAAGTATTCTATCCAGGCCTTGAAACCCATCCTAATCATGAGATTGCCAAAAAACAGGCAAGAGGGTTTGGCGGCATGGTTTCCTTTGATGTTGGCAGCGGGGCAAATGCAGATCTGATCCTTAGCAGAATTAAATACTTTACCCTGGCAGAAAGTCTTGGAGCCGTCGAGAGCCTAATTTCCGTGCCAGCACGCATGACCCATGCTTCAATCCCGGCTGAACGAAGAGCCGAGCTAGGCATCACAGAAGGTCTAGTCCGAATATCTGTAGGCATTGAAGACGTCGAGGACCTGATCGAAGACCTATCACAAGCATTAAAATAATCATAATGCAGCAAAAGGTGACAGGCACCATGTGAAATTTTCACATGGTGCCTGTCACCTTTTCTAATATTTACATACTGTTTAGCTGCTACATCTGTGGTAAAGTAGGTTAGTAGATTTTAAGAAAGACAGGTGATAAGTAGTGAAGCAGCAAACCAAGGTGTTGTATGAGAAGATGGTCGATTTTAAACGTTTCGGAACTGTCTTATTGGCTGTTGGAATCTTTTTTTATTTAGGAGTTATTATTCCGGTTGAAGCAAAAACTGAACTCGCACTAAATTTGATGGTCCTTTCTTCCACATCCTCTATTGCTTTGTCAATTTTGTTTTTTATCCAGTACAAGCAATGTCAACTAAAGCTGTTTGAAATGGATGATCACGAAGATTTAAATAATTAAACGCTAGGCGCACCGATTTTTAGTCGGGGCGCCTTTTTACGTATTTTAAGAGGGCATTTTCCTTATTTGAAAAAAACTTACAAAAAATGGTTTACAAAGTTAGTTAGCGTGGATATAATTACCATAGAAAGTGAAATATTCCAAAGGAGGTCGAAGAAAATGATGTTAAATAGAGCCGTTTACTCAAGCACTGTAACAGCGTCCACTAGTGTGAAAACTGTATATCTGAGTATCACCCATTCGACCAGATTGGAATGGATCACTTAGCGTATCAATTGCGCAAAGAGACAATACATATCCATGCCGCAGGGAGAATGACGCCTTGCGGTATTTTTGTGCCTAAAAATTAGGCTCTGGCCGCAGGGAATCTCTTTCTGCGGCCTTTTTGTGCCCTTTTTAAAAGCCATTTGGATATGTGGTGCATAAGGTAAAACTGCAGGCATTGGACGTATCAACTTCTCTTTGGTTTCAGCTGTCATTTAAAAATTTTTATTTAAGGAGGTGGTTGTACATGACCCTCAATATTCTATTTTTCTCGATTACCATCAAAAAACGAAAAATCAGCACCGAAGAAGCAATTCATCAAGAAATGGTTGAAAAGCTGTATGAACAAAACAAAGACAGACAAATTTCTATGTATCGAAACAATTAGAAGTAACTATTAAAAATTATACAAGGAAAGGTGGTTTTTGATATGATGTTTTTTCTAATGCAAGGACGGGGAGCAAGCTTATGGGGTATGAAGGATACCACCTAGTCAAGGAAGAAAAAATAGGAGGTAAAATCACAATGCCACTGCATACTATATTCTTATCATTAATAATTTTTAAATGGAAGAAAACAAACAAACACACCACTTCGTAACGAGTCATAAATTAGCCATGTTAGTAAACCTCTTATCAATTGTTAACAAAATGTTCATGATTCCTTTAGATTGGTACTGTGAAAATATGATAAATTCAAATTAGAAAATAACAGATCTCTAAGGGGTGGAGAACATGTTTATGGTTGTAATGGCTCTCATTATTACAGGGGCAATTGGATGCGTAATTTCAGCTAAGATAAGTGTAGAATAATATAAAATAAATGAGCATTGGCTTAAAAAAGCCGATGCTCATTTATTTATCTCGATTATTTCTTTTCAGTTAATTCAAGGAATTCATCGATATCAGCAAGACAAGTACCTACGGCTTTTTCCCAAAAGTCTTTTTGGGTTAAATCCACTTGTAAATGTTTTTTTGCCAAATCCTCTACCTTCATGGAGGCTGTGTCTCTTAACAAAGCCATATATTTTTCCTCATACCCTTTCCCCTCTTCAAGGGCCTGTGCATAGATTCCCAACGAGAAAAGGTAGCCAAATGTATAAGGGAAGTTATAAAACGGTACATCCGTGATAAAAAAATGGAGCTTAGAAGCCCAAAATAGTGGATGATATTCCTCTAAAGCATCACAGTAAGCCTCTTTCTGTGCTGCCAACATCAATTCACTAATTCGATCTGCAGTGACAGTCCCAACTTTCCTTTCCTCATAAAAACTCGTTTCAAATAAGAAGCGGGCATGGATATTCATAAGAAGGGCAACCGTCCGCTGGATTTTATCATCCAATAGAACAAGCTTTTCTTCTTCGTCCTTAGCATTTTTAACAGCTGCATCTGCCACAATCATTTCGGCAAAGGTTGAGGCTGTTTCTGCCACATTCATGGCATAGTTGCAATTGAGAAAGGGGACGTCTCTCATTGCATAGGAATGAAATGCGTGACCAAGCTCATGGGCGAGTGTAGATACATTTGATGGCGTACCGGAGTAGGTCATAAAAATTCGCGATTGTTCGTTCTCTGGAAGATATGTACAAAACCCTCCCGGTGCTTTCCCTGGACGGTCCTCTGCTTCAATCCATCGTTCCTCGAAAGCATTTTTCGTAAAGGCCGCGAGCTTTTCTCCAAAAAGGGCAAAGTTCTGTTCAATAAAGTGGGCCCCTTCTTGGTAAGGTACCTTTGTTTCCGTTTTTCCGTAGGGAGCATCTAAATCAAACCAGCTTAACTTCTTAAGTCCAAGGAGATTAGCCTTGCGCTCCAAATAATCAACAAGCTTTTGTTTATGCTGCGAAATAACGGACCACATCGTTTCCAATGTTACTTTTTCCATCCGGTTAATGCTGAGTGGTTCTTGTAAGACATCTCCCCAGCCTCGCTTCTGGTAAACACTTAAACGGAATCCCGCAAGATGATTAAGTGTTTTGGCCAGAATGTCGGCTTGGTTTCCCCAGGCTTGTTCCCAATTTTTAAAAACAGCAGCACGAATCTCACGGTCGGGGTTTGAGAATTTGTTAAAAGCTTGTCCGACGGAAAGCTGTTGTTCCTCACCGTTTTCGCTAAAGGGAACTTTTATTTTACTAACTATTAAATCATAGAGTTGTCCCCAGCTATGATAGCCGTCAACTTCAAGGGTGCTGATTATGGCTTCTTCTTCTTTTGAAAGTTTCTCTTTAGCTTTTTCTCGGCTCTCCGTTAAAACAAAGCTAAATTCTTTCAACGGTTCTGCAGCAACTAACTGCCCCCAGACTGTGTCATTAATTGTGGTGAAGTAATGATCCAGTGAACCTATTGCTGTTTGAAATACCGCTCCCAAACTTGTTATTTTTGCATCAAGAGAGTAGGCCTTTTTATCTTTTGTGTTTTGTGCTAATAGACAGCCAATAAACGCCCCTGCATGAGTTAACTTCTTTGCTGCCTCTTCTAAATCGCGTAAAAGTTCCTGCAGGTATTCGCTGTCCTCCACTGAATTAAGGGGTGTCCAATTAGTTACCTTTGCTTCAAACCCTTTAATACTTTCTTCCGTTTGAATGATGAACTTATGTAATTCATTGGAATCACTTCCTCTAGGGAAGAATACATCAAGATTCCATACTTCTGAATATGTATTGACTTTCATGTTTGTACCTCCTCAAATATGTACTCCTTCATTATAATCCATTTATCAAAAAACTCTCTTACTTTGCACTATATAAAAATGGCTTATGCAGTGAGCACAAGCCTGAAAATATACTTTCAACAGAACTGTGTATACCACCACCAGCCACCAAAGATTAATAGGAGAACGAATAAGATGATGATGACTGCAATCCATATCCCACCGCCACCGTAGTTATAAGGAACAGGGCAGGCAGGATATGGGGCTGGGTAACCGCAGGGATATGAATAACCAAATGGCAACTGAATCACCCCTTTGCCCTTTTATATTAAGGTATGAGGACTCCTATTAACGGTATAGGCAAACGTGTATGTCCCACTAAAGACAAATAAAATTTAGAGATAAATTACGGAAAGCGGTTTTCCAGCGGAAGATTATTTGACAACCGTATGAGGAGTGGGGTATAAGTGGATGGATAAGGATTCCTAACCAAATATCTCATATTTTAATATTATAGGAGGGGAAAAAATGAAGCTTACGATTAAAACGTTTTTTGTTTTTCTTTTAGGAGTAGTGCTGGTTATATCAGGATGCTCTAATAAGAGTCAGGTGAAAGAAGAAACAAGTTCGAAAAATAAAGCTGCTTTTCAAATTGTTGATGCGGGTTCCATAAGCTTGAAAAATATCCGCGGGATTGGCTACCCGGGCAACGATACTGCCCTATATATTGCCGGAAATGATGGACTAAAACTTTATAAAGATAAAAAGTGGTACAAAACAACGGCAAACCAACATGACTATATTGGTTTTCAAGCTGTCGAGACAGGATTTATCGCCAGCGGCCATCCGCAAAAAGGCTCGGGCTATAAGGATCCGCTCGGTCTAATTAAAAGCGTTAATAAGGGAAAAACCATTCAGAAGCTGGCTTTTTATGATAATGCTAACTTTCATTTTACTGCCGCTAGTTACTCCGGAAATGGACTTTATGTCATTGGGGAAGCGCAAAGTGATGAGGTAAGTTTGGGTGTAAACTATTCTACTGATAACGGGGTCACTTGGAAAAAAAGTGCACTTAAAAATTTTAGTGCAGATTCAATGGGAATGATGGCAGTTCATCCGACTAACGGAAACACAATGGCGATGTCAACAAGATCTGGTATTTATTTTTCAACAGATAACGGGAATACCATGAAACTGATAACAGGGCCAATTATGGTGACGGCATTAACCTTCAGCGGGGATTCAATTCTTTTTTCTAGTGTTGAAAATGAGAAAATTTTATTAAAAACAGTTGCCCCTTCTACTGGTCAACAGGCCGATTTGTTTATACCGTTTCTTGATTATGATAACCCTATTACCTACTTGGCTGTTAATCCAAGAAATACTAACCAGCTGGCCTTTACTACATACAAAAATGATTTATATGAATCCACTGATGGCGGGAAAACGTGGAACAATTTGTTGAAGGACGGTAAGGATAAGTAAACTCAAACAAAAAGGGCAGGAGGAGAACTCCTGCTCTTTTCGGCAATGCCATATTCTATTCATCATGATAACAACCTTATTTTTTCTTCCGATCTTTTTCAGCACGGTAAAACTCATGGAACATTTTCATCAAAGCTCGTTTTTCAATCCTTGATACATAGCTTCTTGATATCCCTAGTTCTTTCGCAATTTCCCGCTGCGTTTTTTCCTTTTGTAAATCCAGACCGAATCGGCCGATTATCACTTCCTTTTCCCTGTCATCTAGCACTTCAATATACTTTTTTATTTTTTCAAGCTCCATGTTAAGTTGAATGGTATCCACTACATCTTCCGATTCTGATTTAAGTACGTCAATTAATGAAATTTCATTGCCCTCCTTATCCTGACCGATTGGGTCATGCAGAGAAACATCCTTTTTTGTTTTTTTGAGCGCTCTAAGGTGCATGAGGATTTCATTTTCAATACATCTTGCAGCATAAGTGGCGAGTTTTGTGCCTTTCCCTTCTGAATAGCTCTCAATTGCTTTTATTAATCCTATCGTTCCAATGGAAATTAAATCTTCTGAATCCTCGCCGGTATTTTCGAATTTTTTTACGATATGGGCGACAAGGCGTAAATTGTGTTCGATTAACATATTACGTGCGTGTGCATCCCCTTCTGCCATTAACCGTAAGTACTTTCTTTCTTCGGCTGCAGAGAGGGGTTGAGGAAAGGCATTATTTTTTACATAAGAAACAAGAAATAAGAATTCCTTCATTAAATATCCAAGAGCTGTTAAGATTCCAGTCATCTACGTCCACCCCCGTGCTTTTTTGGACTCTAGCCCTTTTATTAATTCCTATGAAGAAAACAAGAAATTGTGTCTGTCCTGATAATTTTATTTGCAAAAAATAAAAATGACCTATCTAGCAAGCCACTAGAGAAGGTCAGATTTGTTTGGATATATATTAAGTCATTTTTTTCTTATACTTTTTTCAGTTTAAAGGAGCTGACCATTAGAAATGATAAAATAATCATAATAAATAAGAACGTTTGTGAGGGGAGGTAAGGGATTGCCAAATAACTTAAGGTTGCAAGACAGCCCGCTGCCGTAATAGGTAATCCTGTAAAATAACCATTACTCTCTGTAATGTTAAACCGTGCTAACCGAAAGGCACCACAGCTAATGTAAAAAACCGTAAAAAATGAACCTGGTCCGCCAAATTCAAATAAAATTCCTTGGTATAGTAATAGTGCGGGTGCGACTCCAAATGATATAATATCACTCATGGAATCCAATTGTTTCCCTAATTCCGATTCGATATTAAACTTTCGGGCGATCATACCATCAAACCGATCGGCTAGGGCTGCAATAAAAATGAGTAATAAGCTTAGGCGTAAATTTCCATGCAAGCCAAGGACGATTGCAAATCCACCGAGTGAAAGGTTTGTTATCGTAATAACATTTGCTGTTTGGGATTTCAGTTTTTTAATTGTGTGATCCAATACATCTAATAAAAACATTCTCCACACCACTCCTTTTTTTTAAAACAGAAGGGAATTATACTTTTTTTAGGTTATTCTATATTATTTAATTCTAAGGGTTTTATGTCATTGCGTAAAGAGTATTTTTACACTATTTGGGGGTATTATCATGTTACAGGGTTTATATCGTCTGTTAATAGAATTGACCAATGGAAGATGGACATCAGGGATTTTGAAAAAATTCGCTCGTTCACCTGTTAGTCGGTTTGTTGTCCCATCGTTTGCAAGGATTTATCAAATAAATCTGGAGGAAATGGAAAAAGGGCTGTCTGATTATCCTACATTGCACGATTTATTTGTGAGAACGCTAAAAAAAGAAGCAAGAAAAATTGATCCCCAAACGGACACTGTAGTCAGTCCTGTCGATGCGGTTTTAGAAGACGTTGGGAAAATTGAAGAAACAAGTGACATCATGGTAAAAGGGAAAGTCTATTCTATCGGTGAGATGCTTGGGGATCGTGATATTTTGTCCAAATATTTGAATGGTACATATATGATTTTATATTTAAGTCCAAGCCATTACCATCGCATCCATAGTCCTGTCAATGGAACAGTTATCAAACAATGGGAACTTGGTTCGAAATCATTCCCGGTTAATAAATGGGGATTAAAGTACGGTCGGGAGACCCTTTCAAAAAACTATCGCGTCATAACTGAGGTGAAAACAAATTATGGTCATGCAGCCATCGTTAAGGTTGGAGCAATGTTCGTAAATTCAATTGAAACCACTCATAAGGGCAGTGAACTAGAAAAAGGGGGAGAAATGGCTTACTTTAGTTTTGGGTCGACAGTTGTCCTGTTATTTGAAAAAGGGATCTTTCAAATGGACAAAACACTGCATACTCCACAAGAGCTTAAGGTTGGGGAAAGACTAGGAATACTAGTAAAGTAATTCAAAACGGCGCTTTTTAGCGCCTTTGTTATTTTTACTCCCATATAAAAAGAAAAGCCCTTAAAGGGCAGAAAGTTAGAATTAAGAAGATTTTTTGATTTTATTGTATAAAGAACGTCGGTGAATCTCAGACTCAATGAGACCAATAAATTCTGGGCTTAAGTTTAATTCTCTGGCTTTAAAATATGATTCGATTAATAATTCATCTGACAGTTTCCGCATGTCAGAATCCACCTCCGATTAAAATAAAATGGTTCTATTTTATAAGAACAAAACATAAATTGGTAAGTTCAATAGCTGTAACCTAAATCTACCAAATTTATTCCTTTAGAACAATCGTTCTCTTTATCCACAGATTCACGTGGATAACTTGTGATTAATTTGTTTATAAAGTAACCAAATGTAAAGGTTTCAATGGGTATAATGTTAATAAGGTTATCCACAGAGCAGCATACTGATGGGTTTTGTCGAAAAATATTTATTTTTAATTTCATGAAATCAGTAATTCCTTTAAATTTAACGGAAAGTAATCATATTTGAATTTCATGTTTGTCGATATTTGAAGGATAATAAGAAATAAAGTAATTTTTATTAGTAATCTTGGGCCCTTTCACTTTTCTTTTGAAACGTGGGGGGAAATTGGTTATGATGGTACAATAAAAGAAAATGGTGGTTGTTCATCCATCATTTTATTTAGAACTAATGAGGTGTACGCTTAGTGTTAAAACAATTTTTACCAAATGAACATGTGAAAAGCATTCTTGATATTTCACCTGAAGAATTAAAAGCAAGAGGGATTAAGGGGATTATTACCGATTTGGATAATACCCTTGTAGAATGGGACCGTCCCAGTGCTACGCCACAATTAATCAAATGGTTTGATGAAATAAAAAATCATAATATCCTGGTAACCATTGTTTCTAATAATAATGAAGAAAGAGTAAAGTTTTTTTCAGACCCTCTCAACATACCGTTTATTTATAGAGCACGGAAACCAATGGGACCGGCGTTTCACAGGGCAATACAACAAATGGGAATAAATAAGGAAGAGGCAGTTGTCATTGGTGACCAATTATTAACCGATGTCCTTGGAGGAAATCGGAGCGGATTTCATACGATTTTGGTTGTGCCTGTTGCCTCGTCCGATGGTTTTTGGACGAAATTCAATCGGTTTGCGGAACGAAGAATTTTAAATTGGTTCCGTAAAAAAGGGATGCTTCAATGGGAGGATTAATCTGTGAGTAATCAACAATATATTTGTATGGGCTGTGGTATAAAAGTCCAAACGGAAAACCCTAACGAAATTGGTTATGCTCCTTCTTCTGCTTTGGAGAAAGAGACCATTATTTGCCAAAGATGTTTTCGGTTAAAACACTATAACGAGGTTCAAGACGTAAATTTAACAGATGATGACTTTTTAAAGATTTTAAATGAGATTGGCAAGTCTGACGCCCTCATTGTCATGATTGTAGATATCTTTGATTTTAACGGGAGCTGGCTTCCGGGCTTGCACCGATTCGTTGGTAATAATAAGGTTGTTCTTGTGGGAAACAAAGTTGATTTACTGCCAAAATCTGTGAAGCATGCCAAGTTAGTGCAGTGGATGAAGCATGAATCAAAAGAACTCGGACTCAGACCGGAAGAAGTATTTTTAGTAAGTGCTGCTAAAGGACTAAATATTGGAGATACGGCCGCAGCCATTGATGTTTTGCGAAATGGAAAAGATGTTTATGTGGTTGGTTGTACGAATGTTGGAAAGTCAACATTTATCAATCGAATCATTAAGGAAGTAACCGGTGAAGAGGACGTTATCACAACTTCTCATTTTCCTGGTACAACATTAGATATTATCCAAATTCCGTTAGATGATGAGAAATTTTTAATTGATTCACCGGGAATAATCAATCACCATCAAATGGCGCATTTTATTAACAAAAAAGATTTGAAAATCATCACTCCAAAGAAGGAAATAAAGCCAAAAGTATTTCAATTAAATGAAGGCCAAACCTTGTTTTTTGGGGGATTGGCACGTTTTGATTATATAAGCGGCGGCAGAAGATCCTTTGTTTGTTATGTATCCAATGAATTGAATATCCATCGGACAAAAGTGGAAAATGCTGACGATCTATATGAAAAGCATCTAGGGGAAATGCTGACACCACCAGGACCAGAAGATTTAGAATTTTTTCCGGAGCTAGTCAAACAAGAATTTACTGTCAAAGAATCCAAAACAGATATCGTTTTTTCGGGCCTTGGCTGGATTACCATAAATGAGCCTGGGGCAAAAGTGGCTGCCTATGTGCCCAAAGGTGTACAAACTTTAATGCGGAGATCATTGATTTAGTATAGAAAGTGTTAACAGGGTGGGGGAAATAGATGAAAAAGTTATTTGGAGTATTGGGGAATCCGATTGGCCATTCGATGTCACCGGTAATGCATAATGATTTGTTTTCTCTTTATAATATCGATGCAGAATATCTTCCTTTTCTAGTAAAGGAGGATGAATTAAGAGATGCGGTAAATGGATTAAGAGCACTGGGAGCAGGTGGATTTAATGTCACCATTCCTCACAAAAGCAGCATTATCCCATTTCTTGATGAAGTGGATGAGTTAGCAGCCAGTATTGGTGCTGTTAATACAGTTGTCAATAAAGATGGCAAATTGATAGGCTACAATACTGATGGTCTGGGGTTTTTGAAAGGGTTAGATGCCTATAAAACCAAGATTCAAAGTCAAAAGATATTGGTAATTGGCGCAGGTGGTGCAGCTAGAGCAATCTATTTTACTTTAGCGAAAGAAAAACCGATTCAGATTGACATTGCTAATCGCACACTTGAAAAAGCTGTTCAACTCATTGAAGAGTGTCCATACTCCATTTCTTCAAGGGGCCTAACCTTAAACCATGCGAGCAGCGAATTAGGTGAATATGACTTGATTATTCAAACAACAATGATTGGTATGGAGCCCAATATCACGGAGCAGCCCATAACTCTAGAATATCTAAATGAGAATTCATTAGTCTGTGAAATCATCTATAACCCGCTTGAAACAAGGATTTTGCGTGAAGCAAAAAGCATAGGGGCAACGGTTCAAAACGGAATTGACATGTTTGTTTATCAAGGGGCTCTAGCCTTTGAAAAATGGACAGGGATATTTCCAGATATACAACGAATGAAAGAAAATGTGTTGGGACAACTAGGAGGAAAATAATGCTAACAGGTAAACAAAAAAGATTTTTACGGTCAAAGGCACATCATTTAGATCCGATCTTTCAAGTAGGAAAGGGCGGGGTAAATGAGAATATGATTAAACAAATTGCCAATGCACTTGAAGCAAGAGAACTTTTTAAAATAAGTGTTCTGCAGAATTGTGAGGAAGATAGAACAGAGGTAGCAGATCAGCTGGCAAACGGTACCGGAGCAGAAATCGTTCAAATTATTGGAAACACGATTGTTTTGTATAAAGAGTCTGCAGAAAATAAAACAATCATTCTTCCCTAAAGAAGTGACCTTTAAAGCAAAGGATGGCGAATGCATGAAGAAAGTTGGAATATTGGGCGGCACATTTGATCCGCCCCATTATGGACATCTTTTGATTGCCAATGAAGTTCTTTCGGCACTTAAGCTCGATCAAATTTGGTTTATGCCAAACCATGAACCTCCACACAAAAAAAAACCGGAGTCTGTTAAGGATGAGGACCGACTTCGTATGCTGGAGCTGGCCATTGAGGGAAACTCGGCATTCAAGGTTCAACCAATCGAACTCGAACGTAACGGGCCATCTTATACAGTTGATACAATGAAAATACTTAACGCTGAGTATACTGACCATCAATTTTTCTTTATAATTGGTGCCGATATGATTGAATACTTGCCGAAATGGCATGATATTGATATACTCGTTAACCTTGTCCAATTTGTTGGGGTAGAAAGACCTTCTTACAGCCATCAAACCGACTACCCTGTTCTTTATGTAGACGTACCTGCCATTGATGTGTCATCTAGTATGATAAGGGATAGAGTGAAAAACGGTGAATCGGTACGTTACTTATTGCCTGACCCGGTTATTGATTATATTGAGGAGAAACATTTATATGGAACGTCAAAAAGCTTTAGACTTAGTTAAACTCCAATTAACGGAACATCGATACCAGCATACGCTAGGGGTAATGCAAACAGCTATTATCTTGGCAGAGAAATATGGAGCAGATGTGAAGAAAGCGGAATTAGCAGCTATTTTTCATGATTATGCCAAGTTTCGCCCAAAGGATGAAATGAAAGAAATTATCATGTCACAAGGTATGCCGCAGGATTTACTTCTATATAATACTGAATTGTGGCATGCTCCAGTTGGTGCATACCTGGTAGAAAAAGAGGCAGGGGTCAGCGACTATGAAGTATTGGATGCCATCCGCTACCATACTTCGGGAAGACCCAACATGACATTGCTGGAAAAAGTGATTTATTTAGCGGATTATATAGAGCCTGGAAGACATTTCCCAGGTGTAGAAGAAGTAAGAGAAATCGCAAATGAGAATTTGGAAAAGGCAATCATAAAAGCAATTCAAAATACGATACACTTCCTAATGAAAAAGAACCAAACGATTTATCCGGAAACATTTTATACCTATAATGATTTAATCCAAAAACTGGAGGACTGATGAATGGATAATCAAGAACTTCTAAAAATTGCAGTAAAAGCAGCAGACGATAAACGGGCTGAAGATATTTTAGCGTTAGATATGAGAGGGATCTCGTTAATTGCTGATTATTTTATAATTTGTCATGGTAATTCTGATAAACAGGTACAGGCGATTGCGCGAGAAATGAAGGATAAGGCCCAAGAGAACGGTTATGATGTAAAAAGAATCGAAGGCTTTGATGAAGCAACATGGGTGCTTATTGATTTAGGAGATGTTGTAGCACATGTGTTCCACCGTGATGAACGAAGCTATTACAATTTAGAACGGTTGTGGGGCGATGCGCCGCTTGTTGATATCCTCAGTGAGTTAAATTCATGAGTTATGAGCAATTTGCTTACTTGTACGATGAACTTATGAAAGATGCCCCATATGACCAATGGGTATCATTTGTTAAGGATATTCTTGCCAAATATGACGTTAAAGCAAACCGCCTGTTGGATTTAGCCTGTGGGACTGGGGAGCTTTCAGTCCGATTGGCTAAACAAGGGTTTGAGGTTACGGGCATTGATTTATCAGAAGATATGCTTTCGGTGGCCCAGGAAAAGGCACAGGCTAGTGGTGTCAAAATACCTTTTTTTCAACAGAACATGGCGAATTTGGAGGGACAAGGACAATTTGATACAATCGGTATCTTTTGTGACTCATTAAATTATTTGCACACGGAAGAAGAGGTAAAATCAACTTTTTCAAATGTGCATCAACATTTACTAGATAATGGGATCTTTATTTTTGATGTACATTCTGTTTATAAAATTACAGAAGTATTTATTAATCAAACCTTTGCCTTGAATGAGGATGACATTTCTTATATTTGGAATAGTTTCCCTGGAGACGATCCCAATAGCGTTGAGCATGAACTCAGTTTTTTTGTTTTAGACGAGCGGACAGGGAAATATGATCGAATCGATGAACTGCATTACCAGCGTACTTATCCTATCGAGCAATATTCCGACTGGTTGGATGCTGCGGGCTTTCAATTGCTTGAGATAAGTGCTGATTTTAAACATCAAGACCCAACAGAGCAATCTGAACGAATTTTCTTTGCAGCAAAGAAAAAATAAAAAAAGCCATCTTTTTTTAAAAAGATGGCTTTTTTATGATTTATTAGAGGAATTTGTAAAAGGTTGGCGAATTATTGTCTAGAGAATTGAATTTCAACCTTTTCTAGATCCTCTTTAAACTTCGTATGGGTTGCTTGGAATACGTGCTCAAATACTGATCCGAGCTCGGCATCTAACACCTTAATCCCTTCACCTGTTATCCCGCCCTTTACACACACCTTTTCTTGTAATGATGGTAACGTATAATGTCCTTGCTTAATTAATTCTCCAAGTCCTACAATCATCTCACTTGCAAAAACAGTCGCGGTCTCCGTATCAATCTCGGTCTGTTTCACAGCAGCCTGAATAAAATTCTGAAGCAGATAGCTAAAGAAAGCAGGTCCACAGCTTACAATATCAGAGGCTACCCTTGTAATTTTTTCATCAATATGAACCGGCACAGAAATCTTTGAAATTAGTTTTTCTAGTTTGGTTTTCCAATGCTCGCTGCAATTTTCCCCATACGTAACGAGTGAAACCCCGGCTAATGCTCGATTTGTAATACTAGGGATTACTCGGACAGTTGAACAGTTTACCCTTTTTTCAATTTGGCGGGTACTGACAGGACTTGTTATCGAAACAACACACTTATCAGGAGTTAAATGTGGATTAATTTCCTCAAGCAGATTACGGATGTCTAATGGCTTTACACAAATAAAGATTATATCGGATTGTGCAGCTACTTCTTCCGGGTTTGCCCCAATCAAAATGTCCTTATATTTATCTTTAAGCAGCAAGGCTTTTGATTTTGTTCGATTCGTGATCATGATGGAAGATGGGAAAGCGGCCTTTCCGTCAATCAAAGCCTCCACTATGATTCGCCCCATATTACCGGTACCAATAATACCTATATTCACAATTCGACCCTCCTTCACATCCCGTATTCTTTTATAACATTATGAAAAAGAAATGTGAAATATACCTTTAGAAAGGATGGATATTCTTGAAGAATTGGTTAATGGAACACAAAATTCATGCTGTTGTAGCGCTGTTGCTCGGTTTTGGAGGTTTTTATTATTTTTATGTTCAGGTTCCTAAGGATTCTGCCCCATTGAATTCCATTAGTCAAGAGAACGAAGCCCTAAAACAAAATGTGGAGACAGATACAGAAAAGAAAGCCACACCAGCCGCTAGCCAGTCTGACAATATAATGGTGGACGTAAAAGGGCAAGTCAATCGTCCAGGCGTTTATCAATCGAACACAGGCGAGAGGGTAATTGACGTAATAGGACGTGCCGGTGGATTAACGAAGCAGGCTGATCAAACCCAAGTTAATTTTGCTGAGCATGTGGAAGATGAAATGGTCATTTACATTCCAGGCAAGGGGGAAGAAGGAAGTAGTTTACCTCCCTCAATTGGAACAAGTGGAACTGTTTCGAGCGCGAATGGACAAAAACAGGGGAAAATTAATATTAATAAAGCGGATGAACAGGAGCTGCAAAATCTTCCAGGGATTGGTTCGGCAAAGGCAGCAGCGATTATTGAGTTTCGAAATACCAGCGGCCCGTTTAAAGCAATTGAAGACTTAAAAAACATTAGCGGAATTGGTGATAAGACATTTGAAAAACTAAAGGATTTAATCGGAGTATAACAAAACTTCCATTGACCTAAATTGGCTTGTACCAGTAAACTTAAAAGAAAAGTCATACAGGGAGTGGAAAACGTGGAGAGAATTTCTTGGGATCAATATTTTATGGCACAAAGCCATCTGCTTGCATTAAGAAGTACCTGTACAAGACTGACCGTGGGCGCAACCATTGTCAGAGATAAACGAATTATTGCCGGTGGCTATAACGGTTCGATTGCTGGCGGTGATCATTGTATTGATAAAGGGTGTTATGTGATAGACCATCATTGTGTAAGAACGATTCATGCTGAAATGAATGCCCTATTGCAGTGTGCAAAGTTCGGTGTTCCGACCGCTGATGCCGAAATTTATGTGACCCATTTTCCTTGTCTTCAATGCTGTAAGGCAATCATTCAGGCGGGCATTAAAACTGTCTATTATGCGGAGGATTATAAAAATCATCCATATGCAATTGAGCTGTTTGAACAGGCAAAGGTAAAAATTGAAAAGGTCGAATTAAAAGAGCAAATCATCCAATTAGGCAAATAATAACCCTCTAAATGGCGCCGGATTACTTCCGGCGTCCACCCTCGAAATCAGTCCACTATCTTTAAAAAACAATCATGGAGAATAAAATAATGAGCGGAAAATATATTTATGTCGCCCTAGGTGCATTTTTAGGTGTATTATGTTCACTTGTAAAATTTTTTCCATTTCTTATATTAGCTTTTTTATATCTACTTACGTTAGCTAAACTTAAGAAATTCACACCAGTCCAAATTTTATTGATCATCCTTTTAGGTTTAGTCTTTTTTCTTAAAGGGGAGTGGGCGGATATACATAACACTTCAAAGCTTTCGCCAGCTAAAACTGTTTTTTACATACAATATACAGAAGACCCTATTATTGATGGCGATTTATTAAAGGTACAAGGAATCGAGCGCGAATATAAAGAACAAGTTTTGCTCCGATATCAAATTAAATCAGAGAAAGAAAAAAAGGTTCTGCAAAATCAAAGCCTTTATGGCTGCCTTTGTCATGTTAAAGGGACGCTAAAGAAGCCCTCAATAGCTAAAAATCCGAATGGATTCGACTATAGGAGCTATTTAGCTGCGAATCGAATTTTTTGGGTCATCGATCTCCAACAAAGCCCGCTCGAAAATTGCAAACCCACCAAATTATCTCCATCCGTATTCATAAAACAGCTTCGCTTTACTGGTATTAGTTATCTGAAAAGTAATTTTCCTGCGGAAATTGCAGGGTTGTCAGCAGCTTTAATATTTGGTGATACAAATATCCTTGACCCCGAATTATTAAGCGACTACCAACATACCGGCATCGTCCATCTTCTGGCTATATCCGGTCTCCATGTTACTTTGTTCATAGGAATGATATTTTTTATCGGAATTAGAAGCGGACTAACTAGGCAGTTTATGACAAACTTTCTTTTGATCCTCTTACCTGTTTACGTTGTTTTAACAGGCAGTTCCCCATCGGTCATACGCTCTTGCTTAATGATCTCTCTGATCTTAATCGCTGAAAAGTGGAAGAACCATCTAAGGCTCATAACCATTGATGCCATAAGTTTGGCCTGTATCCTTTATCTATTTGTTTCACCCATGATCATTTTTGATATAGGTTTTCAGCTTTCCTTTTTAGTCAGTTTTGCTATTATTTTAGCTGCCCCCGAAATCCTCAGAAGGTATAGAGGGAATGGTGCTAAGATGGTGGCCACCTCTGTGACAGCACAGCTGTCCGCCATGCCGCTTTTGCTTTACCATTATTTTGAACTTTCCCTGATAAGTATAGCTGCCAACTTGTTGTACATACCGCTATTTTCATTTGTGTATCTTCCCGCTGTATATGTATTATTTATTATTCAATTACTGTTTGGAAGCACCCCAAGGATACTGATTAACCTCATAAAAAAGACCATTGAGTTATCCAATAAGCTGCTTGAGGTTATTGGGAATATACCTTTCACCAGTTATACACCTGGGAGACCTCATAACGTCGTTATTTTTGTTTACGTTATCCTTATTGCTTCATTATTTTACGTATGGGAAAGGGGGCCTTATTTAAACAAGAGAGTGCATTCAATCGTTCTCGTGGTTACTCTTTTATCGATCCAACCCTGTTGGAATTGGTTGAATCCTTATGGTGAAGTGACAATGATTGATGTAGGACAGGGGGATAGTATATTGATACATTTTCCACATGGACGAGGCAACTATCTTATTGACACAGGCGGTTCGTTGAACTTTAAAGAGGACGAGTGGAAAATGCGGTCAAAACCATTTGAGGTTGGACGGGATGTCGTTGTTCCCTTTTTAAAAGGGAAAGGGATTACAAAAATTGATAAGTTAATCTTAACCCATGGTGATATGGATCATATTGGCGGTGCTAGTTCGATTCTTTCAGAACTTGAGGTCAAACAAATATTAATGCCATCAGTAACTGAACCTTCGGAGACAGAGGAACTTATTTCTAAGGAAGCAGCAAAACAAGGGATACCAGTCATAAAAGTATCATCAGGAGATAATTGGAATCAAAATGGAAATCCGTTTTATATTCTTTCTCCAGAAAGAAATTTTACGGGTGAGCGAAATAGAGGCTCAATAGCTTTTGTGGCAGTGATAGGTGGTATCAGCTGGTTTTTCGGTGGAGATCTCGATCAGGAAGGAGAAGAGAAAATTATTGCACAACATCCTAATTTAACCATTGATGTTTTAAAAGCTGGTCATCATGGCAGCAAAACGTCAAGCGCAGATGCCTTTATTAATCAAATCAAGCCAAAGGCAGCCCTTATTTCTGTCGGTGAACATAACCGGTTTGGGCATCCCCATCAAGAAGTCTTAAACCGTTTGGCAGCTGTTCATATCAAGATATATAGAACTGATCTACAGGGGGCAATTACCTATTATTTTTATGGTGGAAAAGGAACCTTTTCAACCTATTTGCCATAAGTTATACTAAATCTTTTAATTAAAAAAGACTGCACCATTGCAGCCTCTTTGATACATTATGTAGCATTCATTTAGGAACCAATTAATTTAATGACTGTAGCAATAATAAATATTACAGCAAAAAAGCCGAAAGAAACTCCAAAACCTATCCCAGAATCGATCGCATCATTACGTTTGCTTTGCACTTCTTTTTCAAAATGATTCACGCTCTACCCCTCCTATTTTCAAGTATAGTATAAGCTATTTGTCTGAAAAAATCCAGCATCCTTTCGCTTCTTTCCTATACTGACAAGAGTTGTCAAAATAGTTCGACTCAAAAAGGGCTACAATATAAGTAGTCAGGAACCCCGCCAGGCAATATAAGATCCTAGGGAAAATATTGCTGGCGTTCAAATAGATTCGGGAATTGGCATTTGTTGGATAAAATATGCTAATTCCCTTTTAATACTTGTCAAAAGGTCCAAGCTTCTTTACGATAGAATATGAGTGAAAAGTAAGGGGAGCGCTGGACAAATGGTACTTGAAATATGGAGAAAAATCAAAAAAAGGGAAATTGCTCCTATTTATTTATTATATGGAACCGAAGCATTTTTAATCAATGAAACAAAACAATTGCTTCTGAGCCAAATTCTTAATGAAGAAGAAAAGGATTTTAATTTTTCAGCTTATGACTTAGAGGAGACTCCGGTTGATTTTGCATTAGAGGACGCCGAGACCTTTCCTTTTTTAGGCGAGAAAAAGGTTGTTTTTTTACATAATCCCGTTTTTTTAACGGCAGAGAAAACAAAGGAAAAGGTAGAGCACAATCTGGCAAAATTGGAAGCATATTTAAAAGAGCCTGCCCCCTATACGGTAATGGTCATTTCCGCTCCATATGAAAAATTGGACGAGAGAAAAAAGATTACCAAAGAACTTAAACGAAATGCAGAATTAGTTGAGGCGAAAAAGTTATCTGAACATGAATTGAAAAAATGGGTAAAAGAACGGGCGCGAAGCAATGGGCTGGAGTTTGAGGAAAAAGCGATTGACCAATTGCTTTCCTTAGCCGGAACAAATATGTTTATGCTTTCTAGCGAGGTGGATAAATTGTCCCTTTATGCGGCTGAGCAAAAACGTATTGATAGCGAATTAGTTGAAAAATTGGTTGCCAGAACGCTAGAGCAAAATATCTTTACCCTTATTGAAAGGGTGGTCCAAAGAAGATTAGAGGAGGCTTTGCGGATTTATTATGACTTGATAAAACAAAATGAAGAACCTATAAAGATCTTAGCACTGTTGTCAGGTCAATTTCGGTTAATCTATCAGGTAAAGGAACTCTCAAGAAGAGGGTATGGACAACAGCAAATTGCCGGCTATTTAAAAATACATCCATTTCGAGTTAAACTTGCCCTTGGTCAGGCAGGCAGTTTTACGGATGAAGAATTAGCAAACCTGATGGAGATGCTTGCAGAGGCAGATTACCAGATGAAAACCGGCGGAATGAATAAATCTTTATTGATTGAGATGCTTTTGTTCCGTTTAAAAAGGTAATAAAAAATGACTGTGTTAAAGGTTATTGTTGATTTAAGCATGTTGATTGGAGCGGAAGGTGCGAAGACTCCTGCGGGAGTACGGGGCCGAGGAGGCTCCCCGGACCGCCCGCGGAAAGCGAAGCACCTGGAGCGGAAATCAACAATCAAGTTGAACACAGCATAAAAAATAAAAAAACGATTCCAGATAGGAATCGTTTTTTTGTACGCTTTTTAAGATTAAAGAGCGTTAGACTTTTTCATTAGACGTGATTTTTTACGAGCAGCAGCATTTTTGTGGATAAGACCCTTAGCAGCAGCCTTGTCTAATTTACTAGCAGCAGAAACTAATGCTTCTTTAGCAGCAGCCGCATCGTTAAGAGTAACAGCAGCTTCTACTTTTTTAACAGCCGTACGCATTGCAGATTTAGCAGTTGTATTTTGAGCATTACGAGCTTCAGTTGTTTTCACACGCTTAATAGCAGATTTAATGTTAGGCATTACATTCACCTCCTACAAAGTATCGAGACTTATATGAACTCGACTTTACATTCATCCATAATAATTCAGAACAAGAAGTATTTTATCAAACAGAAGGCGAGATTGCAATACACAATTCATGGAGAAGAGAATTTAAAATGCATGTTTTACAGGCTTAAGGGCAAAAATAGGAAATAGTTTCTATTTAGGATTCTCTATTAGGGGTGGATTTCATGAATGAGTCTATTGATTTAAGCAAGTATTCGATACGAACAGATTTAGCGATTGAAGCTAGAGAAATGGTGCTTGCTGGAAAAACAGTCGGAGAAGAAGAGAACCTTTCGAAAATCGAAGGTGTCATTATTAAAGAAAAAGATGTGGACGATATAAAACTCTCTCTTGTTGAGGTTACAAAACAAGGGGAAGAACAGCTAGGCAAAAAAGCAGGACGATACTTAACGTTAGAGGTACAGGGGATCAGGCAGCAGGATTCCGAGATACAACAGAAGGTGCAAGAAATCTTTGCCCGGGAGTTTGCCCATTTTTTAGCAGGGTCGGGAATTAAAAAAACGGATTCTTGCCTTGTGGTAGGGTTGGGGAATTGGAATGTCACTCCCGATGCACTAGGTCCAATGGTGTGTGAGAATCTCTTAGTAACTCGGCATTTATTTCAGCTTCAGCCTGAGAATGTTGAAGATGGTTACCGATCTGTTAGTGCCTTATCACCAGGTGTAATGGGCCTGACAGGGATTGAAACGAGCGACATCATTTTTGGAGTGGTTGAAAAAACAAAACCGGACTTCGTCATCGCTATCGATGCATTAGCATCACGTTCCATAGAAAGAGTCAATTCAACGATCCAAATCTCTGATACAGGTATCCACCCTGGTTCAGGGGTGGGAAACAAAAGAAAGGAACTAAGTAAGGAGACCTTAGGGATTCCGGTGATCGCCGTTGGGGTACCAACCGTCGTAGACGCAGTTTCGATCACAAGCGATACGATTGATTTTATCCTAAAACACTTTGGGAAAGAGCTGAGGGAAGGAAATCGCCCTTCTAGATCCCTTGCACCGGCAGGGATGACTTTCGGCGAAAAAAGAAAATTAACAGATGAGGATATGCCTGCGGAACAGCACCGCAAAACATTTTTAGGAATGATTGGCACGCTTCCGGATGACGAAAAAAGAAAACTAATCTACGAAGTTCTCTCACCCATTGGTCATAATTTAATGGTGACACCAAAAGAAGTCGATGTGTTTATTGAGGATATGGCGAATCTTATTGCCAATGGATTAAATGCCTCGTTACATTCTGCGATCGATCAAGAGAATGCCGGTTTTAATACAAGATAAAATCACTGAAAGGGGTCTGGCTAATTAATAGACCCCTTTTCTTCCACTATTAAAATAAATCATAGTTCTATCATTTCTAGTAGGGTCATAGTATTTACTAGAATCGTTTAAGCGAGGTGGAACTATGAAAAACCCTAGAACATCAGGTGCATTTTTAAGTGTCCAAGGCACAAGCATTATGAAAATTTTTGCGGCACTTTGTTTTTTTATTATATTGATATTCTCTATCAGCGGACTCTTAACGTCATTAAAGCCACAATATCGAATTATGTCAACATCCGTCAATCAAGCTGCTACAAATGTGAATGGAGAACTTCTTTACCAATTAATGGGCTGGGAAAACCACCATTTTTTAAAGGTAGAGAATAACTGGGTAACCACACCAAAGCTAACTAATTTGATCTTTAAACTATCTAGCAATATTAATTTAAATGACCCGCGCAGTCTTCTGGGCAGAGAACTTCCCGGATTCTACCAGTTTGATGGGAAAATCCTTGTCGCCGGGGAAGGGACTAATTATACTAATATGCCGGTTGAGTCGGCACCGCCAATTGAAATTATGAAAGAGGAACGTGAAGCAGCCTTACAAAATCTTGAAGGATTGGACAAGCCTTCAGATGAAAATTCTTCGCAAGCACCTGGACAAACGACCGGAGGCAGAAAGGTGGTCTACGTTTACTTCTCTCATAATCGGGAATCTTATTTACCATACCTTAAAGGTGTAACCGACCCGGATTTAGCGTATCACTCGCAAATAAACGTGACCAAGATTGGTGACCAATTAAAAACAAGCTTAGCTGACAGAGGAATTGGCAGCTTTATAGATAAAACTGACATTCAAGCGGAATTAAACAAAAAAGGCTGGAAGTTCTGGCAGTCCTATGATGAATCTCGGACCGTTGTTCAAACTGCTATGGCCGGTAATCGTGATTTACATTATTTTATTGATATTCATCGTGATTCGCAGCGAAGAGATAAAACCACGGTCACCATTAATGGGAAATCTTATGCAAAGGTAGCCTTTATTATTGGCGGGAAAAATCCAAATTACGAAAAAAATGCAAAACTGGCAACAGAACTCCATAAGCGGCTTCAGGAAAAATATAAGGGGTTAAGCAGAGGAGTCATTATAAAAAATGCCGCCGGATCAAATAGTATATATAACCAAAACCTTTCGGAAAATGCAATCTTGATGGAATTTGGCGGAGTTGACAATACATTTAATGAATTAGACCGCTCCGCTGATGCACTAGCTGATGTGTTTAGTGATTATTACTGGCAGGCAGAAAAAGTAAATCAGGATACAGAGCAACCGTCCAATAAACAATAGTGGTTAGGAGCATTTTTATGAAAATGTTTATGTTTAAAAGCTTATGTCTAACTGCTCTATTGCTAATTGCTGTGTTAACATGCATGCAATTGGCGAATAATGGGATTCAAAAAATGAAGGGATATGAGGATCCCAACCTAGAAACAGCAGTCAGTTTTCATGGAAAGGATAGTCAAATACGTGCATCGGTCCTTGGAAATGAGATTTCCAGTCATGATATTGCAGCCAAAAAGAAAAAACTAGAGGAAATAAGTGCTTTTAATTTCTTTTCCTCTATGGGCAGAAAAATGTCAGATGGGATCACAGGTGCTTCAGAAAAACTAATCCATCTTATCGATAACTAAGAAAAGTGGATGGCGCCTGGAGCCTGGAGCTGGACAATTGTCAAAGTTAAAATTTTTACTTTCGTATCATATAAGAAAAACGGCATACTTATCATGCCGTTTTTCCTTTTGTACCAATTCTTACTTAGTCAGAAGCGGGAAACGCATTCTGTATTGAATCTTGTTTGCCCTACTGATATAATCAAAAATAGTGTACATGTGCGAGTATAGTAGGAGTGGAAGACCATGAACAGAGAAGAAAGACTTAAACGACAATCAAAGATTAGAAATTTTTCCATTATTGCCCATATTGATCATGGGAAATCAACATTAGCTGACCGGATTTTGGAAAAAACGAATGCCTTATCCTCCCGTGAAATGAAAGATCAGTTGTTGGATTCAATGGATTTAGAAAGAGAACGCGGGATTACGATAAAGTTAAATGCAGTACAATTAAAATACAGAGCAAAAGATGGAGAAGAATATACATTCCATTTAATAGATACACCGGGACATGTCGATTTTACGTATGAAGTTTCAAGAAGTCTTGCAGCATGTGAAGGGGCTGTTTTAGTCGTGGATGCTGCTCAGGGAATTGAAGCACAAACACTAGCAAACGTATACTTAGCCCTAGATAACGACCTTGAAATATTACCAGTTATTAATAAGATTGACCTGCCAAGTGCCGATCCGGAAAGAGTCCGCGGTGAAATCGAAGAAGTAATCGGTCTGGATGCTTCTGAAGCAGTTCTCGCATCAGCGAAAGCTGGCATTGGGATTGAAGAAATTCTCGAACAGGTTGTTGAGAAGGTCCCTGCTCCAACAGGAGATCCGGAAGCCCCATTAAAAGCCTTGATTTTTGACTCTTTATATGATGCCTATCGCGGCGTTGTTGCCTATATCCGTGTCGTCGAAGGTTCCGTTAAGGTTGGTGACAAAATTAAGATGATGGCTACTGGAGCAGAGTTTGAGGTAAACGAAGTTGGTGTATTCACACCTAAGTCCGTTATGCTCGATGAGCTTTCTGTTGGGGATGTTGGCTTCCTGTCGGCTTCAATTAAGAATGTTGGGGACACACGTGTCGGTGATACCATTACAAACGCTAAAAACGGTGCGACTGAACCGCTTCCTGGTTATCGAAAATTAAATCCGATGGTATATTGTGGACTTTACCCAATTGATACAGCGAGATTTAATGATCTCCGTGAGGCTTTGGAAAAACTGCAATTAAATGATTCGTCGCTTCAATTCGAGCCAGAGACGTCTCAAGCATTAGGATTTGGTTTCCGTTGCGGCTTCCTTGGACTTCTTCATATGGAAATTATTCAAGAACGGATTGAACGAGAATTTAAAATCGACTTAATTACAACGGCACCTAGTGTTATTTACCATGTCCATTTAACAGATGGTTCTCAACTAAATGTCGACAACCCATCCGATATGCCGGACCCGCAAAAAATTGACCGTGTTGAAGAGCCATATGTTAAGGCAACGATGATGGCTCCAAATGAATATGTTGGTGCTATTATGGAGCTTTGCCAATTGAAGCGCGGAATTTTTATTGATATGCAATACCAAGGTGAAAACCGTGTTAGCATCGTGTATGAAATTCCTCTAGCTGAAATTGTGTATGATTTCTTTGACCAGTTGAAATCTAGTACCCGGGGCTATGCGTCCTTTGATTATGAATTGATTGGTTATAAACCTTCAAGTCTGGTGAAAATGGATATATTACTAAACGCCGAGAAAGTGGATGCATTAAGCTTTATTGTCCATAAAGATTTTGCTTATGAACGCGGCAAGGTCATTGTTGAGAAACTGAAAGAATTGATTCCAAGACAACAGTTTGAAGTACCTATTCAAGCAGCAATTGGTCAAAAAATTGTGGCTCGTTCTACTATTAAAGCGATGCGTAAAAACGTATTAGCTAAATGCTACGGCGGGGATATCTCCCGTAAACGTAAATTGTTAGAAAAGCAAAAAGAGGGTAAGAAACGAATGAAACAAGTAGGCTCCGTTGAAGTACCACAAGAAGCGTTTATGGCCGTATTGAAAATGGACGATAACAATACGAAAAAATAAAAACTAAAGAGAGGTTAGGGAGCGCCTAAACAGGTTTTCCTAGCCTCTTTTTCGTTAAAAAGAATAGAGGAAGAAACATGATTAAAGCAGCATACCTCCATATCCCGTTTTGTGAGCACATTTGCCACTATTGTGACTTTAATAAAGTGTTTTTAAAAGGCCAGCCAGTGGATGATTATTTAAAGGCCCTCGACCAAGAGATGAAAATGACCCTTTGTGAATTTCCAACCGATTCACTGGATACCATTTTTGTTGGCGGAGGAACCCCCACTTCTTTAAATGAACAACAGCTCTACACTTTTTGTAAAAGTATTCGTACAAACCTGCCAAGAAACGACAAAATTGAATTTACTTTTGAAGCCAATCCCGGTGATTTATCAAAAGAAAAATTACAAATATTAAAAGATGCTGGTGTGAACCGACTCAGTCTTGGTGTACAAACGTTTAATGAGGAGCTGCTAAAAAAAATCGGCCGTGTCCACAAAGCAAAGGATGTTTACCAGACGATTGAAAACGCAAAAAAGGTCGGATTTGAGAATATCAGCATTGATTTGATTTTTAGTTTACCCACCCAAACTGTCCAGGACTTCAAAGACTCATTAACAGAGGCCTTTTCGCTGGATATTCCACACTTTTCAGCCTATTCGCTAATTATTGAGCCTAAAACTGTTTTTTATAATTTATTAAAAAAGGGTAAGCTGCCGACTCCTGGGGAAGATGTGGAAGCGAGTATGTATGAAATGTTAATGGAAGAAATGGAAATGAACGGTTTTCATCAGTATGAAATCAGTAATTTTTCAAGACCAGGATTCGAAAGTAAACATAATTTAACCTATTGGAATAATGATTATTACTATGGATTCGGGGCAGGCGCACACAGTTATGTGAATGGCTGGAGACGTTCCAATTCAGGGCCTGTAAAAAAATATATTGAGCAAATCAATAGTAATGTTCTCCCGATTTTTGAAGACCATCTCGTTACAAAAGAAGAGCAGATGGAAGAGGAAATGTTTCTCGGGCTCCGAAAAACAGAAGGGATATCCATTGCTCACTTTTATGAAAAATTTGCCCTCGACCCTCTAAATTTATTTGCAAAGGAACTGGCTGATCTAAGTGCTAAACAATGGATAGAAGTGAAAAACGATAATATATATTTAACTAAAAAGGGCCGCTTATTGGGTAACGAAGTATTCCAGGCCTTTTTAGGTGTCATCTAAGACTAAGTCTTTGCGGCTAATGTGCCATTTTGCGTTCTTTTTGATTGACACCATCCCACTTTTTTTGATAATTTATTAATATAATTAGCACTCGTTAATGAGGAGTGCTAACAGAGGTGATGAATGTTGCTAACAGATCGTCAATTGTTGATTCTTCAGGTTATTGTTGATGACTTTATTCGATCTGCCCAACCAGTCGGCTCAAGAAGCTTGTCGAAAAAAGAGGAAATTTCCTTTAGTTCCGCTACCATTCGAAATGAAATGGCCGACCTAGAAGAATTGGGGTTTATCGAAAAGACACATACCTCATCAGGGCGTGTGCCTTCAGAAAAAGGATATCGGTACTATGTGGATCATTTAGTTTCGCCTCAAGCATTAAATCAAAATGATATCTCGATCATTCAATCGATTTTTGCAGAGAGAATATTTGAGTTTGAAGCAATCATCCAAAAATCTGCGAAAATCTTATCGGAGTTAACCAATTATACATCCATCGTCCTAGGACCTGCTGTTAGTATTAATAAATTAAAGAAAATACAAATCATTCCTTTAAATAAGGAAACAGCGGTGGCAATTTTTGTAACGGATTCGGGTCATGTTGAAAACAGGACATTTTCGCTGCCTGATATGGTGGATGCAAGTGATATTGAAAAAACGGTAAACATTCTAAACGACCGTTTATCCGGAGTCCCGCTAGAAGAGTTAAATGATAAGATTTATAAAGAAGTGGCCGTGCTGTTACGCCAGCATATCCATAACTACGATTTAATGCTCCATTTAATCGCTGAATCATTTAAAATGCCGGTGACAGAGAAGTTATTCTTCGGTGGAAAAACAAATATGTTAAGCCAGCCGGAATTTCATGATATTACCAAGATTCGCAGTTTATTGACCATGATTGATCAGGAAGATTGGATTTACAATTTAATTCGAAATGAATCAGCTGGGATCCATGTTAAAATCGGCAGGGAAAATAATATTAGTGCCATGGATAATTGCAGTTTAATTACTGCTTCTTATTCTGTAGGTATTGAAAAATTAGGAACCATTGCCATTTTAGGCCCTACAAGAATGGAATATTCACGTGTAATTAGCCTGCTTCAATTTTTAAGCAGGGATTTGACCTCTGTTTTAACAAAATTGTATCAAAGTAATTAGTGCTGGTAATATTGAGTAAGGGTGAAATGCCTTTTGAAAATGTCTCCAGCGCCCTAGCGGCGAGACGCATTTTCTATGTTTCACCCCTTTTCCTTGTAATATATATCAGTTACGATAAGTAGTTAGTGTGAATCCTTTAAGGGAGGTGAGTAAGTTGACGACTGAAAAAAATAATACAATCAATGAAGAAGCAGAAATCGAAAGTAATGAACAAGTTGAACTTACTGAGGAAAATACTGGTAAAGCTGTTCCTAGTGAAGAGACATCAACAGAAGAAGCAGAAGTTAATCCTGTTGAAAAATATCTGCAAGAAATTCAGCAGCTTAAGGATAAGCTCGAGGAAGCAGACAATCGAATTTTGCGACTTCAAGCTGATTTTGATAATTTCCGCCGCCGTACAAGATTAGACCAAGAGGCTGGCGAAAAATATAGAGCTCAAAAATTGATTACGGACCTATTGCCGGCTTTGGACAACTTTGAAAGAGCCATGAAAGTAGAAGCCGATAATGAACAAGTTAAGTCTTTACTGCAAGGAATGGATATGGTATACCGAGGTATGGTGGATGCACTTAAAAAAGAAGGTGTTGAGCCAATTGAAGCTGTTGGTAAAGAATTTGATCCACACCTGCACCAAGCCGTTATGCAGGGAGAAGATGAGAATTATGGTTCGAACATTGTTACTGATGAATTTCAAAAGGGTTATCTGTTAAAGGATCGTGTTATCCGACCTTCAATGGTTAAAGTAAATCAATAATTCTACATATTTATAGGAGGAAAAGGCAATGAGTAAAATAATTGGTATTGACCTTGGAACAACAAACTCATGTGTTTCCGTTTTAGAAGGCGGAGAACCAAAAGTAATTCCAAATCCCGAAGGAAACCGTACAACTCCTTCTGTAATTGCATTTAAAAACGGAGAACGCCAAGTTGGGGAAGTGGCAAAACGCCAAGCAATAACAAACCCAAATACAATTATTTCAATTAAACGCCACATGGGTACAAATTACAAAGTAAATATTGAAGGAAAGGACTACACTCCACAAGAGTTATCCGCTATTATTCTTCAATATCTAAAATCATATGCTGAAGATTACCTAGGAGAACCGGTAACAAAAGCAGTTATTACTGTACCAGCTTACTTTAACGATGCAGAGCGTCAAGCAACAAAGGATGCGGGGAGAATCGCAGGCCTAGAAGTGGAACGTATTATTAATGAGCCAACAGCAGCTGCACTTGCTTATGGTTTAGATAAAACGGATCAAGATCAAACCATTCTTGTATATGACCTTGGTGGCGGTACGTTTGACGTTTCAATCCTTGAATTAGGTGACGGCGTATTCGAAGTTAAAGCAACTGCTGGGGATAACCGTCTAGGCGGCGACGACTTTGACCAGGTTATTATTGATTATTTGGTAGAACAATTTAAAAAGGAAAATGGAATTGATCTTTCTCAAGATAAAATGGCTTTACAACGTTTGAAAGATGCTGCGGAAAAGGCGAAGAAAGATTTATCTGGTGTAACCACTACACAAATTTCATTGCCGTTTATTACAGCTGGTGCAGCTGGTCCACTTCATCTTGAAGTATCAATGTCAAGAGCAAAATTTGATGAACTCTCTGCTAACCTTGTTGAACGGACAATGGGTCCAGTTCGTCAAGCTTTAAGTGATGCTGGATTATCACCATCACAAATTGATAAGGTAATCCTTGTTGGTGGTTCAACTAGAATCCCTGCTGTTCAAGAAGCTATTAAAAAAGCAACTGGTCAAGAGCCTCACCGTGGTGTAAATCCAGACGAAGTAGTGGCAATGGGAGCTGCTATTCAAGGTGGAGTTATTACAGGGGACGTTAAGGATGTTGTCTTACTAGACGTAACCCCATTATCCCTTGGTATCGAAACAATGGGAGGTGTGTTTACGAAGCTAATTGACCGTAACACAACGATCCCAACATCGAAATCACAAGTATTCTCCACTGCTGCAGATAACCAAACAGCTGTTGATATTCATGTTTTACAAGGGGAACGTCCAATGGCGGCAAATAACAAAACCCTAGGACGCTTCCAATTATCAGATATTCCACCAGCACCACGTGGAATCCCGCAAATCGAGGTTACATTCGATATCGATAAAAACGGTATTGTTAATGTACGGGCAAAAGACCTTGGCACAAATAAAGAACAACAAATTACCATTAAATCTTCCACAGGTCTTTCTGATGATGAAATTCAAAAAATGGTTAGAGAAGCCGAAGAAAATGCTGAGGCAGATAAACAGCGCAAGGAAGAAGTGGAACTTCGCAATGAGGCTGACCAGCTAGTCTTTACAACAGAAAAAACGTTAAAAGATCTTGAGGGTAAAGTGGATGCTACAGAGGTAAATAAAGCAAATGATGCAAAAGACGCCTTAAAACAAGCTATTGAGAGCAATGATTTAAACGAGATTCGAGCTAAAAAGGATGCTTTACAGGAAATCGTCCAGGCATTAACTGTTAAGCTTTACGAACAGGCTGCACAAGCACAACAAGGTGCTCAAGATGCAGGCACTAATGGTGCAAAAGACGACAATGTCGTAGATGCTGAATTTGAAGAAGTAAAAGACGAAAAATAAAAAAGCGGAAGCGCCTTGAGCAGGGAAAAAAGCAGTTCATTTTTTCCTAGGGACACAAGGCTACAGTCGGGGAGACAAGAAGGCTGGATTTTAGCCTTCTTATCTGATTCGCTTAGACCTAAGAGCCCCTAGACGTTGCAGCTAGACAGTTAGTAAAGGATATAGAAACCGTTCGTTATTCTTACAAAAAGTCAAAGTCAAAGTAACAGGCTTTGGCTTTTTTATTGCAATACCCTTCCAAAGGGTGTTAGAATAATCTTTATGTGACAGATTCGGGAGTGGTAATCATGAGTAAACGAGATTACTATGAAGTGCTTGGTGTTAGCAAAAGTGCTTCTAAGGATGAAATAAAAAAGGCCTATCGAAAGCTATCTAAACAGTATCATCCGGACATTAATAAAGAGCCAGATGCAGCTGATAAATTTAAAGAGATTGCTGAAGCTTATGAAGTGCTAAGCGATGATCAAAAAAAGGCCCATTACGACCAATTCGGACATACCGATCCAAACCAGGGCTTCGGTGGCGGTGACTTTGGCGGCGGCTTTGGAGGGTTTGAGGATATCTTTAATACCTTCTTTGGCGGTGGCGGCGGGTCTAGAAGACGTGATCCGAATGCGCCAAGACAAGGTGCTGATTTGCAATATACAATGACGGTTTCATTTGAAGAAGCTGCGTTTGGAAAAGAAACAGATATAGAAATACCAAGAGAAGAAACATGTGAAACCTGTCATGGCTCGGGTGCTAAACCTGGAACTAACCCAGAGACATGTCAGCATTGCCATGGTACTGGACAGTTAAATGTCGAACAAAACACACCATTTGGCAGAATTGTTAATCGCCGAACTTGCCATTATTGTCATGGTACTGGAAAAGAGATTAAGCATAAATGTTCAACCTGCGGCGGAAAAGGGAAAGTCCAAAAACGTAAAAAAATCCATATCAAAATCCCTGCAGGTATTGATGATGGACAACAGTTACGTATGGCAGGACAAGGTGAAGGCGGAACCAACGGCGGTCCGTCCGGTGATCTTTATGTAGTATTCCATGTACGTTCACACGAGTTTTTCGAACGGGATGGCGATGATATTTATTGTGAGATGCCAATTACCTTTGTTCAAGCTGCCTTAGGTGATGAAATTGAGGTTCCAGCTCTAAAAGGAAAGGTTAAGCTTAAAATCCCTGCCGGTACACAAACAGGTAAAAAATTCCGCCTCAAAGGAAAAGGGATTCCAAACGTTCGTGGATACGGCGTCGGAGATCAGTATATAATAGTCCGTATTATTACCCCAACCAAGCTGTCTGATAAACAAAAACAGCTTCTTAAGGAATTTGAAGACGTTAGCGGTTCTTCGCCAATCGGTGAACACGAAGAAGGTTTTTTCTCAAAAGTAAAAAGAGCTTTTAAAAGCGAGTAAGGATGGAGTTGGTAGAGATGAAGTGGTCAGAGATTAGTATCCACACGACAAACGAGGCGATCGAACCTATTTCGAATATCTTACATGAGGCTGGGGCGAGCGGTGTAGTCATAGAAGACCCCTTTGAATTGACGAAAGAAAGGGAAGATCAATTCGGAGAAATCTACCAACTTAATCCAGACGATTATCCCGAAGAAGGCGTCATTATAAAAGCCTATTTACCTGTTAACAGTTTCCTTGGTGAAACGGTAGACGCCATCAAAGAATCGATTAACGATCTTATCCTTCATGACATTGATTTAGGGTTAAATAAAGTAACCATAAGTGAAGTAAATGAAGAAGAATGGGCCACAGCTTGGAAAAAGTATTATAATCCAGTGAAAATTTCTGAAAAATTCACGATTGTGCCTACATGGGAGATATACGAGCCTGTTAGCAGTGATGAACTAATTATTGAATTGGACCCTGGTATGGCCTTTGGTACTGGAACACATCCAACAACGGTAATGTGTATCCAGGCTTTAGAAAAAACTGTCCGTCCGGGTGACCGTGTTATTGATGTAGGTACAGGCTCAGGTGTTCTTAGCATCGCTGCAGCATTGCTTGGAGCAGAAGACGTTAGGGCATATGATTTAGATGAAGTGGCTGTTACATCAGCAAAGCTGAATATCAAACTGAATAAGGTACATGAAAAGGTTGCTGTTGCGCAGAACAACCTCTTAGATGGTGTTGAGGAAAACTCTGCAGATGTGATTGTCGCAAACATTTTAGCGGAAGTTATTCTTAGGTTCACTGATGATGTTGCTCGTGTTGTAAAACCAGGCGGTTCTTTTATTGCCTCTGGTATTATCCAGCCTAAAAAAGATCTCGTGAAGGATGCCCTAATTAATTCGGGTTTTGAAATCGTAGAAACCATATTAATGGAAGATTGGGTTGCGATTTGCGCAAAAAGGAAATAATGACTGAAAAAGGGGTGTAGACAACCCCTTTTTATTTTCCTTCCATCTATAAAATAGTAAAATAAAGTGTAAATGTTAAGAGAGGGTGCAATGTATGCAACGCTACTTTGTTCAACAAAAAGCCAATAATGATCACTTTATCATTGATGAAGAGGACCGACATCATATCGTAAAGGTCATGCGGATGGAAATCAATGATCGAATTATTTGCGTTGATCCAGAGGGAAAGCAGGCTGTTTGCAGTCTTTCAGAAATTACCAATTCAAGTGTCGTTGCAGACGTTGTACAATGGATAGATGAGAGTCCCGAGCTCCCAATTTCGATCACAATAGCAAGCGGGTTACCAAAAGGGGACAAGCTAGAGTGGATCATCCAAAAAGGGACGGAATTAGGTGCCCAGCAGTTTTTGCCCTTTTCTGCTGCCCGTTCGGTTGTGAAATGGGATGAAAAAAAAGCGGCAAAAAAAATAGATAGATGGCAAAAGATTGCTAAAGAGGCGGCGGAACAATCCCATCGAACTATTTTACCTAGTATTATTAATCCTATGTCCTTTAAAGACTTGTTGAAAAAGAGCAATGACTTCGATTATAAATTAGCAGCATACGAGGAAGAAAGCCGGCAGGGCGAGACCTCGGTCCTTTCTTCAACATTAAAGAAGATGAAAAATGGCGAAAGTCTCCTTATCGTTTTTGGGCCGGAAGGCGGCTTAGCGGAGGAAGAGGTTCAGCATTTAAAGGATTGTGGGTTTGGGCTTTGCGGTTTAGGACCGCGAATATTAAGAACGGAAACCGCACCATTATATTCACTTGCGGCTATTTCCTATCATTTTGAACTATTGAGGTGAGATTAAATGGCAACAGTAGCGTTTCATACACTAGGTTGTAAAGTGAATCATTATGAAACAGAAGCCATTTGGCAGTTGTTTAAACAAGAAGGTTATGAGCGGGTTGACTTTGAATCAATTTCCGATGTTTATATTATTAATACATGTACTGTTACAAATACGGGCGATAAAAAAAGCCGTCAAGTCATCAGGCGTGCAGTACGGAAGAATCCAGATGCTGTTATTTGTGTAACCGGCTGCTATGCTCAAACTTCTCCAGCCGAAATCATGGCGATCCCTGGTGTTGATATTGTAGTAGGAACCCAGGATCGTGTAAAAATGCTGGATTATATTGAACAATTTAAAGCAGAACGTCAGCCTATTAATGCTGTAGGGAATATCATGAAAAACCGAGTTTATGAAGAGCTTGATGTTCCAGCCTTTACGGACAGAACGCGTGCCTCACTGAAAATTCAAGAGGGCTGCAATAATTTCTGTACGTTTTGTATTATTCCTTGGGCACGCGGCCTGATGAGATCCCGTGATCCAAAAGAAGTCATTCATCAAGCCCAGCAGCTGGTTAATGCCGGTTATAAGGAAATCGTCTTAACTGGTATTCATACTGGCGGTTACGGTGAAGACATGAAAGATTATAATCTTGCTTCCCTGCTCCGCGATTTAGAAGCGGGTGTAAAAGGCCTAGAAAGATTGCGGATTTCATCGATTGAGGCAAGTCAGATAACGGACGAAGTCATTGAAGTAATCAAACATTCCAACATCATTGTCCGTCACCTGCATATTCCGCTCCAATCCGGCTCTAATACTGTACTAAAACGTATGCGCCGTAAATATACAATGGAATTTTTTGCAGAACGATTAGAGCGTCTAAAGGAAGTACTCCCCGGGCTTGCAGTTACTTCTGATGTCATTGTCGGTTTTCCAGGCGAAACAGAAGAAGAGTTTATGGAAACTTATAATTTTATTAAAGATCATAAATTCTCTGAACTTCACGTTTTTCCATATTCTAAACGGACCGGCACTCCAGCTGCAAGGATGGAGGATCAAGTAGATGAGGAAGTCAAAAATGAACGAGTTCACCGTTTAATTTCACTTTCGGATCAACTTGCAAAGGAATATGCGTCTCTTTTTGAAGGTGATGTACTGGAGGTAATTCCGGAAGAGGAATATAAGGAAGAATCGAATACCGGTCTTTATATGGGATATTCCGATAATTACTTAAAAGTAGTCTTTCCAGCAACAGAAGCTATGATTGGGAAAATTGTTAAAGTCAAAATTACTAAAGCAGGTTACCCTTATAATGAAGGGCAATTTGTCAAAGTTGTAGAAGATTCTTCATCAATGAGAGTAGAAGTTTTTAATAAGGAAGAAGCAGCCATTTAAGGAAAAAGGACCTGATTAGGTCCTTTTTTATTTTGGATAAACTACATAAGAGAATAATTACTAAGGAGTGAACATATGGCTGTGACAAATATTGCCGCAATGATTGACCATACTTTACTGAAGCCTGATGCAACAAAGAAGCAAATTGAAATCCTTTGTCAGGAAGCACGGGATCATAAATTTTTTTCTGTCTGTGTAAATCCTGCCTGGGTAAGTACCGCCAAGGAATTGTTAAACGGGAGTGGTGTAAAAATTTGTACTGTAATCGGTTTTCCTCTAGGTGCAACTACGACTGAAACAAAAGCATTTGAAACGAAGAATGTTATCGACTTAGGCGCAGATGAAGTAGATATGGTCATTCCAATTGGTGCATTGAAGGACGGAAATGATCAATTAGTTGAACAGGACATCCATGCGGTAGTAGAAGCGGCTAAAGATAGAGCATTAACAAAGGTAATCATTGAAACAAACCTGTTAACAGATGAAGAAAAGAAACGTGCTTGCGAACTTGCGGTCAAGGCGGGAGCTGATTTTGTAAAAACATCGACTGGCTTCTCAGGCGGAGGTGCCACTGCTGAGGATATAGCCCTTATGAGACAAACTGTTGGACCAAATATTGGTGTCAAAGCCTCTGGGGGAGTCCGAAGTACGCAGGATGCCCTAAGGTTGATTGAGGCTGGTGCTACAAGAATTGGAGCCAGCGCAAGTGTTGCTATAATAAAAGGTGAGCAAGTAAATTCAAATTATTAACCTGCCATTTAAAAAAGACGGTATAGCGATACCGTCTTTTTTAAATGCTCTGTTAAATTTTCTTAAGATATAGGCTTTTTGGAAGTTCTGTCGTGTAAAAACAGAATCATTTCGCCAAATTTTGTGGCAAAAGGTAAAACAATTAAAGAGGTAGCAACATTAAAAATAACACTTATATGTGCCAACTGAATATCTGTTTGACTTGCAAGAAGCTCTGCATTCTTCGTTAAAAAAGGGATGAGCGGGATAAAAAGTAGCACCCCAAATACATTGAGCCACACATGTGCAAAGGCTGCAAGTCTAGATTCTTTACCGCCTCCAATCGATGCAATCACAGCTGTAATACACGTCCCAATATTTGCTCCAAGAACAATCGCAATCCCTGCATCAAGCTGGAGCAGACCGGCTGTTAAAAATCCCATTGCAATCCCTGTCATCGCAGTACTTGACTGGATGATCGAAGTGATAACTGCCCCTGTGAGCAGGCTTAAGGCAATATTATCATTGATGGCTAATATAAATCTGTTGATAAACGGCATGACTGTCAGAGGCTGTGCCAAAAGTTCGAAACCTTTCATCGCCGTGAACACGGAAGCAATCCCAAATAGCAGCATTCCAATGCTTCTTGCCTTTTTATTCTTAAATAAAATAAGCAGCGCACCGCTTATGGCTAATGGAACAAGAATTCTATCAATGTCAAATGTAATTAATTCTGTTTTGAAGGTCGTCCCAATATTGGTGCCGAGAATAATGCCAATAGATTGAGGAAATGTCATAATCCTAGCTGAAATTAATCCGATTGTAATAACCATTACCGCCGAGCTGCTTTGCAATAGTGCGGTAATAAATGTACCGGTTAACATTCCTTTTAAGGGTGTACTGGTTAATTTAATTAACCATGTTTTTAATTTATTGGCTGACAAATTGAATAACCCAAACCGAATAATTGTCATTCCAAAAATAAATAATAAAATACAAAGTATAAATAATAGTATGTATAGCATATTATTGGCCCCCTCCCTTCATTGTATGGCCGCACCTGAAGGGACATGCCATTTTTTTTAGACAAGTATCTTGATGACTTTTAAATATCGTGTGAATTTAAGTTGACCTTGTTTCAAGGTTATATTATAATTGCATGGTACATGGATTGAATGTAAGTGTGTTGTGTTTCGGAGGGAGGGAAAGAGAATGTCTAAAACCGTCGTTCGTAAAAACGAATCGCTTGAAGATGCTCTTCGTCGCTTCAAACGTACAGTATCAAAAACTGGTACTTTGCAAGAGGCAAGAAAGCGCGAATTTTATGAAAAACCAAGTGTAAAACGTAAGAAAAAGTCTGAAGCTGCAAGAAAACGTAAGTTTTAAGAGAGGGTGTAATATATGAGTCTTCTCGAGCGTTTGAACAATGATATGAAACAAGCGATGAAAAACAAGGAAAAAGACAAACTCTCAGTTATTCGGATGGTGAAAGCATCACTTCAAAATGAAGCCATCAAGCTCGGTACACAAGAGCTTTCCGAAGATGCAGAGTTAACGGTCCTTTCTCGCGAAGTAAAACAACGCAAAGACTCCCTCCATGAATTTGATAAGGCTGGTCGTCAAGACCTAGTTGATAAATTGCGTACAGAACTTGAGATTCTTGAGCTGTATTTACCGAAACAGCTCTCTGAAGAGGAACTGTCAGAGATTGTCAAAGAAACGGTCGCTGAAGTCGGCGCAACATCAAAAGCGGAAATGGGAAAAGTGATGGCTGCTATTATGCCTAAAGTTAAAGGTAAAGCAGATGGTTCGCTCGTTAATAAATTTGTACAACAACACCTTTCATAAGTATTCTGACATAAAGACTGCAGGTATAAAACCCGCAGTCTTTTTACATATTTAGATAAATTTGAAACTTTTTAATGACTAAGGACGTATAACATATAGTCAGAAAGAACTGAATAGAAGGGGGGCCTTATATGATTGAATTTCTAACAAACCCTGTTGTTGTAACTGTCCTATTATCTATTGCCGGAGTTGGAATCGTTTTAGAACTTTTTTCAGCCAAATTTGGTATTGCAGGTTTAATTGGGATATTTGCGCTAATCTTATTCTTTTATGGTCACTTTCAAGCAGGTTTAGCAGGATTTGGAACATTACTTCTATTTGTTGCCGGAATCCTGCTTATTTTTTTGGAGTTTTTTTTACCTGGGGCGATAGCGGGTACACTAGGAGTCGCAGCCTTAATATTAAGTCTGTTTTTAGCAGGCCAAGATGCCTTGCAAATTGGAGTGTCTATTTTAATAGCCATGGCTGTCTCAATTTTTATATTCTTTTTGATGATTAAGACCTTTGGAAAAAAACTTGTTTTATTTAATAGGATGGTATTAACCGATGCGGCTAGAAAAGAGGATGGATATGTTTCAAATATTAATCGAACTGATCTTCTAGGAGCGGAAGGTCATACTCTTACCATCTTACGGCCGGCAGGAACTATTGTTATCAACAATGAACGCGTCGATGCAGTTTCGGAAGGCGGTTTTATAGAGAAAAATGCCAAAGTGAGAGTCATTAAGGTTGAAGGGGCCCGAATCGTCGTCAGAGAGGTATATTATATGGCAGGAGGAGATTGATTATGGATATTGTATCAGGGGGAACCATTTTTATTATTGCAGTTGTTATCATTGCCCTTATTTTTTTAGGAATATTACTATCATTTGTACCAGTCATGCTGTGGATTTCCGCACTGGCTGCAGGAGTCAGGATTAGTATTTTTACATTAGTTGGTATGAGACTTAGACGTGTAACCCCAAGCAGGGTCGTAAATCCACTTATAAAAGCCCATAAAGCCGGTTTGAATGTCACAACTAATCAGCTTGAAAGTCACTATCTTGCGGGTGGTAATGTCGACCGGGTGGTCAATGCGTTAATCGCAGCGCACCGCGCCAATATTGAATTATCCTTTGAACGATGCGCGGCCATTGACTTGGCAGGACGTGATGTATTAGAAGCCGTGCAAATGAGTGTAAATCCAAAGGTAATTGAAACGCCATTTATTGCTGGTGTGGCTATGAATGGGATAGAAGTGAAGGCGAAAGCAAGAATTACTGTCCGTGCCAATATAGAGCGTCTCGTCGGTGGTGCGGGTGAAGAAACAGTTGTTGCCCGAGTGGGGGAAGGCGTTGTATCTACCATTGGTTCATCTGATAGTCACAGCAAAGTTCTTGAAAATCCGGATTTAATTTCGCAAACTGTTTTGTCTAAAGGACTTGACGCCGGTACAGCTTTTGAGATCCTTTCGATAGATATTGCTGATGTTGACATCGGTAAAAATATCGGGGCTGAATTGCAGACAGAACAAGCGGAAGCGGATAAGAAAATTGCCCAGGCAAAGGCAGAAGAACGCCGGGCAATGGCTGTTGCTCAAGAACAGGAAATGAAAGCAAAAGTACAGGAAATGAGAGCTAAAGTGGTGGAAGCAGAAGCGGAAGTACCACTGGCAATGGCAGAAGCGCTTAAATCGGGGAATATTGGTGTAATGGACTATATGAATTTTAAGAATATTTCTGCTGATACGGATATGAGGGGCTCGATTGGAAAGATGACAGGTGACAAAAAGAATGATCAATAATTCCAGTGTTGCCAAAAAAGGACGGTGACAGGTTTGGAAACCATTTTAATCATGATTGTCGTTGGAGTCATCTCAATGATTTTTAGGAAAACAAAAAACAACCAAGGACAATCAATAAGAAAACCCTTTGGCAATCGCCTGGGGGATATTCAAACCATGATAAAAGATATTACTGATATTCCGAAAGACACAATGGCAAAACAAACAGAAAACAAGCAAGGATTGCTGCAAAGTAACCAGGGTAAGCTTGAAAAAGAATACCTGCAGGTAAGACAAGAGTCTGAAGCAGGCAGGATGGGGATGGCAGTGGCGAGAACCCAAACTGCAAATGAAGGACCAATAAAAAATCAAGAAGAAATAAAATTCACTATAGCAGAAAATCCAGATCCGCGTACAGTTATAACTGGAATTATATGGTCGGAAATCCTTGCTGAACCCCGATCAAAAAATCCTTATACTGTAAAAAAACGCTCGAGTTGATTTGAAACGAGTAGAAAAGAAGTCTAACCCCCTTTCGTGTCATAAATATGAAATTTTTTATGGGTGGTTAATGGGAACAAGCTTTAAATCAAATTTAAAAACGCATGACAAGGTTTGGGGAATTTTTATTCCTCAACCTTTTTTATTTAATTCTGAGTTTGGGAAAAGAGACGTGCAGTAACCTTAGCAGCTGAAGCTTTATAAAATTCACTTTTTATAAGAAAGGAATTTCTTAAAAGGAGTCAGTTCCGTTATATTTTGAAAAGCATATAAAACCAAAGCCCTGAAAAAACTTAATACCAAATATTGGAATTTAGTTAATCTTTCTAAAGAAAATATTCTAAATCCTTCTACAAATCTTAAACCGCCAAAGATAAATATAATATGGAGGAGAGTATTAGAAATTATGAATAAAGGGAGTTTGCCAAAAGTTAGTTTTAACACCCATAGACTAGTGACCAGGTAAGGTCCGAAATTCATAAAATTCATACTATCAAAAGGTCCGATACCACTATAAAATTTCCACCATTTTTTCTTTTCACCGTAAAAATCTAAAGCTTTAGTGAAAGTACACATAAATATGGCAGTGGGAAGAAACCTTTTAAAGGCTTTCCTTCCTAATAACGGTACCGCAAGCCAAGGAACAACCAGCAAAGCTATCAAAAACAATTTTTGTTTTTTCATTACTATACCACCTATTTATGCAGGATTTACGTTTATTGTTAAACAAGAATTGCCTGGTTATACAGGTTAATCGCCTAATTGTCTGAAAAGCCTGCCGTTAACCACCCTTGATCGTTAGTTGTCGGTATTAACTTCTTTAAAGTGCTAGTAGCAAAAATTGCATCATATAATCCTGCTTGAACATCATGCAATAAATAAATTATTTAATGCTTCCTTTCTTCAATATTCTTAACACCTGTAATGACTTCTTCATATACTTTAAAATTGTAACCTTTATTTTTATAGAAACGTTCTGCAATTGTTCTATGTGAGTATAAGGTATCTCTTCCTTCTCCCTTTTTCCTTGAACTCCTACGTTCTTAATTAGTGTGTCTGTTGCTGTAGTCATAGTTGTTTGTCCTCCAGAATATATATTCACAAGGGCTAGGTATATCATGGAATCCTCACATATATCTATAAATAATCGCATAAATATGAGATGAAAGGGGGTTCTTTTTTATGGCAAAAAAATGGGGCCAACGGGTTCGAAATTGGATGGCTAATAAAATGGATCTTCCTCAGGATGTCATAATGGATCTACCTCGAATTACAATGATTGGACAAATCCATATATACGTGGAAAATCACCGCGGCCTGTTGTCTTTTACTGATAAAGAACTCCGTTTGTTACTGAAACAGGGGCAATTGTTAATTAAAGGTAAGGGTTTTGTGATAAAGACCATCTTACCAGAAGAGATTTTATTGGAAGGAAAGATTGATCAAGTCATTTATATAAATGATATTGCGGGAGGAACAAAATGAAGAACCAGTGGATTGAATTCCTTTATGGCAGAGTTATAGTAAAAGTATCTGGCAAAGGGCTCGAACGTTTTTTAAATGTATTAACGAGAAATGGTTTACATATTTGGAATGTCAAACGGCATGGGACCGAAACGATTACATTCAAAATACGGGTCCAAGATGCCCTTAAGATTAGAAAGTTTGCACGAAAAAGTGATTGCAAAATTTCCTTTTTACAGCGAGAGGGTGCTCCATTTTTACTTAAAAGATTATGGAAAAACAGCGGCTTTATGTTAGGAGCCGCCGCCTTTATATTTATCATTTTCCTCCTTTCAAATATGATTTGGGGTATTGAGATAAAGGGGGCAAAACCTGCAACTGAGTATCAAATTCGCAAAGAATTGGACAAGATGGGTGTTAAAATTGGAAAGGTTCAATTCTTTGTAGCCAATGTGGAAGGGATTCAAAGAAAATTGACCAATAATATTGGCGCATTAACATGGGTTGGTGTGGAATTAAAAGGGACAACCTACCATCTGCAAGTGGTGGAAAAAAATGAGCCTAAAAAACCTGAGCAATTTTCACCGCAAAACCTGATTGCAAAAAAGAAGGCCATTATTGTAAAAATGTTTGTTGAAAGCGGGCAGAAAGTTGTTGATATTCATGACCATGTTGAAAAAGGACAATTACTCGTTTCAGGTGCATTCGGACAAGAAGACAACCCTGAACTCACAGCTGCAAAAGGTGAAGTATGGGGGGAAACTTGGTATAAAAGTCATGTCGAGCTCCCATTGGTCACCAAATTTAAAGTGTATAATGGCAAGCAACAGCAAAAACATTTCTTATTATTAGGGAATTTAGAAGTACCTATCTGGGGATTTGGAAAGCCAGAATTTAAGCATTATGAGACTGAAAAGAATGTGCATAACATTCGCTTTTTAAAATGGGAGCTGCCTATTTCTTATGTTAATAAAACAATCCGGGAGCGTGAAGTGTATGAACGGAGCTATTCCACTAGTGAGGCTGAAAAAATGGCATTAGAACTAGCAAAAAAACAAATAAAAAGTAGTCTAGATGAGGATGCTAAGATAAAGGATGAAAAAATTTTACACAAAGCAATGGAAAATGGTAAAGTTATACTAGATATCCATTTTAAGATAATTGAAAACATTGCAGTCGGACAACCGATTTCCAAGGAGACTCCTGATGACAGAAAAATTAACGACCATTAATGTACAGTTAGAAAATCCGGCAGAAGCTATTACGCTGCTAGGAAATTCTGATCAAAACCTAAAAACAATTGAAGAAGAGCTGAATGTATCGATAATTACAAGAGGTGAATCTGTCAGTTTATCCGGTGATGAAGATAAGGTGATTATGGCGGGTGAAATAATCGACAGATTAATCTTTGTAATCCGAAAGGGTATAAATATAGGTCAACGAGACGTTCTTTATGCTATCCAAATGGCTCAAAAAGGTACACTAGATTATTTTGTAAATTTATATGAAGAAGAAATTGGTAAAAATATTAAAGGGAAAACAATTCGAATTAAGACGCTGGGGCAAAGACATTATGTGACAGCCATAAAGAAAAATGACTTAGTGTTTGGAATTGGTCCTGCCGGAACCGGTAAAACCTATCTTGCAGTCGTAATGGCCGTCAACGCTCTCAAAACAGGACAAGTTAATCGAATTATTTTAACAAGACCTGCAGTGGAAGCCGGTGAAAGCCTGGGCTTCCTGCCAGGCGATTTAAAGGAAAAGGTTGACCCATATCTACGGCCTCTGTACGACGCGCTAAACGATGTCTTAGGGGCAGAACATACCCAGAGGCTAATTGAACGAGGTACAATCGAAATTGCTCCGCTTGCCTATATGAGAGGCCGTACGCTAGATGATGCTTTTGTTATCTTAGATGAGGCGCAAAATACCACTCAGGCACAAATGAAAATGTTCTTGACCAGGCTGGGATTTGGATCGAAAATGGTGATTACAGGTGACCAAACCCAAGTAGATTTACCGAAGGGTGTAAAATCAGGCCTAATTGTGGCAGAAGAGATTTTACAAAATGTAAAAGGCATATCATTTATCTTTTTAGAACAAAGTGATGTTGTTCGTCATCCTCTTGTCGGCAGAATCATTGAAGCCTACGAAAAGAAGGGTAACCAACAGTAAAAAGGAGGGATAAACCTTTGTGGTTTATCCCTTTTTCCATATTTACACAAATATCTTCTATATAAGGTGAAACTTTCCTGAAAAACTGATATGATTTTACATAAAGCGTGTTTTCTAGTAGTATTTTGTTATTCTTTTACTATAACAATGATGAATAGGGCCGTGGTTGGGGGGATTTAGTTGGATAAACTACAGCAGAACTTCATACGGATACGAAAATTGCTTGATATTACTTTTTTTCGAATTTTATTTTTTATTGTGCTAGGGATCGTTTTGGTTGGGGCGATCTACAACAACGTTAAACCAGAAAAGCTGGAACTAAGCTTGTTCTCAGTGGCGGAAAATACTATTCGTTCTCCCGCAACAGTAGAAGATAAGGAAAGTACCGAAAACAAACGGAAAGAGGCTATAAATCAGGTACAGCCAGTATACGCTTTGAAAAATGAATATACACAAAATCGAGTTGATTTAATTTCTTCTATTTTTCAATCAGCGATAGATGTTAATAATGAAATTGAGGAAGATAAGAGAAAACAGGAAGAGAAAGTTTCAGAAGAAACGATTACCATAAAGGAACCAAGTGATTCCGATAAAGAGTCTCAGCTAAAAGCAAAGTTGACTTCAAGTGTTTCGAAGGATCTTTCTAATCAAGTTTTTACTGCCTTAATTCATGCTGATAATGATGAACTAGCTATTGCGAAGGATTTAACTGTTACGGCAATCAGTAATGTGATGACCAAAAGAATTTCTTCTGATGAGGTGGAAAATGCTAAGAAAAGGGTAGAAGAAGAATTAAAGTACACCACCTTAAATGATGAATTAAAATTAGCTGCTATTGAATTAGGGAGATATGCTGTTATTCAAAATGAGTTTTATGACCCTAATGCAACGGAGGAACTCAGACAACAGGCCGCAGAAAAGGTGGAGCCTGTAAAAATCCTTCAAGGACAAATTATTGCTGAAGAAGGGGAGTTAATTAATCAGGATATATATCGGCAATTAAAATTGGTCGGTCTCATAAACAATAACCATTCCTATAAGCCGCTTATTGGTTTAATCGTATTAATTACCTTAGCCCTATCAACTATTTATTACTATTTTCATCAAATGAAATCACCATCGGAGAAGCGACAAACCGCCTTATTAATGTATGGGATTATTTTTATCCTCTCGATTTTTATCATGAAAATCATTAGTATCCTGCAAGTTTTTAGTTTTGAGGGCATCGGTTATATTTTTCCGGCTGCGATGAGTGGAATGTTAATTAAAATATTAATTGATGAAAAACTGGCTATTTTTATGTCGATCCTTTTGGCTGTAAGCGGGAGTATCCTTTTTAATGAGGGGATTACCGGAACACTTAATTTTTCAGTAGGGATCTATATCCTTTTTAGCAGTATTGCAGCAATTCTGTTTTTAAACAGTCAAAATCGCCGTTCAAAAATATTCCAATCAGGTTCCTTCGCAGCGATGATTAATGTGTTAACAATCGGCGCGTTAATGCTGCTCCCTAATGGTCAGTATTCTGGAATGGAGTACGGCTACTATTTAATTACAGCACTTGTATCCGGGGTCAGCTCTGCTGTGTTGACTGTAGGGCTATTACCATTTTTTGAAGCAAGCTTTGGTATTCTCTCTACTATAAGGCTGATTGAATTATCAAACCCTAATCACCCACTCCTAAGAAAAATACTAATGGAGGCTCCCGGAACTTATCATCATAGCGTAATGGTGGCGAATTTGGCCGAATCTGCCTGCGAGGCCATTGGGGCAAATGGGCTTTTAGCAAGGGTTGGTAGTTATTACCATGATATTGGAAAAACAAAAAGGCCGAACTTCTTTATCGAAAACCAAATAAATCATGATAATCCCCATGATAGGCTGCCGCCAGATAAAAGTGCACACATTATTATTGCGCATGTAATCGATGGAGCGGCTATCTTAAAGAAATATCGCATGCCCAAAGAAATTATTGATATCGCAGAGCAGCATCATGGAACAACATTGCTAAAATTCTTTTACCATAAAGCCCTTCAGAGCGAATCAAATAGCAATGAAGAGGATTTTCGCTATCCCGGTCCTAAGGCACAAACAAAAGAATCTGCGATCGTTGGTATCGCGGACAGTGTAGAGGCAGCAGTACGCTCGTTATCACAGCCTACACCGGAAGTAATCGAATCGCTTGTAAAAAAAATTGTGGCTGACAGGCTTGAAGATGGGCAGTTAAACGAATGTGATATTACGATGAAAGAAATTGAAACCGTCTCTCATGCATTATGTGAGACTTTAAAGGGGATATTTCACTCAAGAATTGAGTATCCGGAATTAACAAATACAAAGCAGGTGAGGCAAGCATGACATTACTCATTGATAGTGTGGACGAAACAAATGAATTGACAGAGCAGCAAATGCTTGAAATTGAAAGAATAATTAATTTTGCTGCTAGGAAGCAGCTGATTGAAGAGCATAGTGAGGTTTCTATAACCTATGTTTCGAATGAGAGGATTCAAGAAATTAATCGTGAATACCGCGATAAAGATACCCCCACTGATGTCATTTCATTTGCAATGGAAGAGCTTGGAGAGGGTGAGGTAGAATTACAGGGAATGGATATTCCCCGAATCTTAGGCGATATTATTATCTCAATCCCAAGGACAAAGGAGCAGGCTGAGGAATATGGCCATTCTTTCGAGCGAGAGCTAGGATTCTTAGCCGTTCATGGTTTCCTTCATCTTTTAGGCTTTGACCACATGACAGAGGAAGATGAAAAGGAAATGTTTACATTGCAAAAGGAAATTTTGAACGATTATGGACTCACGCGATAAAAAGAAACGATTCGTCTTATTAAATTCCTTTTCGTATGCAGTTGCAGGAATACTGACAGCTGCTCAAAACGAAAGAAATATGCGATTTCATCTTATTAGCTCACTAATCGTATTAGTGTTATCCTTTTATTTTTCAATTTCAAAACTTGAGTGGGTTTTCATTCTCTTCGCTATTGGTGGGATGTTTGCCCTAGAATTAATGAATACTGCAATTGAGCGGGTAGTAGACCTGGTTACAGCAGAATTTCATCCGCTGGCAAAACAGGCTAAAGATATTGCCGCTGGAGCTGTTTTCGTTTATTCGATATTAACAGTAATCGTGGGCATCATCATTTTTTTGCCCTATGTATTAAAGCTGTTCTAGAAAGGTTACTAATACAGGAATTTAACTAATTTGAAATTCGATGATCATTTCGGTAAAATAACTAAAATAATTTATTCTTAGAAGACAAGTTACATTATGGGAAAATTCTAACTTTTTCAAATTTTTTATTACTTTTTCGCTACACCTAATGATTTTCTCTAATTTTTGAGGTAAAATAAAGAAACAGCAGATTCCTGCTGGAAGGGAAGACGTTTTTGTGAACATTGAACAATTAATGGAAGAAGCAAAGAAAGCAAGAGATAAAGCATATGTTCCATACTCTAAGTTTGGAGTAGGAGCTGCCATTTTAACAACAGATGGAAAAGTATATCACGGCTGTAATATTGAAAATGCCGCTTATAGTATGTGTAATTGTGCCGAGCGTACGGCCCTTTTTAAGGCTTACTCTGAAGGTGACCGAGATTTTCAAATGATGGCTGTTGTTGCGGATACAGATCGCCCTTGTTCCCCATGTGGTGCATGCAGGCAAGTAATATCTGAACTATGCCCGAGTGATATGAAAGTGATTTTAACCAATCTTAAAGGCGATGTAAAAGAATTAACGGTAGCTGAGTTACTTCCTGGTGCCTTTTCTCCGGAGGATTTACATGCAAACTAAAGGGAATGAAAACGGATACAAATCGGGATTTATTTCAATTATCGGACGGCCAAATGTTGGGAAATCAACATTCCTTAATCGGGTAATTGGTCAAAAAATTGCCATAATGAGTGATAAACCGCAGACAACAAGAAACAAAATTCAAGGAGTATTATCCCTTCCTGATGCACAAATGGTTTTTATTGATACACCAGGTATTCATAAACCAAAACACAAATTGGGCGACTTTATGATGAAGGTAGCACAGAATACACTTAAAGAGGTTGATTTAATTTTATTTATGGTAAATGCCGAAGAAGGATTTGGACGCGGGGAAGAATTTATTCTAGAAAAATTCCAAACCGTTAACACCCCTATTTTTCTCGTCATTAATAAAATTGACCAAATACATCCTGATGAGTTGCTGCCGATCATTGAATCATATAAAGAAAAATATGACTTTAAAGAAATCGTTCCAATATCCGCATTAGAGGGGAACAATGTTGAACGATTATTAGAGCAAATTAAAGGCTTTTTACCAGAAGGGCCGCAATATTATCCAGCTGACCAAGTTACTGATCATCCGGAACGTTTTATTATTACCGAATTGATTAGGGAAAAAGCACTTCACTTAACAAGGGAGGAAATTCCCCACTCTTTAGCCGTTGTTTTGGATAAAATGGAAAGGCAGCAAAATAAGGATATTATTCATGTTATGGCAACAGTTATTGTCGAAAGAGATTCACAAAAAGGTATTATTATTGGTAAGCAAGGGAGCATGCTCAAAGAAATTGGCAAGCGGGCTCGGGTAGATATTGAAAATCTTCTTGGTTCAAAAGTATTTTTAGAGCTTTGGGTTAAGGTGCAAAAAGATTGGCGTAATAAAATGTCCCAGCTTCGTGATTATGGCTTTAATGAGGATGAATATTAACAAAACCCTATTTAAAATATTAACTCTTAAACAAGATTATGCATGGACAACATTAACAATTATTTCGTCTTATATTTTGGCAAAGGCAGGCTATGATAATTATAAGGTTTGGGATTTAACATTAGGCTAGTCTAAATAATGAAAGGTGGGGTTTTCGATGATGGATTTTACGTGGAAAGTATTCCTCCAGACAGGTAATATTGACACATATCTTCTCTTTAAGGAGCTTGAGAAGGAAAACCAAGAAATACCCGGAAATCAGAATGAAGGTCTAGCACAAATTGATTTTCCCGTTTCATAAGTTTGTTTTCGCTCTTACGTTAGAAGGTGACAAAAAATGCTTCAGAAATATGAAGGCATTGTCATTAGAACCACAGATTATGGTGAAACTAATAAAATAGTAACGATATATACCAGGGAAGGTGGTAAGATTGGCGTTATGGCCCGTGGTGCCAAAAAGCCAAACAGCCGCCTTTCCTCTATTTCCCAGATTTTTACCCATGGATATTTCCTCTTGCAAACCGGTTCTGGTTTAGGGAGCCTGCAGCAGGGAGAAATTATCACTTCCTTGCGCGCTATTGGGGAGGATATTTTTTTAACAGCCTATGCCAGTTATATTGTTGAATTAACAGATCGGTGTACTGAGGATAAAAAACCAAACCCTTTTCATTTCGAGTTGCTCTATCAGACACTTAATTATATGAATGAAGGCTTTGATCCTGATATACTCATGAATATATACGATATGAAAATGTTAAATGTTATGGGACTCTACCCGATTTTAGATCGATGTTCAATCTGTGGAAGTACTGACGGTCAGTTTTCATTTTCAATTCGGGAAGGCGGATTTATTTGTCATCGCTGTTTGGATAAAGATCCATATCATTTTCCATTATTACCAGCAACTGTTAAATTATTACGGCTATTTTATTATTTTGATCTTACCCGCTTAGGAAATATTTCAGTTAAAGACGAAACGAAGGCTGAATTGAAAAAAATTATCACAGCCTACTATGATGAGTATTCAGGTCTTCATCTTAAATCTAAAAAGTTTCTTAATTCGATGGATCATTTTCGTAATCTGTTATAATTACCTTGTTGACAATGTTAGAAGTTTTCGTTAATATTTCTTTAATAAAATATTTGCATTGACGGAAAGTAGTAATTAGCGATCTCTATAAAAGCGAACCTAGGACGGTGTGAGCTAGGGTATAGGGGGCTAATGAAGGCGTTCCTGAGCAATCGTGTTGAAGAAACACAACTTAAGGAGGCTGCATTTAAAGCAGCAAATAGGGTGGAACCGCGGGTAACTCTCGTCCCTATGCTTGTCAAAAGCATAGAGACGGGAGTTTTTTTATGTCCTCCCACTCTTTATAAAAAAAAAGGAGCGAGAAAACAATGAATGTAACAATGGAACAAATCGTTTCGCATGCGAAACACAGAGGATTTATTTTTCCTGGATCAGAGATATATGGAGGTTTAGCTAACACTTGGGATTACGGTCCATTAGGCGTAGAATTTAAAAACAATATCAAGCAAGCATGGTGGAAAAAATTTGTTCAAGAGTCTCCCTATAATGTCGGCTTAGATGCCAGCATCTTAATGAATCCAAGAACTTGGGAAGCCTCAGGCCATATTGGTAATTTTAATGACCCAATGATTGACTGTAAAAACTGTAAGGCCCGTCATCGTGCTGACAAACTAATTGAAAATGCCCTTGAGGAAAAAGGCATAGAAATGGTTGTAGACGGTCTTCCATTCGAAAAGATGGAAGAATTAATAAAAGAACATAACATTGCTTGCCCTGACTGTGGCAGCCATGACTTTACCGGTATTCGCCAGTTTAATTTAATGTTTAAAACATTCCAAGGGGTAACGGAAACTAGTACAAATGAAATTTTTCTTCGTCCGGAAACAGCTCAAGGTATTTTTGTGAACTTTAAAAATGTACAACGGACAATGCGGAAGAAATTACCGTTTGGGATTGCGCAGATTGGTAAAAGCTTCCGAAATGAAATTACCCCTGGTAATTTTACATTCCGCACAAGAGAATTTGAACAAATGGAGCTTGAATTTTTCTGCAAACCGGGTGAGGAATTAAAATGGTTCGATTATTGGAAGCATTTTGCTGAAAACTGGTTATTATCTCTAGGTCTTACAAAAGAAAACATTAGGCTCCGTGACCATTCAGAAGATGAGCTTTCCCACTATAGTAATGCGACAACAGATTTTGAATTTAAATTTCCGTTTGGCTGGGGCGAACTGTGGGGCGTGGCTTCAAGAACAGATTATGATTTGAAGCAGCATATGGATTTTTCCGGTGAAGATTTCCATTATTTAGATCAGGAAACGAATGAAAGGTATGTACCATATTGTATTGAACCGTCACTTGGTGCTGACAGGGTTACGCTAGCATTCTTAATCGATGCCTATGATGAAGAACAGCTTGAAGACGGTACTTCCAGAACGGTGATGCATTTCCATCCTGCATTAGCACCATATAAGGCTGCGGTATTACCGCTATCGAAAAAACTTTCTGAAGAGGCGAAAGAGGTATTTGCTGATTTATCAAAACACTTTACGGTGGATTATGATGAAGCAGGCTCTATCGGTAAACGTTACCGCCGTCATGATGAAATTGGTACACCATTTTGTATTACTTATGATTTTGACTCTAAAGAAGACCACATGGTTACAGTACGTGACAGGGATACAATGGAGCAAACCCGTCTTCCTATTTCTGAGTTAGTAAACTTTTTACAAGGGAAAATGATGTTTTAAGTAAGCGAAAGGTGCGGATGTCCGCACCTTTTATCTATAACCGTTATTATTTAAAATAGCGGGGAAGTAGTATATAATATTTCTTAATCAAACGAGGCAAGAGATGATTGTATTTTTAAGGTGGTGAGGACAATCGAACTGACTAAACGCCAGGAACATATATTACAGATCGTAAAAGACAATGGTCCTATTACGGGTGAGCAAATTGCGGACCAATTGAGTTTAACACGTGCTACATTACGGCCTGACTTGGCAATCCTAACAATGGCAGGTTTTTTGGATGCACGGCCGCGGGTTGGCTATTTTTATACTGGAAAGTCGGGGACTCAGCTATTGACTGAAAACCTGCAGAAAATTTATGTCTCGGATTATCAATCTATCCCTGTAGTAGTAGGTGAAAGTGTTTCGGTTTATGATGCAATCTGTACAATGTTTCTTGAAGATGTGGGTACTTTATTTGTAGTGGATCAAAACTCGAATCTAGTCGGGGTATTGTCGAGAAAAGACTTATTGCGTGCAAGTATTGGCAAACAAGAGCTTACCAGTATCCCTGTCAATATCATCATGACAAGGATGCCGAACATAACCATATGTGAGCGTGAAGATTTACTAATTGATGTTGCCAGAAAACTAATTGAAAAGCAAATCGATGCCCTGCCTGTCGTAAAAAAATCGGAGACTGGATATGAGGTTATTGGCAGAGTGACAAAAACAAACATTACAAAAGCCTTTTTGGCTTTAGCTGATGAGGAAAGATAAATAGGAAATGGAGTGATGAGGGAGAATGAGCGCGCCGATCATTTATGTGGTCTCTGATTCAGTTGGGGAGACAGCTGAATTAGTTACGAAAGCAGCAATTAGCCAGTTCAATGGATCTGGTATGACATTAAAGAGATTCCCTTATGTGGAGGATAAAGAACATATCGAAGAGGTTTTATCTCTTGTTTCCTATGATAAGGGAATGATTGCTTATACCCTTGTAAAACCAGATATGCGTACATATTTGAAGGAGAGAGCATTTGAAGACGGTATTCAAGCTGTTGATTTAATCGGACCTATTATTGACCAAATTCAAATTTTTAGCGGGAAAACACCATTATGTGAACCTGGTTTGGTAAGGAAACTTGATGAGGATTATTTTAAAAAGGTTGAGGCAATTGAATTTGCAGTAAAATATGATGATGGACGAGACCCAAGAGGGCTCTTAAAGGCTGATATCGTTTTGATTGGAGTTTCAAGAACCTCTAAAACCCCATTATCTCAGTATTTGGCACATAAACGGTTAAAGGTGGCCAATGTACCGTTGGTTCCGGAAGTAGATCCGCCGGAAGAACTATATAAAGTTCCAATTGATAAGTGCTTTGGATTGAAAATAAGTCCGGAAAAGCTAAATAATATTAGAAGAGAACGGCTGCTTTCCCTAGGATTAAACGATCAAGCAAGCTATGCTAATATTGAACGGATAAAAGAAGAATTAACTTTCTTTGAGACAATTATTAAGAGAATTAAATGTCCAGTAATTGATGTGACCAATAAAGCAGTCGAGGAGACAGCTAATGTTATACTAAATTATATTCAAAAGGGAAGATTCTAACACATAGTCAATTGATTGTGTGTTTTTTTTACTTAAAAAAAATGAAAAAAAGTTATGGTAAAATGATAACGAATATACTATAATAAAAAATTGTGATAAAAATATATCTTTTTAGGTTTAGAGTTGCATTATAACGAATAAACTATTTATTGTTAGATGTCAAGGCAGCCCCCTAAAAAAAATTCGACATAAATCCTTTTTATAAAAGTTATCTGTTTAAGAAGGAATATGCGGAGTGATGTAGAATTTATACTTATGATTAGGCAAATCGGCTATTTTTGTCGATTCAGATTCTTGCCCGGTCAAAATGAAATTGTTGAAATCGTATTTAAAATTCCGCTAACGGTTATTTTGGTGCTTCCTATGATCGTCATGTGAAAAAAATATTACATAGAGGAGAATACGAAAGAAGGTCAAATCAATTTTATTTTAAGGATCGAGCAAGATTTGTGATGGAATTAACAAAAAATTTGTCGAAATTTGCAGGAATTTAATGAATGCCTGCCGAATACCTGTAGTACAAATGGAGTTGTGTTTGCATGGCAGAGCTTATTGCCGAAGAAAAGATTGACCAAATTCGTCAGGCTGTTGATATAGTCGAGGTAATAAGCGATTATGTTCAACTGAAAAAACAGGGGCGAAATTACTTCGGATTATGTCCATTCCATGGAGAGAGCACCCCATCATTTTCAGTATCACCTGACAAACAAATCTTTCACTGTTTTGGTTGTGGAGCGGGGGGAAATGTATTTTCTTTTTTAATGGAGCTTGAAGGAATATCATTCCAAGAGGCAGCCATTAAACTAGCAGCGAAGGTAAATATTGAATTAGGAATAAACATATCTTCATCAAAAGGCGGAAAAAAACTTTCAAAAGAGCTTCAAGCGATGTTGGATGCCCATGAGCTTTTAAGAAAATTTTACCATCATCTCTTAGTAAATACAAAAGAAGGTCAGCATGCGCTTGAGTACTTACTGAACAGAGGGTTTACCCAAGAATCGATTGATAAGTTTCAAATAGGGTATTCATTAAATTCATGGGACTTCGTGTATAAGTTCTTGACCAAAAGGGATTTTTCACCTGAATGGATGGAGAAAGCCGGTTTAATTATCAAACGAGAGCGGGATGGAACTTACTTTGATCGTTTTAGGGAACGGATTATGTTTCCTATTTTTGACCGTCACGGTAATACGATTGCTTTTTCTGGGAGATCACTTGGGGCTGATGAGCCAAAATATTTAAATAGTCCCGAAACAGCAATCTTTAATAAAAGTAAAATTTTATATAATTATCACTTGGCAAAACCAAGTATAAAAAAACTGCAATATGCCATTTTATTTGAAGGATTTGCCGATGTAATTGCTGCAGACCGGGCTGGTGTAGAAAATGGTATCGCCACAATGGGAACAGCATTAACAGATGAGCATATTGCTCTGTTAAGACAAAATGTTCAAACGATTACCATTTGCTATGATTCCGATAAAGCGGGGATCGAGGCTGCTTACAGGGCAGGGAACCATCTTCAAGAAGCTGGCTTTCAAATTAAAGTTGCGATGATGACAGATGGTCTGGATCCTGATGAATATATTCAAAAGAATGGTACAGATAAGTTCCGCAATGAAGTCATTGGTGCAAGTTTAACCTGGATGGCCTTTAAATTTCTTTATTTCCGGCGCGGAAAAAATCTTCAGCTTGAAGGAGATCAGCTCGCATACATCGAACAGATAATCAAGGAGATAAGTAAACTCGATAAGGCAGTTGAAAGGGATCATTACTTAAGACAGCTTGCATCGGAATTTTCCCTCTCGTTAGAGGCTTTAAAACAGCAGCAAAAGCAAATTTATTTTGCTGAAAAGAGAAAATCATATGGGTTGAAGGAACCAGCTCATAAGCCTATGTTAGTTGTTAAGCCTGCAGAAGAACTGAAACCGGCATATATTACAGCCGAGAGGCGGTTGATCGCCCATATGCTTAAAAATCGAGAAGTGGTATATAAAGTACAGGAATTGCTAGCAGGACAAACGTTTAATACCGATGAACATCAGGCAATAATAACCTATCTGTTAGGATTTTTTGAAGATCACACAGAACCTGATACCAGCGCGTTTTTAACCTATATCCAAGATGACAATCTTAGAAGAATGGTTGCGGACATTGAAATGATGTCCATCAATGATGAGTTAACAAATCAGGAATTAACTGATTATATCAAACAGGTGTGTAATTATCAAAAGTTGTTAAAGATAAAAGAAAAAGAAGTGGAACTAAAAGAGGTTGAACGAGAAAAGAACTTTAGTAAGGCCGCAGTGATTGCTAATGAAATTAATCACTTGCGTAAATTGTTATAATTCCATTTTATTGTCTTTGATTTTTGGAAGGAGGGGGACATATGGCTGCTGAAAAATCAGCCCGTTCAAAAGAGGTTGAAAATGAATTAACCCTTGAACAAGTAAAAGACCAGTTAACTGAACTGGGTAAAAAAATCGGTGTCCTTGCCTATGATGATATTGCTGAAAAAATGGCTAATTTTGATGTGGATTCCGAGCACATGGATGAATTTTATGAGTCCTTAACTGAGCAAGGAATTGAATTAGTAGGCGATAGTGATGAGGAAGACCCGGATATTAAAAAATTGGCAAAAGAAGATGACGAAGAATTCGATTTAAACGATCTTAGTGTTCCTCCTGGAGTTAAGATAAATGATCCTGTCCGGATGTATCTGAAAGAGATTGGCCGTGTTGACTTACTATCTGCCGAAGAAGAAATCAAGCTTGCAAACCGAATTGAAGAAGGTGACGAAGAAGCAAAACGTCGTCTTGCCGAAGCCAATTTACGGCTTGTAGTTAGTATCGCCAAACGGTATGTTGGCCGCGGTATGTTGTTTCTTGATTTAATTCAAGAAGGGAATATGGGTCTCATTAAAGCAGTTGAGAAATTTGATTATCGTAAAGGTTTTAAATTTAGTACCTATGCCACTTGGTGGATTCGTCAGGCCATTACACGTGCTATTGCTGACCAAGCAAGAACAATACGAATTCCCGTTCATATGGTTGAAACCATTAATAAACTAATTCGAGTTCAGCGTCAACTCTTGCAAGATCTTGGCCGCGAACCAACACCGGAAGAAATCGGCGAAGATATGGATTTAACTCCTGATAAGGTGCGAGAGATCCTAAAAATCGCTCAGGAACCAGTATCACTTGAGACTCCAATTGGTGAAGAAGATGATTCACACTTAGGTGATTTTATTGAAGACCAGGACGCAACATCGCCTTCAGAACATGCTGCCTATGAATTATTAAAAGAGCAATTAGAAGATGTTCTCGATACTCTAACTGACCGAGAAGAAAATGTTCTTAGATTGCGCTTTGGATTGGACGATGGACGGACCCGTACCCTTGAAGAGGTAGGAAAGGTATTCGGTGTTACTCGTGAACGTATCCGTCAAATTGAAGCAAAGGCATTGCGGAAATTGCGTCACCCAAGCCGCAGCAAACGTTTAAAAGATTTCTTAGAATAACGGAATGTACTGCTAATAATAGTTTGCTTCTTTATTGAAGTAGACTATTTTTTTTTTGCAAAACATTATAGAGCTAACTAATGAAAGCACTTTCTGTATTGTTATTTTACTGAATTATCTCTCATTTTGCAAATAGGCATTTCGGATAATAGTGGCTTCTTCAGTCATTTTACTTTTTTGCAAAAAGAAAAATGATCAGTTGTATTTTCAAACAGCAGTAAATCGGTAGTTCTCTTCCCATCTATCCACGATAAAGAAAATCACTTATTTATATTTCGATAATATAATATATTTTAATATTTAAAAATGTTATGAATTATTTACAATTCCTTATATAATAAATAAGAAAGCGTATACAATGGTGGTTTGGAGGGATGGAAATGAATTTTGACTTAACATCTGAACAACTAATGATTAAACAAATGATCCGGCAATTTGTAGATGAAGAAGTGGCACCAGGAGCCCTAGAGCGCGATCGAACAAAGCGATTTCCTGTAGAGATATTTAAAAAGCTAAGTGATTTAGGGATGATGGGTCTCCCTTTTCCAGAAAAGTATGGCGGCAGCGGAGCCGATACAATCAGCTTTGCGATCGTGGTTGAAGAGTTAAGCAGGGGGTGCGGCTCGACGGGGATAACTTACTCTGCTCATATTTCTTTAGGCGGTGCACCGCTCAATTTGTTTGGAACCGAGGAGCAAAAGCTTAAATTTTTAACCCCGATTTGTACAGGAGAATCATTGGGGGCATTTGGTCTAACAGAACCTAATGCCGGCTCAGACGCGGGGGGAACAAGGACATCGGCCAAAGAGGAAAATGGCGAATTTATTATAAATGGAAATAAGTGTTTTATTACGAATGCCAGTTATGCGCAGCATTTAGCTTTAACCGCTGTTACTGGCGGGAAGAATGGACAAAAGGAGATTAGTGCCATTATAGTTCCTACAAACGCAGAGGGCTTTACGATCATTGATAATTATGAAAAGATGGGTTTGAATGCCTCTAATACAACAGAGCTGGTGTTAGAAAATGTAAAAGTACCTGTTGATTATCTTCTGGGGAAGCGTGGAGAGGGCTTTAGACAATTTTTAATCACCTTGGATGGTGGACGTATCGGGATTGGTGCAATGGCTGTAGGCATCGCTCAAGGTGCTTATGAGAGGGCATTAGCGTATGCAAAGGAAAGAAAACAATTTGGCAAATCCATTTCCTCCTTTCAGGCTATTCAATTTAAGCTTGCCGATATGGCAATGAAAATTGAACTAGCGCGCAATCTGGTCTATAAGGCGGCTTGGTTAAAAGACCAAGGCAGGCCGTTTTCTAAGGAAGCTGCCATGTGTAAGTTGTATGCATCCGAAATGTGTATGGAAGTTACAGATCAAGCGGTTCAAATCCATGGTGGTTACGGTTACATGAAGGAGTATCAGGTAGAAAGAATGATGCGTGACGCAAAGCTTCTTGAGATTGGTGAAGGGACTTCTGAAGTACAAAGAATTGTTATATCCCGCCTTATCGGCTGCTAATAAATGAATAGAAAGAAGAGAGACGGAAGAAATAATTTATTATTTTCTCTGTCTCTTTTTTCTTTATTATGAAGATTATAGTGATAAAATAAGTTTAGGGCTTTTCCTTCTGTTATTTTTCAAGTAAAATAGTAATTGTTTGTAAACTATTTATTTTTAACAAGCGGTCGTACATAAGGGAGGTAAGATCATGAAACGGAATCCGGTAATTCCTTACATTCTTGTCATGGTTTTTGGGATTGTATTAGTGTTTATCCTTTCTTTTAAAGGACTAGGAGACATGAAAGAAATGGCAAAGGATAATGGGAAAGGCAGTGAGACAACAGAGGTTGCAGCTACAAAGCCAGAAGATATTTATAAGCAAACCTGTGTTGCTTGCCACGGGGATCAGTATCAAGGGGTAGTAGGTCCTACATTAAAGGGTGTTGGCAGTAAGTATTCTAAGGCAGAGATTGTTAACATTATTACAAAAGGTAAAGGTAACATGCCATCAGGTCTTGTTCCTCAAGAACAAGCTGAAGCAATGGCAGAATGGGTTTCCAAAATTAAATAATAAAAGAAGTCCTTTGCATATGTAAAGGACTTTTTTTATACTAAAACGAAGAGCGGAAGTGTCTTGAGGAGGGAATAAAGTAGTTCATTTTTTTCCTAGGGGCTGAAGCTGGACAATTCTCTAAGTTAAATGATTAGATAATATAAACTTTAGTAAATGTGGTGGAATTTTGAATACAGATAAGTTATCAGTTCGATTAACGACAGTGGCAAAGTATGTAAAAGAAGGGGCACGGATGGCGGATATTGGGTCCGACCATGCGTATTTACCATGTTACTTAGCTAAAAATTTAAAAATTTCGTTTGCAATCGCTGGGGAAGTTGCAGAAGGGCCATTTCAATCTGCCCAGAAAAATGTCTTAGCAGAAGGACTAGTTGATACGATTGCCGTTCGTATGGGGGACGGGCTTGAGGTGATTGAGCCTGGTGAGGTTGATTGTATTACCATTGCTGGGATGGGTGGGGCACTTATATCCAATATCTTGGAAAATGGGAAAGACAAGCTAGACTCAGTGCAGCGCCTTATTTTACAACCTAATATTAGCGCAATTTCGATTCGAACATGGCTTTTAACAAACAACTGGGAGTTAATTACAGAGGAAATTATTGAGGAAGATTCGAAGATATACGAAATCCTAGTAGCGGAAAGGGGAGACCCTGCTAAGCCATATCAGAAAAAGAGAGCTGAGGGGCTTTTGCTAGGACCGTTCCTTCTTCAACAAAAGAATGAGATTTTTAAAAAGAAGTGGACCGCCGAAATGAATAACTGGCAGCGGATTTCAAAAGCATTGGAAGAAGCATCTGAAACGGTCGAAACAATTGAAAAAAGAAAAGAGTTAACCAATAAAATAAAACTTGTAGAGGAGGTTCTTAAATAGTGAAGAATCCGAACGGTCATGAAATCATCCAACTTTTTGAACAATTTTCTCCAAAAGGATTGGCAATGGAGGGCGATAAAATCGGCTTACAAATTGGACGATTAAATAAAAAGGTTGAACGGGTAATGATTGCTCTGGATGTTCTCGAGCATGTTATTGACGAAGCAATTGAAAAAGATGTTCAGCTTATAATCGCACATCATCCCATCATCTATCGTCCGCTTAAAAACCTGTTGACAGATACAACCCAGGGCAAAATGATCGAAAAACTATTAAAACATGATATAGCTGTTTATGCAGCCCATACAAACTTGGATATAGCTAAAGGCGGGGTAAATGACCTTTTGGCTGAGGCTTTAGGGCTTGAGGATGCAGAGGTCCTGGTTCCTACTGTTAATACAAAGCTTAAGAAATTAGTGGTCTTTGTTCCTTCTAGTCATGCAGAGGAAATTAGACAAGTGCTGGGAAATGCAGGGGCAGGTTTTATCGGAAACTATAGCCATTGTTCTTTTTCAGCAAATGGAACAGGGAGATTTTTACCAGGTGAACATACAGATCCCTTTCTAGGTAAACCTGGTCAGTTAGAAGAAGTGGATGAGGTGAGACTAGAAACGATTGTGACTGAACCACTTTTGAGGAAAACAATCACCGCCATGATCAAGGCACATCCTTATGAAGAAGTAGCTTATGATGTATACCCTGTAGAGAATAAAGGGGAAGCGCTCGGTCTCGGCAGAATCGGAAAAGTGAAAGAAATGACATTAGCTGAATTTGCCGAAAAGGTAAAATCGTCCTTAGGCGTTTCGACTGTACGGGTTGTGGGTGATTTATCAGCCAAAGTAAAAAAAGTTGCCGTATTAGGCGGTGATGGCAATAAATATTTTATGAGTGCCAAGTTTAAAGGGGCAGATGTCTATGTTACAGGGGATATCTATTATCATACCGCACATGATGCGATGATGCAGGGCTTAAATATGATTGACCCGGGGCATAATGTTGAAAAAGTCATGAAAAAAGGGCTGACAAAAGTACTCCAAAAGATGTGCAAGGAGTCTGGTTACAACGTTGACATTTTCCCTTCAGAAGAAAATACAGATCCCTTTCAGTTTGTTTAATCACACATTAAAAGAACCGGTCTTATGGGACACGGTTCTTTTAAATTGAAAATTGTCAGCTCCAGCCCCTAGGAAGAAATGAACTACTTTTTTCCCTGATCAAGGCGCTTGCGCTTTTGTTCTTATTATTTTTCTGTACTTTTTACTCGAGGTAATATTTTATTTAATTGAACTTGTTTGCGGCGTTCCCAGGTTGCTTCATTAGTTGGATCAAATTGCTCTAGGAAAGAGATGACCTCTTTAGTAATTGGTGTTGGTGTTGAGGCGCCGGATGTTACAGCGACTGTCTTAGCGCCCTTTATCCAATCTAGTTCTAATTCGGTTATATCGGCAATACGATATGCTTTTGTTCCGGCAATGTCCTCTGAAACCTGGGCCAGTCGATTCGAGTTATTACTTTTTGGGTCTCCAACCACTATCGTAACATCCGCTTCTGTTGCTTGACCTGCGACCGCTTCCTGCCTGATTTGTGTGGCATGGCAAATTTCATTATAAACTTCTACATGCGGATATTTTTCCTTTACTTTTTTCATCGTGTCTGCAACATCCCACTGACTCATAGTTGTTTGGTTCGTCACAATAAGTTTGTTACTTTGAACAGTTAATGCTTCTACATCGTTAGGGGTTTCGACTAAATGAACCATACCTGGAGCAACCCCGACAGCACCTTCAGGCTCTGGATGCCCCTTTTTACCAATATAAATAACTTGATATCCTTGTTTGGTTTTTTCCTCAATCAAATCATGTGTCCTCGTTACATCAGGACATGTTGCATCAATTGTTACTAGGCCTTTCTTCTTCGCAAGTTCTCGTACCTCTGGTGAAATGCCGTGGGCGGTAAAAATAACTGTTCCAGCTTCCACTTTATTAAGAATATCGATACGATTTTTCCCGTCAAGAGTAATAATTCCTTCTTCTGCAAAGGCATCTGTGACATGTTTATTATGAACGATCATCCCTAAAATGTAGATAGGACGAGGTAATGATTTATCTAAAGAGGCATTTCTCGCAATGACCATGGCATCGACAACTCCATAGCAATAACCGCGTGGTGATATTTTAATGATTTGCATATATAAAGTCCTCCTAAATGAACTTTTTCATTTAGCTAAGCACCAAAAGATTTTTCACTGCCTTTTAGGCTTTTCTGCTAGTCTATGTATTTATTATATAAAACTAATAGATATAATACAAAGATACATTTTTCCTGTGAGATTTATCGGAAAAATAAAAGAATGCTGGGCTTCAGCATTCAGAGATTTTATATATACATTTTCGGAATTGAACTTCCCTTTTGGTGCTGTTGAGAACGTGACTTTTGGCTGGTCTTTCGCTTGACAGACTGATTAGAATTTACAGATTCCGAACTTTCGCTGCTGGAAGATTCCTCTACAATTGAATCTGACTTTCGATTCTTACTGGATGAATCACTGCTCTTGGTAGCATTTTTAAACCCGCGATAAAGCTTCCACATCGCAGGTATATTTTTTACCATTGGTCCGTATTGTTGGATCATGGGTCCTATGGTTTGTGCTGTCTTTAACACTTGCTGGGTATTATTTAAAATCCCATTTAATCCCCCAGGAGTGCTTAGGGTCTGTATTAAGCCGCCACCGCTTCCTGCTGCTCTGCCCATTCCCATAAGTCCGCCTGGTGTACCTGTCTGGGTGCCTTTACCGAGAAGTTTCGAGAGTAATCCGCCTCCCCCTCTGCCCATCTGACCGGATCCGGGCCTCATTCTGGCTCCCATCATTGAGTTTCCTCCGCCAAAAGGTCCTGCTTGAGGCCTCATCATCGGATTTCTTCCGAAAGAAGGCTGGCCCCCCGGTCCCATCATCGGACCACCTCCACCGAACATTTGCTGCCCCATTCCACCGTTAAAGGGCATTCTTGGTCTTGGCTGCATTCCACGACCTCCTTTCTTACATGACTTCATACAATAAAGTATGCATAAAACCAAATTTGGTTTAGGTTTACACACAAGGAAAAAACTAATTTCGTTTTAAAAATTGCCTTATTAGTAAAAGCTGAGAATAAAAAGTGTAGTTAACTGGTTATTTAGGAGGAATTTTACTATAATAACATGATGGACATAGAGAAGGAAGCTAACCTTAAGGAAATACTACTCCATAATAAGATTAATTAGACTAAGGAGCTATTATATGAATACAAATCAATTTGAGCGATTTAAGTTTCAGCCTTTTATTATAGAAGCACTGAATCAATTTGGTTTTTATGAGCCAACAGAAATTCAGGAACGGACGATCCCAGTAGTATTAAAAGGGGAAAGTGCTATTGGTCAGTCCCAAACGGGGACAGGTAAAACATTTGCCTATGTGTTGCCGATTTTAGAAGGGATTGATCCAGCACGTCAAGAAGTTCAAGCAGTAATAACGGCGCCAACCAGGGAATTAGCCTCACAAATTTATCACCAGATTTTGAAGGTTACCGAACATTGCAGTCCTGATAGGCAAATTATGACTAGATGTTATATAGGGGGAACAGATAAGCTGCGGACGATTGAAAAACTAAAGGTTCAGCCGCATATTGTTGTCGGCACTCCTGGTAGAATTAAAGATCTCATGGTGGAGCAGGCCCTATTTATCCATACCTCCAACATCCTTGTCGTTGACGAGGCTGACATGATGTTAGATATGGGATTCATTGAAGATGTTGATCAAGTTGCAGCAAAAATGCCGGAGAAACTGCAGATGATGGTTTTTTCTGCTACCATTCCTGAAAAGTTAAAACCATTTTTAAAAAAATATATGGAGAATCCAAAGACCATCCAGATTGAATCAAAGAGAAAAGCAGCAGCGAATTTAGAGCATCTTCTGTTACCATCAAGGCATCGCAATAAAAAACAGCTTGTACATGATGCACTGCTTGCTTACAATCCATACCTAGCGATTGTTTTTACTAATACGAAAAAGATGGCAGAAGAAGTTGCCTATTTCTTAAATGAAAAGGGCCTAAAAGTGGGTCGGGTCCATGGTGATTTAAATCCTCGTGAACGAAAAAAGATGATGAAACAAATACAGGACTTGGAGTATCAATATATTGTTGCGACAGATCTTGCTTCAAGAGGGATCGATATTGAAGGTGTCAGCCATGTCATTAATTATGAACTTCCGACAGATTTGGATTTTTATATTCACAGGGTGGGAAGAACCGCACGGGCAGGTAATTCCGGTATTGCCCTAACAATATATGAGAGCTCTGATGAGGATGCTTTGAACAGATTGGAAAAAATGGGCATTCAATTTAAACATGTTGACTTCAAAAATGAAGAAATTATAGAAATCGACGAAAGAAATAAAAGGAAGACTCGTGTAAGGAAAGCAGATGAAGCGGAACGAACCGCAAAATCGATGGTCAAAAAACCACAAAGGGTAAAACCTGGATACAAAAAGAAGATGCAGTGGGAAATGGATAAAATAAAAAAACGGCAGCGAAAGATAGAGAAGCGAAAGAAATAATCATATAAAGGGAGAGAACAGGGATGTTGAAAATCGGCTCACATGTATCAATGAGTGGCAAAGATATGCTGCTTGCGGCCAGCGCTGAAGCAGTATCCTATGGCGCCAATACTTTTATGATTTATACGGGTGCACCGCAAAATACGAGAAGAAAGAAAATAGAAGACCTGAACATTGAAGCAGGAAGAAGATATATGGAAATGAACGGAATTACTGAAATCATTGTTCATGCTCCATATATCATTAATATTGGGAACACAACAAATCCGGATACATTTGAATTAGGTGTAAGATTCTTGCGCAGTGAAATTGAAAGAACAGAGGCACTTGGAGCAAAGCAGATTGTTCTCCATCCGGGTGCCCATGTTGGTGCTGGAACAGACCAAGGCATAAAAAAAATTATTGAGGGTCTGAATGAAGTATTGACCGGTAAGGAACAGGTTCAAATTGCTTTAGAAACAATGGCCGGAAAAGGTTCTGAATGCGGGAAATCATTTGAGGAACTGGCAATGATTATCGATGGGGTCAATTATAATGATAAATTGTCAGTTTGCTTTGATACTTGTCATACACATGATGCCGGCTATAACATTGTCGAAGACTTTGATGGAGTCTTAAATGAATTTGATAAAATTATCGGCATAGATAAGCTTAAAGTACTTCATATCAATGACAGCAAAAATTCGGTTGGGATGAGAAAAGACCGCCACGAAAATATCGGATTTGGTCATATTGGATTTAAAGCACTAAATTATGTAGTTCATCATCCGCAATTACAGGATGTTCCTAAGATATTAGAGACTCCATTCGTTGGTGAAGACAAAAATAATAAAAAACCGCCTTATAAATTTGAAATAAACATGCTCAGGGAGCAAGTGTTTAATGAGAAATTATTAGATGAAATCATGCAAGGATAAGAAAAAAAGCTGTGCTTCCGCACAGCTTTTTATTGCTTTGTGAATTGAATTAACAAATTATTCACTTCTCGTGCCGTTTCAGGTCCAGCAGCCTTAGCAATTTGCTTTACCAATTGCGCACGCTGTGTATTATCAAAAATATTAATATTTTTACCTCTTAAGTATTCAGCGATCTTGATGGCTTGCCCGCGATTAACTTTTATATTAAATTGATTTGCATACTTTACAAGTTCTTCTGCAGTGATTGTGTTAATTTTATGATTAATGATGCTTTCAAATATTTTCACCCTCATCACTCCTCCATGCTAATGTATGAAGAAGGGGATAGAGTGTGACAATGGATTTGACAGGGATCCGTGTCAAGTTACTTAGCCTTTACAATTGGAAAGTCCTATTGTATACTACTTGAAGTTAAATCGGAATGATTCTTATAATTAAAAGTGAGAGTGGGAACCATGCAAGCAATAATTGAAATAAAACATCTTTCTTACCGTTATGAAAAAGAGAGTGTACTTGAAGATATTAATATTACAATCCCTGATGGATCCTTTTTGGCCATTGTTGGACCAAATGGTTCAGGTAAATCTACCTTGTTAAAATTAGTATTAGGTTTATTAAAGCTGCAAAGAGGGGACATATTTTTATTTGGCCAGGAAATAAGTAAATTTAGAGACTGGCAAAAAATTGGTTATGTTTCTCAAAAAGCAAATTCCTTTAATACAGGATTTCCAGCTACTGTTTTTGAAGTTGTTTCAAGCGGATTAACCAAAAAGTTAGGGCTGTTTACCTTTTTCAAAAAAGAGCATAAGGAGAAGGTAATCGAAGCACTCAAGGCAGTAGGGATGGCAGAGTTTAGTCAGCGAAATGTTGGCGAACTATCCGGGGGCCAGCAGCAAAGAGTATTTATTGCCCGCGCACTTGTAAGTGAACCGAATCTTTTGATTTTGGATGAACCGACTGTTGGGGTGGATGCAGAAAATGTTCATTCGTTCTACGGTATGCTGGGCGATTTAAATAGCAGCAGGGGGATTACACTGTTATTGGTTACACATGATATCGGCACCATTTCGGATAAGGTCACACATGTTGCTTGTTTAAATAAACATTTGCATTTTCATGGTAATACAGAAGAATTTGAACAAGTTAGCAGCAAGGGATTGTCTAAAGTTTATGGTCATGATGTTCACATGCTGGCCCATAACCATGAACATGGAGGCGTTAAAAATTGATTGAAGGTATTTTTCATTATGAGTTTTTACAAAATGCATTTTTAACTGGGCTTTTGATTGGAATTCTAGCCCCTTTGTTAGGAGTGTTTATCGTTGTCAGAAGGCTATCATTAATCGCTGATGCATTAAGCCATGTTACCTTGGCTGGTATAGCTGCTAGTCTTTTAATTGAGAATAAACTTACCATGATGGCAGGATTAAACCCGCTTTATATGGGGATGGTTTTTTCTGTTGGCGGATCATTGTTTATTGAAAAGCTTAGAGGGGTTTATAAACAATATCAGGAGTTAGCAATTCCCATCATCATGTCTGGCGGAATTGGGCTTGGGGTTATTTTTATTTCACTTGCCAATGGATTTAATACGGACTTATATAGTTATTTATTTGGCAGTGTCTCAGCTGTCAGCCGAACTGATTTATGGGTTATATTGGCGATAAGTGTGATTGTTATCTTAATCATTATTTTTTTGTATAAAGAACTATTTTTACTTTCTTTTGATGAAGAACATGCCAAAGCCTCAGGCATACCTGCGAAAAGTATTCATTTTATCTTTATTGTCATGGTCGCACTTGTGATTGCCGCATCTATGAGAATTGTTGGGATTTTGTTGGTTTCCTCGCTAATGACACTTCCAGTCGCGGCAAGTATTCGAATAGCAAAAGGGTTCAAACAAACAATTCTTTTTTCTGTTATCTTTGGTGAACTCTCTGTATTAGGCGGGCTTTTTACTGCCTATTATCTTGATCTTGCTCCCGGGGGTACGATTGTTATGCTTGCCGTTCTTATTTTAATAATGGCAATCTTTTATAAAAAAATGACCAATGGATTAGGAGGAGGAGCTAAGTGAATGTAAATGAAGCCATACAGCACCTAAAGGATAATGGATTTAAGCAAACAGGAAAAAGAGAAGATATGCTGCAATTATTCGCAGATCATGATAAATATTTAACTGCTAAAGATGTACTCGATTTATTAAAAGATGATTATCCAGGATTGAGTTTCGATACCATTTATCGTAATCTTTCTCTATTTGTCGAAATGGGCATATTAGAAATGACAGAGTTATCAGGGGAAAAACATTTTCGCTTTACCTGTTCCAGAAACCACCACCATCATCATTTTATCTGTTTAGATTGTGGAAAAACAAAAGAAATCGATACTTGTCCCATGAATGGTTTAAGTGAAAATCTTAAGGGATATGATATTTCAGGGCATAAATTTGAAATATATGGACGGTGTCCTGATTGCAGTTAAAAAACAGCTTGTGGATTACACAAGCTGTTTTTTACGTAATGATTCCTGTTTTTTTAGCCAAGTTTCGACCCACTCAGATGCCTCACGCCAATTCTTCACACGTATGACGCCTTCTGGCAGGGGATCCTGATTATAGGGGGTGTCAAAAAGAATGACTGGAATCTGGCACTCTTCATGAATCATCACGGCATTATCATGTTTATCCTCAAAGAAAATGTCGACTTTTTGCTTCTTTGCAGTTTCCACTTTATCGTGTGATCCAATTAACTCAATATGGTGAAATGTTAGCCCCTGCTGGAAAAACCATTCCTCCGTCACATCCAGTAAATGAGGTCCACGTGCACTAATGAAGTATAATTCATGTTTATGTTTCCATTTATTTAACACATCAATTGCACCAACTGCAGGCGGTGACCCTTCGTAAATGATCGGTTCATTTTCCGTAAACCACTTAGCAAATTCCTTTTCGGGCACATTAACAAATGGGGTCAATTCGTACTGATTTACATCCTCATACAAAATATTTAGGTTAAAGGCTTTATTGATAAAAGGAAGCAGGGAGGTGGGGGAGGTTACGGTGCCATCTATATCAATACCAAATCTTTTCATTACATCTTCACCCTCGTCTAAAGTTCTCTCTCTATTTTACCAAAGACAGGCCAACAATAAAGGATTATTTTGAAAAGTACCATTTCCGGTATTTCAAATAAATAACTATTGGAGACAAACATTGACATACTAAAAACCGTCAAGTAGTTTACACTAATAAATGCTCCTATAACTGAAAGTGAGGGATTAGGATGGCAGATGAAAGAGACACGAAAGTGCAAGAAGCTCTTAGAGGACCAATAATTGGAGAAGATATTCCCAATTCTCCTTCTTCATATAGGGAAGAAACGGCTTCAGAAGTTGCTGCACCAATTAGGACTTCTTATTCCCTGAAAAAATCAGAGAATACTCCTGAGATTGGTGCATCAGTACCTATTCGTTCTTCTCAATACAGGGAAGAATCTGCAGCTGAAATTGCTGCCCCAGTTCCTGTTACACTGCGGAAAAATCAAAATAAAACACAGCAGCAACAACAGAAAGCTGGCGCTGGTGCCACTGCCGGTACTGGGATGGGTGTCCTTGCCTTAGCGTTATCGATTTTGTCACTGTTTGTAATGCCTATACTATTTGGTGCTGCAGGTATTGTGTTAGGATTCGTAGCAAGGAAAAGAGGTGCCGAGGGTCTTGGGGCGTGGGCAATTGGTATTGGAGCGATATCAATTGTAGTCGGTATCTTTATTCTTCCGTTCTTTTAACAGATCTGCTTTAGGAGCAAAAAAGAAACCCGGTTTAAACTACCGGGTTTCTTTACTGTTTTATGAGATAATTGGCTAGCTTCAGCGCCTAGCCCCTCGAGGCCACAAGCCAATCCGTCCAAAAGGTTAAAAAGCAACCTTTCGGCCGTCTCGTCTTATGCTTGGCTGCAGAAAGCTATCGCTTTCCGTACGCATTAAGGGCGACCAGTATTTGCCCCTGCTTTCGCTGGCCAGTCGGCAAGTGCCCTATATCGGGGGTGACCCAAGGCGCTGGCGCTTTTCTTATTTTGTTTTTGACATTTCTTCTTCTTCTGCCTTTTTACGGAAATACTCTTCAGCGACTTGGTCAATTTCCTTTTTCAACTCTTCGACCATTTGTGCCTCAGGAACCTTACGGACAATTTCACCTTTTCTAAACAATAAACCCTCTCCACGGGCACCGGCGATCCCTATATCTGCTTCACGGGCTTCACCAGGACCATTTACAGCACAGCCTAGTACTGAAACCTTAATGGGCGCTTTTATTGTTGAAATATATTCCTCTACTTCATTTGCGATACTGATAAGGTCAATTTCAATTCTTCCGCACGTTGGGCATGAAATTAGTGTTGCTGCATTGGAAGAAAGACCAAATACTTTTAAAAGCTCACGGGCAACTTTTACTTCCTCTACAGGATCGGCGCTTAAAGAAATACGTAGTGTATTTCCGATTCCTTTACTGATAATTGCACCTAAACCAGCCGCACTTTTCACTGTTCCAGAGAAAAGTGTCCCAGATTCAGTTATCCCTAAGTGCAGTGGATAATCGAAAGCACGGGCAGCTTTTTCATACGCCTCGATGGCTAGATTAACATCAGATGCCTTCATCGAAACAATAATATCATGGAAATCTAAGTCCTCGAGAATTTTAATATGGTGAAGCGCACTTTCTACCATTCCATCCGCTGTTGGGTAACCATATTTTTCAAGGATTTTCTTTTCAAGTGAACCTGCATTTACGCCGATTCGAATGGGGATTCCACGTTCTTTGGCTGCTTTTACTACTGCTTCAACTTTTTCCCGTTTGCCAATATTCCCTGGATTAATCCGAATCTTATCAGCACCGCCCTCAATGGCCTTAAGTGCTAATTTATAATCAAAATGAATATCAACTACAAGTGGAATATTAATTCTTTTTTTTATTTCTGGAATAGCATTTGCAGCGCGTTCATCTGGACATGCTATACGGACTATTTGACAGCCCGCTTCTTCCAATCTTTTTATCTCTGCAACGGTCGCCTCAATATCGTGCGTTTTCGTTGTAGTCATACTTTGAATAATAATTTCATTGCTCCCGCCAATAGTTAAATTGCCTACTTTAATTGGCCGGGTTTTTGTGCGATGTATGATTTCACTCACGTGTAATTCGCTCTCCTTCAAATGTGGATTCGAATCTTAATAAATCCGATCTATTGCCGTGTTAACGGTCCGTACTTTGAATGTTCCCACAAACAATCAATATTGAATGTGATAACCTGATTCTAGGTTCATCTTATTTTATCAGCCATGTGCTATTTTTGACAAGATTAACGACATATCCTATTTATTTTGAGTAATCTGGAAAATGATATGTGGAACCTATTTGAATTTTTTCAGGGGACTTACCTCCATTTAATGTTTGAAAGTCCTCGATTAAGTCTGCAATGGATACAGGCAGTGATTTATTAATTTTATGTTCAACAATGGAAATTACTGTATCGCCTGGTTTTACCTCGGCATCAAATGAAGGCGTGTCTATTTCGGCAGGTGATGGGGTTCTTTGTTCAACTTTTGCGTCTACAAGTTGAGGGGTGGAGGCTGGAAGAGTTCCAACGGTTAGGTCGTAATAAATAACATATATGACTAAAATAGATAAGAGAATACCGAATATTTTTTTCATGGGACAAGCCTCCAGAAAGAATGTTTGTACATTCGTATGCTTATCCATACTTATTTAGAACAAAAAACGCCCATTGACGGGCGTTTAGTTTGAACTTTTAGGCTTTGGAACTTCCTTAATTGCAAGGTATAACACAATGATGACTACAAACCAATTAATGAGGAAACTGTTAGGAACCACAGTTTGAATAGCAGTCATAATCGTGAAAAATAAGGTTGGCAATGTTTCACTATATGCGGCCATTCTCCATAATTGCCGGTAATTAAGCTTGCGATTTCCTTTTAAAGCAAGGCCGATAAAGGCTAGAACTGATATCTCAATGAAACTCGCTGCGCTTGAGAAAATATAAATGAACAGTGATACAACGGGAATAATAATACCTTTCATTCCACCGATAGTGTCAACAAAATTTAGCAGGTCACTATTGGAAATATGTATATCATTCATCATGGAATATGGATAGGTCTCAACGTTGCCGCCGGAGGACAATGCAAACCCATCCTTCAATAATGCGAAAGCATTTCCTTCATCCGCGACGTCATCTCCAGATATTGCCCCAGTAGGATCAATAATAATGGTAAAGTTGTCTTTATCGATCGTAACCGGCACATCTGTTTTGGCTGTAAGCTTTCCATTTTTAATGGAGAAAGAAGGAGCTTCGTCTTTTATAATCGTTTTTGCAGCGTCAATTCCCTCTATGAGCGCTGTACTAAAATAAATAATGGATGGCAGAATGGAGATAAATGTTAAGAAAAACACATATAATATCGTTTTTCCAATCCCCTGAAAACGAAATAGGGCAATATCCCTTGGGGAATAAATACTTTTATAAAATTGTTTGAAAATATTCATAAATAACCACCTTAAAAGAAACATGATAAAAAGACACACTTTCTATTGTATCCTGTGTTATTAATATATACAAGAATGTAGAGGTATTTGAAACCATTTTGATGATAAGACGTAGAAAGGGTAAAGAAGAAAAAAAGGATGGGAATAGATGGAAGTAGTTTATTGGATTATTATAAGTATTTTATTTATTGTTGCCTTTGTTGGCTTGGTTTACCCTATTATTCCAAGTGTGTTATTTTTGCTGGCGGGATTTCTTTTGTATGGTGTGTTTTTTTCTTTTGAAACTTTTAGTTGGTTGTTTTGGCTTATTCAGGGATTATTTGTCGTGTTATTGTTTGCAGCGGATTATGTAGCAAACCTGATCGGGATAAAAAAATATGGGGGCTCGAAGGCCGGGGTTTGGGGTAGTACGATTGGTATTATAGCAGGGCCGTTTGTGATTCCGATATTCGGAATCTTAATTGGACCGTTTATTGGTGCCATTGCAGCAGAGTTAATCGTTAATAAACGAAGCCTAAGCGAGAGTGTAAAGGTGGGAGTCGGATCGGTAATCGGGTTTATAAGCAGTGTTATTACAAAAACCATTATTCAACTCATTATGGTTGGCTATTTTTTTATGATAGTTTTATAAAAGAGGGAAGCCACTTGGTTACCCAGGTGGCTCGTCAAGTGCTCTTTAAGCTTTTAATTAATCCCGCAAATTTCAAACGGACAGTTTTGGCAATCAACTTCGGTTTTTAAATAAGCTAAGTTCTTTATTGTGAATTTTTGATTATCATATATAATAATATCCTTTTCACGGAGTTCTTTTAAGGCACGTTGAATGACCTCTCTTGTGCCATAGGTTAAGTTGGCCAATTCCTGGTGTGTTAAAGGCAAATCAATTAATACACCGTTTTCGGTTTTTACCCCGTAAGAATTACAAAGCCGGATGAGGATGGAATATAAACCACCTTTTTTGCCATTCATAATTAAGTCCTGACATTTCATTTGAGCCTTTAAATATCCGGTGCTTAACCACGCAACTAAAGCATTCATAGCTTCAGGGTCTGTTAAAATAAATTCTTCAAATAATGCTTTTTTAATAAATAGAACTTCACAGTCCGTTAGTGCCTTAGCAAAAAACTGATACTGAGGATTGTCCTTGAAAAGCTGGTACTCCACGATTATTTCCTTGCCATTTAAGACCTTTACGATAAATTCCTTGCCGCGTAAATGAACCCTTCCTAACGCAATACTACCTTTAAGGATTAAGTATACATATTCTACCGGATCTTTTTGGTGAAAAAGGGCTGAACCAGCTTTTACCTTCTGGATTGGCTCGTTTTTTTGGAAAAATTGTACCATTAAACTATATATAGAAATGCTTGTGGCTTGCATATTTGTCACTCCCTTTTACCTCTACAAGTTGATTAAAATCTATTATAAATATCATGTCAATAAGGCTTTAATGATATAGGGTAGTCCCATCGTTCAGTTATGACAAAAATCGTTGACAGGATGCCTCTTTGGTGAATCATGACAAATTTTCGAAAAATAGCTTGGTAATAGGTTACTGCCCCTTTTAAAGGGTATAAAAATCTGTAAAAGGGAAATTGTATTTATGTTGGGTATAAGCATTTTATTTGAAAGGAAAAACCAATTTTGGTATCTTTTAAGTAAAGCTTTAGAATTATTCTTATAAGTTAGAGGTTATAAGCGGCTAAAGCCCATAACAAATAATAGTACATAGGAGGAATTTATCATGGCATTTGAATTACCAAAATTACCTTATGCAGAGGATGCACTAGAACCACACATCGACAAAGAAACAATGAATATTCACCACACTAGACACCACAACACATATGTTACAAACTTAAATAATGCATTAGCTGGAAATGAAGAATTACTTTCTAAATCAGTTGAAGAAGTAATTTCGAATTTGGATGCGGTTCCAGAGGCTGCACGTACAGCTGTGCGCAATAATGGCGGTGGGCATGCTAACCACTCTTTATTCTGGCAAATCCTTTCTCCTAATGGCGGTGGTGCCCCAACTGGTGAATTGGCTGACGCAATCACTGGCAAATTTGGCAGCTTCGAAAATTTCAAAGAAGAGTTTGCAAAAGCAGCAACTACACGCTTCGGCTCTGGCTGGGCTTGGTTAACTGTAAACAATGGTGAATTAGAAGTTTCTAGCACTCCAAATCAAGATTCTCCATTAATGGAAGGAAAAACTCCAATTCTTGGCCTTGATGTTTGGGAGCATGCTTACTACCTAAAGTATCAAAACAAACGTCCTGATTACATTTCTTCGTTCTGGAATGTTGTTAACTGGGATGAAGTTTCTAAGCGTTATAACGCAGCGAAGTAATGGAGCGTTAAAAAGACAGCATTTAGCTGTCTTTTTTTCATGGGATAAGAAAGTTCAAAAGTTTTTTACTTTGAGAATTGTCTAGCTCCAGCGCCTAGCCCCTCGATGGTCTACAGCTTATCCAGTTGCGGCTCCTTGGGACGCAAGTCTACCACCCCCTGAAGAAGGCAAAAAGCGCCTTCTTGCAGGGTACGTCTTAGTCTAGAGTCCCAGGATAGTCGCCTCCACATTTAGAACAATCCGTTAGGTTAAAAAGCAACCTTTCGGCCGGCTCGTCTTATGCTTGGCTACAGAAAGCTATCGCTTTCTGTACGCATTAAGGGCGACTAGTCTTTGACCCTGCTTTCGCTGGCCAGTCCACAAGTCGCCCTATATCGGGGCTGACCGAGGCGCTTGCGCTTTTCTTATTCACTTAAATTGGTATAAGAACCTTGTCCTTGATAAAGACTACCCTTATGACAAAGGGGAGTTTTTTTTATGGCAAAAAAATTTAAGATTTTAGGTGACGTGGAATTAACAAAGGATTTATCACTTTTGCTGATCATTGGAGGTTTGTATTCATTGAGTGTTGCTTTATCCAACACATTTGTGAATATTTATCTTTGGAAGCAAACAGGACAGTATTCCGATATTGCCCTATATAACCTCTCAATAGTCGTATTACAGCCGTTAACGTTTATATTGGCGGGGCGGTGGGCGAAAAAAATCGATCGAGTGATTGTGCTTCGAATTGGTGTAATCGCTTTAGCAGTGTTTTATCTTGCTGTACTGATTACGGGCACAAATGCTTCTACTTATTTACTTTTATTAGGCGGCCTGCTTGGAATTGGTTATGGCTTCTATTGGTTAGCCTATAATGTATTAACTTTTGAAATTACCGAACCAGAGACAAGAGATTTTTTTAATGGATTTTTAGGGATATTATCTTCTGCAGGCGGCATGATTGGGCCGATCGCAGCAGGTATTATCATCACAAGATTTGAAGAATTTACCGGATATACGTTTGTTTTTGGTTTATCACTTGCATTATTCGGGTTAGCGGTGTTTATGAGTTTTTCATTAAAACCAAGGCCTGCTTCCGGAAAATATTGCTTTACACGAATTATTGAGGAAAGGAAACAAAACGAAAATTGGCGTTTTGTAACAAATGCTCATTTTGTTCAGGGATTACGAGAGGGTACTTTTGCTTTTGTCATCTCTGTTTTTGTTTATATTTCGACAGGAAGTGAAATGTCTTTAGGTACGTTTGGCCTAATCAATTCGGGAATTTCCTTTGTTGCTTACTACCTTGCGTCACGATTAATTAAGAAAAAACATCGAAAAAAAGCGATTCTAATTGGCGGGATTATCCTTTACGCTTCAGTCCTGTTGATTATTTGGGATTTGAATTTTGTGAAATTATTATTATATGGAGGGATGATTGCGATAGCGTACCCACTATTGTTAGTCCCTTATAGTTCAACTACATATGATGTAATTGGGTCTGGATGGAAAGCGGCAGAAATGAGGATTGAGTATATTGTTGTTCGGGAAATCTATCTCAATCTTGGCAGGATTATATCGGTCCTAGCTTTCCTAGCGGCTGTTACGTGGTTTAATGAGGAAAAAAGTATTCCGATTTTATTATTCTTTTTAGGTGCGGGTCATTTATTAATCTATTTGTTTATGAGAAGAGTTCGATTACCTGCAGCATAAAGCGGTGAGTTTAATCTCATCGTTTTTTTTTGTACAATCACCGAAAAGTGGCATGGTACTCAAAAAGGAAACAATTTGGTCTAGGTTTTTTAACAAAATTGGTAAGGGTTATTCATAGAAAAATAGAACATTATCCTTTAAAATAAAGAAAGATATGTAAGCCTTCGAGTAAAGGAAGTGTAGATTGACCTTGAATCTTAAAAAGAAAAAGAAAAAGACACATGTCCCGTTTCGTCTAAATATGGTGTTTTTTGTTGTATTTATCCTTTTTTCTGTTCTAATTCTTCGTCTTGGAGAACTGCAAATTGTTTTTGGCGATGATTTTAAACGGGAAATTCAACGAACAGAGGATATTACCGTCAATACCCCTGTACCAAGGGGGAAAATGTATGATCGTAATGGTAAGACAATTGTTGATAATAGTCCGCTAAATGCGATTACTTATACAAAAAGTCAAAATGTTACGCAGAAGGAAATGTTGGACACAGCAGCTAAATTAGCTAAGTTCATCTCAATGGATACCTCAAAAATTCCAATCCGTGATAAAAAGGATTTTTGGATAACCAATCATCCGAAAGAAGCCAAAGCGAAAATTACCAAAAAAGAATGGGCAGCTTATAATCAGAAAAAAATAGACGATAAGAAAATTTATCAATTACAGCTGGACCGGGTTACTGATGAGGAAATAAATAGTTTTAAACCAGAGGAGCTTGAGACACTTGCTATTTATAGGCAATTCAATAGTGGTTATGCCTTAACACCTCAAATAGTTAAAAATAAAGAAGTTACCGCAGAAGAATTTGCCATTGTTAGTGAAAATTTAGCGAATCTGCCTGGTGTTGATACTACAACAGACTGGGAACGTAAATATACTTTTGGTACCACCTTAAAATCTATATTGGGGGATGTGACTTCCTCAGAAGCGGGTATCCCAAAGGAGCAGTTAGATAAATATCTTGCACAGGGTTACAGTAGAAATGACCGCGTAGGGAAAAGTTATCTTGAATTAAAATATGAAAATGTTCTCCATGGACAAAAGGCAAAAGTAAAAACCGTAACTGACAAATCCGGGAAAGTCCTTTCTACTGATGTTGTTTCAGAAGGGAAGCGAGGGGATGATCTAGTTTTAACCATTGACATGGACCTTCAAAAGCAGGTTGAAAAAATAGTAGAAGAAGAAATGTGGTCTGCTAAAAGTAAACCTAATACCGGTGTTATGGACCGTGCCTTTGCCATTGTCATGAATCCTAATACAGGTGAAATATTGTCTATGGCCGGAAAACTAATTGGTAAGGACAGTAATGGAAAGACAGTCATGAAGGACTATGCTAGTGGTAATTTTACGAGCTCTTACAACGTGGGATCAGCAGTGAAAGGGGCTACTGTTTTAACTGGCTATCAAACTGGTGCAATTAAACCGGGTTCATACCAACTAGATGAACCGTTAGTAATTAAAAATACTCCTATAAAGAAATCATGGAAAACCTTTGGTTCCATTAATGATCTACGAGCCTTACAAGTTTCTTCCAACGTTTATATGTGGAAGACCGTTATTGCGATGGCACATGGAAAATATGTTCCAAATGGAACACTAAATATGGAAACTGCAAAGACATTTAACACCATGCGGCAATCATTTAGCCAATTTGGTCTTGGGGCACGGACAGGTATTGACCTGCCAAATGAAATGAGTGGTTTTCCAGGCACTGAGAATATTCCGGGTAAACTTCTTGACTTTGCCATTGGTCAGTATGATACCTACACTCCAATGCAGCTGGCTCAGTATGTATCCACAATTGCCAATGGTGGTAATCGTGTTCAGCCGCATATTGTAAAGGAAATTCGTGAGCCGGTTATGGAAAGTAATGAGTTAGGACCGATTGTTGAAGAAATTGAACCCAAAGTTTTAAATCGGATTGATATGAAGGATGCTTGGATTAAACGTGTCCAAGAAGGGTTCCGAATGGTTATGCAGGTTGGCGATGGTACAGCCACTAGTTACTTTAGGAGTGCACCATATCACCCTGCAGGAAAAACCGGAACAGCACAGGCATTTTATGATGGATCAGATAAAACAAAACGTGGTACAGAGGTCTGGAACTTAAGTCTTGTCAGCTATGCACCATCTGATAATCCAGAAGTAGCTGTGGCTGTAGTTGTGCCATGGGCCTATTCAGGCAGCAGTGGTCCAAGTATAAACAACCTAATTGGCCGCAGAGTTTTGGATGCCTATTTTGACTTGAAGAAAACACGTCAAACAATAGATGGTATTTCAGGAACGGAGCAGCAGGCAAACCAAACTACAGTTGATACCACTCAAAACAGCCAAACTAGTCAATAATTTAATACTCACTTAACCACCTGTTCAAATGAAATAGGTGGTTTTTTTATTTTTTCCGAATTTACAATATCTATACATAGATTTACAAAACCTTTACATACCATTAAAACCCCGTTTACACTCAGGATTTATGCTTGTATATGTAAGTGAAACCAATGAAGATCAAACTGTTCGTATAATTGAATAACTGGGTAAGTGCAGGTCTCGTATTTACCCTCTTATGACGTATTTAGGGGTGCTGCTGCAATGGAAAAAATTATACCTGCAAAGGAAAGATTGTTAAAGTCTGAGAAAAATTGGATGAATGGAGAAGTTCGCGGGAAGTTTCTTGTGATTTTATGCGCTGTGATAATGATTTCTGCAACCATATCCATTACCATCTTTCTTGGCACAAAAGGTTTACAATCATTTACTCAGAATAGTGTTAGTCTTATTGAGTTCGTAACCAGTATTCACTGGAATCCTACCAATAAAGCTAATCCAGAATATGGGGCATTACCGTTTATCTTTGGATCCTTTGCCGTTACTTTTTTATCGGCAATTGTTGCTGCACCATTAGGAATTGGCGGGGCAATATTCATGACAGAGATTGCACCTTCATGGGGGAGAAAAATATTACAACCGATCATTGAGCTTTTAGTTGGAATACCATCGGTTGTATATGGATTCATCGGCCTAACAGTATTAGTTCCTTTTGTTAGGGAACATGTTGGCGGACTAGGATTTAGTTTGCTTTCAGGGACAATTGTGTTATCGATTATGATTTTACCAACGATTACGACCATTGCGACAGATGCGATGAGTTCATTGCCAAAGAATTTGAGAGAAGGCTCTTATGCTCTTGGAGCAACCCGCTGGCAAACTATACGCAAGGTTCTTATTCCTGCAGCATTGCCAACCTTACTGACTGCTGTAGTTTTAGGTATGGCGCGGGCATTTGGAGAAGCATTAGCCGTTCAAATGGTAATCGGAAACGTTCGAGATTTACCAACAAGCCTTTTGGATGCTTCTGCAACCTTAACGACAATTATTACACTGAACATGGGACATACCACTTACGGAAGTGTTGAAAATAACACGCTTTGGTCCATGGGACTCATTTTATTAGTCATGTCGTTTGCGTTTATTCTCCTGATCCGTTATCTGTCATCGAGGAGGAAGTTGTAATGAATAGTAAAACTGCTGACCGTTTAGCCACAGGAGTATTTGTGGCGATTGCTATTATTATCATTTCTATTTTAGTTGGATTATTTTCCTATATTTTAGTGAATGGACTTAAACATGTTTCACTCGAATTTTTAACCACGCCTTCAAGTAATGTACGAGCGGGCGGAGGGATTCGTGATCAATTATTTAATTCTTTTTACGTTCTGTTTATAACCATGTTAATTACAGTGCCGCTTGGTATAGGCGGTGGAATATATATGGCTGAATATGCTAAGCCCGGAAAAGTAACGGATATAATCCGTTCTTGTATTGAAGTACTTGCTTCCCTCCCATCCATTGTCATCGGAATGTTTGGTTTATTAATGTTTGTTAATTTAACTGGCTGGGGTTATACGATTTTGGGCGGTGCCTTAGCATTAACGGTGTTTAATCTTCCAGTGCTGGTGCGGGTGAGTGAGGACGCCATTCGGGCAGTGCCTCGTGATTTAAAAGAGGCAAGTCTTGCGTTAGGGATTACACATTGGCACACCATTAAAACCGTTATTTTACCGAGCGCATTTCCATCGATTTTAACTGGTGCGATTCTAGCAGCAGGAAGGGTATTTGGTGAAGCAGCAGCATTGTTATTTACTGCTGGTCTATCCACACCAAGACTAGATTATGCAAACTGGAATCCCTTTTCTGATCAATCGCCGCTAAATATTTTTCGTCCTGCAGAAACACTCGCTGTACACATATGGTCGGTCAATACACAGGGGTTAATACCTGACGTTGAAGAGGTCTCAAATGGTTCTGCAGCCGTGCTGGTTATTTCAGTCTTACTATTTAACCTTTTAGCTAGATGGATAGGAAGCATGATTCATAAAAAAATCACTGCAACAAAATAAAGGGCAGGTGAAAACGGATGGTTACGACTTTATTGGAAAAAGAAACGATAGAACAAACATTTCAATCAACCGTCCCATTCCAAATGGAAAATATTTTAAAAGTAAATAATTTAGAAATATTTTATGGGGAAAAACGTGCCGTAAATGGTATCTCAATGGATATAGAGAAAAATGCAGTAACTGCATTAATTGGTCCGTCTGGTTGTGGTAAGTCAACGTTTTTACGCAGTATCAATCGGATGAATGATTTAATTCCTGGGGCAAGGGCTGAGGGAGAAATTCTTTATGAAAATCTAAATATCTTATCCGAGCAAATAAATGTGGTCGCATTGAGAAAGGAAATTGGTATGGTATTTCAAAAGCCAAATCCATTTCCAAAATCAATCTATGAAAACATTACCCATGCTTTAAAGTTTAGTGGTATTAAAAAGAAAAGCCTGCTTGATGACCTCGTACAGGAAAGTCTTGAAAAAGCAGCGTTGTGGGATGAAGTAAAGGACCGACTCTATAAATCTGCACTTTCACTATCCGGCGGACAGCAACAGCGTCTTTGCATAGCTAGGACTATTGCGATGAAGCCGGCAGTTATGCTCCTAGATGAGCCATCGTCAGCATTAGATCCCATATCCAATGCGAAGGTAGAAGAGTTGATTGTTGGTTTAAAAAAGGATTATTCCATCATAATTGTTACCCATAATATGCAGCAGGCTTCCCGTATTTCTGATAAGACAGCCTTCTTTTTAAATGGAGATTTAATCGAATATGATTCTACTGAAAAAATCTTTACCAATCCTTCCGTAAAAAAGACCGAAGAGTATATTTCAGGAAGATTCGGATAAGGGGGCGACATCATGGCAACTTCAACATTAACAAGACAAATATTTGATATAAATAATTTAAATTTATGGTATGGAGACCATCATGCCTTAAAGGATATAAATTTTTCCATTAATAAAAAAGAAGTGACAGCAATCATAGGACCATCAGGATGTGGTAAATCAACCTTTATTAAAACACTTAACTTAATGATTAATATGATTCCAAATGTCAAAATGACAGGCGAGATTAATCTAAATGGTAAAAACATTCTCGATGAGAAAGTGGACCTTGTTGACCTTCGCAAACATGTAGGGATGGTCTTCCAAAAGGGAAACCCTTTTCCACAGTCTATTTATGATAATATAGCCTACGGACCAAGAATCCATGGGATTAAGAAGAAGGTACATCTTGATGAAATTGTCACAAAATCATTGATGGACGTAGCATTATGGGATGAAGTGAAGGACCGATTACACGCACCTGCTTTAGGGTTATCGGGTGGGCAGCAGCAAAGATTATGTATCGCCAGAGCTTTAGCGACCAAACCTGAGGTATTACTAATGGATGAACCAACCTCTGCGTTAGATCCCATCTCCACCTTGAAGATAGAAGAATTGATCTTAGAGCTAAAAGAGAAATATACGATTGTCATTGTTACTCACAATATGCAGCAGGCTTCTCGGGTGTCAGACAAAACAGCCTTCTTCTTAATGGGAGAGCTTATTGAATTAGATGCTACTGCAGCTATATTTTCAAACCCTGCGGACTCACGTACGGAAGGGTATATTACCGGAAGATTCGGATGATGGGGTGGACAGAATGAGTACAAGGTCTAATTTTGATCATAATTTAATCCAGTTAAACGCAATGCTATTAACCATGGCTAAAAAAGCGGAAATGGCGATTAAAGATGCTATGCTTTCTTTAGTCAATCAAGACCTCGATCAGGCAAAGGCTGTTCTAATGGGGGATAACGAAATTAATCAATTGGAACAAGAAATAAATGATAAAGCATTATTATTAATTGCAAGAGAATCACCTGTAGCTACCGACCTTAGAAAAATAAGCGCTGCATTAAAGGTATCATCAGAAATTGAAAGATTGGCTGATATTGCCGTAAATATCGCCAAATCCACCATTCACATAGGTAATGAAAAGCATATTAAGGAGATCATTGATATACCAAATATGATGGGAATCGCTTTGGAGATGGTTTCTGAGTCGATTGAAGCTTTTACCACTGAGGATGTTTCTTTGGCACAAGAATGCGCAAAAAAAGATGACCAGGTGGATCAAATGTTTGGCCAGTTAATCCAAGAATTAATGGGATATATTCCGCAAAATCTGAATTCAACCAACCAAATTATTCAGTTAGCATTTGTTTGTAGAAATGTTGAAAGAATCGCTGACCATTCAACGAATATTGCCGAGAATGTTATTTATCTTGTTACAGGAAAAAGAATAAACTTAAATGCTTAAAAAAGAGGGGGCTGCCTGGAAATGTGCAGTCTCCTCTTTTCTATGAAATGGGATTTTTCAATTGGTTATAGCCTTTCATTTACTATTGTGCTAAAGTACTATTGTGTTAAAATTCAGAATTTTTCATTGACAAATAAGGTTTACATCACATATGATAATTATCGTAGTAATAGAATAGTATAAGATGGGATTGATAACGCATGAAGTACCGTAAAAAAATAGTTCTAAATTCAAAAATGGTAATAAAAGAGGCTGGACTCCAATTCTAATAGGAATCGGAATCCAGCCTCTTTCTTTATTATATTAAAGTATTAGAGGAGAGAGAAATCATGATAACATTAACTGGCCAAAGTTTAACCTTAACGCAAATGAAGGAAGTTTTATTCGGAGATCAAAAGGTGTGCGCTTCCGAAAAGAGCATGGAGGCTGCCGCAAAGAGCCGAGAAGCCGTTGAAAAAATCGTCTCAGAATCAAGAGTGGTTTATGGGATTACAACTGGATTTGGAAAATTCAGTGATGTGCTAATTGATAAGAATCATGTTCAAGATCTTCAGCTTAATTTAATTCGTTCACATGCTTGCGGAGTAGGTGATCCGTTCCCAGAGGTTGTCGCAAAAGCAATGGTTCTTCTTCGTGCTAACGCACTTTTAAAGGGTTATTCTGGAATTAGACCGCTTGTTATTGAAAGGTTATTAGATTTAGTGAACAAGGATATTATCCCCGTGATACCGCAGCAAGGTTCCCTTGGAGCAAGCGGAGATTTGGCACCGCTTTCACACTTGGCGTTAGTGCTAATCGGGGAAGGGGAGGTATTTTATAAAGGAACTCGAATGGATTCACTTGAAGCCTTTCAGCAAGAAGGGATTTTCCCAGTAACACTTCAGGCAAAAGAAGGCCTTGCTCTTATCAACGGAACACAGGCAATGACGGCAATGGGAGTGGTCGGCTATCTTGAGGCAGAGCAACTTGCTTTCCAAAGTGAGCTAATTTCCTCCATGACGATTGAAGGATTAACAGGGATTATTGATGCCTTTGCTGAAGAGGTACATATTGCGCGAGGTTATCAACAGCAAATTGATACTGCAGCACGAATCCGCGGTTACTTAAGCGATAGTTTATTGACGACAGTGCAGGGTGAATTGAGAGTACAGGATGCTTATTCCCTTCGCTGTATTCCGCAGGTTCATGGTGCAACCTGGCAAGCCCTCGATTATGTAAAAGAAAAGTTAGAGATTGAGATGAATGCAGCAACGGATAATCCATTAATTTTTAATGATGGTGAAAAAGTAATTTCCGGTGGTAACTTCCATGGACAGCCAATCGCTTTTGCCATGGATTTTATGAAAATTGCGGTTGCAGAAATGGCAAATATCTCTGAAAGACGGATTGAGCGGTTAATCAATCCGCAATTAAATGATTTACCGCCATTTTTAAGCCCGGAGCAAGGCTTACAATCAGGTGCTATGATCATGCAATATGTTGCCGCATCTCTTGTATCGGAAAATAAAACGCTGGCACATCCAGCAAGTGTAGATTCCATCCCATCGTCAGCGAACCAAGAGGACCATGTGAGCATGGGAACAATCGGATCCAGGCATGCACATCAAATTATTCAGAATACAAGAAGAGTCCTGGCAATAGAGCTGATTTGTGCAATGCAGGCGGTTGAATACCGGGGAGTTGAAAAAATGGCAAACCAAACAAGAAAGCTTTATGATACCGGAAGAAAACTTGTTCCTTCTATAAAAAAAGACCGCATTTTTTCAAAAGATATTGAAAAAGCAGCGGAAGGCCTTAAAACAATGGACCTAAAAGAATTACTCAAGCAATTAGACAACGTAAGATAAATTTTACTTAGCAAAACAAAAAGGAAAAGAAGAAATTTATTTATTTGTTAAGACGTTAATTAATTACTAATTATTGTTCTCCTCCTGCGGTTCCTTATTGTTCCTACTATTGGTAAGTATACTAAATTAAAAAAGAGGTGTTTTATGCAAAATACGGCCCTTAAAAAAGAAAATCAGCAAACGAATCCAGGTGAACAACATGAACATTTAGAAAGAAAATTAAAAACAAGGCACCTATCAATGATTGCCATCGGTGGAACGATTGGTACTGGCCTCTTTTTAGCTAGCGGTACTACTGTTCATGATGCCGGTCCAGGAGGGGCACTGGCAGCCTATCTTATTGCAGGGATCATGGTTTACTTCCTCATGACAAGCCTGGCGGAGATGGCAGTATTTATACCAATTTCGGGTTCTTTCAGTACGTATACATCAAGATTCGTTGATCCTGCCTTAGGGTTTGCTGTTGGCTGGAATTATTGGTATAACAATGCCATTATCCTCGCGCTTGAATTATCGGCTTCTTCCTTGATTATGAAATATTGGTTCCCTACTATTCCAGGCATTGTCTGGAGTGCAGCTTTTCTAGTCATTATTTTTGGTCTGAATGTTTTATCTGTAAAAGGTTACGGTGAATCAGAATTTTGGTTTTCCATTATCAAGGTTGCCACCATCATGATCTTTATTGTGGTGGGATTACTGATGATCTTTGGAATTATGAAGGGTCATACTGGTGGATTTGAAAATTTCACTAAGGGAGATGCACCATTCAAAGGAGGACTTTTATCCATCTTTAGTGTCTTTATGGTAGTGGGGTTTGCCTTCCAAGGAACAGAAATGGTTGGGGTTGCTGCAGGTGAAAGTGAAAATCCTGAAAAAAATATCCCTAAAGCCATTAAGCAAATTTTCTGGCGAATTCTTTTATTCTATGTGTTAGCCATTTTCGTTATTGGATGCCTCATTAGCTATAAAGATCCTAATTTATTAAGTTCGGATCTGGAAAACATTGCAGTGAGTCCATTTACGCTAGTTTTTAAACATGCTGGCCTGGCATTTGCCGCAGCTGCGATGAATGCTGTTATTCTTACTGCTGTTTTATCCGCAGGAAACTCATGTTTATACGTTGGTTCACGTGTTCTATGGGTATTAGCTGAAGAGGGAAAAGCACCGGCATTCTTGAAAAAAGTAAATAAAGGGGGTGTCCCTGTAAACGCTTTATATTTGACTACGTTTGTAGGAATGCTCTGCTTCCTAACCTCTCTTTTTGGTGACGGAACCGTTTATTCCTGGTTATTAAATGCTGCTGGTCTAGCAGGTTATATCTCTTGGTTAAGTATCTCTGTTACACACTACCGATTCCGAAAAGCATTTATTGCCCAAGGCAGAGATTTTAAAGACCTCCCATATGCAGCGAAATGGTTTCCGTTAGGCCCGATTCTAGCCACAGCACTATGTTTAGTGGCGATGCTTGGAACCAATTACCAGGCGTTTATCGGTGACAAAATTGACTGGTATGGAATTCTGGTTTCTTATATTGGTCTGCCTTTATTCTTATTTGGATATTTTAGCTATAAAATTGTAAAGAAATCAAAAATGGTGCCATTACAAGAGGCTGATTTCAGCCAGGAATAAGTTATTTATACTCTAACACCTTGGAACCTTTAGGCGACCGTAGCTTTTCGTATCAATGAAATAGGGGGGCTGTATAGACGACGGGATATGTCTGTTAATACAGCCCGTTTTTTGTTTGTTTTAAAAAGATTAGTGATTTGAATGATTGTATTAACAATTACTAGAAGGATTTTATTGGATAAAAAATGCTTGCTATGATGATAGCATCATACGAAAGAAGGTATAACATCATGGAAATTCATTTGATCGTAAAAGATAAACTTGAGGCTCAGGGAATTCGTTGGATTGTGGAATCGCATTTAGCCGGTGTCCGATTAATTCTATGGGATACCTTGGAGGAATTTGAAAATGGTTTAAAGAGACAGGAGCCTGACCTGGTTATTCTGGATATGGACGGATGGGCTAATGAAAGTGAACGATTTGGCAGGTTAATGCAGCAACGGAGCTTTCGCTGGTTAGGCATTTCATCAGAGCGAATTTTTCAAACCGCTTACCGTGCACTCCGTTTTCGTGCTGATGATGTTTTGTTCCGCCCGTTTTCTTCATCTGATTTTATCAATCATGTACAACAATTGCGTAATCAAATGCGAAATCACGAGCGTTACTTTCCAAACAATCCTACAGATGCAGTAGATACGTTAGACATCGGGTATCATGATCTTTTCTTAAGAGAGAGAAAACATCCCAGTCCGATCATGATGGCAGCATTTTTGACTCCACATTCAGAAACGCTTCCCCAAGTATACGATGCCCTGCAGCGTTATCCCTTTACAGGAAAGAATCGTTTATTTGCTTTATCTAATTTTATACTTTGTGTACAGGAGGTTAAGGAGAACACGGTGTACCAGGAGGAATACCATGCGTTTCTTGTGTACTGGAAAAAGCTCATGGATGAGCCCATTGCAATAGTGATGAAAGAAGCTTATCCTCATGATTCATTAAAAAGAGCCTACCAGGAAACACATCAATTAATGAGACGAGTTTTTTTTGAAGGCTATGATATTATTTTGGCGGAAAACAAACATCTGTCGTTCAAGGAAATGGATCCTTTTTTGACTCCTTTGGAACAGCGCCAGTGGATTGAAATGCTCGAAAAAAGGGATATAAAAGCGATCCGCGATTGGGTAGAGCGTGAATTTCTAACTTTTCAGGAGCCGTATCCTGATCCTGAAATGGTTCGAGTCCGCCTTACAAGTGTGCTCGCCCAGATTCGCAGACATATGAAATCATACGGACTTCAAAGCGTTTTTTTAGAAGCAATTTATCATAAAATTTTTCAGCAAATTGTCCATATGCCAGTCATTTATCAAATTATACAGGAATTGCTCTTGTTTACAGCCCGCTTGCTTGAACAGGATCATCAGAACTTACAAAAAGGGCCAAGAACACTTGCCGAAAAAGCAAGGGAGCTGATCGAGTCTAACTATTGGGATGCGCAGTGGAATTTAGCGGCTTGCGCGGATGCACTTCGCATCAATAAGAGCACCCTAAGCCGCCGTTTTGCCGCCGAATCTGGCAGGTCCTTTCGTGATACGCTGCATGAAGTACGCATTGGCGAGGCTAAACGACTATTACAGGAAACCGATTTATCACTTGAAGAAATAGCACGATTAACGGGCTATACCCACCAAACTTATTTTAATTCTAAATTTAAACAGTGTGCAGGGTGTACTCCTTTAGTTTATCGTTCGGGAATAAAGATATAACATTATTAATTTCTGTTGCTTGCAAGTTTATATAAATGAAATAATTTATAAAAAGTAAAATAATCAAAAACAAATATGAAACCAGTTATAAAATTATCATTATATTATAATAAAAATAAAGTATTTCTCTGATAAACTAAAAATATCACAACTAGGAGGTAGAAAAAATGAAAACGGATACAGTTAACAAAGTTATTCAGTATAGAGGAACCGAATTACATACAAAAGGCTGGCAGCAAGAAGCTGTACTACGAATGTTGATGAACAATTTAGATCCGGATGTAGCGGAGCATCCAGAGGAACTTGTTGTTTACGGCGGGATTGGTAAGGCGGCACGAAACTGGGATTGCTTTGATGCAATTGTCGAATCTTTGAAAGACCTTGAAGAGGATGAAACGTTACTTGTCCAATCAGGAAAGCCCGTGGCGGTGTTTAAAACACATAGCCAAGCACCACGTGTACTGATTGCAAATTCAAATATTGTCCCGGCATATGCCAACTGGGATACATTCCATGAACTCGACAAAAAGGGATTAATGATGTATGGCCAAATGACCGCTGGAAGCTGGATTTATATTGGCTCCCAGGGGATTGTACAGGGAACATACGAAACATTTGCGGAGCTCGCAAAACAGCATTTTAATGGTTCTTTAAAAGGTACTATCACAGTAACCGCGGGCCTTGGAGGTATGGGTGGAGCTCAGCCGCTTGCAGTTACTATGAACGGTGGGGTCTGCATCGGTATTGATGTAGATGAGACAAGGATTGACCGTCGGATTGAAACCCGCTATACCGATGTGAAAACGGATTCTTTGGATGAGGCTATTCGTTTGGCTCAAGAGGCAAAAAGAGAAGGAAAGGCATTATCAATTGGCTTACTGGGTAATGGAGCTGAAGTTTTACCGGAAATGATAGCACGAAACTTTATCCCCGATGTGCTGACAGATCAAACATCAGCGCACGACCCGTTGAACGGATACACACCTGCAGGTTTGTCATTTGAAGCTGCAACGGAACTACGAAAATCAAACCCTGAAATGTATGTCAGGATGTCGAAGGCTTCTATGGCTGTGCATGTGAAAGCGATGCTTGAGATGATGGAAAAAGGCGCAGTGACATTTGACTATGGCAATAATATACGCCAGGTTGCCAAAGATGAAGGGGTAGAAAACGCATTTGACTTCCCTGGATTTGTTCCAGCTTATATCCGCCCTCAATTCTGTGAAGGGAAAGGACCTTTCCGTTGGGTGGCGCTGTCAGGTGACCCTGAAGATATTTATAAAACAGACCAAGCTATTCTTAGGGAATTTGCCGATAATAAACATTTGTGCAACTGGATCCGATTGGCTCAGGAAAAAATTCAGTTCCAGGGGCTCCCTTCCCGTATTTGCTGGCTGGGCTACGGAGAACGTGCCCGTTTTGGTAAAATACTGAATGACATGGTGGCGAGAGGGGAACTAAAAGCACCAATTGTTATTGGACGTGATCATTTGGATTCAGGCTCTGTTGCTTCACCGAACCGTGAAACAGAAGCGATGAAAGATGGATCTGATGTTGTGTCTGACTGGCCAATATTAAATGCCATGGTTAATGCAGTGGGTGGTGCTACATGGGTTTCTGTACATCACGGCGGTGGAGTTGGAATGGGTTATTCTTTACATGCGGGAGTAGTTATTGTCGCAGATGGTACGAAAGAAGCAGAGGCACGAATTGAACGTGTATTGACAACAGATCCGGGTATGGGTGTCGTACGCCACGCCGATGCAGGATATGAACTTGCAAAGAAAACAGCACGGGAAAAAGGAATTAAAATCCCAATGCTTGACAAAGGAAATGATCAGTAATGGAAAAACCAATTTGGATTAAACATGCCGCCCAGCTTGCAACGCTTGCTTCCGAAATAAAAGGTCCCCGTTCAAAAGAAGCTATGTCACAGCTTGGTTTGATTGAAGACGGAAGCTTGTGGATAGAGGATGGACTTATCCAGGCGGTTGGAACGACGAAAGAAATTGAGGAACACTATAAGGGAAAATTGAAAACAGCAGAGGTTGTGGATGCCTCAAATCATTTGGTAACGCCTGGACTTGTAGATCCACATACACATGTTGTATATGGAGGAAGCCGCGAGCGTGAATTTGAAATGCGCCTTGAAGGTGCAACATATATGGATATTATGAATGCGGGTGGAGGAATTCATGCGACCACCCGTATGACTAGGGAAGCGACGGAAGAAGAATTAGTCGTGCAAACTAAACGCCGGCTTGATTCGTTTCTTGTTCATGGAGTGACAACTGTAGAAGGCAAAAGTGGATATGGCTTGAATCTCGAAACCGAACTTAAGCAGCTCCGCGTCATGAAGATACTGCAGGAACACCATGCAATTGACCTTGTTCCTACCTTTATGGGTGCCCATGCTGTGCCTCCGGAGTTTAAGGGAAAAGAAGATCAATTTGTCGATTATTTAGTTGATGAAATGCTGCCGAAAGTCGCCCAGGAAAAATTAGCTGAATTTAACGATGTTTTTTGTGAAAAAGGGGTTTTTACACCAGAACAATCCGAGCGCATTTTAGAAACAGGTAAGCACTTTGGGTTGATCCCGAAAATCCATGCTGATGAAATTGAGCCTTATGGCGGAGCGGAATTGGCGGCAAAGGTAGGGGCAATTTCAGCTGAGCATTTATTGAAAGCTTCCAATGAAGGCATTCAAGCCATGGCAGATGCGGGCACGATTGCCTGCCTGCTTCCGGCAACAGCGCTCTATTTACGCGAAGCAGCTGCAGCAGGAAGAAAAATGATCGATGCAGGTGTGCCGGTAGCGATTTCCACTGATTGCAATCCTGGATCTTCACCTACGACCTCAATGCCGCTCGTGATGAATCTGGCTTGTATTTCAATGAGACTAACCCCGGCAGAGGCCTTGACAGCAGCAACTATTAATGCTGCATGCGCGATTAACCGCCAGGAAATAGTAGGATCACTTGAAGTGGGAAAGCAGGCGGATATCGTGTTATGGAGTGTAAAAAGCTACCAGGAGCTGCAATACTTATTCGGAGTTAATCACGTTAAGTCTGTGTGGAAAAAGGGTGTAAAGGTGGTGGATTCAGGTGGGAGAACATTGGCTTAAGGCACCCGAATGGTCCTGGAATCGATTAAAGGGTGAAGCTGGTTATGTGCATCATTGGGTGCAGCCACTGAATGAAATGAAAGAAACACCCAATTTAATTGTTTACGGTGCACCGATTTCTCGGTCATCCATAAGTGTGTCCGGAGCCTCTTTGTATCCAGCGGAATTTCGGCGGATGTGGAGGGGCTTTGCCACCTACAACCTGGATGAAAAGATTGATTTGAGGTCCTTCAAGGTTGCAGATGCGGGAGATGTGGCGGTGCATACAACAGATATTCCCTTATCACATCAACGTATCCAGGAGACAACGGCCTATCTTGCAGCAAGCTATCCACAAACGGTAACATGCATGATTGGCGGCGACCATTCTACAACGGCCTGTGCGGTACGGGGAATAAAAGAAGTTTTTAAGGAAGAAACGATTGGAATCTTACAGCTCGATACACATCTTGATGTGAGGGATCCGGCAGAATTAGGACCTGCAAACGGAACGCCGATTCGGCAGCTAATTGATGGTCATACTGTCAAAGGAGAGAATGTTGTCAATATTGGTTTGCATGGCTATTTTAATGCGAAGCCGCTTATTGATTATGCGGAGAAGCACAATATTCAGATGGTGACGTTAAAGCAGGCACGCAGGCAGGGACTTATTAATTGTGTTCAGGAAGCGCTTCGGCAGTTGACCGCAAAAGTTGACCGCGTTTATGTCACCGTCGATATGGATGTGCTTGATATTTCCGTTGCACCGGGTGTACCAGCGTCTACCCCCGGCGGTATGCTTGCAGAGGAACTGTTTAATATATTACTAGAAATCGGCCAGCATTCGATTGTCCGGCATATTGATTTTGTTTGTCTGGACCCAAGCAAAGATTCGGTAGTCGCCCAAACCGTTAAGACCGGGGTATATGCATGGTTGCAATTTATTACTGGTTGCGTTTTTCAGACTAGATAAAGATAGGGAGGGGATTTTTAATGTGGGTCATCACTACCCATTCAAAGAAAAACATCAAAATGTTTGAGTTTGATACTCAAAAAGAAGCAAAAGAAGCACTTGAGAGAATAAAAGGATGTAAAATTCTTACTGAAGTCATTTACTTTAATGATTTTATAGCTGAATCAACTAATCTTAAGGAAAACATTTCCTCCCGATGGAACGAACTCGAGGTTAGATAATATTAGTCAGTTTTTTCTAAAAACTTAATTCCATTATGTATCCGCTTACGTATGGGGAGAATAACACATCTAAAACATTACAGGAATCATTAAAAAGCTAAGAAGCATAGGGATTATATCTCCATGCTTTTTTGTTTTAGTAATAAAGTATTAAAGTTAAAAGAGAGTGATAAAGGCTATTACAGAGCTGGTTGTTGGATCTGGAAGCTCAGGAGCGGAAAAATATTGATGATAATTGCCTTTTTAGAAATGCTGTCGAAAAGATTATCATATCCAATATAGAAATTTGTTGATACTTGTAAAAAACGATGGTTTATTAGTAACTAAAAAAATTTTAATTATGGTAAACAAAGCTTGCTATATAGGATAACCAAAATACGACAAAATGCGTTTATTGTATGCTTTCTCATCTGGTGATACCATTAAATTATAAATTATTAGAATTATTTTGTGATGATTGCATATATTGATTGTTTACAGAACGGAGGAAAAAAATGATTGAGGAAATTATCAAACTAAGAGGAGATGGATTATCATTTCGTAAAATCGCCTCAGAATTGAATACAACAGTTGGTAAGGTTCAATACCGCTGGAATAAATGGATTGAAGAAAGTAATAATGAAATAAAGAATGAACTTAATAGGCAATCTACGAAGGATTCAAATTCCTCAGATGACTCTATTTCACCAGAATTCATTCCACTAAAGGGAGAACTAAAGGCAAGGATCATTACACCTCGCAAAATAATTCTTTTCTGGGACATTTCCGAGTTACCGAAAAAAGTCATTGAACGATTCTTTAATCGAAAGTTTGAAGAACTTGTCACTGTTACTAGAATTTATGACGTAACGAATATTTTGTTTAATGGTAAAAATGCTCACCATTTTAATGAAATAACCGTCCCTTACCATAGTGGACACTGGTTTATTAAAGGATTGTTAGAAAATCGGAGCTATATTGCGGAATTAGGAGTACACATCACTGACAATGAATTTTTTCCGCTGTATCGTTCGAATTGTATTCAAACACCTTTACCGGAAATACAAAGCGGTAATACATTTCATCAGGAATTATTACAATTCCAAAGATACGAAGAAGAATCACCAAAATGGATGGAACATGTGAGTACTTACAGTTATTATGTGAAATCGAACAACTTGGGGGAGGACAATGGATAAACGACAGCTAGGACCAGTTGACTTAGATGTAAAAAGCCAAGCTCCTTGGAAGTTAAAAATATTAATTCTTTCTTGGGAATTCCCACCTAATATGGTTGGAGGACTATCAAGACATGTAGTTGGATTATCCACCCACTTGGCAGAAAATGGACATGAAGTTCATGTCCTAACAGCAGGGAAAAATAGTCTTCCAACCTTTGAAATGATGGATGGGATAAATGTCCACCGTGTAAGGCCAATTAATGAGAATGACGATCATTTTCTGTCGTGGATTGCCGGCTTAAATTTAGCTATGGCCTTTAAGGCAGAACAGCTAGCAGAAGAAGTTGACTTCGATATTATTCATGCTCATGATTGGCTTGTCGGAGCAGCAGCGATTTCCCTAAAGGAATTATTAGGCATACCACTATTAACCACAATCCATGCCACAGAGCATGGAAGAAATAATGGAATCTATACCGAGATCCAGCAATTCATCCATGAAAAAGAACACCAATTAATTTTAGAGTCCGACCAAATTATTGTCTGCAGCGAATTCATGAAGGAAGAACTTAAAAAGGTTTTTACCCTGCAGGTTGAGAGGATGGTTGTCATTCCAAACGGAATTGAACCATTGACAGTAAATCGGCAAATTACAGAGGTAATGCCAGTACTAAAGGATAAAAAATATATCTTCTCAATTGGAAGAATAGTTGAAGAAAAAGGATTCGAGACGCTAATCGAGGCAGCAGCGATTGCAAAGGAAAACAAGAAACATGACTTCGTTTTTGTTATTGCCGGAAAAGGGCCGATGCAGAAGGAGTATCAAAAACGGGTTTCAGAGCTTGGTTTGGAGGAACACGTGACTTTTATTGGCTACGTAACGGATGAACAAAGAAACGCCTTAATTCAAGGCTGTGAACTCGCTGTGATACCAAGTCTTTACGAACCATTTGGAATTGTTGTGTTAGAATCAATGGTTCTCGGAAAACCAACCATAGTCTCTAATACCGGTGGAATGAAAGGAATCATTAAGCATCTCCAAACGGGGATGTTGATGGTCCCGGGGGATCCACAAAGTCTTATGGAGCAAATTGAGTTTTTATTCAATCAACCAGAGAAAGCCGTAGAGATTGGCAACAGGGGAAAGCAAATTGTTCAAAGTCTTTATGGGTGGAAAAGAATTGCGGCTGAAACAAGCAGGGTGATGGAAGATACGTTACTCAGCCAGCGAGTCAATGAGAAGGATCGAAAGACAGCGCCAAATAAATGATAAATAAGGTGTGCATGAAGATGAATTTAACTACTGAATTGCAAAATACAAAACATAACTCTAGTCTTGAACCAGCGATGGAATCACTTCAATTCGTTCCGGGAGTTTGGCTGAATGGGAAATACATTTGGCTGCAAGACACTATGGAAAAAGCGCTTTACGATGAAGCGTTAGTGATAAAGGTAAAGCAGGAACAAATTCATACTAAAATTAATCTTTCAAGTGTTTTTGTAAGTAATCACAGTCATATAACAAAACATATCCATATTTTAGGTATGCACCATTTTTTAAATGTTGGACAAGAAAACTTAACATTCGTATCACCGATTGAAAATCATATTATTCATCATGCGAACACACAGGTTTATATTGTGAATGGCCACTGTAACCAGGCAAGTATGAAAGAATTCACAACGGTGCCTTTGTGGAATGCCTACACGGATCGTATTTGGAGTTCGTTAAAAAAAGGAAACTTAAAATATCAACCGATGGCAAAAGGGCCTGCGGCTAGTATTTTTAAGATGACAACCTCTATTGAACCACGTCAAACGAGAAAAATGGCCACTTGGACGATAAGTGGTGCAAGCAAAAACGAACTGATTTTATTAGAAAAAGCACTTCTTAAAAAACACACTAGCATTTCCTAATGAAAAATGATATTATAGAAAAGTCGTATGAACGAACAGCTTAATCGTTTGGAGGGAAATTAACATGCGTGTAAATATTACGTTAGCTTGCACTGAGTGTGGAGATCGTAACTATATTTCAACAAAAAATAAACGTAACAACCCAGATCGTCTTGAGCTTAAGAAATATTGCCCAAGAGAAAAGCGTACAACAGCACATCGTGAAACAAAATAAGCAGTGGGGCTTCCTGCTGCTTTTTTTGTTGTCTTCAAGTCTTCAAAAAGGAAGGAGAGCCAAATTTATGACTGATAAGAATAAGATACGAAAACAGGTTAAAGAAACCCTTTCAATGCTGTCAAGACCCCTTTATGAGGATTATTCCTATAAGATTGCCAGAGCCTTATTTGCTGATGATGATTGGAAGAAGGCAAAGATCATCGGAATTTATGTTTCAAGACAGCCTGAAGTAGATACATATCAAATCATTCGAAAAGCCTGGGAACAAGGGAAACAAGTAGTTATACCAAGATGTAGTCCAACTGACAAAAGGTTATCATTTAGAACACTTACGGAATTTTCCCAACTTGAATCAGTCTATTATGGGTTATTAGAACCAATAGAAGAACTGACTGCCGAAATTAATGCTGAAATGATTGATTTAATAATTGTTCCGGGACTCGGATATACTAGGTCAGGCTATCGGTTAGGATTTGGCGGCGGGTACTATGATCGTTTCTTAGCTAATTATTCGGGTAAAACTCTATCGCTAGCCTTTAATCAACAAATCATTTCTCATCTTCCAATTGAAGATCATGATATTCCTGTTTCTAAAATTATTACAAATGGTGAGGTCATCATAACGAAATGCTAGAAGACTTGTTTATTAATCTTGTGATAATAATTGGGGCGATGGCTGGATATTTTCAAAAATCCCTTACACTAACCGGTGCTTTTGCTGCAATGCTGGTTGGAATTTCTGTTTATGCCGGTATGGGTCTAAATGGACTTGCATTGCTTGGTGCTTTTTATGTATCTTCCAACTTTTGGTCAAAATATAAAAGTACTGCAAAAAAGACTATGGAAGAAAAATTGGCAAAAGGAGCTACAAGAGATTGGCTTCAGGTCCTAGCCAACGGAGGGGCTGCTGCTCTTTTTAGTCTCCTTTATTTATTTCAGCCTGAACGGACTTGGTTGATCGGGTTTATGGTTTGTTTAGCGAGCGCCAATTCAGATACATGGGCATCGGAAATTGGCAGTTTAAGTAAGAAGAACCCTATATACATACGTACATTTAAAAGAATTGAAAGAGGAACTTCAGGTGCAATCAGTGGTTTAGGCAGTGCAGCGGCTGCCTGCGGCTCTTTCTTTATCTCCATTCTAGGTTATTTTCTTTTCCAATTAGATATCTATTTAATGTTGATTGTATTTTTATTTGGCTATATCGGAAATGTCATTGATACGTTATTTGGGGCATTTTACCAACAGGTTTATCTATGTGGATATTGTGGAATTACTACTGAAAAAAAGAACCATTGTCAAAGGCCCACAACTCGAATAAAAGGATTCACCTTAGTGGATAATGATATGGTGAATTTTCTTTCGGGTTTTATCGCTTCAGTGTTATCAATCGTAATTTTAAGACTTTTTTAATTAACTTCTGAAATGTACTCATATATTGTTTACACTGTATCAATGGCTAAAACAAAATGGGGAGGAATGAAGATGTTAAGGCGTGTTAACCGGGTTGTACTTATTGGAACAGGTTTCGTTGGGTCTAGCTATGCGTTTGCCCTTTTAAATCAAGGCATTACGGAAGAGTTAGTATTAGTTGATTTGAATAAGGAGAAGGCGGAAGGGGACGCCATGGACTTAAATCATGGAATGCCTTTTGCTCCATCTAGGACGAAAATTTGGTATGGGGATTACAAGGATTGTGGTGTAGCTGATCTAGTCGTTATTACGGCTGGGGCGAATCAAAAACCAGGTGAGACTAGACTCGACCTAGTCGAAAAAAATACGAAAATTTTTAAAGGTATTGTTGACCAAATTATGGACAGCGGCTTTAATGGAATATTTTTAGTTGCCACTAATCCGGTGGATATTTTAACATATGCTGTCTGGAAATTCTCTGGTCTCCCAAGAGGGCGCGTTATTGGCTCAGGAACTATATTAGATACAGCCCGTTTCCGTTATTTACTGGGTGAACATTTTAACGTTGATACTAGGAATGTACATGCTTATATTATTGGAGAACATGGGGATACCGAACTTCCTGTTTGGAGCCATGCTGATATCGCTGGAACCACCATTTCTGAATGGACTAAAAATAAAGCCAGCTTTAATCCGGATGATTTAAATCAAATTTTCTTAAATGTACGCGACGCCGCCTACCACATCATTGAACGCAAAGGTGCGACATATTACGGAATTGCCATGGGGTTAGTCCGCTTAACAAAAGCCATTTTACGAAATGAAAACTCCGTACTAACAGTTTCCGCCTACTTGGACGGGGAATATGGTCACAATGATATCTATATCGGTGTTCCTGCTGTTGTTAATCGAAATGGAGTCAGGGAAATTGTTGAACTTGATCTTAATGAGGAAGAAAAAGCAAAGTTTACAAATTCTGTTCAAGTATTAAAAAAGACAATGGAACCTGTGTTTAAGAATTTTTAAATGTTAATTAGAACAGAGACGAATTTCTTATTCGTTTCTTTTCTTTATGAATAATGGATAAATCTTTTGCAGCTATCACAGAATAGTAAATAGGAGGGATGAAGATGTCTCGTCTATTAACATCGATTTTTATGATAGGTTCAATTGGTTATGTTGTGTTCCGCTACAGGTACAGAATTATCAATGCCCTGATCGGGACAGGCTGGATGAGAAGGCTTGCTGTAGGCTCTATCATGAGCTTCCCTGGGGTAAGACAAAAATTAATGTCATCCGTTTTTGGAGGACCATCTGCTAGGTGAAAACCACAGATGGTTTTCTGTTTTATGTCGTATTTTTTAAATTTCATTTTGTCAGTGGTTTATAGCAATTGTTGATGGTTCATTTCGTTTATAATGAAAGTAATGGAGAGAAATGAAAAAAGATTAATACTAAGCCATTTAGCTTTAGGTGTAACTTTATACTCGAATTAACGACATACTTTTAGCTGAAATAGAAAGCAGGGGAGAAATGAATAATAAAGAAGGTTACGTCTTTTGGAGGGTGGCATATTCTTTCATTTCTGATCAGGGTTATCGGATTATTCAATTATTTGAAAATCAAAAAGAATTGTGGCTTGAAAAATTAGAAAATAAGAAAGCTCCTATTATTCGAATGCTGCTCCATGATTTAGATTGGAGTAATGCTATGCAGAGAGATATTGAATTTACAGCTTCAAACGGGGAAAGAGTGCGTAAACAAATCGGTAAGAGAGAACTTAATGTAGTGAATATTTATGTCAGTCAGTTTCCACCGGTGGATGAGTATGAATATCGTCTTGCAAAACCTTTTGTTTTTCCACAAGGAAATAAAACCACCGTCACTTCTATTATTTTGGCAAACGGTAAACTTGAATCAGGGTTTAGGAGAAATTCCGAAAAGCTTGGCTCCGATATTCATTTTGAATTCCAAGATGATTATTCAGAACAAGAGGTGGAGGACTTAAAGAAGTCGGCATTAAATCTAGCGGTTAAAAAGGTTAAAGCCGACCAAGAGATCCTTTTTAATGGAAAGCCTTTACTTACATATGTTTTTATTGTCATTCAACTTGCTGTTTTCCTGTGGATGGAAATACACGGGGGAAGCACTAATACATCGACATTAATAAAGTATGGTGCCAAAGTAAACGCCCTGATCTATCAAGGTGAGTGGTGGAGATTGATTACACCCATTTTTCTGCATAGTGGCTTTTTACATTTAGTAATGAATACTCTAGCATTATATTTTTTAGGTTTAACAGTTGAACGAATATTTGGCAATATTCGGTTCCTTTTTATTTATATGTTTGCTGGTGTTACTGGTTTTATTTCGAGTTTTCTTTTTAGTCCAATCGTATCAGTTGGGGCAAGCGGAGCTATTTATGGCTGTTTTGGTGCTTTGTTATATTTTGGAACAATTTATCCTAAATTATTTTCTCGGACAATCGGATTAAATTTAATTGTTGTACTCGGAATCAACCTTGTATTTAGCTTTACATCTTCAGGAATCGATAACTATGGCCATCTAGGTGGATTAGCAGGAGGATTTTTAGCTGCAGGAATGATGCACTTTCCAAAAAATAAAAAATGGGTATTACAACTTTTATTTTTCTTCTTGTCAGTAACAATTGTTGGTGGATCATTGTTTTATGGATACCATTCAACTTCAAGTTCAGTCCATGAGGATTCGGTTGTAATGCTGGCACAAGAGTATGTGAATAAAGGGAACTATAAAGATGCATATGAGGTATTAAAAGATTTTGAGCAGAAAACCAGTAATCCGACCGAAAAAACATATTTAATTTTAGGCTTTGTTGAATACAAACAAAACCTATTATCTGATGCAAAAACACATCTGCATAAAGCTATTGAATATGATTCCAAATTATCGGCAGCATACTATTATTTAGCTATCATAAATTTCAATGAGAATAATTTTAAACAAGCCAAACAGAACGCAGAAAAAGCTGTGAAGCTGAATCCAAATGACCAGGATTATGCAAAGTTGCTTAATTACATGATCAAGCACAATCCATAGGAAAAGAAGGATAGCTTCGAGAACGTTCGTGAGTTATACTTTTATTTAGAATAAGAATATACTCTCCATTTAAAATGAAGGAGGCTGGGGTCTCTAGATGAAGACAATCTATGATATTCAACAATTTTTGAAACAATTTGGAACCATTATTTATGTTGGTGATCGAATTGGTGACCTTGAACTAATGGAGACAGAGTTAAAAGATTTATATCAGGCACAATTAATTGAACCAAGAGAATATCAGTCTGCTTTGTTGTTATTAAGACACGAAATCCAAATTCAAAAAGAAAAAAGTAACCAAAGGTAGGGGAAGTTACGTGGCAGATAAATGGATCGCAGGTGTCGACCTCGGCGGTACGACTACTAAAATAGCCTTTATTACAAACTCAGGTGATATTGTACATAAGTGGGAAATCCCGACTGATAATGCCGATGGGGGGCAAAATATTACGTCCAATATTGCTAAGGCAATTGATGAGAAATTGTCTCAGATTGGTGAAACGAAAGAAAAGTTAATGGGAATCGGTATGGGGGCACCTGGACCTGTTGACTATGAGACGGGGATTATCTTAAATGTCGTAAATTTAGGCTGGAAGGATAACTACCCACTCAAGGATAGCCTGGAAGAAGCAACTTCACTTCCTGCAGCTGTTGAAAACGATGCAAACTGTGCAGCCTTAGGGGAAATGTGGAGCGGAGCAGGGAATGGAGCAAAAAATCTTGTCTGTGTTACATTAGGGACTGGTGTTGGCGGCGGGGTTATTGCAAATGGAAGTATTATCCAAGGGGTTAATGGTGCAGCCGGTGAGATTGGCCATATTACAGTCATTCCATCTGGCGGAGCGCCTTGTAATTGCGGAAAAACAGGATGTCTTGAAACTGTGGCCTCTGCTACAGGGATTGTTCGATTAGCTGAGGAGGCTGTAAAAAACAGCAGTTCATCAAGTAAATTAGGAGAACTGTTTAGGATCACCGCTAAGGATGTTTTTGATGCAGCCCGCGATAACGATCAGTTGGCCCAAAAGGTATTAAATGAAGTATCCTTCCATTTAGGATTAGCTTTAGCAAATATCGGCAACACTCTAAATCCTGATAAAATTGTTTTAGGTGGAGGCGTATCGAAAGCAGGGGATATTTTACTAGATTCAGTAAAAGAGAACTTCGAGAAATTTGCCTTCCCTGCAGTTAGAAATTCTACTGAAATAGATATTGCCACATTAGGAAATGATGCAGGTGTTTTAGGTGCCGCCTGGTTAATAAAAAATAAATTAAATCAATAATCATTTAAAAACCCGTAGAATTACGGGTTTTTATCATTTTTTGATGAAGATTTACATATATTCTATATGATGGGAGGAGAGTATATGGAGATAAGTGTACGACCTGAGGATACTCTATCATATTTAAGCAAGTTATTTAAAATCCCACTCCAGCTAATATTGGATTCCAACTCACACGTAAATCCAATGGATATGAAACCAGCAGATAAAATTCATTTACCTGGATATGTTTCAGTTCCCTATACTATAAAAGAGGGCGATACGTTTGAAAAAATTTCTGTATTAAGAGGAATAGAGCTGGACTCCCTCTTTCTACTAAATCAAACCATAGGTCCAACCCAACTGGTTATTGGTGAGCAGGTTTTTGTCCCCGAAAAAATAGTCGTTCCCCTTGTACAAGAAAAAACCCCGTTAGATTATAAGAGACTGGCAAAATTAATGAAAAATCTTAAGAGGGTTTATCCTTTTATGGAAGTAACAAACATTGGTACGAGTGTTTTAGGTAACCCCATTCATGAAATCAGGATTGGAAAGGGAGATAAAAAAATACATATGAATGCTTCCTTCCATGCCAATGAATGGATTACTACAATGGTCCTCATGAGTTTACTAAACCGGTATTTGATATCAATCACAAATAATCAACCCGTTAAAGGGAGGAAGGCATTAGCTCTTTATGAGAACGTTGAGTTATCCCTTGTACCAATGGTTAATCCTGATGGAGTAGATTTGGTGTTAAACGGGCCGCCTGCTCATTTACGAGAAGAACTTACAAAAATTAATGAAGGCAGTGATGACTTTATCCATTGGAAAGCAAATATAAGAGGCATCGATTTAAATAACCAATTTCCAGCTAACTGGGAGCTATGCAGAAAAAATAAGAAGCCAAAGGCCCCTGCCTCCCGAGACTTTCCAGGAGACGATCCATTAACAGAACCTGAGGCAGCCGCTATGACGGATTTAGCCCATAAAAATGACTTTGACCTCATTCTTGCCTTTCATACTCAAGGAGAGGAATTTTATTGGGGGTATGAAGGACTTGAACCTGCTGAGTCTGAATTACTTGCGAAAGAATTTGAAAAAGTGAGTGGGTACCGTGCGATCCGCTATGTAAACAGTCATGCAGGATATAAGGATTGGTTTATTCAGGAATTTCATAGGCCCGGGTTTACTCTAGAGCTGGGGAAGGGAATTAATCCGTTACCGCTTTCTCAATTTCCAGAAATACTTAAACATGCTGAAGGAATATTTTTTGCTGCATTAGCTTTTTAAATTTTCCTGGTTTCTTACTTGTAATATCACCCTACTGTTATTAAAATAAAGTGGAAACCGCATGAGAAAATTCAGAAAATGACGGGGTCTTAAAGACAGTCCACTCACAACCATCGATTAAAAAAGCCGGGCAATTCTACGGCTTTTTTCCTATTTAAGTTAGTTGGTTCATGTATGAAATATTTTTGTTAATCAACCGTCGTAACCATGATAGGGATAGGAGGAGACGACTTGATATATTTGAACAAATTAAACCAATCGAACAATACACTTATTTTGCTAATCTTTATTTTATCGTCTCTCTTTTTAGGTGCATGTACCGTTAAGGATCAGCCTAAACAAAAAGTTTCAATTAATAATGAAAAGACAAAGGCACCTGCTGCACCATTGAGTGCCAAATGGAAACTGCCAATAACGATTCCTGCAGGTCAAGGTGAATTTTATAAGGTAGCAGGCTGGTATACTAACCAACAAATTTTCTATGTAACCAACTTAAACCAAACCTCCAATCTATTTCTTTATAATCTGTTAACAGGAAAAAGTAAGTTGATTTATAAAACTGAGAATCCAATTGTCAATGTCCAAATAAGCCCATCAAAGAAATATCTACTAGTTCATTCCTCACCGTCCTCCAATGAGGGAGTGGTTACGATCATTAATACTAAGGGAACTGAACTTTTAAAAAAGACATTTCCGTCCTACGATCTAGGGTTTGAGTGGAATCCCTACAATGAGTCAAAGGTTCTGGTTACAAAATTCGCAGAAGACTGGAGCTTTCAATTACTTTTACTAGATTCCAGGGATGATAGTACAATTGAACTCAATCTTCCGCAGCCATTTATTAAATGGATCAAGAAGGATGAAATCGCCTACTTGAACTGGAATCAAACTAGTCCCTCATTAGTTGCCCCGCTAATATTTAAACAATTAGGAAGTGAAGGGGAGAAGACTGTTTTTTCTAATTTAATTCAATTTGAGGCCTATCGTGATCTGCTCATGACGGTTACTGTAAATGAAGGGGACTCATCTATTGCCGACTACTCATTCTTTGATAAAGAAAAGAAACGGCTGTTTAGCTTTTCCATACCGCAGTTAACCAAGTTTTCAGATTGGCTGGTTCCTTTTTATGATTATAGCGAACAGAAGAAACAATTTCTCACCCTCAGACCGCTCGAGAGTGGTGATATGGATACATATACAGATGGATTCCAACTTATTAGCTATGACCTAAAGAAGGGCAGCAGTAAATTGATTCTAGAAGGCTTGGACAATGTTCCTATTTCGATTTCACCATCTGGGGACACAGCTCTGATGGGGAATAATTATGAAAAGCTGATTGATTTAAACAAAAGGAAAAGCTATGAATTAATGAAGGAATGACAATCAAAGTCATTCCTTTTTCCCTTTGTTGATTGATATGGTAAAATCACAAAGGAATATAAAAAATGCTAAAGTGATGGTGATACTCTAATGGCAATTGTAGATGTAACAGTGATACCGATTGGGACTGAAACGCCAAGTGTAAGTAAATATGTAGCAGCTGTTCAAAAGGTTTTAAGAAGCTATGAGGCAGAAGGGAAAATTAATTTCCAATTAACACCGATGAATACCATTATTGAAGGTGAATTGCCAGTTCTTTTTGAAGTCATCCAGGCCATGCATGAGGTTCCTTTCTCTGAAGGCGTTAAGCGAGTTGCGACTACAATTCGAATTGATGATCGCAGAGATGTGAAGCGAAGCATGGATTATAAGGTTGAAAGGGTTAACAGCCTGTTGAAGGAAAATGAGGATAAATAAGAAATGCAAAAAAGACTGTCAAAGGACAGTCTTTTGTTTAAGGAAAGAAAAGTATTAATTTCGACTTAGAGAATTGTCCAGCTCCAGGCGCCATCGGCTCGAGGTCACAAGTCAATCCGTCCAAAAGGTTAAAGAACAACCTTTCGGCCGGCTCGTCTTGTGCTTGTCGCCGATAGGCGGGCGCCTTCCACTTTTCGTATTAGTGTGTTCCAGTTGGAAAACCGGATTCAATTATAGTCATCACTGTGAACCAGCCGAAAACTAGGAATGAAGCGACACCCCAAAAAGCGGCCAGGAAGTTCTTATTTTTCAGTGAGCTATAACCGGCATAGGCTGCAAGGATTGTTACAAGAGCAAAAATAATCACTAAACCCATTTTTAGTTCCCCCTTTTTCGTAAAAGCCATTTCCAAAAATTATGTAACTATATTATATACATTCGTTTCCTATTTTATATTTTTTTCACCAATTTGTCGAGGGCAAATATACAGGACTAATAAAAGCACGCTTTCTCTCCTATGTTCTTTAGTGTAAAATAAACCTGATGTATTTATGTATGGGAGGAACAAATTTATGAAATGGCAACAAATTCCTTTAGGACCCCTGCAAACGAATTGCTACATTGTTGAAAATCCTGATAAAACATGCTTGATTATTGACCCGGGTGAAGAGGGGAAAAAATTAATTCACTTATTGAGTCAAAGAAAATTAAAGCCAATTGCCATTCTTTTAACTCACGCTCATTTTGATCATATTGGGGCAATAGATGTTGTTAGGGACACTTATAAAATTCCTGTTTATATTCACAAACAGGAAGAGAAATGGCTTGAAGATCCTAGGTTAAATGGTTCACAATTATTTATGCATATTGAACCGATCGTGGTGAACCCAGCCGATCATATTATACATAATGAGGGGAACATGAAGATAGGCGAATTTTCGTTCCATATCTTCCATACGCCTGGTCATTCACCTGGCAGTGTTTCTTATTACTTTGAAGAAAATGATGTTGTTATTTCCGGTGATGCTTTATTTCAGGGGGGAATCGGCCGTACTGATTTACCTGGAGGGAATTCTAGCCAGCTGTTGAAAAGTATCCATGACAAGCTGCTTAGTTTACCGGAAGAAACCTATGTCCTGTCAGGCCATGGACCTGTTACAACCATTGGAGAGGAAATGGATAGTAACCCATTTTTAAATGGGTTTTAGAATACTAATACTAAAGAAAGACCCAACTAAAAGGGAGTTATTATGATTACCTACTTAAAGCACATAATCTCTAATTCACCTAAGGGGCTTATCTCTTATGCAGATTATATTTCAGCCGTCCTTTATCATCCGGAATTAGGCTATTATATGAAGGACAAACCTAAAATCGGAAAACATGGGGATTTTATTACTACCAGTAATATTTCCGATGTATACGGCAGACTTATGGCTAAGTGGTTTTCGACTATTTGTGAAAAAACTAAATTGCCGCCAGTTTTTTGTGAGATAGGAGCTGGAACAGGGCGTTTTGCGAATGCCTTTTTACAAGAGTGGTATGATTCAATTGGAACGCCACTTAACTATATTATAGTGGAAAGTAGCCCCTACCATCGCAAGCGGCAGCGTGAATTACTTCAGCCCTTTTCCATTGTTCAAGTGGAGAGTCTCGGGCAGGTTGAACCCTTTTCTGGCATGGTTTTTTCAAATGAACTTTTTGATGCTCTTCCGGTTCATATTATTGAAAAAATAAACGGCGAGTTGTTAGAAGTAATGGTGGGGATGACGGATGACGGGCAACTTTTTGAACAAAGGGAAGCATTAACCAACCAAGCTATCCTTTCATTTCTCGCAGAAAGTAAACTGGCCATAAAAGAAAAACAACGGATTGAGATTCCTATCGCAATGGAGAAAATGATAGAGGATATTTCAAAGGTCTTAATGAAAGGAATCGTTGTGACAGCTGATTATGGCTACACCAATGAAGAGTGGGCACATTCTCAGCATAAAATGGGGAGTTTAAGAGGGTACCACCAACATATGATGATAGACGATGTGTTGCAGCATCCAGGTGAGATGGACATAACCACCCATATCCACTTTGATCATCTTGTTCAAAAAGGATTGAATCATCAACTGGAGTTGCTAACCAAACTTAGGCAGGATGAATTTCTTTTAAATGCAGGGATTTTAAAGGAGTTAGAGGAGCATTATGATCCTAATCCTTTTTCCGAGGTAAGCAAAAGAAATCGTGCCATTCGCAGTTTAATTTTGCCGTCAGGTATGAGCGCTTATTTTCATGTTGTGATTCAGCAAAAAGGTCTTCAACTAAGGGAAGATGATGTTTTTATATATTAAAAAAACACCGGTGCACCGGTGTTTTTTTGTTCTGCAGCGTCAGGATACATCCTTGACGCTTCGCTCTTATTACTCTCCTGCGCCAAGCGGCATCATGAACGTTGTCCAATATGTAAAGCCGACGAAGAAGATCGTTAAATATGCTCCGAAAACATACAAATACATACGTTCGGAAAGCTTTAGGTAGCTAAGCAGAACGAAAAATCCTGTTTGAGCCAAGAATAGCATTGCTGTTCTATCCAAATCACCTAGATAGAGCATTACGGTAAAAATACCAGTCCAAAAACCACAAACTCTGAACATGCGATCCATATGTATACCCCCTTTTATCCTACGGTACCATCAATATAATATTATAAAGTAAAAGGAGGGATAATGTAAACATCGGACTCGAATTAGTTTGTCACTAGTACTTGATAAGAACACGTTTCACAGCCGGAAATCATGTTTTCTTTTTCTATTAATTCTACTGATTCAAATAGTGCACCGAACATGCCCTTTAAAAATTCATGGTGCATATTACAAACTGTTTCAGTATGATCCTCTGCAACTTCTTTAAAAGGACAATTGAAGATTTGGAAGTAAATTTTGGTTTGGTCACCGTTAACTTCAAACTCTGGATAAAATCCGGCAAGGGTCGCAGCACTTTTTAAAATCGTCATCTTTTGATCAAATGTCAGTGCCTCGCCGGGTGCCCGCTTGGCCATTTCTTGTTCAATAACCTCAGTCCCAAATCGTTTACCGGTGGTAAATAGTGCCTGTTTACCAACTTCACCAAGCGAAATCATCGTCTGCATGGCCACTTTTGATAATAGCATGTAGTCTCGGTATGGGAAATGCAGTTGGATAACATCTTCAGACAGGCGGTATAGTCGGCTTGGTCTGCCGCCTTTTCCCGTTTTCTTTGTTTCAGATGCTAACATATTCACATCTTCTAACTTGGAAAGATGTAGTCTTGCTACATTTGGATGGATATTAAAATTTTCAGCTACCTCTTGAACTGTAACTTCTTGATGGCGTTTGGTAATATATTGATAAATGTAGTACCGTGTTGGATCTGACAAAACGTTTGTTATTTTTAATGTTTGTTCCATCACTGTTCACCTCGAACCCCCATAATTTATTCCATTATAATACAGGCAATATAACAAAGGAATGAAGTTAACAATGTTAACACTAATCCTTCACTAATTAGCCACATTTATCAAGGGTTTATAGGGTTTTGTACAGTTCAAGTTAACTGTATAGGAGATGTTTATGTAAAATGAATAGTTTAGTGGAAGAGTACCTATTAGTATGTGATTCTAACGGACATAGTACCGCCACACTACAAACAACAAAGGTCATTTTAAATCAATTCATTAAGTATATAGGAGATATTGATGTAACAGATGTTGATACAGGACTGCTTAGAAGGTGGATTCTTGAACAAAAGAAGACGTGTAAGGCTAACTCCATAAACACCAAAATTATATGTGTCAGAAGCTTCTTTAATTGGCTTGTAGAGGAAGAAATCATTGACGGTAATCCTTTTGCTAAGATTAAGCTTTTGAAAGCACCTGCACCAATTATCAAAGCCTATGACAAGAATGATATTAACCGTATGTTAGGTTACTGGAAAGGGAACAACTTCATGTCTGTAAGAAATAAGACAATCATTGTAATGTTAGCAGAAACAGGTGTTAGAAATTCTGAATTGAGGAAAATTAAGTTAGATGATATTGCTGAAAACGCTATTAAGATAGTGGGGAAAGGTGCGAAGGTTCGTTATGTTCCAATATCAAAGGTACTGAAACTACAGCTAACAAAGTATCTCCGTATTAGGAAAGCATACATGAACGGATATGAAAGCGATCTATTATTCGTAAGCAGATACCACAGAGAGGTTACAAGGTTTGCACTGATTAAAGTAATTAAAGAAATGGGTGAAGCCTTGGGGATAGATGTAGCTAATACTATTCACAATTTCAGAAGATTCTATATGCAGGATATGATTCAAAAGGTTGATATTTATACTTTAGCTAAGACGGTTGGACACAGTAAGATAACAACCACTCAGAGATACCTTGAATCAATTGCTGATGAAAGAGTTCTTCAAATGGCTTCTAAACATTCACCTTTATCATAAAAGCAAAGGTGGACTGGAACTAAAGATGAATTTACAAGGGATTGCCCTTAAAGTTGAAGGAAGTTGACATATGAGGCGAGCTGTTGGGAGACTGAATGGGAGTTTAACCTAGAGTTTAAGAAACGAGAAGCATAAGATCGGAAAGGCACTTGTGGATGCAAGTGTCTTTTTATTGGATCAATGAAGTACATGATGCACTTTATAGTTAAAATTGTGATCTAGCAACATACAACATTTAAAATCAATGAAACCCTCGCTAGATAAGGCTATTGCCTAATTTACTATTCAAAAATATCCCAACAAATTGCCTTTTCCCTGTCAGTATGGATCTTGATTGGCACTTCTACTTTCCTAAAATCAATTATTATAAAAATATCAAATGTATACCGAATTTAGGAGGTTGAGGACATGGAGTATTCACAGATTACTGATGAAATGATCGAAGTGCATTTATTAGCTCACTTAGAAAAATTAGTAGGGAGTTTAGGTAGCTTTATTGGGGTGGTAAAAGGTAAAATCGATGATCCAAAAGGGTACGACAAAAAAACACTTCATGATATATTCAACAGCTTGGTAGTGATGGAAATTGAAGCAATAGAGTTTAGGAATGACTTACAAGAGAAGAAGGCTGTAACTTTTCCAGCTGTTTTGAAAGCAGAACTAAAAAAGATTAACCTTAAAGATGGATTATATGTTTAAAAATGATTCCCTATATAATTTTTTATCATAATACACTACTATCCACGATCATCGTTTAATTTATCTGAGAGCAATTCTCTATCATGGGAGTAGCTCTTGCTTTATTCAGCCTCTGCGTTATTCCTATCCGTTTAGGGTTCTTGCAGGACAGATAAGTATAATCTCTTATATCCGTTAAAAAACGTAAAAGCAGTTTTATCTTGATAAATAATTTACTTAGTACTTCTAGATCCTTTCCTCAGGTCAAAACGAAAATTAAAAAAGCCCATCCATATTAGGATGGGCTTTAGAATACCTTTAATCAGACAACTATATACCTTTGAAAGGTTTTTCGTTGGTATGTAACATATTAATTTGACTTGTACAGTGCTAGAATGATATTATAACAGTACTTCTTTAGGGAAAAGAAGATACATGTATCTAATATAATAATACATGTAAATATAGTCTTTTGTCAAACGATTTTAAGAAAAAAAGAAGAAAAATTTTTGGGGGTGTAGTCTATTCATGTGTAGTCGTATAAATTGAATGGTTTGATAACTCAAGCGAGTCGTTTATATTTTAGTGGGTTAATTTATCAACAAGAATAAAGGAGATTGATAGTATGGGCAGATACATAGAATGTGGAGTGGACTTTGTATATAAATATGGTTTGGATCAGCCATCAAATTTATATCTTATTCATGATATGTTGGGGATAGGAAGGATAAATCATCATACAGCAGAAGAGAGTTATGGGAATGGTTGTGATGTCCTATTGCTTATTAAAAAGGATATTAAAAAGTTAAAACATTACTTTGACTTGAGAGTTAAGCAGATTGAGAGGGACAAAAAATTAGGTCTTCCAGACATAGCAACTGGAGAAGCGAATTTTCTGCGAATGATCAATCATCTTATCTATTATGCAGATCAGCACCCTAACAAAGATGTTTATGCTTTCGATAGTGAACTATAAGATATTTGGATTTAAGTAAAAGCTATACATATTGATAAGAAGCACATTATACATAAGGAAAAAATAAACAAAAAGGATGGATATACAATGTTTGTAAATATGAAGATAGTCGCATCAACCATTTTAAATGAAAAAGAAGGAGATTCATATGTGGGAGAACACTCATATCTTACGTCGCATGATGAAAATGCTGTAATTGACTACGATTACTTGTATGAGTGTGCAAGATTAGTTGAGTGTTGGGTCGAAGACAAGCTGACAAGTAATCCAAAATATAAAAACCTATATAATGTAACGTTGGATGTGAAACACTGGCAAATAGGATCAACAATTTTCACAATTGAGAACCACGAAACAAAACAAATTAGTAGAGCAACTTCTAATCAAGGTTTAACAATGGATGAAGATATTATTAATACACGTGGGTGGATCTTGTATGAGAAAAAGAATAATGGTAGTAAGAAAAAAGAGGAGATTTTAGATTGATATTATACTAGGTAGTAAGAAATGAACCCTAAAAAACAACATAAATCCAACCAAGATAGTAAGAAATAAGGTAGGAAAATAAACATGGATCTTACTGTATTACATAGAAAACATATATACATAGAAAACATACATACAGAGTAGAGGGTGGTTCGCTTCGCTCATGCGAGTATGTAGCAACGCTCCCCATCTACTCTATAATAGAATTAAAAGGGGAACTATAGTTAAAATGCCAAAATACGAAGATTACTTTATAAAGATCTATAACTCGTTTATTACAATCAATTCCATAAATAAACTAACAGCCAATGAGCTGTCTATATATTGTTATCTTTATACACTACGAACATACGAAGATAAGATCTTAACAAATTATGACATATTATGTGAGGAAAACACATTTTATAAGAATAAAAGCGATAACAAAAAAGAGATTAGGAAATGCATTACTTCGTTAATGGAAAAAGAGCTGATTGATGTGGAAGAACAAAATAAATCTTTAACAATATCGTTTTCGTTTAAGGAAGAGGGTCACGTACAACTTACATACGATAAATTTCGCACATTCTCTAAGCCACGTGATTTGTATATCTATGTGGCTGTAAGTAAATGGGAGAAAAAAGGGGGAGCTAGGTATTCCTATAATGAATGGGCTAAATTATTAGATATAACAAGGGAACATGCTATTACAGTAATTGAAGACGCTTGTGAACGAGAAATAATATATAAAAACATAGGTACATATACAGGGAATTTGATTGGTAGTAGAAATCAAAAGGCACAGGAAGAAAATACATATTCAATAAAACGATTTACTAAGGATGGATTGAGCATAAATGAGGGGAAAAATGCTGATCCAGAATTTAAACTCCCATTAAGTGGGGAAACAAATGTTGATGAAAAAAAAGAAAAGGATACCAATCAGAACATAGCTAATTTCGATTTTGATACAGGCTATTGGTATGAGTGGGATAAGTATCTAGAAGTCAATGATTGCGAAATCTATCTGCATTACAAGAAACAATCAGAAAAGGATGAAAGATACATAACGTTTATCGAGCATTGTGAAAACAGGATAAATAAAATTTTAAAATCTAAAGGGAAAAAGCATTTTGAGGAAAAGTTAAATAAAGCTAAAGAGAATCTTGAAGAACGTAAAAGGCAACAAGGAGTTTATGATGCTTTAGTAGACAAACATATTGATGAATTGAATGACGAAGATGAAGGGTTTAAAACATCTTATGTGAAGAAGAGTAAGATCGGTGGCTGTTTTTTCGATGATGAAGATATGCTTGGTCTATCTAACTAAATAAATCCTCAATGTTTTTTCTACCCCAAACACAAACTCCTTCCTCAAAAGAGTAAATCTCCAAACACATAATAAATAAGGGAAACTCCATAGAATGGGGTTTCCCTAAATAAAAGAAAGCTTTATTAATTTGAAGCTTTAGAGCATTATAGGGTGACATAAATCTAAATTAGGTTTTAAAGGAGAAATAAAATGGATGAACCGTTAAAAAGATGTAGAGGATGCGAAAGGTATAAACCTTTAACAGAATTTTATAAGCAAAAAGATGGTCAATTTGGTAGAAGAGCAAAGTGTAAATCTTGTTTTAAGAAATTTAGCAATAGCTATACTAAAAAAAGAACTGAATTACAAAATAATACTTCTAATACACTAACCAATAAAGAAAAGGAACGAATTATGGAAGAATGTAATTATTCTTGTATGCTTACTGGAGCAAATAAGGAGGTTGACTTAGACCATTTTATCCCTTTAAATCTGGGTGATATTGTATTTGAATATGGAATCGGCGGTACAACTTATGAAAATATGATTCCTTTGACAAGTTCACTAAATAAATCAAAAGGTGCTCAAAATCCTTTTACATGGTTTGAAAAAGCAAAGTTCAAATTTAATTTAGATTCAAATAATTGGAATAAAGCATTAGATTATATGGCAAAAAAGAATAAGATGACAAGATCAGAGTATAAAAATCGTATTAATGCTTGTTTTATCCATTTTGGAATAAAGAAGTGGGTTGAAAGTCTAAATTATGCAGTTATAAATTCCCATAATCCAAAGGCTTCATTTTATAAAGCTATTGAAGAAGGCATTAATATTAAGGTGGCAGTGATGAGGTATGGTACAGATGCTTCTAAAAAATTTGTAATAAAAGAGAAAGAAATGATTAGAAGATTACAAGAAAGTAAGAAGTAAATGAAGGATATGTATTCATCATACACCTCTTCTGTATAAAATTTGATTTTTATCAAAACTGGAATCAATAAGGGAAGTATTGAGGACGTAACATTTATGCTGGATATAGCTGATTGGTTAAAGCAACCAGTCGATTTTTATATAGTTGTTTAACTATGTAACGTAATAAAGTGATGTATCTCCACAATTCTGTTAATATCTATAGACGTATGAAAAAATACAAAGAAACTGCTTTATAAAGGCTTTTCTTTCGTGCATATCGCACGGATCTATCAGAGTAAAACTGTATAAACACTTAAATATGTCATAGGATATCCACAGACATAGGGACAAAAATCTATTAATATCAAATAAAAATGATTGGGCTTGATGTCATTATGGAAAAAGTGCCTGTTATCTATCAAGGAAAAGATTATTTTTTGCTTCATCAATACTCATCTGGTTACTGTGAGATTGCAAGAGATGGACATTCTAATCATAATATTAAACTAGTCCATTTTTCAGAATTGAAGCTTAGAGAAGCATGATCGTCTAAATGACGATCTTTTTTTATGAATAAATAGCACTTAAACAGTTTACTCATCTTAAAGTTTGTGAAAAAGTATACTTAAATTAACGGGGCAGGTTAGCTCAATAAGGTATATACAAAAACCTAGCTTTTGTGGCTAGGTTTTTTGTGCAAATTAGAAATTACTTCGCTTCCATAGAACCTAATTTTTTTGCCTCTGCAATAATATTTGTAATTAATGATTCAACGGTTTGACTTTTGGCTAATCTTGGGCTTTGACCAGACCAAAGTGACATGAAGTCTTGATTGTTTTGTACAGCAGAAGTTTTTCTAATATCTTGAGTTAATGTGTTTTGAACAGGATAATCTGGAAAAAGTGGTTCGTGCTTCTGCATTTCTAAAATAAATTTATTTTTAATTCCTCTTGCCCATTTTCCAGAAAATGAACGAGTGAAAACGGTTTGGTCTTCGTTCGCATTAAGAATGGCTTCTTTATATACCTTATGTGCTCCACTTTCGATACAAGTCAAGAAAGCTGTCCCCATTTGCACGCCCATTGCTCCTAAATAGACAGAAGCCATTAACCCTCTTCCATCCATAATTCCACCAGCAGCAACAACAGGGATGCTTACATTGTCTACAACCTGTGGGATTAGTGATATTAAACCAATTAAACTCTCTTGGTCACCATCTATAAAGCTCCCCCGATGTCCACCTGCTTCACAGCCTTGAACAACAACAATATCTATTCCTGCTTTTTCATTTTTTACTGCTTCTCTAACAGTTGTAGCAGTTCCCATCAGAATAATGTTAGATTGTTTTAATTCAGCAATCACTTCACTAGTAGGAATGCCAAATGTAAAAGAACAAATAGGAACCTTTTCTTCCATTACAACCTTAATTTGTTCAATAAATGTTTCAAAAACATTATTAAAATCAGGAAGTTCAAAGTTATCTTTTAGGTGCAGATTTAATTGCTGACGAATGGGGTTTAAGAACTGGTTAGCCGATTTAATTTCATTCTCTGTAACTTTAAATTCGTTAGGAACAAATAGATTAACACCAAAAGGGTTGGACGTTAACTCCTTTATTTCCCTAACTTGTTCCCGTAATTGAACAGGGGTCATATAGCCAGCTCCAATCATGCCTAGACCCCCAGAATTTGAAACCTCAGCTACTAATTTCGAAGTTGTTATTCCTCCAGCCATAGGAGCTTGTATAATTGGATATTTAATTTTTAGAAGTTCTGTCATTTCATTATTTAACATCATTACACACCTCGTTTTTCAATTTTATCTACTGATTTCCTTTAGATCTCCTCTCAAACTGAATTCCATTTAAAAGCAAACCTGCCCCAATTAAAACGACACTAGATGCTCCTATCAAAGCAGCATTAAAATTATGAGTGGATGATGATAAGATTCCAGCAAGAGTTGGTCCTATCAACTGTCCAAAAGCATAAATAGCGGTTAGTATGCCAATCGTTCGGCTGCTATTAGATGGATTGATTTGTCGCCCCAATGTTGTAGCAAGTGTAGTGATACCCATAAACGTAGCTCCAAATAATAAAGCACTTATGATAAAACTAGTTTTCGAAATCCAAAAGACTGGCATCGCCATACCCAGGGATTGCAATGCCATTGCAAGAACTAAGGATTTAACGAAGCCCCATTTTTTAGCTAGTATAGACCAAATAAGGCAGGATGGAATCGCAGCCAAACCAACCATCATCCAAACTAAGGTTGCATCTTTTTGAAAGTATGAGGTCTTTTCAGCGATAGATACAATAAACGTTCCTGTAACAATGTAACCCAATCCTTCTAAACCATAGGCAATAGTCAACCATAGGAGCCATTTAGTTGGGGGGACAAGTGCAAAAGTTTCTTGTTTATTTTTCATCTCAACAGTGTTGGGGGCTTCATCGAGCCAGAACCATACGAAGATGGCTAGGATTCCACTTACAACAGCTAGTCCTATCCATGTTCCTTCCCACTGATATAATTGGGTTAAACTCGGAATAATTAAACTGGATAAAAAAATTCCAAATCCTATCCCTCCATAGAATAAACCCGACCAACTGGTTTTGTTTATAACAGCAAGTTTATCTAACACGATACCAGAGGCTAGGACCAACACATAAGCACTGGAAACGCCCGATAGAAATCGAAGTACATACCAAAGGAAATGAGAGGATGTTAGACCCATTATGGCAGTGGTAAATATACTGATGATTAGACTTATTTTTAAGATAATCACACGATACTTCTTCAAAGGTACCGCTCCTGCTAAAATGGCTCCAAGCAAATATCCAGCGTAATTACTTGATGCTATATATCCAGCAACTGTATTCGAAAAAGATAGATCTTTTTGCATAAGTGGAAGAATGGGAGTATAGGCAAACCTTCCAATCCCCATAGCAATGATTAGAGACAGTATTCCTCCTATTAAAAATAGAAAAGATTGTTTATTCAAATAAAAACCTCCAATAAAATGATTATATTTAAATCATATCTCTTTTCTGATATATTGAATAATACATAATATTGATATTTGCTATCAGTTAATCAGATGGCAAAAAAAGAGGAGAGGGATTTTGATGGATTTGCAAACATTAAAAGTTTTCCAGAGTGTTGCAAAGTTGGGGAGTATTTCGCAAGCAGCAAGAGAACTTCAATATGCACAGTCTAATATCACTATGAAAATTCAGCAGTTGGAATCGGATCTTCAAACAACCCTTTTTTATAGACATAATCGTGGTACTGCATTAACTGCTAAAGGAAGCATGTTATTAACATACACGGAAAAAATATTTGATCTTATAGAAGAAACAAAAAGTGTGATGAACGATGATCAAACACCATGCGGTCCATTAATTATTGGTTCAATGGAAACAACCGCAGCAGTTCGCTTACCAGCCCTGCTTTCAAAGTATCATAAAGACTTTCCAGATGTTGATTTAACTTTAAAAACAGGCTCTACTGAACAAAATATTCAAGGAGTTTTACAGTATGAACTTGATGGAGCATTTGTGGCCGGACCTATTGAACACCCCGAACTCATTGAAAAGGAAGTAATTGAAGAGGAATTGGTACTCATTACCGATACAATTCATCCCCCTATTGCTTCTTTTAAAGATATTCAAACAAGGACGCTGCTTGTATTTCATGCTGGATGTTCTTATCGAGATAAACTTGAACAATGGTTACGTCAAGAGGGTGTGATCCCCAAAAAGATAATGGAATTTGGAACCCTGGATGCAATTGTCGGGTGTGTATCTGCTGGTCTAGGTGTAAGTATGGTTCCACAAAGTGTTGTTGCAAAGCATGTACAAGACGGAATCCTTAGACAGCATTCCATTCCGAATTTATATGGAAAAGTCAAAACAGTATTTATCTATCGAAAAGATAAGTATGTACCTTCGTCTTTATTAAAATTTATAAATATGTTAAGTGATTAGCTGGGAGGTTAGGGGGTATCTTAATCAAAAAGATTGTGAAGAAATGTACTACCTACGGTGTTACGAGTAAGGAGCTAGTTTCGTTCATGATAACTTAAAGTAACGGGTAGCTTTAGTTGAAGAACCGATCGTCGAAAGGACGGTCTTTTTTTATGGAGTAAACAAAATCTCTAAAATGTTTACTTCTAAAAAAAGAAAGCTTTTGAGAACTTCAAGGGCAGCTGCACTGGCTCCGAAATCAAATCCCTAATGGTATACCTTTTGATAATAAAAAAAGAAGTTCCAGTGGAACTTCATCTATTTTTTTTTTTTTATGCAGCTTCATCAACTTATCAAAGTTTCGAGCTAAACGTCCATCTAATAGCAATCCAAGTTCTGCACATAAATGAAAGATAAACTTATACCTCTTACGAGTATTCGAAAGGCTTATATGCAATTCCGTTCCTTTTAGCTTATATAATAGAAATTCCGCAACTTTTTGGTGACCATCATTTGTCAAATAAAGTTGGTCCATATAATTGCCACCCATCCTATTATAACCGTGCTGAAATGAATCATAAGCCCTTATGGCATTATCCTCTAACTCGTTTAGGTCTGAAAAGAACGTACTATCTAAAGGGATGAAACTGATGCTAAATTCATCTCCTGAGCGATAATCACGATATATTTCAGGGTTTCCCGTTTTATCATCAAGAAAGTGTTTATAAGCCCTGTCAAATAATCTTTCCGCTTTTCCTATGTAATACATGCTATTTTCACGATTATGAATGATATAGATACCAGCGAAATTTTCAAACCCACACCATTCCCTCTTCCGTTTGTTTCTAAGTTCAAGCAGTTCATTCGGGGTGAATTGCGTCATCTTTTTCCTTAATGCATCTAACTCTTTTCTAACATTCTCTTTGTTTTTATTTCGTTCATACGAAGTTTTTTTAAAACGAACATAGTGTGGAGGTAATTGAATAAGAGCCTCATAATTAAAACCATATTCATCACTTATCTGCTTTAGCCAATTAAGTTCATCCTCTGTTAACCTACCAGTTTCAGAATGACCAGTTAGAACACTCTTTATCCAATTGAGTTCATCTTCTGTCAGCAGCAGAGGAAATGGTTCTCGCTTAATTCCCTCTAAATTTTCCATCCTTTTTTCTCCTTCTTATAACAGCCTAATTCCTATTATATCAACTCCCAAGGTGAATTATAAAAAATAAAAGTTTGCTTGTTTTGTAAAAAAGTGCTTTTATAAACGGCGATTCACAAGAACACTTTTAATTTTTTCTGATGTTCCCCAAAGAAAGATTGGTATAATAGTAAAAACTGGCTAGTTTGGGGTGTTTAATTTGGAGGGAAATGTTATCGAACCTTTCCAGACTGAAGAATTTTTAAAAATAAAACAATCACTCATTGAACGAGGAGAAAATTATTTAGATTTTGGAAGGTTGCGAAAGGGGGAGTATTATTTACTCTTAGTGGATGATCTAGGCCTTTTAATTAATAAGAAACTAGAAGTAGCTCTAGAATCCCCTCTAAACTCGTTCATTTATAAACATTCAGGTTTTAGTTCTTTTGAATTAAAAATAGGCGAGGATTTTTCTTATAAACTACTCCTACATGAAAAGGACTTAATTATAAATTACTTATTTAACACAGGGCCCTTTATAAGGTCAAAACAATCATTCATATCAAAGCACAAGTTCACTTATTTAGATTATGGGCCTATAAAAAGGGATACTGGCAAATATTACTATTTGCTAATAGTTGATAACAAGGGGTATTTGTTTGATCAAGACATGAATATTACCTCTACCACTACAGATTTTATATTTCGGGGTGGTCCCGATTTATGGAAGTTCCAAATAGAAATCAAAGGGTATTACTATACTTTTGAAATGGATACAGAACAAAAGAAAAAGTTCGATGATTTTAAAAATTCCTTAACTCATTATGAACTTTCATTTCTAATGGAAATGGATCGTTATAAAACAATTCTTCTTACTAATCATAAAGTAAAAACCTTACTCACAAATTTTTTAGAACAACAATTCAAAACAACTTTCAAAGACGGAACATTATTTGAAGTATACGACGACGACTTTTTAGTATCTACTTTTCATAGAGCTAAAAAACTAAGGTCACATATCACAGAAAGTTTCAAAGTTGATTTGGAATCTTATTACCAAAAAATTTTAGATATATTATTCAATTGGAATGCTTTGGAACGTGAGGTTATTGGAGAACACGGTTTTTTAATACTAAACCGTTCTTTAAGGGATATTGCAGTTGATTACTACGCAAAAGAATTTGAAGAATTGTATGGTGGTTATTTTTCTTCTATTGATATGGTCGACATTGAAAATTATATTGATTCTTATTATACGATTGATTTTATTGACCATGATGATGAAGATAATATTGGTTTCTTTACATATTACCTACTTTACAAAAGCAAAGATTTTCAGATTTCAACTATGAACTCCTTAGTTGAAGCAAACAAAATTTTAAGTGAAAGAATTGCAGAATACGAAAAGAACAAAGAATTAAAATCCTTCGAATATAGCTTAATGAATAGTAAAAAAGTTAAACCAATAAATGGATTTGAAAATGTATCAATTGATGATGTCGATATGATGAATGGTGTAGAGTTCGAGGAATTTATTTGTTACCTGTTTAAGAAAATGGGATATACAGTAAATCTAACGCCTGCCTCTGGCGACCAAGGTATTGACCTGGTAGCCGTCAAAAACGGCCTTCGAATAGGGATTCAAACAAAACGTTACTCGAACAGTGTGTCCAACAAGGCCATACAAGAGGTAGTCGCAGGTGTTAAACACTATAACCTTTCTAAAGCCATCGTCATTACTAATAACTTTTTTACAAAATCAGCTATTGACTTAGCCATATCAAATGATGTTGTTTTATGGGACAGAAGTATCCTTAAAGAAAAAATACTTGATTTGGCGATTGGAAACGCTCAACTTTAATAAAAGCTATTCTTAATGAAAAAAGCTGAAACAATTCAGCAACTTGCAGACACAAAAAAATAAAAATAAAAGAGGCTATCCTTTTGGATGGCCTCACCGATTCACTGGAATTTACCATACATAGTAATATTGTTAAGTATATCTTGTTTATCGCTAAAGTCCATTTGTTCTATTATATCGCTCTTTATCATCCAGTTTTGCAGTGGTTCTGGCATATTCATTCCTGGCTTTATTTGTGGAAATACTGTCATAAAAATAGTAAAGGGTGGTAATTGTTCTGGCTCCTTAGCCATTAATCCATCTACCTTTACGGAATCTTCAGGTAATGATTCTTTAATGATATGAGGTTTTGTTAAACCACTGAATTTCAAGTAATGCAGAAAATCAATCATTTCCATACGGGTGTCAATTCCAGACTTCGCTGTAATGGCAATAGACATATAGAAAAATAAATATGGTTTTTCAGGATTATATTTATGGCCATCCTTACTAACAAGAGCAGTTCTAATATTTGGGTCTATGCCTTTTAGATGATATTTTATTTCAGGTCTATTACCTTTGAAGTCATCGAATAAACGATTTTTACCAAAAATACGCTCAAATGCTTGTTTTTCAGAAGTAGCTTTTCGCATGCTCTCTATATCCTTAAATTGGTAAGTTTCGTTGTTATCAGTCCTATTTGCCTGTTCCTTTGTTGCCACACTTCCAACAACTTTATCTTCCACTGTCACAGTCGTTGTAGCCAGATTTTTGTAATGAAAATAACCATAAATCAACAATCCCGCTAAAACAATCACTAACCCTATTAGAATCCCCACAAGTTTTTTCAATGTCTTATTTCCCCTCATCCATCGCTTCGTCTCTTTTTTCTTCTTCATTCGCTTTCGATTTATTAATAAATTATTTTAAATGGTTTCGTTCTCCTAAATACTCAATTTGAAGTTCTTTCAGTTTTCCTGTTTCGTTAAATTTGGAAATCATATCGTTGAAAAAATTATAAAGATCTTCATCTGTTTTTCTGACCAACATAGAATAACTTTTTTCGGAATCTAATTGTTCCCCATTGCTACGGTAAATTACTTCTGTAAAATACGAATATGTAAGGGCAAATTCCTCTTTTTTATATGTTTGAACAATACCAGGTATAACACTAATATCACCACGCTCTAAGGCAATATTTATATCATTAAAAGTAGGCAATTCTTTAGTTTCAACTTTTATGTTGTTTTCCTTAGCCATCTCTTTTATTACCGCAAGGTTAAAATCTTGATATATCTTAACATCTGGTAATAAATCTCCTTGGATAGGAACCACAATTTTTTCTATGTTGTACTTAGGTTTTTCTTCCTTGTTCATTTTCACTAATTGATGAGCTTCTTTTCTCTTATCATTGGTTGTCATGTTGCTCTCTTTTATTGTTTGTGAGCTACAACCTACTATTAGACCGAAAACTATGGAAATGATTATTACAAGTGAATATCGGCTCAAATTAACACCCCTTTTTATCTATATTTTAACATAAACTATAATCAAAGGTTTGTAACTATTCTCTTATAAAAATAGGGCCCCTTATAGGCCGACCTTACCTTTTTTTGCAATAATGATATTATTACAGAGAGTTAATATTGGAGGAATATTATGTCGATAATGAAAAACGATCATCTTAAAAAGAAAATCATCAACTATAACATAATCCCATTAGAAGTAAGTTCTTTGAGTATATCTGATAAAATTCATTTAAACATAGATGCCATCGAAGACTTTTTGAAATTTGCTAGTGATACTGATTGTAAGTATGTCTATTACTATTATACTTACTATAATTTGGAAAACTATATAATCCCAGCAGACTACTACAATGAGTATTCTGGAGACTTTAAAACTGAAGTTCGCAAACATAATCAACACATCAAAACATTAAATTTCGACTCACCGAAGAGTTTGACTCTATTTGTTCTTCAAAATGGTACTTACGTGGGAGTGGTTCTAGATGACCCATGGATAGATAATCAAGGCATCAGCGTAGCAGTAGAAGCTATTGAAGAAATTGAGCATAAGTTCTATCGTGAAGTCAAGAAAATCAGTGACAACAAGAAAGTACAACAAAAAGAAAATGAAAATGAGTTGAGGGAGATTATCTTTAACGACCCTGAATTTAAACTTTGTAAAAATCAAGCACTTAGATATTCGTACTTGATAGAATTGCTTCAAAAAGAAGATATGATGAAATACGATTATTTGGTCCAACCCTATGGATATCACAAAGATGGCAATGTGAAGTGGTTTATGGATATAACCTGGGAACTCTTTAAAGAACGAGAACGAAAACAAAAAAAGTAATATTATTAGCGTTATTAAGCTAAAGGGGCTTTAGTAAAAAAAGGGATCGTTATCTACGCTCCCTTTTTCGTATGAGTAAACATAATCGCTTAATTGTTTACTCATAGCACAACATTGTGAAGAAATGTTCTTAAAGTAACTGGCAGTTTAGTTGAAGAATGGAAATGGCTCTTTTATGTTTGTGCCAAGCAAGAATAGCCCCCTCCGAACAGATTGGAGGGGGTTGTGCTATCTAAATTCATCCGTTATTCCAAGCTCTTATTCTGACCAAGTAACCACTTGGGGACAGTTCAGACAAGTTGTATAGGAAATTACCATTGGGGAATGATTTATAAGTTTGAAATAGCCTCCTGTGTCGTCCAAGTAGCACTGGCAAATGCTTTATAATTGGTAACGGCAGCTTGAAAATCCTCTTCACTAATTGTTGCGGTGGCATCGTATACAACAGCTGTTTCAAAACCAGTTTCGATTAGATGCCTCATATGGGACTCTACACAAACGTTGGAAAGCACCCCTGCAATAATTATCTTCTCTTTTCTATGTTGTCGTAACTGATATTCCAAGTCATTTGTTTGTGGGCTGGCAACCTTGTGAGGAGTTGCAATGACGGTTCTTCTATCAAAAATATAAGGTTTGAAAGAATGAACAAAATCAGCTCCAAATGACGGTGGTGTGTACGCATTTGCCACTTGATACATTCTAAGACCTAATAGCAACTTTTGTTCATTTCCTGTAAATTGCCAGCCATAATCATGAGGGTATAAATAATGGGGCGATATGAAAAGTTGGTATCCCTTATTGATGGCAGTTCTCATTAATAGTTCAAGTTTTTGTATGGTATTGTTTCGTTCAATAGTTCCTTTAGTCAGATGATAGCCTCTTCCCCCAGGACTCATAAAGTCATTTTGTGGGTCTGTGATTACAATAGCAGTATTATTGGGATGTGGTTTAAACGGCAAATTACTTACCTCCCTCGCAGCATAAGCTTGCGGAAATGTTTGTTACCTGTTCAGGAAAGATAGAGAAGTTGTTTTTTAAAAAAGTTCAGCATTGACACGACAGCCGCATCGAACAAGTACATAGTCATTAAAAACTCTATAGGCATCTATATGTATTTGTAGTTTGTTTAGTTCACTTTGTTATAGAAAATTAGTGTGCAACTTTGACGAATGTTTCCAGAAGGTACTTGTTAAGCTAACGAGTGCGTTAATTGAGAAGTAATGAACATTTTAAATGTCTAAATAACAAAAAGAAAAAACAAAATAAAATTAAAAAAGGAATTAAAAAATGAAAATAATGAAATTGATATGGGTTGCTTCAATCCTATTAGGCATATTATCAGGATGTTCCGAAGGACCTCCAATTGACCATACGGAAGATAAAATAGTAGATGCAACCGTGATTAAAAAAGAACATGGAGATACGCAAAAATGGGAAATAACTCTTCAATACAAAGATATTGTCGTTGTATATGGATATGACCATTCAGATTATTATGATCACGTAAAAGAAGGAGACAAAGTGCCTGTTACATATACCAAAGGCTATACAAAAGAAAACAAATTAGAAACACAAAGTATTGATCCAGTCCATCTTTAAAAAAATGAGTTGTTGCACTAACGGGTAGCTTGAGTAGAACAAGGGGTAGTTATGAATAAGTGTAGAATGGGGATGACTCAGGTTTGAGTTATCCCTTTTTTGGTTTTTGGAGCTGATGATTGAACGTGATTGAATTCAGTATTACAACATTACACAACGATTAATAAACTCGTCTTTTATTGTTTGCTTCAATAAGCTATATTGATTTGAAAGAATGTACTCAAGCTATCTGTGCAGGTTAGTGGAAAATGAAAGCGAGGATGGGTAAATGAACATAAAGGATTATCTTAATGAAAGGTTTTCAACTCTTGAATTAGTTCCAAGCATTTATTATCAATGGGACATCGGTATCCACTTTTCTCTTGCTGGGGAAATCTATCAATTTAAAAAAAATGATGGACTCAACCTTGAGCGTTTCCGTCTTGTATATAAGCAAACCTCCACACTTTTCAATGAATTGTTTGAACAAAATGATGACTTATTCCTTGTAACAAATGTGTATAAAAACAAAACAAAAGAGAAATCCACAAGAAAACTTAAGGTATACCAGCCGTTTCTAAAGTGCAAATGTCATTTGAATGGAATTCAGGTGAAAACTTATCCTTACCCTTTCGAGTTGGACGAAGCAGAAGAATACGAGATGCAACAATTTTCCTTATTATGCAAACGAGGAGACATACGGGTAAATGAAATACTAAAGGCAGCTTGTAATGAAGATTTTCCACTGAAGCCAAAGTTCGGAGGGTACTCCATCGATTATCCAGATGTATTCTTTGTGAACATCAAAAAAGACATTATTTTCTTTGTCTATGATGACCGAGGGTGCGAAGTCATAGCACGTGAAGCAGAACAAATACGCCCACTTTATGAGAAATACAACGATTGGGTAGAAGAAGTTGATAAAAAAAGAATAGAGCAAGGGTTAGGCGGATGAGGATTGTAATTGAGCATGCTTTCACCAATAAAACCTTATTAATAAAACTGTGATTTCATTAAGAGTAACTATCCCTATCCTCCCCCGCTGGTTTAGTTCAAAGCTAATTGAAAAAAGATGGTAGTTCTAAGTGGAACGAAGTGTCGTTTTGGCGACACTCTATTCCCGAACCAAAAAGCCGAGAAATTATATCCTCGACTTAATTAGTTGTGAGAGAAATACCTACTCTTATCAGCAAGTTAGTTAATAGTAAATTTACATAATATGTAATACAATAAAATTATAGTAAATTTGAATGCGATTATAAATGAAATATTTTACAAATAACACAAAAGTATCAATGTACAGGGGGGGGTATATACGATGCAAGCAATTGGAACTTTTATCCCAATAGTAGTGTGGGCATTAATAATTGGTGGATTAATATGGATGGTCTTAAGGGCAATTAAAAGAAGAAACTAAAAAAAGAGGCACAGAGTAATATCTCTATATCTTACCTTTGTCTAAAATTCAATTGTCTTTTTGATAAATGTTCTTTCTATCACAATCAAAATGAAAAACACCAACACTATTAAAGTAATGTATCTTGAGGTACTAGCAACATGATAGTATTCACTTGATTTACTTATTGGAATAATCCTGTAAAAATATATATCTAATAATCTGTAGTAATCCAAGATATGCAATCCGCAATCATGAATGAAAACAGGAATTTCATCCTACACTCAGAACTTTCATAGTTCATCATGGTCTTTTTCAATTACTACCTCAGTAACGCTACCGTCCCCAGTGTATATTGTAAACAATATGTCTTCGGTGAAAGTCGCACGTACGTTGTGAACAATGGGAAAGAAAGGAGAATTGATTCCTTGAGAAAAACTGAAATTGTCCCTTGGACAAATGATTGGGTAAATTCATACAAAAAGGAAGAGAAAATACTTAAGGACATATTTCTAAATGAATTGATTGAAATTCATCATATTGGAAGTACCTCTATACCAACTATAGGTTACGCAAAGCCAATAATTGATATTTTGATTGTTGTTAAGGATATTGAAAAAGTTGATTTATTCAACGATGAAATGCGGACATTGGGGTATGAACCGAGAGGAGAAAATGGGATTGCTGGGAGAAGGTATTTTCAAAAGGGTAAGGAAAAAAGAACCCATCATGTACATATCTATCAAGCTGGAAATGAAAAAATTAAGATACATTTAGATTTCAAGGTATACTTAATTAATTTCCCAGAGGATGCCAAAAGTTATGGGGAATTAAAGATAAAATTAGCGAGGCAGTTTCCTGACGAACATCACAAGTATCAATATGGAAAGCAACAGTTTGTTAATGAATTAGTCAATAAAGTGAAAGAATGGGCATGGAAGTAGATGATTTTCTTATTATAGTAACGAACAGCTGCGTTTCTGCATCAAGCAGGAACGCTTTTTTGTGTTGTGCTAACGGACAGTTTGCAGAATAGTAAGAACCATAATACTCACCTTCATAGAGGCTCTGAATGGCTCTTGGTGGCGGTTTAAGCGGTCTCCTCCTACTTATTTCCTCTTCCCTTTCATTTTCACTTTATAATTAACATAGGATAGAATCTGATAGCATGATGTAAGCCTACTGTGGAGTTCCGTGTTTATTGTGTCTTTCATATTGATTGTGAAAGAATGTACTTAAACTATCGAAGCAGTTTAGTTGAACAAGGGATTAAAAAAGGAGCTAAATATTAGCCACTTTTTTCCTCTATTATTCGCCTAATACTTGATCTAAAATTGATGATGGCAAAAGAAATAATGGGGGAATTTATATGAAACTAAAAATTGTAGGTCCAGCAGTGGCGTTGCTTTTACTTGTCGGTGGCGTTGGTGTTAGTGCAGAAACTGATTCAAACAATGGAATCCCGGAGCAATTAGCCGATTTAAAAACAACCGTCTCTAATTTGGTGAATGAGGTTACAAACCTTCTTCCACTTAAAGACGATGTAAAATCTGTTAAAGACGAATTAGCTAATGCTAATACAACCATTTCCGAACAACAGACCGAAATTGATTCACTCAAAAAGGAATTTGCAGATCTGAAATCTTCCTCATCCAGTTCTGTAGAGACGATTACGCCAGAGGAAAAGGCTTCTATTCTCAAAGTGGTTAAAAATAATATTGGTAATTTTACTACCCACTACGTGTATGATCCGATTAATCCCGATCCGAATAATGAAACTATAGTAAATATTAAAGTAGTTAAATACGATATTAAGGAAATTGCCGGGAAAGAAGTATTACAAATTTTTACCGAAGGAAATTACGACTGGACTTCAGCAGCCTCTGGCCAAAATGATGGACCTGGCTTTTCGTTTGCTCGGAATTTCATTTTTAACTGTGACCCTATTTTTAAAACATTGGGTGTTAATTTAGATTATGAATTTTATCAAAATGGAGAAAAGGTTACGCCAACTGTTGCTCAATAATTAAAAAAAAACGATTGGAAGTGTGGAGCTAAAAGCTTAATGCTTCCTTTTTTTTATTTCATCTCCTAATTAAATAGAAATGGGCTTTTGTATAATTAGGGTGAGATAAATTAAAGCTAATTAGGTTCCTCAACTAACAGGTGCTTGTGCGGCCGAGCATAGGTCGTATCATATAGCGGGTGGGATTCCCGTCGAGTAAGAACTAGCCATTCGCTCGTAGCGAGTCTTGGAGGGCTAAAGGTAACTTTAGTCTTTAAGCGTAGACAGTTAGGTGGCGGGCCGAAAGCCAAATGGTTAATGGGATTGAGCTCCATAATGTTAGTAAATCGAGAGGGCTGATGCCTTAAGCACAGCAGAAAGCTACATTTATCTTTCGTTAAAGGCAAGAAGGATAAAACCTCTCTGGAGTCAGAGACCTTGGCACGTTATACATTGATATGATACGGCAACTCGGGAGACCCTACCGGTCTTTTCTTTTTTTTTAGAAGAGTATGGTGTACAAGCGATAACAAGCAAGGAAACCAAATGCCGATGTAGGGAGTCGGATAGCAGCGTAGTACCAATGAAGTTGTGTAATGCCGACGGAGGAAAGGGTAGCTACCAGTTATCACCCTTACTAGGGACACATTTACTACACACAGAGGTAGGGATAATAAATGGAAACAAAACTACTAAGGATAGCAGAATTAGCAAAATCTCAATCTAAGAGATTAGCTACATTTTGTGAATGGTAACTAGGAGGAGCTGTGTGTGCATTAATAGTGCAAGCTCGGTTCTCTGAGGGGGGAGGAGTACAATTTACCGCAAGGTAAAAGAGGCTCCCTTCTACTCGACTTATTGAATAAGAAACTTTCACTTCTTTTTTAGTGGGAGTTTTTTATTTTTGTATCAAAAACGAAGGTTAATGATACATGTTGTGATCTACAATTTATGATCCGATTATCACTGGTTTTTATCCTATATAATGTATCAAAACTTATATCAAAATCTATGTATCAAAACTGTTCTTAATAAAACGTTTTTGATATAATGATAATAACAAATCATAAAGGGAATGGGTGCTTATGATATTCGCTTACGCTAGGGTAAGTACACAAGATCAGAATTTAGAGATGCAGTTAGATACTTTTTCAAAGTATGGAGTAGATGAAATATTTCAAGAAAAAATAAGTGGTGCTAAAAAGGATAGACCACAATTAGAAAAAATGATTGGTAAATTGAGGAAGGGTGATAAGGTAGTTGTTTATAAGTTAGATCGTATCAGCAGAAGCACCAAACATTTAATTGAACTGTCAGAACTTTTTGCAGAAAAAGAAGTTGATTTTGTTTCCATTCAAGATCAGATTGATACAAGTACACCAATGGGTAGATTCTTTTTTCGTACAATGGCGAGCATTGCTGAACTTGAAAGGGATATTATCAGAGATAGAACGAAGGCAGGACTTGAATCAGCAAGAGCTAGAGGGCGAGTTGGCGGTAGACCAAAAGCGGATAAAAAGGACGTTGAAAAAGCATTGAAGTTATATGATAGTCAAACAATGACAGTAGATGAAATAGTGGATATGACTGGAGTTTCAAGAGCAACAATATATAGAGCAGTGAAAGAACGTAAACAACAGGCGTAAAGGGTAATCAATTGATTACTCTTTTTTAAATGCTATTTAGAACCACAAACAGCCCCAATTAAAAGAGATAAAACAATCTAAATACCATTTTTCAAGGCTATTAGAATCAAGTACTAGACACCTTAGAGTTCAATTTAAAATGGGGGTGGTTTTTGCCAGAAATGTGGAATTTTATAGAAAATTAAGGCATAGCAATAGGAGCCTCGGCTTTTGTTGGATTTCAATTCGATGCTTTGCTCTGCCTTTTAAACATAAGTTACATAGAGCATTTGATTTTCCGTTAAAATGTTTGATTCCTGAACTTATGGTAAAATTTATCTATATTACATTATTCTTATAGAAGAGGTGATTTTTATGAAGTTTTATTTTAGTTCAATGTATCTGAAGGAAAAAATTGAGTCCATAGAAGACGTAATTAATAAATTAGAACCGGATGTAATTCAATTGCATCTTGATTCTAATATTTGTATATATCTTAGAGAGTTTTATAGAGAGCCCAGTAAAACGGTATCCGATGCGGTTCTATGGAATGAATTGAAAAACCTTCTCAAACATATTAAACAATACGACATAGAAGTTGATTTCACATTAGGGGTGGAAGAGTCTTGTAGAAACCTTAATAATTTTGAAATCAACGAAGATAAGGCAAAGGAGGCATTAAATAATATAGGTGCTTTATTAGATATGGATTTTCTACAAATAATTGAACATAGTAAGTTAATTCAGTTCTCAGAACCTGTAAAAGATACATCACAACGACAATCATCTAAAATGGCTAGTCTAAACCAACCAAGTTCATTTCAGAATTTGATGTTTCTTAGTTATGCTTGTTTACTTAAACTTTATTTAATTTATAACGATACTACAGAACCTTCAAATTCCAAAAAAATGATTAATTATTTGGATTTTCTTTCCAATGAATTGGATTTGATGAGTGTAGCTCATGTAAGTTATGGACATTTGTTATTAAGTGGTTATCCTAGGGCGAAAGATTTAATTCATCCAAGAAAGAAAACGATTGAACACATTATTCATGGAATTTGGAATGCTTCAATTGACCTTTCTTTCCCTACTTTAGTAAGCGGAACACTTATTTCGGATAAAAAAGTTTCAGTGTTTGTAACAAGAGATGAGTTACTATGGAAGATATTTGATTCTATGAAATTAAGGTTTATGTTTACAAATGGTGATAAATCTGTTTATCCACCTATGGTAGAATTAGATTATTCTAATTTTAAATGGAGTGAAGATGAGATAGATGAAATACATAAATATCACTCTAAAATTCAAGAAGAACGTAGATATAAATTTATTCTAGCACCTGAAAGTAATGAAGCAAGATTAGATAGGTTGAGGAGGTTATGTTTTACTCTTGAAAATAATGTAAAAAATTATTTGAAAGAACAAAAAGGGCTTAACTAAGAATTAGTGCTTGTAAATTTATTGCGGTCACCCAAGTGATTACCCTTTGCCCTGCAACCGCTATGCCTTCTGCTTGTCTCGTTTTGACATTAATCCTCTCTTTGTATCTTAAATGTTATTTATCAGAAATTAGGGAAACTGAAGCAACATTGTAGAGGGTAGTCATTGACTATCCTTTTTTAAATGGAATTAAAAAATTATTTTAAGCCTAATTAAGTCCATATGTTGTATATGTAGATTTAATTTAAGAAATACGAATGAAGCGGTAGACCACATAGAATGATTCTATTAGTAATTGTAAATGATAAAAGGAAAATTTTATCTTTGAGGTGGAGGGGGCACGATTTCACCATTTGAAACTTCCTAAATTCTCATATAGGGTGTAGCTGTTACGCCCCTCCACTTAGGTTATATTTTTAAAATGAGCTTTATTGACAGGAGAAATTAACACTATGCCCTCAATATACCAAACAATTATGGGTAAGAAACGTGAAAGTTGCTGTTTTCGGCAATTCACTATTTGAGTGTTGTGAGCAAAACAAATATTTTGCAAAATGGAGAGTTTAAAATTCATGGGAATAATATAGAAAAGGATGGCTTTGGAGTTCTGGGAGCAAATAAAAGGGGAGATGCCAGTTGAAGTGAAGCTGGTGAAAGTTTTTGTTTGAATGTGAAGACATAATAAATTAGTAGAAAGACATCAAGGGGATCTTAAATGACTACCTCTTTTTTTGCCCTAAGATATACACAATTACTAAATTAAAACGCTCCTTAATGCTATATGATTTACTTATAACTTTGGGAGGTGCTTTGAATCATTCGCTATATTCCTTTAAAAAGGAAATGATACTTCAAATGACGAATACTATATATTAGGAGGTGTTATATGAGTACATATCAGCTAGAAAATAAACATGCGAGAATTTGTATTGTTTTTGATTGTGTTGAAATTCTAATAAAATTTTACCATTAATAGTAACAATCATTCACATTTACATACAAAACAATTTACAGAATTGAATGGATATATTATAGATAGTTTTGATAAAAAAACTAATCATCTTGAGAGAAGATGGATAAAATAACGAAATTTATCTATGAACATTTAATAAGATTGATAATATCTTCTTTAAAGGAACTTGAATTGATAAAGGATTTCAAAGATATAGATATTAGAGGTTATGTTAATTTACCCTTCTTCCTTTCTGAATTAACTGATACTTAATAGAACTATATAAATTTGATCTCCCTACTATATCTTTATTGTAACTTCAATAATTGCCACGTAATATATTTATAGGACCATTATACCTATACAAGTATGCTTTTGAGTAGATAAGTAATTACCTATATAGGCTTTCCTATTCTGACAAAGTTGTTCCACCACATTAGATAGTATTGTTTCGTTACCACTTTACCGTCTATTTACTTTATTGGTTTACCTTCCAACCATAACTCTTATGTAACGTTTTCTAATACCCTAATTCTCAAGTACAATCAAACTCAATTATTGTTATTTCCCTTAAACGGGTGATTATGATGTTAGACAGCTATCTGAAACAATTAAATATTATATAAAAACACAAATGTAGTGAATTGGGAATAACTTATTGTTCTTTAATCAATATGATTATTATTTATCTACTAAAAATAATAGTTAATTCATTCAAAAATTACCTCAAATGTATTATTATAGAATTAACAGGAGGAATTTACTATGTCTACAAAGCTTATACCATTGTTTTTAGAGATCAACATTTCATTTACTAAAGAATTAACACATTTCCTAGACAATAAACAGTTGGATCTAAAGAAAAGATTTAAATTTGAAGAAATAGAAATAAAAAATAACGTGGCAAAATTTAAGAATGGTTTTCCCATTATATCTTTGGTGATTAAAGACATGAGACTAGAGATTATATCTATATTTAGGGACAGAGAAGAAGCATATTCAGAAATTTTAAATGTTCTGAAAGTTATGAATTTTGCAGAGGATGATAAGTTAACGATTTTAAAATTTCGATTAATTTCCATATTAAACTTTGATAACGAACAATCACTACATAATTTTTTCATAAGTAGTCCAGAACCACTAGGTGAAATCATGGAATCAAGCTTAAAATTTCAATTACTAAGGGATTTAAAAAAAATAATGTATCAATTTGAATTTCAGTCTGATGGGCAAGCTAATTTTGCAAATATCAGTCTTGAAACACCTAATGAAGTCAACATAAAGAATTTTATGGTTTCTTGTCAGGAGTCTGAAAGTATATTAAGGGACAGTATGGATAGTTTCTTGACAACCAGAAATCTTCCTGTCAGTTTCATTGGGGGGTAGATATAATGACTTTGACTAGTAAAGATTATCTTTGCTTATTAGAAAATAATACTGCTGAAGACAAAGTAAATGAGGAAATTGAAGAATGTATTGCAGAGGCATTGGATTCTACTCGGAAACTTTACTGGAAGATCCAAGAGGCAAAGGAGAAAAACTTTAGCACAAGAAATGAATATCTTGGAGTGTTAGAAACTGCATTGAAATACGGAGAATTTGCCAGTTTAGAGTTAGGTTTTAATGGGTATAAAGATACTAAAAATACTATGTCATCATTTGCACGTTGGATGCATAAAATATTTAAACCTAATCCTAAGGCGGGATATAAAATGAAGCCATTATTTACTGCCCTACCATTAGTACGAATTGAGGATATAAAAAACCAATGGGGAAATTTTATTGAAGTTCATACCGTTAAAGCTGCATTTGCTGTGTTAACCGCAGTTTTTACACTTTTATTTGGCAGTTTTAATATCCTATCTTATGTCCTAATTTTTATGACAGTTGGTCATACTTTAATGAGGATGTTAGCGAATAAAAATAAAAATCAAGACGATTATATAGCAGTTTCAAGAAATATCCAATTATTCTTATGGCCTTATTTTATGTTAGCATTGGGAAACACATTAAGTTATGTTATTTCATTTGATGGATTCCCAGAAGGGACATTTCTTTCTTTTTTTGCAGGTTGGATAATTTGGGGTGAAATAAAAGGTCTTGTAGAAAATGCTGAAATAGCAGGTTTTGATTTTCCGCCTGCTTTGAAAAAATTGTTAAAAAAATCAGATGACGATGATTTACCTCTTTAATTAGATCCCTCAGTGTCCAGATAATAATTGAAATTTGAATTAACAAAAACACCTCACTAATTAAAAATGTTAGTGGGGTTTCTGTGCTAATTTATTTAAAACCTAAAGTTTAGGCACTTTCTGCTGTTTCTTGTTTATCCCTCTTTAAATAATTTTAATTAACATTCCTCATCCTCTTTATGCTTTTCTTTATTTTTATATCTGATTATAAAACTCAAATTTTCCAACATTATTTGGAAGAACTTTATCATATTTGTATACAATTTCATTTTGTTAATCATATGCAAACTGATATTCAATTAAGCCTTTCAAGGTCTCTTGGTCATCTTATAATAACTACTTTACTAATTCTTGTTTTAAAATTGTATATTACCATCTTTTAATTAAAGTCAAAGTTTCTTTAATGCTACTTATCCCGAATACGTATTGAGAAAAAGGATTTCCAAGTCTGATAAGCTACAAAGTATGATTATAGGAATTAATTTGTTCTTGTTGTTATTAATAGATAGGTATGCTATTTCTAGTGATTGATTTAGAAAAATACAAGTGATATTTTATTGATAAAACTGATTTTAAGTTGATTAGACGGGATTTGAGTGTCTTTACTAACTTAACAAAGTCGTAAAATCCCTCTCATTCTTCAAAACTGCTTGAGACCTGCGTGCTAGGTCTGGTGGGTTCGATTCCCACGCAGGGGGTTGCTGTTATGCCCGTCCAATCTACTTTTTTTCAAATGAGCTTATTGACAGAGGAGAAAAACATATTATAACCTCAGTCTACTAATTTGTATGGTTTAGGGGAAGCAACATGAAAACTATGTGATCACAATTCACTATTTGCTGTCAATAGTAAAACACATGTCTGGCAAAAAGGAGAATTTAAGAACCGAGGGGAGCAAATTAAAGGGAGTTGCCAGTTGAAGTGAAGCTTGATGAAAGTTTAGTTTGATGGGGAAGGCATAACGGATCTAGTACAAGGGGAGCAGAATTGAGCTTCTCTTTTTTTGTCGTTAAATATACATATTATCAGTAATTAAAACGCTTCCCAAAAGCGAAACAAGGGAATATATATACTTTCTTGATGAAATTAGAGAACATGATATACCAATCTCGCTTTTTAACACCATTGTTGGGTATTCAAATAATTATTTGGTTCAGGTTTTACAGTTCTGGATAAGGACAAGAGTAACGCTCTATTAAGCTACTTTGATCTTGAAAGTGAAACTGCTATTCAACCAGTAAGTAACGATGAGTATAGGAAAATTGTTGAAAGCTTCGATTTAGATACTTTAGATATTGAGGGTAAATCCAAAAGTAGAGCTGAACAGAGTTTTCTAAGAAAAGCACTCTTTGGGAATAAAACAATTGATAGATGTGGGATTTGTGGTAAGGAATTTCCAATTTCTTTCTTGATTGCGTCTCACATTAAGAAAAGATCTTTCTGTACAAATGAAGAAAAGCTGGATTATAAAAATATTGTAATGCCTATGTGTAAGTTTCGTTGTGATGATCTTTTCGAAAAGGGTTATATATCAGTTATTAATGGTGAAATAAAAGTAAATAAAAAAACGGTCACCGATCCATTAGAAATTTATCTCGATTCCATAAAGGGATTAAATTGTAAGTATTGGTCAGATGCAACAAAAATATATTTTGAATGGCATAATAACCACCATTCCAACTACAATTAAGGTGGACGGATTAAAACAAACCTTTAGATTATGAATTTACCAGAATGTATCTTATTAGCCCCAAAATGAACTTGGACAGTAAGAGTAAAATTTATTATACTGCTTAATGTACCAAGGAGGTTGACATCATGAAACGCACAAAACATTCCAAAGAGTTTAAATTACAAGTCATCAAAG
>NZ_JAMBOH010000029.1 GCF_023715505.1 Neobacillus cucumis | reverse complement strand
TCAAGATGAGATTTCCCATAGCGTCAAGCTAGTAAGATCCCTGAAAGATGATCAGGTTGATAGGTCAGAGGTGGAAGCATGGTGACATGTGGAGCTGACTGATACTAATCGATCGAGGACTTAACCATAGTTTATAGGCGCAACTCGTTTTTATGAATTTCTTCTATATTATCTAGTTTTGAGAGAATGAAAAAATTTAAATTTTCTCTTGCAAATTAAAAAAAAGACATTATAATAAAATAGTGTCTAATAAATAGTCTGGTAATTATGGCGAGAAGGTCACACCCGTTCCCATACCGAACACGGAAGTTAAGCTTCTCAGCGCCGATGGTAGTTGGGGCAAGCGCCCCTGTGAGAGTAGGACGTTGCCAGGCTGTTACCTTATCGTTCCGCAGTAGCTCAGTGGTAGAGCTATCGGCTGTTAACCGATCGGTCGTAGGTTCGAGTCCTACCTGCGGAGCCATTTTTATGTTAATTTAAATTTCAGCTATGCTTCCATAGCTCAGCAGGTAGAGCACTTCCATGGTAAGGAAGAGGTCAGCGGTTCGAGCCCGCTTGGAAGCTTACCTTTAACAAAAATATAATGGCCCCTTGGTCAAGCGGTTAAGACACCGCCCTTTCACGGCGGTAACACGGGTTCGAATCCCGTAGGGGTCACCAAAGTTCTTTCGTGACAGCAATAATAACACTCATAAATTTGGAGGATTAGCTCAGCTGGGAGAGCATCTGCCTTACAAGCAGAGGGTCGGCGGTTCGATCCCGTCATCCTCCACCATATACTATTCTTATTTATCCAAATTTCACGCCGGGGTAGCTCAATTGGTAGAGCAACTGACTTGTAATCAGTAGGTTGGGGGTTCAAGTCCTCTCGCCGGCACCATCTATATTTTTTTGAGTGTGGAGGGGTAGCGAAGTGGCTAAACGCGGCGGACTGTAAATCCGCTCCCTCCGGGTTCGGCGGTTCGAATCCGTCCCCCTCCACCATTTATATTATTTGAAAAGTTGGACATACTAGAAACAATTACATCTTTGGGCTATAGCCAAGCGGTAAGGCATCGCACTTTGACTGCGACATGCGTTGGTTCGAATCCAGCTAGCCCAGCCAAGAGCCATTAGCTCAGTTGGTAGAGCATCTGACTTTTAATCAGAGGGTCGAAGGTTCGAGTCCTTCATGGCTCATATTTTTATTACTTATAATATTATCCGCGTTATGCGGAAGTAGTTCAGTGGTAGAACATCACCTTGCCAAGGTGGGGGTCGCGGGTTCGAATCCCGTCTTCCGCTCCAAATGGGGTCTTAGCTCAGCTGGGAGAGCGCCTGCTTTGCACGCAGGAGGTCAGGGGTTCGATCCCCCTAGACTCCACCATCACACTACATATTTTGCCTTAAATCATGTTAATGGTTTAAGGCTTTTTTTATTTTTTAGACGATCAACCAGCTTTTATTAAGGACAAATTAAGGAGAAATCGATTTTATTAGGCTCTACGAACCTCCTCTCTTATCGCAAGAAATAGTCAAGAACGTCGTGTAATCGTTTAACCACAGAATTTTTTTACAATTACGTATATATATACAGAATTTTGTCGAGTTGAGTCATCACAATGAAAACGGTTAAAATAGGGGGGATAACAGGCAAGGGGGAATATGGGGATGACAAGGAAACTATCAATTATTGGAATGCCGATGGACTTAGGACAAATGAGACGTGGAGTAGATATGGGACCTAGCGCAATGCGTTATGCGGGAATTAACGAAAGATTAAAGCCGCTCTTTAATGAAATCCATGACTGGGGTGATATCCCGGTTGGCAGACCAGAAGTAGTCATCGATAAAGAATCTAATTTAAGGAACCTAGATTTAGTTGCAGAAAAAAGTGCTTTGCTTGCCGACAAGGTGGATGAAGCCGTTCAATCGGGTGCCTTTCCACTGGTGCTTGGTGGAGATCATAGCATCGCAATTGGCACATTAGCAGGTGTTTCAAAACATTATAAGAACCTAGGTGTTATCTGGTATGACGCCCATGGGGATTTAAATACGGCGGAGACAAGTCCCTCAGGAAATATCCATGGTATGCCTCTTGCTGTAAGCATAGGCTTGGGTCATCCGTTATTAACTGAAATTGGCGGTTATAATCCGAAGGTAAAACCAGAAAATATTGTCATTATTGGTGCAAGATCTCTAGATGACGGCGAGAAAGAATTAATTAAGAAAAATGGAATAAAGGTTTATACCATGCATGAAATAGATAGATTGGGAATGGCTAAAGTAATGGAAGAAACTATAGCCTATTTAAATGAAAAAACAGATGGAGTTCATTTATCGCTTGATTTAGATGGTCTAGATCCAAGTGATGCACCAGGAGTGGGTACTCCTGTTATTGGTGGAATTAGCTATCGTGAGAGCCATCTGGCTATGGAAATGCTTGAAGAGGCAGGAATTATCACCTCTGCGGAATTTGTGGAGGTAAATCCAATCTTAGACGAGAAAAATAAAACGGCTATATGTGCTGTAGAGCTAATGGGATCGTTATTTGGTGAAAAACTATTATAAAAACGGGCAGCTGCATAGTAGAATATGCAGCTGCGCTATTTTATCGGTACATCTAATAGATGGTATCTGTTTAGTAAGTAGTCAAGCCTTTTACTAGCTTCAATTACTTTGTGATTGGACAGAGAAGTCTCAGATGCTAACCGAACCATATCATTTCGTTGAATTTCTATTTCTTCTAGTAATCCACGGTATGGAGAAGACATCTCCTTCCACCTCTTTCTAGGTATATATTACGTTTTTCCCCTGTATTAAAATCTTTAAACATATTTTGTCTCACTTTGGTAAAATTTTGTTAATATTAAAGGTATTGAGAAGTTTTTCGTTTAAATACGAAACCTTTTTGGCTGACGTTCGTATATCGTATAGCGACATTGGAGCTGAGGAAACTTAATGGATACAATAGTGAAAAAAAGAATAAAACAGGTCATCAAAGGCGATCAGGACGCCTTCGGAGAGATTGTAGAAATATATAAAAACAGTGTCTTCCAATTATGTTACAGAATGCTGGGCAATCGTCATGAAGCGGAGGATATCGCACAGGAAGCCTTTATCCGTGCTTATGTAAATATACAGTCGTTTAAACAAGATAAGAAGTTTTCAACATGGCTTTTTCGAATTGCGACAAATCTTTGCATCGACCGGATTCGGAAAAAGAAACCAGACTATTTTTTAGACGCAGAAGTAGCCGGGACAGAGGGGTTAACCATGTATTCGCAAATCTCCTCGGATTCTCCTTTGCCAGAGTCCGAAGTAGAAAGCCTTGAGCTGCAGGAGACCGTTCAAAAGGAAATATTAAAACTGCCGGAGAAGTACCGTTCCGCAATTGTTCTGAAATATATGGAAGATATGTCCCTTAATGAAATAAGTGAGATTCTCAATCTTCCTCTTGGAACTGTTAAAACAAGAATTCATCGCGGCCGGGAAGCATTAAGGCAGCAATTACGATATGTATAAAGAGGTGAAAACATAAATGTGTCCTGAACAAATCATCGAACTCATGCACGATTATTTAGATGAAGAACTAGACCCAGAAAAAGAAAGAGCTTTAAGAGACCACCTCAAAAGTTGTAAAGAGTGTGAAACGATTTATAATGAATTAAAAAAGACGGATGCATTTGTTAAAGGCATTTCTCATATTCAGGCGCCACCGGATTTCACAGCTAATGTACTCGCCCGTCTGCCGAAAGAAAAGAAAAGGATTTGGATGCAGAGGTGGTTTATAAATCATCCTATGCTCACAGCAGCTTCTGTTTTTATCATTCTAATGATGGGAAGTTTATTTTCAACATGGACACAAGATCAGGAATTTTCTGTTTCCAAGCAAAAAAATCTGGTGGTTAAAAATAATACAGTTATAGTCCCTAAAGGTGAAACAGTTAAAGGAGATGTTGTAGTCCACAATGGGAATGTGCGGATAGAAGGCGAGGTTCAAGGTGATGTTACCGTGATTAACGGGGAAAAATACTTAGCCTCTGCGGGTCATGTGACAGGGCAAATAGAAGAAATAAATGAAGTTTTCGACTGGATTTGGTATCATATGAAAAGAACTACTCAAGAGGTTCTAGATATCTTTGGCCAGCCTGAAACCAAATAAGAAACAAATCACTCCAAGTGACGGGTGATTTGTTTTTTTAACCACAAACATATAATAAGTTGTATGGTGAAGTTATGGTATAATAAATTAGTTGTATGAATTGTATGTTCTTAGAAAGTAACGGAGGAAGAAACAATGCAGTTTGCTGATCTCAATATATGGAAGTATCTAGCTAGTATTGTTGATATTGCCCTCGTATGGTACGTCATTTACAAACTGATCAATGTGATAAGAGGCACAAAGGCCGTTCAATTATTAAAAGGGATTCTTGTTATCCTTCTTGTCAGGGTGTTCAGTGAGTGGCTCGGCTTAATTACTTTAAGCTGGATGATGCAACAGGCCATAAATTGGGGATTTCTTGCGGTTATCATTATCTTTCAGCCTGAACTCAGAAGAGCGCTTGAACAATTAGGAAGAGGGCGATTTTTCTCACGAAGCAGTACACAAGACGATGATAACCAGGAAAAAACAGTCGAAGCCATAGTTAAGGCAACTGATTATATGGCAAAACGCCGTATTGGAGCCTTAATTTCAATTGAAAGAGAAACGGGCATGAGTGATTACATAGAAACAGGTATACAATTAAATTCGAATATCTCTTCGGAATTGCTCATTAATATTTTTATTCCTAACACACCACTTCACGATGGTGCAGTTATTATCCAAAAAAATAATGTGTCAGCGGCAGCATGCTATCTTCCCTTATCTGAAAGTCCATTTATTTCGAAGGAACTGGGTACTAGGCACCGGGCAGCCCTAGGGATAAGTGAGGTTACTGATAGCTTAACAGTCATCGTTTCTGAAGAGACGGGGGGAATCTCACTCACAAAGAATGGAGAACTTCATCGTGATTTGAAAGTGGAGGAACTAAAAGAACTACTTACCCGAGAAATGTTGATTCATACTAAAGATAAACAGGCTTCTTCAGCTCGTTGGAACTGGAGGGGAAAACAAAATGGATAAAATGTTTGATAATCCTTGGTTTATAAAAATACTGGCCTTATTATTGGCGGTCCTATTATATTCCTCTATACCTCATACAGGTGGGAAGTTAACTGATGTTAATGTTCCTGGGGAGCAGACAACTGAGACTATAAAGGATATTCCTGTAAAGGTTTATTATGATACTGAGAACTTGGTTGTATCGGGGATACCGAACACGGTAGATGTAACCATAAAGGGCCCTATCACACATGTCCAATCGGCAAAGGCTTTAAAGAACTTTGAGGTATATGTCGATTTGACAAATGCGAAAATTGGAGAGCAAAAGGTAAAACTCAAGATTAAAAATTTATCTGATAAATTAAAGGCAACCATGAAGCCAGCTAGTGTCACCGTGTCTGTGCAAGAAAAGATTTCGAAGGAATTCAGGGTCGAAGCAGAATTTGATTCCGGCCAAATAGAAGATGGTTATTCAGCTGGTCTACCAGTGGTTGAACCTAGAAAAGTAAAAATTACTGGTGCTAAAAGTGACATTGACCGAATTACCTACGTTAAAGCCACCCTTGAGGGTAATGGTAAACTAAAAGCAACCATTTCGAAACAAGCGCAAATTCAAGTGCTTGATAAAAAATTAAATAAGTTGGCTGTTACTGTTGAACCAGAAACAGTTAATGTAACCATTCCTATTAAGTCGAACAGTAAAACGGTTCCGATCAACATTGTGAAAAAGGGAACTTCTCCGGAAGGGGTTACGATAGAATCTATTGAGTTAGATGAAACGGAAGCCAAAATTACTGGAAGTGAAGAGCTCTTAAGAAATACAGAAAGTGTTCGAGTAGAAGTTGATTTAAGTAAGATCACGGAAAACACAACACTAACCCTGCCAGTCATTATTTCAAATGGGATTACGAAGGTGACCCCTCAATTAGTAAAAGCAACGGTAGTGGTGAAAAAAGATGAACAGAAAACAGCCACGGATGAACAAGTAACGGCTGCAGATGAAGAAAAAACGGTCTCAGGCATACCTTTGGAAATTCAAGGCCTAGCGGATAACTTTAAAGCGGAAGTAAATGATCCGACAAGTCAGACTGTTAATTTACAAGTGAATGGCCCAACTGAGTCGGTAACAGAGCTGGGACCTAGTGATTTCACCGTTTTTATTGACCTGTCCGGCTTGACTGAAGGGACTCATGATGTCAAAATCCAGGTCAAAGGACCAACGGATGTAGAGTGGACGCCTGATAAATCAACAGCAAAAATAACCATTACTAATAATGCCTAATATCTAGCAATAGACATGTTGAAGGAGAGATTTTTTAAAATGGGTAAATATTTCGGTACCGATGGGGTACGTGGAGTAGCAAATAGCGAATTAACACCGGAGATGGCCTTTAAATTGGGGCGCTTTGGCGGTTATGTTTTAACAAAGGATAAAGATCGCCCTAAAGTAATTATTGGCCGTGATACACGTGTCTCAGGTCATATGTTAGAAGGAGCACTCGTAGCCGGGTTACTGTCAATTGGGGCAGAGGTCATGCGTTTGGGAGTCATTTCAACACCTGGGGTTTCCTATTTAACCAAGGCATTAGGGGCTCAAGCAGGTGTTATGATTTCCGCCTCCCACAATCCTGTTGCAGATAATGGAATTAAATTTTTTGGTCCTGATGGTTTTAAGCTGTCAGATGAGCAGGAATTAGAAATTGAGAACTATATTGATTTACCGGAAGACCAGCTGCCACGTCCAACAGGTGCGGATCTTGGTCAGGTGATGGATTATTTTGAAGGGGGTCAGAAGTACCTTCAATACTTGAAAAATACAGTGGATGAGGACTTCTCAGGCATCCATATTGCCTTGGATTGTGCAAATGGAGCAACCTCGGCTTTAGCAAGCCATTTATTTGCAGACCTTGACGCAGACTTATCAACAATGGGAGCATCTCCCAATGGATTAAACATTAATGCTGGAGTAGGTTCAACACATCCAGAAGCATTGGCAGCTCTTGTAAAAGAAAAAGGAGCAGACGTAGGCCTTTCTTTTGACGGCGACGGCGACCGTTTAATTGCTATCGACGAAAAGGGGAATATCGTGGATGGAGATCAAATCATGTACATCTGCGGAAAATACATGAAAGAGCATGGACGTTTAAAGCACGGTACAATCGTTTCAACTGTGATGAGTAACCTTGGTTTTTACAAAGCCCTTGAAACTCATGGAATCCATAGTGTACCTACAGCGGTAGGTGACCGTTATGTGGTAGAAGAAATGAAGAAAAGTGGTTTTAATCTTGGCGGTGAGCAATCAGGACACATCATTTTCTTAGACTACAACACAACAGGTGATGGATTGTTATCAGGATTGCAGTTGGTTAATATCATGAAGGTAACCGGAAAACCATTATCAGAATTAGCCGGTGAAATGAAAAAATATCCGCAAAAGCTTGTCAATATACGAGTGACGGATAAAAACCATGTGACTGATAATACCAAAGTAAAAGCTGTCATTGAAGAAGTTGAAGCTGAAATGGCTGGGAACGGAAGAATTCTAGTCCGTCCAAGTGGAACAGAACCGCTTGTTCGCGTCATGGCAGAGGCTGCAACTGAAGAACTTTGTGAATCCTTTGTCAACCGAATTGTTGAGGTAGTGAAAGAAGAGATGGAATTAAAGGAATAGAAAAAATATGAGCTAGTGCGGAACAACTGCGAGTAACTCCTCAGTTGTTCGTATTGCCTTTCTTTGTGCATAAGGGAACGGATTATTTCCCTTATGCATATTTTATTATGGATAGTTATCAATAATGTTAAGGTTTAAGTTTTTAGTTGACGGACACGTGATTAATCATGTAAGATTAATTTGCTGTTTCTTATAGCGAATCTTTAGAAGGAGGATAGAGGTAGACAACGGAAAATTTTAAGCGCCTGAACTAATCAAAGACGGTTGATTAGTTGACGAGGAGGAGGATTATCGAATGTTCGGCGGATACCTCCCGGTTGGAAACGCACAACCGAAAAGTTCTTCTTTAAAACATAGAGGCAACTCTGTGCACAAAGAGAAGAATATGCGCATACTAACTGTAATGTTCAAAAAGGTATAGACAGATACCTTTATCAAAAACAGAGATGAGGGGGCAAGCACGCCTCCAAAGCATTCTTGCCCCCTGAATCTAGGGAGGAAAAAGAAGATGTGTGGAATTGTTGGATTTATTGGTAATGATGATTCGAAGGAAATCCTTTTAAAAGGCTTAGAAAAACTTGAGTATAGAGGCTACGATTCTGCTGGAATCGCTGTAAAGAATGAAAATGGTATCCATGTTTTTAAAGAAAAGGGCCGTATTGCAGACTTACGTGAAATTGTTGATTTTGATGTTAAAGCGAATATCGGAATTGGCCATACCAGATGGGCAACACACGGCGTTCCAAGCAAAGTAAACTCTCATCCACACCAAAGTACATCAGGCCGCTTTACGCTAGTGCATAATGGCGTTATCGAGAACTATGATCTTTTAAAACGCGAATATCTAACAAACGTACCATTCAGAAGCGAAACAGACACTGAAGTGGTTGTTCAGCTGATTGAGTTATTTGTTAATGAGGGCTTAGAGGTTATTGAGGCATTTCGTAAGACGCTAACCCTTTTACATGGATCATACGCAATTGCGCTGTTAGATGAACAAGACAATGAAACCATTTATGTTGCAAAAAATAAAAGCCCGCTTTTAGTCGGCCTTGGTGATGATTTTAATGTAGTCGCCAGTGATGCAATGGCGATGCTACAAGTAACAAATCAATATCTTGAATTAATGGATAAGGAAATTGTCCTTGTTACAAAAGATGAAGTTACCATTCAAAATCTGCAAGGCGATATCATTAGCCGTAAGCCATATACTGCTGAATTGGATGCAAGTGACATTGAAAAGGGAACCTACCCGTACTACATGTTAAAAGAGATCGATGAACAACCGCTGGTCGTGCGTAAAATTATCCAAACTTATCAAAATGAGCAAGGGGCATTGACAATTGACCCTGAAATCATTACTGCCATGAATGAATCTGACCGTGTCTATATTATCGCGGCTGGAACATCTTATCATGCAGGATTGGTTGGAAAGCAGTTTATTGAAACCATTGCTAAACTGCCAGTGGAAGTTCATATTGCAAGTGAATTTGTTTATAATATGCCGCTTCTAACTAAGAAGCCGTTGTTTATCTTCATTTCACAAAGCGGTGAAACTGCTGACAGCCGTGCAGTACTTGTAAAAGTGAAAGAGCTCGGATATCGTACATTAACGATTACGAATGTACCAGGTTCGACGCTTTCACGTGAAGCGGATTACACACTATTATTGCATGCGGGTCCTGAGATTGCGGTAGCTTCCTCCAAAGCCTATACTGCACAGTTGGCTGTGTTAGCGATTTTAGCGGATGTTACGGCTAAAAGCCAAGGAATTCCAGTTGATTTTGACTTGATCCATGAGCTTGGTATTATTGCGAATGCTATGGAAGTACTATGTGACTCAAAAGAGCTAATTGAACATATTTCAAGAGAGTTCTTATCCGTCACACGCAATGCCTTCTTTATCGGCCGCGGGGTTGATTATTATGTTGGCCTTGAAGGTGCCTTGAAGCTTAAGGAAATTTCATATATTCAAGCAGAAGGTTTTGCCGGCGGTGAATTAAAGCACGGTACGATTGCATTAATCGAAGAAGGCACACCTGTTATTGCCCTTGCTACACAAGAGAGCGTCAACTTGAGTATTCGTGGAAATGTAAAGGAAGTTGTAGCACGAGGAGCGAACCCATGCATTATTTCAATGGATGGTCTAAATATGGATGAAGATAGTTTTGTCATCCCAGAAGTACATGAATTATTAACACCACTTATCTCTGTAATACCATTGCAATTACTTGCCTATTACGCTGCATTACACCGTGATTGTGATGTTGACAAACCGCGTAACCTTGCTAAATCGGTAACGGTTGAGTAATAGGTCTAATATAAGGCTGGAGTAGAATCATTACTTGATTCCTCTCCAGCCTTTTTTGTTTTTTTGAAAGGCTCTGTTAAACTAGATTATTGTTTTTTTTGGACTCTGTTGATTGGAGCGGAAGGCGCTCGACTCCTGCGGGAGTACGGGGCAGGGGAGACCCCACAGGCGCTAATGCGCCGAGGAGGCTCCCCGGCACGCCCGCGGAAAGCGAGCGCCTGGAGAGGAAATCAAAGCCAAATAACAGAGCTTTATGAAAACTAAATGTTGGCAACAATCAGTGTGACAAAATGAAATTTTGTATCGATTGTTTACCTAATGAAACCGCTTTATTATTAAAAGTAGATAGAGCAACAAAATAAAGAAGGGGGAAAAAGTGATGAGTCAAGCACTTAAGAAAGATATAAATGTACCAAATGAAACAGCGAAAGAAAAATCAGATGTAAAAGTTAAAATACAAAAATTTGGAAGCTACTTAAGTGGAATGGTCATGCCGAATATTGGTGCCTTTATTGCATGGGGGCTAATTACAGCATTATTTATTCCAACAGGATGGATTCCAAACAAGGATCTCGCTACACTAGTCGGCCCAATGATCACATTCTTATTGCCATTATTAATAGGTTTTACCGGTGGCCGGATGGTATATGATATCCGCGGTGGAGTAGTCGGAGCTACAGCAACAATGGGTGTGATTGTCGGAACCGATATCCCAATGTTCCTGGGCGCCATGATTATGGGACCACTTGGCGGGCTTGTCATTAAGAAGTTCGACAAACTGATTGAGGGAAAAGTAAAGTCAGGATTTGAAATGTTAGTTAATAACTTTTCAGCAGGTATTCTTGGAGGCGCTTTAACGCTTTTAGCTTATAAAGGTGTGGGCCCCGTTGTTGAAGCCTTAAGCAAATTTTTAGCATCTGGAGTTCAGTTCATCGTGGATCATAACATGCTTCCACTTGCTAACATATTTATTGAACCAGCAAAAGTACTATTCTTAAATAACGCGATCAACCATGGTATTCTAAGTCCTCTAGGAATTGAACAAGCAACAAAAGCAGGAAAATCCATTCTATTCTTACTAGAAACAAACCCTGGTCCTGGTCTTGGTATCTTACTTGCTTATTGGTTATTTGGAAAAGGAACTGCAAAACAAACGGCACCAGGTGCGGTAATTATCCACTTCTTAGGTGGTATCCATGAAATTTACTTCCCATACATCTTAATGAAGCCAATGTTAATTTTTGCAGCAATGGCAGGGGGTGTGAGTGGAGTATTCACATTTAACATTCTTCATGCAGGACTTGTTGCAGCTCCATCACCAGGAAGTATCTTTGCGCTGCTTGCAATGACACCAAGAGGTGGATATTTTGCAACATTAGCGGGTGTAATCGTGGCAACGGCCGTGTCCTTTGCGGTAGCAGCCTTGATTCTAAGAACAAGCAAAGTAACAGCTGAGGAGGACTTATCTTCTGCAGCTGCTAAAATGGAAGCGATGAAAGGTAAAAAAAGCTCAGTGACTTCTGTCTTAACAACACAAGATGATATCAAGCCTGAAAATGTAAATAAAATTGTCTTTGCTTGTGATGCTGGAATGGGTTCTAGTGCAATGGGTGCTTCTATTCTAAGAAATAAAGTAAATAAAGCAGGTTTAGATGTAACCGTTTCGAACACGGCGATTAGTAATTTACCATCAGATGCAGATGTTGTTGTTACACATAAGGATTTAACAGACCGTGCAAAAGCTAAATTACCAAATGCCAAGCATATCTCAGTTGAAAACTTTTTAAACAGCCCTAAATATGATGAGTTAGTAAATAACCTGAAAAAATAAGTCATAGGGGCCTACACATAATGTGATAGGCCCTTCCTGCCTTGAGGAAGGTGCGAAATGTATATTTCGGCAAGAGAACGGCAAATTCTTGAAATCCTATTAAAAACCACTGATGAAACAACCGTAAAGGATCTTGCAGATTTAATTGGTGTTAGTGGAAGAACGATCCATCGAGATTTAAAAAACATAGAAGATATTTTGAACGATTATAACCTGACATTACAAAAAAAATCAGGAGTCGGTGTCCAACTAACCGGCGAGAAAAAAGGAATTGCGGATCTGGAACTCTATTTGTTTAATCTGTCACATACAGAATATACACCAGATGAACGACAAACCATTATGCTATGTGAGCTTTTAGAAACAAATGAACCTGTAAAACTTCTTGCACTTGCCACAGACCTAAACGTAACCATTGCAACTGTAAGCTCTGACTTAACAAAATTGGACGAGAAGTTAAAATCGTTTGGATTAGATCTTATCCGAAGAAGAGGATACGGTGTAGAAAGAGCTTCTTTCCTTAACACGAGATAATATTCAAATGAGATCGACTCAGCAAAACCACACTATTTCTGAAAGACTAATGGGACTGGTTGAAAAAAGGAAATTAGTTATTGTTGAAAACATAGTTAAGTCTATTGTTCAAGAGCTGCCCTTCTCAATGGCAGACAGTGCTTATATTGGTCTTGTGGTTCATTTAGCTCTGGCTTTAGAAAGAATCCAAAAAGGGGAAGGCATTAAAATAAATTTGGCCTATTTGGTGGACCAGAAGGTAACCAAGGAATACACTTATGCACAAAAAATAGTCTCCCAATTGGAGCAGGTATTTCAAATTAGTATACCGGATGCCGAAGTAGCCTATATTACCATACACTTAAAGGGAGCTAAACTAAGGCATGAAAATGAACATGTAATAGAGGATGCAAGTTTACAGACCGCCATAAAAACAAAAAGGCTTATAGAAATAGTCGGGAAGTTAGTTGGTATAGATTTAACGTCCAATCGTTCTCTTTGTGAAGGTCTTATTGTACATCTAAAGCCAGCAATCTATCGGATAAAGGAAAAGATGGGCATTAGTAACCCTTTGCTAGATAAAATAAAAAAGGATTATGAGGATTTATTTGCAATCGTCAAACAAGCTGTAGACGAGGTGTTCCCTGAGTTTTTTGTTCCGGATGAGGAAACAGGCTATCTAGTCATGCATTTTGGGGCGGCTATAATGGGAAATAAGGACCTCGGAAGCTTTAAAACACTTGTGGTTTGTTCTAGTGGCATTGGCACATCTAAAATGCTGGCAACAAGATTACAAAAAGAATTCCCAGACCTAAAACAAATCCAAAATGTATCGGTAATGGAATTTCAAAAAATGAATAAGGAAGAATATCAACTTGTGATATCAACCATCCCTATTCCGGAGTATGATTCGGATTATATAGTGGTAAATCCATTTTTAAATAAGGATGAAATTGTAAAAATCCGGTCTTTTTTAAATGAATACAAGTTTGCTATTAGTTCAGAAAAACAACATCCAGTTACTTTCCAAACAAATCAGATTGCAAAAAATACTATTAGTTTTATAGAGGAAATGAAAAGTATCAAGGAATATGCAAGCACGATTGCAACCGTTCTAGAGGGATTTGAAGTAATAGATGTAAATGGCTGCCACACGGTGGAAGGGCTCTTAACGATTGCCTGTAAAAACCTGTCTGATCAACAAAGGATAAATGATGCCGAAAAGGTAATACAGTCCATCCTTGAAAGAGAGAGTCTGGGGGGAGTTGGTATCCCTGAAACAGCCATGGCGTTATTTCATGCCCGTTCGCAGCATGTCCTGCAGCCTTGTTTTATCATCAACATCCTTCATACACCAATCGTGGTTATTGGTATGGATGGGGTAGAAATGAACATGAAATCTCTGATTCTGCTTTTATCACCTAGTCATACAACCAATAAGACTTTAGAGGTATTGAGCTTTCTAAGCTCATTGTTAATCGAAAGCGAAGAAACGATTAGAATTTTTCAATCTAATAGTAAAGAACAAATTACAGGATTACTAACGGCCAGATTTGAGCAATTTTTTAATCAAAAATTAACAGAATTAAGGAGTGTATAAGAAATGGCAAATTCAATTTTAGCAAAAGACAATATTCAATTAAACACAACCGTTCATTCAAAAGAGGAGGCAATTAGATTAACGGGTAAAATTCTTGTTAAAAAAGGCTATGTGGAGCCTAACTATATTGAAAAGATGCTCGAGAGGGAACAATTAACTTCTACTTATATGGGGAACTTTGTAGCCATTCCACATGGCACAGAGGACTCGAAGCCTTTTGTAAAGGAATCAGGCATATCGTTTGTTCAAGTACCTCAAGGGGTAGACTTTGGTGCAGGAAATATTGTTAAACTGCTTATTGGTATTGCCGGAAAAGATAATGAACATCTAGATATCCTATCTAATATTGCCATTGTTTGTTCCGAAGAAGAGAACATCGAGAAACTTGTTTCCGCACAATCTGTTAATGAAATACTTGCTATTTTTGAAGATGTTAATTAATTTCATAGCTACTGACTTAAGTAAACCCTAAAGGAATCGATTGACCATCAATCTTGGAGCTCACCCCTTCATTTATTGCTAAGAAGAATAGGTGAATATTTCATATTCTTTGAGAAACAATATGTTTGTCGCTTTGACTGTGACAAACATCACTTTCCTCTTTATTGTATACAGAGGACTAGTACTTTACTATAAATAATGTACTAAACAATGAAGGGATGAGAGCAAATGGCTCAATCAAATATAAAAGTAGCGGTCCAAAAGTTTGGTAATTTCCTAAGCTCAATGGTTATGCCGAATATATCCGCTTTTATAGCATGGGGTCTAATTACGGCCTTATTTATTCCAACAGGTTTCTTTCCGAATGAAAGCCTTGCCAAAATGGTTGGCCCAATGGTTAGTTACTTACTGCCACTCTTAATTGGATATACAGGCGGTAAGCTTGTACATGAGCAACGCGGAGGAGTAGTTGGTGCCATTGCAACCATGGGGGTCATTGTGGGGGCACCAGATGTTCCAATGTTCTTAGGTGCCATGATCATGGGACCATTCGGCGGCTGGGTGATCAAGAAATTTGACCAATCAGTCGAAGGGAAAATTAAAGCTGGCTTTGAAATGCTGGTTAATAACTTTTCAGCAGGTATTTTAGGTGGATTGCTGGCCATTCTATCTTTCTTGGCAATCGGACCAGCAGTAGATGTGTTTACAGGCTGGCTTGTTGCAGGTGTCGATTGGTTAGTTAGTACAGGGTTATTACCACTAACAAGTATTATCATTGAACCTGCGAAGATCTTATTCTTAAATAACGCGATCAACCATGGTGTTCTTTCACCAATCGGTGTAGAGCAAGCAAAAACAGCAGGAAAGTCATTACTATTCCTTCTAGAAGCAAACCCAGGACCTGGTATTGGTGTGTTGCTTGCCTACTGTATCTTTGGAAAAGGTACGGCAAAAAGAACGGCTCCAGGTGCTGCTATTATTCAATTCTTTGGCGGAATTCATGAAATCTACTTCCCCTACATTTTAATGCGCCCAATGTTGTTCCTAGCAGTCATTCTAGGCGGGATGAGCGGCGTATTTACATTGGTTCTTTTAGGCGGCGGATTACTTGCGCCGGCATCACCAGGTAGTATCTTAGCTATTATGGCAGTTACTCCTCATCATGCAGGAACCTACATGGCCAACCTTGCAGGAGTACTTGTTGCAGGAATTGTATCTTTTGTTATTTCATCATTTATTTTAAAAACAGGTAAAGAACAAGAGGAAGATATCGAGGAAGCTGCAAGAAAAATGCAGGAAATGAAAGGGAAGAAGAGCTCGGTTTCTAATGTGTTTGAAGCTAATACCGGCACCATGCCTGAAAAAGTAAACAAAATTGTTTTTGCTTGTGATGCAGGAATGGGTTCAAGTGCAATGGGTGCTTCCTTACTGCGTAAAAAGGTAAAAGAAGCAGGCTTGAATATTTCAGTTACAAATACGGCCATTAGTAACTTGCCAGCGGATGCACAAGTTGTTGTCACACAAGAAGAGTTGACACCTAGAGCACAGAATAAATTGCCAAATGCATACCATATTTCGGTTGATAATTTCCTATCGAGTCCAGAGTATGATAAATTAATTAACCAACTTAAAAATCCGGAAACTGCTCAACTTCAAGAAATCGTTGAAGACGCGGAAGCGAATGTTCCGGAAGCAGAAAACCAAGCGAACGACGCACTACTTCTTGAGGAAAATATTTTCTTAAATCAGTCCTTCTCCTCGAAGGAAGAGGCGATTCGTTTTGCAGGAAGAGCGTTGGTTAATGCGGGATATGTTAAAGAAAGCTATATTGAAGCCATGATCGCAAGAGATGAAATGACATCGACTTACATGGGTAACGATGTAGCAATCCCACATGGAACAGAAGAAGCTAAAAAAGATGTCTTAAATTCAGGCTTTACCGTCTTGCAAGTACCAGGCGGCGTGGATTTTGATGGCCAGAAGGTTCGTCTGATATTCGGTATCGCAGGGAAAGATGGTACACATCTTGAAATCCTATCAGGTATTGCGGTTACATGCTCAGATATGGCTAATATTGAAAAATTAGTTGAGGCAAAATCAGCAAGAGAAATTATGGATATCCTAAATACTAAATAATATATCGAATGAATACAAAAATCGGCATAGCCGCTTTTTGTATTCACTTTTTTATTATTTTAAAAATTACCTTCAGGCTCATTTATGTTACTTCACAGAATCGAGTTGGTAGCATGTATATTACTACAAGGGAAAAGGCAATTATCGAGTTACTTGTTAAAACATCGGGTAAACATACAGTAACATCACTTGCAAACCACTTGAATGTAAGTGTTCGTACGGTGCACCGAGATTTAATCGGGGTAGAAAAAATTCTACAATCCTTTAATCTTCACTTACTTCGGCAGATAGAAACAGGGCTTAGGATTGAGGGGAAAAACGAAAATATATTTCGTTTGGTTCAAAATGTAACGACTATTGTCCCAATTGATCAACCCCCGGAAGAAAAGAAATTGCTGCTGCTGATAGCCCTGATGCAAGAGGAAGCCTTTAAGATACAAGCTTTAGCCAATGAACTTGGGGTTAGTAACGCAACTTTAACAACTTATTTAGAAGAATTGACCGAATGGTTAAGTTCTTTTAATGTGACGATTACAAGAAAAAGGGGAGTTGGCGTTGATCTGATAGGATCGGAGTCAGCTAAACGAAAAGCACTAGCTAGCTACTTCTTGTTGTTTTTTAACGAAGAGCTAATTGAGAGTTTATTTTTGTTAGAAAATCATAAATACGCAAAAGAATTAATTTTACATTATTTTCATCCGGAGTACATTGTTGTTATAGACCGGATAGTAAATACAATTTTTGATCGTACCCAGCAGCGTCTTGCGGATAATGATTATATCGGGCTTATAGTACATATAGGTATAACCATACAACGGGTAGATGCCTCTTTTTTTCTAGAAGAAGATGAAGGGTCTATCCATAACTTAACGAATGAATATAACCTGATCAATGAAATATGTGCTGAACTTGAAACTGTCTTTTCGGTAGCCTTTACGGAACAAGATATAATTTATTTGGCTGTTATCCTAAAAGGCTCAAAGCTTCAGGCTGTGAATATCGTTCCATATGATAGTGTCGTTTTAAGTAAAATGGTCAAGAGCCTGATACAGGATGTTTCTTCACAGCTTCATATTGATTTGACAAATGATTTTTCCCTGTACCAAGGCCTATTAGCTCATATGGAACCATCACTCTATCGGATTAAGCAGCAAATGGGATTGTTTAATCCTTTAAAAGAGGAAATAAAACAGAAGTATCCGTTCCTGTTTTTGGCGGTAAAAAATAGTGTTGAGCAGCTGTTTACGGAGATTGATTCAATCCCTGATGATGAGGTAGCTTTTATTGTCCTGCATTTTGGGTCTGCCCTCGTCATGAGGGAGGAGAAATTATTGATACAGGCACTGGTTGTTTGTCCAACTGGTATTGGCACATCAAAAATGTTAGCAAGTAGGATTAAAAAAGAGATCATCGGAATTGATCATATAGATATTAAATCTATTAAGGAAGTTCAAGATCAAACAAATATAAAAAATTACGATTTAATTATTTCCACCGTAAAACTTCCATTTTTAAATAATGGCTATCTCTTGGTTTCACCTCTTTTAACAGAGGAAAACATACTTGCGATTAAGAGCTATCTAAGAAATAACTTAAAAAAACTTACGGAAAATAGAGAGTATATTCCTATACCTAGTCCAGAAGTTTCTTCAACAGGTGTGGCATCTAGTGGAACAATAGTAGAACTTCTAAGCCAGCTTAAGGCCATCCAAGAAAGTATAGAGTCAGTCTTAAATAATTTTAGAGTATATAAAATGCACCATGTTAATAATCATGATAAAGTGTTGGCAGAAATGGTCATCAACGCCCAAAAGGAAGAGCTTTTAAACTCTGCGATAGATGTTCTAACCTCGTTAAGGGAGAGGGAAAGAATAGGAGGTTTAGGAATACCAGGGACTGGTATGGGCCTTTTTCATTGCAGAGATAAGAATATTCATAAAGTCATTTTTCAAATCTCCCATTTACATGCACCAATATTGGTAAAAGGTATGGACGGCAGCGATATGTACATGAAAAATTTACTATTGCTGTTAGCCCCTGAGGAATTAAGTGTTAGAGAGCAGGAAATAGTAAGCTTGATTAGCACGAGTTTAATTGAAGACAGTGAAGCCATTATGATTTTTTCATCTTCGAATGAGGATGTTATTCGCGGAAAATTAGAAAATATTTTTTTACATTACCTTCAAACAAAAATAATAAAGGAATGATTAGGATGAAACTAGCAGTTCACTTTGGAGCAGGAAACATTGGAAGAGGATTTATCGGAGCACTTTTTTCACAGTCTGGCTATCACGTGACATTTGTTGATATTGCCGACCAAATTATCAATCAGTTAAATGAGGAAAAACAATATCAAGTAAAATTAGCCACACCTGAACAAGAGAGCATGACAATCAAGAATGTTTCCGGATTAAATAATATGACACAAGAAAGCGAAGTAGTTGAAGCAATCAAACAAGCTGTTTACGTAACTACGGCGATAGGTCCAAATATTCTCCCTCATATTGCACCGCTCATTGCAAAGGGTTTGGCTGAGCGAGTAAAAAATAACGATGAGAGGTTGTATGTAATAGCCTGCGAAAATCAAATTTCAGCAACCGACCTATTAAAAGGATATATTTATGAACATTTAGATAGTGAAACAAAGGAGAAGTTAGCGGATAAAGTTTACTTTTTTAATTCCGCTGTTGACCGGATTGTACCTCTTCAAAACAATCAAGGCTCACTCGATGTTTTAGTAGAACCTTATTATGAATGGGTAGTAGAAACAAGTGAAACTATCCCGCCAGTTGAAGGGATGACATTGGTCCGAGACCTTGCTCCTTTTATTGAACGGAAGTTATTTACGGTAAACACAGGCCATGCTGTTATTGCCTATTTGGGATATCTGGAGAATAAGTCTACTATTGATCAGACATTGGCAGATGAAGAAATTGTAAAACAAGTTCAAGCCACTCTTGGTGAAACAGGCGCTTATTTAATTTATCAATATGGCCTCAATCCTGAAGAACACAGCGAATACATCGACAAGATTATTCATCGTTTTCAAAATGCTTATTTAAATGATGACGTAACAAGAGTAGGACGTTCACCAATCCGTAAACTTGGTCCTAATGACCGTCTTGTACGACCTGCTGTCGAAGCCCAAAAGGCTGGCCTTTCATACACCAATCTTGCAAAGGCAATTGCTGCTGCTTTACTTTTTGATCATCAAGAAGATCCAGAAGCTGCTAAACTGCAAGCAATGATTAAGGAAAATGGACTTTCTGCTGTTTTAAAAGAAGTAAGCGGGTTGGATGAAACCAGTGAAATCACCCAAGAAGTAATTAGATATTATGATATGTTAAAGAAATAAAGGAAAGGTGTCAGCCCTGCTGCTTCAAAGCAGCGGGAGACTGACCCTTTTTTAACAGGTAAGAAAGTATAAAAGTTTTTACTTAGAGAATTGTCCGGCTCCAGCGCCTAGCCCCTCGAGGTCACAAGCCAATCCGTCCAAAAGGTTAGAGAGCAACCTTTCGGCCGGCTCGTCTTGTGCTTGTCGGGGCTGACCAAGGCGCTTGCGCCTTTCTTACTATTGAATAATAGATATTTTCTCTTTAAGATAGTAGAAAGGTTGTTACAAAGGGGATGGAGTCAATTGGAACAAAAAATATTACCTGCTTCTGGGAATATGAAGGAATTTGAGAACTTCCTAAAAAGCCCATATGAAATCGGTGTTTATTTAGATATGCATATAGCGCAACTAAAAAATATTAGTTTAATGGCAAATCAACATAATAAAAAAATGATTTATCATGTTGATTTAATCCATGGAATTAAAAATGATGAATATGCAACCGAATATATATGCCAAGAATTCAAGCCTTACGGATTAATTTCAACCAAGTCAAGCGTCATCCAAAAGGCAAAGCAAAAGGGTGTAATTGCCGTGCAAAGGATTTTTTTAATTGATAGTCATGCGCTAGAAAAAAGCTACAAGTTAATTGAAAAAACACAGCCGGATTTTATTGAGGTACTTCCTGGAGCAATGCCTAAAATGATAACGGAGGTAAAAGAACGAGTGAAAACGCCTATATTAGCTGGAGGACTCATTCGTACATCTGAAGACGTTTATGCAGCATTAGAAGCAGGTGCCTCTGGAATTACAACTTCTAAAAAAGAGCTATGGAACCTATTTGCTAAATAAATTTTCAACTTTAATACTATATTAATCATAAATATGTGTTGACACCGCTTTCACTTGCGTAATATACTCTTCTTAAGTTAATAATTTGTGACGGAGATAAGGAGATTCACACAGAAACCCATTTATGGGTTCATTCTGTTGTGGATCTCTTTTTTTCGTTTACAGCTTGGACAGACAGAAAAAAATAATATTATAAGAGAGAGGGAAAGAAAAATGACACCATTCGTTGGGGAAATGATTGGAACAATGATTCTTATTGTGTTTGGTACAGGAATTGGCGCTGGCTCCTCTTTAAAGAAGTCATATTCCAATAATGCGGGATGGATCGTAATTACAGTTGGATGGGGACTTGCAGTAACAATGGGAGTTTTGGCGGTAGGGTCGGTGAGTGGAGCTCACTTAAACCCAGCAGTAACAATAGCCTTAGCATTAAATGGAGATTTTCCTTGGTCTAATGTGCCATCCTATATTTTGGCACAAATGCTTGGCGCTATTTTAGGATCGGTGTTAATTTATTTACATTACCTGCCTCATTGGAGGGAAACGGAAGATCCTGCAACAAAGCTTGGGGTATTTGCAACAAGTCCTGCTATACCGCATACTTTTTCAAATCTATTAAGTGAAATTATTGGTACCTTTATCCTTGTACTTGGTCTATTATTTATTGGGGCTAATAAATTTACAGAAGGATTAAATCCAATTGCTGTTGGTTTATTAATCGTGGTCATCGGGATGTCCTTAGGTGGGACAACTGGTTATGCGATCAATCCTGCTCGTGACCTCGGTCCGCGAATTGCCCACTTCTTATTGCCAATCAGTGGTAAGGGAAGTTCTAATTGGGGCTATTCTTGGATTCCGGTTGTCGGACCGCTTTTAGGCGGCTGCCTTGGTGCAGTTTTTTATAAAGTAGTCTTTCTAGGAAAAGCAACAGGGTCTCTTTGGATTGTATTAGGAATCAGTCTTGTGGTACTAATACTTTCATTTGTTTCTAGTAAAAAGCAGAGTTCTCTTAGAAGTCGGGCTAACCAAGTAGCTTAATAGTAAGTTATTTTTAAATGGGGGAATTTATCATGGAAAAGTATATTTTATCTTTAGATCAAGGTACAACAAGCTCAAGGGCTATTCTTTTTAATAAAAATGGAGAAATTGTTCATACTGCTCAAAAGGAATTTACACAACACTTTCCGAAACCAGGATGGGTGGAACATAATGCAAATGAAATTTGGGGTTCTATTCTTTCTGTCATCGCTGGAGTGCTCTCTGAGTCGGGGATCAAACCTGAACAGATTTCCGGAATCGGTATAACAAACCAGCGTGAAACAACGGTTGTATGGGATAAAGAAACAGGAGAGCCAGTATACAATGCACTAGTTTGGCAGTCTCGCCAAACTAGTGAAATTTGTGAACAGCTGAAAGTGAAGGGATATAATGATCTTTTCCGGGAAAAGACAGGGCTGCTCATCGATGCCTATTTTTCCGGAACCAAAGTAAAATGGATTCTTGATAATATAGAGGGTGCACGGGACAAAGCAGAGCAAGGCCAGCTTTTGTTTGGAACAATCGATACATGGCTGATTTGGAAGCTCTCCGGAGGCCGTGCTCATGTAACGGATTATTCTAATGCATCTCGTACACTAATGTTTAATATTTATGAACTTAAATGGGATGATGAATTATTAGAAATACTAGGGGTTCCAAAATCAATGCTTCCAGATGTACGCCCTTCATCAGAAGTTTATGCAAACACCATTGATTACCATTTCTTTGGCAAAGAAATCCCGATCGCTGGAGTGGCAGGGGATCAGCAGGCAGCATTGTTTGGGCAGGCTTGTTTTGAAGACGGAATGGCTAAAAACACATATGGCACAGGCTGCTTTATGTTAATGAATACGGGAGAAAAAGCAGTTCGATCTGAACATGGCTTATTAACTACCCTTGCTTGGGGTTTAAATGGCAAAGTAGAATATGCACTCGAAGGCAGTATTTTCGTAGCAGGCTCAGCAATCCAATGGCTTCGTGACGGCTTAAGAATGTTCAAGGACGCCAAAGATAGTGAGGAATATGCGAAAAAGGTTGAATCTACTGAAGGTGTGTATGTCGTCCCTGCTTTTGTTGGATTAGGAACACCTTATTGGGATAGCGATGTCCGCGGAGCTGTGTTTGGTTTAACACGGGGAACATCGAAGGAACACTTTATCCGGGCAACGCTTGAGTCATTAGCCTATCAAACAAAGGATGTATTATCCGCAATGGAAGCAGATTCTGGAATTGAACTAAAAGCGCTTCGTGTGGACGGCGGTGCTGTGAAAAATGACTTTTTAATGGAGTTTCAAAGTGATCTATTAAATGTTCCGGTTGAACGTCCGGTGGTAAATGAAACAACGGCATTGGGAGCGGCTTATTTAGCGGGACTCGCAGTAGGTTTTTGGGAAAGTCAGGAGGAAATTGCAAAACAATGGGCGGTAGACCGCAAGTTTGATCCAAAAATGACAGACGACAATCGAAACAATCTATATGATGGCTGGAAAAAGGCAGTTAAAGCTGCAATGGCCTTCAAATAATAATAGTTGTATCTAGATGATTCAGTATGGTAAGCTATAGATAAGTTAATATTTGTCAGGAGAAATCGGAGAGACCACAAAAACATTATCGGAATTGGATAATGTCTTTTGTGGTCTTTTTCTATTTCCATCCTATATTTTAATGCATATGTAAATAATAAGACACTTAATCGGAGGAAGAGACGATGAAATTTTCAACTTTACATCGGAAAGAGATAGTCAATAAATTAAAAGGTGAAACATTTGATGCATTAGTTATTGGAGGCGGTATTACCGGCGCAGGGATAGCATTGGATGCTGAATCACGTGGATTGAAAACGGCTCTTGTTGAAATGCAGGATTTTGCAGCCGGTACATCAAGCAGATCAACAAAACTCGTTCATGGCGGCTTACGGTATTTAAAACAATTTGAAATAAAAATGGTAGCGGAAGTTGGAAAAGAACGGGCCATCGTTTATGAGAATGGCCCCCATGTAACAACACCTGAATGGATGTTATTGCCGATTCACAAAGGGGGAACGTTTGGTAAGTTTAGTACATCAATCGGCTTGCGGGTTTATGATTTTTTAGCGGGAGTGAAAAAGCAAGAACGTAGAAAAATGCTTTCAGCTGAGGAGACACTTGCCAAAGAACCGCTGGTTAAGAATAGTGGATTAAAGGGCGGCGGTTATTATGTAGAATATCGCACCGACGATGCTCGTTTGACGATTGAAGTAATGAAGGCTGCCGTTGAAAAAGGTGCCACTGCTATCAATTATACAAAAGTAATGGAGTTGGTTTACAACAATGGAAAAGTGATTGGAGCACTTGTACAAGATCTGTTAACCGGTGATAAATACGAGATCCATGCGAAAAAAGTGGTCAATGCGGCGGGACCGTGGGTTGATAAAATCCGCGAAATGGATCATTCAAAAAAAGGAAAGGTGCTGCAGCTGTCAAAAGGTGTCCACCTTGTGATCGACCAATCACGATTCCCTTTAAAACAAGCTATATACTTTGATACACCTGATGGCAGAATGGTATTTGCGATTCCTCGTGATGGTAAGGCGTATGTTGGAACCACGGATACTTTTTATAATGAGGATGCAGTAAATCCTAACATGACTGTTGCTGATCGGAGTTATATTATCAATGCTATCAATTATATGTTCCCAGAGGTAAAGATAAGCGAGAAAGATATTGAATCAAGCTGGGCAGGTGTTCGGCCGCTGATCTATGAAGAAGGAAAAAATGCCTCTGAAATCTCTCGAAAAGATGAGATTTGGGAATCGAAATCAGGATTAATTACCATTGCTGGAGGCAAATTAACTGGTTATCGTAAAATGGCTGAAATTGTGGTTGATCGATTAGTATCTATATTTCAAGTTGAAGAATCAAGAAGTTTCTTACCTTGTCAAACAATTCATCTTCCGGTTTCCGGAGGTGACGTTGGAGGTTCGAGTAATTTTAATAGTTATGTTGATAAGATGCTTAAAAAAGGAGAAGAAGCTGGATTAACAAAAGCAGAAGCGGAACATTTAACGAGAATGTATGGTTCGAACGCAGCTGCTGTTTTTAACATCTTCGAGGAGAATGCAGCTGATGCAGTGAAATATAACTTGCCGCTGCCTCTCTTTGCAAAATTAATTTATGGAATTGAACATGAGATGGTAGTAACACCAATTGATTTCTTTAACCGCCGTACTGGGGCTATTTTGTTTGATATTCAAACAGTGAAAAAGTGGAAGAAGCAGGTACTTGCCTGCATGGCAGAGAAACTAAATTGGACGGAACAAGTTAAAAATAATTATTCAGTATTACTCGAACAAAATTTAACAGCTGCTGTCATCCCTGTAGACGAACAACATGTATCTATTCGTGTAGTTAACGGGGACTAAATATTCCCTTTTCAAGAAGGCACTAAAAAAACAATCCAGCTTCATAGAAACTGGATTGTTTTTTTATCAGGTAAGATAAGAAAGTATAAAAGTTTTTACTTAGAGAATTGTCCAGCTCCAGCGCCTAGCCCCTCGAGGTCACAAGCTTATCCAGTTGCGGCTCCTTGGGACGCAAGTCTAGCCATCCCCTGAAGAAGGCAAAAAGCGCCTTCTTGCAGGGTACGTCTTAGCCTAGAGTCCCAGGACAGTCGCCTCCACATTTAGGACAATCCGTCCAAAAGGTTAAAGAGCAACCTTTCGGCCGGCTCGTCTTGTGCTTGGCTACAGAAAGCTATTGCTTTCTGTACGCATTAAGGGCGACTAGTCTCTGGCCCTGCTTTCGCTGGCCAGTCGACAAGTCGCCCTATATCGGGGCTGACCAAGGCGCTTGCGCTTTTCTTTAGAATGCCCAGTCGCCGTTACGGAAGATCGGAACAATAGTGCCATCCTGCTTAATTCCATCAATATTCATTTTGTCAGAACCAATCATAAAATCGACATGAACAGTAGAAGTGTTCATACCATGCTTTAATAATTCCTCTTCACTCATTTTCGTACCACCCTGTATGGTAGTAGGGTACGCCGCCCCAATGGCTAAATGGTTCGATGCATTTTCATCATAAAGAGTAGTAAAGAAGGTAATGCCAGATTGAGAGATAGGTGATGGGTCTGGAACTAAAGCAACTTCACCCAGGCCGGTACCGCCTTCATTGTCAAATACGAGTTTCTTAATGGTTTCATCGCCTTTTTCTGCTGAAATATCAACAATTTTTCCGTCTTTAAAGTGTACTTCAATACCCTCTATTAACGTACCCGCGTAGCTAAGAGGCTTGGTGCTGCGAACGACACCATCCATACGATGGGTATCTGGGGCTGTGTAAACCTCTTCCGTCGGCATGTTAGCGATAAATTCTTCCCCTTTTGGATTACGGCTTTCCGCGCTCATCCAAATGTGATTCTTTGGAAGTCCTAACGTCAGATCGGTACCAGGAGCTGTGTAATGCAGAGCATCAAACTGGATTTCATTTAATTTTGCTGCTTTTTCATTCAATGTCTGTTTATGTTCATCCCATGCAGCAATGGGATCGTCAGCATATACACGGCAAGTTCTAAAGATTTGATCCCAAAGAGCATCTACTTGTTCTTCTGAAGTAGCTAAGTCAGGGAATACTTTAGCCGCCCAGCCAGCCCCGGCAGCTGCGGCAACAGTCCATTTCAGCTCATCGTTTTGTGTAGCCACACGTTGTGCCTTGAATGCTTTCCCTGCTTTATTTTGATAGGCAGCAATTTTAGCTGGATCCACTTCATTTAATAGCCCAGGATCACTTGATACGATTGAAAGCCGGCTAACACGATGATTTAAAACATGGTGTTCGGATTCTTGAATTTCATAGTCGGGGATGTTGGTTAGCACATCCACTGGTTGATGTAAGTAATTCAGTTTGCTAATTTCATCATCAGACCATTTTACAATTACTTTTTCAGCACCTAGTGCATAGGCTTCTTTGGTAATATAACGAGCTAAAGGAGCCTGGTCAACCGTGATCGTCATTTTAACCCAATCGCCGGGCTGAACATTGATTCCTTTGGCAACAAGCAGCCTTGCATATTTATGTAGATTTTCTTCAAAGTTAGAAAGCACTTTGTTTCCCTCCATTCATTTACTTTCATTGACTATACTAGCATAGTATACGAAATTTTCGTGAAACTAAGTCCTGTCTATGTTCGCGTAATCTTTTAAAAAAAGGTCAGTCCTTCCTAGGTGATTGACTGGCCCTGGAATGGTGGAGACTTACTTCATTTCTTTTCCCTTTTTATCAAGTGAATGACTTGTGAACAAACAATTTTTTTAAGTCGGCGAAATAACTAATTAAACGTTTGATTAAAATTATTGAGGGTGGAGGAAAAACTAATTAAACGTTTGATTAAATGAGATTAGAACTGCTGGAAAGGGCTTTTAAGAAGGCTAATCAAACGTTTAATTAAAAATTTATTTCGTTTACTTCCAAATGAGATATAATGTCTCATCCGTTTGAAACAAATCATAAGCTATGATATATTAATAAGGCATTGACCAAAAAACTAATTTAGTCAAATAGGAGGACCAAAACATGGCTCCCGATAGAAGAACAATGATCATAGAAGCGGCAACAAAGTCTTTCTCGTTATTCGGCTATAAGGCCACCACCATGGACCAGGTAGCAAGGCTCGCAAATGTTGGTAAAGGAACAATTTATACCTTTTTTAAAAATAAAGAAGAACTTTTTGAAGAAATCATATCTAAATTAGTAAAAGAAATGATTGCTGAAGCTGAGGCCGTCATCGACAAGGGATTACCATTTACGGAGAATGTCCACCGGGCCCTGACTCGATTATTAGCCTTTCGTTCTCAGCACCAGTTGATGATCAAGCTTGTCCAAGAAGAAACAGAAATGGGGACATTAGCGGTATCCGAAATGTTGAAGCATGTAGAGGATGAAATTATTGCATATTTAAGAGAAAAGATTGAAACGGCAATTGCAAAGGGAGCCATTCCACCTGCAAATACGGAAGTAATCAGTTTTCTATTGCTAAAAATGTACATAGCCCTCGTCTCTGATTGGGAAAGAAACCACGACCCATTGAGTTCCGAGCAAATTGCCGACGTCATGAAAAATTTTCTGCTTAGAGAGGGGATAAAATAAGAACAGACTTGTGTCAGGCGCACAAGTCTGTTCGTGTATTTTAATAATAAAATTGATGTGATGATCGGGGTACCGGTGTTTTCCGTTTACTTGCAAGCGTGTACTCCTCCATTAACCCCAAAAAGATTCCAAGTAAGAAAAGGACGACTGAAGCAGCGGTTAATCCGATACCCAATCCGAGCGCGAGGTTGAAACCGTTTTCAAAAATACTGAATAAAAGAAAAATGATTCCAAATCCTCCAACGTAGGTTGATGCCGTTTTAAAAGTTTGTAAATTCTTTACATATTTTTCATGCATATCCATCAACTCCTTATACTGAATATTCTACCAATTGTCACAGAATTGTCAAACTTTTTTTAAAATAATATAGGAGCCTTGACAAATGGCTCCCTTAGTTTATTGTTTATTTTTTAAGTTCTCCTGTGCCATTTTAACCAATTCGCGAACCATACTGCCGCCGAGCCTTCCGCCAACCTTCCCAGCTTGTACAGAGGTCAGCTGGCCGTTATATCCCTTTTTTAAAGGAACACCAACCTCCTCGGCCGCTTCAAATTTAGCATCTTCAGGACTTCCGGATTGAACAGCTCTTGCCTTCAAGGCATCTAATCCATTACGGGCTTCCGGAACAAGTATTTTATTTCGTCTGGCCATAAAAATCCCTCCTTTACCAGTAAGGTTCCCTAATGAAAAAATAATCAACACCTATGGATAAATCCTAATCTTTCCAGTATAATAACTGATAATCAAACTGGAAAAGTCAATGAGAAAGAAAGTAGTTATCTGGGAAGTTATAGCGAGTCAGGGAGGGTGAGAGCCTGACACAAGAACAGATAATGAAACGCACTTTTGAGATGCCAGCCTGAATAAAGTAGGGCGAGGCCGGAGAATCCTCCGTTACAAAAGAAAGCTGGTTCTTTGTGAACAATTAGAGTGGTACCGCGGGAAAACCATACTCTCGTCTCTTATATAGATGCGGGGGTTTTTTATTTTTATAGAAGCAAAGGAGGTCATTAACATGAATTATAAAAAGGAGCTAGCTGACATACTTTATGGTCTGCTCGGGCAGGGAATACCTGCAGACCAATTGGAAATTTTGATTGAAAAACCAAAAAACCCAGACCATGGGGATATGGCATTCCCATGCTTTACACTGGCTAAATTGAAACGAAAATCACCTAACGTTATTGCCCAAGAACTAAGTGAGAAAATCCAATCAGCAGCATTCGAAAAGATAGAGGTTGTAGGCGGGTATATCAATATTTTTTTAAATAAAAAGCTCGTCTCTGAAACGCTAATAAATCAAGTAATCGATGAAAAGGGCCAGTTTGCCGGCCTTGATTTCGGAAAGGGCGGAACGGTGACGATTGATCTTTCATCACCGAATATCGCCAAACCATTTTCGATGGGGCACTTGCGTTCAACCGTGATTGGGAATGCGATCGCACTTATTGCCGAAAAATGCGGATATAAACCGTTTAAGATTAATCATCTTGGCGATTGGGGGACACAGTTTGGGAAGTTAATTACTGCTTATAAACTTTGGGGCGATGCTGAAAAGGTTAAACAAAATCCCATCAAAGAACTCCTTGCTCTGTATATTAAGTTTCATGAAGAGGCAGAAAGTGACTCAACATTAGAGGTTGAAGGGCGCAGCTGGTTTAAAAAACTAGAAGATGGCAACGAGGAAGCCTTATTACTTTGGCAATGGTTCCGTGATGAATCACTAAAAGAATTCTCGCGTATTTATGAGCTGATGAACGTGGAATTTGATTCTTTTGCCGGTGAAGCTTTTTACAATGATAAAATGGATCGGATTGTTAACCTCCTCGAGGAAAAGCAGTTATTGGTAGAATCAGACCACGCTATGGTCGTGGACCTATCCGAGGAACAACTGCCTCCGTGTCTTATTAAGAAGTCAGATGGTGCAACGCTGTATGCCACCCGTGACTTGGCAGCGGCGCTATATCGTAAAGAAAACTACGATTTTGTTCATTCATTATATGTAGTGGGCCATGAACAAAGTCTGCATTTTAAGCAACTAATAGCTGTTCTGGGAAAAATGGGCTATGAATGGGCAGAAAATATGGTTCATGTACCATTTGGAATGATGTTAAAAGACGGCAAAAAGATGTCCACGCGTAAAGGTAAGGTTGTGTTATTAGAGGAAGTACTAAACGAGTCAATTGCGATGGCAAGAAACAATATCGAAGAAAAGAATCCTAATTTAAAAAATAAGGATCAGGTAGCTAAACAGGTAGGTGTAGGGGCGGTTATTTTCCATGATTTAAAAAATAACCGCATGAACGATATAGAGTTCTCTCTTGAGGAAATGCTTCGATTTGAGGGAGAGACAGGGCCATATGTTCAATACACGTTTGCCCGTGCCTGTTCCATTTTAAGAAAAGCAAACTATCAAGCAGTAGTTCTTCCGGAAAACGAGTCAACTACTTGGGAAAAGGAATGGAAAGTGGCAAGTCTCTTGATGGAATTTGCACCTGCTATTAAAAGAGCTTGTGAGAATCATGACCCGTCGCTTATCGGGAAGTATATTATCGACTTAGCTCAAGGCTTTAACAAGTATTATGCAGAAGTAAAAATTTTAGAGGAAAAAGAAAGTTTAGAAGCCCGCTTAGCCCTAGTCTTTTCGGTTACGGTTGTTCTTAAAGAGGGCTTGCGTCTGTTAGGGATTGAAGCACCGGAAGAAATGTAAGTACGTTTTGTTTATTAATAATCCATTAATGGTATAAAATAGAAGCTGAAATTGAAAGAGGAGGCCATTAAAATGAGTGAACTTTTATTTAAAAGCTTTGAGCTGACAAGAAGTTTCTTAGTGAGAAAGGTCGAAGGAATCGATGGGGCAAACGTAGATGTACAGCCAGAGGGTTTTAACAATACCATTCATTGGCATGTGGGGCATGTTCTAACGGTTGCGGAACAATTTATGTTTGGTTTTCCAAAAAAATCAACCAACCTTCCAGCCAATTACATGGAGTTATTTGCAACAGGAACCAAACCGGCTGACTGGCAAGGAGAGGTTCCTTCCATAAAAGAATTAACTGAGCAGTTAAAGGAGCAAATCAAAAGGATCAAAGAAATACCCGGAGAAAGCTTTAATGAGAAGTTAAAAACACCATTTCTTGGTCAAGAAACCTTTGGTGAGCTGGCCAATTTTGCCATCTTCCATGAGGCGAACCATCTAGGTCAAATTCAAGCTATGAAACGAGTAATCGAGATAGCGAAAACCAAATAATAATTAATGAAAAGTCGTTTTTACAGCCGTAGAAACGGCTTTTCACCATAATTGAGAAGGAGATTGTTTTTTGTATGGAAGAACAGCTTCAAAAGGAAAAGATTTGGACAAAAGACTTTGTGCTTATTTGTTTGGCTAATTTCTTTATCTTTCTAGGATTTCAAATGACTCTTCCAACGATTCCATTGTTTGTGGAAGATTTAGGCGGAAATGACCAGCTCATTGGCTTTGTTGTCGGAATTTTTACATTTTCTGCGTTACTGCTTCGTCCATATGCGGGTACCGCTCTTGAAACAAAAGGAAGAAGGTTTGTCTATATAGTCGGTTTAACCATCTTTGTGCTTTCAGTCGGTTCCTTTGGTTTCTTAACCAGTATGGTGTTGTTATTTATGATGAGGGTCGTTCAAGGTGGCGGCTGGGGCTTTTCCACGACCGCGTCAGGTACGATTGCCTCAGACTTAATCCCAGGTTCGAGACGTGGTGAAGGTATGGGCTTTTACGGACTTTCAGGTAATTTGGCACTGGCGATTGGCCCCTCACTGGGACTAACTTTAACGGGTATAATCAACTTTAAACCATTTTTTCTGATATGTGCAGGATTGGGACTGATCGCATTAATTTTATCATCCCGAATTTCCTATAAAAAAATCGATCCAAAACCAGGCATGGAAAAAACAAAGAGTAAGCTTTATGAAAAAGGGGCCTTGAAGCCATCCATTCTGATGTTTTTTATTACCGTCACCTTTGGCGGAATTGCTGCCTTTCTACCCTTATATACAGCTGAAAGGCATATTTCAGGAATTCAATTATACTTCCTATTTTACGCACTGGCTTTAATGATTACGCGAAGCTTTGCAGGAAAGTTATATGACCGAAAAGGACTTCGGGCTGTGTTTCTTCCTGGTACCGTACTAATATTGGCAGCTATGATTTTGTTAGCTTGGCTGCCTAATAGCCTAATCTTATATACAGCCGCGGCGTTTTATGGATTAGGATTTGGTATGGTTCAGCCGGCCCTTCAATCCTGGTCGATTGAAAAGGTGCCAGTAAATCGAAGGGGAATGGCAAATGCAACCTTTTATTCTTTTTTCGACTTGGGAATCGGCCTAGGGGCAATGGGTTTCGGCCAAATAAGCCATCTGCTTGGCTACAGCAGTATCTATTGGATGGCGGCTGTCTCGATTGCTATTTCAATGCTGCTCTACTTCTATTTCTTATACCGGGACCGCTTAAGTGTCTCACAAAATGGGTAGAAAAAGGTATGGAGTATTCCATACCTTTTTCTATCCTTTCTGATAAAATTGGATGATTCCATTGGAAAACGGAGACAGTAAAGGTAGCTATCCATTTTTTAATGATAGGCGCTTACATAAAAAGCGTTCATTAAAATGTTAAATATGGTGCGTTTTTTTTAAGAAATACTTCATATTGATCACACTGTTATGTTAAAATCAATCGGTAATTCTACTTCAAAAAGTGGTAGGTGAAATCACGTGCTTTCTTCTTTTAAGCGTTTTTTAATTGGGCGTCCGTTAAAATCAACGGAATTAGGCGAGCAAAAGTTAAGTATTTTAAAGGCGTTAGCTATTTTATCTTCAGATGCCTTGTCTTCAGTAGCTTACGGGACAGAACAAATTCTAATTGTATTAGCAACCATTAGCATTGTTGCGTTCTGGTATTCCGTACCTATTGCTATTGGAGTATTATTCCTTTTAGCAGCACTCATATTATCTTATCGTCAGATTATTTATTCGTACCCTCAGGGTGGAGGGGCTTATGTCGTATCAAAGGAAAATATCGGTGAAAAAGCAGGCTTAATTGCCGGCGGCTCTTTATTAGTTGATTACATATTAACAGTGGCAGTAAGTGTGACGGCCGGTACAGATGCGATTACATCCGCTTTTCCCGCTTTACATGCACACTCTGTTTTTATTGCTTGTGTATTAGTTATTTTTATTACCATCTTAAATCTGCGTGGTATAACAGAGTCTGCCTCTATATTGGCATATCCGGTCTATTTGTTTGTGATTGGACTATTCGTTTTGATCGGTATAGGGCTGTTTAGAATTGCAACGGGGCATATTACTCCTTCCGCACAACATGCACCAATTGGCGCACCTGTTCAGGGAATCACATTGTTTCTGCTGCTTCGCGCTTTTGCATCAGGATGTTCGGCTTTAACAGGGGTAGAAGCTATTTCCAATGCCATCCCAACCTTTAAAGACCCGGCACCTAAAAATGCGGCGAAAACATTAATATTAATGGGCTCCCTTTTGGCTTTATTATTTTCTGGAATTACCTTTTTGGCCTATTATTATGGAATTGCACCAAAAGCGGAGGAAACGGTTGTTTCACAAATTGCTAAGGAAACCTTTGGACGAAATTATCTTTACTTCTTTGTTCAAGGGACAACTGCACTGATCTTGGTTTTAGCTGCTAATACCGGGTACTCGGCCTTTCCGCTTTTAGCATTTGCTTTAGCAAAAGATAAGTACATGCCAAGAATGTTTACGATTCGAGGAGACCGTCTAGGTTATTCCAATGGAATTGTCTCACTTGGAGTGGCTTCCATCATTCTGATTATAGCTTCAAAGGGCCAGACTGAGCATCTAATCCCGCTGTATGCTGTAGGGGTTTTTATTCCATTTACGCTATCACAAACAGGGATGATTATTAAATGGCTTCGTGAAAAACCTGCCGGCTGGGTGGCAAAGCTAAGTGCCAATTTAGTTGGTGCCCTTATCACTTTAACAGTTTTAATTATTTTCTTTGTTACAAAGTTCAGCCAGGTATGGTTTGTGGTTATATTCTTGCCGCTGATTGTCCTTATGTTTAAAAGAATTAACTCGCATTATGAGGCAGTCGGGGAACAGTTGCGAATCCATCCAGAAGATGAAGCGATGCCGGTTCAAGGGAATGTGATTATTGTTCCGGTGGCAGGTATTACAAAGGTAGTTGAAAACTCTATCAACTATGCCAAGTCTCTAACCGACCAAATCTTTGCTGTTTATGTGTCCTTTGACAGGGAAGACGAAAAGCGGTTTGAGGAAAAATGGCAGAAATGGCAGCCAGATGTTAGGCTTGTGACATTGCAGTCTCACTACCGCAGCATCTTACACCCATTATCAAAGTTCATTGATACAGTTGAGCACAAAGCTAGCGAAAACAATTATCGGGTCACCGTGTTGATTCCGCAGTTTATTACGAAAAAGAGCTGGCATAATATACTTCACAATCAATCAAGTTTATTAATTCGGGCCTACCTGATTTTTAAGAAGAAGGTTATTGTAGCGACACTTCCATATCATTTTAAAAAATAGGAATGTCCGCTTTGCTAAAAAACATATTTATAAAAGGTTTTCTAGGGTTCCGTGGCAGGATGTCAGTCTGGTCCGAGAGAAGACGTACAGAAGAAGCGGTTTCTGTATACACGGAAGGAGAAAAGCCTGGGAGAAAGCGTCGTGACGCGTTCTTCCAGGCTTTTTAATATGGAGTTGAAGGGAGTTTTTTACTTGGATTTATTGCTTGAACATAAATGGGTGATATTAGTCAGTCTTGAAGTACTAGCTTGGACGTCTACTTTTTTTCTTTTGTATGCACGGTATGGGCTCAAATCAGCCTTTTGGTTTAAAGTGGCAACCGTTTTATTTGCTCTAACAGGAGTCATCCCACAAGTCCTAATGGGGATTATAAATTTTATTTCAACGAAAAGAATCGATATGTTTACGCTTATAATCATTCTGCTTCTTGTATATGGCTTTACGATTGGAAAACAACATATCAAAAAACTTGATGCCTGGGCCCAAGCGAAATTCTCTAAGCAGTCGACATAAGAAAAGCGCAAGGCGCCTGCCTATCGGCGACAAGCACAAGACGAGCCGGCTGAAAGGTTGTTTTTTAACCTTTTGGACGGATTGATCTAAATGTGGAGGCGACTGTTCTGGGACTCTAGGCTAAGACGTACCCTGCAAGAAGGCGCTTTTTGCCTTCTTCAGGGGATGGCTAGACTTGCGTCCCAAGGAGCCGCAACTGGATAAGCTTGTGACCTCGAGCCGATGGCGCCTGGAGCTAGACAATTCTCAAAGCCAAAAACTTTTATACTTTCTTATCTCATGAGAAAACCACCGAGCAATTAATCGGTGGTTTTTTTCGTTCTCTTGACTAAATAATAGATCACACCTAAAACAATAGCAGCGATAATGAGCGGTAATACATAAGGATGTGCGACCTCTTTTACATGTGACCAGTTGCTGCCTAACGCCTTTCCTAAATATAAAAAGAGGATTGACCATGGCAATACTGCAGCGACAGTGTAAAGAGTAAATTTACTGGCCGGCATCTTGGCAATCCCTGCAGGAATGGAGATAGCGTGTCTTACAACAGGGATAAACCTGGCGGAAAAGATGACCCCCGCACCATACTTTTCAAACCATTGTTCAGCGACATCAATATGTTTCTTTTTAATAAGGACGTATTTCCCGTATTTCTCCAAAAAGGGTCTTCCGCCATAATAACCTGCCCAATATAAAAAGAGCTGGGCAATCGTCCCGCCGACCGTTCCGGCAATGACCGCACCGACAAAGTTGAGATGTCCTTGGGATATCATGTAGCCGCCATAGCCTAAAACAATTTCACTGGGGATGATTTCAATCATCAGTCCTAAAGCAATCCCAAAGTAGCCTAACTGCGAAAAGAATTCCAAAATTGAGTTAATATAGTCTGTCATAGTTCACCTTCGCTTATTTCTTCTTTAACAATTTATGTTTCTTATTTTATACCAGTTTGTCTCATATTGAAATCAATATGGTGGTACTAAAGAAATCATGCATAATTATCAATCGTTTTTTTTTGAATGTGACGGCTTTCATTATTACATTTATAGTAACGATTAGATAAGCGAAAGGTTTCATCTTTTATAGTGAAATTACATCAAATGCTTCAGAAACATTGTTGCAATTCCAAAGTAAGTCATCAGCGAAAAGATATCATTTAAAGTAGTAATCAGCGGTCCTGATGCCACAGCCGGGTCAATCTTCAAGCGGTATAAAATTAAAGGAATGATCGTACCGGCGAGGGTGCCGATAATCAGTGTAAAAAAGAGGGAGGAACCTACGACAGCCCCTAAAATTAAATTGCCCTGCCAAATATAAGCAATAATGGCGATAATAATCGCACAGGTCACACCAATGGTGATCCCAACACCAAGTTCCCGTGCGATTAAGCGAGTGATCACCCTTCTATTGATATCCTGTGTAATCAGCCCCCTCACTACTACTGCAAGCGATTGGGTCCCGGTATTCCCAGTCATTCCGGCAATCATCGGCATAAAAAAGGCGAGCGCCACCACGCGTTGCAGAGTCTCCTCAAAACTGCTAATAATCCTTCCCGAAATAACACCGATAAATAATAATAAAATCAACCATGGCAAACGCCTCGCGGCTGCTACGAAGGTTTTTGTTTCAAAATCGATTGATTTCCCTGATGCCGATAATTTTTCAATATCCTCATTTGCCTCCTGGATGAAAATATCAATGATGTCATCGACCGTCACAATCCCGACCAAGACGTTGTTTTCATCGACTATCGGTATAGCTAAGAAATCGTACCGTTCAGCCGTTTGGGCGACGACTTCCTGGTCAGTTGCAGCCGAAACAGAAATGACCCGTTCATACATAATCTCACGGATCTTTTCTTCCGGTTCTGCCAGCAATAAATCTCGGTAAGAAACTACACCAACAAGCTTGCGGGCCTCATCAATGACATACAGATAATTAATGGATTCAGCAAACTCAGCAAATACCTTAAACTTGTCTACGGCTTCCCGGACAGTAAAATAGTCACGAATCCAAATAAAACGGTTGGTCATAATTCGACCGGCTGTTTCTGGAGGATAATTCATAATGCCTCGAACGGCACTTGATTCTTCCTTTTTCATACCAGATAGGAGCGAATCCTTCTTTTCAGGAGACAATTCATTTAACAACAGGGCCAAATCATCATTGTCCATCAGATCTAAAACTTTACTGGTCTTTTCGATTCCAAGAATATTTAATAACTCGAGCTGCTCCTCTTTATCAAGCTCCTCCATCAAATCTGCCAGGACATCTGTGTCTAAATAAAGTAGGAATCTCCCTTTATGCTTTTCCGGAAGGTCTTCATAAATTTTAGCCACATCATAGGGCTGGAGCTCCTCGAGGATGGCTTTAAATTCTGCCTTTTTGTTATCCTTTAGAGTTTTAATAATATAAAGGCTGATTTCATCCGCAGTCATATCTTTTATCATACTTATTTGCCCCTTTCTGTGGGTGCCGATAAAAATTAGCTGTTAAAAATGGTAGATGAACAAATAATAAGGAGTAGGATATATAAAAATAGTATGTGTAACTGAAGAAAATTTTTTGTAAAAGAAATGAAATATGCTATTAGGCCTATAATTTGATAAAATAAGGAAGGATTTACAAAGAATAATTGGAAGTTTCATGGAAACTGTCCGTTAACATATTACATGTGGTTGATCGGAGGAGTTTGGCTTTGAAAAAGCATCATCAAGACATACGGGATCTCATCTATGTACACCTTAATCAATCAGATCAGTATGTAATGTCCTACGGTATTGAATTCAGCGAATTTGCTGCTGCTTTTTCAGGTTCATTAAATCATTTGCTTTTACTAAAGCACCGTTTTGATGATGCTGATTTTAATATGCATACACTACTCGAATATTGTCCGGACGACCGAATTGATAAGTTAGCAGCCGAGGATGTATACGGATATGGAAACTTTTGCTGGATTGATTTTACAGAGGAAGAAGTATTGAATGAACTTTCAGGTCAGGAGTTAGCTGAATTACTATTCCTCGGCCATCAGAAGCAGCATTTAAAGTTGCCCTTTTACAACAAACTCGGCAACCGTTTTGTTTATCTAGCCCATGATGATGGCTGGTATAACAAAATTTACTATCGAAGCTTTAAGGACTTTTTTCATTTACTAAGTGAAGTGATTGCAGGTAAGCTTGGCGAATTAAAGCTTGAAAAATCCATTTTAGGGATTAGGAAGAAACGGACATACCCGCAGGTCAATAAAGAAATCCTGCTTTCATTAACCCCGTTTATGAAAGAGGGGATTTGTATTTCTTTACGGGATGCAGAACACCAGCGCACACGAATTGACATTCCAATTTGGGTCATGGGTGATTTTGACAATATGGATGATATGTATGAAGAGTACCAACAAATCTCCAATAAGCCTTACCATGCTAAACTAATCTTTGATAAAAGAACCAAAGAGTGGAAGCTCAATGTCATATAGTTTGCAGAACAGTCCTACTAGCAGGACTGTTTTTCATATCATAAATAGTGACTATTGTCTGCAATAGGTTTATCTAAATATTTCCGGGTAGCCCTGTGATAGAAGCTATAACAAAATGTGGATAGATTTGTATTGAAGCAAGCACTAGGTATCATAAAATAATCAATGAGAAAAAACATTAAAAAACAGGTCAGCCACATTTCCTATCTTATTTAGTATAGTGTTAAAATATAATGTGAATGAGAATTTGGAGGAATAGTAATGAAAACAAAACTAGGGTTATTATATGGCGGAAAATCCGCTGAGCATAAGGTTTCCTTACAAACAGCACTTGCTGTCATCCGAGCATTAGACCTTGAAAAATTTGAAATCTATCCAATTTACATAAATGTTGAAGGACAGTGGATTAAAGGGCCGCAGTTACTTGAGCCGGTTGAAAATGTGCAGGCACTTGAATTTACCAATGCGCCACAATTATCACCGTTATCATTGGCACCTGCTCTTTTTCAGGCCAATCAGCAAGAATCTGCGCAGCTTGATGTTATTTTTCCATTGTTACACGGACCAAACGGCGAGGATGGAACGGTCCAAGGCTTATTAGAACTTCTCAATTTGCCGTATGTTGGAAATGGTGTTCTTGCTTCCTCTGCCGGGATGGATAAAGTGCTGATGAAAAATATTTTTGCACAAGCCGGGCTCTCGCAGGTAAACTATGTCTCTTTTATTAAAAGTGAATGGGCAAAGGCAAAGGAAGACGCCTATTCCCGTGTTGAAGAGCAGCTTGGTTATCCGTGTTTTGTGAAACCAGCAAACCTTGGCTCTAGTGTCGGAATTAGCAAATGCACAAATCGTACTGAGTTAGACAAAGCCTTTGAGGAAGCCTTCCAATTTGACCGCAAAGTCATAATTGAAGAAGGCGTTGTTGCCCGCGAAGTTGAAATTGCTGTCCTTGGCAATGATGAGCCAGAATGTTCTGTGGCTGGTGAAATTGTTCCAAAGAAGGATTTTTATGATTACAAAGCAAAATATGAAGACGGGGATACAGCACTAATTATCCCTGCAGATATTACCGAAGAAGAATATGCACAAATGAAGGAGATGGCTGTTCGTGCGTTTAAGGCACTAGACTGTTCCGGTCTTGTTCGTGCAGATTTCTTTTTAACAAAGGATGGCAAGGCGTTAATTAACGAGGTAAATACAATGCCTGGCTTCACCCCTTTCAGTATGTTCCCGCTATTATGGAAGCATACAGGCTTAGAATATCCACAGCTGATTGAACGCCTGGTTCAGCTTGCACAAGAAAGACATGCGGAGAAACAGCAAATTAAGTATACGTTTTAATAAAAAACTAAGACACGGCTTGTACGCCGTGTCCGTTTCTATTTGAGAAATGTGGGTAGATTTATAATGAGAAAAAGGAGGGTATCCAATTGATCAAACGTTCTTTGAAACAGATTTCAGAAATGGCCTCGGCCATAAATGATATTACCCCTTTTGCAGATGTTATCATTGAGGGGGTTACCATCGACACACGAAAAATTCAGGCAGGAAATTTATTTGTACCCTTTAAAGGTGAACGTTCAGACGGTCATAAGCATGTGGAAGAGGCAATCAAAAAAGGGGCAGCCGCGGCTCTATGGCAGAAGGATGTTCCAAATCCACCGCAAGGGCTGCCAATCTTAGTTGTTGACGACTGTCTTGTAGCCTTGCAGGAAATGGCACGAAAATATCGGCAGGAATTATCGGTCAAAGTAGTTGGGATTACGGGCAGTAATGGTAAAACAACAACAAAGGATATAACAGCTAGTTTACTATCGACTCAATATAAGGTTCAAAAAACCGAGGGAAATTATAACAACCACCTGGGTCTTCCGTTAACCGTTTTAGGGTTAAGTGAAGATACTGAAATTGCGGTACTTGAGATGGGAATGAGCGGCCGAGGGGAAATTGCCTTTTTGACTAAACTTGCCTGCCCTGATGCGGTTGTGATTACTAACATTGGAGAATCGCACTTGCTTGACCTCGGTTCAAGAGAAGGAATAGCGGAAGCGAAACTAGAAATACTTCAGGGATTGCGTGATGGTGGACTTGCCGTTCTTCATGGTGATGAGCCTTTATTAATGGAGAGGATTTTCGAATATAAAGGAAACATTAATATCCAAACGTTTGGCCGAAATTCTACGAATGACCTCTATCCTAAGGATATAACACAAATTGAGCAAGGCAACTCCTTTAAAATAAATGTCTCGGATACGGTCTTTGAGCTGCCTGTTCTTGGTACACATAACATATTGAATACTCTCGCCGCTATGTCAATCGCCCATTATTTTTCCATTCCATATGAAAAAATGAATGCAGGATTGGCTAACATTAAGCTTACTAACATGCGTATGGAACTTGTTGAAGGAAAACAAGGTGAAAAGATCATTAACGATGCTTATAATGCCAGCCCTACATCGATGATGGCGGCAATTGAACTTGTATCCAATCTTCAGGGATACAAACGGAAAATTCTCGTGCTGGGGGATATGCTCGAGCTTGGCCCAGAGGAAGAGCAGTACCATTTGCAAATAGGGACAGGACTAAATCCGGAAAAAATTGATTATCTGTTCACATATGGTGAGTTAGGCAGCCACATTGCCAAAGGAGCCCATCAGGCTTTAAGCGAAGAGAAAGTATTTGCCTTTAAAGATAAGTCAAAACTGATTGAAAAATTAAAGACATATGTAGATGAAACCACACTTGTCCTTGTTAAGGCTTCACGCGGGATGAGATTAGAGGAGATTGTTCAAGCTTTACAAAAGAAGTAAAGGGGATGGGCGGTGAGAATGTGATTGGCTGCTTACTTATTCATGGCTTCACGGGTGCTCCTTATGAAGTAGAGCCGCTGGCAGAGTATTTGCAGGAACGGACAGATTGGAAATTTAGTATTCCGACATTGCCGGGACACGGTGTTCCCGGCTCCTTAAAAGGAGTTCATTTTCAGGAATGGATTGATCATGCCGAGGCTGAATTATCGAAACTGATTGATACTTGTAACGAGGTATATGTCGTTGGTTTTTCAATGGGTGGTATGATAGCCAGTTATCTCGCCGCCAAGTATCCTGTAAAAAAGCTGATTCTATTGAGTACAGCTGCTTTCTATCTGAACCCGAAACAGTTAGCTGTCGACATAAAAGAAATAGCCAAGGATTCCCTGCACGGAAACTTACGAGCGAATGAATTATTTCTCCGTTATAAAAGAAAAATAAAAGAAACACCCTTTGCGGCTGCTTTACAGTTCCGCAGGCTTGTTTCTTTTATTAAACCTCTGTTGCATCAGGTAAACGTGCCAACCTTCATTGCACAAGGGGAGAGTGACGGGATTGTGCCGCCCAAAAGTGCTGAATATTTATTCCAAACCATAAGTGCAAGGCAGAAAAAACTCACCTATATCAAGCATTCCAAGCATCTTATATGCCACTGTGAGGCACGGGATTCCCTGTTTTCTCAAGTGTTTGATTTTTTAATGGAGAAATAGCCTTTTTAAGGCTTGAAGATGGTTTAAAAGATGTCATTATTGCAAATTAATAGTAACAGTGGTATGATATTCATCAACGTGTCTAAAGAACGAAGATTGAAGGCATACTCTTTTGGAGAATGTCTTTTTTTTGGTAAAATAAAGAAGTGGAAATTACCGCATTTTGATGCGTATGTTTGTATATTCAGCACTTATATACCAAATATTTTTTATATAGATGAAGGAGAATGAAAACATTGACAAAGTTTGAAGAATTAGGTATAAGTCAGGCTACTTTAAAAGCTGTACTCAAAATGGGTTTTGAGGAAGCTACACCAATCCAATCAGAAACGATTCCGTTGGGGCTAAAAGGTATAGATTTGATCGGGCAAGCTCAAACAGGAACAGGTAAAACAGCTGCTTTTGGAATTCCGTTGGTTGAAAAAGTTGACGTAAAAATGGATGCCATCCAAGGAATTATTATCGCCCCAACTCGTGAGTTAGCGATCCAGGTTTCAGAAGAACTGTATAAAATCGGGGCAGGAAAAAGAGTACGCGTGCTGCCGATTTATGGTGGCCAGGATATCAGCCGCCAAATTCGCTCATTAAAGAAAGCTCCACATATTATTGTTGGAACCCCTGGACGTGTATTAGATCACATTAATAGGAAAACAATGCGTCTTGATACCGTTAATACGGTTATTCTTGATGAAGCAGACGAAATGTTGAACATGGGATTCATCGAAGATATTGAATCGATTCTTGCTTCAACACCTGCAGACCGCCAAACGCTATTGTTCTCAGCAACAATGCCTGGACCAATTCAAAGAATGGCCGAAAAATTCATGAAGAATCCTCAAATTGTTCGTGTAAAAACGAAAGAAATGACCGTTCCTTTAATTGAACAATATTACATTGAAGTGCAAGAAAAAAATAAATTTGACGTGTTAACAAGACTTCTTGATATTCAATCACCGGAACTTGCCATTGTGTTTGGCCGGACAAAGCGCCGTGTTGATGAATTAGCGGAAGCATTGACTTTAAGAGGATATACAGCAGAGGGTATTCATGGTGATTTAACTCAAGCAAAGCGTATGTCAGTCCTTCGAAAGTTTAAAGAAGGAACGGTTGATGTCCTTGTTGCAACTGACGTAGCGGCAAGGGGTCTGGATATTTCCGGCGTTACACATGTATATAATTTTGATATTCCGCAGGATCCGGAGAGCTATGTTCACCGTATCGGCCGTACAGGTCGTGCCGGAAAGACGGGTGTTGCGATGACTTTCATCACACCACGTGAGAAATCTTACCTTGCTGTTGTGGAAAAAACAACGAAGAGAAAGATGGAAAGAATGCAGGCTCCAACCCTTGATGAAGCACTAGAAGGTCAACAACGTGCAGTTGTTGATAAAATTGTTCAAACAATTGAATCCAACAACCTTCATTATTACAAAGCTGCAGCACAGGAATTACTAGAAGGCAATGAAGCTGAAACTGTTGTGGCTGCTGTATTAAAGATGTTAACAAAAGAGCCGGATACTACTCCTGTAAAATTGACAGAAGAATCTCCACTGCCACAAAAAAGAGATAGAAAACAGTTTGACCGTGGCGACCGCCGCAGAAGAGACGATTCCAGAGGTTCGTACAGCTCTGATCGTAACCGAAAAAAAGCGCCGGTAAAGCCAAGAAGCGGTGAAAAACGAACTGGCGGTAAGTCATCAAAGCCAAGAAGCTATAATCATCAATAAACGGAAAAAGAGCAAGGACGAGGTCCTTGCTCTTTTATGTTTTTTTATTCTCAACCGGGGTCATCGACTTCTTCTTCACATAGTTCTTAATGGTATCCATCAGAAGATATAATAAAGGGATGGATTCTACACAGAGGGCGAAGGTTGGCCAGGAGTGTTCATAAACATCACTAAGACTTGCAAAGTTCTCCGCCATAGTTACCGACATGGAAACGACAATTGCTGCTAATGAAAACGTCAGGGGCCTGTAATCTTTTAGTTTTAATAACTGGGCAAGAATATGAACGGCCAAATAAAAGAAAAAACTAATTTTGATATAAACCATTGTGGACCACACGGCAATTAAGAGCGGATCTAAGTTCTCAATAAATTCAGCAATTTTAATGAAACGAACCATCTCTAATATTGGGAAGGCTAAATGAGCCGTTAAATTTGGACCAAACAGAAGTAATAAAAAACCAATATAGACGATAATCAGACTAATCGAATAGAATATCGCCCAGAAAAAGGATCTTCTTGTTTTTTCTATATCCATAATATAGGGATAGATAAAAATTAATAGGACTATCTCGCAGAAAAAGGGCGAAATAAAATAACTTCCTTGTACAATACCCTGGAAATCATGATTGGTTATAAAAGCCATCGAACGCTCCCATTTTAGCTCTCTCCCAACAAAGACCGTGTTTAAAAGAATGGCGAAGATGGTGATAAAAAATAAACCTTGAGCTGATCGAAATAGCGTGACGATACCTAATCGAGCCATTATGGCGACAGTACCACCAAAGAGAATCCCGATGGCCCAGTTTGGTGTTTCGGGCAAATAGACTTGGATAATGAAGTCCTCATATTCTCTTAACATAAAGGCACTGCCGTGAAAGCAAAAAAAGAACATTGCCCCCATAAGGAGGAGATGGACCCAGTAAGGAAAGATTTCTTTTCCATAAGTCACAATAAATTGATCTGGTCTTCGGTTGGCAAGTTTTATTCCTATAATGGCTTGAGCAACCGCACTTAACCCTCCGATAAAAATGACAATTAAGGAATCATATTGTGCCATTTTAACGAGTTGGACCGAAGAAAACCCAACAAATGTCGAGAAAAAAAAGAGAATTAAAAAATGGATGATTTGATGTTGAGAGATCCCCTCAGTTTTCAACTATTCCCCACCTAACCTATTATCTTTTCCTGCAGCGGCCTAAATAGGATTTCAATTAATTCATTAGGATTCAGACTATACTTGAAAAGATGCGTCGAAATACAATAACAGAAAGAAACACCCATGATACATAAGACAATGAAGAATGTTCTTTTTTTTCGCTTTCGATTCTTAAGGTAATTCCATTCGTAAAAAGAGATAATAATGAAAAATAAAATAATGATAATCATGGGCTTAGTTCCTTTGTCCAAAATGGATTATTCTCTGAACCCTTTCGTTTTATCTTTAGATCTACATAGATATTAACTTTTACTTTGTCTTGATAAAGTGACGACCAGTTCCTTTCAGATTTTTTCCATATTTTTGGTTTATACCATGATAAATATTCACCAAATTGAAAGACATCTGCACCCGCCTTTTTAGAGGCGGTAAATGCTGCCCCAATCCTGTCCTTAATATCTTTTTCTGCAATTAATTCTAATTTTTTAATATTTTTCTCCTTGCTGAAATCGATTGTTGAGTCCGATTCCGAAAGGTCATCTTCGACATTGACGTGAACATCAAACGTATATGGCTCGTTTTTTGATGGGTGAATTTTTGCTGCTGCTTGCAATACAGTTAAGTTAACTTCCTTGTGATCCGTTGGTGAATAAATCGTGACCAGTGCACGTTTAATCGTGTTTCGGAGCCACAAGGCCCCTCTTCCTTCATAAGATGTTAGCTTACCGACCATTCTGTAATTTTTGAATAAGGCGACTCCATCTGTACCAACCCAAACAACTTTTTTTCCATTTTCACTAACCATTTTGCGTTTTCCTACTTTTAAAATACTGACTGCCATATCACCATTTACTGTTTCAAGAAAGTCCTTGGGTGTGGTTAATAGAGCAATTTCTTTTTTTGTGAAACCTAACAGGATTCTTGTTTGCGACCGTTCAAAGGTTGGAGCCATGTTAATAATATTCTTTGCCTTTCCGGGTGCTACAAACATAGCCAGATTGATGTTAAGGCTTGGTTCACGGATAATAAATTCCAATATTTTGGTAATCCCTTCCCTGGCCATTTCTTGTCCAATAATCACAAGTTTCGCTTGTCCAAAACTAATTTTCCGAGGCAAATCAACCTGCATTTTATGAAAGGCTTGTGAGATATTTGTGCCTGAATAAGTTAAGGTTGCATAAGGTTTCCCTAATGACAGCGTTCCGCCTGATTGTCCTGTAGCAAGTCGATTGGGAAGTGGAAAGGTTAAGGTTACATCAATATTGCCATTTTTCCCTTTATCCACTAGGATGGCTGAGACAAACGCTCGCTCATTTATTTCTATACGAGACCAGCATCCTGTTAAAAAAAACGTGCAAATAACGATTGAGAAAATAAGGGCTATCTTCAATCATCATCCTCCTCCACAAATGGATAATTAAGATTAGATCTCTTATGATCCTTTGTGCCAACGAACGAAGGACGACGTTTCAATAACCACCAAGGGGCTCGTAAAAAGGTATCCTTTAAATCATTAGCGCGGATCGGTGCAATTGGTGTAAGGTATGGCATTCCAAAAGAACGAAGGTGAACCAAATGGATATAAATAAGAAGACAGCCAATCATCAATCCAAAAATGCCAAAACTTCCCGATAAAATCATTATGGGAAAGCGAAGCAGACGAATCGAAAAACCGAAATCGAAATAAGGTACGATGAAGGAGGCAATCCCTGTTAAAGAAACAATAATGACCATTGGCGCAGAAATTATTCCTGCTTGAACAGCAGCTTGCCCAATGACTAATGCACCCAATATGCTAATGGCCTGCCCAATTGCTTTTGGGATCCGAAGCCCAGCTTCTCTTAATGCTTCAAAGGTTAGTTCCATAATAAATGCCTCCACCATTGCAGGAAATGGTACTAAATCTCTTGCAGCTGCAACACTCAATAACAAGTCATATGGAATCATCACAGGATGAAAGGTCGTCAACGCAATATAAAAGGATGGAAACAGCAGTGATATAACTAAAAAACCCATTCGCAGCCATCGGACGAAATTGGCGAAAACATAGCGTTGATAATAATCCTCCGGTGATTGAAGAAACATTGTAAGGGTAACCGGTACAATAAGAGGGATAGGTGTGCCATCAACAAGAATAACCACTCTTCCTTCGAGCAGGGCTGCAGCAACAACATCTGGCCGCTCTGTTTTTTGCGCCTGCGGAAAAGGCGATAATGGGAAATCATCCATATTTTCTTCTATATAACTGCTTCCTAAAACTCCATCCATTTGAATACGGCCAATTCGCTGTTTCACTTCTTCGATGATGTCTGGCTTGCAGATTCCTTCTAGATATCCAATGACTACTTTTGTTTTTGTGAATTTACCAATCAACTGCTGTTCCATTTTTAAAGCGGGAGATTTAATTCTTCTGCGAATCATGGTGATATTCGTATGAATATCCTCAACAAATGCTTCCCTAGGTCCTCTGATGACATTTTCATTTGCCGGCTCACTGATGGCTCTTTTCTCAAATTTTTGTAATGGGAAGGCAAGCATCCGCGGGTCACCCTCGAAAAAAATTAATATATTTCCATCAAGGACAAGTTCCACAGCCTTCTGCATATCTGTTAGTAGACTGCTTGACATAGCGCTAATCAATTTTAATTCAAGTAATTTATGAATAAATTCCTGATGTGAGGAGGCAAAATCCTCATTTGCGAGATAGGAAAGGACTTGCTCATCAAATAAACTTTCATCAACCATATCCTGTAAGTAAACAATCCCGCAGCGCGTATGTTTAGCGGTTAGCTCATAGATGGTGATATCAGAACATTGATTAAATGACTGCTTTAGCCATTTATATCGGACATCAAAATCTTTTCCTAAAAAAACTTGTCCAGGAGTATTGGTGTTTGGGGTTTGTTTTTTTTCTTTTGAAAAAAAGGGCATGGTGGTGTCACTCTTTCCACAAAACTTTTTTTTAGATTTCCCTATTTACAGTAAATAATTTGTAGTTGAAAAAAATAGATAGGTGAGAATAATAATATAGACTAAGTAGAGGTGGAAGATATGATAGTGAAACTAGGGTATGTAGCGATGAGTGCAGAACTGCAGCACGCATCCCCCTCTCAAACCATGACGTTTGCCCAATTCTCCAAAATAAAGGACCGTGAAGCTGCGATTCGGAAATTAGAAAGGATTGCTGAATCTAATTTAGAGAATTGTCTGCGCCTTCTTAAGCATAATGTAGGGAATGATATTCAGTTTTTTCGATTTAGCTCAAGGCTGATTCCGCTCGCCAATCATGAGGATTTACTGGATTGGAACTATATCAAGCCTTTGAAGGAACCGCTTGAAAAATTAGCCGATTTTTTAAAGGAGCATCCGTTGAGAGTTGATTTTCATCCTGATCATTTTGTTGTGTTGAATTCACTAGATAAAGATATTTTAAAAAACTCACTCAAGACCTTATCGATGCATGAGGCTCTCTTGAAGGGAATGGCAATCAATCCCGAGCATCGTTGTGTTCTGCATGTTGGCGGCGGGTATGAGGATAAAGAGAAAGCGCTGGAACAATTTATACATAATTGGGGATATATTAAGCCTGGAATTCAAAAGATGATTATGTTAGAAAATGATGATACTACTTTTACAGTTAAGGACACGTTATATCTTTGTGAGAAGTTAGGAATTCCGATGGTTTTCGATTACCATCATCACCTTGCAAACCACGAAGAGGAGGATTGGGTGTCTGATTGGGAACGGATTGTTACTACTTGGAAACATTCCACCCTGCCGATTAAGATGCATATTTCAAGCCCGCGGTCAGAGAAGGAGTTTCGAGCGCATGCCGAGAACGTTGATCCTGAAATGTTTATGACGTTTTTAAATGAAATAAAGGGGAGTGTGCCGGAGATTCATTGTATGATTGAAGCGAAACAAAAGGATGCGGCACTGTTTCAATTGATTCGAGATTTGAAGGAGCGCGGGGCATTTAAGTGGCTGGATCAGACTAATTTTGTGGTGGAGTAGGGGAATGAAGCTGTTTAACTAAGTTCTGTCCTTAAAATTTGAATCAATAAGACAAAACAAAATGGCCCCTCGCAACGAAGGGCCATTCTCAGTCAACAAACCTTAAGCACGATAAGTCCGGCTGTACACTGTATACTTATTAACCTTTTCCAAACTAGTCTCATACCCAATCCCTGGAGAAGCCGGAACCGTAATCTCACCGTTAAAAACCGTTACCTCAGGCTCAATAATATCCTCCGCCCAATAAAGCGAAGAAGCCGCTGTATCACCAGGCAGAGTAAAATTCGGCAAAGAGGTAATTGCAATATTATGGGCACGGCCGACCCCGGACTCAAGCATCCCCCCGCACCATACCGGGATATGATTAGCTTGGCAAAAATCATGGAGGTTGCGTGATTCTGTTAACCCGCCAACACGACCAATCTTAATATTAATAATTTTACAGCTGCCAAGCTTCAAGGCCTTTCGTGCATCCTCGACAGAATGGATACTCTCATCTAAACAAATCGGCGTTTTCATCCTAGCCTGCAATTCAGCATGATCAATAATATCATTATGTGCCAAAGGCTGCTCAATCATCATTAACTGATAATCATCTAATGCAGCCAAACGGTCCATATCATCGAGGGTATAGGCAGAATTGGCATCCGCCATTAACGGAATTTCAGGGTATTCCTGGCGAACCCGGTCAATTAAAGCAACATCCCAGCCTGGTCTGATTTTCAATTTTACCCGCTTATAGCCTTCCTCAAGGCGTACACCAATCGTTTCAATCGTCTCTTCAATAGAGTCCTTAATTCCAATGCTGACACCAACATCAATTTTGGATCTTTCACCACCTAAAGCCCGGGCGAGGGACATATTCTGCTCTTTTGCATACAAATCCCAAACAGCCCCCTCAATTGCTGCCTTAGCCATATAATTGCCGCGCAAGTGAGCAAACCACTTCTCAAACAGTTCATCGGGATGCTGGATGTTATTTTTTAAAACGATAGGGATCAAATAATCCTCTAGGATATGCCAATTCGTTTTGACCGTTTCTTCATTATAAAGCGGATCGAGCATCGCTACAGATTCAGCCCAGCCTGAGAGACCATCCTCGTTTTTCACTTCCACTAAAATAAAATCTTTATCATATTCGGTTCCAAAGCTAGTTGTAAAAGGGTAGAGTAAATCAAGTTTTAAGTGTCTTAAAATCACTTGCTTAATCTTCATACAAAAGTCTCCTTTAACTCTTCGGGGGTTAGTTCTTAGTGAGAATATAGAAATTTACCTGAATCTTCGGATTGCTGATTTTTTTAAAACCGCTTACCTGCCAGCCTTGGTTAAACAGCTTAGAAAAAGCATCCCTTGTTCGCATTCGCCAGTCACCAGCAAGCTCGATGTCTGTCTCGCGAATCGTCCGATAGTTTTTTGGGACAGGCACGAATTGAATCGCATCCTTATGTAAGTCTTTAAGTGTAAAAGGCAATACAAAAGGCTGCCCTTTATCATTTACATCCCACTGAAGAAGCGAGTTCGTCAAAACAAAGTCTTGTTCGAATGCGTTCCCGATAGTATCAGCAGATTTTTCGTGACGGATATGCCACTCCACAAGGAAGCGGTCAGAGGGGAGTCCGCTGTTTAACAAATCTTCCATTTCGCCGTAGCAGTTTGGAAGATAAGTAGAGACCACACCGCCAAGCTTGCCAATGTTCAAATATCCATTAATGCTTTCAAGTGGATCATACGTCCAAGTGATAAGGGAGTAGCCAAGTTTTAATGCTTCATTGCGTTGGGCTAGTTTTAATTTTTCACCTATCCCATTATTACGAAAGTGTTTATCGGTCCCTAATATATGAGAGCAAAGGTAGACAGACTGGCCGTTAAAGCCTGGGAAGCTGTATTGAAACGCAATAAGCTGATCGCCACAATAGGCACCAAGCACTAAACCGCCGTTTTTGACGGCGGTAATGGTTTGGTGTGTGGGAATGGAGTCAGACTCCCCCCATATTTTACTTTCAAGTCTGCGTACTTCTTCTAGCTCTTTAATTGTATACAGGGAACGAATTTCGATTTGTTTTGTTGTCAATGTCCATTCCCCCATTAAAAACTATTCGCGGCTGAAATCCGCGTCTTGTAATGGAACCAATTTGGTCTTTTTCACAACCTTGTAGCCGAAATAAGCTAATAGGAATAGAGGCAGGCCAATATAAGATACCAATGCACCGTACCAATCAATTTTTGGTCCAAAAAAGGCGCCATAATTTTGACCGAAGACCGCTACTAAGCATAAAACTGTTGCTAAGATTGGTCCAAGCGGGAACCATTTTGCTACATATGGTAAATCTGATAAACTTCTTCCTTGCGCAATATAAGCTTTACGGAAGCGGTAGTGAGAAATCGAAATTCCTAACCATGATAAAAATCCTGCTAAACCGGAGGCATTTAATAACCAGCCGTAAACGGTGCCCTCACCGAACAGGGAGGTTAAGAAGCAAAACATACCAATCACAGTTGAAACTAATAAAGCATTCGTTGGAAGACCTTTTTTGCTTACCTTCTTTAAAAATGCAGGAGCTTTGCCTTCCTTCGCCAATACCCATAACACACGGGAAGCAGCATAAAGTGCAGAGTTACCTGCAGAAAGTACGGCAGTAAGAATAACAGTATTCATTAAGGCGGCAGCAAAGGCAAGGCCGGCATTTTTAAAAACTAGTGTAAACGGACTTACTGCCACGTCTTTGACATCTGTGCTTAATAATAATGGATCTTTGTAGCTTACTAAACAGCCGATAATAAAAATCGCTAAAACGTAGAATAATAAAATTCTCCAAAAAATCTGTTTAATCGCCTTTGGCATGTTCTTTTCCGGATTTTCACTTTCACCAGCCGCAACCCCGACAAGTTCTGTGCCTTGGAACGAGAAACCGACAATCATGAACACACTTAAAATCGAAAGGAATCCGCCTTTAAATGGTGCTTCGCCTTTTGTAAAGTTTTCGAAGCCGCCTGTATGGCCCTTCATGATTCCAAAAATCATTAATAAACCTAACACAATGAATATAATAATTGTAGCAACCTTGATAATTGCAAACCAGAATTCAGATTCACCGTAACCCTTTACAGATAAAATATTTAATCCAAATATCAACACAAGGAAGATGGCACTCCAAACAATCCCTGGGACATCCGGAAACCAATATTTCATAATCAGTGAGGAAGCTGATAATTCAAGGGCAACAATAATAGCGTTGTTATACCAATAATTCCAGCCGACTGCAAAGCCAAGAGCAGGGTCGACAAAGCGGTCCGAATACGTGCTGAACGAGCCGGTGATTGGAATAAACGCCGACATTTCTCCTAAGCTTGTCATAATAAAATAAACCATAATTCCGGCAATTAAATAGGCTGCAAGAGCTCCACCAGGACCCGCGTCCGCAATCGTTGCACCACTTGCTAAAAATAATCCCGTACCAATCGTTCCACCGATGGCAATCATCGATAGGTGTCTAGTCTTTAACTTTCTTTCCAAAGGTTCTTGAGCTTTAATTCGCTCAATGGTTGTATCTATTTTACGTGCTGTATCTTCCATTGCACATCTCTCCTAATTGTTTTTTAAGTTTCTTGTAAGGCTGTTAACAACGTTTGTGTTAATATTTTCGTTCCATATATTAATGCATCTAGATTAAATTTCATTTCGGGATGATGTAACCCCGGTGTTAAACCACAGCCTAAACCAATCATCGTAGCAGCAAGACCGGGATTTTTCGCGGTGTAAAAATGAAAATCCTCAGCGCCTTGGGAGATACATACCGGAACAACATTTTCTTCGCCGAGTACCTCTTCAATGGCCTTTTCTGCCATTTTCATCGCTTTTTCGTTTTTAACAGCGGCGGGAACAAATTCCTCCATAGACCAGGTGAAGGCTGCTCCAGTTTGCTCCGCTGCCAATTCCATCGCGGCTTTAGTCCTCTGATCAAGCTTGGACATAACTTCGTTGGATTGTGCTCGTACATCGAGAGCAAAATGCGCCGTTTCTGGGATTACATTAGTTGCTTCACTTTCCGTCGTCAGCTGTGTCATTTTAATGGAGTATGGAACATCTGTTTGTAAATCAATTTCCTTAAGGTTCTGCACTAGTAGGGCAGCTGCCTCAATTACGTTGATTCCTTCGTTTGGCCGGGCTGCATGTGCTTGTCGTCCCTTTATGTTTCCCCGAATCGTACCGGCTGAACCATGAATAATCACAGGGGAGGCCTTCCGATAGGGGAGTTCACTAACTGGCCGTACATGGGTGCCAAATAATAAGCTGACGTTGTCTAGCGCACCGTCCTCCATCATTTTTAGCGCGCCTTCTCCTTTTTCTTCGGCAGGCTGAAAAATGAATCTTAATGTATGCTTTGGTTTGAGGTCGATTGAGGCCAGAGCCAATGCTGTATATAGGACCATTGTGCTGTGTCCGTCATGACCACAGGAATGATTGGGTCTAACCACACCATTCACTTCTTGGACCAGTGCATCCATATCTGCCCGCAGTGCCACGACTTGGCCAGAGGTTCCCTGTATTTCAGCGATTATTCCGTAATGATCGTTAAACCTTTTTACGCTGAAGCCGGCCGTTTGCAGTTTTTGTGCAATGTAGCCGGAAGTTTTCTTTTCTTGCCAGCTGGGTTCCGCCAGGCAATGAAGCTCTTGATAGGTGGTTAGTAACTCTTCTTTATGCTGCTCAATAAAGTCTAGCGGGTTCAAATCTTTTCACCTCTTAAACTTCTAATCCTATTCATTAAATACATTAAACGTTGTATAAAGCTTCTCCAGTTTTTGCTGATAGGATAATATCCGCTCCTGATCTTTCTGTTGGATTCCCTCTATCACTAAATCTAATAAACTAATAACCGATGCAATGGAGTTCGTGCCTGTTTCGGCATTTTCCTCAGTAGTTAGTATGATGTCGGAAATTCTTCCCGCAGGAGATAGAAGGCGATCGGTTATCGATATAAGGGTAATTCCATTCTCTACTGCACACTCAGCAATTTTTATGGTTTCATTGGAATAGCGTGGAAACGAAAACACAACAACAACTGAGTCTTTAGTCAGATTGGAAAACTTTTCGAAAAAGTCACCTGACGTTGAACATAGATTTACCTGTTCTCGAATGGTACTCAACATATAGGAGAACCAATAGGCGGCCGCATGAGAAATGCGGTGGCCTGTGATTAAAATTTGGTCTGCCTTGATTAACGCCTCAACGGCTTTCCAAATCTCTTGGATATTTGCAGTGTCTAGAAGATTCCTTAATATATCAATCTGGTTTTCTATCACCTTTGTAAAAACATGTTTATCGGTCGGTTGAATCGAGGAGGCAGCCGCTGCGGTTTGGTTTTGCAATAGCATCTGCCGCTGAATGAGTTCCTGCATTTGGCTAAATCCTTGAAATCCTAATGCGTATGAAAGGCGGATGACGGTGGTTTCGCTAACCGATGCCTGCTGACCGATTTGAAAAGCCGTCTTAAAAGCAGCCTTATCTAAATTTTCAATCAGGTAAGTGGCTACTTTTTTTTGCCCTGCCGATAAATGGTTAAATTGATCCTTAACTAATTGTTTAAAAGGAAGTGGTTCCATCTTATCCACCTTTCCAAAAGAAGGAAATCCTTCACTTCATTTAAATGTTGCAGTTAATGCTTTTTGTTTTTATACGTTATCATAAATAAATATAAATTAAAAGATTATTTGTTGATATTTTTTTGCGTATTCATATGGGATATATTGATACTAGAGAGAGTGTTTCCTAACGATTTGGAGGAGGCTATAATTTGTTAGCAAAACCGCAAAATAGAATTTCAAGGAAGGCATTAACGGTCTGGAGAATATCCGGTGTGATTAGGTCAGTGATTGGCTGGATGATAACTGCAGTAATTCTGTTAATATTAGAGGTTTTTAATGCTCCTTTTTGGATTTCCATTATTTTAATAACCCTGGGAGTGATTTTTCCTCTCTATCATATAGTTATTTCTCCGCTCTTTAGATGGAAGAGCTGGAGATATGAGGTGCGTGAGGAAGAAGTGGAACTGGAGGAGGGAATCTTTATTAAAACACGGACACTAGTTCCGATGGTTCGTGTACAACATGTCGATACTATTCAAGGACCGCTTTTAAGAAAGTATAAATTAGCCTCTGTTCTCATACATACAGCAGCAACGGCACATGAAATCCCTGCTTTAGAAGAAGATGAAGCAGAAAAACTGCGAAAGTTTATTTCAAAATTAGCAAGGGCGGCAGAAGAAGATGTCTGAACCAAAACGACTTCACCCGGTTGCCAGCATTGTCACGACTGGAAAAAGAATAAGAAATCTCATCCTCCCCATGATTTTCCTCAACATCTCTGGGGGACGGGATAGTAAAACAGCATTGCTCATCTCTCTAATTCTATCCTTGATAGCGGTGCTTATTACTCTCATTACGGGAATCTTGTCCTGGCTCCGGTATACCTATCGATTTGAGGAAGATGAGCTGCGGATTGAATATGGTGTATTCCTTCGTAAAAAACGCAACATTCCGTTCGAACGGATTCAGAGCATAAACGTAACGGAAGGGCTGCTGCAGCGATTATTTGGACTTGCTAAGGTGGAGATTGAGACAGCGGGCAGCGGTGATGAGGCAGAAGCCGTGCTATCGGCAATACCAAAAAGGGAAGCTGCGCAGATTCAAGCACATGTCAATGCGGCTAAACAGGATGCTCTTAAAACGACAGTGGAGATAAAGCCGATGTTTACACTTACTACAAAGAAGTTACTCTTGCTTTCCTTGACATCAGGCGGAATGGGGGTAGTGATTTCAGCTGTTTTCGCGATTTTTCCACAGCTAGATGACTTAATCCCTTATAAAAAGGTATTTGGCGGAGTAGAAACATGGGCTGTTCATAATATAATGCTCATAACGTTCATTGTGTTTTTAGGATTTTTCCTCTTATGGATTATTTCGTTAATGATCACGATGCTTAAATATACAGGTTTCACGGTTATTCAGACAGAAACAGATTTCGTTATTTCACAAGGCCTTCTGGAAAAAAAACAAATGACGATTCCGCTGAATAGAATTCAAGCAATCCGAATCAGTGAAAATCTGATTAGACAAATGCTTGGACTTGGAACGGTATACTTGGAAAGTGCAGGAGGATCCTCTGTCAATATAGAGGGCGCAAATGTTATGCTCTTGCCTATCGTAAAAGTAAAGGATATTCCAGCTATTATAGGTCCCTATTTACCGGAATATGAAATGACCGAAGATTTTAAGCCATTACCAAGACGGGCAATGTGGAGGTATATTTTTCGCGGCTGGTACGTGGCTATCCCGATTGTGTTACTTTCGTTGATTTTTTTAAAGAGCTGGGGATTGCTTTCTCTAGGCTTACTCGTGCTAGTGACGATCAGAGCATATGTAAACTATAAATCGGCAGGCTGGGGATTGAGCCGGGATCAGCTTAGCTTAAAATTCCGAAGTTTTAAGAGGACCACCATTTATATGAGGAAAAATAAGATACAAAGTTTAGAGGCCGGCGTTAGTTATTTTCAAGATAAAAAGAAACTTGGAACGCTTGAAGTCTTTGTCAAGTCGGGGGCTGTCAATACAGGAGGCCGTGTGGTCGACATGGATCAGGCTGACCTTCAGAGCATTTATCGATGGTATTCACGGGAGCGTAAAATAGGGAGCGGCCCGGAATAAACATGGGTTACTCCCTTTAAATGTCGTTTTTACCTAATTTATTTCCAAAACCCTAGAATGGCTAGGATGATTATCACAGCCCAGATTAGTACTTTTACCGGGGATTGAAAGGAGACATTTCTCCTTTGACTGCTGGCCCAAGATGCAGTGGTCTGAATGGAATCTGAAAGGTCTTTTTTGTTAAAGTATGGAATAGCACCCACTAGAAAGCCACCCAGTAATCCAAACAGATGAGCAACTACATTAATATTGGGCTGCAGGAAGGTCATAATTAAGCTGACTGCACAGAGAACGAGAATAATTTGTGTATTTTGCTGGGACATCATTCTCTTTCTGAAAATAATAATGGCAATATAGTAGCCAAATAGACCAAAAATGGCCCCGCTTGAACCAACGTGGGTATAGGTCAATGGCTCAAATATTAGTGTAGCCACATTAGCAGCGAAACCGGAGAAAAGGTAAATGAATAGAAATCGGCCGCTCCCCAGCATCCGTTCCAAAGCGGGTCCAAATAGGATAAGGGAAAAACTATTAAACAACATATGTGAAAAACCGCTATGCATAAAGGTAGGAGTGATTAGTCTCCAAACTTCTCCTTCCATAATATAAAGGTTCACGCCTGAGAGAGTCTCAAAGAACCAATTGTTTGGGAATATGGGAAGAATGGTTAAAAAGTATAATACTAAGTGAATCGTTGTAATTAGAGAGACCATCGGATAAAAGCGGATAAATTCACGAAAGCTTTCGGTTCTGTTAAATATGGTTAAAACCCCCTTTCAATTACATCTTAACCGTTTTTTGGTCTTGTACACTATTATGCTGACTGTAAATTAAATAGAAGGATGATAAACCATGATTAAAGGAATTGGCATTGATATCATTGAATTGCATAGAATCCGTGAATTGATCAACAAGCAAAGCAAGTTGGTCGATCGAATTTTAACGGTTAACGAAAAGAAAAAGTATGAAGACTTATCTGAGTCAAGAAAAGTGGAGTTCTTAGCTGGAAGGTTTGCGGCAAAAGAAGCCTTTTCCAAGGCATTTGGGACTGGAATAGGAAGAGAACTATCTTTTCAAGACATGGAGATTGAGACAGATGGCTCAGGAAAACCATTTTTTCGAAAACCAGAGGTCCAGTCACATTTGTCTATTTCACATAGCGGGGAATATGCCGTTGCTCAAGTGGTACTAGAAGGTTAGAAGTTATTACCAAGTGCTCGAATAATTAACCATATTTGACTTGAACACTATCTAGCTGCGGCGCCTAGGGCCCAGGGGCCTGGTCAAGGCGCTGCGACTTCAATTTTGCTCTTTGTAAGAATAATCCCCATGGTTGTCTCATATATTCATAGGGAAATAGGAGAGACAAGGTCAGCTATGGTTTATATGCCTGATTCCTGCCTTTCTCTTCTTTGATAATCATATGAAATGAGACAAGAAGGGGTTGAAGGAATGAGGAAAAAGTTTTTACTGCTTATTACAGGGCTAATGGTCATGTTCGTGCTAGCTGCCTGTGGATCAAAATCACAAGACGATGTGGTAAAGGAGCTAAAGGGTAAGCAGAGTGATTTAACCAGCTATAAAGTGAATGCGAAAATGACGCTGAAAATGGGCACGGATTCGCAGATTTATAATGTAGAAATCTGGCATAAAGATCCTACCTTCTATCGCGTTAATTTAAAAAATGCTGAGAAAGACCAAAGTCAAATGATCTTAAGAAATAAAGAAGGTGTATTTGTTCTTACACCTGCATTGAATAAAAGCTTCCGATTCCAAAGTGATTGGCCGCAAAATAGCAGCCAAGCTTATTTGTATGAATCTTTAATAAAGGATATTGTAGCGGATAAAGAAGCTAAATTTTCTTCCACAAAGGACTTTTATATCTTTGAAACAAAGACACGTTATCAAAATAATAGTATGCTTCCATATCAGGAGATTAAGCTGAATAAAAGTGATTTATCACCTGCTGTAGTCAAAGTAATGGACCCTGACCGGAATCCTCTTGTAACGGTGGAGTTTTCAAAGGTGAAATTTAACGCTGATTTTGACAAGGACGATTTCGATATGAAAAAGAATATGACACGGGCACAATTGAATTTACCAGCAATGGCAAACGGCAAAGATAAAGATCAGTCATTTACGATTAAGTATCCAACATTTGAATTAACAGGCACTAAGTTACTTGAAGAAAAAACAGTCAAAATTGAGGATGGTAAGCGGGTTGTCCTTACCTATGATGGAAAAAAATCCTATACACTTGTACAGGAAAAAGTATCGACAAAGGTTGCCTCCGCTAATCCGACGCTAATGGAAGGTGATATTGTTGATTTAGGTGCAACAATTGGGGCGCTGTCGGATCATTCGCTTTCATGGTCACAAGGCGGTGTTGATTATATGATCGCATCCAAAAACCTGACTAGGGACGAGATGGTTGAAATAGCGAAATCTGTTCAAGGTGACTCCGTAAAATAATAATCAATGAAAAACAGGCCTTGTGCCTGTTTTTTGGCGTTTATAAGTAGTATGATATTTTTGAACAAAAAAGCGGACACCCGCTTAAAATAAATTATCATAATCCAATTTTGTGGTAAAATAAAAAAATGCATTTTAACTAGGAAGTGGACAGATGGAAGAGCAAGTCTATTTTTATCGAGATACATGGGCAGAAATTGATTTGGATTGTATCGCTGAAAATGTATCTTCTGTAAAAAAACATTTACCAGGTCAAGTGGAAATTATTGCGGTGGTAAAGGCCAATGCCTATGGTCATGGTGATGTTCAAGCAGCCAAAACAGCCCTTTCAGCGGGAGCAAGCTTTCTTGCTGTGGCTATACTGGATGAAGCGGTTGCACTTAGACATAAAGGAATTCATGCCCCCATTTTGGTTTTAGGAGCAACTCGGCCTGAAAATGTTCAAGTGGCAGCCAAGTATGATATATCCCTTACCGTTTTTCAACAGGCGTGGCTTCAGGAGGCACAAAAACATTTGTCTGTTGGTGACAAGGTTTCTCTGCATATCAAAGTGGATACGGGAATGGGAAGAATCGGCGTCCGCAGTCGTGAAGAGTTATCAACCGTAGAACAATTGATTTTAGGGGATAAACGATTTCATTTTGAAGGAATCTTTACTCATTTTGCCACAGCAGATGACTTGGATAACCGTTATTTTCAGCAGCAATTAGCGTTATTTGAAGATTTGTTAAAGGTATTAACAAAGCGGCCGAAGTATATTCATTCCAGCAATAGTGCGGCAGCAATCAGATTTCCTAATGCCTATTTTAATGCAGTCCGGCTTGGAATCGCCATGTATGGTCTCACACCCTCTCTTCAAATGGAAAAAGAGATTCCATTCCCATTGAAAGAGGCCTTTTCACTGCAAACGAAGCTTGTCCATGTGAAGCAGGTTAAAAAAGGGGATAAGATCAGCTATGGGGCGACTTACGAAAGTAAGGAAGATGAGTGGATTGGTACTATCCCAATTGGTTATGCTGATGGGTGGATTCGCAGGCTGCAAGGGCAGGAAGTGTTAGTGGACGGAAAGCGTTCCCCAATTGTCGGGAGAATTTGCATGGACCAGTGTATGGTTCGTCTACCTGCTAATTTGCCTGTTGGAACAAATGTCACACTAATTGGCCGGCAGGGTCAGCAATTCATTTCTATAAATGAGATTGCTGCAAAGCTTGAAACCATTAATTATGAAGTCCCATGTATTATAACCAATCGTGTGCCGCGGCTTTATAAAAAGAATGGCAAAATTGTCGATATAAAAAATGGCTTGCTTAATAAGTCACAGGCTTAAATACAGAAATTTAAACATATTTATGATATTGCGGTAAATTGTGCATAAAAGCATCTTTTATTGGCTTATAATACAGTAGAATTATATTTAGTCTATGAATTGGGCTTGATTAGTGTTATTATTGAATATGGTACAGATATTAAATTTAAAACTCGCTGATGACTTACCGCGAAGGGGCGCAGACAGAAGCGCAGTTAAATTTAAGCATCAGAATGAAATTCTGGTTAGATAAAAATGGTGTGTAGTGATGGTGGAGGTGTATGTTTGTGTCTGAAACTGGCGCAACTACGGAAATCTTAGTGAAGTTACCGCAACATCTTTTAACAGAGTTAGATGGTTTCGTTAAGCAAGAAAATGTGAACCGCAGTGAATTTATTTACCAAGCAACAAAAATGTATTTACGTGAACGGAAAAAGAGACAAATTCGCGAGTCGATGCGACGTGGATACATGGAAATGGCAAAAATCAATCTTAGAATTGCATCAGAAGCATTTTTAGCAGAATATGAGGCAGAACACACAGTTGAACGTCTTGTAAGCGGAGGATAATCCTTTGATTGTCAAGCGTGGTGACGTTTATTTTGCGGACCTATCCCCAGTTGTTGGTTCTGAACAAGGCGGCGTCCGACCAGTACTTGTCATCCAAAACGACATCGGGAATCGGTTTAGTCCCACAGTGATTGTTGCAGCGATTACAGCTCAAATTCAAAAAGCTAAGCTTCCTACTCATGTCGAAATTGATGCGAAGCGCTACGGATTTGAACGTGACTCGGTCATTCTGCTAGAGCAAATTCGTACAATTGATAAGCAGCGGTTAACCGATAAAATCACCCATCTCGATGACGAAATGATGGAGAAAGTGGATGAAGCCTTACAGGTAAGTTTAGGTCTCATCGAATTTTAGTTTAAAGTACGCTCTTTTAAAAGAGCGTTTTTTCATACATAACCTGCCTCTGTTTTTTCTGCCTATGAGCAAGCTGATCCTAGCTTGCTTTTCTTTATGTCAAAGGCTATTTTCGCATAGATTGTTGTTTTTCGTATACGTTCATCAACCTGTATAACTAGGTATTTCGTTGCGTTTTTCCGTAAGAATATTCGCGGAAATTGCCAGAAACTTAGTAAATGACCCTAATTCAAGGTGCAGGAGCAACAAAGTTTACGAAAAGAGGCTTGTCAAAAGGTGGCAGGGGCCTTTGATGAAACCATTGCTCTAATTTGATACAATAAATTGAAAAAGAAATGGAGGATTGTTGCGTGAACGATACAGCTGTAAAAGATAATCAGCTCTTAAGTAAAATTGCAGCTGAGCTGACTATATCCTATAAACAAGTAAAAAGTGTTATTTCCTTGCTTGATGAAGGAAACACGGTACCGTTTATTGCCCGTTACAGAAAAGAAATGACCGGGGCCCTAGACGAGGTGCAGATCCGGACGATCTTAGAACGCTGGCAGTACATTCAAAACCTTGAGCAAAGAAAAGAAGAAGTCTTGCGAATTATCGAAGAACAAGGGAAATTAACCGATGAATTAAGCAGAGACATTACAAAGGCTGAGAAGCTTCAAGAAGTAGAAGATTTATACAGACCTTATAAACAAAAACGAAGAACAAAAGCGACTGTGGCTAAAGAAAAAGGATTAGAACCATTTGCAGAGTGGCTGATGACGTTTCCTAAAGACACCATCGAGCAAAAAGCAAAAGAGTTTCTATCGGAGGAAAAACAAGTTCTTACGATTGAAGACGCGATTGCAGGCGCCAAGGATATTATTGCAGAAATGGTTTCTGATGATGCTGAAGGACGTAAATGGATTCGTAAAGAAACGTTTAAATCCGGCACGGTTGCATCTGTTGTAAAAGAAGCAGAAAAAGACGAAAAGAATGTCTATGAAATGTACTATGAATATGAAGAGCCGGTTAATAAAATTGTCCCACACCGAATTCTCGCTTTAAACCGCGGTGAAAAGGAGGACATTTTACGTGTTTCAATTAAGATGAATGCAGATATGATTACGGCTTATTTATCAAGAAAGTGGATCCGTGTCCAGCATTCGCCTGCCGCTCCGATCGTACAAGAAGCGATAGAGGATGGTTATAAAAGATTAATTCAGCCATCCATCGAAAGGGAAATCCGTGCCGAGTTAACGGAAAAGGCGGAAGAGCAAGCTATACATATTTTTTCGGAAAATCTTCGTAATTTGCTGCTGCAGCCCCCTTTAAAGGGCAAAGTGGTCATTGGTGTCGACCCGGCTTACCGGACAGGCTGTAAATTAGCGGTTGTCGACGAAACGGGAAAGGTGTTAAAGATTGATGTGATTTATCCACATCCGCCTGTTTCAAAAACAAAAGAAGCACGTGAAAAGTTTATTAACATTCTCCGTGAGTATAAAGTAGAAATGGCTGCTATTGGCAACGGTACTGCATCAAGGGAGACAGAACAGTTTGTCGCTGATATTTTAAAAGAGATGGATGAAGAGATCTTCTATCTTATCGTCAACGAGGCAGGTGCAAGTGTCTATTCTGCTTCCGACCTTGCTAGAGAAGAGTTTCCGAATTTTCAGGTTGAAGAAAGAAGTGCTGTCTCGATTGCGCGACGCCTGCAGGATCCATTAGCAGAATTGGTGAAAATTGACCCAAAATCAGTGGGGGTTGGTCAGTATCAGCATGATGTTGCCCAGAAACGCCTTTCCGAATCGCTGCATTTTGTGGTAGAAACCGCCGTTAACCAGGTCGGTGTGAATGTGAATACCGCGTCTTCTTCGTTACTACAGTATGTGGCAGGATTAAACAAAACCGCTGCCAATAATATTGTTAAAAAGCGCGAGGAGGAAGGGAAATTTACAAGCCGGGTGCAATTAAAGAAGGTACCGCGTTTAGGGGCAAAAACCTATGAACAAGCCATCGGTTTCCTGCGTGTGCTCGACGGTAAACAGCCACTTGACCGGACCGGAATTCATCCTGAAAACTATGATGAGGTTAAAAAGTTATTAACAAGTCTAGGTTTTACTGCAAATGACTTAGGTTCAGAAGAGTTAAAGACGGCACTAAATGGACTTGATTTAAAAGCAGTTTCTGAAGAATTATCCGTAGGTGAGTTAACCTTAAAGGATATTATTGATGCCTTAGTAAGACCGGAACGAGATCCGCGTGATGACCTGCCTCGTCCGCTCCTGAAAAAAGATGTCTTAAAGCTAGAAGATTTAAAAGCAGGAATGGAACTTCAAGGAACCGTCCGGAATGTTGTGGACTTCGGTGCGTTTGTAGATATCGGTGTCAAACAGGATGGGCTTGTTCATATATCTAAGCTCAGCAATCGTTTTGTCAAACATCCTTTGGACATTGTTTCAGTAGGTGATGTCGTTACGGTTTGGGTGGACTCTGTAGATATGAAAAAGGGCCGTGTTGCCTTAACTATGCTGCCGCCTTCCTAAAATAATAGAAGCACCTATAGTCAGAAAGAGGGTCGGGGGCTATAGGTGCTGTAAATAGAGGAACACTGCTTTTAGGAGCAGTGTTTTTTTCTGTAAAAAAACCAGCACTGGTTTAGCAGTTTAATCTGATAGCGGTCCTTCTCATAGAAAGCCCTTTTCATTTGGTTTTGCAACCAAGTTGGCATAGTGTAAAACCTCCCGAAAAGTACATCATTAATTAAGGGTATATACAATATATGCTATAATAGGTTGTCATGTTCGCTAGAAAGTGGGGAACTGTAAAAATGGAGCAAAAAGAACTTCAATTATTAGTTGAAAAGATATCTCTTGAATACTTTGGTAAGCCGTTTAAACATACAGCGTTGTTTAATCCGAGATTACGGTCAACAGGAGGGAGATATCTTTTAAACACCCATAATATTGATATCAATAAAAAGTATTTAGAACAGCTGGGGGAGAAAGAGTTAATCGGCATTATTAAGCACGAGCTATGCCACTATCACCTTCATCTTGAAGGCAGGGGATATCAGCACAAGGACCAAGATTTTAAGATTTTATTAAAGCAGGTAGACGCACCCCGCTTCTGCAGCCAACTGCCTGAAAGAAATGTAAAGCGAACAGCGAAAAAAATACTTTTTTATCAATGCACAAGCTGTAAGCAAACTTATCAGAGAAAAAGAAGTATTAACACTTCGAAATATGTGTGTGGTAAGTGTAGAGGCAAATTGTTAAAAGTTAAAGAGATGGAGTTATAATTCTCTGTCATCTTGGTAATAATTTTTATGTAAAAATAATGTTGACTTTATAGTTATCGGTCTTTATAATGTAAAGAGTCGATAGGGCAAACGCCTTATTGAAAGAAATATTGATTATTCCGCAGTAGCTCAGTGGTAGAGCTATCGGCTGTTAACCGATCGGTCGTAGGTTCGAGTCCTACCTGCGGAGCCATTTATATGGGGAAGTACTCAAGTGGCTGAAGAGGCGCCCCTGCTAAGGGTGTAGGTCGGGTAACCGGCGCGAGGGTTCAAATCCCTCCTTCTCCGCCATATATTATTTCGGCCCCTTGGTCAAGCGGTTAAGACACCGCCCTTTCACGGCGGTAACACGGGTTCGAATCCCGTAGGGGTCATCAGGGATGGGGAGTGAAATTGATTCATTTCCTGTTTCTTTATCTTTAAATGATTATGTATCACTGGGCTATAGCCAAGCGGTAAGGCATCGCACTTTGACTGCGACATGCGTTGGTTCAAATCCAGCTAGCCCAGCCATTTTTTGAAATTAAGTATGAGCTATTAGCTCAGTTGGTAGAGCAACGAGCGAAGCTACAGTGAATCGGCTTCGAGTCTGCGAGGAAGAACGTGAGTTCTTTTGAGCATCTGACTACCTTGATATAAGATTAGGGAATCATCTAAGTATGAGCCATTAGCTCAGTTGGTAGAGCATCTGACTTTTAATCAGAGGGTCGAAGGTTCGAGTCCTTCATGGCTCACCATTCGATTACCATTTGCGGGTGTGGCGGAATTGGCAGACGCACCAGACTTAGGATCTGGCGCCGCAAGGCGTGGGGGTTCGACTCCCTTCACCCGCACCATAAATTACCTCTTGAATTAATTAGAGTATAATGTTATCATTGATTTTGTCACTAATTCATATGCGGTCGTGGCGGAATGGCAGACGCGCTAGGTTGAGGGCCTAGTGGGGGCAACCCCGTGGAGGTTCAAGTCCTCTCGGCCGCACCAAAAAAAGTTGTTGACGAAGTGAAGTTGATTTGATATAATTTAAAAGTTGCTTTAAAAATAAGCGCCCTTAGCTCAGCTGGATAGAGTGTTTGACTACGAATCAAAAGGTCGGGAGTTCGAATCTCTCAGGGCGCACCATTTTAACGGGAAGTAGCTCAGCTTGGTAGAGCACTTGGTTTGGGACCAAGGGGTCGCAGGTTCGAATCCTGTCTTCCCGACCATTTACATTTTTATATGCGGGTGTAGTTTACTGGTAAAACCTCAGCCTTCCAAGCTGATGTAGTGGGTTCGATTCCCATCACCCGCTCCAAATTGTTCTTTGAAAACTAAACAAACAAAAACGTCAACAAACAATAATATTAGTTTCTATTATAGAAACTAAGCCAACGTAACAAAATGAGCTAATCAACTTTCATGGAGAGTTTGATCCTGGCTCAGGACGAACGCTGGCGGCGTGCCTAATACATGCAAGTCGAGCGAATCAATAGGAGCTTGCTCCTGTTGATTAGCGGCGGACGGGTGAG
>NZ_JAMBOH010000028.1 GCF_023715505.1 Neobacillus cucumis | reverse complement strand
ACACAAGAAGTGTATAAGATCCGGATAAATATACGTCAATATATTCGAGTTGATGCCCCTTTTTAGGGGTTTTCTTTTCGTTATTTTTAAGCTGAAATAATTTGATTAAGATTTTTCACAATCTGAATTAAAATGAAAAAACAAGCAAATTATTTCAGATTTTTTTCTGGACTAAAGTGAAAATGAATAACTGAAATATTGTGCTCGTTTACAGGATGTCCTTAAAGGAAATCCTGTCTGCTGATATCCATTTACGAGAGCATGAGGAGAAGAATGACACAACTTATGAAAAAATAAAACAACATATCAAACATTTTGAAGACAAAGAAATAAATATCCAATGGAGAAGCTTGCTTACAGAAGTGGCTTATTGGAGAAAAGCCAACCAGATTCACAATTGGTTTGTCGTGCATGTGTCAAATGGATTAGATGAATGCGGAACATATGAAATAACGAAGGAAAGTATTCAAGAACTACATAACCTATGTATTAGGATTCTTTCTAAAAAAATACCACCTCAAAAAGTACTTCCTACGAAATCTGGCTTTTATTTTGGCAGCACCGATTATGATCATTTCTATTTTTATGAAATAAAACGAACCGCATCCATTTTCGAAGAAATCCTCAAGAACCTCCCATTTGATACCCATTACTTAGTTTACAACTTTTCATGGTAGTCACTTTTTTTAACCTTCCAACATTTTTCTAATAATACATGTCAAAAAAGTACTTCTAAGTCTATTTAAAAGGTGTTAAAAAAGTAGTAATACAATGAGTTTCCAAAAACTTAGTTAACTTGTTATAATATAAAAACTTTGGAGGTAATGATCATGAATAATGAATTAAAAGAAACATTACGTTCCGTTTTAAGAGAAGAATTACAACCAATTAATAAACGTCTGTATAATATCGAACCAAGTCTAGAAGCACTTGGAACACGTCAGGGTAAAATTGAACCAAGTCTATATAAAGCATTTTACATTGTACTGGAAATCGGATAATGTTTTGGTAATAATAGAGCGGAGGTACGTTATGGAAGAAACATTCAATAAAATTCTTTCAGAACTGCAGCATATAGGTGCTGGTCAAAAGGAATTAATCAGCCGTACAAGTAATTTAGAAAAGGGTAAAAGGAATTAATAGGTCGGACAGATAAAATAGAAAAAGGACAAGAGGAATTAATTACAAGTAATAAACAATTAACCAATCGAATGGAAAATGTTGAGAAGGGCCAAAAGGAGTTAATCAGCCGCACAGATAAATTAGAAAAGGGTCAACAAGAGATAATCAGCCGCACAGATAATTTAGAAAAGGGCAAACAAGAGATAATCAGCCGCACAGATAATTTAGAGAAGGGCCAAAAGGAGTTAATCAGCCGCACAGATAATTTAGAAAAGGGCCAAAAGGTGTTAATCAACCGCACAGTTAATTTGGATCAGGGCCAAAAGGTGTTAATAGGTCGCTCAGATAAATTAGAAAAAGGCCAAGAAGAATTAATTACAGGTCATAAACAATTAATGGATCAATTGGAAAATGTTGAGAAGGGCCAACAAGAAATAATAGATATGTTAAACACACCGCTACACTCATGACTGAGAATTTTACAACTATCCGAAGAGACATGTGAGAACATTGGCATTTGAGGTTAATTCAGATGTAGAACTTTTATTTAAAGAAATGGCAGAAGTAAAAAGAAAAGTGAATAAATTGGAACAGAAATAAGTTCAATAGGCTAGGGGGGATTATTTCACCACATAGTCGCCCATAGAGGGTACCGCCTATTACAAGAGGATAGCATATTTTGTTTAATGGAGATGTTCATATGTTTAATCGCATTCTTGTGGCAATCGATGGTTCTAAGATGAGTGAAAAAGCTTTAATGGCGGCGTTGGATATAGCGAAGGAACGAAACTCGATCATTTGCGAGATCCATGTTGAAAAGAATTTGAAAATTTCCGAAGGGATGCCGAATGCAATAATCGATCGTCTTTTTACAGAACAAATCAATGAGAGCGAAAATTTATTAAAACCTGCTATTACACTTGCAGAAAAGGAAGGGATCGAAATAGAAGTCCAATCTGTGGTGGGCGAACCAGCTATTCAAATCGTCAAAAAAGGCAGAGGAAGGGAATTATCAAATCATCGTCATGGGCTGCAGAGGATTGGGAAACATTAAAGGCTTAATGCTTGGAAGTGTCAGTCAATCGCATTGTCCGGTTTCGATGATTAAATAAAACTTCTCTGACGAAACAAGACCGGACATGTTTCTGCATATTCGGTCTTATTTAATTTATTGATTTTTTATGCTTTCTTAAGTACAAATGATATAAATCTGCTGAAAAAATAATGAGCCCTTATCAAAGTAAGTAGCTAGCTAAAGAAAAAAGTAGGATTCGACAATTCTGGATTAAAGAAAGAAAAGTGATATAAAAATGAGTAGTTTTATTAGAAACTCATTTACTAGTTAATAATCAATAAATAAAAAGAAACTTCAATAAAAAGAACATAAGTTCTCTTTTTATTTGGATTATGATAAACTATAGATGTAATAGAATAGGATTTCTCAAGGGTGGTCGGCACACTCCCTGATAGAAAGGGGGTGATGCTGGATGACAGTTTATGAATCATTAATGTTTGCAATTGGTTTTGCGGGCTTAATCGTAACCATACTGTCGTTTAAATCAAAAAAATAATCCACCCTTGAGTTAAGAGGCTCTGGTGGATTATTCCCTCATTAGCCGATCCCCTTTGAGGGAACCGTCTATTGCTGACCGGACATGTAGCAGCATGTTCGGTTTTTATTAATTTATTCATTATTTAATTTTATTATAACTTATAACATATTGAACGCCAAATTTTTAAAATAATTTATTCATTTATCCAAACTCCATTTAAACAAAAACAATTCATGCCTGGGTAATCGGTTCGAGTGGAATAAACGAAATGGTCATCCGATATCGAAAACATGAAGGCATTTTAATTTCCTTTCAACTCATACTATTAACTTGATGCTGTTGTACAAACAATGGTGGCGAAAATACCATGGTTATCCATTAATAGTTTAAGGTGTTCTGACAAAAAGTTTGTTTAGTGCCTTCCTGTATTAGGGGTCTCAATCAAGTGGATTGTCCACTCATTTTATTGGATAATAAAATTCGATATGAGCTAAGAAAGAAATTTATATTGTTAATAAATGTATGAGAAAAATTAATCAATGGTTAATCTATCTACCTCACTAAAACCCGCTGTCTTCTTAAATTTCATATTATGAATGAAATTTTGCAGGGCGTCCGAACAGTCGATATTGTCAAAATTCAATCTGTTTAATGTCCTTTTTTCTATTTTTACAGAAAGGATGGTTATCTTTCTAAAATGGCCGGTTGTGGTATCCATAATCGTCTCCGTTGCATGGATATATACGGTGTCCAATGGCAGCAGCGCAAACATATCCCTGGCAATCCTTAATATACAACTGCAGACATAGTCCTGTTGGATATCGAAGTATTTGCCTTTTGGCATCTGTTTTGTGGATAACTTTCCTGTTTTTGTTAATGATAGTTGTTCCTTAGGTACAACTGTATCACTGTGGACGTCAAATTCTATTTCCATCGTCTTTGGATCTTCTGCGAAGAACTCGAAGCCGCTTCCAAATTCAAGTAAGTCATCTAATGGATTGAATTCTTGGATGACTTCGAAGTAGTTATCAATATCCCCTTCTATGACCTTAGTGGCTATTCGAACGTCCCTTTCCCAGGAACGGTATTCGATTTCATCTTTTTGTCGTGCTTCCATTACTTCACTTTTGAGTTTTTCCAATTCCTTATCCGACTGTCTGAATAATTTCGAGATCAGATTCGGTTTATAATTATCCAACTTTTCTAATGCTGCCTGTTCATGGAAACCAATTTGTCCTTCATTCTTAGAATAGGGCGGGTTCGCACTCCTGACCTGGATCCAATTGATCGGTTCATCTGCTTCCTTATGAATGGAATGAACTCTTTCCAATTTATTTTCATAGTAATCAACCGCTAAGGCTGCTTGTTCCAGGTCATTTAATCGATCCATTTCTTTCTGTCTTGCTTGTATTTCTCTTTGCCGATTATAAGCTGGGGTATTTCGTTTCCTGCCTCCTGAAGTGGTATAGTAAATCCCCGTGTTTGGAATGCTTGCCGTCACCCGGCTGCCGGTTCTTGAATTCACACTATAGCGTAAACCTTTGATACCTGCACTCAAACCAACACTTTTCGAACCAACATTCAATCGAACTCCTGGAGCAATCTTGAAACTCTTTCTAAACCCGAATCCCATTCCTTTCCCTCCTTATTTACAAATTATAACAAAATAATCTATTGGGAAGAAGTGTTTAAAAAGAATCATAATGGCTTGGTTCATGAAGGAAAAGGGGGTTTGAAGTGTTAAATTTGTAACAAAATAAAAGAAGGATTTATAAAAATGGAAAGCTTCTATTATGAATAACAAGATTTAGTGGCATCATGACGATGAAGCATGTCTGCAAAAGTTGAAGGAATGAAGAAGGTACTTTTTCATCTTTTAATGTGCGTTCAGATTAAATGATGATTGGAATTATAAATAGTTAGGGTGAAATAACACATGGGGTTACAAAAATGGTTGAGGATCGTCTTACCTGAAATTCAACTAATTGACTTTATCCAAAAGGAAGGGTTTAGAGGGAAGAAACAAAGAACAGCTTTGGGAAGGCAAACAATGGCTGGAGTAAGTAGTAGTATCCCTAGCGGGTCAAACATACCTGGGCCGCATCATGCTGGCATTCCTCAATCCAGTGGTGCTATAAAGGAAGCGGCCCGAGATGTTACATTGGGTATTAAAAATTTAACCTTGAACCGGTCAAATGAAGAACTTGATCACTTATTTAATGAAATTAAGCATACTTTAAATAGCCATGTATTGGGACAAGGACGATACATTGATGACTTACTTGTGTGTTTTAAAAAGTCATTTTTAGCAAGAGATAAAGGCAGCATTCAAAACACGATCTTACTTTGTGGTCCCTCTGGAACAGGAAAAAATTTAAGTTTGAATATCATGATTAATGAACTGTACAAGAAAAAACTGACACCGTATAAAAGTTATTCTACGATGGACTTAAGTCAATACGGCGAAAAAGATATACATACCAACTTTATTGTGGATTGTTCAGCATTATTTAGCTATGGAATTGGTACAGTTTGCTTTACAGGGGTTGAAAAGGCTCATTCAGTGGTTATTAGTTATGTGACAAAGCTGTTTCGGGATGGTTATTTTCGAACGCCGGAAGGAATTGTGGTCAGTGCTTCCGATTATTTTTTAATACTCTATATGGATGCGGAAGTTAATTTAAACCAAGCTGGGCACCAAATTCCAGTATCCATTGCGGATAAGGTGCCTCCTGGTTTACTGAGGGAGATTCAATCCTTTTCTTATACAGAACCATTAACTGTCGATTCTCTGCGTACCATTTTACATACGCAGCTTCATAAAGCGTCTGCCACATTACAAAGACAGGCACAATTAAATATTCAATTTGATCCAAACGTTTATTCGGTATTAGCCGAAAGACTTTTAGCTACCAAAAAATATGGTGAAGCAGTCCACGATCTTGTGGAAAATAACTTTTATTCAGTGTTATTAGATGCTCGGGCAAGAGGTAAACTCTCAAGCAGCAGCAATATCCTTGTAAAAATGGAGGATCATGAATTTTTTGCGGAGGCCGATAAGGTAAGAATTTTACTAAAAACCATCTCGATTATTAAAGAAGAAACATTAGAAGATATTCTAAATGAACTGAATAGTCTTGTTGGTTTGGATTCTGTAAAAACCTTTGTCCATGAACTGCTGCAAACGGTTAAATTACAAAAACAACGTGAAGCACTTGGTGGAAAAATAACACCAATGGCCTTACATATTAGGAGGAACAATTCATGAAGAAAAGCATCAAATTCATTGCTGCAATTTTTCTTCATTGGTATTTGGACTGACTATACCTAATTTGGATTATGTAATACGAATAGTATTATTTTCCTAGGAGGGTTTTTTATGTAATGGTTGTAAAAAAATTGGGCGAATAAAAGTTTAGAATCTATAAAAGGCGGATTTAAGGGACGGAGAGGGGAGTATCGCTTTTATACATAGGGATGACAAAAGAGCGAAGGAATATCTAAGATTGTCTTATTTTTATTAATCATATAATTATAGCTTATTTCGATACTAGTAATTTCTAAGCTTTATTTTACGAACAAACTTACGGGATATTATAAGGTATAATAGCAATAGAAGGGAAGAAGGAGGTTTTACGAAATGAGATTAGATAAAATAGCTGCCTATTTCACGGACAATTCTTCTTTAGTGGCATTACAAATTGTTGAAGGTGTTCTTCATAGGATGAATTTAGTGATTTCCGAAGGAGAAAAGCAACAAGCAATTGTCATGTACATAAAATTTTTTCAGTATTTAGGGAAGTCAATTTTGGAGGATAAAGAGGATATTCCTGAGGAACTTTTAGTATGGAGTAAACAAAATGCAGAACATCAAGTCACTTCAGGAGGGAAAATATCCGAGATCGCGGTTAGGTATCCGCCCACTAGAGCAGTCTTTGCTGATCTTATCACCAAACTAAGTGACGACTTTGACATTTCATTAAGGGAATGGACAACTATTATTACAAGGTTTAATTCAATGCTTGATATCAGCTTAAACGAAACCATTTTAGCATTTGAAAAGCTTTCAGAAAGATACAAGGAAAAGACGAAGAAAGAATTGGCGGAACGGTCGGCGCCTGTCGTTTTGATTCAGGAGGCTGTTGCCGTGTTGCCATTAGTTGGTGAAATAGATTCTTATAGAGCAAGTTATATTGTAGAACGGGTAGTTCCTTCTATCTCCGATCTGCAATTACAATATATTATTATTGACTATTCTGGCATTTTACATCTGAATCAAGAAATTGCAAGATACTTGAAAGAGATTGGAGATAGTCTAGTTTTGTTAGGTATCGATGTTATTGTTACCGGGATGCGTCCTGAACTAGCCATGACTGTTGTAAATAGTGGAATGGACATGTCTGGCTATAAAACATTTATCCATGTCAAGCGTGCGTTAGATTGGATTAATTCAAAAATAGATTAGTACCCAAAACTAATCGCAGCTGAACTGTCTATTATCTCAAAAAAATAATCCGCCCTTGAGTTCGCTGGCTCAGGTGGATTCTCCTTCCTAGTCGGCAGCCCCTTAGGCGAACCGTCTATTCAAGCCCGGTCTTTTTTAATTTATTCATAATAAGTAAAATGCAAAAAATGCGGACATGATGTAGCTAGGGTGATTGATCAGAGAACATCATATCTATAAAGACTTCTGGAGGAAAATAAAATGCCCCAATTAATATTTAAAGGAATTTCGGTCAATCAAGTGAAAAAAATCAGTACCCGGTTAGTAAAAGAACTAGCAGATCTTTGTGAATGTGATACTGATAATTTCACGTTAGAAATTCCTCAATCAACATTTGTATTTAATGACAATGAAGTTCAGGGATTTCCATTTATTGAGGTGAAATGGTTTGAACGAGGCCAGGAATTACAAGATCAATTTGCCAAAATTATCACAAAGCACGTCCATTCAGTAAATATTACTGAAGTGGAAGTTGCCTTTAGTGTCTTTTTGGAGGCGGCCTATTATTTAAATGGAAAAAATTTCGCATAGGGCTATGGTATTCTCTATTACATAGTCATTTAGGATTTGTTATAAGACTTATTTTTTTACCCCTTTTTAAGATGAATACAAAACAGGTATTAGACAAATACTGTTCCCTGAAAGAGCTGGAAGGGTGGTGAAGTTTTTGAAGGTACAAAGGGCACATGAAATTTTAAATGCTTCCGCTATGATCAACGTTACGTATAAGGATGTACCTGTTTTCATTGAAAATGTGGACAGAGGTCAAGAAATGGCGGTCATTCATCCTGTTGGAGAACCGGACAATAAACAAAGTATTCCAGTATCAGAATTAATAGAGCAATAAAATCGATAAAATTTAAGAAATGTAAAAGTACTCATTTGAGACACCGCGCTTTTTGGTGTCTTTTATTTTTGCTTCTTTGAGGTGTCTACTCCTCTCATAGTAAATATTAGGTCTTTATTTTAAGTGGTTGAATAGGGGTGGTGTTACAGAGAGAACTAGATTTTTCAGAAGAAAACCGGAATAGATTCTATGATTTGTTCGTAAATTTTAAAAAGTCCAATAACTCATAAAAGAGGTTTACTACCATGATCATTGAAAAAGGGGATTGAAAAATGAATCGAACGAATCTGCGTATCATTGATTTAAGTGTCCCGATGGACAACCAAGCCAAGGAGCCATTTCCTCCTGAAATCGTCTATGAAACACATGAACAGGGAGCCCAACAAGCGGCACAGGTTTTATGCCTGAAACCAAGCGATTTTCCTGACAATGCAGCCTGGGCGGTCGAAACGGTTACGTTAACTACTCATACCGGAACGCATGTAGACGCACCTTGGCACTATGCGGCACATACAGCGGGACAACCTTCCAGAACCATTGATGAACTCCCTCTAGAATGGTTCTATGGTCATGGAGTGCTATTTGATTTTAGCGATAAGCCCTCCGGATATGAGATTGAGGTAGAAGACTTTTAAAAACAACTAGAGGAAATGGAGTATCAACTACAGCCATTTGGTATTATCCTGGTAAGAACAGATGCTGATAAAAAGTATTATCAGGACAATTATGCGGCTGTTCATGCAGGTGTTTCGGCGGAAGCGACAAGATGGCTGATTCACAAGGGAATTAAGGTGATGGGAACGGACGGCTGGGGATGGGATATTCCCTTGTATAAACAAGCAGAGGATTATAAAAGGAACCCACGAGAAGGTGTTCTTTGGGCCGCGCATTATGTTGGAAAAGAATCGGAGTATTGTCAAATTGAAAAACTAGCAAACTTAGAATTGCTTCCAAAAAGAACTGGTTTTACTGTTGCGGTTTTTCCTATTAAAATCAAAGGTGCCAGTGCTGGTTGGGCTAGGCCTGTGGCGATTTTTGTGTAAAGAGGAAAGGCGGGGAAAATCCCTGCCTTTTCATTTACTATGATGTTCAATCCGTAATCACAATAACAGGCGGTTTCGGCAGAAACTCTGACAAGTTTTGAACGTCGCCTCGAACTTTACATCCAATATCGGAAGCCAGAGATTCTTGAAGAAGCTCTATATTTTCGTATTCAAGTTCAGTAACTATATATAAGTTTTCCATGGTGTAATTAGTTCCCACCACTTTTTGAATTGATAATTTTTTCAGGTGAGGAAGTTTTTCACCCATTGGAATATGTACCCCAAAATAATATTTGTCAAATTCTTCTTGATTACTAGGCGTGCTGATGATCGCATGAACCTTCGCCAAAAAGACCCACTCCTTCCGTCAGGATGTTTCTATTCAACTTATGCGGCGAACTATGGTATCATCAACTTTTTGTTTCGACAGAACTTCTTTTCATTCCTCAAAACCTCTCATTTTTTTTCAAAGGGAAATTTAGCTTCCCTAAGGAATTAATAGTACGTATTTCATTTTTTTAGCGGGGAGTTGGCAGGGTGAAAAAGAGATGGAAAATGAGCTTAATGGGCGGAATGGCTTAGCATTAATATTATCTGCTGCTGCAACTAATTCCGTTCCAAACGTTCAAGCCAAAAAGGAGAATGCGTCTATTCAATTTAATACGGCTTATTAGGGTGTTAAGCTGCCAGAAGAAGTGATTGCGGCCGCAAAAAAGAAGGGGATTGATGTAACCACACATCTTCCTGCACACTTGGTGAAGGGACCTCATGCACTTAATCCAAAAACGTCAGTAGGGACTCAATCGATATCTCCTGAACAAAAAGTCATTGCCCTTTCTTTAAAGTCCTGATGAAGTGCCGTCAAAAGTATCCTATGAGCACATGCCCTTGGCTCAGTTAAACAATTTGTTGTTTGGAACGGAGTATAACCCTTATGAAATGAAACAATTTGAAAAATACGCCACATACAATGGCGTATCTGCACCAACGAATCGTACCCTGAAAAATTACTCTCAAGAAGCCTCATATGGAAAAGTTAATGTTTCAGGGGAAGTTATCGAAGTTCAAATGCCACATCCATACAGCTATTATAAAATTGGTCAGGAAGTCGGGGTGGTTTCAAACGATTATGGCGACTACACAATGGCATTATTGGTGAATGATGCAGTTAAGGCAGCAGACGCCCAAGTAGATTTCTCACAATTTGCTGTAAATGGGGAAGTGCCAAATATTTTCCTCATTCACCCTGGAACCGGGGCGGAATGTAATTTAGACCCGAGCCGCGATGCCGCCTATTATAACGAATATGCGAACACGGGTATGGAACCTGCTAATTGGGATTACGAAGCACATAAAATTACCGTTGATGGAGTGAAAGTCAACAGCTACACCATTGAGCCGGAGGTCGGTGGAGACTTAACAGGTTATTTAGGAGCGGTAAGCGGACCATATCCTCCACAAGTTGGAGTGTACGCACATGAATTTGGTCATGTTCTTGGTCTCCCAGATCTGTATGATTATGGCTATGATTCCGAAGCGATGGGTGCCTACACGATTATGGCTTCCGGCAGTTGGACCCGTTATCCAAACGCGGCACCATATTCCGGTAATTCAAGGTTCATTTTGATGCCTGGTCAAAAGTTTTTCTAGGTATAGAGGGGGTTGATACTCTAACCACGGGACAAAAAACTTACACATTAAACCCTACTTCGAGTGCAAAAGGGACAGTAAAACTTGTGGTGCCAGGTTCGAAGGGAAGTGAATATTTCTTACTTGAGAATCGCCAGCAGCAACCAGGTACGTTTGATTTAGTGCTTTCTCGTTATGGAAGTCATGGATTAGCCATTTATCATGTCGATGAAAACGTATTGTCACGAAATTTCTGGAGTCCAAATGAAGCTCAAAACTGGTTCCAATCCCGCAAACAGCAGGTTATTCCGGATCCTTCGACAGGTGAAACTCATTATGGGGTTGCCGTTATTCAAGCCGATAACCAATGGGATTTGGAAAGAAATCGCAACAGTGGGGACCCTGGTGATTTATTCACGACAGGTAAAGTATTCACCCCAACCTCCACATCAAACTCTGGATCCTATTATTTTTCGAACGGTACAGGTGCAGCCACCAATTACACAGGCATTTTTGTGAAAAATATAAAAGAATATGCGGATGGATCTATTACTTTTACAGCTGGATTTGAGAAATAAGAGTGGTTTGAATGATAAACCGGAAGTCTAATTTGGCTTCTGGTTATTTATTGTGAAAGAAATTTAACTTTCCTAAAGGATATTATGATGTGTCAGTTGAACTTTAAAGGGGACTTATTTATTTACTAAAGGAGTGTCAGATTAATGAAAATTGGTTTTATCGGTTTAGGAACGATGGGGCTTCCAATGGCAAAGAATTTGCTGAAAAATGGTTATGAACTAACGGTTTATAATCGTACCAAAGAGAAAATGGATCTTCTCAAAGAAGAAGGGGCCATCCTTGCTGCTTCTCCTAAGGAAGTTGCCTTAAAAAGTGATATTGTATTCACGATGCTTACGGCCGATGCGGCCGTAGAGGAAGTAGTACTTGGTGAAAATGGTATCGTTTACGGTGCCCATCCAGGATTGATTGTGATCGATTCCAGTACTATCTCACCATCAACAAGCAAAAAATTGGCCAAGGAACTTCGAGAGCGTGAAGTGGAAATGCTTGATGCTCCGGTTACAGGTAGTGAACCGCAAGCCATTGAGGGAATTCTTACCTTTATGGTAGGCGGCAATAAGGAGATTTTTGAAAAATGTATGCCTTTGTTTTTAGCGACAGGACAAGGTGCTTATTATATGGGTGAAAATGGGAAGGGATCCTATACGAAGTTAGCTAATAATATCATGTCTGCCATTAATCTAATCTCGTTCACAGAAGCGGTTACAATGGCAACAAAAGCTGGCATTGACCCGGAAATCTTTGTTAAGGTCGTCAATGGCGGAGGAGCTAGAAGCGGCCAAGTCGACAACAAGGCACCCAAGATTTTAAACCGCGATTTTACACCACACTTTATGACGAAATTAATACATAAAGACCTTGGTTTAGCAGCGGATGTAGCAAAAGAGTTAGAAGTTTCAGCTCCTGTCCTCGCCATAGTTAAAGAAATCTTTCAAATGGCTAAAGCAAAAGGATATGGTTCAGAAGATATGAGTGCCGTCATTAAATGCTATGAAGAGTGGGCAGGGGTTACAGTTGAAAAAGTAAAATAAATTTTCGTATCCCAGGCGATCAAGGATTGCTTGGGATTTTTAAAATTAGTGCTGGACAAAAAACTGACTTGTGGTCTTTGTTTATTTTTGGTAATACTAGTTTTCTCCTGTTCATTCTCTTGCCTTTGTTATAATGAGTAGTGCCTCCAAGATTCCGTTATGAGGTGCAAAATGATTTATAGAACCGTAAATAACACATCAAATAGGAATTAAATAGGATAACAAAACGGCAGCGAAATCGCTGCCGTTTTAACATTTTTTAGTAAGAACCGATAAAGTACCAATTCTTGCCTATCTTATCAATTTCTTTAAAGTCTCCATCAAACCCTTTTTAGAAGGTTTTCGGTCATTCGCCGTATATACGAACCCAGAAAAATTATCTAATATCCCACGGTAGGTAAAGAAAAGGATATTGTAATTCTTGCCCGATTTTTCAACCACAATATCCCCACCACCACTGGAAAGATGGGTGTACTCCTTAGGCAGATGAATTAGCGAAGAATTGTATGAAACATTAGGTTTTAGTTCTCCATTCTTAACCATGTTAGCTACTTGTTCTCTTTCAGATTTGTTCCATTTAAAATTTAAATTCAGTATGATTTGATTGAATGGAATGAAAATTAGTAATAGGATTGTGAACACTTGGATGACTAATGGCTTCCAATTCTTATTTTTAAACAAAGTTATGATTGCTCGAATTGTAATGAAAATAAAAAATCCAAACACTATTAAGAGAACAGGCAACATCAGAAATTCTGTTATCATATCAATTATTTTCCACTGAAAAAACATATACAGAATGACAATAACACTGCTGATAATAGCTAATTGTAACAATTTGATACTTTTCATTTCTTCACCAACTCCTGCTTAAGCTCATCTTCTTTGATTATATCTTGCGGTTGATACAATGGATAGACCGCTTTAAAAGCATGGCTATCAAACGTAAAGTTTATTACTCTTAAAAGAAGTAAGTGTTTGACAAATAAAGATTCAAATTATTAAGTTGAATAAGTAGTAAAGTATCATAATTGTTTTATTTAGAAAGGGAGAGTTCTATACGCGTATTTTAGTACTAGGGGCTGGAGGAGTCGGCGGTTATTTTGGCGACCGTTTGGTAGAGAATGGAAAGGACGTTAGCTTTCTCGTATGTAGTAGACGGAAACAACAGCTTGAGAAAAAAGGATTAGTCATCCGTAGCGTAAACGGAGATTTCTCTTTTACACTTAAACTAATAACAAAAACGGATGCTGCAACTCCATTTGATGTCGTCTTATTTTCAACAAAAGCTTATCACTTAGAAGAAGCAATAAACGATTTGAAACCATTTATAGGCGAGAAAACGGTTATTATACCACTATTAAATGGTATAGTTCATCTATCTTCATTAAAACAGGCATTTGGTAATGATAAGGTTATAGGAGGTTTGTGCTTTATTGAAACAACCTTAAATGGGGATGGAGATATTGTTCAATGGTCGCTTATCCTAAATCATTGTGGATGAGACTGGTGCCAGGAATTGCTTGAGAAAATGAAAAAATTCATGTATCCTATACGCTCTTAAAAAGGATCAAACGTTTGCAACATCATCAAAGACATTAAATTTTTATTTGAAACGTCCCAAAAAGCTTTAAAGTTACTATTTCGACCTTAGCAGGCTTTCTGCCCAGTTTATCTGATTGGAAGTAATATCTTGCTCATATAAGCCAGTCACGTCTTCAGCTAATTCAAAATGAATAACGCGATCTCCGGCCAGAACCTTTAGTTGAGGTTCTTTTGATTAGTAGATTTGATGATTTGCATGGGAGAACATAGTTCATTTAACAAAGCGGTCGTGATTATTTTGGTTCTGACCCTAAATGGGTCAGCTTTTTGCAGTATAAAGGTACTGACGTATTAGAGGGAATACCATGGTATGACAGTGTTACGTCCTTTAGAATTCTAAGACATTTTGAATGACCAAGAGAAATTTGGAGAGTATTTAAGTGTTTTAAATTTAAAAGTAATGGGAGTCAGACCCCCATTACTTTTTTCATGTTTTACATTTATTTAATAGTTTTTTTGTAGCATTTTATCTAATTCACGGACTTTATCATAGGAATTTACTAATTTTTCTGGTACCAAGGTTCTGCCATAATCCCAGGCATTGGATTCTATTTTAGCTAGAAGCTGTGCTTTTTTTTCATCTCCGAAATACTTTAAGACCCTTAAATCATGTTTGTTGTTCTTAAAAGCTAAATAATATCCGAGCTGATGATAGAGAATAAGTTTTACACAGTCTTCATCTGTCTCTTTAATCTTAAAGTTAATATTAGCTATGTATCCATTAATTTGTAAATAGTTAAACTTAATCGTAGTATTTGATACGTTAAAACTCATAGGTGCGGGTAGGTTATTGTTAAATTCATAATCAACAATTAATTTGTGTTCTTGCAATGTATTTTCAATTATTTTCTCAATATCTCTTATATAAAGCATCTTATCGATCACGACCTTTCAAAATCTTCTCCTTTTTATTTTTTAGAAATGATAGTGGAAAGTAAATCCTACTATTTTCCTTCATACTTTTGTTCCTAGTGCGTATGAGCTGATAAACTAAAACATTAGAGAGTCTACAGGAAATTGTAGGCTTTTTGTACTCTCTGGAACTTCGAAAGTTAAAGGGACAGTCCACAGCAAACCAAATAAGATTTATGGGATTTGTTATTATTAGACTAATAACATGATTGGGGTTGGCTAATTTTTATCGTCAACTGATGGAAATAAGCATAAAATAAATCTAATTAATCAAAGACTGTTGCTATATTTTTACGATCATTTTACATAAAGTAGGGGGAAGTCACTATGTCAACCTTAACAGGGTTTCTGCCAAGTTTATCCGCTTTTAAATTTGGAAACAGCTTTCCACATGTTCCATTAAAGAAAATAAAAGTTTTGGGTCAGCAGATTCCAATCGGTGATGCATCCTATGGTCTTTGTGGCGGAATGATTTATGCGGTCATGGATTACTTTGAAGCAAAGATGCCAATCCCGTCCAATCCAACAGCCCCTTCCTCTGGTCCACTTTTCGAGTATATTGTTAATCGGCAGATTGAAAGCTTTCATTGGCCCTTAGGTCTTATGAAATATATGGTTTTGATGAATCCTTTCCTCCAGGATCATGAGCCGAATGGAAGGGCGTGGAGAATGATCAAAGAGGAATGGCCAAGAATAAAAAATGATCTTGATAACGGAAAGCTTTCACCGCTTGGTTTAGTCAGAGTGAAATCTCTTAATCCTTTTGAGATAAGAAGAAATCATCAAGTTCTTGCCTATGGCTATGATCTGAATGAGAACGATCTTTCCATTCATATTTATGATCCTAATTTTCCAAACGACGATCATGTATCTATATCCTTAAATATTGGAAAGCCTGAGTCCACAACAAGCGTTTTTCATTCAAAATCATCTGAACCGATTTATAGTTTCTTTAGAACGGATTACAAGTTTAAAAGGCCGATAGTTTTGAACTAGATGTCAAGAGGTACGCTTATTTCTGTGGATTATGGAGCCTGCTGCAGATTAATTAGGCCATACACACGAAGGTAAGTAAAGAAACTTAGCGATGCTTATCTAAGCATCGCTAAGTTTCTTTTATTAATACTGCATTTGTGGAATTTTTACCTAGTTTTACATTTGTTTAATAGTTTTTTTGTAGCATTTTATCTAATTCACGGACTTTATCATAGGAATTTACTAATTTTTCTGGTACCAAGGTTCTGCCATAATCCCACGCATTGGATTCTATTTTAGCTAGAAGCTGTGCTTTTTTTTCATCCCCGAAATACTTTAAAACCCTTAAATCATGTTTGTTGTTCTTAAAAGCTAAATAATACCCGAGCTGATGATAGAGAATAAGTTTTACACAGTCTTCATCTGTCTCTTTAATCTTAAAGTTAATATTAGCTATGTATCCATTAATTTGTAAATAGTTAAACTTAATCGTAGTATTTGATACGTTAAAACTCATAGGTGCGGGTAGGTTATTGTTAAATTCATAATCAACAGTTAATTTGTGTTCTTGCAATGTAACTTCAATTATTTTCTCAATATCTCTTATATAAAGCATCTTATCGAACACGACCTTTCAAAAATCTTCTCCTTTTTATTTTTTAGAAATGATAATGGAAAGTAAATCCTACTATTTTCCTTTATACTTTTTTCCTAGCGCGTATGAGCTGATTAACTTAAATAACTGAAAAAGGTTTACTATTATTTTTTTTAGTGATTTTCTATCTGAATCCACTATATCTTTTATTGGCAGGACTATAGAATGATTTTGCAGAATATGATTTTTTACCTATTTTTAAAATATTTAATATTTTCAGAAATGTAAGTGTTTACAATTTATGAAATGCCGTTTATTATACTTAATAAAGACACTGGAAAAAGTAAGTCTAGGAGAGTCAGAGGTGTAGGGGAATGCGCAGAACAGGTGATTTGAAACTGATGCAAGAACTGAATAGGTCAATCATATTGGACACGATTCGAAAACATGGACCTATTTCGAGAAGTGATATAGCAAAGCTAATTAACATAAGTCCAACCACCGTAACTTCCGCCGTGAACGAACTTATTAATGAAGGGGTTGTGCGTGAAGATGGGATTGGTATTTCCAATGGAGGAAGGAAGCCGGTATTACTTCGGTTCGATCCGAATACCAGATATGTCATTGGCGTGTCGATTTCGAATTCTTTTATTAAAATTTCTGAGATGAATTTGGAAGGCAGCATTATACGAAAGGAAATCCATTCTACCAATTATCAACAAGGGGAAGAAATCATTAGCCTGACCTTACAAATTATTGAACACTTTCTCCAGTCAAAGGAAAATCTCGAGGGGTGTGAAGGAGTCTCCATCATCACACCGGGAATTGTGGATGCTGGAAAGGGAATTGTCTCTTACAATACCAAACTAAAACTCTACGATGTTCCTTTAAAGGAAATGGTTGAACAACAATTTGGTCTGCCGACCTATTTAGACAATGATACCAATGCCTTTGTATTGGCAGAAAATTACTTTGGCTCCTTCGGTCAGTATAAAGATTTGGTTTATATCACGATTGGTGATGGCGTCGGATCGGGAATCATGGTGAATGGAAAAATTATCCGTGGATATAAAGGCAGTTCAGGAGAGCTTGGTCATACCACAATTGTAAAGGGAGGCCTAAAATGTGAATGCGGAAATGAAGGATGTTTAGAGAATTATGTGAATTGGCCGGCCATTTACTCCAAAATTGTGACTGCTCTGATGAGCCGAGGGAAGGAAACGATCATCAGGGATCTTGTTGGAGACGATCTGAGTCGGATTACGCCGGCGGTATTTGTCCAAGCAATAAATGAAGGAGACTCTTTATGTTTGCAAATTATGGAGGAAATCGCCTCTCATCTTTCAACAGGTATTATTAATACCATTCACTTATTAAACCCTGAGGTCATTATCCTCAGCGGTGAAATCGTCCAGGAAAATGATTTATTTGTAAACTTGCTCAAAAGCCATGTATCCAAGCAGGTCATCCCGATTCTGAAAGAAGAGGTCAATATACAGCCAACCTCCCTTGGGGCTGATTTTGAAATGCTTGGGGCAGCAGCTGTTCTCTTACAAGAAAAATATCAATTTACCATTTAATGGCCTACATAAAGGCTGCATTTTAGGAGGTGATGAAAGATATAAAAAAACTCTCTACATATGTCCCTATATGTAGTTGATACATAACAACATGAAACCACTAACAATTTTTATAGACTTCTAAGATTTACAATCTTTAATAGTTTCATATGAACCAAATGATACGAGGGGGAGAAAAATGAAAAAGATGAGGTTTCTGGTTCACATGTTGTTAATTATTGTCGTTGTTGCTATGTCTGCTTGCTCCAACACACAGAGCAGCGGGAAAGAAAAGAAAACACTTGAAGTGGCATTATGGGATAAAAATGTCAGTCCTGCAGTGGATAAATCAATCGAAGCATTTAAGAAACAACATCCTGATATCAAGGTCAATGTCACCTACACACCTTGGGAAGATTATTGGACCAAGCTGAAAACAAGTATTGGAGGCGGTAAAGGTCCGGATGTTTTCTGGATGAACGGACCGAACTTCTACCAATATGCTACTTCAGGATTTATCAAGGATCTAGAACCTTATATTCAAAAAGATAGTGAATATAAAAAGGATAACTATTTCCCAGCCGTTGTGGATTTATATACGTATCAAGATAAGCTTTATGCGGCTCCTTATTTTATCGACTCTGTCGGACTGTATTACAACAAAAAGCTTTTCGATGATGCAGGGGTTCCATACCCAGATGAAAACTGGACCTGGGATGATATTGAAAAGGTTGGAAAGAAGCTATCGAATAAGGAAAAGGGTATTTATGGGTATTCCGCAGATATCAAGACAAGCCAATCCGTTTATTACGATCTTATGCACCAAGCAGGAGGATACATTATCAGCGAGGATAAAAAGAAGTCTGGATTTGACTCTCCGGAATCAAAAGAAGCCTTTCATTTTATTAAGAAATTAATTGACGAAGGAATTTCGCCTTCTGCGAAAACGGTTATGGAGACAGAAGGAAAGCAGCTGTTCCTATCGGGAAAAGTGGCGATGATTCCTGCGATTTCAGTCAGTGCGGGCGAATTTAAAGGCGTACTCGGAGATAAATTAGGTGTCGCCCCACTTCCTAAAGGCAAACAAAAGGCTTCCATTGTTCACGGTATTGGTTGGGCGATGAATGCCAAAACCCAAAATGATAAAGCGGCTTGGGATTTAATCAAAGCCTTATCTGGTAAAGAAGGGGAAAAAGTGATTGCCGAATCAGGATTCTCCATTCCTGCAGATAAAAGTATCAGTGATATCTGGCTAAAGTCGATTCCTTCCTTAGATTTAAAAGTGTTCCTTGACGCTCAGGAATATGGGGTTCCATATCCAGTCTCCAAAAATACTGCAGAGTGGCAGGATGTTGAGACGAAAGAAATTCAAAGCGCCTTTTTGGGACAAAAGCCGATCGATGAAGCATTGGATACGATTGCGAAAAAGATGAATGACATTCTTGCCAAAGAGAATTCGAAGTAAACCAGATTGCCTAAATGAATAGTTAAACAGACTGTGTGGCAGTCTGTTTGACTATTGAAAGGAGAGATGATGTTGACCAACTTTTCTTCGACTATTGAAAAGAACAAAACCCAAATTGTTGCTGTTAAGCAGAAAAAGAAAAGGTTGAATAAGGAAGCTATTTTCGCTCTTTTGTTCATAGCACCTACTTTTTTAGGACTTCTTATCTTCTATATGCTGCCTGCCGTTGCATCCTTTGCCTTATCCTTTTCAAGCTGGGATGGCATTACAGCACCGGTATATGTTGGCCTTGAAAATATTCGGACTTTATTTGTGGATCCAACCTTTCAGAGGTCCATCATCAATACGATCGTCTTTACAGCTGTGTCGGTCCCTTTATCCGTGGTGATTGCCACCTTTGTGTCCCTTATGCTGAACCAAAAAATCAAGGGAATGGTGCTTTACAGGACTTTATACTTTTTACCGGTTGTTACCATGCCAGTCGCAGTGGGAATGGTTTGGAAATGGCTTTATAACACGGATTACGGCTTAATTAATTATCTTCTAGGTGTGTTCCATCTTCCTCAGCCATCATGGCTATTCGACCCAAATATTGCTTTGTTTTCAGTGATTCTTGTCTATGTATGGATGACGATCGGCAATAATGTCATTCTATTGCTTGCAGGACTTCAAGGAGTTTCAAATTCCTATTATGAAGCAGCCCAGATTGACGGTGCTTCGAAGTTTAGGCAATTCTTAAACATTACATTGCCATTGATTACGCCAACCCTGTTCTTCGTATTTATCACTTCTATGATTAGTTCTCTGCAGATGTTTGATTTGATTTTTGTCATGATTGGCGACAACAACGCGTTATTAGATCCACTCCGAACCATTGTATTTGGAGTCTATGAATCTGGATTCAAATACTCACAAATGGGAATTGCTTCAGCCCAGGCATTTCTCTTATTCTTAGCCATTTTAGCGATTACGATCATCCAATTCGTCTTCCAAAAGAAATGGGTTCATTATGATTCCTAGTGAGGGGGTGTAAGGAATTGAAAGAAAAGAAGCTTTTAAGTCATATTTTGCTGATCATTGGTGCCTTGATTATGATGATGCCATTTTTGTGGATGATCTCTACATCTTTGAAATCCTACGGTGAGTCCATGAAGGTACCGCCATCGATTATCCCGAAGGAATGGCATTTTGATAATTTCGTTAAGGTTTTCGAAGACGTTGATTTCCTAAACTACTACATTAACACAATGATTGTAACCGTTGGCCGGACTCTTGCTCAGTTATTTCTTTGTTCGATGGCAGCATTCGCCTTCGCACGCATGAAATTTCCGTTTAAAAATGTCATTTTCATTGTCATTCTGTCTGTTTTAATGGTTCCTCCACAAGTTATTTTAATCCCGAATTATGCTATTATGACGAAGCTGGGGTGGATCGATACGTTTTATGCCTTAATCGTTCCAGGAATATTCAGTGCATTTGGAGTCTTCTTGCTTCGGCAGTTCTTTATGGGGATCCCGAAAGAATTGGATGAGGCAGCGATTATCGATGGCTGTTCCTGGTGGGGCATTTATTGGAGGGTGCTGCTGCCGAATGCTACACCTGCCCTGATTGCTCTCGGTATTTTTACGGCGCTTGCAACATGGAACGATTTTCTGTGGCCGTTAATTATGACAAACTCTGAGAATATGAGAGTACTGTCTATTGGGATTGCTTCTTTCCAAGGTCAGTATTCTACCAATTATCCTTTGCTCATGGCAGGTGCCCTGTTATCTACGATTCCGATGATTGTTATGTTTATCTTTTTACAGAAACACCTGATTGCCGGTATTTCGTTAAGCGGGGTCCGAAAGTAGATGATTGTTTCGAATAATAGCGGGGAGGGACATTATTGAAAGCAACTGAAGAATTTGCTATCGGTTTAGATATTGGAGGAACAAAAATCCTTTCCGCACTAGTTTCCGAGAACGGAGAAGTCGTTTCGGAAGTTCAGTGTGACACAACGGGGGGAGGGGAAAATTTCAGTCATCAAATCATCTCTGCGATTGAATCCCTCATTAAAAAAGAAGACATCGAGATGAATCGAATTAAAGGCATTGGCATCGCCACAGCCGGGGTGATCGATTCAAAAAAGAAAGAAATTCTTTATGCAAACAATTTGAATTTGGAGAATTTTCCAATCGGGAAAGTACTAGAAAAGAAGTTTGGTCTTCCTGTTCAGCTATATAACGATGCTAATGCGGCAGCAGTAGGTGAATGGCTGTGGGGCAGTGGCAAAGGAAAACACAATCTCATCTACATAACGGTCAGTACTGGGATTGGGGCAGGAATTATCAGCAACGACAGTCTTTTAAAAGGAAGTCATGATAGCGCCGGAGAATTTGGGCACATCTCTATTAATCTAAATGGTCCCCTTTGTCCTTGTGGAAATAAAGGCTGTTTAGAGAACTACGCATCAGGAACTGCGATTGCCGCTATTGCCCGGGAACGGCTTGAAACTGGTGAAGTCAATCCTTACCTTTCCGCTAAAATTGATAAGTTAACCGCCGTTGATATTTGTACGGCAGCCAAAATGGGCGATTCCTTTTCGATTGAATTGCTGGAGGAAGTTGGGGAATATCTTGGGTTAGGAATTATTAATCTGATCCATCTTTTTAATACAGAAGCGGTGATTTTGGGTGGGGGCGTGATGAACGAATCAGAATTAATCCTCCCATCGATCCGAAGTACCGTGCATAAGCATGGCATTCAAAGTATGGTTGAACAGGTGAAAATCGAGAAATCAAGTCTTGGCAGCTACGCATGTGTAGTGGGGGCAACTGGTTTGTTTTATTGCAAGGTCGATGAACTAACTGCCCTGCCTAATTAGATTTTTGGATGTTTCCAATCTTATAAAACTAAGGGAGAGATGACATTGTTACATGTTCTATTAATTGGGGCTGGCACGATGGGAAATGTGCATGGTGAAGCTTTCGCAAAAATGGAAAATGCTGTTCTTACTGGAATCGTCGATAAAAATTTGGATAAAGCCAAGGAGCTGGCCGAAAAATTACAAACAACGGCGTTCCAAACATTCGAAGAAGCCATCCAAACATTGAAAAAAGTCGATGTCGTTTCGATTTGTTTGCCCACTCCTTTCCATAAACCTTTTTTGAAGAAGGCTGCCGATCAAGGGCTGCATGTCATTTGTGAAAAGCCGCTCTCTAGGAACCTGGATGATGCCAGAGAAATGATTGAGTATTGCAAGGAAAAAGACGTAAAGCTATTTGTTGGTCATGTCGTGCGATTCTTTCCTGAGTATGTACGTGCCAAAAAGATTATTGAGGAAGGAATAATCGGAAACACAGCCGTTGTCCGTACCTATAGAGGGGGAGGATTTCCGCACGGATCAGATGACTGGTATGCGGACTATGAAAAGAGCGGCGGATTGGTGTTGGATATGATTATCCATGACTTTGACTTCCTTAGATGGTGTTATGGGGAAGTGGAACGTGTCTATGCCAAAAGCATCAAAGATGGGAGTCTGAAGCGAATTGATTATTCGTTGGTGACTCTTCGCTTTAAAAACGGCGTGATCGCTCATGTTGAAGGATCCTGGGCGCATCAATCATTCACAACCCGGTTTGAATTTGCGGGACAAGACGGAATTATTGACCATGACAGCTCCAAGTCTGTTCCTGTTTTGTTTGAAGGAAGAAAGAAGAGTACCGCAGGCGGTGGTGTAGCCGTTCCGGAAAGTCCGTTAAAGCACAACCCTTATTTCGTTGAACTAAACCATTTTATTAATTGCATTGAAACCAGCAAGGCCCCGATTGTCACAGCAGAAGATGCCTATAAAGCGATGGAAATAGCCCTTTCAGCACTAAAATCGATTGAAACTGGCAGAGAGGTTGTTATAAATGAAGACCAAAAAGAGGAGGCACAAATCCGATGAAGGTGGGAATTATCAGTTTTGCTCATGGTCATGCCAATAGTTACGCAGATGCATTAACCAAAATACATGGAGTTCAATTGGTGGGAATTGCAGATGAAGATGAAAATCGCGGTACAAACGCAGCCCTGAGATATCAAACTCAATATTTCAGCCGATACCAAGAATTACTGAAACAGGATATAGATGCAGTGATCATCACATCTGAGAATAGCAAACACCGCGAACATGTCGTTGCAGCAGCAAAGGCTGGTAAACATATTTTGTGTGAAAAACCTATTGCGTCGAAACTGGAAGATGCCAAAGAGATGATCGACGTATGCAGGCAGAATCAGGTCATTTTGCAAACAGCCTTCCCGGTACGATTTAACTCAGCGATTCTTCGGGCCAAAAAGATGATTGATAATGGGGAACTTGGGAAAATTCTTGCCATAAAAGGCACAAATCGCGGGACCAATCCTGGCGGATGGTTTGTCGATTCTTCTTTATCAGGCGGAGGAGCTGTTATTGACCATACCGTCCATGTTGTGGACATCATGAGGTGGTTCATGGGTTCCGAGCCGAGGGAAGTATATGCAGAAATTGACAATTCCATTTCATCTCATACAATCGACGATTGTGGCGTCCTCACCATTGAGTTCGATAATGATGTATTTTCCACTTTGGATTGCAGTTGGTCACGTAACGAATCCTATCCAACCTGGGGGGACGTAACGTTAGAAATTATCGGCAGCGAAGGAACCCTTAAGGTCGATGCGTTTGCTCAAAAGTTAGATGTTTATAACAAGAGTGGTGCTAATTGGAATTATTGGGGAGATGACATGGATTTTGGATTGATAAGTGACTTTTTGAATAGTGTTTCAACTGGAAAAGAACCTTCCATCACAGGGTCTGATGGATTGAAGGCACTTGAGGTTGCAATAGCTGCCTATGAATCTGCCGAAAAACGGCAGCCTGTAAAGCTGAAGTAAAATTTAGTTGGGAAAATCGGAAAGATGTGGGGACTAATGTTAAAAGGAATCAATCAATGGTGCTATCCAGAAAATACATCCCTGGAGAACGTTTTGTCAAAAAGAAACTTGAATTGGCTAGTGTGATGGGAATGGATGTTGAAAAAGTCTGGAGCTCTCTTAGCAACACATTAGACTTGGTTAAAAACTGAAGGAGATGATTGCAATGTTAAAAGGTATTAATCAATGGTGCTATCCAGAAGGTACTTCTTTGAAAGATGTATTCGAATTCAGTAAAGAAGCCGGCTTTGAAGCGGTTGAATTGAACCTGTACAATTCTGGCGGAATAGGTTTAACAATGGACACTACAGCAGGTGAAGCAGAAGCAATTGTAACCCTAGCCTCGTCTTATGGATTACAGTTAAGAAGCATTTCCACCGGGTTATTATGGCAAAGTCCCTTATCATCTCCTGACTCTAATGTAAGAGAACAGGGCAGAAAAGTCATCTTAAAGCAAATAGAATTAGCTAGTGTGATGGGGATTGATACAGTGTTGGTAGTTCCTGGTTCAGTCTCAACGGATGTGTCTTATGATGATTGTTACAACAGAAGTCAAGAAGAACTTAAAAAAATACTAGTTGAAGCAGAAAAACGCCAGGTTGCCATTGGAATAGAGAACGTCTGGAATAAATTCCTATTGTCACCGCTTGAAATGGCGCGATATATAGATGAGTTAGATTCTGATTATGCAACAGCTTATTTTGATGTAGGGAATGTCCTCCAGTTTGGATTTCCAGAACAATGGATTCGGATTCTTGGAAAACGAATCAGTAAAGTCCATGTAAAGGATTTTAGTACAGCAGTTGGGAACATCACTGGATTTGTCCCTCTATTAGCTGGTGATGTCAATTGGCCTGCCGTTGTCGATGCATTAGAAGAAATTGGCTATAGCGATACCATTACAGCTGAGCTAAGCCCTTATGCCATCAATCCAAAACAGCTGCCGAATGATACAGCGCGTCATATGGATGTCATATTAGCTAGTAGTTCAAAAGTGAGAAACTTTTAGGAGGAAACAAGATGAGTAAAGTAAAAGTTGGATTTGTAGGTGTAGGTGGAATTGCCGGAGTACATTTGGAGAATGTGTCAAAAATCAATCATGCAGAAATTGTGGCTGTATGTGACATCGTTGAAGAAAACGCCAAGAAAAAAGGATTGGAATTTAACGCTGCTGCCTACACCGATCTCGATGCGATGCTTGAAAATGAAGCATTAGATGCTGTCTTTGTCTGTGTTCCTCCATTTGCACACGGGGATATTGAAGAAAAGATCGTCAAGCGCGGTATTCATCTATTAGTAGAAAAGCCGTTAGGCCTCGATTTAGAAACGGTACAAAAGAAGGCGAAAGCAATCAAAGAATCAGGGGTTATCTGTGGGGTAGGCTATTGTTTACGCTATCTGGATACAGTTGCGAAGGCAAAAGACTATTTAAAGGATAAGACTATCGCAATGGTAAGGGGACATTACATAACATCATTTGTTCCAACCCCTTGGTATCGTGAAATCAATAAATCCGGCGGACAACTTGTAGAACAGTCCACCCATACATTAGATTTAATGAGATATTTAGCGGGTGATATTGATCGAGTTTATGCCAATATGAGGTTACAGGTTTTATCTGACATTCCTAATATTGATATTCCAGATGTCACATCGGTGAATGTTACATTTGAATCTGGTGCTGTAGGACATCTTGATTCTTCAATTATTCAGTTTGACCATCGTTCTGGCATTGAAATTTTAGGTAAGGATTTCCGTGTGGTGATTGATGGAACAAATCTCACAATTGCTGAAAAAGATTCTTCGAATAGCTATCAATCGAAGGTAGATTTTTATCTGGAGCAGGATAGACGATTTATTGAGGCGGTCATGAAGGGCGACGCTCAACTTCTCTTATCAAGTTATGAAGACGGAGTAAAAACTCTTGCTGCTACATTAGCGGCAAACAAGTCGAATGAAGTGGGTCTCCCAATCAAGCTGTCAGCCATAGCAGGAGAAAAAATTACGTTATAAAACTAGCGCACAATCGAACCGGAATGAAGTGAGAGGTGTAATAAAGTGAAAATTGCGGTAATTGGTACAGGAACAATGGGTAAGTTACATCTGGAGACATGGTCGAAAATGAATAATGTTAGCATTGTAGGAATCTTAGGCCGTAAAAAGGATGCCGTGGATCAATTGTCTGAAACCTATAAGTGCAGCTCATTTACCGATTTTGATGAATTACTGAATACCGATGTGGATGTAATCGATATTTGTTTACCCACCTATTTGCACAAGGAGTACTTGGCAAAAGCTGCCCAAAAAGGAAAACATATTATTTGTGAGAAACCTCTTGCTTTAGACCAGGTTGAGTGCAAAGAAGTTCTTGAAATCTGTCAGAAGTGTAATGTCCAACTATTCGTTGGGCATACACTTCGCTTTTTCCCGGAATATAAACAAGCACATGACCAAATAACAAGAGGGTTGATTGGTCAACCGGGTGTAGTTCGTTTATCAAGAGGCGGTCCATATCCGCAAGGCAGAAATTCTTGGTATCACGATGAAGATAAGAGTGGAGGAATCCTTTTAGACCTCGGGATTCATGACTTTGATTGGGTAAGGTGGACATTTGGTGAAGTAGAAAGGGTTTTTGCGAAACAGGTTCATAGAAAGTGGCAAGATGGAAATGCGATCGCGTATGCGTTAGTAACCTTACGAATGCAAAGTGGAACCATTGTTCATCTAGAATTATCTTGGGCAAAAAAAGAATTTGAATCGTCCTATGAGATTGCTGGAAGCAAAGGCATGATTGTTTATAATCATCAGGATAGTAAGCCAATTAAACTGAACTTAGTAAATGCTGGAGCAAAAAACAAAGTAGATGTTGCAGTACCTGAAACGATCGCAGCGAAAACACCATTACAGCTTCAACTTGAACACTTTATGAACTGTTTAGAAAACGACGAACAACCGCTAGTTTCTGCTGAAGATGCGATGAAAGCAGTAGAAATTGCCGTTGCTGCCGTTGAATCCATAAGGTCGGGGCAGCCCGTTTCGCTTCTAACAAAGAAGGAGGTGTATTAAATGAAGATTGGAATGATAAGTTTTGCTCATATGCATGCCTTTAGTTATGCCAAACATCTATTAGAGTTCCCTGAGGTTGAAATTTCCGCCATTTGGGATGAGGATCGAGAAATAGGAACAGAAATGGCAAACACCTTTAACTGTCTATATATTTCCGATTTAGATCAATTACTAGATTCAGATGTTGATGCAGTGGTGGTGTGTTCCGAAAACAGTAAGCATAAAGACCATGTAATTGCTGCGGCACGCGCAGGAAAACATATTTTATGCGAAAAACCAATTGCTACAGAAGTAGAAGATGCGAAAGCAATGATTGATGCCTGTGAAGAGTTCGGTGTGATTTTACAGGTTGCCTATCCGGTAAGATTTGCACCAGCGATTCAAAGGGTACGAGAATACATTCGCTCAGGGACAATTGGGGAAGTTGTTGCCATTAATGGGACAAACCATGGGCAAATGCCAGGAGGCTGGTATATCGAAAAAGAATTATCGGGAGGCGGGGCGGCAACCGATCACATTGTTCACGTAATGGATCTTATTCGGTGGATTCTAAATGATGAAGTTAAAAATGTTTATGCTGAGCTTGACACGAGATTCTACCCGATTGATGTAGAGGATTGCGGAATGGTGACATTAGAATTTGAATCAGGTGTCATCGTATCCATCGACCCGAGCTGGTCCTGTCCCAAAGCATTTCCTAGCTGGGGTGATGTCCTTTTAGAGTTTGTTGGTACGAAAGGAACGCTATCAGTAGATACCTTTAAACAGCATTCCACCTACTACAATGATGTGGAAGGGAAAGTCCAGCATTTATCCACGGCTGATGACATGGATAAGGGGCTGATAGAAGATTTCCTTCAAAGTATCAAAGAAAAAAGGCCGCCATCCATTACGGGAGAAGATGGCTTAAGAACGTTGGAAGTTGTAAAAGCAGCCTATGAATCAGACAAACAGAAAAAAGTTGTTACCTTAAATAGAATCTAACCTTTTTATTACTAGAGTCAGTCATGTGGAAATGAATCTGCTGTCCTCAGATTCCTTTAATCCTCTTTTTCGGAATTTTTCGTCTTATTTTCATGCGTATTTGCAAATCAATACGGAAGGAGTGAGGTTATGTCCGTTGAAATAAAGTCGTCTATCAATCCCCAAACGTATCCGAGCACGCTGAGTCGAAAGAAGTTTTTTACACGCCGAGATTTGGCAGGTTATTTATTTTCAGCTCCCTTATTAATTGGAATTGCCGTATTTTCCATTTATCCTATGATTGGTGCCTTTATTCTCAGTTTTAAGAAATCATCCAAATCATTTGAGGGAAATTGGACAGGTTTAAGTAACTATAAATATGTATTAACAGACTCTTTATTTTGGAAGTCCATTTATAACACATTTTATATGGGGATTTTATCTGTTTTCTTTGGTGTTACCTTCTCTTTCATTTTAGCAAGCTTAATCCACAATATCAGTAAGTCAAAATGGAGAAATTTCTTTAAAGGAGTTTATTTTTTACCTAATGTCGTTTCGCTAGTTGCAACTAGTATCCTCTTCACGTTTCTATTTAATCCAGGAGAGGAAGGATTATTAAATTATGTTTTAGGCTTAGTCGGAATTGAACCAATCGGCTGGTTTACCGATCCAAAATATGCAAGATTCAGTATTGTACTTATGACACTTTGGGGAATGTTGGGATATAACACGATTATATTTATTGCAGCATTGACAAGTGTACCAAAAGATTTATATGAAGCTGCTGAGGTCGATGGCGCCAATTGGTTGAAAAAATGGTTCTATATCACGGTTCCGTATTTAAGACCTATTATTATATTCATGGTGATTATTGGAACAATTAATGCCATGAAACGATTTACAGATGTTTGGTTAATCGGGGGAACGGCTGGGAATCCTGCAGGCTCATTAATGACGGCTGTTCTATATATCTATCGTAATGGGTTTCTATCTTCACAAATGGGAATAGCAACTGCCGCTTCTTATATCTTATTTTTCTTTATTCTTGTTCTGACAATTGTCCTAATGTTCACGAATAAAAAAAGTAATCTCGACTAAGGGGGGAAACAATGAAAATCACAACGATTAATAGAAACAAACCTATTAGAAAACATTCTTTGTTTCGTCCTAAAGCAGTTGCTGATGGGGTACTAATAGCTGTTTTACTAATAGGATCCTTAATTATGATCATACCTTTCATTTGGATGGTTATAACCAGTTTTGATTGGGGTGCAAGACTTAAAATTCCATTCCCACCAAGATTTTGGCCTGAAGAGTTTTCGATTAAAACCTATCAAATGGCTTTCACAAATATCCCAATGCTAAAATATATGATTAACTCTCTTATCGTGTCATTAGGAGTCATTATAGTAAGTCTTATGTCGGCGTTATTTTCAGGGTATGCCATATCAAAGTTGAAATTTAAAGGATCCAATATTGTCCTTTTACTCGCTTTAAGTACCATGATGATCCCCTTTGAAATGACGATGATTCCGCAATATTTAATGTTTGCTAAGTTTAAGCTTTTAGATACTTATTGGTCTTTCTTTTTACCCGCATTAAATTATGCATTTGGAACCTTTTTGGCAAAATCATTTATCGATCAACTTCCAGGGAGCTTGCGAGAAGCAGCGATCATTGATGGTGCTAACGAATTTATCGTATTTTTAAAGATTTATTTACCTCTATGTATTCCCGTCTTAGCCACCATGGTCATTTTACAATTTTTAGCTGTTTGGAATGATTTACTCTGGCCTTTATTAGCTTTGAAAACACCTGATAAATATACCATTCAATTGGGAATAGCGATGTTTTCGTACAACAAAGATTTGCCCTTACCTTCCGTCATAATGGCCGCAACGACAGCGAGTCTCATACCGGTAATTGTTCTTTATCTATTCCTGCAACGCTATATCGTTGAAAGCATTGCGTTGTCAGGAATCAAACAATAATCTGCTTTTTTAAGATAAGTGAGAACAACTTATCAATCTATTTTAAGGGGGAAGGTACCATGGTTAAAAAACTTTATCTTATCTTTATTGCATTACTTATGTTAACCACAGCTGCATGTTCTTCTACAAGCAGCACAAAGGAAGAAGTGAGTGATGCTAAAGTTGTTTCGAAAATTAAGGGCACCGTTCGTGTTTCTCTGGCAGGCTGGCAGTTAGAAAGTGGTATTGATCCTATTACTGGTATCGAGAATGTGGGATTAAAAGATTTTCTTAAGAAAGAATTTGAACCAAGATACCCAAATATTAAATTAGAATTATACCAAGTACCTTGGGAAAATGCTCAAGCAAAACAAACGGCGATGTTAAAATCTGGAGATGTTGACATTCTTTATACGGGTGGGGCATTTGCTTCCCAGTGGCAGAAACAAGGGCTGTTAAAAGGATTAGATCCATTGATTGAAAAAGATTCGTCCTTTGATCCTAATATGTATTTAAAAGGTGTTTGGGAAAATTCCTATAGTACAAAATCTTTTGACAAAAAAGTTCATTTTGGAATTCCAGCTGTGCTCGGAAAACGTATTATTATCTATGATAAAAAGCTTTTTGATGAATGGGGAGTAGATTACTTATCAAACAATCCAACTCCTGAAGAAATATTAGAAACAGCAAAGAAAATGACTGGGAAAAATCCTAAAACCGGAAAAAAGAACTATGGTATTTGGTTTGATGGAAAAGCTTTAAATGCATCCACTTTTGTAGCTTTAAGTTATGCGTATGGAGCAAATGGAGGAGAAGGGACATTAAACGATCTAAAAAATATCAAATGGAATTTGAATTCACCAGAAATGGTTAAAGCCTTTGAATGGTTAAAAGAGGCAGCAAAATATGCACCGCCAGGCATTTTGAATACCCAAGGAAATGAAAACTTTGGCTTGGAGAATAACGATATCGCTATTCATTTAGATGCAAATGGTGCAAGCACGATGGGCGAAGTCATGGCCAATAAAAATACCAAATTGCTTGATCGTTTTGAATCAACCTTAAATCTAGGTCCTAATGGTGAAGGATGGGTTGCTGTAGACCCTTTTGTAATGGCAAAAGATGCTAAAAACGTTGAAGCATCCTGGGAGGTTTTAAAATTCCTAACAGGTCCAATTACCCAAAAATATACCTATGATAATTTCAAATTTACTCCAACCCTTACAGATGCTAGTTTCGTATCAAAAGAAGATAAATATATGAAAACTGCAATGGAAATCGCCCAAGTTTCTAAATCGACTCTCTTAGATGAAGCAGATCCGTTTTTCGGAAGTGAAATTGTACCTGCCATCAACGGCTTTATTAGTAAGGCGCGTAACGGAAATGCTCCAGATATTCAGTCCTATTTGGATGACTTACAAAAACGTGCTGAAAAGTGGTCTGCTAATCAATAGTACAATCGTTCATGCAGGGGAGTATCAAAAACTCCTCTGGTTTATATGATAATTTTTTCCCGTTGGTTAAAGGTATCATAATATGGATTGCACTTATGTTTAAATAATTGGAGGTAGAAAATGAAACTAGGTTTAAGTTCTTATAGTTTATATTCAGCCCTTAAGTCAAAGGAATTAAATATCCTTGAAGCAATCGAATGGACTGCCGAGCAAGGCGGAGAACATATTGAAATCGTACCAATGGGGTTTTCATTGGACGAAAATCCTGATTTAGCAGATGCGATACGCCAAAAAGCAGAAAATGTCGGTATTGAGATTTCTAATTATGCAATTGGAGCAAACTTTATTACAGAGGATGAAGAGCAATTTGAACAAGAAGTAGAAAGAGTATTTAAACAAGTGGATATTGCAAATAGGCTAGGGGTAAAGCTTATGCGTCATGATGTGGCTTGGAGACCGATCGGAGAGACTTCTTTTCAACAATTTGAACAAGATTTACCAAGAATCACTGATGCCTGTAAAAGAATTGCCGATTATGCAGCCGAATATGGTATTACAACTAGTGTTGAAAACCATGGATATTTTATTCAAGCAAGTGACCGTGTCCAAGCTCTGCTACATCGTGTAAATAAGGTTAATTTCAAAACCACATTAGATACCGGAAATTTTCTTTGTGTAGATGAAAATCCTATCAAAGCAGTGAAGAAAAATATTCAACATGCTTCAATGATTCATATTAAAGATTTTTATTACCGGCCTGAAAAGTATAACCCTGGAGAGGGATGGTTTCAAACAACTTGTGGGAATTATTTAAGAGGCTCCATTATTGGCCACGGGGACATTGATATATATGAAATCATTAAAGTGATTAAGCACTCAAATTATGACGGCTATATCTCCATAGAATTTGAAGGTATGGAGGATTGTAAGAAGGGTTCAAAGATTAGCTTAGACAATGTTCGGAGAATTTGGGAACAAGTTTAATAGAAGGGGAGAATGAGTAATGGGGAAACTTAAAATAGGTGTTATCGGTGCTGGGTCCATCTCAGATATGCATCTGCAGTCCTATCAAAAAAATGAAAGAGCCGAGTTATATGCCATTTGTGATAAGAATACAGTAAGAGCAGAAGAGAAGGCAAATAAATATGGTGCTGCCAGAGTTTATGGAGATTATCGGTCATTACTAGCTGATCAAGATATTGATGCGGTCAGTATCTGTACATGGAATCACTCCCATGCGGAAATCGCCATTGCCGCATTAAAAGCAGGGAAACACGTTCTAGTAGAAAAGCCATTAAGTACCACTGTAGCTGAGGCAAAGCAAATTGAAGAAACCGTAAAACAAACCGGGAAAATCCTTCAGGTTGGTTTTGTAAGAAGATATGCCTCCAATACAGCGATATTAAAGGATTTTATTGATGCGGATGAGATCGGTGAGATTTATTATGCCAAAGCTTCCTGCATAAGAAAACTCGGAAATCCAGGCGGTTGGTTTTCAGATATCGAAAGATCAGGTGGAGGACCCTTAATTGATCTTGGCGTACACGTAATTGATATTTGCTGGTATTTAATGGGGAAACCGAGAGTAAAGTCGATTAGCGGGAATACCTACTCTAAGCTCGGGAACAGATCTAATATTAAAAATCTATCATTCTATAAAGCTGCAGATTATAATCCGGAAATTAATACCGTTGAAGACATGGCAAATGCGTTGATCCGATTTGAAAACGGTGCTTCTTTAATGGTAGACGTCAGTTTTACTCTCCATGCAAAACAGAATGAAATCTCAATCAAACTCTATGGAGAAAAAGGAGGACTCGAAGTTGAACCAGAATTATCACTCATTACTGAAAAGTACAATACGATATTGAACATGACTCCTCAGGTAGATTCGTTAACATTTGACTTCGAACAAGGCTTTCAAAATGAAATGGATCACTTCGTATTAGCCTGCCTAGGTGAAACCGAGACCTTAAGTCCAGTGGAAGACGGATTAGAAATGATGAAAATTTTATGTGGCATCTATGAATCCAGTGAAAAAGGAATGGAAATTTCGTTTGATTAACATTGATTCAGGAAAAAAGAGATCATGACAGTTTTATCATGGTCTCTTTTTGGTAAAGAGAGTTTAGTCGTGTTGTGACAGAGTAGTGATTTTTATCAAACTTTAAAGAGAATACTATCATGGATAGGTACTACTGGATCATTATCCTTTATTAAGCCTTTACTTTCTCCATGATAAGCAACTTGTATCAGCCATCTCGTGAAGGGAGCTACATTCATCGACTCGATTTCTTCTAAACTGTAAAACCCTGCTTCATCAGACTCCACACCATCCGGTCTTGGAATTCCACACATATATTCCATTGCAAAAGCAACATAAAGATTATGAATGTTACGTGGGAGATCTCGAATCGCAACAATTCCTTTTACTTTTGCTTTAATTCCTGATTCTTCCTCAACCTCTCGTATAATCGTATCTTCAATCGATTCCAATTGTTCGATATATCCGCCTGGATTAGTCCAGTATCCTTTTCCAGGATTATGTGCTCGTTTCACTAGAAGGAACTTTTCATCCTTAATGACTAATGCTCCAACGCCAACACTATAGTCACCCCAGAATATAAAATCACAACGGGGGCATGCCTTTCGCTTTGTTCCGTCAATATCACGAAATTCCAGGCCAGTACCACATTTTAAACAGAAATTTGCTGACAAATTCGCCCATCCTTTCTTCTTCAAAAAACATCGTGTAATAATCAATTTCGACGTAATTAATATATATCCTTTACAATAGTCATGTCTTAAAGCAAACAAAGTGATTTAATAGTTGGTGAGTTTTTTAATACATAATTATTCAGGTGTTTATAAGTCGAAAATCCAATTAATATAGTAGAAATTTCATTTTACAGGGCAGGTGCTGAAAAAGTGACAGTAATCACCGATTTTAAATTATTTTTGAAAATCAATGGAGCTTGGATTCTACTAATTGGTATGTTTTTCTACGGCATTGGAACGGGGATTTTGGCACCTATGAACGCGGTCTATATGCGTGATGGAATTGGTTTATCTAAAATCGAAATCGTTTCAATTTTTTCTATTTCTTTATTACTGAATATGGTAACGACCATGGTGGTCGGTATAATAAGCGATAAAATCAAGCGAAAGAAGCGACTGCCCATCTTTGCCTGTATTGTTTGTATGGCCGGTTTGCTAATTTATATGAATGCGTCAACCTATGTGGTAACACTGATTGGCATGGTTTTTGCTGTCGCACCTTCTGGGCTTATTATGGGGCAGTTTTTTACCATGGCACGAAATCATTTTATGACCCTAGCCCCCGACATTTATGAAATGGCGCAAATCTGGCTTCGAGCAACGCTTAGTGTCGGTTTTTTTACTGGATTGCTAGTAGGAGCGAATTTATATATTATTGGCGATTTCAAAAGTGTCCTGTGGGGGAACTTTCTGGGATATGCAGCTTTGTTCGTGGTACTTATCATCTACAAAGAGTATGAGGCTCAAAGCTACATATCAAATATAAAAGGTGAACCTTTCTCCCTCGGCATGCTTTTTGCTCTTCTTTTGCTCGCCTGTGCTGACGCATTAAGAGGACTCTATTTACCGCTTGTGGTCGTTCAATTGTTTAAAGCACCCCAGATCATGTCTTACTTATGGAGTGTTCAGGCAGTTTTTGAATTACTGTTTATGACAGTTGCAGGATATTGGGCCAATAAGTTCGGCAGTAAACCTGTTATCATAATTGGAAGCATAAGTGCGTTAATCACTTATTTATTGTACTCTTTACAACCGCCAATATGGGTGTTTTTTCTTGTCCAGCCACTATACTCTTTCTTCGTCTCTGTTTTATATGGGGTAGCAATGGGGTATGTCCAGCGTATGTTTCATACCCGCATTGGATTTGGATCCAGTTTATATGTATTCTTATCTCAAACAGCTTCTTTGATTGGTTATTTTCTGCCTTTTTTCATACCTGGTTACCAGCCACGAATCTTTATCATTCCAGGCATATTGGTTTGCGGGTCCATTATTTTAATGGTTGGACTTGTATTCATTCATCGGGTTAGGGCAAAGAAAGATTCTCATTCAGTTGGAATAACAGGATAAAATGTAGTTTATCACCTTGAAAGGGTTCCTTTTACATACCGGAATTTGTGAAGTAATTAATGGAAGAGGATTGGAAATATGAATAATCCCAAAACGTTTGCGGGTATTGCCGGTAAAACAATAATGGACTTGGATACAACATCTGTCATTGTCATATATAATGACGAGGTAATTACAGATTCGATTCTGATCAATAAGCCCAATTATGTTCGAAAAACAAAAATAGGCACATTCCGGCTTTTTTAAATCCATTGTGATGGTAAAGATTGACCAAAGAGATAATAAAAATACTTATCCCCGATGATTTACGAAGAATTATAGAGTTTACGAATGACTAAATGAAAACTAGAAAAAAGGAGAATGAGGCAGTATCACTACCCATTCTCCTTTTTTTGCTAGCAAGAACCTAAATTCGACCAATTTTTAGCCCTTTTCAGTTGTGTAATTATAGTTATGACTTTATTACCAAAATATGGGTCTATTGTGATAGCTTCTGCAATATATTTTTTATCGGGTTATTTCAAGTCCTACCTAACCATTATCTTATCAGCAGTAAGTTATGGGTTGTTGGATGATAAATGCCTACACTTTGTTATTCTCAGGAGGAATCACATGACTTTTACTCTAGGAACACAATTTATCCCAATTGCAAAACAATCTATTACTATGAGCCCTAACACGATCACTTCACTGACAAGTTCAAGCCAGGACAGATTGCAGTATCACAAAGCCGTTCTTGAATCGGTGGGAATTACGTCTCTTTCATCCCTTGGAACACTCAATTTATCAGGAAATTTAATTCCCCAAGCAGGGCTAACAAGGCCTGATCCGAACTTAGCGGCCAGTCAAGTCTACTTCCAGTCAGCGTATAAATTAACGAATACGGCAGCCACACCAGTCCTTCAACCTACTGGAGGCCAGGCTACCATTCTGAAAGCCATTCCTTTACCATCGAAAACAGTAAGTGCTGCTTCTGTATCGAGTCTTACGACACAGATTAATGTGGATACCGCTTATTGGGTCGCAACTGAAATCAATTTACAGGACAATACGACAATCGTTCTAAAACAACCACAGCATTATCTTATTTTAATTGCTGAAAAAATAACCGTTGGGCAAAATGTTACGTTTACATGGGAAAGGCCAAGTAAATATAGCCCAGCTAAACCTATCAAACCACCAACCCCTCCTCAAGCCCCAACTTCCACTACGCTAGTAGGCATTACAGGGACAAATGGGATACATGGAGTCAAAGGGGGCAGAGGACCAGATGGAACTAGTGCGCCTGAATTAGAAGTATGGGTTCTTGATATGATTGGACGTCCTGCTTTTGATTTAAGAGGTCAGGATGGAATAATCGGTGGTGCTGGGCAGGATGGCGGGAATGGCGGCCAAGGAGGAAAAGGAAAACCTGCGCAATTGGACTGGGCAGGATTCTGCAAGTCTGGCTCCGGCGCTGGCGGCAACGGAGGAGCTGGGGGAAATGCAGGTTTAGGCGGAGATGGAGGGAATGGAGGATATGGCGGAAAGCTTTCCCTATATGCCCCGCAGAAGGTGATCAATCAATACCTTCAAGGTTTTTACATAACCGTCGATGGTGGACGCGGAGGAGCAGGAGGTCTGCCTGGTGAAAGGGGTTCTGGTGGAGCAGGAGGACCTGTGGGAGATTCTCTTAAAGCAAACTTTGGAGCCGTTTGCGGACCTGGAACCAGAACGGCCGGATCCAGAGGGCCTGATGGAGCATCTGTAGCCCAAGGTTCCCCAGGCTACGAGGGGGGAAAACTGCCAGAGCCAATCAGTATGCGTGCCATCGATCCAGAAGATTTCTTGAGAAAACTACTTGAACCCGTTATTTTTGAAGCCACTCCTGGCTATGCTTTTGCAGGGGAAAGCATCACATTAACAGGTAAGCGTTATACGAAAACGGATATTGTGCTCATTGATGGTTCACCTGTACCAACTAACGTTTACAGTGATACTTCCCTGCAATTTTCAGCCCCTTTTATCAGAGGAGGGCAGCACACCATTCAGGTAAAACAGTCGGATGGAACATTATCCAACAAAGCTTCTCTGTATATTAAGCCCAAGGTCGACTCTGCCCAGCAGGATCAAAAGGAAAATGAACATATGCGAGTGACTCCAGGGCGAAAAGTGACGTTAATTGGCAGTGGATTTTCCGAAAATGCGATTATTCGGATCAATGATCAGGATATGAGGGATGTAACTTTATTAAGCCCAACCCAACTTGAGTTCACCTTGATCAGACCTTCCACCGTTGAACAAAATCCATCAGGAGAGCATGTGACAGCACGTGTGATTCTATCAGATGGAACTCCATCTAACACCCTTAATTTAGTGTTGGATACCTTTCATATGCTCGTTATTGGTGATTCTGTATCTTGGGGTCAAGGGTTATTTGAACATGAAAAGCACTATTCGCTGGTCGGCAATGCGGTTAAAGCCCGGAATGGAAATATCGGATTCTATACCCAGGTACTTGCGCATTCTGGGGCAACGATTGGAGTAGATGATCATACAAACACGCCAGCAGTAGATGGAGAGGTGCCCGTTTCCTATCCGACCATTCTTCAACAGTGTGATCTATTTGTTGGGGATCCAACTCAGGTAGATCTGATTATTATGGATGGCGGAATCAATGATGTGAATCTTCGAGTTGTCCTGAATCCTTTTAATCAAGATGATTTAAGTGAGCTTAATCGGACTCAATTCCTTGATAATAGTAAAAAATTATTTTACAAAGTGGCCACTACCTTTCCAAATGCAAAAGTCATTGTAACGGGATACTATCCTCCTGTTTCTGAGCACAGCGATCTTAGCGCTGTAGAAGTATTACTTGTCGCATTAGGAATTGTGATAGAGGGAATACCTGGCGGTGTGGCCGCTGGATTTTTGACAGAACATCACCTGCAGATCATACATGAAAGAAGCTTGCAGCTTGCGAACGAGTCCAAATTGTTTCTCCAACAGGCTGTGGATGAAACCAATGCTACTCCGGAGGGCGGAAACCGGTTTTTCTTCGCGGATCCCAATATTGGTGTAGAACATTCTGCCCTTACCAAGGATCCTTATTTATTCGGGATTAATTTGGATATGTCCCCACAGGATTTTATCGTAGCTGATCGGTTGATCTCCTGCACAAAAGCTGGTTGTACGGGAATAGACTTTGAGATTTGCAAACGAGCTTCAATGGGCCATCCTAATAATAAAGGGGCAATTGCTTACGCTAATGCGATCTACCCATTCTTATAAGTAAGTTGAAGACCAATCCACAATGGTTTTAATAGAAAAATAAAGAACAAAACCTAATCAACCTTCATTTGCTTGATTAGGTTTTTGTTTTTTTATAAAGTTAAATCAAGTGGTTTTGATATATTTTAAAGTCCAGAAATTGACGACGAGATTAGATGTCCATAGTTTGACGAATTTCATGTTCAAACCTTATTTGAAAAAAGGGAGAACCATGACAATCCTCCCATTTAACTTATTAAACTAATAGGTGGGGGTAAGCTGTTTATTAAACTTGTAAATGCCTTAAAGCGGCACGTGTTGTTTATACGAAATAAGACACAAAGTGAAAATGAACGTTAGGGTTAGTAGTAGTCCTGCATCATAATAGGTACCCAATTACATACAAATAGAATAGAATCAGTATGTTTCATTTTTGAAAAAAATGGAGGAATTATCTATGTCGATACCTACAATTTTAATACCAGGTATTCAAGGTACCAAGCTTCTCAATACAAACACACTTGATTCAGATACCATTTGGTCATTGGTCCAAAGTAAGTATGAAACAATCTATGACCTCCTTTTAAAGCAGGACTGCCGTTTTGAGGTCAATCCTAAATCGATCATCGAACGGGGGGATGTTGAGGATATAGCCTATCGGGAAATCGTTCACGTCATTGAACGAAAAACCAAGCAGCCAGTTTATATTTTTGGGTATGATTGGAGGCAATCCTCACTTGATACAGCCAAACGATTAGCTAATTTCGTTGAATATCTTAAGGAGAAACTTTCTGTAAAAAAGTTTAACTTTATCGCCCATAGCATGGGGGGAATGGTGCTAAGCAGCTTTTTGAAGACGCTTAAAGGAAATTATGATTCAATTGAACATGTCATATTTGCTGCAACTCCTTTTAGAGGTACAACCCAGGCACTTATCTCTTTAACGATGGGTGAGGGTGGAATTCGCTATCCGATGTTTAATTCGAGTGATGAGTTCCGAAAAATTGCCCGTACCTTCCCTTCCGTTTTTGAGTTGTGTCCTACCTATCAAAAAGCGGTCATATTTGAAGATGGGGCTCATTTTGATATTTTTAACCCCGTTCATTGGCAATCCAACATCGGAGATGACGACTGGGGGATGTTCTTGAATCGAATCAGTCACATGAAAGCCTTTTGGGACCGTCAAAATCCAGCCATGTTGGATTTAAGGGACCTTCCACTTGAGGTGAGGAAAAGGTTCCTTATTCTAATGGGAATGGGAGTAAAAACAAAGAATAAAGTCATTGTTCAACCGAAAAGTCCTGATGGAAGGGTGAAGAATTTTTTTAACTTTGATTCATTAGATTCCGAAGGTGATGGCGAAGGGGTTGTTCCGTTTGAAAGTGCCTCTATTTATAAAAATGACATTTTGACACTTGGTATTAAGAAGAAATGGACTGATATTTCTTTTCACGCACTTTTCTTGAATGATGGAAGAGTTCAAACAACCATTACCCGATTTTTATTAAATCAAACGTCCGATTATTCCAATGGTTCACCATGGTGGACAGTCATTGATGACTCAGTCACTAAAGCTTCCAATTGAATAATAAGCAGGTGGCTGTGGAACTTGAAATGATATACTTGTAATGCAACAGAATAGGATTTCTCAAGGGTGGTGGGCACACACCCAAACTTTAAATAAAGGTGTTATTTGTACGAACAGTTAATTTTAGGTTAACTGTTCTTTTATTCTTTTTGGGGAAAACAATAATCCATCTATCTCTGAACAATTTCCCATTGTTAATTAGAAAAGGTCCAGAAGAAGATAATAGGTCGTACAGAAAATTTAGAAAGAGGACAAGAAGTAATAATATCGGGACAACAGGAGCTGAAAGATATTATTAAACACTCGTTACACTCATGACTGTAAATTTCAGAAAGATCAGAAGAGACATGAAAGCATTAGCATTTTTTGATTCACCTCTCAATGATCAACTTTTTTGTCATAAAAGCCGTTTTCATAACAGTTTAACTGGCCATAATGATAAAAAGTTTGATTGATGTTGGCTCTGCCGCATGATGTAGAAGGCCAACAACTAGGAGAAAAAAACAATGTTTGAAATAACCGTAAGACTTCCAACTAAAAAAATTGACAGAATCATTACTCATTTATACCAAAAAGGCTACCACCAAACCTTTTATGAGGTTCCATTAGATGTGGTGACCGATGCCAACGGCTATGCCTTTGTTGAGAAGCGAAATGAAACAACAGAACTTAATATCTATATAAATAATTATTTCGAAGCAAAGGAACGACGTAAGTTGGTAGAACTATTAGCCATTGACGAGTCCAGTCTGGTGGTTAAGGAAGTGAATGAACGGAATTACCAGCTAACGTTTGATGATATTTTCCTTGAGAATGGCTGGGTCATCACGACACCGGATAGAAGGAATGATTACCACAAAGAAAAGCGGATTGTACTTGACTCCCAAGGGAATTTTGGTACAGGCTATCATGAAACGACAAAAGATTGTTTGTACTTCATATTAAAACATGATTTTACAGGATTAGGTGTTGCCGATATCGGAGCCGGTTCTGGAGTCTTAAGTGTTGCTGCAGCCATTAAGGGAGCAGAGTTGATCGATACATATGACATCCAACTGGTAGAGCGAGAAATTCTGTATCAGTGTGAATTAAATAGTGTCAAGCCGGTGAATGTGTTTCAAAGTGATCTAATCAAGAATAAAAATCGAATCAACAAAAAATATGATTTTATTTTTCTTAATATCGGAACGCAGGAAAATATGGATATCCTTATTGCCCAAAGACTCTTAGATTGCAAAGACACAACGTTTATATTGTCAGGTATGCTTGAATGGAATTACAATCGGGTAGAGACTTTATTTAAAGATGTAGGATTTCTTTTGGTGAAGAAGAAACAAAGTAACGAATGGGTGACATGCGTTTTTAAGGCACAATAAATGGGCCATTTAAGGGAAAATCTTAATCTATAAAGCAAGAAAGGATCCAGTATGTTTTACTGAATCCTTTATTAATGTATGAACACAGTTACCATTCATTTTTATTATTTCGATTTTCGTAAATCCAAATATTGTACTGTCTTTCCATCACGATCAATCTGTACAATTAATTTGTCGTTGTTAAATTTGTAAATGATTTGTTCACATTTGGCACTTTCATAGCAGGTAACCATCTTCACTTCATTGGGGTTTCCATACAGCTTGAGTATTTGGCTTTTCTCAGTGGGAACGGAAGCTGTTTTCAAAAATTCCGGGTACACTTGAAACTGTTCAATGGAATCATTTGCTGCATTGAATGTTACACGAACACCAGCACCGTCATTTCTATAATAAAGAGACCTGGTATTCTTATCGTCCTCCGTTTTTGATGGTTGCCCGAATTTTTGAACAAGCTGTATGTAGGAAGATCCTACAGTGATTCCATTAATATGAAGTTTCTCAGTTAAAAGGAAAGCATCTTTTATCCCGTTAGTCTTTAGCTTCTTTTTCATTTTCTCTGCTTTCGATTTACTCGAAAAAGCACCGGCTTGAACACGATATAAGCTTTTACCATTGATGACTTTCTTTACAACGACCGCTTCAATTCCTTTCTTTTTCAAAAAAGTGACACGCTTATCTGCATTTGCTTTCTTGCTAAAAGAACCAGCGACGACAACATACAATGGTTTGGTTTGTTCAAAATCTGGAATCATCAACTCTTGACCCGCAATAATCTTATTACTTGTTAACTGGTTGTATGTCTTTAAATCTTCAATGGAAATATTGTATTTTTTCGAAATGCTATATAATGTATCTCCTTTCTTTATCGTAATATAAATATCCTCAGCAGCTGCCTTCCCATTGCCGAAATAAAATACCGACCCCATTAAAACAGTGCTCATGACAACCTGTAGGAACCGTTTAAATCTATTCATTTAATATCACCTCATATATTTTGACGAAGTAATTACAAATTCGATTCTGATAAATAAGCCCATTTTTGTTAGGAAAAGAAAAATAGGCCTTTTTAAAATGGAATCAAAGATATAGCGGTGGTATTTTTGATGCAGTTTGTCATTTGACCATGTTTTTTTCTTAACCTTAAGTTAGAGTGATTAAAAATATAAAATTAATGTAAATTTGGAACTTTTTGGTTCATTATTCGTATATAATGTTAGGTATGTATTTAAAGGTTCTATAAAGAATCATTTTTTAAGGAAAGAGGAGGAACGTATGGCGGTAAATACGTTAGAAGTACGATCGTTAACGAAGGTCATAGGCAAGAAGAAAATTGTAGATGATGTAAGCTTTAGTGTAAAAAAAGGGGAAATCTTTGGCCTTTTGGGTCCTAACGGAGCAGGGAAAACAACCATTATCCGAATGATTGTCAGCTTGATCAAACGGACCGATGGAGAGGTTCGTGTAAATGGCCATAACCTCGATGGACAATTTAAGGAGACAATGAGTGAAATTGGCGCGATTGTTGAAAATCCGGAATTTTACAAGTATATGAGCGGTTATAAGAATTTAAAGCATTATGCGAACATGGCCATTAAAGAAGTGTCAGATGAGCGGATTATGGAAGTTACTAGATTGGTAAAATTAGAAGATGCCATTTACCAAAAGGTGAAGACCTATTCACTTGGAATGAGGCAAAGACTTGGAGTAGCCCAGGCGTTATTACATAACCCGTCACTGCTTATACTCGATGAGCCTACAAATGGATTGGACCCTCAAGGAATTAGAGAATTTAGAGATTACTTACATGCCCTTGCACAGGAAGGAATTTCAGTTCTGGTATCCTCCCATCTTCTAGCTGAAATGCAGCTGATGTGTGATCGTTTTGCCATTATTGAAAAAGGAAAACTAATACATATTTCTTCCATGAAAGAAACGATGGAAGAAGACGAAAAGACGGAAGTCATTTTTGAGGTAAGCAGCAGCCAAAAAGCTGTTGGTGTGCTGAAAGGACAATTTGAAGATATCGATTTTCAGGTTCTTGCAGACGACCAATTCTCAGTCCATGTAGAAAAAGCTACTATTAGTACCATTAATAAGCTATTAATCTCAAAGGATATAGATGTCTATGGCATCAGCAAGGTAACCGTTTCGCTCGAAGACCGCTTTTTGGAAATAACGAACAAAGAGGTAAAGGAGCATGGAGGTGTAATGCAATGATTGCCTTAATTCGAAATGAACTGATGAAATTGTTTCAAAAAAAATCGAGCTGGATCTATCTAATCATCCTCCTACTCGCAGTCATTGTGGCGGGGATCATCTACAATAAAGTATCAGGTGAACAGGTTCCGAACTGGCAGGATGGTATGAAGGCTCAAATTGTTGAGTTGCAGCAGAATGCAAAAACCGCATCTGATCAAGAAAAACAGTTTATTATGAATGAAATCGAACAAAAGCAAAAATATTTGGATGAAAACATTAATCCAAATGCTATTAGTAACTGGCATTTTATGAATAATGTTGTATTCAGCATGACGACTTTGGTGACTTTATTGGCGGTGATTGTATGCAGTGCCAGTGTGTCCTCTGAATTTGCAGACGGAACGATTAAACAGCTGTTAATCAGACCGCATCAGAGATGGGCGATCCTCCTGTCCAAATATCTATCATTAATGATCTATTCACTTATTCTTGTAGCGACACTTATTACTGCTGGATATCTTGTCGGTTTGATTACATTTGGTAATGGGGACTTTACAGCGAAAATCTTTGAGATGGCGATAGACGGGCAGAAGGAAGCAGAAGTCGGCCCGCAGTTCTTCCTTAAGATTGCCTACTACCTTCCGAGTTTGTTGGTTATAACGGCCATTGCCTTTATGCTTTCTACTTTATTTAAAAGTCAGGCATTGGCGGTGGGAATTGGAATCTTTGTCCTGTTTATCTCTTCCACCTTGGGCGGATTAATTGTGCTTCTTGCAGAAAAATACGAATGGGCAAAGTTTTTAATTTTTCCGCATCTCGATTTAACTATTTATGCGTTGCAGGATAAGATTTTGGGTGACATTACACTACCGATATCACTGGCAATCCTTGCCGTGTATTATGCGATTTTTATGATCCTGACTTTCGTGTTTTTCCAGAGGCGGGATATTAGTATATAAGGGTAAAAAAAGTATTATAGTAAAACTTTCATCTCCCAAAATGCAGAAAAAAACTGATAGTGGAATTTATCCACGTCAGTTTTTTTGTTTAACTACCATTCATGCTATTTTACTAGAGTATTTTTAGGATAATAGACCTAATTGTTGTATAATGTAGAAAAATGTAAAATTTGTTGGCTTGTATGATACCGAAATCATACCCGTAAAATTATAGATTTTATTAGGTTAAGGGCTAAGAGGTGCAGGCAACTTTGAATGAGAATAAATTTCTTATCCTAATTAAAGACAAGGATAAAACAGAAGAAATTAATTTATGTAAATACGAAAATGGCAAATATTTAGTTAGATTCCATAACAATAGCAAGGTTTATACATACAATTATTTAAACTTAACTTGGTTTAAAGAACCCAAAGAGATTGATCATAGAACATGTGATATTTTCGAAAATAACCTCCCAGTAACGGGCGGAATTAAGATACTTGATTTTGGTGGCCATGTAAAAGTATGGTTTAAGACGGGTTATAAGAAGGTGTATAAACGGTCAAGCATCACCATTGAAGAAACAAGTTTAACCAATCCTTTCGTACATAAGACCTTTGAATATTTAAAAACGATCGCTAATAATGTGAGTGAAAAATTGGAGGATGATAGCAGCTTTTTAAGTAAGCAATACCATCATCTGAAAATGATTAGTCCAAGCAGTGTCCTATCAGCTTATTTAGAAGGAAAACCATTAATCAAACATAAAAATCCAGTTCAAGCCATTTATCCCTTTGGTTTTAATACAAGCCAAAAGATGGCGACAGAGAAAGCTTTAGCAAATCAGCTTAGTGTAATAGAAGGACCTCCTGGTACCGGAAAGACCCAAACTATACTAAACATCATTGCAAATGCGATTCTAAACAATCAAACCGTTGCTGTTGTATCGAATAATAACTCAGCAACCGCAAATGTACTTGAAAAATTGGCAAAATATGAAGTGGATTTTATCGCTGCATACTTAGGGAATAAGGAAAATAAAACAAAATTTTTTGCTGAACAAAAAGGAAACTATCCTAACCTGAGTGAGTGGGCTATACCACCTTCTGAATTTCATTCCATTAATAATGACTTAAAAGCATCTCAGAAAAATTAGATGAAATGCTGACTTATCAGAATCAACGAGCAGTTTTAAAGCAGGAACTCTCAAATTTTCAAACGGAATTTGAGTATTTTAATCAATATTATACTGAAACAAATAGTCAGACCCTCCGTCTCCGGTCTTTTTCCAAGCTTCGATCCGAGAAGGTTTTAAACATACTGCTGGAATATAAACGAAGTATTTTTAAAGGAAAAATTTCATTTAGAGAAAAAGTATACAATTTATTTCATTACGGCATCTATGACTTGAAGATTTATAAGTATCCTCCAGATCAAGTGGTTTCATTTTTGCAAAAAATCTACTATGAGAAAAAAATGAATGAGATCGCAAAGGAAATAGATAGTTTATCGAATAAACTAGAAAACTATAACTTTGATCTTGAAATGAAAAACTATAGCCGAAAGTCTATGGATTTATTGAAGGCAAAATTGGCTAATAAGTATCGAGCGAATGAACAAAGGACACTTTTTACAGAAGATGCACTTTGGAAAGACTTTGATCATTTTATAAAAGAATATCCAGTGATCTTAAGTACCACACATTCATTAAGAAACAGTGCCAAGCAAAATTATTTATTTGATTACGTTATCGTGGATGAGGCCTCACAGGTTGATGTTGTAACAGGTGCCTTGGCATTATCTTGTGCTAAAAATGCGGTCATTGTAGGAGATATAAAACAGCTTCCAAATGTTGTTTCGAATGAAACAGAGATTATCACAAGGAAAATATTTGAATCATTTGAGGTAGATCAGGCCTACCATTATGCGGATCATAGCTTGTTGTCTTCCATACTTGATTTATACAAAAATATCCCCAAAACACTTTTAAAAGAGCATTACCGCTGCCACCCTAAAATTATTGGTTTTTGTAATCAAAAATTCTATAATAATGAACTCATTGTTTTAACAAATGAAGAGGAAAAGGATAAACCACTAGTCCTCTACAAAACAGCAAAAGGAAACCATGCAAGAGGAAAAGTAAATCAGAGGCAAATTGATGTTGTCTTTCATGAAATTATTCCTGAGCAGAAAAGGATGAATGACAACCAATCCATCGGTGTCATTTCACCTTATCGATTGCAGGCTAATGAACTGCAAAAGGCCATAGGAGAAACAGATATAGAAGCGGATACCGTTCATAAATATCAAGGTCGTGAAAGAGATGTAATCATCCTTACTACTGTTGCCAATGATGTAGCTGTAAACAATTTTGTCGATGATCCCAATCTCATAAATGTGGCTGTTTCACGAGCCGTAAATCAATTGATTGTGGTGGTTTCCGAGGGCAGTGAGGAATGGAAAGGGACCAATATCGGCGATTTAGCAAGGTATATTCAATATAACAATTTTGAAATCATCGAAAGCCAAATCTATTCTGTATTTGATCTGCTGTATAGCAATTATTCTAATAAGTTGTTAGAAACGAAGAAGAGAAGTAAGAAAGTGTCGGAATATCAATCAGAAAATCTTATGAATGCAGTGATTGAGAAAGTATTAAGCCAACCAGAATTCCAAAGTCTTGATTGGGTGCTTCATCAGCCTTTAAGAATGCTGATTCGAAGTACGGACAAGCTTACCGATGATGAGAGAAAGTATGCCATGAATATATTAACTCATACAGATTTTGTTATTTTTAACAAACTAGATAAAATGCCGGTATTGGTAGTTGAAGTGGATGGACATGCCTACCATGCAAATAATCCAACTCAGTTAAAACGTGATCAATTAAAAGATGAAATTTTAAGAAAGTACGAGATTCCAATTATTCGAATGAAAACAACGGATAGTAGAGAGGAAGAAAGGCTTCAAAATAAACTAGTAGAGGTATTAAATCTAGACTCAATGGATGCAAGCAGTCACAACTTATCTTTATATAATTTGGATATAAGGTTGTAACTCTATTGAGATATAAAAGTCAGGACTCGGGATTAGATTATTTACCGGGTCTTTTTCTCGGTTATTAGATGAACATCCTTTCCCAAGAACAAATTATAGGTTACATTTAATTTAATGAAACTTGTTTTATAGGTTCTTACAGTATTTCGGTTTGAATTGGATGGTGAAGGCATATGAACGAAACAAAAAAGCTGCAAGAAATGGATTTATATAAACCAATTCAGACTTTTTTTGTAAAGGAAGGCTATGAGGTATACGGTGAAGTAAAAGATTGTGATATCGTTGCAGTTAAAGATGAGGAGCTAGTTGTCATTGAATTGAAGCTTACCTTAAGTGTTGATTTGCTCATACAGGCAGCCAAACGACAGCGTATAACGGATCAAGTATATATTGCCATCCCAAAACCTAAGTATCGTTTAAATTCAAGACGATGGGCTGAAAAATGCCAGTTAATTAGACGCCTGGAGTTGGGATTAATTGTCGTTTCGAATCCATTGAAACGGGCAAAGACAGAAGTCGTCTTCCATCCATCATCGTTTGATCGTCGTAAAAGCAGGGGGCAAAGCAAGTTAAAGAGAGAATCTGTTTTGAAGGAAATCAATGGCCGCAGTGCGGATTTTAATGTTGGCGGAAGCAATCGGACCAAAATCATGACAGCTTATAAGGAAAATTGTATTCAAATTGCTTGTTACATGAGCCATTTTGGGCCGTTATCCCCGAAAAAATTAATTCAGTTGGGAACCGGAGACAAAACTTCTTCCATTCTCGTTAAAAACTATTATGGCTGGTTTGAAAGAATCAAGCGAGGCACCTATTGTTTAACCGAGAAGGGCAAAGAAGAAATAAAGGAATTTCCTGATCTCTTGAATTTTTACTTAAAAAATGTAAGGATGCAGGAAGGCAATCCCGATTGAGGATATTGTTTTTTATATGGTTGTAGTTTTTGCCGTTGCATTCATATAGATGACGACGGCTAAATAGGGACGGGAGAAAAAAGATTTTCGATTGTCTGCAAGAAGATACATATTTATTGAAAAAAGTATAAAAATTGTTACGACCTCGGCTCGGGATACATTTATTGGTGCATTTGTTGTAGAAAGTAGTTTGAGTCATTCCATCCAAGATGGTCTTCGATATGCTGCAACGGCTGCAGCTTTGTCTGTTATCGTGAAAGGTGCTCAAAGTTCAAGCCCCACTCGCAAAAGATTCTAGCATTTTTAAAATCAATGGAAAATTAGCCAGGCAAGAGATTAAAATCTGAAATATCAAAAATCCAGATCAAAAAAAGTTGGTGTTGGGGAACACGATTCGCTCGTTTCCCCAGATTAATAGCTTCTTAAGAAAGAATTACAAGTTTACAGATTTTGTTTAAACGAGGCTCAAGCATTCGATTTAGGGCAATCCTTTCCCTGGTTCCCAATACTTGATCATACTATAGGGAACACCATCTAATGGGTGGATATTACTACTATTTATATTCATATTCTGGCTGTCAGGAATGATTATGTATGTTTCTCCGTTCTTATTGTTCACCTCTCTTCTAATTTTCCTATAAAAGAGAGCACTCGCCATCTCCAAGGATGAAGCTTCGATATTCCCAACTATATTGTACCTATATTTCCCAATATGACTCTTACCTTTCAAAATCATATATTTCATAAAGGTTTTGTCCTTTCCTTTTTGATTCTTTACCCTGTTTTCCACTATTAAACACCTATCACACTTTATTTTTCTTAGAACTCAGAAGATTTGGTTTTTATTTTTCGAGAGATGGGGTACTAAACAAATAAATAAAGTTGAAAGGGTGATGCCATTTTGGTAAGAAACCTACGAGTTACGATCAATGGAGTAAAAATGGAGGCAGCAGAAGGCCAGACGGTCTTGCAATTCCTGAACGATTGCTCAATTGAAGTTCCACAGGTGTGCTATCATCCCAGCCTTGGACCGATTGAAACGTGTGACACTTGTATCGTTGATGTAAATCAGGAACTTGTCAGGTCCTGTTCAACCGTTTTAAAGGATGGGGATGTCATCAGTACGACGAGCCCGCTTGTGAAAAAATCACAGACAACAGCGATGGATAAGATTCTTCACAACCATGAATTATATTGTACCGTTTGTGATTACAACAACGGCGGCTGCGAAATACATAACACCGTTAAGGAGATGCGGATCAACCATCAGAGTATTCCGTGGGAGCAGAAACCGTATGAGGAGGATTTGTCGAATCCCTTCTACCGCTATGATCCTGATCAGTGTATCTTGTGTGGGCGCTGTGTCGAGGCCTGTCAGGATGTCCAAGTGACGGAAACGCTGAGAATCGATTGGGATCGAGAGCACCCACGGGTCATCTGGGATAACGATGTTCCGATTAACGAATCCTCCTGTGTATCGTGCGGCCATTGTTCAACCGTATGTCCGTGTAATGCGATGATGGAAAAAGGTATGCTCGGGGAGGCCGGTTATCTGACAGGTGTTGAAAAAGGAACACTCCGTTCGATGATTGAGTTGACCAAAGGGGTGGAGACCGGTTACGGGTCGATCCTTACTGTTTCCGATATGGAATCAGCGATGCGTGAAGCAAGAGTGAAACGTACCAAAACCGTCTGTACGTTCTGTGGTGTCGGCTGCAGTTTTGATGTCTGGACAAAAGGACGCGAGATTCTAAAGGTTGAACCAAATGTAGAGGCACCAGCGAATGGAATTTCCACTTGTGTGAAAGGGAAATTTGGCTGGGATTTTGTCAACAGTAAAGAACGGTTAACGAAGCCACTGATCCGGGAAGGTGATAGCTTCCGCGAAGCGCAATGGGATGAGGCCCTCGATTTAATCGCGAAACGGTTCCTTGAGATTCGCAGCCAATATGGACCGCAATCAATGGGCTTTATTACTTCCTCAAAATGTACAAATGAAGAATCCTATTTAATGCAAAAATTGGCCAGGCAGGTGATTGGCACAAACAATGTGGATAACTGTTCCCGTTATTGTCAGACACCGGCAACGGTTGGACTGCACCGAACGGTTGGTTACGGCGGTGATGCTGGTTCCATTAAGGACATCGCCAAAGCAGGACTGGTAATCATTATCGGTTCCAATACAGCGGAAGCGCACCCTGTATTAGCTACAAGGGTCAAGCGTGCCCATAAACTACATGGGCAAAAATTAATTGTCGCAGACCTCCGGGAACATGAAATGGCAGCCCGTGCAGATCTATTTATTCACCCAAACGCAGGATCTGATTTGGTTTGGCTCTCTGCTGTGACCAAATACATGATTGATATGGGCTGGGCGGATGAAGAGTTTATCAAAAAGAATGTAACTGGTTTCGAGGAATACAGACATAGTCTTGCTATTTATACATTAGGCTATGCCGAAGAGAACACGGGTCTTTCCAAAGAGACAATCATTCAGATTGCGGAAATGATTCGTGATGCGGATGGCACGGCTATTCTTTGGGCGATGGGTGTTACCCAGCATCTAGGCGGCAGTGACACTAGTACAGCCATTTCTAACCTATTGCTGATAACGGGTAACTACGGACGTCCAGGTGCCGGAGCGTACCCGCTCCGCGGGCATAATAACGTTCAAGGTGCAGGCGACATGGGCAGTGCACCGGAGAACTTTCCAGGATATCAGCGAGTGGACGACCCAAAAGTGCTGGAAAAATTTGAACAAGCCTGGGCTGTCAAGCTTTCCTCGGAAGTAGGAATGAATAATCACGATATGATTGAAGGAATCCATCGAGGTACGGTCAAGGCGATGTATGTAAAAGGAGAGGAAATGGGATTAGTGGATTCAAACATCAACCATGTTCATAAGGCCTTTGAAAAACTTGAATTTTTTGTCGTTGAGGATATCTTTTTTTCCCGGACTGCCCAGTATGCGGATGTCGTTCTGCCGGCAAGCCCAAGCCTTGAAAAAGAAGGAACTTTTACAAACACGGAACGCCGTATTCAAAGGCTGTATCAAGTCTTTGAACCTCTAGGCGACTCTAAGCCTGACTGGGAAATCATACAGCTAGTCGCAAACCGGCTTGGTGCCAACTGGAATTACAAGCATCCAAGTGAAATTATGGAGGAAGCTGCCAGGCTGATGCCGATTTATGCAGGTGTTACGTATGAAAGACTAGAAGGTTATAAGAGTTTGCAATGGCCGGTAAAACCGGATGGGACAGATACGCCGCTGCTGTACAGAGATGGTTTCCCTTTCCCGGATCGAAAAGCTCGGGCTTATCCTGTGCAATGGACAAAGCCCCTTGATTTTGAGAAGCAATTTGATCTTCATTTGAACAATGGACGTTTATTAGAGCATTTTCATGAAGGGAATCTCACATACAAATCAAAAGGAATTTCAGAAAAAACGCCAGAGGTTTTCCTTGAAGTTTCACCGGAGCTAGCAGCAGAACGCGGCCTAAATGACGGAACGTATGTCCGCCTGACGTCACCGTTTGGTAACGTGAAGGTGAAATGTATTATCACTGCCCGGGTTAAGGGGAATGAATTGTATTTGCCCATGAATGATTCAGGAGACGGAGCGGTCAACTACCTGACAAGCAGTGCAGCCGATAAGGATACCGACACCCCTGCTTACAAGGATACGCGTGTTAAAATGGAGATTTTACAGGAAGAGGGGATTAATCCTCTGCCAAAAATAAATTTCAGATATGGGAATCCACAGCCGCAAATAGGTGTCCAAGTCCAAAAGAAATGGGCCCGAAAGGATTACGTCTTCCCGGGTGATCTTGTGAAGGAAAGGGAGCGGTCGAATGGCTAAAGCAATTAAGAAAATCGAGCGAATCGAGCTATCTGAGGAGGAGAAGCGTAAAAAAGATTTACGGCAAATAGAGGATTCCCTAATAAAAAATAAGCAAGCGTTACTTGATACACTTGATTTGGTGAAGCACATGCACGATCGAGGGGTCATTTCTCTATTGAGCGGATTATTTGCCGAGGGCGACAAAGTCCTGCAAATCCTTATTAAAAAGGCCGACTCAAAAGAAACAGCCAATACGTTAAAAAATCTGCTGTTGATGGCTGGCGTTCTAGGTACACTAAATGTTAAACAGCTTGAACCCATTCTCCTTAAATTAAATGCAGGAATCGCCAGAGTGTCAGAAAGCAAAGATGATGATGGCGAGATCGGTTACTTCGATATCGTCAGGTCCTTGAAGGATCCTGAAATTAACCGTTCGATTGCCTTCTTTTTTGAATTTTTGAAAGGGATGGGTAGCGAAACAAGCCATTTGGAACGGACAACCCAGCTGCCGGAGCACCAGGCACAACATGCCAATCCCGACCACCATCTGTAAATCTATTCATACGGGTCTTAGCCGAGGCTAAGCTGAGACCCGTTTATGTTTGATCGTGATCTTACCCAGCTAGACCTTTAGACAGACGGTAAAAAAGCGAGGAGAGGGGGGAGACTGTGTTAAACGAAATCACTACTTGCCAACACATTGTTAAATATAATGGTTATTCCTTTATCGAACAAGAAGATGACATCGCCGTGGAATCAGCATTAACGATTATTATTGATGGAGAAGAGTTTGCCACCATGGTGTGTTCCCCATCTGAGATAAAAGAATTGGTGGTCGGCTTCTTAGCTTCCGAGGGGATCATTCGCGTTTTTCAAGATATTGAATCGATTCAGGTAGATGAAGAAATGGGATTCGCGTACGTGGATCTCGTAAATAAAGAATCTCTTTTAAAAGAGTTCCATTCGAAGAGATTCATTGGTTCCTGTTGCGGGAAAGGGCGGCAATTTTATTTTTATAATGATGTGAAGACAGCAAAGACAATACTGACAAAGTTGACGATTACGCCACACCAATGCCATGTCTTAATGAAACAGCTGCAGGAAAGTTCTGCTCATTTTCGGAAAACGGGTGGTGTCCATAATGCCGCCTTATGTACAACGGACGGAATCGTTATAACAAGGACGGATATTGGCCGGCATAATGCGCTGGATAAACTTTTTGGTTACTGCCTAATCCATGGAATCCCATTGAAGGATAAAATCATTGCTTTTAGCGGAAGAATTTCCTCAGAAGTCCTCCTCAAAGCAGCTAAGATTGGCGTAGCCATTATCCTATCAAAATCTGCACCTACTAATCTCGCCTTAGATTTAGCAGAGGAGCTTGGAATTACGGCGATTGGTTTTATTAGGGGAGGAGTCTTTAATGTCTATACCCATCAGCACCGGATTCTGGGACTAGCCTAGCCATAGTCCTTCATCCAACCGAATTAAAGAAATATAGATTAATTAGCGTTTAAAGGATGTCAGTCGTGATAAACTTGCAAAAAGGAGACGATCTTATAGAAGAACCAAAATGAGGTAAAATATGATTTTCTGTATTAGTAGAAATGGAAAATGAAGCCCCAATCCCTGAAGTACTGTCATTTAAACAAAAATAATCCACCCTTGAGTTAGTGGCTCAGGTGGATTATTTCATCTAACTAGCCGACTCCCTTAGAGGGACCGTCTATTGCTGGACCGGACATGTTGCTGCATGTCCGGTCTTTTTTATATTATGATATTCTTAATTATATTATAACTCATGAAACAAAAAAGAAACAATGAAAATTCAATACATTTTTAATTGTGGATTTTTTGAATCGTAAACCACCTGTTCTAATTCTTTTAGGTCAGAACAAATTGAATAGAAAATCCAGGATTATCCAATGATCTTCTTTTTTAAAAGAACTTTTCTAGATATAGCGATTATGATAAACTAACTAAGTCTATACTCACTTTTGTTATAAATATAATAATATTTTTTGAATCCAAAACACCAAAGTAGTACTTAAATTTCTTTCTATAATAGATTTCATTTTTACAAGAGTAACTCAATCTGGCTTATACATATAGTAAAGACCAATCAATTGGTCAATTATTTTTTGAATTTTTAAATTTTTCTAATCTTCATTTTTTTGTCCGTTAATACTATAATGTTCTTTCATTATTCATTTTATTAAATAAACTATATCCAAATCAAAATACAATTATAGAAACCAGGAGAATGAAGTCTATATGAAATTTAGAACAAAGCTTTATGGTGGATTAGTCCTTATCTTACTTTGTAACATTATTTTTCTAGTCATTTTATTTAAGATGATCAATCAACAGACGGTTACGATGAATTCACTAGTTTCAGAGTTAGACGAGAGGAAGTTGATGGCTTCCACGATTGAGTTCGAGGTAGGGAACATGGGCAGAGAGCTTAGTGAGATTGCCTCCATTCCACCTGATGATGTCCTTTCTCAAGTAGTAAACGAATGGGAACAATCAAGGAACAACATTCTCTCCTCGATGAAAAAAATTGAAAAGATGGACAACCGTAAAGAAACACAGGCCTTAATTTCGAAATTTAACACCATCTACAAAACATATGAAGAAGTCGGAAACCAAATTATTATTTTACAAAAAACCGATCGGAACGCTGATTTCGACAAGCTGATTTGGGGAGATATCAAGCGCGATCGGGCCCGGCTCCAACAGATTACTGATTTGTTATATACCCTGCAGGAACAGGAAATGAAAGATCAACTTCTAAGGACAAGGCAAGCCTATAACCTTGAATTACGTATGATTTATATCGTTATTGCGATTGGTTTCCTAATAGGATTATTTGTCGCGATTTGGATCATTCGGGGGTTAACCAAAAATTTACAGCGGGTTTCTTCTGTCATGAGCAATGTTGCCCTTTATCATGGAACGCAGTTTCCCCGAATTGGAGTGATGACCAAAGACGAAATCGGGAAGATCTCTAGTGCCTATAATCGAATGGCCCAAGCATTAGAAGAAAAAGCGTTGCAGGAAAAAGCATTAATCGAAAAGGCCGAGGAACACAGCTGGCTTAAATCAAAAGTGGCTCAGATTGCTTCCATGTATACGGCTGTCGAGGATTTTAAAACTTTGTCCCGTTTATTTATCCAAAATATCACCCCGATGGTAGATGCTCACTATGGCGTTTTTTATATTAAAGAATGCAACAACGGTGAACAACGTCTGATAAATATGGCTTCTTATGCCTTTAATCATGATCCGGTTACATCAAGAAGTTTCCATCTCGGTGAGGGACTTGTAGGAGAAGTTGCGGCAGAAAAGAAACCGATGATACTTTCGGAAGTTCCCGACAATTATGTAAAAATTGCTTCTGGAATTGGGGAAGCAGCGCCCAAACATCTAATGATTCTACCGGCTGAATTTGAAGGAGAGGTCTTGGCTGTTCTTGAGGTTGCTTCTTTTAAACCATTTAATGCCGTTCAACAAGCCCTTCTCCAGGAAGTCATGGCCCATATCGGCATAACCATCAACAGTATCGGAAATCGAATGCAGGTTAAAAAATTATTACAAGATTCTCAAGCATTGACAGAAGAGCTGCAAAGCCAATCTGAAGAGCTTCAACAGCAGCAAGAGGAACTAAGAATCATGAACGAAGAACTCGAGGTACAGTATCAAAATTCTGAGCATAAAAAAGAGGAATTGGAGAAATTTAGTAACGCCCTTGAAGAGAAAGCACAGGAACTTGCTCTTACCTCCCAATATAAATCCGAATTTCTTGCGAATATGTCGCATGAGCTTCGTACCCCTTTGAACAGTTTATTAATTCTTGCTCAAATGCTAATAGAAAAAAAGAATGATAATTTAACCGAAAAACAATTGGAATACATCCAAACCATTTATTCATCTGGAAATGATTTGCTTCATTTGATTAATGAGATTTTAGATTTAGCAAAAGTTGAAGCTGGAAAAATGGAGGTTATTCACGGAGAAGTTGCTTTGGAGAAAATTACTACCTTTGCAGAAAGATATTTTTCGCCTTTAGCTCGTCAAAAGGATTTGGAGTTTAGTATTTTCTTAGATGATGATTTACCGGATAGTATATACACCGATGAGCATCGACTCAATCAAATTTTGAGAAACCTTTTATCAAATGCCTTTAAATTCACCGAAAAAGGGTGTATTTCCTTCCTCATCAAGAAGGTTGGTCCAAATGAATTAGAAAAGCACGATTTTGCTGGTCAGAATGAACCAATGATCAGTTTTACCATTGCTGATACGGGAATTGGTATTTCAAAGGATAAGCAGCAATTAATTTTTAATGCGTTTATGCAAGCGGATGGTACAACTAGCAGGAAATATGGGGGGACAGGCTTAGGTTTATCGATTAGCCGCGAGTTTGCCCACTTGCTTGGGGGCCATATAGATTTAAAAAGTGAAGAAGGGGCTGGAAGTTCCTTTACTCTGTACTTGCCCATTCATCATTTGCACGAAAATGAAAATCACTTTCCATTCCTTTTGGAAACGGCGGCTGCACTTCAAGAAGAGGAAAGCCATTCCATTGGCAGTAGTGAGTTTCAATCGGATGGAAACGTAATCGACGAAGATACACCGGAATATTCGTTAATGAATGGGAAGAAAATTTTGATTGTAGATGATGATATGCGAAATATTTATGCCTTATCATCTGCTCTTGAGGAATATGAAATCGAAGTTCTTTTCGCTGAAAACGGCAGAGAAGGGATCGAGGTGTTACAAGAAAATCCAGCTATTGATCTCGTTTTGATGGATATTATGATGCCGGAAATGGATGGGTTTGAGGCTATGCGCAACATTCGTACGAAACCGGAATTTCAAGGGTTACCAATTATTGCTTTAACGGCCAAAGCGATGAAACATAACCGTGAAGAATGTATCCAGGCTGGTGCGTCTGATTACATTAGCAAACCGATTGATTTAGATCAGCTATACTCCCTGATCCAGGTTTGGCTATATAGATAGGTGGGATAATCATTACCAATATCGATCAACTGCAGAAAATGGAGATTGAGTTATTACTAGAAGCGATTTATCGACATTATGGATATGATTTTCGGAACTATGCCGCTCCCTTCATTCAAAGAAGAACGTTGAATCGAATGACTGCGGAAAAGCTAAGGACCGTATCCGGATTACAGGAAAAAGTTTTACACGAACCCCTTGTGATGGATCGGTTGTTTTATGATTTTTCTATTAACGTAACAGAGATGTTTCGGGATCCCTCTTTTTTTAAGGTGCTTCGAGAAAAGGTCATTCCGATTGTAAGAGAATATCCTGCGATTCGAATCTGGCATGTCGGCTGTGGTTCTGGAGAAGAAGTTTATTCGATGGCTATTTTGTTGCATGAAGAAGGCGTATTGGAAAGAACCAAGATTTATGCTACTGACATCAATCAATACAATTTAGAAAAGGCGAAACAAGGTTCTTTTCCCTTAGAAAAAATGAAACTTTATACAACCAACTACATTCAATCTGGGGGAGAGAAGGCTTTTTCAGAGTATTATTCGGTAAAAAATGAACAAGCGGCGTTTCATTCTTTCTTGAAAAAGAATATTGACTTTTTTCAGCACAATTTGGTTACCGATCAATCATTTAACGAGTTTCATATCATTATTTGTCGGAATGTGATGATTTATTTTAATAAAAAATTACAAAATCATGTACATCGCTTATTTTACGAAAGTCTATTTTATTCAGGTTTTTTAGGGCTTGGAAAAAGAGAGGAGATCCGTTTTACCGATTATGCAAAATACTATGAAGTACTCCATTCAGCAGAAAGACTTTACCGAAAAAACAAATAAATCAGACACAGAAATGATTAATATATTAATGGTGGACGATCTAAAGGAAAATTTAATCGCATTGGAAGCTGTTCTCTCTTCACCCAGCTATCGTTTGGTTACGGCAAGGTCCGGGGAAGAAGCGTTAAAATGTATTTTAAAACAAGATTTTGCAGTCATTTTGCTGGATGTTCAAATGCCTGGACTTAATGGCTTTGAAACGGCAAAGCTTATTAAAGCCAGAAAAAAGTCGAAAAATATTCCGATTATCTTTATTACTGCCATCAGTCAAGATATGGAACACGTTCTCCATGGGTATTCTGTTGGAGCCATTGATTACATATTTAAACCGTTTAATCCCGAGACCTTAAAACAAAAAGTAGAACAGTTTGTTAAAATCTATAAAAGTCATTCGGAAAGTTTAAAACAAACTGAGTTAAAAAAATCAATTGAGCTTGAAGAAATTAATCATAAATTGAATCGAACAACCGTTGATTTATATAAAACGGAGACTCTATCAAAGGTGATGGGGGAAACATTGATGGACACGATTGTCACCTTTGATGAATCTGGGGTGATTTTATCGATCAATCCAATGGTAGGGGAAATGTTTGGTTATAGCCGTGAGGAATTAATCGGGAAGCATGTAGCTACTATACTCCCAGTGGTAAAGCAAGAGGGAGAGCGGATGGCTGTCTTATCCATGCCCGCACTTACAGAGTCTACAATAGGGAAAATAATAGAAGGAGTTGCCTTACGGAAAGATAAAAATCGATTTCCTGTCGATATTCAAATAGGAAAAGCAACCATCGAAGACATGCCTCTTTTTGTTTGCACGATTCGTGATGTGACCGAACGGAAAGAAATAGAGAAAATAAAAAACCAACAATTCAATCTTCTAAAAAAAGTAGTGGAAGAGCGTACGTTAGATTTGTTGTCAACGAATGAGAAGCTTAAAGCGGAAATTCAGGAGCGAAGAAAGATAGCGGATGACCTTTCTGTTTCCCATGAACGATTTAAGAAAATATTTGAAGCAAGTCCTTGCTTAATGGCGATACGATGCATCGGAAATGGAAGATTTATCGATGTTAACAAAGCATGGCTCCATTTTACAGGCTATGATTATGAAACAGTAAAGAATCAAGTTTTTGACTGGGCTCTTTTTACTTGTGTGGACGGGGATAAAGTCGATTTGGTTGATCTCGAACGGAATAAGACTTGGAGCAATCTAAAAGTGACATACCAATCTAAAAACGGGGAAAGACGTTCCGGATTGTTATCCACGGAAATCATTGAGATACAAGGAGAAGCATGCGTTCTCATCGTGGTAAATGATATTACTGAAAGAGAAAATCTAGAAAAAGAAATGTTACGTTTAGATCGATTAAATCTCATTGGCGAAATGGCGGCTGGAATTGCGCATGAAATCCGAAACCCCATGACGACTGTACATGGATTTTTGCAAATGTGGAAAAGCAACAACCAACCGCTGGCACCTGAATTCATTGATATAATGCTGGATGAACTAAACAGAGCAAATAGCATCATTAAAGAGTTTTTAACACTGGCAAAAAATAAAGCAAGTAATAAAACAAAACAATCTTTAAGTAGAATCATAGAAGCGATCCTTCCCTTAATCAATGCAGAAGCAGCCCTTGCAGGGAAAAGTGTCCAGTATCAGTCGGAGCCATGTCCTGAACTTTTCTTAGATGAAAAAGAAATTCGGCAGCTTTTCTTGAATCTTGCCTTAAATGGACTGGAGGCAATGGATATGGGCGGGACTCTTCACGTTAGAACCTACAGTGAAGAAGAAGAGGTTATTTTAGAGGTGAAGGATAGTGGAATAGGAATAAATCCAGACAATCTAGACAAAATTGGCACTCCATTTTTTACCACAAAAGACCAGGGAACCGGAATGGGGCTAGCTGTATGTTATAGTATCGCCGACCGGCATCAGGCAAAAATCAAGGTTCATACAGGGCATGAAGGAACAAGTTTTTCTATTTGTTTTAATCGTTTCTTAGATGAAAGTCTTTACTTGAATGGTGAGAAACAGTGAAGAAAAAGAGTTTGATCCTAGTTATTTCTGCGGTTTTTATCTGTGGTTTATTGGGTTATTTTTACAAAGCCTTTGCGGCAGAAAAGCCGACCGTTGCTGTGGTGTTGAAAGATACAAAGTCGGAATATTGGTCGATCATTGTCTCAGGAATTCAAAAGGGAATGACCAATTTTGGAGTAAAGGGAAAAATTTATGCTCCCAGTCAAAATAATGAAGATCAACTCACCATTTTGTACAAGGTATTAAAGGAAAAACCGGACGCACTCATATTCTCTCCGCTAAATCCTGCAGAATCTGTACCGGTATTAGAGGAATTTAAAAAGAAACATATTCCGGTCCTGCTTGTGGATACGGGGGTTGATTGGTCTGGTCAAACTTCCTTTATTGGAACCGATAACCCTTCATTAGGTGAAAAAGCCGGAGAGGTATTATCTTCAATGCTGCAGCCGGGATACAAGGTCGCCCTTATTGGCAAGATTTCAAAAGATAACGTAAGTGAGGACCGGATTCAAGGGGCGAAAGAGGCTTTGCATACAGTTGGAATTGATACGGTCGAAGGGTATATACTCGTAGATGATGACGATGCCAAGGTTAAGCCAGTCATCGATGAATTAATGAAGAGTAATTCTGATATCAAGGGTGTTTTTGCCTCTGATGACGGGATGGCATTAGAAGTCATCAAGTATCTTAACCAAAAAGGATTAAACCTTCCAGTCGTAGGCGCAGACGGAATAATCGAAATGCTCAAATATGTTGAAAAAGGAACGTTGAAAGGCTCAGTTGCGCAGAATCCATATGATATGGGCTATATCAGTGTGGAAAATGCCTTAAAAGCGATAAAAGGGCAACGAGTAGAAAAAAGTATTAACAGTGACGTCGATATTATTACATCTGATAATGCTAAAAGCAAAATAGAGTTTTTAGAAGGATTAAAAAACTAGACGATTAAACAATCATCTTGTCACATTGAAAAAGTGCCAAATAGTCCCCACTCTTATTCTGAGGGGGGATTATTTGGCGTACAATTCTTTATAACTTTAAGAATTTAAAAGGGTGGAATGGATAACTTAAGGAAGTACGGGTTATAAAATTTGGAGTGAATACCATGAAACATCCGACTTTTGAAGATATTAAAAACGCAAGAGAAACTCTTAGGGACATTTCGATTCAGAATTGGTACCAGGACGACCTATTTACTTGGGAGTGGTGGTTGTTGCTCGGTGCAGCCGTCATTCCTTGGCTTATTTGGATGAAGTATCATGATAAGAAAAGAACATTCGAAATCATGTGTTACGGGTTAATTTGGGCAATGTTAGCATCCATTACAGATGTCATTGGGGCTGACATGATTTTATGGGGGTATCCAGACAAGTTGTTGCCAACGGTGCCTCCTTTATTTCCTGCTGATGCCACCGTCATTCCCGTTTCTTTTATGTTTATTTATCAGTACTCAAAAACGTTTAAAACATTCTTGTTGCTCTCCTTAATACTATCTGCAATCTTCGCGTATATCATAGAATTCCTATTTATTAAAATGGGGATGTTTGTTTTGCATAAGTGGACACATACCTACTCATTTATTGGTTTTTTTATTCTATCTCTAGTGGTATATACATTAATAAAAAAACTTGCGCCTAAAGGATAAAATAAAAGAATAGTAAAAGTAAAAAGCTAAGCCACTAATCAGCTCGGGTCTGTAGTGGCTTAGCTTTTCTTCTTGCTATTATTTTTATATTAAATGATGACAGAGGATATTACCAGTAACTTCAGACATTAAGTTAAAATGTTTGTATCTGTCATCAGTTTAGTGATAATTTTGTAAGTAGGCCTAAATTTGCCATTGCGTATGAACCTTTCTGGCAAAAGGTCAGTCGGCTTCTTGATGTATAGGGAAGAGTGTACAATAAATGTTTAAGTTGTAATGATTCAGATAGTTCTATAAGAAAAATTTTAGAAAGGATGAGGTGTAATGAAAAAAATTACTAGTCTAATCATTGGCCTATTATTTGTTTTTATGGCAGGCTGCAGTTCAAATAACTTTGATCTAAAGCTAACTACACCCAAATCATTTACACCAGGCCAATTAACTCCCATTCAATTAAAAATCTTAGACCGTGAGGGTAAACCGATAAAAGGTGCTAAGGTTAGTGCAAAATTGGACATGCAAGGAATGAGTCATGGAGATACTTCATTGAAGTTGCAGGAAACAGGGAATGGCGTGTATGCTGGGAATGCTAACCTTGAGATGGAAGGGGATTATACTGCAACCATTCAAATAGATTACAACGGAGAAAAATCGCTGAGTGAAAAAAGATTTTCGATTGTTTATAACAAGGCACAATGAGTGTTAGAAAGTGCATTTTATTATAAATAATGCAGGGGGGGCGGGGCAGAAGAACCGTCCCCTGCTTCTTTGTTCAAAAAACTCGAAAAGTGAAAACGGTACCATCGATTTTAATTGTTTACCATTGAGCATGGTTCAGGTTATAATAAAGTTTATTAATTTAGGATATCGAAATATTTTTAGAAAGGCGATGGACATTGATTAAACCTAGTGGAAAAAAACGAATACAGCTGGCTATACTCTTAGGATCACTTGGACTGTTAGGGCCTTTTACAATCGATACGTATTTACCATCTTTTCCAACGATTGTGAATGATTTCCATACTACAGCTTCACTGGTACAAATTAGTTTAACATCCTGTTTATTAGGTCTTGGATTGGGGCAATTGTTCATTGGTCCTTTGAGTGATGTCAAAGGCCGAAGGCAACCCTTGCTAATCTTTATCACCTTATATTTACTGGCTTCAATAACATGCGCGTTGGCGCCCAATATCTATTTCCTGATCATCGCTCGATTAGTCCAGGGCTTTGCTGCTGCTGGCGGACTTGTTATTTCAAGAGCAATTGTTCGAGATCTTTTTAGTGGAAGGGAACTGACCAAGTTCTTTACGATGATGGTGTTAGTGGGGAACCTTGGACCAATCGTTGCACCGATTGCTGGAGGGGGAATTCTTGCTTTTACCAATTGGCATGGGGTTTTCCTTGCTTTGGCTATAATAGGTGCTGTGTTGCTCATTATTGTTGCTTTAAAATTAGAAGAAACGCTTTCAGAAGAAAAACGTGTTCCAAGCAATTTACCACAAATCATGAACAACTTTGGTTCTTTATTCAAAGATCGCACGTTCATGGGGTACGCACTAACGCAAGGTTTTACAACTGCAGGAATTTTTGCCTATGTATCTGGGATTCCGTTTGTCTATCAAAATATTTACCAAGTCACACCGCAGCAATTTAGTTTATTATTCGGGACAAATGGATTAGCATTAATTATTGGAAGTCAGTTGGTCGGCCGCTTGGCAGATATCATTTCGGAGCGGACTTTCTTAAAGATAGGATTAGCCATCTCTACCATAGCAGGCTTATGGTTACTCATTGCTCTGTTATTAAAAGCTCCGCTTTTCGCTGTCGCCATTCCAATCTTCTTTTTTGTAGGTTCCATCAGTATAATTGGAACCACGTCCTTTGCTTTAGCCATTGAAACCCAAGGACATATCGCAGGCAGTGCCTCTGCCTTACTAGGTTTATTGCCCTTTGTACTAGGCTCATTAACCGCTCCACTGGTGGGAATAGCAGGGGCGTATACAGGCGTTCCTATGGGCGTCATTATCTTTTGCTCCAGTTTTCTCGCTTTCCTCTCCTATTTTATATTGGTTCGGAAAGCTTCGCTAAGGATAAAAATATCTAATGATCAGTGTTCAGTAAAGAAACCAAGTATCTAAAAATATAAATTTAAAGGAGAACACATTTCGTTAAACCTGCGAATGTGTTCTCCTTTATTTATTTACTATTAATCTTAATAAGAACATATAGTTTAGGATTTTTCCTTTCAATATATTTTTATCTAAGGTTAATCCGTATATCTAACACCCTTTAAGATCAAATTGACCTTTAATTTAGTATCTTGGACAATGTTTTTTCGAAATTCTTTTGCCTTTTTGAAGGCATCCATCATTCCTGATGCTAAAATCTTTATTTCTTTAGTACCAACGGGTTCTTCTAATAGAAAAATGTATTCTTTCATGCTGTTTCACCTCTCAAGTTGTAATTTTAATATAATTATATACGATGTTGAAAGCGATTACCACTATTATTTGTGAACGTTTGCAAAACATTTAATAGGATGAGGTATAACGAATTACTGGCAGCAGTGTGAATTGATGACGAAGCAGAAGAACCGTCCCCCTGCTTCTGAAATGTCGCTTTCAAAGCGACCATTTCCTATCTGATGAGTGTTATCCTTTGTTTATCAAAGGACGGAGGATGATGAATATGAAAAAAAATCTAACAGAATTAGTGTTTATTTTGGATAAAAGCGGCTCTATGGCAGGGCTTGAGGCAGATACCATCGGCGGTTTTAATGCTATGCTCAAGAAACAGCAAAAAGCGGCAGGAGAAGCCTTTGTAACAACGGTATTGTTCGATCACCGATATGAATTGTTACATGACCGAATCGATGTAAAAGGCATTTCACCTCTTACTGAAAAAGATTATGAAGTAGGAGGTACTACTGCATTATTAGATGCGATTGGATTCACCATTCAAAAGATTGGAAATGTACAAAAGAGGACCAGTGAGAAAGAACGGGCAGAAAAAGTATTGTTCATAATTACAACAGATGGAATGGAAAATGCCAGCAAGGAATTTAGAGCGGACAAAATTAAAAATATGGTTCAACACCAAAAAAAGAAATATGAGTGGGAATTTCTGTTCCTTGGAGCCAATATCGATGCGATCTCAACAGCGGCACGATTTGGAATTGATGAAGAGCACGCGGTCAATTACCATGCCGACGAAATTGGTACGGAATTAAATTATGAAGCGGTAAATGAAGCTGTTAGCAGCCTGCGAAGCGGCAAAAAGATTGACCGAAACTGGAAAAAGGGAATTGAGAGAGATTACAATCAACGTTTGAGGAATGAATAATATACTCGTTAACCATCCATGAAGCGCAAAAATCGGCGCTTCACCACAAAGAATGAAAATATATTGAATCCGGCGATAATGTTCCTAAGGCTGGGAGAGGAAGGTCGATAAACTATGGTGCCTTAGAGCCCATCCGTTAGTCTGACTCCAACGACCACGGTGCAC
>NZ_JAMBOH010000027.1 GCF_023715505.1 Neobacillus cucumis | reverse complement strand
AAGATACCCTTAAAGAGAGTAACAAAAAGATTCAAAAGTTAATTAAAAGTCAACTACAGCAATGGATCGCGGGCTTGCCTAACTATATCAAGGCATACCTGCCTATTTCAGTCTGCGAAAGTTGAGTAAATAATTTTGAATTCTTTTGTAGTTGGTCATTGACAAAAAAGTTTAAATAGTAGGTGAAATTATGAATCACGTTGAATGAAAGATTGAACTCCCCTTTCTGGAATTTTTTAAGAAAAAAAGGCCATACCCTAATAAGCATGCCTTCTTCCTTTCCGTCAGTTACATAGACGCAGGTAACCGATATAGAGATTTAGCATCTGTTAGGAATTTAGAATGTTTTTGGCGTGGCGGGGTCAGTCTCCCGCTACTCCTTTTTGATTGGTTGCCATGATTAATTCACTATGTCAAAACAAGCACCAAAAATTTTTTTAAAAAAAGTCCTAGACATTTTTACTATATTACGATAAATTAATAAACAAGTTAAAAAAATGAATAAATTAAAAACTTTCTTATCCAGAGAGGTGGAGGGACTGGCCCTACGAAACCTCGGCAGCGGAAATCATTCTGATTCTGTGCCAATTCCAGCAAGTGTGACTTGAAAGATAAGAAGAGGATCCCCAATTATTTTCATTCGCCCTCTTCTTATCTTTGAAGAGGGTTTTTTATTTTTAATTTAATAATATTCTTATCGAGAGAGGCGGAGGGACTGGCCCTATGAAACCTCGGCAGCGGAAATCATTCTGATTCTGTGCCAATTCCAGCAAGTGTGACTTGAAAGATAAGAAGAGGATCTCCAATTATTTTCATTCGCCCTCTTCTTATTTTTGAAGAGGGTTTTTATTTATTAAATAATATTCTTATCGAGAAAGGCTTTATCACCCACTGCTTGAAGTTTTACATAAAGGGATACTTCCCACAAAGGAGATTGACAACATGATTGAGTTTCAGAATCTGAAGAAGATTTATGAAAGTAGCGGCCAACAGGTGGCCGCGTTGAATGGAATTGATTTGAAAATAAATAAAGGGGAGATATTCGGTGTCATTGGATTCAGTGGTGCGGGTAAAAGCTCACTAATCCGCTGTGTAAACTTACTGGAGCGTCCGACATCCGGAAAAGTAATTGTCGATGGTCATGACCTCACCGCTCTTTCTGTAAAAGAAGTCCGGAAGATTAAGAAAAACATCGGGATGGTCTTCCAACATTTTAATCTATTAAACTCTAAAACAGTCTTTGCAAACGTGGCAATGCCCCTCATGCTTGATAAGCATCCTAAGGCAATTATCAAAGAGCGGGTTCAGGAACTATTAGAATTTGTTGGCTTAGCTGACAAAGCCGACTATTATCCTGACCAGCTTTCCGGAGGACAAAAGCAAAGAATTGGGATTGCAAGGGCGCTGGCAACCCAGCCATCCATTCTCCTTTGTGATGAAGCTACATCAGCTCTCGACCCGCAAACAACGAGCTCGATTTTACAGCTTTTGAAAAAGATTAATCAGGAATACAACATTACCATTCTCCTCATCACTCACGAAATGGCGGTTATCAGAGAAATCTGCGATCGGGTCGCAGTCATGGAAGCGGGAAAAATTGTTGAAGAGGGTACAGTATTTGACGTCTTCTCAACACCGAAGACACAAACAGCAAAGAACTTTGTCAGCACTGTCATGAACGATCAGCTTCCAGATTCAATCATAAAAGTCATTGAAAAACACGAAGGGATGAATAAGGTTTTTCGAATCAATTTTGTCGGCACTTCGGCCGGTCAGCCGCTGCTTTCCGAGCTTGCTAAGCAATTTGATATCCATATCAATGTCTTATTTGGCAACATTACCGAACTTCAAGGTACCCCATTTGGAAACTTAATCGTGGAATTCCAGGGGGCTGACAAAGAAGTTATTCGGGCACTAACGTATATCAACGAGAAGAACATCAGTGTGAAGGAAGTGAAAGCACATGCTAGTTAGTTCAGATCAAATCATTACAGCTTTAGTTGAAACCGTCCAGATGGTCGCCTTTTCGCTAGTATTTTCAGCCATCCTTGGATTACCGCTTGGAATTTTCCTAGTTGTCACTAGGAAAGGCCACATCCTTGAAAATATCCCCTTCTTCTCGATTTTAAGTGGGATTATTAATATTTTCCGATCCGTACCGTTCATTATTTTATTAGTGGCGATCATTCCGGTAACACGATTGATTGTCGGAACGTCCATCGGAACGGCAGCCGCCATTGTACCTCTCGTCTTCTATGCAGGTCCCTACATTGCCAGATTAGTAGAGAATTCCTTGTTAGAAGTCGATCCTGGTGTCATTGAAGCCGCAGAGGCCATGGGTGCAACACCGTGGCAAATTATTACGAAGTTTCTTGTTCCAGAGGCACTCGGATCCCTCGTTCTCTCGCTCACCATTGCCACCATCGGGCTTGTCGGTGCAACCGCAATGGCTGGCACAGTCGGCGGCGGCGGAATCGGCGATCTAGCCATAACATATGGTTACCAGCGTTTTGATACGATCACGATGATCATAACCGTAGTCATTCTGATTGTAATTGTTCAAGGATTACAGTCATTAGGCAATATATTAGCAAAAAAATTAAGACGTAGATAACTAGGAGGAAAACAACATGAAAAAACTTTTATTCACCATCATTATTTTGGCATTAGCCGTATTGGGAGCCGGATGCTCTAGTCAATCAGGGGACAAAAAAGCTTCAGGTAAAGAGTCCGTCACAGTCAAGGTTGGAATTAGCGGAACAGATACGCGTCAGTGGGACTATGTAGCCAAGAAAGCCAAGAAAGAGGGCATCAATATTGAAATCGTAAAATTCTCAGATTATGTCGCTCCAAACACAGCTCTTGCAGAAGGCGAGCTTGATGCGAATGCATTCCAGACAGTTGCCTATTTCGATGTCTTCATTAAAGAACACAAACTAGATCTTGTACCAATTGCAACAACTGTTCTTGCTCCAATGGGAATATACTCTGACAAATATAAAGATGTAAAGGATATTCCAAAGGGTGCCAAAATTGCTGTACCAAATGACGCGTCTAACCAAGGCCGTGCATTACTGCTTCTTCAAACAGCAGGTCTAATTAAGTTAGCTAAAGACTTTGACCCAAATGGCTCTATTGACCAAGTAACAGAAAATCCAAAAAATATTAAATTTGTTCAAGTGGCTCCAGCCCAAACGCCACGCGTATTGCCAGATGTGGCCGCTTCTGTCATCAATAATGGTGTTGCAAATGATGCTGGTCTTAAGCCGTTAAAAGATGCCATTTTCCATGAAAGTAAAACGGCTACACCATACATCAATATTATTGCCGTAAATGCAAAAGACAAAAACAACAAGACCCTTAAGCGAATTGCAGAACTTTTCCAAGAAGAGGACACAGCCAAATTTATTGACAAAGAATACGATGGCAATTTAATTCCAACATTTGTTCCTTTAAAAAATATCGGTTGGTAAGATGAACGTTTTGTAAAAAATTACATCTCTACTAACTAACATCTTAAGAGGTTTTTGCTCGAGTAGCAGGAACCTCTTAAAAATGGAGGAGAAACACCATGACAGTATCTGTGCAATCATTCACAGCATTAAAAGAAGAAATCATAAAAAATGTAGAAAGCAATAAGGAGCTCTATCTTTCCACAAGCCACCAAATTCATGAAAAGCCGGAAATCGGTAATGAGGAATTTTTTGCATCTGCCCTATTAACGGACATTCTTGAAAAAGAGGGATTTGAGGTTAAAAAGGCCGTTGCCGGACATGAAACTTCCTTTATTGCTCGAAAAAAGTCATCCAAGCCTGGTCCTTCCATCGCCTTCCTTGCCGAATATGACGCCCTGCCAGGATTGGGGCATGGATGCGGCCATAATATTATTGGAACGACCAGTGTAGCAGCAGCGATTGCCTTAAGTAAGGTGTTAGAAGAAACCGGTGGCGAAGCCGTTGTTTTCGGTACACCCGCTGAAGAAGGCGGTCCAAACGGCAGTGCAAAAGGAAGCTTTGTCAAACATGGATTAGTAGAAGGTATTGACGCCGCCCTTATGGTTCATCCGCACGGTCAAACAAGACTGACGACTACATCGCTTGCTGTGGATCCGCTCGACTTTGAGTATATTGGAAAACCGGCCCATGCAGCAGCTTCCCCGCATGAAGGAATCAATGCCTTGGATGCTGTTTTACAGCTCTTTAGTGGAATCAATGCTTTAAGACAGCAGCTCCCAGATGATGTCCGCATCCACGGCATCATCACACATGGCGGTGATGCACCAAATATTATCCCTGAATACGCCAAAGCTAGATTCTATATTCGAGCTGCTACTAGAACAAGATTGAATGAAGTAACACGTAAGGTTAAAGCTGTAGCCGAAGCGGCCGCTTTAGCCACAGGCGCAAAGGTAAACATCATCGCTTTTCAAAATGAAGTCGATAATCTTCTATTAAATAAACATTTTGATGCTGTATTCAAGGAGGTCGTCGAAGAATTGGGTGAAACAATAGCGGTGGATGACAAAGGCATTGGCTCCACAGACGCCGGGAATATTAGCCAAGTTGTTCCTACCATCCATCCCTATATTAAGATTGGTGCAGACGAGATTGTCCCACATACCGTCCCGTTCAAAGAAGCAGCCGCTTCTCCAACAGGCGATCACGGACTTCTCACTGGTGCAAAAGCATTAGCATTAACAGCATTACATCTGATAACAGAGACCGATACATTGGCGGAAATTAAAGCAGAATTCAAAGAAAGAAAAGCTCTAGAAGCATAGAAACAAGGGGAAACAAGGGTAGAAACAAGGGGACGGATCTCGTGCTTCAGAAGCACGAGATCCGTCCCCTTGCTGCGTCGAATAAATACAAATAGATTCGTTTTTGAGGATAAAATAAGTTAATCTATTGACGACCAGCAACCAACAAAATGATCCATCAAGGTAGTCAATAGGCCTTATTAACGACCGGCGACCAAGAAACTAAACCATCTGGGGAGACAATAGGCCTTATTGACGACCGGCGGCCAAGAAACTAAACCATCTGGGGAGACAATAGGCCTTATTGACGACCGGCGGCCAAGAAACTAAACCATCTGGGGAGACAATAGGCCTTATTGACGACCGGCGGCCAAGGAAATGAACCATCTGGGGAGACAATAGGCCTTATTGACGACCGGCGGCCAAGGAAATGAACCATCTGGGTAGCCAATAACCAATTAAAATTAATAGGATTCCACCTAGTTATGCTATATCCCAGGAATCCATTGTTTTATACTTCATAAAAAGAAGCACGAGAACCGTCCCCACGCTTCCCCTAAAAATCAAATTGAAAGGATAACGGACAGCCGTCAATTGCAGTTTTCTGTTTACTTTTTAATTCGTCACTAATTATCCAGTCTGTTATTTTTTAACAACTCCGCAAATTTAAATGCTAACTATACGTCAATTTTAGTTTTGACAATTTTTCGTAATATTTTTGTTACTTTAACGTCATATTTGTAATCTCAAGCACATATCATTTATTAATCACACAGTAAGGAGGTTGACCAAATGGATAATCGGATTTTCTTGTTTCTTGCTACAATTTTGTCTGGTTTTGCACTTATTAAAGTTCCGTTAACTGGCTCATTTCTTGAAAGCATTTCACCGGTAACAGATATCCTTGGCATTTTAACTGTCCTTGTCTTCTCACTGGTCTTAATTTATAAGGGTGTAAAAAGCTTGTTCTCTAAGTAAAAGGGAAGCTATTCTATTTATTGTTCCTTGTTTTTGAAAAAAATTGGCTTGTTCTTATGGCTTTTGGTGAGGTTAGGTTAGTAGCAACCACGAGAACTTTACTCCAATGATCACCCCCAAAAATAGCCCTCAGGACTGTTCATAAACAATCCTTGAGGGCATCCATTTATAATATAAAAGGGGGTAAGAAAAAGCTTGTCTTGATAATAGCTTTTAATTCTTAATAAAGTCTTAACATATTAGATAATTTTCGGAGCCTCCCATATGACAGGACTAAATTGAAAGGATTGGGTGGCCAATCGACAAAAATAGGCTCGTTAACAACAATATTCCCCAGAAAATGATGCTATTCTTGTAATTCTACATATTTCTCCTCATTTTCCTTTTATTCAACACTACTAAAAAACTTTAATCTCCCGGAAATGGTTATCAACTCAACCTATATTCTTCTCGTCAGTTCCCAATATTTCGCAACTAACTCAAACATTTGTTTAATAACATTCTTATCCACGTCATTTCTGAATTTGTCACCCCAATTGCATGAAAAAATGTTGAGGGGTGTCCTACCTCAACCTAGTCCGGATTGAGGCATGTTTAAAACATATTCTTCTTCGGTCCATAGTCAAGTTACTTACTTCCTAATTAGATAAACATAAAAACAGGGTCAGCCCGCAATGAAAACGGACTGACCCTTTAATTTATTCCCTTAAACTGTTCCGGCATCGACACCACCTGGCTGCTCTCCTATGTATGGAAGCACAAGAACCGTCCCCATGGTCTTTCAACAAAGAGGCCTAATTAACCCCCCTCTTCTTAACCAATATCTTCGAATATTTTTTCAAATACCTCAAATGCTTCTGTATCGATACCAGCCAGCCAATGAATATATCTGATTTCTTTTCCTGTTAAATCCCTGTCCAGCCGATTTGAAATTAAACGAACTAATCGTTTATATCTTTCCTCTTCTTCCGTGACAAAGGTAATTGCCTCTAAATACTCTTTTCTAGTCATCATTTCGAATTCTCCTCCCTACTCCCAATCCTGTCCAAAATCATTAAAATTAAACCCAAGATTACTGATAAAATAGGAGACTATGACAATCTATAACGCACATTCTCCCTAACTACTGCGTATCAAAGGCTTCTATTTTACATATATAAGTGTGTTCTCTGGCCCCCCTTTAAGGATGGCCAACTTCCCCTCTACTTATATATCATCCTAATCTAAATAAATAACAAACTTTGTAAAAATATTTCCTCATCGTGGTAACCCTTTATCTGCTTTACCGGAATCTGGTTGTCCAATGAATCCAAATTTTCCCAAACCAATGAAGCCGTAATGAATTAGAAAGAGCAATCCTTTTAAAGAAGCACGAGAACCGTCCCCATGCTTCTTTCAAAAAAACACTTCCAATATAAACAGAATATTGCTAAAATAGTAATAATATTTTTAAATAATCATAGGCATGTGACTGGTAGTGCAGGCAGGACCTAAGTTGAGTAGTGTGTTTTATGCTGCTCAATTTAGGTCTTTTTTATTTTAATCATAGAAAAAGGAGATAGATGTTATGAGACCAGAAGATATCGTTAGAAGTGGACCAAATCAATACATTTGCAAAGAAGGAATTTTGAAAGACCTCGCTTCTTACTTAGAAGGTTTTCATTCACCAGTAGTAGTGACAGGACACAAATCATTTCAGGCATTCTTATATTATACTAACCTACCTTCTCATGTTCAGGTCATTCAGTCTGATCGGTACAGCTCAGATACCACGGTAAAAGCAATAGCTGTAAGTGCTAGTCACGCAGATGTGATTATCGGGATCGGCGGAGGAGTAATCCTCGATACGGCAAAATCAGTAGCAGACCGCTTAAATATCGAAGTCATCACGATCCCTACCGTTGTAGGCACCTGCGCTGCCTCCACCCCTCTAAGTGTAATTTATGATGACAATGGGTCATTTATAAGAGTGGATTACCATAAGCGCTCAAGCTATCTAACACTAGTAGATCCTGAATTCTTACTTACCTCACCTATCGATTATTTTAAGAGCGGTATTGGTGATACCTTGGCTAAATGGTATGAAGCCGAAGCCATCATTCGTAACAATATAAACAACGACCTATTTTCAATAATGGTTCAAACGGGATTAAACAACTCCTCCTTCTTAAAAGCAATCCTATTAGAAGAGAGTATAAATGCAATTCAAAGCCTAGAAACAAAGACCATCTCTTCTTCAGTTACAAAAGTTTTAGAGGCGGTCATTACCTTAGCGGGAACAGTAGGCGGTTATGGTGGACGCCACGGCAGAATGGCTGGAGCCCATGCAATTCATAATGGATTGAGCTTTATTGAAGAAACTCATAGCATTCTCCATGGTCAAAAGGTCGCATACGGGATTTTAGTTCAGCTTATCCTCGAAAATCGAACAGAGGAAGTAGTGGACCTCCTTCCTTTCTACCATGACCTTGGCTTCCCGACCAACTTTGAAGAGTTAGGCATTATCCATAATCAAGAGCAGGCCATGAAACTGATTGCTGCCCATGCAATCAAATCAGAAGAATCCTTGCAGTTAATGGGTTCTTATAGTAAAAGGGACGTAATCGAGGCGATCAAAAAATTGGAGAGCCTATTTTTAAAAAAATAAGCGTTTGGCGACGAATGAAAATGAAAGCATGAATAAAAGAGACTTCTGCCCCAGGTTTAACTTTAAAAAGCACTTATGAAATTTCTGTACCGGGTAAAGGTGAAGTACTGGTTCTTGTTTCACACGCAAGTGCAAGGTCCTCCCTCTTTCTTGTATAAAATTGGAATGTTGAAAAACACCAAAAAGTTGTTGACGCTTTCAAAAACAAATTATATAATCAAAACAAATCAAATACACAAACATAGACATGTGACTGGTAATGCAGGCAGGATCTAAAATTGGCAAATATTATTATTTGTCGTTTTAGGTCCTGTTTTTTTTCGCCCAAAATCTGCTGCCCTTTCACAAATCTAAAAAAGGAGAGAATCAAGATGAACTACAAAGACACTGCAGCTGAAGTCTTGAAGTATGTAGGCGGCAAAGAAAATATTTCCCATTTTGAGCATTGTTCGACAAGATTAAGGTTTTCCTTAATTGATACTAGCAAAGCCAATGTTGAAAAGTTAAAAAGCGTTCCCGGCGTTATAGCAGTAAAAATGACTGGTCAATGCCAAGTCGTCATCGGAAATGAAGTAGTCGAAGTCTATGATGAGGTGATTGATATGATTGGATCCCTTGCGACAAACACTGGATCCTCAAATAAACCAAAAGAGAAGCAAAAAATTGGAAGCGTTATTTTAGATTTTATCGTAGGTGTATTCCAGCCGCTGGTACCTGCGATTGCCGGTGGTGGGGTTTTAAAGTCCATTTTATTGCTAGTTTCATTAATGGGTTTATTGGATGCAAACGGTCAAACGTATAAGATTTTAAACCAAATTGGTGATGCACCATTATATTTCCTTCCAATTTTAGTAGCCGTAACAACAGCAAATAAATTGAAAGTAAATACACTTGTTGCCCTTGCCTCAGTTGGCGCTTTAATATTGCCAAATATGACAGCGATGTTAACAGAAGGAGCGCATCTGTTTGGCTTCACAGTGAAGAATATTGCTTATGCCTATCAGGTATTCCCTGCTATCTTAACAGTTCTTCTGTTTGCACAGGTCGAAAAATTGTTTACACGGATCTCACCAAAAGCGATTCGAATCTTCTTTGTTCCAATGATGTCTCTTTTAATTACCGTTCCGATTTCATTACTGATTTTAGGACCACTAGGTTTTACACTTGGCCAAGGCTTTGCAGCTGTGATTTTAGCCGTATTCGCAAAAGTTGGTTGGATTGCAGTCGCTCTTCTAGCAACTGTATTACCACTTATGGTCGCAACTGGAATGCATAAAGCGATGGTTCCATATGCAGTGACTGCAATGGGTGCTGGTAAAGAAGTTCTTTACTTACCTGCTTCCCTCGCACATAATATTGCGGAAAGTGGTGCTTGTTTTGCCATTGCGTTAAGAACAAAGGATAAAAGATTAAGATCCACAGCCATTTCTGCAGGGATTTCCGCCCTATTTGGTATTACGGAACCAGCATTATACGGGGTTACACTCCAAAATAAAAAGGTGCTAACAAGTGTAATGATTGGCTCTTTCATTGGCGGTACATTTATCGGAATCGTCGGTTTACAGGCGTTCGTACTTGTTGGACCAGGGTTAGCGAGTCTATCGATGTTTATCTCTGAAGATTTGCCAAAAAATATTATCAATGCCATCATTGGTTTGGTTATCTCATTTGCAGTATCATTTGTAGCAGCATTTATCCTTGGGAAAGATAAAAAGGTAAAAGAAGAGCAACAGGATTTCATTTCAAATTTAACGGCTGAAAAAGAGTTCAAAAGTCCTATTATCGGGCAAATGATTCCACTATCAGAAGTCAAAGATGAAGTCTTCTCATCAAAGATTATGGGTGAAGGAATTGCTGTAATTCCCTCAAAAGGAGAATTATACGCACCTGTTGACGGCAAAATTGAAATGATTTTTGATACCAACCACGCACTGGGAATGACGACAGTAAATGGAGCACAGATTTTGTTCCATGTAGGGATTGATACAGTCCAACTAGGAGGGAAATATTTTACTCCGCAAGTGAAGGTTGGAGATGAAGTAAAGGCCGGAGATTTATTGTTAACGTTTAATATTGATAAGATTGTGGCAGAAGGATTTGATCCAGTCACAATGGCTGTTGTAACGAATAAAGACAAGTATTCAGTCAAAGTAGCTGATTTAAAGAATGTTGATCGTAAAGATACCTTAATGTTTGTAACGGCATTAGGAAACTAGAATAGAGGAGAATTTGATATGACTAAAGGATTTCCAGAGAATTTCTTATGGGGCGGCGCTGTAGCCGCCAATCAGGTAGAAGGCGCATGGAATGTAGATGGAAAGGGACTGTCGGTAGCCGATGTGGCTACTTATAAGTCTAACTTAAAATTAGATGATTATGAGGGCCACGTTTCCATTTCGTCTGAAGTGATTGAAAAAGCGATCGCTGATCAAGATGATAAACTTTATCCAAAACGGAGAGGGATTGATTTTTATCATCGTTATGAAGAGGATTTGGCGCTGTTTGCGGAAATGGGATTCAAAACCCTGCGTGTCTCGATTGCTTGGAGCCGAATTTTCCCTACTGGAGAAGAGGAACAACCAAATGAATTGGGATTACAATTCTATGATCGCTTATTTACGGAAATGAGAAGATTGCGAATTGAACCGATTGTCACCCTCTCCCATTATGAAATGCCTCTCGCTTTAAGTGTGAAATATAATGGTTGGGTGGAAAGAAAAGTAATCGACCATTTCGTAAGATTCTCGAATGTTTGCTTTAATCGATATAAGGACCTAGTCAAATACTGGCTGACATTTAATGAAATTGATAGTATCAACCGTCATCCATTCACCACTGCTGGAATCATTCCAGACCGTTGCCCGGAAGGCAAAGAAGAAGAACTCGTTTACCAGGCATTGCACCACCAATTCGTCGCATCCGCTTTAGTTACAGCCGATTGCCATCGAATCATTCCGGGCAGCCAGGTAGGCTGTATGCTGACAAAGCTTACGACTTACCCTAATACTTGTAGCCCTGAGGATGTAGAAGTGACCCTAAAACGAAATCTTCACAACTATTTTTACTCAGATGTACAGGTTTTCGGGGAATATCCAGTCATGATCGAAAAAATGTTTGAGCGGAAAAATATCCAGATTAAAATGGAACCAAATGATCGAGACATTCTTCGTAATCATACGGTTGACTTCATCTCGTTTAGTTATTATATGTCACTGACCGAATCTGCAAAAGATGGTTTGGAAAAGACTGCTGGAAATACTATAATGGGCGTTAAGAATCCATATTTGCCTTCAACGGACTGGGGCTGGCAAATTGATCCTGTCGGCTTAAAGATATCCTTAATTGAATTGTATGATCGTTATAAAAAACCACTTATTATTGTAGAAAATGGCATGGGTGCATTTGATAAAGTTGAAAGTGATGGATCCATCCATGATGACTATCGAGTGAATTACTTTAGAGAACACTTCAAACAGATGAAAGCAGCCATTGAAGAAGGCGTGGAACTCTTTGGTTATACAAGCTGGGGACCTATTGACCTGATTAGTGCAGGAACATCCCAGATGTCCAAACGATACGGCTTTATTTATGTTGACCAGGATGATGAAGGAAACGGCACGCTAAACCGCAGCCGCAAAGATTCCTTCTACTGGTATAAAAAAGTAATTGGAAGCAATGGAGAAGATTTGGAATAGTAATCCGACTTCTCTCATGGGAAGGTGATAACGGTGATAAAAATTAAAAAAGTCCTAAATTCAAGCGTAGTATTGGTAGAAAATGAACAAAAGAAAGAATACATTCTTTTTGGTAAAGGAATTGGTTATGGACAGAAAGCTGGTAATGTTATTGAGGAACACCAAGCGGATCAAATGTTCCTACCAGTTGAAAATATCAAAGTGAAAGAGTTTCTTGGTTTATTGGATACCATCCCACCTGTATTTATAGAGCTGACTCAGCAAATTGTCAATTTTGCGGAAGAAAAGCTGAACACGAAGCTCAATACGGGTATCTATTTTACGTTGATGGATCATTTACATTTTGCCGTAGAAAGATATAAAAAAAATATCAACATCACCAACCGCGTCTATTGGGAGATTAAAAATTATTATTCAGAGGAATTTGATATTGGCGTATATGCCCTAAAGAAAATGAATGAAAAGCTCAATATTGAATTACCAATTGAGGAAGCCGCCAATATCGCTTTCCATTTAATCAACGCTCAAGGGGAAAAGAAGGAATCGAAAAATGGCATGAAGTTTGCCAAAATGATTGGAAGTATTGTCAACTTGGTCCGGTACACGTTGAATATCAACATAAATACGGAAAACATTCATTATACTCGGTTTATCACCCATGTTAAATTTTTTGTAGAGCGTTTCTATACAGATAAGATGATTGATGAAAAAGACAATGTACTGTTTGAGCAAATTGCCAGCTTGTATCCACACGCTATGGATGGTGCGTTTAAAGTGAAGGAATATATTAAACAAGTTCATGAAAAGACGATTCCAAATGCGGAACTTGCTTATCTTGCCGTCCATATACACAGGTTAATTTCTTATAATCAGCTTGGATAAGCATGATGCCACTTGCTTTATATAGCAAGTGGCCTTTTTTTGCCTAACTTAAGCACAGGGACGGTTCTCATGCTTCGGAAGCATGAGAACCGTCCCTGTGCTCCCCTTGCTCCGCCTGTTAGACTATTGTACTGTCCTACTTATAATTAGGGAAAGAGCCCTTCCATACTTTATTTCTTAACATAAAGTATAGGGAAGAAGTCTATAGGGAGGTTTTATAAAATGTTTGGTTATGGTGGTTTCGGTGGTTGTGGCGGCTATGGCTACGGCGGCTTTGGTTATGGCGGTTTTGCTTTAATCGTAGTATTATTCATCTTGCTGATTATCGTTGGAGCAGTCATTTGTTTCTAAGGAAAACCTAAAAAAGCCCTCTAAAAAGGGCTTTTTTGATGCAACTTTTCCATTTTGGAAGTGATAGTCTAAGGACCTGAATATGGTTAGACTGGCTACACTCTAGAGTATGCACCTGTTTATATAACTACCCAAAGGGGAAGTCTCATTATCTTTTTAATTTAACTCAGCACTTGTCCATGCGATTTTAATACTGATACATATGCTATTACTCCACCAAACATCAAACATTTTGTTTCTTTCTTCCCGGAACGCCTGTTAAGCAGGCGTTTCTGATATTTAGTCAAATCCCTGATTTTGTCCTAATTAATGATAATTGTCCATACCATCACGGTCTTAAAAAATATACTAAAGTGTACTCAAAAAAATCGGTTTTGATTGGTGGTGATAATAATGGGCTGGTTTTGTGGCGGCTACGGCTACGGTGGTTATGGTTACGGCGGCAGCACTTTCGTATTAATCGTCGTATTGTTCATTCTTCTTATTATTGTTGGTGCATCCTTCTATTAATCAATGTAATTCGAACTGGGAAAAGGCTCCGTTTTGGAGCCTTTTCTTATTCTAACCAACGCCAGTAGATCTTTAGGTTCGATTAAATGCGAAAAAAAGGCAAATAAAAAAGAGCCAAATAGCTCTTACAGAAAAATAATAGTATCAGCCCCACCTACGCTGTATACCTTGATGGCCACGTTTGCCATCCGACCTAATATCATTATAATTGGAAGCGTTTTCAAAATCAAGATATTTTTATAGATTTTTACCTATTTTTTTAATTATGCTCATAAAAAAGGACTGCCAGGGTTTCCCCAACAGCCCGTTCATCTATTATTTAGCAAATGACCAGTTGTTTTAAGTCCGCTTTTAAATCTTCCATCAATTTTTCAAGTGTCAATTCAGTTTCATTTTCGCCTTTTTCATATGCCTTTTTGACAATCTGTGAAAAGTCAATAAGGTTCTGCTTTGCGTTATGATTCAATTTCCTATTTTCCCTCCTCGTAATATACTAAAATTACATTTTACTATCAATTTCGACAATTGTAAACGTCATTCAGTAGAGAAAATTATGTCATTTTTGTGAGAAAAAACAGAGGTTTGTAATGGTTTTGTAGTTTAAGTAATAATACATGCCAACAGTCTTTTATAACAATTTATTTACCACTTCTGCAACTTCCTTAAACACACAAAAAAACCGCTCTTAGTAGCAACGGTTTCATGTTTACAAACTATAGTTTTACGCTTAAGAGCTCGGTATTTTTCGATATATTTTTATTTCACCCAAATGAGCCAACAGCCCAAACATAAACCCAAGAAACAGTCCGTTAAACACTGGATAATCAAGAAATGGAAATATTGTAATGACGTTGCTATCATGCAAGCATAAACCGAAGTCCATTCCGATAACGAGACCTATAAAGAACCCAGAAAAATAGGTTCGTTTTTCAACAACTTTTCCCTCTAGTTTATTATTATTGGATATTGCCGAATTATAGGCCTGCCAGATAGCAAATCCATATAGGGAAGGATAGAATAGCCCCCAACTGTAATTAATCGTTTGATGAGCGTTCAGGATATCCCCTGTTAAGGTGCTAAATAAAACTAGATTTAGGTGTGATTTCAAGTTGATTAAGAATTCTAATATTAGTAATAGAAAACCGATAAAGTATTCTTTATTATATAATTGTCCGAATCCCGGTAGGACGATTGACCATAACATGGCAGCATTTGGCGATTTATAGGGCCGGCTACTTCTCATCGGGGTCTCTCCCTTTAAGTGAAATATATTACTATAATTTCGCCGTATTCAGGTTAAATTCCTCCCTTTTTACATATTTTAGTAATTAAGTCCTAACCTACACTTTTTTTGAATTCTTCCCACCAATATCGATCAGTTTATCTGCGTTTATCCAAAGTTAACCTTTAATAATTGCTTTCCTAAAATTTCATTTCTTCGTCAATCTTTATACTAAACCCATCCATAAATTCCATGAAAATCCCATATCTTTTTTATATCTATTTTCCTATATTTTTGGTATTCTAATAAACGAGTGTAAAATATTTGTCAAAATTTTGGAGGTATACTCGAATGAGGTCTCAAAAAACAAAGAAAAAGAGAACTTGGTTGAAAGCCACCGGTATTATTCTTCTAATCCTTGTTATTGGTGTAGGAGTTTACGCATATAATGTATATAGTTCATTAAAAGAGGCTGTCACAACGATGCATGAGCCAATTGATAGACAGAAGTCAGAAAAACGCGAGGCCCCGGTTGCCTTTACAGATAAAGACCCATTTTCAGTGTTAATGCTTGGTGTCGATGAGCGACAAGGAGACAGAGGCCGTTCCGACACAATGATCGTGCTGACTGTTAATCCAAACAACAACTCAGTGAAGATGCTTAGTATCCCGCGTGATACACGCACAGAGATCGTTGGTAAAGGTAAGCAAGATAAAATAAACCACGCTTACGCTTTCGGCGGAGTTCAAATGTCGATTAACACAGTTGAAAACTTTTTAGACATTCCAATTGATTACTACATGAAGGTCAACATGGAAGGTTTCAAGGATATTGTTGATGCTGTTGGTGGTATCACAGTACAAAACGATCTAGATTTTTCTAATGGAGGCTATCATTTCCCAATAGGACAGGTAACTCTAAACGGGGATAAAGCTCTAAGCTATACAAGAATGAGATATGATGACCCCCGCGGCGACTTTGGCCGTCAATCAAGGCAGCGTCAAATCATCCAGGGCGTTATTAAAGAGGGAGCAAGCGTATCAAGCTTGACCAATTACTCAGATATTTTAAATGCCCTTGGCAAAAACGTGAAAACAAATCTTACTTTTGATCAAATGGCCGACATTCAAAAGAATTATAAATCTGCAGGATCAAACATTACCCAAATGGAGATTAAAGAAACAGGAACCAAAATCAATGGGATTTATTATGGTTTAGTTTCTGACGCAGAGAAGCAAAGAGTTCAGAATGAATTGAAGACTCAATTAGAATTAAATAAATAAAAACAAAAAGCTGATTGGATTTGATAACCAATCAGCTTTTTTATATCTACTTGAATGACAGTTTAATTATCAAACCAATCCCTTTAGCTGGTGAATAGTACCATCTTCGGAAATCATCAATTAAATGAAGCATGAGAACCGTCCCCGTGATTCCCCTTTTCCTTCCCACAAGTTACACACTTGTCTGTATAGTAGCTATATTTATGATGTCTACGGAAGTAGCAAATAATTCCCAATAATTTATGTTTAATCATTTGAAATGATTCCTCCTCTGATTACTATGTTAATAAGCATAATAGAGAAATGTTATCAAACAATGACCATCAGATTAAAAACTATTAAATTCCAATTAAATTAGGATTAAAAAAATGCAAGTGTAGCGAGTATAGCAAACGGCATTTTTATATATAAATAATTGGGTTCAGCAAAGTTGCTGAACCCAATTGTAATAAGAGTTTATCCTACCTTCTTAACCACTTCTATATTTCCAGTTCTCTCTAATTTTCCCCAACCAACTCGTCCACCTTTAATGGCTTTGAAGATCGATTTCCAAGAAACCCATAATAACATGTAGCGGTAAAAGATTCTTTGGAAAAACAAAAAAAACAGAGGGGTAAGTTTAGATTTTTCCCATCTTAACACTAATAGGCAAATTACTAAATCAACGATAAAATATCCTGTATAAAGGATTAAAAAGTATTTTAAATTCCCCGTGATTAATCCAATAACCATTAAAATGTCTAGTAAAGGTGCAAAAAGAGGGACTAAGAACTGAAACAACAAAATATTAGGAAGAGCAATAAAACTTAAGGATTTGTTGTTATTTTTCCAAAAAGCATTCTTATGTTTCCATAAGCATTGCAAGGTACCATAATTCCAGCGAAAACGCTGTTTAAGAAAATCCCTGATATTTTCAGGTGCCTCTGTATAAGCATAGGCCTGCTCTTCAATTGCCACTTTATATCCGGCACTTAGTATCCGTAAAGTGAGGTCCGTATCTTCAGCTAACGTGTCATCAGTAAAATTCCCCAGATTTTCAACGACCTGTTTTCTCCACGCCCCTATAGCGCCGGGAACAACCGTAACACAATTAAGCAAGGCATGAGCCCGTTTTTCTAGATTAAATCCATTTACATACTCCATATGCTGCCATGTGGTTATTAAATTTCTTCTATTTCCCACTTTTACATTCCCAGAAACAGCCGCTACCTTGTCATCCGCAAAATGTCGGACAAGCAGCGAAATGGCTTTCGGCGCGATCATGGTATCCGCATCAATGGCCACTATAATTTTGCCCTCTGCCTTTTTAATCCCCATATTAATAGCGGAAGATTTACCACCGTTTCGCTTAGAGTACCTTCTAACCTTTGGATGATTAGAGAAATTTTCAGAGATGACGACTGAAGTCTTGTCCTTCGACCCGTCATCTATAACAAGGACTTCTAAGTTTGCATAAGTACTATCCAGAACGGACTGAATCGTCCTTTTGATAACCTTTTCTTCATTGTAAGCAGCAATCACTACACTGACTAACGGATTATATCCTTCTTTATAAGTCTTCAATAAACTGCGTTTTTTATGTCTCCATGCGAAAAAAATAAACAATGAAAGACGAAGGATAAAAACAATAAGAGCTCCGTAAAACAATTTCACAAGTACATTTTTTAAAACCGATATCGTCTCTAAGACAAGAGAAAGATATTGAATATAGGAGTTTTCCTTTTTCGAAGTCTTAGGAGATACACTTTCTTCGTTTCTATTCATCATGTCGCTCACGGTGACAAACGTATATCCCTGATGTTCCAACTGCTCGATTATCATGGGTAACGCCTGAACAGTAGCTGTTCTGTCCCCACCGCCATCATGAAGTAAAATAATGTCCCCGTTAGCTGCCTGTTTCATGACATTCTCAACAATGTCTTGTTTATTATTTAATTTCCAATCCGAAGAATCAACGTCGTAATTAACCGTCATATATCCCATCTGTGATATATCCATTAATCTTTGAAACTGTGATTTCACATAAGGAGTCTGCTGATCCCCATCATACATATTAAAATCATCCCCATAAGGTGATCTATATAGGATGGATGAATGCCCCGTAATCGCTTGAATAATACGTTCAGTTGAATTCAATTCCCATTTCAATTGGGGATAAGAAACATTATATATATTCGGATGTGAAAACGTATGATTCCCAATTTCATGGCCTTCTTGATCAATTTGTTTAACAATATCCGGGTGAAGGAGGGCATCTTTACCGATGATAAAAAAGGTTGCCTTTATATGATACTTCTTCAATATCGCTAATATCCTTTTTGTATAAGTAGGATCTGGTCCATCATCAAATGAAAGGACTACTTCTTTGGGGGTTGAAGGTTTATTTAATCGCTCTATTTCAGATGCCTTAGGAAAAGAAAGATAAGACTCACTTTTAATTAATCCCAAATCATCAAAATTCAAGCTTCTACTTCCTTCCTGCTGATCTGTTAATGGATGAAGAATACTCCCATTCCCATAATTATAGGTACTATCTCCGTTCTTTACAGATAATAAGGTATTGGTTTTTAGGCCTCCTACCACATTCCAAACAGATGGATCTTCCGTTCCTAATCTCCATAAAGCGATCCCTTTAGCCCCGCTTGATACAGCAGCTTTCCATTGATTATAGAAAGTCACACTATCTAAGAACCATATTTCATGTATTCTTTTATCCTTTTGATAACGAATATAAGGGCTTTTACTCATGTCATCCCACTGAACACTTAAGTTTGATTTCTCAGCCATCCTCATGATGTCTTTAAACGAGACAACCTTCCCTGCCTGCCCCGTCTCCCAGTCCCAATCGTACCCATAATTCCCCAAACTAATAATGAGCTTGTCTTTCGGCACTTTTGAAAGATTCTCCATATACCATGATTGCGATGAGATAGGTCCGGGATTTTCCATATTCTCATCATATAGCATTAAGATCATTCGATCACAATACTCTTCAAGTTTAGTATAATCAAACGAGTCATTCGAAGGTTGGATATCCATGGTTACGAGAAGGCCTTCTTTATGAAAAGATTGATAAAGCTCTCTCATAAAATTTGTCAATAAATCCCTGTCACTTACTCTATTAAACTCAAAATCTATGTTAATACCATCGTAGCCATTCTTTTTTATTTCCTGTTGTAAATTACGTATAAGTGTGGATTGTGCCCTAGGAGAGTGTAAAAGACGATGAATGATTTCTTCGTCCCACTTCCCATTTACCACATTATTAATTAACGGAATTACCATGGTATCATGTTTTTTTGCTAGTGATCCTATATCCTTTTCCACATCACCTTTTAATTCCAAGTTGGAACCTAACTGATACCATCCTGGTATCAGTACATCTATTTTATTTATATTTCGCTTTAAGGAATTTTTACTATTCTTATCCCAATTAACATAAAAGGCATAAACATCCGTTTGGTTTGCCATTTCCTTTTTTAAAAACTTTTGATTTACCTGTTCATTTGAATCGGCGGAGTAATTTACGAAATCCCCGTTAACAGGTTGAAGAGCAGAGTAGGTACCCCATTCCGTTTTTTTCAATGAAGGTACTATTGGGTCTTTGACTAAGCTTAAAACAGTTATGAAAAGGCTGGAAAGAAGTAGAAGTACTAGTAGGACAAAGATGAATACACTCCACCTAAGATTAGATGTATCTTCGAAGATAATTCGCGTTTCATTAGCTGTATTCATTTTTTTCTTAGGATTGTTATAACCATCGGGTGCCCTCTTAAACAAATCTTCCACCTTCTCACTATGCTTCCGCATTTATCTTCTATTTTTTTAAAAATAAAAAGGTTCAGCATGTTGCTGAACCCATTCATTTCACATTTATTGATTTTAATACTAATAGCGTGGAAAATCAATCCATTTTTGGTTTAAGCACTAAGTAAACGTTGTAGACCTTCGTTCCACCCACCGTTCGATAAGAAATATCCATAAATTCAAAGGGATAGATGAATAAATAAAACCATAATAAATGGAGATTCATTAAAATTGTATTAGGATTAGCTTTTCACTATCAGAATAGTAGAAATAGTGTTACAATATTAGACATAATTGCTACTATTTAAATCTGATAAAGGCAAACTTATTGAAAAATAAGGACGCAAAGTCTCAGATCTAAGGTGAAAGCTAAGATGGCTGGACTACGAGATTAATATTCAAAGGGGCTGGATCACTTGAGTATTAAATCCATAATTTGTTTTTTTTCCAGAAAACATAAAATAGACTACTACACCAGTAAATGTGTTAGATGTGGTAAAAAGTGTAGAACTCGATAATACGGGTTCTTTTTTTCACCTCTACTTTCAATAATCGATGTTAATTTTATACATCCAAAGCTTTAATCATCATTACCTATCTTTTCCACATCAGCAAAAAATGCGATTTTCCATTTATAATATATTGAGTCCAATCTCCAATAATAGTAAGATGAGTCAGTAATTATAATTCTAGATAACATCATTCTATTAATTTAATACAGTGGAGGAAGAAATGAAGAAAAAGGGCACTAGAAAATGGAAAGTCATAGGCTTCAGCATTTTAGGAATCTTTGTTTTAGGGATGGCTGCATTTGGTTATGAATACTATCAATTACAACCCAAGAATCATTTTTCATCAGTGCCTGTAGTGGGTGCTAAAGGGTCATCTAATTCAACTAGTGCGGATGAAAAGGTTGAAGTGAAAACACCAGTATTTAACGTCCTCTTAATTGGTTCTGACCAAAGAAAAGGGGACAAGTTAGGTCATACCGATTCTATGGTGCTAGTTCACGTAGATTTGAATAATCATAAGTATCAAGCAGTAAGTATTCCTCGTGATACACGTGTACATTTAGATGGTTATGGATATACAAAATTAACTAGTGTTCAATATATTAAACAAGCTACCGATGGGTCTAAAAAAGGGATCGAAGCTGCTGTTACTGCCATTAGTGAATTTATGGGTGTTCCAATCAATTATTATGTTGAAACAGACTATTGGGGACTCCAAGCGATGGTGGACTCGTTGGGCGGAATCAAGATGGACGTACCTTTTGATGTAAAATTAACACACCCTTGGTATGCTGAAAATAAAAATAAATTAATTAGTAAAGGTACCTATTCATTTGATGGAAAAATGGTAACAGAGGTTGTTCATGAACGTTACTCACTAAAAAATGGTGAATACGGCCGTCAACAACTTCAGGAAGAGGCATTAAAGGGGATTGCAAAAAAAGCTTTAAGCCCGAGCAATATCACAAAATTGCCAGCACTTGTAAAGACAATACCTGATTTTGTCGTGGCCACAAATATGTCCACATCTGATATGTTGAGCCTTGGACTGTCCGCCAAGAACTTTGATCCAAAAACTCAGCTAGTTTATCAGCAAATCCGTGGTGAAGGAAAGAAACTTTACGATGATATCTTAAAAGCAAACAATTACCAGATTGTTATTAATCAAGAACAAGTAAAGGATATAGCTGTTAATTTCTAATAATAATAGTATAAAAAAGGACCTGTGCTTATAGCGGACAATCGGAAGTTTTGCATGGAAAAAGGCACAACTAGCGTTAATGCTAGTTGTGCCTTTGATGTTTTCTAGGCAGAACTTCTACACTCAGATGTAATGAATGAATCATTGAAAGAGGAGCTATTTAAGATCTTACTTGTTGACAAATAGAGTTTATCTTTATTTTTGTTGCTATTCAAATGAATAATATTCAACAAATTAGTCCCTACCACCCAAAAATATATTTTTAAATAATACAAGTAATTTATCCTATTGCAATTGTAACCGTTTTCATTTATAGTAATAAAAAACATACTTACGATACATAATGGGTACCTACAACTATATAGTAGGAGTGGATGAGCATGGACGAGCAAGGGAATCTTTTAGTTGGGTTATTATGGGGTACGTCTCTGAGTGTTCCGTTATGGATTGCGTTTATAGGTTGGATGAAACTTCTTTTACAATTTGTCATGTAGCTATATGCTAGATACTATAAATATCACTTTTAATAGAGTAGGGACCCACAACTGTATAGGATCCTTACTCTTTTACATTTAACCAAACTGTTTTTTTGCCGGCCTCTTATCGAAAGTTTTGTTCAATGAATTCTTGTTCTTCTCCTGGTGTCAACAGCCGTGTCGCAACTCCGATTGACCCGTCTTGAAGGGAGAGAATTTCATTATGTGCTTCGACCGCGTTTTCGAAATTCCCTGCGTTCCACTCGTTCAAGATTCGGAAATAAACGTCTTTGTAAACATAATTCGTTTCGTCTAGTGTTTTAAGCAATTCGTGAATTCTTTCGGGTGTCATTTCGGTCGCTCCGTCTTTGATATCTGCAGCAACCTTTTGGTGTGTCATACGGTGAACAATCCATTGGAATTCGGCTTCCTTAGGAATGTATTTGCCTTTAGTGATTTTCTCTTCAAGTTCGGCTTCGCTTTCTATTAGCGTATCTTCGTTTTCTATTGGCAAGTCAAGCGAAGATACGTCTTCGTTTTCTACGTTTGTGTCAGACGAAGTTACGGCTTCCGCTTTTTCGTTCCCGTAGCTAGTCGCTTGATATATTAGCACACCGACAATAATGATCCCCAACACCGCAACAATCGAAATACTAATCAAAAATCTGTTCAAGAATTTTTCCATTTTCCCAACCGCCTCTTTAAACTTATCATAATTCTAATGAATACGGATTTGAAAGCATTTCGTTACAAAATAAGGGTCAAGCCACGATTCTTTTTCAACTGAATCGAATAACATATTTATCTTGCAGAAATGTGTTTTTCAGTATTCTCAGACGGTTCTCATGCTTTGGAAGCATGAGAACCGTCCCTGTGCTCTAAAAATAAAAGAGGAAGGATTATAACGAAATACGCCCCTTCCTCTTTTAAATAATTAAGTATGTGAAACAATTATCTCACAATGACCGTCTACCTCAAATTCTCCAAAGCCGACAGGAATAACAAAATGGGTGCCCTTCTTCAATCGATAATCTATACCATTATGAGAAAGAGTCCTTCTCCATTGATCACACTAAAAAGCAAATATTGATCATTAAATGAAAAGCTGGACTTCCCGCCCACTTCCTACTTATAAACGGAGAAGAACTCAGATTCCACATATGTAGTCATCCTAGTATTACCTTTCTCCTCAACCAATTTCGTACTTACAGCATCTTGATGCGGAACAGTAGTAACCTCCATTGCTTTCTGTAGATGAAGATCCCTTAAGTTCCCTTCTGCATCCCGACGATCATAGTCGTACACCCGGTAGGTTGTATAAAAACGTGTTTTAAAATTAATTGTTCCAAAAGAAGGTGATCCTCATTACTGTTCATCCGTCGTAAACTTATATCTTAAAATAGCGGCAAGACCTGCTCCATGCTTAAACTCATCTTGAAGAACCAAATCTTTCAACTCTTCCATTGTGAGATCATGCAATTCAAGTGTCTCGCTATTCTCTAGCTTTTGCTCTGTCGGTGTTAACCCCGCTGCCGCAAACAAGAATATTTCCTCTGTCGTTGAGCCTGGAGAAGGATAAAAACTGCCTAATTCAAGCCAATGCTCGGCAACATGACCTGTCTCTTCCTCTAGTTCCCTTTTGGCCACTTCAATTGGTAAATCATCTTCCTTATCAATCATTCCGGCAGGCAGTTCCCATTGCCAGCTATTTATCGCATGACGATATTGTCTTAGACAAATTACTTTATGATCATTGGTTATAGGAAGAATGCAGACTCCCTTGGCAAAGTCTAAATAAGAAAAAGTCTTTTCGTCCCCGTTAGGAAGAATAACCTCATCAACTGTAATTCCAAACCGGTCTACCCTTTGCTTAGTAGAGTGTTTTATTTTCCAATCCATGCCGTTCACCTCAATTATCAAATCTTTTATATTAAAATTTACCTAAAATTATGTCCAGATATTAGGATACTATAATTCATTACCAAAGGATAGAATCAATTTCCTTTTTACCTTATCTTAAAATAAGTTCCGAGACTCACTAAGCGAATTGCTTCGATTATAAAAATATAGTAAAGAAATTTTCTGTAAAACCTTGTATGCATATTTTTTATAATTTTCAGATTCTTTTCGTTATAATTCGACAGAAAAAGAGAAGGTTCTATTATTAATTTTAAATAATATATGGGTTAAACATCAGATTACTTAAATTATGTCGATTTATGTTTGTAAAAGTCGGAATTGTTTGATTTTATCTTATTACCTCGTTTGCTACAATGGAAAACAGATTGCAACAAACTTACAACATGGAAGGGGCTTAAATTTGATGCAAAGTCTATTAGATAAAATAAAGTTGGAAGACACTTTTACCATAAATGAGGAAGATGAGCAAGAATCTGAAGAGTTATATTACAAGTTATGGGAAGATGATCGATTATAACTAAAAATAAATACATATATCCTTTTACATGGAGGCAACTATGACGAAAAAACAATGTATTGCTATGCTATTAGCTGGGGGAAGAGGTTCTCGATTAAAAGAATTGACCAAATATATAGCAAAGCCTGCTGTTCCATTTGGTGGAAAATATCGAATCATTGATTTTACATTAAGCAATTGTAGTAATTCTGGTATTGATACTGTTGGTGTTTTAACACAATATCAACCTCACACTCTTCAAAATTACATTGGTGATGGCAAGCACTGGGACTTAAATCGAAAAAGCGGCGGCGTTACCATTCTTCCGCCATATCAATGTGAGTCAGGTGAAAGATGGTATGAAGGCACCGCACACGCTATTTATCAAAACCTAAGATATATTGAACATTACAATCCAGAGAACGTTCTCATTATTTCCGGTGATCACATTTATAAGATGGATTACAGTAAAATGCTAGAGCAGCATATAAAAACATCGGCAGACGCCACCATTTCTGTCATAAACGTACCATGGAATGAAGCGAATAGATTTGGCATTATGAATATTAATCCCGAATCAAAAGAAATACTAAATTTTGAAGAAAAACCAGAAAATCCTAAATCAAACCTCGCCTCTATGGGGATTTACATTTTTAAATGGGAACTGTTAAAAAAATATTTAGAAAGAGAAGAAAAAAACCCACTCTCTTCTAAGGATTTTGGGAAGGACATTATCCCTGCGATGATCAATGATAATCGCAAATTACAGGCCTATTGTTTTAAAGGCTATTGGAAGGACGTCGGAACCATTCATAGTCTCTGGGAAGCGAATATGGATTTACTCTCCTTTAAAAGCAATCCCATCTTACAAAATGAAGACTGGTCTATTTATACTCATGAAACTTCCCAGCCGCCAACCTATTTGGACGGAAAGGCTAGTGCACACCAATCTTTGGTAAGTGAAGGCTGTAAGGTGTTTGGAAAGGTAGAAAACTCAGTTCTTTTCTATGGAGTTACCGTAGGCAAGGGAGCTGTTATTAAAGATTCCGTTATTTTGCCCAATACCATCATCGGTGAAAATGTGGTGATTAACCGAGCCGTTGTTGGTACAGGAACGGTAATTGAAGCTAATGTTAAAGTGGGGGAAGCTCAGCCGTTTAGTGAAATTACCTTAATTGGGGATAACCAGACTATTCAAAAGGATATTACTGGAGAAATTAAGGTAAAAGTTGTTTAGATAAAAATTCTTAACATATAAACAACATTAAAAAACTCCTTACAGAAAGGAGTTTTTTGTTATTTGTCTAATCGAGGCTCCTCTTTTTCCACTGAACGACACCCGACTTTAGCAATTTTATTATGACAATTACTCGGCATTAATGCCTTACAGAAACATTGAAATATTGTTCTTCTAGCGGATGCGGATAACGGAACTGTACAGGTGTACCCTCTGGAATTTCTGGTTTCACCACAACTGTATGGGATAATTTTTGAATCTCCTGAATTCTTTCCGCTATTTGGTCTAAATTTCTCCCATCAAAATACAACGGGTGGTTTTGATCTAATTTCATTCACTTTCTCCCCCTATTTTAAATATGTCTGTTTCCTTTTAGGTTTTAATTAATACACTCTTAAACCTAATGCAATTCTCCTATAACTAGGCAGAATTTTTTTCTCAAGCAACCAAATTACCCAGGTTTATGTAAAAACACTTTACCTTATAATAATATAGTCGTAGTGCTAAAGTTGTAAATTAATGGTTTTCGACAATATTTTCAGGTCCTTCGTTTTTCTATGCATCTACTGCAAAGGACTTTCTTGATTACATGGGAGTAACGGAGTTCTCTTTATGGATAACCACATATGGCTTTTTGTACAAAAAACATACTGTCCTTCACAACACTTTTCTTCTCCCCATTCACCAATATATGGGACTAAACACCTTCCATTCAGGGAATAATAAGAGCTATGTTTTGTTTAATCATTAGACTAATTAGTGCACACAATGGAGTGGAGTATATGAAAGAGAATGATGATGGAAGGAAATTTGGTGTAGGATGTTTATGGGGTATCCTATTATCCATTCCCTTATGGATGATCGCTTATTTCATATTTCGTCATGTACTACATTAATCAATACTTTCACCTACATACCTAAGTGCATACAGGACGACAAATAAAATAAACATGTTAAGATATTCCTATAAATGATTCAACAGGAGTTCCAATGAAAAAAAAGATCCTTATTAATCTACTTTTTATTTTTTCACTGATTTTTATAGTCCGCTACACTATGTTTCCCAACTCTTCCCTAGGCATAGGTATGAGCAGAGGAGAAATAAACTTAATCCCATTCAAATCGTTAGGGAATCCACTATCTCCTGGTTTTGTTGTTAATGTTGGGGGAAATATTCTATTATTTATTCCTTTTGGTCTGGTTTTACCATTGAAGTTTAATAAGATTGATAGATTGCAGATAGCCACTTTGATTGGATTATCTGTATCGATTATGATTGAGTGTATTCAATTAACGATGCCTAATAGAACGACGGATATTAACGATGTTATTTTAAATACTTTAGGAACCTATATTGGTTTCCGTTTATTCAGTAAGCTTAAGTTAGCGTACAATTTATAATATTTATATAACAGATAAAATGGTGCATCATTCTATTAATCAAAATAGCACGCACAGGAAAAGACTCCGCTATGGAGTCTTTTCCTGTTCCACCCCACGCCGGCTAAACACCTTCCTCACGGTTTCTTCAACTATTAGGACTGAGGTGAAGCAAAATAATCTTCCTGTCTTTGTAAATTAACCAGAAGAAAAGCTAAAGAACCGGTCCTTAAAAAACATTTTCGACCTACCTGTCCTTTTAGCCTCTCAAACTATATATATAAGGCGAAAGGAGGTGATTGAAGATGGCACAGGGATTACTAGAAACAACAAAGCTTCGATTGGTATTTCAAGCGGGCATCGATAACGAAGGAAATCCAATTTTAAAGTCTAAAACGTTTAGCAATGTAACGAAAGCAGCAACAGCTGACCAGTTGTTCCAAGTCGCTCAAGCGATTTCAGTTTTATGCAACGGCGACTTAAACAAAGTGGAACGTAATGACAGCTCGGAGATTATCGGTTAATGTTCAAAAAAATCCAATAATGGGAGGTGAAAATAAATGGCGAAAACATTAGAATTGCAATTTGACACCGAGTTTGGCAAAACCGCGAAAATCACAGTCGACAATCCAAAAGAGCCAGTTAACGAGGAAGTCGTAAAACTCTCGATGGAGCAGATTATTGCAGCTAACATATTTACTACAGGAAGCGGCAAACTTGTCTCTTCAAAAGGCGCAAGAATCATCGACCGCAATGTAACCGACTATGAACTAGCATAATAACAACGAGGCCGGATTCTCATGAACCCGGCCTTTTTTTTGAAGTGTGTGAAGCGGGAAGCACGGGGACGGTTCTTGTTCTTCGGAATCAAACCTTTAGGAGAAAGGAGTGAAGAATCGTGGAACAAATCATACCATTCATTAGTGAAGTAGGATTCCCTATCGTAGTGACCCTTTATCTGCTATACCGGATTGAGTCAAAGTTAGATCTGGTGGTCCAATCGATACAAAATCTGCCCGACCGAATGAAGCCGTAAGGAATTAGGAGATGTGAAACAGTAAAAAGGAAGCATGGGAACCGTCCCCTCGCTTCTAATCATCAATTTGAAATGTTTTCATAATTTCGGGAACAACATTCTTTATGAAATCATTGGCTTGTAAATTAGTCTGTGGGGTTTGTGCAACAGAATACGAATAAATAAGATCACTATCTTCAGCAAGTTTAACTTCCGCTCTAGAGTTTAATGAGGTCCATATAGGTTTTTCATACATATGAAAGCTAAACAATAAGGGTTGATCAGCAGAATGGTAATATACATTGATTTCAGATAACCATTGATTCTTCTCCGAGTATTCAGCTCTTTCAAATCTCAAACGGTCCATCCATTCATTTGGAACTGAAAAATGATAGCCCTCGGAAACATAAATGGTTGTGGGATCATTGGATTGTAAAATATTAATCCCATGACTCTTGAAAAATGCTGCGTTTAATACACCTTGAATATCCGAAAAAGAAAGATGATATTGGAGCGTACCTTCAGCGAATGAGGCATATTCATAAGGCGGAAAATACATCATTAAGCCATCCTTCGTTAAATAAACCTGTTTTAAATCATCAGAACTGATTTGTTTAAACTCCCCCATCACTTCAAGCGTATGCAAAACATCTTGTTTTAGGACGAGTTCGCTAATGAGTTGTTTTGTTTGCGTGGAACCATTAAACAGTTCATTTGGCTCAACCATCCTGCCATTATCCAAGTCAACCAGGATAGGTACGCGCGACGGCATGCCATGTGCAGCCCCGCTAAGATAAGAATATTGATCATATACAAAACTGATAAGATGGTCATTCTGAAAAGTGATTTTGTATTTTGATTGGAACGATGAAGGCGCACTTGGATCATCATTCGTCATTTGACTCTCGTCAGCTGCGTTCGCTTTCTTCTTCAAAAGATCATTAATTTTTCCTTGTGCGATTTTGTCTTTCATGCCATCAAGTTGCGGGTAAATAATATTGATAATCGGGGCGTCTTTCACAATGGACTCATCATGGATTTTAATTGCTTGACGGGTGGATTCCTGTTGATCGTTAGGTTTTACTTGTTGATCAGTAGTTTTTCCCGGTTGAGCAGTAGGTTTTTCTTTTTCATCGGCAGGCTTCTCCTGTTTACCTCCCGTTTTTTCCGGTTCATTGTCTTCGGTTACTTTTGGTTGTTCTGAAACAGGCTCTTTCTCCTGTACACCGCTGCACCCTACAGTAAAGAAAACAACCAGTGCAATGGCCATTGTCCACTTCAGTTTCATCCTCTCACTCCTTATATATATCCATCACATATATTTATAGTAAGTTTCCGGTTTCCTAGAATATAGAAATTTTTTTATTTTTCAGGGCGAGCGCGGGGGAGCAGAGGGACGGTTCTCATGCTTATGGAAGCATGAGAACCGTCCCTCTGTTTCCTTCTGTTTCCTTAATTTTCTTAAAAATTTGATTATTATTTTATTAAAATCTGTCAATGCTAGTTTTAGAGTATAAAAAACAGGGAGGTTGCTAAAATGCTATCATCTAAATTACGGAACAATGGCCTAATTAAATTTCTAACGATCCTTAGTGTCATTACAGTCCCCTTGTTGAATAATCAGCAGACAGCTAATGCAGATAAAGCTACTTCCCGGGTCACGGTCACTGTACCTACGCTTAATGTCCGGGAAACTGCCGATATTTCAAGTAAGATCATTAGCCGCGTTCATCAAGGAGATTCATTTGAAATCATACAAAAGCGGAATGATTGGGATCAAATTAAACTAACAAACAACCAAACTGGCTGGGTGTATGATGCCTACATAACCTCGGCTGAAAACATCAGCGGAACCATAGAAACCTTTTCGTTAAACGTCCGGGAACGTCCAAGTGTCTCTAGTAGTGTAGTAGGTTATTTAAAAGCGGGAACAAAAATAACCATCCACTCGGAACAAGCTGGATGGGCCAAAATCGTCTCCCCTTCTGGTCTGAGCGGGTGGGTGAACGAAAAGTACATCGCTAGAGATACACCTAGCAGCCATCACACACAACCGACTGCCCCTACAGCAAAGAAGAAGTCTAGTAATACAACGGAATTGAAAGTAGCCAAGGCTTCAGACGTTCCCATCAATACCCCATCAAATCAAACCGGGCTTATGCCAAATAGTCAGAGATCCTTGAAAGGAAAAATCATTGTGCTAGACCCAGGACACGGAGGGAAGGATAATGGAACAAAAAGTATTGCCGGCACACCCGAAAAGTCATTGAACTTACCAACAGTGGAAGTGGTGAAACATAAACTTGAAGCTGCAGGGGCCGAAGTCATTTTGACGCGAACGAACGACACGTATCTCCCCTTAGAGCAACGCGCCAATGTCTCCAACCAAAACCGTGCTGATGCGTTTATAAGTTTTCATTACAATTGGTCCAATAACCCATCGGTAAATGGCATAACTGATTTTTACTATCAAAAGTCCAGTAATCCATTAGCCACAGCGATCTTAAATCAGGTGGCCAAAGAAACAAAATTAACGAACCTTGGAACAAGATTCAACAACTTGGGTGTTCTCCGAAACAACAAACAACCAGCTACTCTAATAGAACTCGGCTTCCTATCCAATCAACAAGATGACACCACCGTTGAAAGCCCTCAATTCCGTAATAACGTAGCCCAAGGAATCTACCTAGGATTACTTGATTATTTCAATTAAAGTAAAAAGCATGGGGACGGTTCTTGTGCTTCAAATGACACAATGCACTCCTGATGAGGCACTGCCCCCTTTTTCCTTTAAGAGAGTGAGTCATAAAAAAATAGCCCTCAAGACTGTTCATAAACAACTCTTGAGGGCATCCATATATATATAAAAGGGGGTTGAAAAAGCTTGTCTTAATAATAGCTTCGTATTCTTACTAAAGTCTTAACCTAATTCATGGCAACCGGGTTCTTAAGTCCTGTAGGAAAAATATCCCCTTTGGTAGGAAAGGAATCCTGTCCTCCTTCTTTAGTTACCGTTATTGCACTGACGTGCGTAGCGAATTTCATACATTGGTCAATAGAGAAGTCTTGTGACAATGCATAGATAAACGCTCCGATAAAGGAATCCCCTGCTCCAGTAGCATCAACGGCTTGAACGTTCTCCGCAGGAAAAAATTCGCTGTAAGCCTCAGTTATTACAACAGAGCCTTCTTTACCCAACGTTATGACAACCATCCCACCAGTTTGAGGAAGCATTTCTTTACCAACATTAATAGCATCAAAAGGAGATTGAATCGTTTTTCCTGACATAAAGGCTGCTTCAGTTTCATTTACAACTAAAATATCAACAGACTTTAAAATAGATTCTTTTATATTTCGAGCAGGAGCATTATTTAAGACTATTTTTAATTTAGCATTTTTATACTTATAAATAATATATTCCACAACTTCTTCAGGAATTTCTTGCTGTAAAACAATAAAAGCAGTGGAATCAAACAAATGAGCGACTTCATCAATATCATTTACTGTAATTAGATGGTTAGCACCTTCAACAATGGTACTATAATAATCTCCGTCCGGCATTACGTGAACAACGCCAATACCAGTTGAACCTTGTTTTTTAATATAGGAAGTATTAACCCCAAAGGCAGTTAATGAACCGACTAATGCTTCACCAAAACGATCATCCCCCACTTTCCCAATCATGAAGGTCGGCAATCCTAGCTTTGCACATTGAGCCGCTTGATTAGCACCTTTTCCACCTGCACTTTGAATCAGTTCATCCGCAACAAATGTTTCTCCTATATTGGGCATACGCTGTTGTTTGACAATGATATCATAATTTAAGCTACCAATAACAACTACATTTTTTGATTCCAATCTAAATCCCTCCAGATTTTAAGTTCGGTGTGATATAACCGATTCTTTTGTTTTTATTAGGTTTTCATATGATAAATTTTGCTGATTCAAGCTTAAAATGGTGAATAAAACATCCAATATATTTAATTGAGCGATTCTAGCAGCAGCATTCTCACCAGTGATTGGGGAATTACGGGCAGAAGAATGCAAGATAATATTTGAAAATTCCGTAACCGGACTCTTAACGTGATTTGTCACACAAATAGTGGTAGCTTCGTTTTCTTGTGCTAGTTTGAAAATATTGATCACATCTTTAGAAGTACCAGAGTGGGATACACCTAATACTACGTCTCCTTTTTTCAATAGTGACGAGCCCATTAATTGCATATGTGAATCTCTATAAAAGATGGCAAAAATACCAATTTTCAATAATTTGTGCTGAAAGTCTTCACAAAGTATACCTGATCCACCATTTCCTACTAATACTAATTTTCCTTTAGACTGAATGTTTTTTAACACATTTACTGCTTTACTTAACTCTTGCCGATTAATGACAGCTAATGTATCTTGTAGTGCAACGATTGAATTAAAGAAGACCTTTTCTAAAATTGTTTCGTTATCATCTTCAAAATCAAAATCCTCTTGCATCTCATCATTAATAGCCGTTTCTCCATTTTTTAAATAATCTGCTATCGCGTGTTTTAATTCATAAAATCCTTCACATTTAAGCTTTTTACATGCTTTAGTAATACTTGACTCACTCACTTTAAGATGAGAGGCAAGTTCACTAATCGTCATTTTTGCCAATTCCTGATACTGATTACTTATAAAATTCACGATTAATTTTTCTTTTTTACCAAGTGACGGAGCAATACTCCGAGCATATAGAATGACTTCTTTTCCCTCTAAATTAGTAGATTTCATCGTTATACCTATCCTTCTGATTTGGGTTTATTATAACACAATTAATAAGCGTTTCCACACAAAAATTTTATTATCACTTTATTAAAAGTAAAATTTAAGTCGTTAATTTTGCCTAAAATAAATATTTTCAGTCAAGTTTTTCATTTTTATTTACTAACCAGTAAAAAATACTTTATACTCTGGTTAAGTTAAACCTTCCTTCCGAATAATAAAAAAGAGGAGTGCTAAAATGAAATTTTCAACACGATTAAATTCATTTAAAACAAAAAAGGAAATTTTCTTTAAAGATTACGACAGTAAATCTTTAACCGTAGTGGATTATATTTCGAGAATGGCAACTGTTAAGGGGCTAACACATGTCGAACTAAACTATCCTGAACACTTCGTCGGAGTAACAGTGGAAGAGATCCAAAATGTTCTGGCGAAAACAAACCTAAAGATAAGCGGAGTTGCCCTACGATTTGTTGATAGCTATGCTTACGGTGAATTTGCCAATCCAGACGAAAGCATCCGGGAACAAGCAATTGCGACAACAATGGAGGCAGTAAAATTATGTAACGATTTAGGTGGGGAAGTTACGACTATTTGGCTTGCAAATGATGGGTTTGATTATCCATTTCAATTAGACTATGAAAAAGCATTCAATAAAGTGGTTGACGCTTTAAAGAGAATTACACAACGTTTTCCTGATAGTAAAATTAGCTTTGAATATAAACCCTACCAACCAAGAGCTTTTTCTTTAATAGGTGATATATCAACCACATTATTACTAATTGAGGAAGTTGGTGCTCCTAACTTAGGTGTTACACTCGATTTTTGTCATATGTTAATGAGAAAAGAGAATCCGGCCTATTCCCTCGCACTTGCAGCAAGGAAAAATAGAGTAATGGGTTTTCATTTGAATGATGGATATAAGGACAATGATGATGGATTAATGCTCGGGTCTGTTCACTTAATGCAAACACTTGAATTTATCTATTATGCTAAAAAATATAACTATGATGGACTTATTTACTTTGATACATTCCCGATTCGTGAAGATCCTGTAAAAGAGTGCGAGCAAAACATTGAAATGTACAAAGTATTAGATGCCTTTTTAGAGAAATACGGATTAGAGAGAATAGAAAAGATCATTCAAAACGAAAATGCACTGGAAGCCCAACAGCTGTTACTGTCTTTAATAAAAGACAAAATGGATCTTCTAGCAACAAGCATAATCTAAGGGAGATGTATTGCGATGTTGAATAAGATTGGATTACCAAAGAACTTATTGTGGGGTTATATTGGTCTGACTATTTTTATGATAGGTGATGGCGTAGAACAAGCATGGATTTCGCCGTACTTGGTGTCTAGAGGGATGAGCATTGAAGATGCTTCCCTTCTACTCACTGTTTATGGAATCACCTGTGCTATTGCGGCTTGGTTTTCAGGAGTTTTAGTGCAAACACTAGGACCACGGAAAATCATGTCCTATGGGTTACTTGCTTTTATCATCGGAAGTCTTGGGTTTATTGGATTAGGCATTTATAAACTAAATTTTTCTATAATGGTACCATTTTATGCCCTAAGAGGGTTCGGATATCCTTTATTTGCTTATTCATTTTTGATATGGATTAACTATAGTTCACCATTAAAAATAAGAGGTACAGCAGTGGGATGGTTTTGGTTTATGTTTTCTCTTGGACTAAGTGTAATCGGACCATTTTACTCATCCGTTGCCATCCCTGTAATGGGGCAAATTAACGTACTATGGTCTGGGTTAATCTTTGTTGTAATCGGTTCCTTGATCGCAATTTTGGTCAACAAAGATAAGATACCAGAATCTGAAATTCATGCATTCGAATTGAAGGAACTTTTGCAAGGGATTACAATTTTAAAAAGAAAGCAAATTTCATTAGGCCTAATTGTGAAAACGGTTAACGGATTAGCTCAATATGGACTTGCTGTATTTATGCCTATCTATCTTGCCCAATACGGTTATTCAACAACGGAATGGCTGCACATGTGGTCAACAGTATTCATAGTAGCCATTTTTGCAAATCTATTCTTTGGATTCGTTGGAGATAAAATAGGATGGAGAAATACGATCCAATGGGTTGGCGGAGTAGCCTACGCGCTCGTTCTTGTACTAGTCTTTTTCACTCCGCAAATGGTAGGACATAATTATTTAGTCATGACCATTGTATTAAGTTTATGCGGTGTAACCATGGCAGGATATGTTCCATTATCGGCACTTTTCCCTCTACTCGCACCTGACAATAAAGGAGCGGCCATGTCAATATTAAATTTAGGGGCAGGTTTAAGTACGTTTTTAGCTCCTGCCATTGCAGGATTGTTCTTTAAGTCACTTGGTGCAGGAGGAGTTTTATTTATCTATGCTGGATTCTATATATTAAGTGCTATTTTAACTCCACTTTTAAAAACACCGGATGAATTGTTAAAAGAGAATAATAAAAATGGTCAGTCTGATAAAAGTGTGATTGCAGGTTAAATTTTATTTAATATCAAAAATGGGAAAAGAGTTACAACTCTTTTCCCGTTTTTTTATTCCATAGTCATCTTGGTTTATTTAAATAAATAGTAATTTACTAGTTATCCAAGTAGTAAAGACTGGCTGACACCCTCCAAAAGTAATTGTATTTAAATAGAAGCACGAGAACCGTCCCCACGCTTCTACGCTTCTATATTTTAATAATCCCTCTTCGAAATAATTCGGCCACAGCATGGGCACGGTTTTGGGCGTTGAGTTTTTTTATCGCGGATTTTACATATTGTTTTACGGTTACTTCGCCAATTCCCATATAGGCGGCCATTTCCTTCGTACTTTCACCACGGGCGATTCGCTTCATAACTTCTAACTCTCTTTTGCTAATCTGAATCGTTTCTCCATCCATATTCGTCGAATCATCCAGCACCTTACCCACAAGTTTACCAAACAAGGTTAAAGAAGACAGCATTTGGTCATCCATCTTGACAGTGCCATCTTCAAACTCTGTGGTGCAAATATACCCAATGACAACGCTCCCATTACAAAGCGGTACGATTGCCGAAGAAGTAATCGGAAACCGGTCTGAAAATTTACAGGTCGAATGGTTTAAGAAGTATTCGAGTCCTGTACTATATTTCGCCTTTCTTTCACGAATGGCTGCATAAATGAGAGGAATCGTCTGGATGTCATCACGAATATCTCCAATATGGACTAACCCAGACGAAGTTAAAGCAATAATGCCTTCACCAAGATGTTCTAACGGGGAATACCTGAACAAATAGGCATCCAAGACAGGAAACATTTCCAAATATACTTTCAAGATTTCAAGCAATTTCTCTTTATGATTCGAAAGTGACTCTAGGTTTCGAACTCGCTCTTGTAACGTAAAACTGGTTAAAATAGTGTACTACCTCCTTTTTAGGGAATAATATATTCAAAATTAGGAATATTCATATTATAAAATTAATTGTACTATTTTCATAGATAGTAAGTTACTATTTTTTCTTAACTATCAAAAAAAATGATTGGAAAGAGGGAGATCGTTTGACTAATTTAATTCCACAAGCAAAAGCCTATTTGGAGGCATTTGCCCAAATGCCACAGCTTCAATCGTTGAAAGCGCAGGAAGTAAGAGATCTATTCGCACAATTTCCTCCTGTTGAAGTAGAAATGGCACCACTTGCTAAAGTGGAAGACAGGTTGATCCCTGTCAGTGACGATGCAGAGATTAAAGTCAGAATTTATACTCCTGAAGGTGAAGGCCCTTTTCCTCTCTTTGTTTACTACCATGGGGGCGGCTGGGTCATTGGTGACCTTGAAACAGCCGATGAAAGCTGCCGAATGATCGCCAACCGAACGGAAAGAGTCGTGGTGTCTGTAGATTACCGGCTGGCGCCTGAATATAAGTTTCCAATCCCTGTCCAAGATTCGTATGCGGCCTTAGAATGGGTTAATCAAAATGCTACAGCACTAAATGCAAACGCTTCCAATATTGTAGTAGGCGGCGATAGTGCAGGCGGTAATTTATCGGCCGTTGTTTCAATGATCGCGAGAGATCAAAACGGCCCAACCATTTCAGCACAAGTGTTAATCTATCCTGTTACGGATTTAGCTTATGATACCCGCTCTTACAAAGAGTTTTCCGAAGGCTACGGGCTCGACCGCGACTTGATGATCTGGTTTGGCGACTATTATATCAATCATCCATTTGATGCAAAAAATCTCTATATTGCCCCATTACGTGCCGATAACCTCAAGAACCTCCCTTCCACCTTTGTAGTAACGGCCGAATGTGACGTCCTCCGAGATGAAGGAATCGCGTATGCAAACCGCTTACGGGATGCAGGAGTAAAAGTCGAAGCTTATACAGAGCCTGGCATCATTCACGGTTACTTTACCAATATGGCCGTATTCCCTGAACAAATCAAAGGCACCATTTCAAAAATCACCCAATTTATAAATACATCCACTAAAGTCACCCAAGCCAACCGCTAACATTTTTAAAGCTTACGATACTGATTTTAATTTTATAGGGGGAATTGAGATGCCATCTACTAAAAAAGAAAATCAAGTAACCAATCTCGATGCAGTGGTCATCGGAGCTGGTTTTTCAGGATTGTATATGCTTTACCGTTTACGGGAGGCCGGTCTCTCCACTCGTGCCTATGAAGCAGCAGGCGGGGTCGGAGGCGTATGGTATTGGAACCGCTATCCAGGGGCACGCTGTGACTCCGAAAGCATCTATTACAATTATACTTTCTCTGAAGAATTATATAAGGAATGGTCATGGACTTCACGATACCCTGAGCAGCCTGAGATCCTGAGGTATTTGAACTTTGTAGCCGATAAGTTCGACCTCCGTAAGGATATTCAGTTTCAGACCCGGATTCAATCGGCCCACTACGATGAATCATCCAATCGATGGAATATCCGAACAGAAGATGGTGAAAGCATTTCGGCAACCTACTTCATCACGGGTGTTGGCTGTATCTCCACCGCCAATATTCCGAATATGAAGGGCTTAGACAACTTTAAAGGCGATTGGTACCATACGGGACACTGGCCGCACGAAAAAGTAGACTTTACTGGAAAGCGTGTGGGAATCATCGGTACAGGCTCAAGTGGTGTTCAGGCTATTCCAGTAATCGCGAAGGAAGCCGCCCACCTTACTGTTTTCCAGCGAACACCTCAGTATACGGTTCCAGCTAGGAACCATCCTCACACCAAGGAATATATTCAACAAGCAAAAGAAAACTTTCATGAAATAAAGAAAACAATACGCGCATCCTTAGGCGGCCTGCCGACCCCGCCGAGCGATCGTTCTGCACTAGAAGATTCACCAGAAGTTCGCCAGCAGGTATTTGAGGAAGCATGGAAGGAAGGCGGTCCTGCGATCTTGTTTTCTTATGCTGACCTCCTAACAAATGAGGACGCAAACGAAACTGTTTCGGTGTTTATCCGTTCGAAAATACGCGAAATCGTAGAAGACCCGGAAACAGCCGAAAAGCTGTCTCCTACTTATTATTACGGGACAAAACGGGCAATCATTGATACTGACTATTTTGAAACCTACAACCGCCCAAATGTCAGCTTGGTCGATGTAAAAAAAGCGCCAATTCAGGAGATCACGGCCCAGGGAATTCGCACAGCTGATGCTGAATATGAATTAGATGTGATTGTTTTCGCAACCGGTTATGATGGCATGACGGGCTCCCTATTTAAGATGGATATCCGCGGCAAAGACGACGTTTCCCTTAAGGACAAATGGGAAAATGGTTCCGCGACGAGCACCTATTTAGGAATCGCAACAGCCGGATTCCCGAATATGTTCATGATTACGGGTCCAGAAAGTCCATCTGTATTGGGCAACATGCCAGTTGCGATTGAGCAGCATGTCGAATGGGTAATGGATTGTATCCAGTATCTTCGAAAGCATGACATCGCTGCGATCGAGGCCAATGCAGACGCCGAACAAGCCTGGAGCAAGCATTGCCGGGAGTTAGCCGACACAACCCTCTATACGAAGACCGAATCCTGGTACACCGGTGCAAACATCGCTGGCAAAGCACGAGGATTCCAAATCTATGTTGGCGGCTATGGCCCATACCGCGACCATTGCACCGAAATTGCCGCTAAGGGCTATGAGGGATTCTCCTTCATCACCACAGCAAACACAGTGGTTTAGAATGAACTCTGTTAAAAGGATGAAATCATTTGATTTCATCCTTTTTTTATTGTGATAGTGACAGGAAGCATGTAAAACTGCCTAGTTCCTGCATTAGTTTTTTGCTCGTAAATGGAAGCATGAGAACCGTCCCCGTACCCCCACGTCCCCCCCCATTAATGCAGAGAATTCATTGCCGCATGATGGACGATGACCCGGCGGATAAAGAACGCAATGACCAGACTGATCAGCGTCACGATCAATGCAAACAAGAACACGTTCTGTGAGCCAAGCGTCATGGCGTTAGCCATCTCGGCCGGTTTGGTTGGAGCAGGAGATGCGTGCATATACTTCTCCATACCGCTCGTTAGAATGATAATCGCAATCGTTGTTCCGATCGCACCCGCAACCTGTTGCAGCGTGTTCATAACTGCCGTACCGTGTGGGTAAAGCTCCGGCGGCAGCTGGTTCAGGCCGTTCGTCTGCGCCGGCATCCAGACCATGGAAATCCCGACCATTAGTCCGATATGCAAAGCGACGATAAATGCAATCGAAGATGAGGCCGATATACCGGAGAGAAGCCATAACATGATCGCGACGACGACGAGGCCGGAAATAACGAGCCACTTCGGTCCATATTTGTCGAACAAACTCCCCATGCGCGGCGATAGAATGCCGTTTAGCGCACTGCCCGGCAACAGCATCAGTCCAGCCGTAAATGCCGAGAGTTTCATTCCGTTTTGAAGGAACATCGGCAGAATAATCATGCTTGACAAGATAATCATCATACAAGAAAGTACCATAAGCAGTCCCACGATATACATGGGATACCTAAAGACACCAAGGTCCATCATCGGCTCATGCATAAACACCTGCCGGAGAATGAACAGTACAAGTGCCACAAGCCCGATGACGATGGGAAAGACAACAGCTGGGTTGGACCAGCCATCAACCCCTTCGCCCGCCTTGCTAAAGCCAAAGACCACACCTCCGAATCCGATCGTTGATAATACGACAGAAAGTAGATCGATTCGTGGTTTCGTGACTTCAGTAACATTTTCCAAATACTTCAGCCCTACCAACAGCCCTATCACTAAAAACGGCAGCGATAGCCAGAAGATGTAGTGCCATGTTAAATATTCAATTAGAAGACCTGCAACGGTCGGACCAATCGCTGGTGCGAACATAATCACAAGTCCGACGAATCCCATCGCCGCCCCGCGCTTCTCCGGTGGATATACAACGAGGATCGTATTGAACATGAGCGGAATCAATAGGCCCATGCCTGCCGCCTGAAGAACACGAGCGACCATAAGCATTTCGAAATTGACCGCAAGCGCCGCAACCAATGTGCCTGCAATCGAGCTCGCCAGCGAACCGATAAACAATTGCCTCGTCGTAAACCATTGCAGGAGCAACCCAGTCATCGGCATCAAAATGCCGAGAGTAAGAAGGAACCCGGTCGTCAACCACTGTGCGGTAGCTGCCGAAATTTTAAACACGACCATTAAATTACTAATCGCAATGTTGAGAGCCGTCTCACTGAACATGCCAACGAAACCGCAGATAAGCAGCGATGACATGATTGCACGAGTATTGTATTGCTTCATTTTCGGATTCCACTTCCCTCTGATATCTATTTTCACACCACAATAAGTGTGTTATCTGTTACATTTTAGTGTCCACAATTATCCAAGTCAATAAAAGAACTGTTGAAGCACGGTGAAGCACGGGGACGTTTCTCATGCTTCCTTTTACCGATGGTTTATACCTAATTTACAAGAAACGACATCCCTGCGACTGGATTCCCTATGTGCTATACTATTCAAACGTTTGATTAATATAGCTGCAAATGTTGGCCTATGCAGCATTCCCCTGCCAAGTATAAAAAATGATTGTCGAGAACGAAAGGAGAAACCTGTAGACGAAAATTCATCTTTCTACAAATTCGGACTGTCTTCTCTTGAACTTACACAATCCAATTAAATTCCCACTTTTTCCACATTACACAAACGTTTAATTAAAAACGCGTTCACTACGCCCTAATCCTGAATTACTTACTTCTAGCCTCTAAAAAATATGTCAATGATTGTCTCCCCAACTTTGATGACATATGTACACAGACACCTAGTATACCTATAAAAAATGCTCTTTGACATCCCTCTTCTACTTATTAAAAAAATAAGAAAGGCTCCATATCTTTGGAAGATACTCTTACAATTTCTATGACACATCGCCTTTTTCCATGTAAAATGCCTATTAATCAATATCTCTTTTATGAATCCACCAATTAATAGATGTAAGGAGTGGTTTACATGTATTTGAAAAAAGCAATGGTTGGAGACAATATTGTATCAATTAATGGAATTAAAGGTAAGGTCGAGAAGGTCGGAGAGAACTCGGTCATAGTTGAAATCCTCGAAAATATCTCAGGCCGAAACTTTGAAAATAATAAGACAGTTGTTTCTCATAAAAAATATGTAGTCCTTTAATGTTCTAATCAACCGTTAAAAAACTTTCCAAAAGATTTCTCAAAATAATTGTCGAGCACATATACACATTTTACAGAAAAAAAGACAATTTCCCGGAAAATTCTTTTGCTTTTGCACAACTGTCTTTGCATTAGGGGCGTGACACGCACCCCTATTACTGAAAAACGCAGACCAAATCTTCGGTATCAAAGATTGATCTGCGTATTCTTTCATATAATACTTGAACTTATTTCTTTAACCGCAGTTTATAGAAGTCGGAATCACTTGCGTTAGCAGCAACTGTTTTTAATTGCTCTAAATCATCATAAACAGACACGACTCGACCGACATACTCATCTAGTTCCCCTGCCGCCAATAAAAAGGCAAACTGTGGTGCCTGATGCGGCGGTACATCTATGTTTTGCTCGAATAATGACTCGATTCCAGTTAAATATTTTTGTCCTACCCCCTGTATATCGCTGGTAACGTGTCATGTCTGTATCGTCTCGAGATCTCTGCCAGTTCCAACCACAGAAAATCCTTTTTCCGCAAAAAATAAAGCAGTGTTACGGCCAATCCCTCTTGTTGCACCTGTTATGACAACTACTTTCTGTTCCACCTAGAGTCCCCCCCTATTAATCTCTGCCGACCACTTCAGGGTCACCGAACTGACGCTTATTCTGATTAAGCGTGCTTATTTGAGTTAAATCTTCTTGTGTAAGTTCAAAATCAAAGATATCCGCATTTTCAGCAATACGATGCGGTTTGATTGATTTTGGAATAGTCACCACTCCTGTTTGGATATCCCAGCGCAGGATCACTTGGGCGGTAGACTTTTTGTACTTGTTTGCAATCTCAACTAAGACTGGGTCGTTAAGAAGACCGCCTTGCATAAGAGGGGACCATGCTTCAAGCTGGATTTCATTCTTTTTACAAAAATCATGTAATTCCTTTTGATTAAAGACTGGATGGTATTCCACTTGGTTGACCATCGGTTTAATTTCACAGTTTGCAAGAAGGTCTTCGAGATGGTTCACATTAAAATTACTTACTCCAACCGCACGGACGCGCCCATCCTTATAAAGTTTCTCAAGTGCCTTCCATGTCTCAACATATAATCCTTTAGAAGGTACTGGCCAGTGAATTAAATAAAGGTCTAAATAGTCTAAACCTAATTTGTTCAAACTTGTTTCAAATGCCGCCAAGGCAGACTCATAGCCTTGGTCGCCGTTCCAGACCTTAGTTGTCACAAATAACTCTTCACGAGGTACGTTCGATTCAGCTATCGCTTTACCTACTCCCTCTTCATTTCCATAAATAGCAGCAGTATCAATGCTTCTATACCCGACTTCAAGGGCAGTCTTTACGGAATTTACTACTTCCTCTCCTTCTTGGACTTTGAAAACACCGAACCCGAGCCAAGGCATTTTTACACCATTATTTAACGTAGTAGTACTTAGTGAATTTTTTGTCATTCCTCTCTCCTCCTTTATCATTTATAAAAAATTATAACGCTACATAATTTCTCCACTGATGAACAGGCTTCCAGTTTAATAGCTTTCTCCTATTAAACTTCCACAGCTTGTGGATGCTGATCTGATACCAATTCCAAGTCTGCAGCCCGTGCATTTAATTCAACTTGTTCGACATTTTTACAACCTGGGATTACACTTGTAACAGCTGGATGTTGTAGACACCATGCAAGTGCCCATTGAGCCATATTAACTCCTTCTGGGACTTCATTTCGTTGAATTTCTTCAACTAGTTTAAGCTGTTTTAAAACTTCACTTTGTAAATGGTTATTCCGAACATCGTTTTGATCAAACACTGCACCCGGCTTATACTTTCCGCTTAAATAACCGCTTGCTAATGGAACCCTTGCCAGTACCCCAAGATTTTGCTTTTCACAGGACGGAAAAACTTGTTCCTCTGGTTTACGGTCTAACCGGTTATACACAACCTGAATCACACTGGCATTTACTTCTGTTGCTAAGTCCGTTTGGTAGATATTCTCGTTTGAACCGATTGAAATTCCTAGATGACGGATTTTTCCTGCCTCCATCTGCTTGTCCAAAACAGTCCATAATTCTTCGTTTTGAAAAACGTCATCACCGCCGGAATGAAATTGATATATGTCTACATAGTCTGTTTGAAGGGCTCTTAAAGAATCGTCTAACTGCTTAACGACTTCCCCAGCAGACCAATGATTTGTACGGGTAAAGGTTTCATGGAAATGATGGCCGAATTTTGTTGCGACGATCCAATCCTCCCTTTTTTGATTTTTCAAGTAACTTCCGATCAATTTTTCAGAAAGGTGATCACCGTAACATTCGGCTGTATCAATCAAATTAATTCCCATTTCCTTGGCCTTGTCTAAGATTTCATCTACTTCTTTTTGTGTGAAATCTTTTCCCCATTCGCCGCCATATTGCCAAGTACCAATTCCTACAACAGAAACGTTTAAATCTGTTTTTCCAAGCTTACGGTATTTCATTTGGTTCATCTCCCTCTCTTTCAATATGTATAATAAAAACGGTTACAAAAAAAGTATACGTTTTCCTTATTTAAACAACAACCACTGAAATATTTTTGCTATACTAACCTATATAATAATTACTATTAAATTTATAGTTGCTATAAATTAGAAAGAGGTAGTCTATGAGTGAAGTAAAGGAAACAGCACCCTTAGAGATTGAATGTTCCATTGAAAAAGCACTTAGTGTAATTGGGGGAAAGTGGTCTTTTCTCGTATTAAGAGAGTTATTCGAAGGGAAAAAACGGTTTGGAGAATTACAAAAAGCTATTTCAAAAGTAAGTCCAAAGGCCTTAACCGATACTCTAAGACACTTAGAATCCAATGGCGTATTAATTCGGACTGTTCACGCCACAGTACCAGTAACAGTTGAATATACACTTACTGAAAAAGGACAATCGCTACATACGATAATTATAGAAATGAAATACTGGGGTTCTTACTGGGCATAGTATGGCTCAAAGGCTTTCATTAACGGCTTGCTGGGCACGCATACAAAAAGGAGAGGTTTACTCTCCTTCTTCTACTACGACTTTATATCCGTGTGACACTAACTGGGCATCATAAACCTCACGTTCTACGATATAAAACGTCTCTCCGGTTTCAGTTACCACCACTTCACTTGGACTCTTATCAACCTGTGCATCAACCAAGCTTTCATACGGTGAGCCAAGGAGTTCAATTACATTTATGGACATACATATCACCGCCTTTTTGCTATCTTATCAAAATATTGCAAAAAGTAAAGTGAAATTAAACATTGAGTTAATTAAAGTTGAGAATACTTTCCTTTAAACACTTCACAATAAAGGAAAAATCATCCTCTGTAATACTTAATGGTGAAGAAAGCTGTAAAATATTATTGTAACCGGCAACAGTATCACCGTTTTTGCCAATTAATAGGCCTTTTTCTCTGCACAGAGCGACTACTTTATTAACCTTTTCAACAGTCCTACTTTCCTACAATCCATCTTGGGGCCCACCAGTTGGCAGGACCGAGCAGTTTCATTAATGCGGGAACTACGATAATTCTGATTAAGGTAGCATCAATGAATATGGCACAAAATAAACCAACACCTAGTGCTTTTGTAATTTCAATATTGGTAAAAATGAACGAACCCACAACAACTAGTAAAATGAAGGCAGCACTACTGATAAGACGACCCGTTTTCTGAAGCCCAGTAGCGGTACTTTTTTCATTATCACCTGACCTATCGTATTCTTCCTTAATTCTTGATATTAAAAAAACTTCATAATCCATCGAAATCCCAAACACAATGCAAAAGATCGTTACAGGCATAATGATACTAACATAGCCAGTGGAGGTTATATTTAGAAAACCCGTTAGCCATCCATACTGAAACACAATGATAACGATTCCTAGACTTGCTCCAAGGCTTAAGACGTTCATCATAACAGCCTTAAGCGGGATTAGCACCGATCTGAAAGCATACAACAATATTACATACGTCACGGAGATAATAAACACCATCATCAACGGTAACCCTGAATTTATTCGGTCCATCATATCCACAAGCAAAGCAATTAACTCAAAAAATTTTAACGAGTTATTAACTAAATATGGTCTTACCGAGAAAGAATTTAATGATTTAATGAACCATTTTGGTGATAACTTGAATGACTATAAATTTATAGAGGATTTGGATGCATCAGTTGCATTCTATGTAAACTACGATGAGTATATGGCGGAAACCGAAAAAGCATTAGGGGAATTTGGTATTACTGAAGAAGAAGCAGAAAGATTTTTTAACTACTTAGCTGAAGTAGAAGAAAAAAATAAAGATCAACTTGACCAATTAGCAACAAACGATACTCTTTGGGAAAAATTCACCAATGTAGAAGATCCTAGTCAATTAAGCGATGAAGAACTTAATGAAATGGTTCAAATTTTAGAACAAACAATCGCGTTGTATGAAATTAAAATGAACTTTAAGGTTAACGGCCAACCAGTAACCTTAAATGATTTATTAAAAATGCAAGAAATTCCAAAAGGTAGTTTATCTGGCAGTGTTTACAGTACTTCAGGGGAACTTCTGTTTGACTTTAATATACCTCAAGAGTTTTTTGAATCACTTGACGTTGTAGACAACGGGGAGGATTTACTTCATTTAGGTGAAATATCAGATGATTATGTTGATCATATGCATGAAAAGAAATATGAACAAGGACGACAAAATTTAAAATAATACCTTGGCCCTTCTCTACAGGGAAGGGCCCTTGTAAAAAATGCAACCGAGATGAATCGGACAGTTTGTTCGTACCATTGGTTGTAGAAGAGGAGGCATGGCCTTCCTGCTATTGGTCCATGACAATAAAAAAGGCGATGCCTTGTGTTAGCATTAACATCGAATTCTTGCCCCGGTATGTTTCCGTGTACCTTTTTGAAATCCTGCGCCAAGAGCATGGGTTACTGTAATTCCAATCACTTCGACTTGAGCCAAAGCTTGCTTCAATTCTTCAATTTTGTTGGACGTGTAATAATTTCAATTTTTGTTAGAACTTCGCTCATACAATCACCCTTTTAGGAAATTATGCTTCGTGATAGGCTTTTTCTCCATGCAGTGTAATATCCAAGCCGATGGATTCTTCTTGTTCATTTGCTCGAACAGGGACGAAGACTTTTACAACTTTTATAATAATATAGGATACGATTCCAACAAACAAATATGTGGCAACAATTGCTATTAACTGCTTTAATACTAAGCTTGGATCTCCATAAAATAATCCATTTGCTCCGGCTGAATTTACGGATTTTGTTGCGAACAAACCGGTCGCAATTCCACCCCATGTTCCACCGATTCCATGTAATCCAAATGCATCAAGAGCATCATCATAACCAAATCTTTCTTTCACCCAGAAAACTCCCCAATAACAAATCGTACCTCCAAGGAATCCAATTAATATGGAGGAAGCAGGGGTAACAAATCCGGCAGACGGGGTAATGGCTACTAGACCCGAAACTGCACCAGAAATAGCTCCCAGCATCGTCGGTTTTTTATTTATCAGCCATTCAATTACTAACCAGCCAATAATTCCTGCAGCTGCTGCTGTATTTGTATTGATAAGTGCGTACATCGCAACTTCATTTAGGGTTAAGGCGCTTCCAACATTAAAGCCAAACCATCCAAACCAAACTAAGGCTCCTCCCAATATGGTAAGTGGCAGGTTATGTGGAGTTGTTGAGACTGCGTCTTTTCTTTTCCCGAGAACGATTGCTAGTACCAGTCCGGTAACTCCAGATGAAATATGCACGACGTTTCCTCCGGCAAAATCAAGTGCTCCGAGATTACGAATCCATCCGCCTACTCCCCAAACCCAGTGAGCTACAGGAGCGTATACCAAGATGGACCAAAGGACTGTAAAGATAGCAAAAGCAGAAAAACGCATACGCTCTGCAAAGGCCCCAGAAATAAGCGCTGCTGTTAAAACGGCAAAGGTTAGCTGGTACATCATAAACAGATTATGAGGAATCGTTGCACTGTAATCATTATTAGGTTTAAAGGTTACATCTTTTAATCCCACCCAATCGAGTCCACCAATAAATGGATTTCCATGTGTTGAAAAAGCAAGCGAATAACCAAATAGAATCCAAATAATAGAAACAATTGCAATTGAGCCAAAGCTGTACATCGCGGTGCTTAACACGTTTTTACTTTTTACCATACCTCCGTAAAACAGTGCTATTCCCGGCGTCATAATCCAAACAATAATGGTTGACAAAAACATAAATACTGTATCGGCCATCTGCATGTTTTTATCTCCTTTGTAAAGTTTTTATGTTAGGTTTTATTACATGTACTCGTTAATGAATCTATCATATTATTTTATTACTATGTTATCAATAGAATATTTTGATAATTTCATTGTTAAAATAATACAATGTTATATCTTGTTACGTTAGTGTAAGTCAAATCCTTCACAATTTACTGCTAAATGGTAGACGATATGAACCAACATGTTTGGCTAAATTCTAGGGAAGCGTGGGGACGGTTCTTCCGCTTCGGGTAACCCTACCTTTAGGTGAAAGTAAGCATGAGATCCGTCCCCCTTTGCTTCCTAATACGACAAAATCATTTATGTTTTTTACCATAAAAGAACAAACTTCTTGTCCACTTCCTGTTATGCTAGAACAAAGCATTAGAAGGAGGAGATTTCATGCAGACATGTATAGTCATTCCAAGCCCATGTAGGTTTAAGACATTCATGGAAATTGCTTTAGAAGTTACTTTTTCTAAACTGGATCCGGTAACACACGAAAATTTAAAAAGATTACTGAACAGAGTTCCAAATAACTTGTCGTCAGAAACATTGGCAACCTCAATGGAAGAGAATAAACAGTTAAAAGAATGTATCAATGCATTTAAGCAATCCAAAACATATTATTGGGTTCGAGAAGACTTTCTTCAAGAATTAAAAGATATCGAAAGACAATGTTAGGGGGCGACAATATTTTGTCGTCTTTTTTCTTATAAAGTTCCTAAGGTAGAATCCTTACTTAACAACATACTTTATTGTCAATTTAGGTAGTTGATACTTAAAAAAAACATCGGAAACTTCGCTATATCTCACGTTCTAAACCTAATTTCCAAGAAACGACATCCCTACGTCTTATTTCCCTAGGTGCTATATTATTCAATCGTTTGATTAAAATGGCTGCAAGTGTTGATAATAAGCATTCCCCTGCAAAGTATGAAAAAAATATTGTCGAGTTTGAAAAGAGAAATCGTTATAAGAAAACGCATCTTTCTACAAATTCGGACTGTCTTCTCTTGAATTTACATAATCCTATTAAATTCACACTTGTTCTACATTACACAAACGTTTAATTAAAAATGGCTTCACTTCTCTTTAATCCTGAATTACTTACTTCTAACCTCTAAAAAATATGTCAATGATTGTCTCCCCTACTTAGATGACGCATGTACATAGTCACCCTGTAGGAGTGGCAACATTTTCTATTGGAAGTTCATTAAGACCTAAGTGGAGACCAAAACACGTTGCAGGAGATATCGATGGTACTGCATTTGTTATGGACGACTATAGTGTACACAGGTCGTTGATATCATCTAAACAGCATAACAAAAATAGGCTACCCGATACCATGGTGGCAGCCTATTTTTGTTGTCTGTAATAATAGAGAAAAGTGAATATTTATACTGCATAATCTACCAAGTTTTTTATACATTACTTAGGAACAAATTTAACGTGTAAATCATTGTTAAGATCGATAGTGTCTCCATCTTCAAGTTCTAAATTATTGTACTGACCATTATAAAAGCCCCCGCCAACACCAAACATTTCATTTACCTTCATGCCATCATTAACAAAGAAGTTCCCTTGACCACTAGAAGCTACAGCATCATAAAGACCTGGTTCAATGTCACGACCAACTAGGTACTTACCAGCACCAAATGTTTTTGTCTTAGCTGCCAATGCTTGAGCTTCCGCTTGGGCTGCAGCCTTTTCTTCTGCCTTTTTCTTTTCTTCTTCTGCTTTAGCTTCTGCCGCCTTACGCTGTTCTTCTTTCTTAGCTAATTCAGCCGCCTTAGCGTCAGCTTCTTTTTGCTGATTAGCTTTCTCTGTTTCAGATAGCTTAAACCAAGGAGCCGCTTCATCTACTTTTGCTTGCAATTCCTTGTTATCTGATTGTAAATCCTTGTTATCTGACTTCAAACTTGCAACAGTTTCTGTCTTAGTAGTTAATTGCTTTTGTAGTGATTTCACTTGTGCATTAACTTTATCTAAGTCACTCTGCGATGGACCGCCAGATGAACCAATAATTAATGCGATTACTGCTGTTAGTACATATCTCCATCTTTTTTTAAGAAATACCAATATTGTTTTCATAATTTTCCCCTTCTTGTTCATTTTCTTTTTCATTTAGTATTCTGTTAAGCAATCCTCATCATAAAAGTGTTTCCGTTATCATGTATTACCGCCGGTTCATCAATAATTAATAATCTACTATATGAAGCACTGAATCATCTTCATTTAGCCTATAGTTGTTGCCAATCTTTTGTTTGTGGTACCTGTACTGCATGAGGATCTGGACCATATAGGTTATCACCTTGTTGACTTTCTCAACAAACGTGAACAAGATGAATGATAGGACCAGTACGAAAATCCATAAAACTGCAGCTCCGCCCTTGCCAATGTCATGTAAATGACGAACACTAACAGAAATAGTCAGAATGATAATAGCCAAGTAATAAAGTATTAGAAGGGAATAAAACATATCTGATTCTGTTACAGCCATCATAATAAAAATGGCAAATATGAATATGAATATGAATTAAATAGATAAAACATCCAATACTCTTTCCGAGTAGACTCTCCCACTAAAATTAGCGTAATTCTTCATTGCTTATGCATACCATTCCACATTAAAACCCCCGTTAATATATTTGTATAATGCAATTTTATTATATGACGAAATTTACCAGAATGATAGATAAAAAAGACCAGGCATTAAGACCGATCCAAAATGGCAATTGATCATCACTAATACTAAATGGGTCAGCAAGATATCCTACGATTGAAAGAGATCCGTCGTCGGATTTTCTATCTTCTTTACTAAGAAGGAAGGAATATCTTCTTTTCTGAAATACTCAGGCAACTCAACATTCCGTCTAGTACATTTTCCTCTTCTTAATCGACGTTTGAAGGATTTAGAAAGATACATATTCTGTTCTTCTACAGATAAATTCATAACTAGACGATACAATTCCAGTTCTAGTTGTTCCTTCTTACGCTCTTCCTGTTGCTTTGTAATTCTTTCTGCCGTCTCATCATAACTCATTCCATAACCAGTTCCAGAAGGATTACATTACTTTAATGCCTCAAGATACTCTTCGCCATCAGTGAGGAATTTGACTCGGTCAAAATCCCACTGATGTCCCATATCCGAATAAATCTTACCAAGAAAACCATGCGGAAATTGTTTTGCATGGTTAAAAGGTTCCGTAGCCAACTAAATTGAAAAGTCCCTTCTACTCTAGTAGCAGGGACTTCTTTCTAATTCAAAACCTTACTCAGCCTATCCCTTATCTCCTCCAGCTTGACCATGCAGAAGAGCCATGAATCTGCATGTAAATCTTAAGATTACGATTATAGACTTCTCTTAGAAACATGCCAAAAATTGGCTGATTCCCTGCGTTCTAAACCTCTTTACAGGAAACGACATCCCTACGACTAGATTCCCTATGTGCTACACTATTCAAACGTTTGATTAAAATAGCTTCAAGTGTTGGTCTATTCGTCATTCCCCTGCAAAGTGTGAAAAAAGATTGTCGAGTTTGAAAACAGAAACCTGTATACGAAAACTCACCTTTCCACAAATTCGGACCTTCTTCTCTTGAAATTACATAATCCTATTAAATTCACACTTTTACCCCATTACACAAACGTTTAATTAAAAATGGCTTCACTTCTCTCTAATCCTGAATTACTTACTTCTAACCTCTAAAAAATATGTCAATAGTTGTCTCTCCAAACTTATATGACACATGTACATAGACACCCCTGTTCGAGTAGCAACAATTTCTATTTGAAGTTAATTAAGACCTAAGTGGAGCAAAGTGCTAGGCTGTGCTAACCTTGGCACAGCCTTCTTTCCGTGGTTCTTCCTCATGCACGGACCTCCAATAAACAAACTAGTAAAAATAGTTTCGACCTAACTGTCCTTTTATCCTCTCAAACTATATATATAAGACGAAAGGAGGTGATTGAAGATGGCACAAGGATTACTAGAAACGACAAAGCTTCGGTTGGTATTTCAATCGGGAATTGATAACGAAGGAAATCCAATTTTGAAGTCTAAAACATTTAGCAATGTAACGAAAGCGGCAACCGCTGACCAGCTGTTCCAGGCAGCACAGGCGATCTCAGTTTTATGCAACGCTGACTTAAACAAAGTCGAACGCAATGACAGCTCGGAGATTATTGGTTAATGTTCAATAAAAATCAAAGGATGGGAGGTGAAAAGAAATGGCTAAAACCTTAGAATTGCAATTTGATACCGAGTTTGGAAAAACTGCGAAAATCACAGTGGACAATCCAAAGGAGCCAGTAGACGAAGCAGTGGTAAAACTCTCCATGGCACAGATTATTACAGCTAACGTATTTACTACAGGCAGCGGCAAGCTTACGTCTGCAAAAGGTGCAAGAGTCATCGACCGCAATGTAACTGACTATGAACTAGCATAATAACAGCAAGGCTGGGTTCTCTTGAACCTGGCCTTTTTGGAAGCGCGGGGACGGTTCTTACGCTTCGGAATCAAACCCTTAAGAGAAAGGCAGTGGTTCAGGATGGCGAAATATAGAATGATACATACAGATTTTTGGGAGAATCCGATCGTTATAGAGGAGTTTACTCCAGAGGACAAGTTTTTTTACCTATATCTACTTACAAATCCCTTTACAACTCAAATTGGAATCTATAAGATTACGAAAAAACAAATGGCATTTGATCTCGGTTATTCGATTGAGAGTGTTTATTCGTTAATGGAACGATTTATCCAGCATCACGAGTTGATTCGTTACAATCCTGAAACGAGAGAACTTGCGATTAAAAACTGGGGGAAAGATAACCTACAAAAAGTGGGAAAACCGGTGATGGATTGTATCTTTTCCGAGTTAAAGGAGGTAGAAGATCTCTCACTGATTCGATATGTATTGGACCCTATTCAAAGACAGGAAATTCGCAGCCTATATGAATCTTTCTGTGAACAAGAAGAAATGGTTTTCGACAATGAGGCTAGCGAGCAAGATGAAAATGATACATATCTAAATCCTCTATATGGAGAGCATGACGATACGTTGACGTATCGCTATACGATGCGTGGACAAAAAGAAAAAGAAGAAGAAAAAGAAAAACAACAACAAGAAGTTCTTCAGCCAAATATAGAGAACAATCCATTCGTAGTGGATCATCAAAATACAGATGATGTGAAAGAAATCATTGAGTTTTGGGATTACAACGGATTTGGTTTTACGAACATCAGTGCCAAACAGCAGCTGTTATCTTGGTTAGATAATTCTAGTTTCCTTCAGCCAAAAGATGTGATACTAAAAGCGATGAATATTGCATGTGCCAATAACAAGCGCAGTCTGGGTTATGTTTTTGCGATTCTTAAAAACTGGGAAATTGAATCTTTACTGACTGTTGAGGAAATTGATTCGTATCATCAGAACCAAAGGCCTGTACCTAAACATAGGGAATCTATCAAAGCGTTTTCTACCAGAAGACATATTCCAAGTGGATTTGAACCTGACCTTACGGCAGGAGAAGATCAGTAAGTATGCCGGAAACGTTATGGTCGTCTATAACCCTGATTGTCTACCTAACTTGGGCTTGGAAACAGAGTTCGGTCGTCTATAACCCTGATTGTCTACCTAACTTGGGCTTGGTAACGGAGTTCGGTCGTCTATAACCCCTATTGTCTACCCAACTTGGGCTTGGTAACGGAGTTCGGTCGTCTATAACCCCTATTGTCTACCCAACTTGGGCTTGGTAACGGAGTTCGGTCGTCTATAACCTTAGCTCGCCCTGTTCTTTGAAAAAAAATGTCCTTCATCTGGATATGAAGGACAAATTTAAATTGCGATTCTCCTGAAAAGAGTGTTTCCCTTGCTTTTTAACGTTCGTAAGTAAACCCATTACAAAATTGAAAAATCAGTATTTGTTTAGCTCCTGAATCGGAGTTTGAATGATGACTGGATTCTTTTTAGGATCCAACCATTTCAAGATGTTGACAACATTCGTTTGAGTAGTTGAAGTACATCCCAGCGTATATCCACTTCCAATGTGGAAGAAGATCGCACTACCTTTATACGGAGTTCGCTGTGTATTGTAGTTGATAACGAAACCATAGGTATAAGCTGCGATATTCATGTTTTCAGCACTCTTCCACTGACCTTGTGTTTTACTTCTTGATTGCCAAGTGTTGTAAAGTTTTGAAGCTGGATCATCCACCCATACATCATCGCTTGTGATTTTTCGATAAGGCATTTTGGTTCCTGGATTTCCATAACGTCCAAATGCGGTTCCAATGGAATACTTCCCAATTGGAGACTTTTTACCGCCTTCATTCATACTTGCGGCAGTGGCAAATCCATATTTACCAATATGGCCTGTTGTGGTTAAAACAGGAACCCATTTTCCTTGGGAGTTTCTCTCAAAGGTACGAATTTCAGCATTTGAGGTATTGTAACCGTTAGAAGTCACAAGAATTAACTGCTTGTTACTTCCTATTGTCTTTAACCCTTCCGCCAAATTTTTAGTCGGGGCTGCAGGCTTTTTAGTGGTTAGGTATTGATTGGATGCCCACCCTGTTTTACCAGCAACCGTTACTTTATCCCAAGAGCCTTTCGTTTCTGAAACAGTGACAGCTTGGTTTTGCTTAACGGTTGTGACAATGTTGTAGGTCGTTCCCGGACCTGTTCTGACATTCAATGTAGTCGCTGTTACGTATTTTGTTACGCTTGCCGCAGCTTGAACCGGTTTAACGACAAGAAATCCTGCAAATAAAACAAACATGGCAACAAAGATGGCTAATCCCTTTTTAAACATCTAATTATCTTCCCCATTCTAGTTATGATTAATCTATCTTTTATTATAAAACGATTATATCTTTCTATTTCAATAGAAAATAGGTATGAAGGTCTTAAAAGCGGGAATAGAGATGAAGTCTTAAATAGATTAGAAAAATCGGAAAATAGGTTTATCCTCTTTTCTTAAAAAGCTTCGTAAAAAGACGAAGAAAAAAGTTCTTTTTAGGTGCTTCGACCAGATTTTCAACATGGGGCTGATGGTGTTTGGTGAAAAAATCCCAAATGATTTCTGTTGCATTGGGGCCTGATGGATCCGTATAAGAACCATTTGAGCTCCCGCCAGACCATGCGTGCCCCATTTGATCAATCATCCATAGTTCCATTAAAAGTTCACCGCCCCTATCTCCGTATGCATGTTTCGTACAACTTCTTCCATTGATAAGGTCTGATTTGACCTGGAAAGGTGTAATATCAGCTCTTCCTTTACCACCTTCTACAAGAAAATTAGTTTGTGCCCACTGTATGATAACCTGCTGTCCATTAATGGGATGTACAATTGTATCGCAGATGCCATGGAAAACAATGACAGGCATTTTCTTCTTGAACTTTCCCATTTCCTGAAAAGCTCTGTTTCCGCATGCATAGGGGTCCGAAACGCCTTTTTGCATGCTTTCTGTAGCTGCCTTAGCCATCGGATCGGTTAGAAAAAATACATTAGCAGCATCATAGGGAAGTCCCGAACACACTCCGATACCGCTAAATACATCCGGATAGGTAACTCCAAGAATGCAAGCGAGTGCCGCACCTGCAGATAATCCCGCTGCGAACACCTTACCTGAATCGATGCGGTATCTACTTTTAACCTGATTAATGATTGCATTAATTAACCTGGGATGTCCCTCTCCACGGTGCTGATTTTTATCTAAAAACCAGTTCCAGCATCCAAATAGGTTATAACCAGCCGGATCCATAGGATTAAACAGGTGATTCATGTCAGGATAGAGTACGAGAAAATTTTCTTTTTCAGCAAGCTCATTCATATTTGTTCCAGCAGCAAAATCATCCGGAGATTGTTCACATCCATGAAGCATTACCATCAACGGAGTATCTTTGTCTTCTTGATATTCGCTCGGAACATAAAGTTTGTACCTAAAATTCTCATATGAAAAATCTAGAAATTCCCCCAACTCTATCAACCTTCCTAATTTAAACTATATGTTTCCATTATACTTCTACATTTTCCTTTTTTCGAAAGATAGCATTTTTTGAATTCTACTATACGTCAAACGCATTCAATATTGAAGCAAAAACAGGCTGCTCTACCTCCTACTATGTATTTTAAGAGATGAAAGATAAAAGAGGAAAGTAAATCCTTCTAATCACCTTTAGCCCTTATACCTAAAGTTTTACTATTGGACTAATGTATAAATTAAGGATAGCTGTCATGACAAACTTTATAAACGAGCCTGAGTACTTTTCTTGATTAAGGATGAATGCTTCCGAATTTCGTCAAGATTCGTTCAAGGCTATTCCTAATCAAACGTTTGATAAAATCCCCTGTAACCCCCGCTATAAAAGAGTTTTCATTTAACCCTCAATAAAAAGATTGTCTCATTTACAATTCTTTTTTTTAATAAACAAGCAATTATTTCCTAGAAAATGAGTAATTTCTACACTCTCCCCACTTTCCGACTAAATTTTAGCTTTTTCACCATTGATCAAACGTTTAATTAAAAACAGCTTCATTCCATTGAAATAGTGGATTGTTGAATCCCGGAACAGGAAAAAATTGTCGAGGAGTGTTGGAGGCATCAGAAGTTCATCTGGTAGGACTTAATCAAAATAAACTGTCCATTTAAAATGAACAGTTTATTCTCACTGATTTTCCCAGTGTGACACACAATTTTATTTTCGTTCTAATACAGAAATAAATTCCCGTAAATAGTCAGGCAGATCAGGCGGGCGGCGACTTGAAACAATGTGACCGTCAGTGACGACAGGCTCGTCATACCAGATGGCTCCTGCATTTTCCATATCATCCTTAATACCAGGTGTACTGGTTACTTTTTTACCTTCCAGAATTTTTGCGGAAATGAGGACCCACCCTGCATGGCAAATTTGACCGATCGGTTTTTCGCTGGCATTCATATCCTGAAGTAGACTAAGGACCTCAGGAAAACGGCGGATTTTATCAGGAGCCCATCCTCCAGGAACTAAAATGGCATCATAGTCCTCAGCCTTCACATCAGCATAAGCAAATTCGGACTTAGCGGGAACGCCATATTTACCAATATAGGTTTCGTTAGCAAGTTCTCCTGCTAAATGGACAACTGCCCCCTCTTCTTTAAGCCTTAAAATCGGGTACCAAAGTTCTAAATCCTCAAATTCATGATGAACCAAGCTGATAATTTTCTTCCCCTGTAAACGCATATCCCATTTCCTTTCCGTATCGTTTATTTTTGATTTTCTATTATAAACCTTACCATAAATAAACTATTAATAAAAAACGTTCGCTCCCGAAAGGGGAAACCATCCTCACCCCCTCTCATACTTCAATGCATCAGAAAAACAGAAACAAATTACCTGGCTAAAAGAAGGCGAATATAACTTTACATCTTTATTTGAATTTAACGGTTAACTGCCTCCTATGTCATGCTAATATGCATCTTTCCTTATGTTGATAAATGTACCCTTTCTCTTCTTTGGCCGCCAGGATAATCCCAATTTTGCAAAAAAACCAACAGAACTCTGTTGGCTTTTTGTTTCTCCGTGGAGAATCAGTATTTGTTTAGCTCCTGAATCGGAGTTTAAATGATGACTGGATTCTTTTTAGGATCCAACCATTTCAAGATGTTGACAACATTCGTTTGAGCAGTTGAAGTACATCCCAGCGTATAGCCACTTCCAACGTGGAAGAAAATTGCACTGCCTTTATTCGGAGTTCGTTGTGTAATGTAGTTGATAACGAAACCGTAGGTATATGCTGCGATATTCATGTTTTCGGCACTCTTCCATTGGCCTTATGTTTCACTTCTTGATTGCCAAGTGTTGTAAAGTTTTGAAGTTGGATCATCCACCCAAACATCATCGCTTGTGATTTTTCGATAAGGCATTTTGGTTCCTGGATTTCCATAACGTCCAAATGCGGTTCCAATTGAATACTTCCCAATTGGAGACTTATTACGGCCTTCACGCATACTTGCGGCAGTGGCAAATCCATATTTACCAATAGGTCCTGTGGTGGTTAAAACAGGTACCCATTTCCCTTGGGAATTTCTCTCGAAGGTACGAATTTCAGCATTTGGGGTATTGTAGCCATTAGAAGTGATAATAATTAACTGTTTGTTGCTTCCTACTGTCTTTAATCCTTCCGCCAAATTCTTAGTGGTTAGGTATTGGTTGGATGCCCAACCTTTTTTACCGCCAACAGTAATTTTATCCCAAGAGCCTTTCGTTTGTGAAACGGTAACGATTATTTCATTCTATTTCAATAGGAATTAAGTAGTACGTGTAAAAATGAAAAGCTGATTGGATTTCATTAATCCCAATCAGCTTTTCTTCTTTTAAAATCACTTAACCGTAATTTTTCTAGTAAGTATGGTTTTATTTCCTGATTTATCCGTCACCGAGTAGATCAAGGTGTAAGTACCTTTTTTCTTGGTATTCACCGTTCCTGTTATTTTTATGGCACTTGTTAAATTACCATCAACGTTATCTTTCGCAGTCACACCTGCTCTTGGATTAAACGCGGAGTTTAATTTTATAGTAATATTTACTGCCCCTGAAATCACAGGTTTAATATTATCGATGACAGTAATCTTTCTTGTCGCGGTTGTTACATTACCGGATGCATCCTTGACTGTGTAAACTAAGGTGTAAGTACCTTTTTTCTGCGTATTAACGGTACCTGTCACTTTAATTAATTTGGTCAAATCACCATCAACATTATCCTTCGCCGTTACACCGGACATTGGATTGAATGATGAGTTTATTGGAATGGTCTTGTTTATAGCCCCTAATATAACAGGTTTAACATTATCAATAACAGTTATTTTTCTTGTAACTGTTGATACATTCCCTGATTTATCCGCAACTGTATATGTTAATGTATAAACACCCTTTTTACTTGTGTTCACAGAACCATTTATTTTCATTGCACTTGTCAGGTCTCCATCAATGTTATCACGGGCTGTAACACCAAGCTTCGGGTCAAATTTTGTATTAATAGTGATGACCTTATCTGATGCTCCATTAATTATTGGCTTTATAGTATCCAGTACTGTTATTTTCCTTGTAACGGTTGTTGTATTTCTCGAACTATCTTTGACACTATATGTCAATAAATAGACACCTGGTTTCTTATTATCTATGCTACCAGTCACAACAATACTGGATGTAATATCCCCATCTACATTGTCTGTTGCCGTTACTCCACTTAATGCATTAAACGATTCTCCGACATTAATCGTTTTATCAGCTACGCCATTTATGATTGGCTTAACTGTATCCACTACTGTGACTTTTCTTGTTACGGTTGTTATATTTCCTGAACTATCCTTCACACTATATGTCAATAAATAGACACCTGGTTTCTTATTATCTACGCTGCCAGTAACAACGATACTGGATGTAATATCCCCATCTACATTGTCTGTTGCCGTTACTCCACTTAATGCATTAAACGATTCTCCAACATTAATCGTTTTATCAAATACACCATTTATGATTGGCCTTTGTGCATCTGTTACACTTATTTCTTTTACTTCACTTGTATTTCCCGCTTTATCTTTCGCGGTCACCATTAATTTTGTCCCTGCTTTTTGGGTAGGAATAGAAACTGAGAATTTCCCATCTGTTCCAGTTGTTCCAGAGCCAATTAACGAGCTATTCACTTTCACTTCAACTGTAGAGCCAGCCTCCGCTTGCCCAGTAACAGAACCATCTCTGTCACTTACAATATTAACCATTGGTACTGCCGGTGCTGTAACATCTTTTACCGTTACATTTGTGGCTGTACTTATATTTCCTGCTGCATCTTTTGCATACACTTGAATTAGTGTGTCTGCAGGCTGTTTAGAGATACTGATCGTGAAATCTCCTGTATTACTGCTAGTGGTGCTGCCAAGTTGATTTTGCCCTACTTTGGCAAAAACAGTTGCATTAGGTTCAGCCGTTCCTTTGATTTGAGTATCGGAATCACCAACCGGGTTTACATTCGGGCTTGCTGGTGGAGTTGTATCCAACCCTGTTCCAGGAATATTGGCAATCGTATAAGTAATATCCTGTCCTTTATTGGCAGGGATCGATAGTCCATCCTTTGAATTGAAGGCTGCCACAATCGCCCCTCCACCACGAAGATTAATATTACTTCCTTGATAAACTTTTTCCTTCAACGTGTTAAAAGTAGAAACATCTTTGAATCCATAAACCCCTGTAGATTGCTTTAATAATAAGGCCATTCGAAAATTGGTCATTAATTTCCCAAAAGTTATATCTGAACTAATATACTTTTTAGCAACATCCTCAATTGCTTTATAGTCACTATTTGGATCTGTTAATATCTCTCTAAAAATCTTATCTCCCTGATTGGCTTGAACTTTAATATATTGTGCAAAAAGATAGGACAAGGCATAATTCGATAAAACATCACCGCTATAATCCCAGTACAATAGGGAATGTCCATTTTGAATGGATGAAGAGGAGTTATAGTAGTCGATACGATCGGTGAGTCCTTTACCTAAATAAATTTGTTCTGCAGCCATGGATAGACCCTCATCTAACCAGGTATCGGTATCACTTTTTCCTTCTATAAGAACATTTTCATTATAATTGACCATATGTTGAAATTCATGGGCCAACGTAGAGTATACGTTTGAAACATCTTTTGTAGAACTCATGCCCATGGATGGGTACGTATCAATATAGAATATTTCAGAATGATTAGAATAGGAGACGTTATACAAATCTGCTGCCCCAAAATAACCTGCTACATATCCGCCGCTTCCTGAAAAACCATCTTGAATGTCATAACATAGAATATTCACCTTCCCATCATGGTCAACATCTGATTCAGAACCAAAATTATTCACAACCGTGGAATAGATTTTATTATCAAATTCTTGTCCTAGTTTGGCAGCATCTGCATCGGTGATCTGGTTATTATTAACCCATATATTTGCCTTTGAACCACTATAAGCTAACTTTGTGTTAATTTGATAATTCGAATCATCAGTTAAGTCTGTAACCCAAAAATATTTATAATCCCCTACTTGATAAGATGGATTTCTGGTGAGTAAACTTTTCCTAATTAATTTTCCTTTGTTGTTAACACTATCAAAATGCTTATTATAATCTACTTTATAAACACTTGGTTTTAAATTTTTAGTAGATAAGTTATTCATTGCTTCAATATTAAAAGCTCCTGTTGGCTCTGTCGAATTTCCATTGGTAGATTCATTGCTTATAACAGCATATCGATCATTACCTGAGATTGTTCCACCAGATGTATAAAAAGGATTAGCTACCTTAAAGGTTATTACATCTGAATAGTATGCATCATAACTATTTTTTGATACTCCTACTCTCATATATATATAACGTTGATTTTGGTAGCTGGATTTGGCTACAGAGGTATTTAAATTAACAGCGTTATACCCATATGTATTGTAAGTCGTATCCCCCACATAATTTAAGGAATTTGAGGCTTCTTTATAAAATTCAATGCTTATATATCTATCTTTAATATAAGAATATTGAGATCGATAAGCTAAGCTTATTGTCATATAGTCTGTACCAATAGTAGAAGTAGTTATATCGGTAAAATTAATAGAGTGATAATAATTGTTACTGTCCCATAAATATCCAGCCAACCCTCCCTTGGCTATAAGCGGATAACTAGAGGGATCAAGATAATTAGCCTCCTTTTTTAAGGACTTTCCTGGAGTGTTCCCACTCTCAAGGTTCGAGCTCATGCTTTTTACTGACTGTGGAGAAGCCTCTGCTGCAAACGCAGCCCCTGGTACAATGAACAGTTGCAGAGCTAATATAATTGCTATAATTTTCTTCAAAAAACAAACCTCCTTCATAAATTCTATTAATCTATCATTCTAAATATCTCACATCTCTAAAACGATTTAGCCCTAAATCAAGAAGCACTTATTAGTTAGTGCCTCTCGACTTATAAAGGGCTGTACTCTTTCTACTGAACTTTCACAGAGGTAGCAGCACTAACATTTTTAGCTGCATCTGTTGAATATACACTTACAATAGTATTTTTCCTTTGTGCCTTAACTTTTACTGAAAATCTACCATATTTATCGGCTTTCCCAGTACCAATGATAGTACTTCCAACTTTAATTGTAATAGTTGAATAAGCCTCTGCAGTTCCAGTTATCGTTATTGTCGTACTTTTTACAATGTTTACCTTTGGCTTAGCTGGAGGCGTCTTATCCATTACACTCATTATTTTTGCTGCACTTACATTTCCAACCGCATCTTTAGCCGTTACCGAAACCTTTGTTCCCGCTCTTTGAAGTGGAATCAAAATCTTAAAGTTTCCTAGGTTGTCTGCTTTTGCCTGATATTTCTTTATTCCAATCATAATGGTTACAGTTGCACTAGCTTCTGTTTTCCCGGTAACCATTTTCGTTTGGTCTGTGATCAGATTAACAGTCGGTACCATAGGTGCGGTCTTATCCAAAACAGTTAACGTAACTGCTGGACTGATATTTCCTGCTGTATCTACTGCGGTTACGATGACTTTAGTTCCCGCTTTTTGAAGTGGTATCGCAATCTTAAAGTTTCCTAGGTTGTCTACTTTTGCCTGATATTTCTTTATTCCAATCATAATGGTTACAGTTGCACTAGCTTCTGTCTTCCCAGTAACGATTTTCGTTTGGTCTGTTATAGGATTAACAGTAGGAGCCATAGGTGTTGTCTTATCTAAAACAGTTAACGTAACTGCTGGACTGATATTTCCTGCTGTATCTACTGCGGTTACGATGATTTTAGTTCCCGCTTTTTGAAGTGGAATTATTATTTTAAAGTTTCCTAGGTTATCAGCCTTTGAACTAAACTTCATGTTTCCAATCATGGCCGTTATTAATGCACCAGCTTCTGTTTTCCCTGTAATTTCTTTTAACTTATCGGAAACTGGATTAACTGTTGGAGCAGAAGGTGCTGTCCTATCCACGATGGTCACAGTAGTTGGTTCACTGATATTGCCATCTGTATCTTTGGCTGTAACCTGCAAAATCGTACCCACTTTTTGCATTGGGATTATAATAGAGAATTTACCATCTGCTCCTGCTGTACTAGAACCGATGGCGGTTCCGTTCACTTTCACTTCTACCGTTGAACCAGCTTCCGCATGACCGGTAACATTTGTTGCCCTGTCGGTTACCTCGTTCACAACTGGTTTTGCTGGAGAAGTGACATCTTTCACTACAACGGTTACAGATTCACTCACGTTTCCGGCTTGATCTGTTGCGATAACGACTAGCTTTGTCCCCGCTTTTTGGACTGGAATTATGACGGAGAACTTACCATCTGCTTTGGTTATTCCAGAACCAATGACAGAACCATTTACTTTGATTTCCACCTTAGAGCCGATTTCCGCTTGACCAGTTGCAGTCGTTGACTTATCTGTTACTTGATTTACCACTGGTTTTGCTGGTGAAGTGAGATCTTTCACTACTACTGTAGTTGCTTCACTTATATTACCAGCCTTATCTGTCACTGTTACAACTAGTTGTGTTCCCGCCTTTTGTATTGGAATCGTGACGGAAAACTGACCATCTGTTCCAGTTATTCCAGAGCCAATCACAGAGCCATTCACTTTGATTTCCACTTTAGAACCGATTTCCGCCTGACCAGTTGCAGCCGTTGATTTATCTGTTACTTCATTTACTACTGGTTTTGCTGGTGTAGTGACATCTTTAACTTCGACTGTCGTAGTTTCACTTGCATTCCCTGCAGGATCTGTTGCTGTTACCACTAACTGGGTCCCTGCTTTTTGGACTGGGATTTTAATTGAAAACTTTCCATCCATTCCAGCCGTTTCGGAGCCAATAACAGATCCACTTACTTTAACTTCCACCTTAGAACCAGCTTCTGCTTGGCCAGAAACACTTGTTGTTTTATCGGTTACCTCATTCACGACCGGTTTTGCTGGTGACGTAACATCTTTAACGACAACCGAAGTTACATCGCTAACGTTCCCAGTCGGATCTATTGATGTTACGGTTAGTTGTATCCCTGCCTTTTGAACCGGAATCGTAATGGAGAACTTGCCATCGATTCCTGCGGTTCCGGAGCCAATCAAAGTGCCATTTAACTTGATTTCTACTTTCGAACCAGGTTCTGCCTGCCCAGTAACTGCTGTTGACTTATCTGTTACTTCATTTACGATTGGTTTCACTGGGGAAGTAATATCTTTAACCACCACTGTAGTTGCTTCGCCCACGTTTCCTGCTTGATCTGTTGATGTTATGACTAGTTGCGTCCCTGCTTTTTGGACTGGTATCCCTATGGAGAATATACCATCGATTCCAGATGTCCCCGAACCAATTGCAGTACCGTTCAGCTTGACCTCCACTTTTGAGCCCGCCTCTGCCTTGCCAGTAATAGCTGTTGACTTATCTGTTACTTCATTTACAACTGGTTTTGCCGGAGAAGTAACATCTTTAACCACAACCGGTGTAGCTTCACTCACATTTCCCGCCTGATCTGTTGCCGTTACGACTAGTTGCGTCCCCGCTTTTTGAACTGGAATGCTTAAGGAGAACTTACCATCTGATCCAGTTGTTCCTGTTCCAATAACAGAATCATTTACTTTGATTTTTACACTTGATCCGATTTCTGCCTGACCAGTGACAGCTGTTGATTTATCTGTTACTTCATTTACGACTGGTTTTGCTGGTGATGTAACATCTTTAACCTCAACAATTGCAGTTTCGCTCACATTACCTGAACTATCTGTAGCCGTTATTAGTAGCTTAGTCCCTGCCTTTTGTACTGGGATTGTAATCGAAAACTTCCCATCCGCTCCGACATTTGCTGATCCAATAATAGAACTACTTACTTTGATTTCAACGTTAGAACCAGCTTCTGCCTGTCCTGTTACCGTATTTGACTTTTCAGATACGTCATTTACGACAGGTTTAACTGGGGCTGTTATATCCTTCACGACTTTCGTAGTTGTCTCGCTCACATTACCTGAACCATCAGTAGCGATAATCGCTAGTTGAGTTCCTGCTTTTTGTACAGCAATTGAAACGGAGAACTCTCCATCTGGACCCGTTGTTCCTGAGCCAATGACAGCACCATTTACTTTGACTTCTACTTTCGAAGCAACTTCAGCCTCTCCTGTTACAACGTTTGCTTGATCAGTTACCTCATTTACAACTGGTTTTACCGGCGAAGTGACATCTTTGACCACAATCGTAGCAGTTTCACTCACATTTCCGGCATTATCCGTTGCCGTTACTACTAATTGAGTTCCAGCTTTTTGTACAGGAATGATAATAGTGAACTTTCCATCCGCTTCCACTGTATTTGAGCCAACCAGTGTATCATTTAGCATAATATCCACCTTGGCCCCTGACTCCGTCTGACCAGAAACGGAAGTATCCTTATCGGTTACCTCATTTACATCTGGTTTAGCAGGAGACGTACCATCTTTTACGTCATAGGTAATGGCCTCACTTATATTACCTGCATGATCTGTAGCGGTAATGACTAATTCCGTGCCGGCTTTTTGAACTGAGACCGCAGCAGAGAACTTCCCATCCGATCCAGTTGTAGCTGACCCAATAAGAACACCATTTACTTTTATTTGCACAGTAGAACCAGCTTCAGCTAGCCCTGTAATTACAGTATCTTTGTCAGTCACCTCATCGACAGTTGGTTTTGATGGAGGGGTAACATCTTTGACAGTTATAGTTGTCGAATTACTTACGTTCCCTGAACTATCTGTTGCAGTAACGATTAATTGAGCTCCTGCCTTTTGTACAGGAATAGCTATGGAAAAATTCCCATCCGTCCCTGCGGTACCAGAACCAATAACCAAACCATTAACTTTAATGTCCACCTTCGATCCAGCCTCAGCAACACCTGTTACTGCTTGATCATTATCGGTAACATCATTCAAAGTTGGATTTGCTGGTGGTGTTAAATCTTTTACTTTCACTTGCTTTGAAGCAATCAGTTCATTATTAGTATTGTAAACTTCAAATGTTAGAGTACTATTTTCGATCAAATTATTTCCCTGTATGTAAAAATAACCTTGACCATTTGAAGTTCCAGTTCCTATTACACTATTATTTTCTAATATTTTTATAGTTGAATTCGGTACAGTAATGCCAGAAATCGTTTGTGTATATTTTGTGATTTCATCAATAGTTAGATCTGGAATAACCTTGTAGGAATAGTAATAAGAATAACCAAATAAATCTGTTATTTTTACAGATAAGGTATCACTACTTCCAACATAAAAGTCATTCAGCCTAAATGTCCCATCATTCCTTAATGCTATAGCTTGTCCATTTATTGCTACGCTAACAAACGGTAGTGTGGCACCGGTTAGGTTTAATTTGCCATTGTTGCTGACTAGCGGTGTTCCATATAGCGTTAATGGGACATCTGTTAACACACGTCCACTGACATACATGCTAGAGATATAGTTTGTACCTGTGAATATCGCTTGTCCGTTTGATGGTGTGTAATATCCAAAGTAGACACTATTCGCATATAGGCTACCAACTAAATTAAGTCCACCATAACTTCTTAAACCACCAAGTACATAAATATTGCCGTAGATCGTCACATTACTACTTATCGTTAATGTGACCCCTGGTTTAATATAAACGTTGTTACTTATCGTTTTATTTGACCATGTCTCATTTGTTGAGACTATATAACTATTTAATGGCGTAATAGGTTTAAGGACAGAAAAAGTTCCCGCGCTCAAATCGACAGCATCTGATTTTACAACGGTAGAATTATTATTAGTATCTTTAATCTCAATTGAGTCTACCTTCCATTTTCCTGCTTCTGTATTACTATCGATCGCCATCTGACCAACAAAACGCTGTCCATTATAGGATAATGTCACCGAACGTTTAGATTGACTAATCGGTGATATGTAATTAATAGTTGCAGACTGGAGATTGGTATCGTCGGATGCGTCTACATAGATATTTAGATTGTCACCTGATTCAACTGTACTCTTATCGATAGAAAGGGCCGAGAATATAGGTGGATTATTTTCTGTAATAGCAGTAAATTGACCACTTCTTAATTTATTTTCATAATCAGAATAACTTGGTAAATATGTTACATTATCCGATGTATCATAAACATAAACACTGGATATCTTATATGTTCCTGCTTCTGAATTTGACGTAATCGTGTAGGAGCCCTCATATGAATTCGTTAAAGAATTGTAATTCGGATAAATTCCGATCGTTTTATTTGTAATAGGTGACTTGTAGTAGACATACACACGGCTTACTCCAACGTTATCCGTCGCCTTTACACTTATTTTGACAGATTCTCCAGCCTTCACTTCTGTTTTATCTACTTGTATACTATCAAGGACCGGATTGGTTACATCTGCCGTTGTACCCGATACTGTAAATTGACCACTTCCTAATTTATTTTCATAATCGGAATAACTTG
>NZ_JAMBOH010000026.1 GCF_023715505.1 Neobacillus cucumis | reverse complement strand
GGTAACTTTATTTTATCAGAAGTGGTCCTTATTTTTATTTAAAAAAAATCAAAGCCGGTGAAATTTTACTTATCGTAAAATTCCACCGGCTTTTTCATCTTAGAGGTGGGTTTTGTCCCAGCCTCTTTTTTACTCAATAACACTACAAAAATTAAAATCGGGTTTATACCCGATTTATTTTGTTCAATATGGAATTTTGTTTTGCACTTATTCATGATGTAAATCCTCTTATTTCTTACTATTTGAAAAAAGGATCGATAACTGCTTGGCAAGAAATTGCGGTGTATAGGGCATATCCTTACGTAACCACGCTGAAATCGTACCAATTAGAGCAGATGAACCATGCCAAATAGCGATATCCCTTTGAATGCCTTTAGTAGCAAGCAAGGAGTTATTTTCGACACTCTCTGTTATGGTTTCAGAAATGATGCTCAACAAACGCTCTGTAAAGATAGGAGTTCGTCTGGAACCAAGGACGACTTTATAGAATTTGGCATTTTCGGCTAAATGCTCAAGCAGTGTTTCAAGTTTGAACCATCCAATCTCTTCAGAGGAAATATGGCTAGTCGTCGTACTATTGATAATCGACTCAATATCCTCGGCCATTTCTTGCGCCATTTTCTCCAGCATGTCTTGAATATCATTGTAATGTAGATAAAACGTAACACGATTGATAGTGGCGCGTTCTGCAATCCGATTAACCGTAATTTTATTGATTTCCATCTCCTGCAGCAAATCGATGAATGCATCCTTGATCAATTGGCGCGTACGAAGGATTCGAGGATCTACTCGTTGCTTTGCATTGTTTGTCATGCCTAATCCCCCTTCCTATTATTTGGTAATTTACAAAAACTTCAGTTCTGTCTATTATTTTCGGCTTTCACAACAAAATTCGAATAAACGATAACTAATTTACACATCCTCAGAAATTGTCTGTTGTCAGAACCAACGATCTCATTATAAAGTAATTTATACAATGTTAATTATTAAACACATTGTAAAAAAAGTCTATATTCAAAATAGAAAGGATAAGAGAGAATTGGCTAATAATCATAAAATTGTCACAAATTCAATAAAAAAAGGGCCTATCATGTTCATAATGATTTTAGGTGCTTTCCTTGCAACCTTAAACCAAACACTCATGAGCGTCGCTACTCCTGAATTAATGGTCGAATTTAAAATCACAGCTGCAACAGCACAGTGGTTAACGACAGGTTACATGCTGGTAAACGGTGTCTTGATCCCCATTACCGCTTACTTTATGCAGCGATTTACTACCCGTCAGCTTTTTCAAGCTTCCATGTTTATCTTTTTAGCAGGGACCATCGTTTCTGCTATTGCAACGGGATTTCCTTTATTATTGACCGGACGCATGATTCAGGCGGCTGGTGCAGGAATCATCATGCCGCTCTTAACGAATGTCATTTTGACCATCTTTCCTCCTAACAAACGAGGAGCAGCCATGGGGATGGTCGGGCTTGCGATTATTTTTGCCCCAGCCATTGGGCCTACCATTGCCGGCTATATTATTGAAAACTACAAATGGGAAACGATGTTTTACGGTATGATTCCATTTGCTGTCATTGTTATTGTACTAGGGTTCATTTATCTCCGAAATGTATCCGAACCAATCAAGACGAAACTCGATATCCAAAGTGTTGTGCTCTCTACCATTGGATTTGGCGCATTACTCTATGGCTTCAGCCGAGCAGGAAGCCTAGGATGGTCAGACATAGAGGTACTAAGTACGATTACTGTGGGAGTTTTGTCACTTGCACTCTTTTCGTGGAGGGCGTTAAAGTCGAAAAATCCATTGCTCGACTTACGTGCATTCAAATACAATATGTTCTCTCTAACGACCATTATCAATATCGCGGTTACGATGGCCATGTATGCGGATATGATGCTGCTTCCGCTTTATCTTCAAAACGTCCGTGGTTACACAGCGATTGAGTCCGGTCTTCTCCTACTTCCGGGTGCGCTTGTAATGGGCTTTCTTATGCCTGTTACCGGCAAGCTGTTTGATCGATTTGGCGCGAAATGGCTAACGGTTATCGGAATGATTATTACCATTGCCACAACCATTGGTTTTACGGACTTAACGGACTCGACAAGTTATACCTATTTGGTTCTCATGTCAACGGGGCGCCGGATTGGGATGGCATTGATGATGATGCCTTTACAGACTGCTGGTTTGAATCAACTGCCACAGCAGTTAAATGCACACGGAACTGCCATAAGCAATACGATTCGGCAAGTGGCAGGGGCCGTCGGTACGTCGCTTCTTGTTACGGTTATGTCGGACAGAACGAAATCACATCTGCAGGATATGATTCCTACTGCAGCTACTAAGGGCTTGACCCAAGGGCAGCTTATTAAGGAGGCGACCATACAGGGGATAAATGACGCTTACTTTGTCATTGTTGGTATCGGCATCATTGGATTACTTCTTTCCTTATTTATAAAGAAGGTTAAACAAGCTTCTGAAATAGAGTCCAAAGTTCAAATGGAAAAGGCACAACAAAGAAAATTGGAAACAAACTAAAGAAATCAACATCTGAAGTATGAAAAAGTGTGAAAGAGAATTGAAACTTGAATCGTGTAAACATTTAGGAGAACCGATATTAGACCGTCGAGATTTATCTTGACGGTCGTTGACTTTTTAAAAGTTTCTAAATGGCTCGGAATAGATATTTATAGTAGATATCTACAATCTTTCATTATTAAAATAATTTTATAGTGATTAGATCATGTACATAGTCTGTAAGATGCGTATAACTTCTTCAGCAGGAAGTTTCATATCATCATTGATCCATTTCCGTACAATTTCAATGGTTCCTCCTGTTGTATAAGTGAAACAATATTCTAATTGAGTCTCATTAGCATTTGGAAACCGTTTTTTTTGTTCTTCAATTGTTCTTACATAAGCAGATTTCAAAATGGTATTTAGCACATGCGAGCCATTTTTTTCATTAAAAATTATTTTACATAGCTCAATATTTTCAAGTATCAAATTAAAGATATCATTAAGTATATTTTTAATGGATTCGTCTCCGGAGATATTAATGGTACTCATCATTTTCTCCATCAGTTCTTCCTCGATATTTCTCATTAAATCAAACGGATCATTATAATGGGAATAAAAAGTTCCACGATTAATATCTGCCTCTTTACAAATATCGGTAACGGTAATTTTATTTAAGTTTTTTTCTTGAAGCAACTTTAAAAAAGCATCGATAATTACTTTTTTACTATACAATGTTCTTCGGTTTCCTTTTATCCCAACCATTTAATGCTCCTCCTAATCATAAGTCAATAGACTTTAATGTAGTTTTTATTGAACAAAGTTTATAAAGATGTCTATTTAATAACACAAGTTTTCAAATTGATTATTGTTACAAAGAATTAGATTTAATATACTTTTTTTACGCCATTAAATCAACAGAGTGTTTGAATAATAACTGGTTGTTTTATTGTGAGTATGAGAATATAAAAATTTTAAAACGATGATAACGGGGAGGATACAAGGTGAGAAAGATCATAAAAGGCCGTTGGGCTATATTCGCAACTTGGCTAATTGCGACGATAGTGCTTACAGTCATTCAGCCAGACATCAATGCCATTCTTCGACAAAAAGGGCAGCAAGGAGCAAATAGCGAAAGCCCATCAGTCATCGCGGATCATATCTTAAAAAAGCTCGATACCGCTAAAGGAACCAACGACCTTATCGTTTTTTACGATAAAGATAAAATCTCAGAAGATGAAATGAACAAAATTGGTCACGCGCTCAAGGCTATTAGCAATAGCAGCCAAGAGCTAGGTATTACAGATATGATCGATCCCTTTAGCATGCCGGATGCGAAAAGCTCTTTATTTTCTAAAGATGGTACCACTCTATTGGTAAGCTATAAGCTTGATAAGAAATCAAGAGAAGTAGATGAGATTAAAAAAGAACTAGATAGCAAACTTAGTAAAGTACCTGTGGAATACTACCTAAGCGGTGAAGACTTCATCAATAATGATTATCTAAAAGCCTCTCAAGGCGGGGTAGAGAAGAGTGCTGCATTGACCGTTATCTTTATTTTGGTCGTACTAATCATTGCGTTTCGGTCAATAGTAACTCCTTTGATATCATTAGTGGCTGTTGCCTTTTCCTATCTTTGTTCCATGGGGATTGCAGCGCAATTAATTGATAAAGCAGGATTTCCGATTACTAGTCTTACGCAAATGCTTCTTATACTGATCCTCTTTGGGATTGGTACGGATTACAACATCCTTCTTTTTAATCGCTTTAGGGAGGAATTATCTCATGGCCAATCTATAGATGATGCGATTGTCAATACCTATAAGACCGCGGGTAAAACGATAACCTATAGTATTCTAACTGTATTTATTGCTTTCCTTGCACTCGTTTTTGCTGAATCGCCAATTTATAAATCAGGTGTTGTGGTGGTAATCGGTGTAACGATCCTATTGCTGGAAATTTTGACCCTAACACCTTTCATCATGAAAGTTTTAGGTCAAAAACTTTTCTGGCCTTCCAAAAATGTAGGTGGACATAAGGAAAACAAGTTCTGGGGTAAGACATCCTCGTTTGCAACCAAGCATCCGATTTTACCAGTGATCGTTATCCTATTAATCATTGGACCAATGGTGTATTTACACGAGGAAAAGCTTAATTTTGATACCATTGGTGAACTTGGAAATAAATATCCTTCTTCTAAAGGCATTAATTTAGTTGCGGACCATTTTGGTAAAGGTCAGGCCATGCCTGCGACGGTTGTCATCGAAAATAGTAAAGCCCTTGATAATAATGAATCACTTGCCGTAGTGGATAACATAACTGAAAGACTCAAGAGCATCAAAGGAGTTAACCAGGTTTCTTCGGTCACACAACCTCTGGGAACGCAAATTGATGATTTCTACGTCGACAGTCAAATGGGGTCCGTTACGGATGGTATTTCAAAAACTCAAAATGGTGTGGATCAAATAAATGAAGGATTAAAGCTGGCTCAAGAAAAGCTTGGATCGGCAGACTTTTCTAAGGTCAACCAAATGGTGGATGGAACGGCAAATCTTCAAGATGGAATGACTGCCTTAACCAATGGATTAAAGCAACTCCAAGCTGGTATTGATGATGGGGCAAATAATTCACAAACGATAAGTAACGGCATGGCTGCAATAGAAAACAATCTCTCAAAGATGAGCAGCGGCGTAGCCGTGTTAGCTGATAATTATGGAAAAATGCAGGCTGGATACAAAGAGATGGGAACCCATTACCAAGATGCTGCGCAAGCACTTCTTGGTGTGAAAAGTGCTCTCTCGCAAATGCAATTAATGGTGGCTGCTTTAGGAAATAGTTATGCAGATTCAGAGAGTGATGCTAATTACCAAGCATTAAAGCAAACAATCAATCAGTTATCATCGTCTTTAAGTCCAATTACACCTGAAGGAATAAAGGTCTTAAATGAAAATTATAATGCGGTAACTGCTGGTTTTGGTACAGCAAATAAAAATCTTGCCACCATGGGCAGCGGATTGTCCCAAATGGCAAATGGTTTGAAAAAACTTGAAAGCGGTCTTGGGAAAGCTTCCTCAGGAATAGGTACCATTGTAACGAATATGAATAATGTATCCGCTGGGCTTAGCCAAATGAAATCAGGACAGGAGCAGCTTGCTGCTGGTCTCAATGGTTTCAGTACTTTTGGACAAAAGCTATCCGATGTAAACGATGGGTTAAAGCAAATTTCTGACGGACTAGGACAGACAAATGGTTTCTTGACGCAATTTAAAACAAATAAAACCTTCTTTATTCCGAAAGAAGCGTTGACGGACAAAAACTTCAAAAAATCATTAGATGTGTACATGTCTAATGATAGAAAAATCACAAAGATGACTATCGTTTTGAAAGCTGATCCTTATTCCCAAGAAGCTTTAAGTACGATCAATAAAATAAATTCTACTGTTTCTGATGGAATTAAAGGCACTAGCCTTTCAAAGGCAAAGTCTGGTGTTTCAGGCCCAAGTTCGACCACAAACGATATGAATAATATTCTGAGCCGGGATTTGAATAAAACAACGGCTATCGTGATTATCGGAGTATTACTTGTGCTGTTCTTTGTGATAAGATCTTTCTGGATTCCGGTTTTCATCACTGGTTCTCTTGTAGGAGCATACTATACAGCTATGTTCATGATCAATTATATTTTCATAGATTTGCTGGGGTATGAAGGAATATCTTCCTTCGTTCCATTCTTCTCTTTCATTATCATTGTAGCCTTGGGCGTGGACTATAGTATATTCCTTATGATGCGCTTTAAGGAATATCCTCAATTGTCACCAAAAGAGGCAATCGTTCTGGCTTCTAGGCAGACTGGCGGGGTCATCATTTCTGCAGTTATCATCCTTGGGGGCACCTTTGCTACACTTATGCCTTCCGGAATATTGCTAATGTTTGAATTGGCTATTGCTGTCATTACTGGTCTTGTAGTGCTTTGCTTTATCCTACTACCTGTATCTTTGCCGGCGATGATCGCACTTCCAGATGCACTAAGAAATATATTTTCAAGAAAAAAGGCAGATGACTTAAGTTTAGAGGAAAAAGTAATCTAAGGAAGAGCTAGAAGACACTGCACCCCAATTGTTAGACTGCTAACAGTTGGCGGTGCATTTTTTTAATCCTAAGTTACCTTGAATACGAAAAACCTCTGTCAAAAGTATATAGACACTACTTTGACAGAGGTTATATTTTTGTTCGTTACTATTACATTTATCCATTTTCTACTTACATATAATCGTAAACGGAGTCTTCAAAATAGAGCCAGTGATAATATTCAATCTGTGGGTCCGTCATGACGGCAATTTCTATCTCATTAAATTTTTGTTTTTCTAATAAATGCTTCACTTTAAAATCTCGTTCAATTTGGCTCATTTGAAATCCTCCTTATTTATGGGAAGTAGCGAAGAGGCTACAGTTTTGAAAACGTTTTCCTTTTTTACTTGTTTTGATTATATATCTAAAAACGAGATTAAACCAATATTAATTTTAGATTGATTTTCAGGATTTAATACAACCGTTTTATTTATTTCTACATAAGTCTCGTTGCAGCAATAAAAACAGGTAAAGATTAGAGCATTTGTGGTGATATGTCTCTGGGGCTTGTGGTCCTTATTAAGGATCCTTAAGGATTAAAGGATAATACTGTATATAATCCCATGATTTTGTTATACTTTTATCAAAATAGGTGAGGGAAGAGGTATATGTAGTGTCAAAATCAAAAATGCAATTCTGGTTAATTCAAATTTTGCTGATCTTAACGATTATTTTCGTTTCCACAAAAATTTCATTTATGTTTAAGCCTATAGGAGTGTTTTTCTCGACGGTTTTCTTTCCTATTTTGATAACCGGTTTCCTATATTTCCTTTTAAACCCTCTGGTGAATTTTTTGGAACGCAAAAAGCTTCCGAGGATAGCCGCAATCCTAATCATATATGTTGGATTTGCAGGTCTTCTTGTTTTGGCAATAGGCAGTTTAGTTCCAACTGTATCAAAACAGGCAACCGAACTTGCCAACAATTTGCCATTATTCGCCAACAAAACTACTGATTTTTTTAATAATGTAGTTCATTCATCACAATATAAAAACTTAATGGTTCAGCAGAGTGAAATCATTGACTCGGTACAACAGCGGTTAATGGAATATGCGAATACACTGCCAAACAAACTGACGAACGGAATAAGGGGTTTCTTTGGTGTGGTCACCAATATCGCGATCATTCTTGTCACTGTCCCATTTTTATTATTTTACATGTTAAAGGATGGCCAAAAATTTCCAAAAGCTGTTTCGAAATTTTTTCCTACCGATTACAGAGATGAGGGCCTTAAAATTTTAAAAGAAACAGGGGAGACACTGTCAGCTTACATCCAGGGGCAGGTGTTGGTGGCCCTCGCAGTCGGGACCTTGGCTTTTATTGGATTTTTAATCATTGGTATGCCGTACGCGTTAATCATGGCACTTATTATTTCTTTTACCAACATTATCCCTTATGTTGGACCAATCATTGGCGGTGCGCCCGCAGTACTTATTGCTTTCTTTGATTCACCAACAAAGGCTCTATTGGTTATAGTCGTTATACTAGTAGCTCAGCAGATAGAAGGGAACTTCTTGTCACCTTTGATCTTAGGAAAAACATTGGATACGCACCCGGCGACGATTATTATTATTCTATTAGCTGCAGGTAATCTGGCAGGTGTACTTGGAATGGTTTTAGCGGTACCAACTTATGCGGTTTCAAAAGTCATTGTGTTGAACTTAGTCCGATTTTTGAAAGCAAGGAAAGGAGCCAATACAATAGAAGGAGCTTGAGCCGTGGACATAGTTTTTCTTTGAAAAATTTTAATTATAAATATTGTCTTATCTGAAAAACAAAAAAACTGGAATTAAAATTATATAGAATCAGCCAACAATTAGAAGTCTAAGTATTATGGACTTCTATTTTTTTACGCTGAGACTTTTTATACTAATCCGCTATTTAAACGTCCCAAAGGCATTTGTATATTTCATTCTTTTTGAAACACTTCTTCGAAATATGACATATGTATATTACATTAATGCTACTAACCTTGTTACAATTAATAATTATTGATTACATAGGGAGTGAAACTATTATGGCTAACACACATACTTTTAGCAAAGGCGAGGAAATCGCAAATTCAATTACTCATGGTATAGGTGCTCTTCTTAGCATAGCAGCATTAATATTACTAATTGTATTTTCTTCATTATACGGAAACGCTTGGCATATTGTCAGTTTCACTCTATTCGGTTCTACAATGTTCTTAATGTATACTTCTTCTACACTGCTACATGCTTTCCCTGAAGGCAGCAGAGTTAAAGATTTATTTGAAATATTTGACCATTCTTCTATCTATTTTTTTATCGCTGGAACGTACACACCATTCCTGTTTTTAGTTGTTAAAGGTTGGTTAGGGTGGACTATTTTTGGTATCGTATGGGGGCTTGCAATTGGAGGAACTGTTTTTAAATCCTTTTTTGTAAAGAAATTTTTATTCACATCCACTGCGTTATACGTATTAATGGGTTGGTTAATTGTATTTGCTTGGGAACCTTTAACCAAACACATGCAGCATTCTGGTTTAACATATTTAATTATAGGTGGATTGTTATATACTTTTGGATCTGTTTTCTACATTTGGAGGGGATTCAAATATCACCATGCCTTATGGCACCTTTTTGTCATAGCCGGAAGTATCATGCACTATTTCAGTGTACTAACACTTTTATATTGAAATAGTACAATGTAAGTAGGGACTTTATTATATTAGTGGCTAAAAAATTAATGATCGATTGACATTGAAGGATTATTAAAATAATTAATACAATTAAATCTGGCTCAATAGGATAAAAAAGGCCTATTTGAAAGTCTCTTTTGCTAGTCCAAACATAGCAAAAGAGGCTTTTTTGAAATTGGAGCTTTTTCGAATATTCTTATACTACACGTTACACAATTGACGAATTTAGAAACATAACCATTATTTCTAGAAGAACGATAAGCTGGTCTGCTTGAGGCTATCGGGGAACTATTCTCTTTTTCATGATACCTCTTCATATTGAAAATACGTAAACAGTTTCTTCTGTACATGCTGCTCCCACTGATCTAACGGTGCGTCCATTTCTTTCAGGAGATGATAGGCGTTGACCCATGCCTTCATTTCGGCGTTGATACGATAGGGACGGTTCGAAATCCACATGTCGTAATCTAGGTTCCCCTCAATGTAGTCAATTAGATGCCCTGTCTCATGCGCAAGGGCATATAGGTTCTCTTGGTCCGCAACCGGCGGGACCGTCACCGTTAAATCCGGCTTAAAGCTCACCCGATTTTCAGTTGAAAAGCGTACTCTTCCTCCCATGCTTTCCACTATGTCAATTAATGCATTCATATACCTATTGATGTCAGGTCTGCCAATTAAAAACTGCATCTTTCTAGCCATCCTTTTTCTCTATTTGGATTCATCTTACCACATTTTAACTGAAATTCTTGATCCTGGTTAAAAAATTATCTGTGTGAAATTAATGATCTCATAAAAGAGGCCACCACTTAAAAACGACTTTGAAGTCTTACTGTAATTTTAAGCCGAAAGGACAAATATTATGACACAGTTATGGTTAGATAGTCAAAAGAGGAAATTCCGGGGACTGCCCTTTATCATATTGAAGTTTCAAGAATTTTTGATTAGTAGAATTTAAAGTGAAGGATACAAATGAAAGGGTATATAACTAATAAAATCGTAATAAGGAAGTGATTGATATGCATTTCGAACGAGCACTATTAATTTATAACGGAAATGCCGGAAAAAAGGATATTAAACAGGCTCTTGGGGTCTCGGTCCCAATTCTGTCATCTGGTATTTCGAATTTAATGATCGTACAAACGCAAAGAATCAACCATGCAAAGGAGCTTTGTCAGCTTCATGGACCGGAAGTTGATTTGGTTATTATCCTTGGTGGAGATGGTACGGTCCATGAATGTATCAACGGATTGTCAAACCTGGATCATCGGCCTTTGATTGGTATACTGCCTGCTGGGACCTGTAATGATTTTTCAAGGTCCTTAATGATTGACCAGAATATCGCTATAGCTGCAGATCAGATCATACATGGTGAATGCAAGCCAATTGATGTTCTCAAAGTAGATGACCATTACTGTCTAAACTTTTGGGGCACCGGTTTGATTGCAGAAACCTCCAATAATATTAAACAAACGGAAAAAGATCATCTCGGTAAGATTAGTTATATGCTTAGCGCCATTCGGACAATGAAAAATATGGATCCATTTCATTTTGTACTAGATATAGATGGGGAGAGAATGGAAGGAGAGGCGCGATTAATTATTGCAGCCAATGGGAATTACATAGGAGCAAAGAAGATGCCATTTAATGCAATCAGTTATCATGATGGACTCGCAGATGTATTTATTATCAAACATACAAACATGACGTTGTTGAAAGAACTTTTCACCACAGATATTACGATTCAGAATCATGAGTTAATTCAGGAAATCGACCATTACTCTGGACAATCAATCACCATTCATACACAAGAAAAACAGGATGTAGATATGGATGGAGAAGTGTATACCAAGACACCTAGTCATATTACCGTTCTTAAACATCATCTTCAAATGTTAAAACCAAATTAGAAACGGTTTGACAAGTGTTTGATCAAAGGTCAACTATTTCTACAGGGCAGTGAGTAGCAAATGTGTCTTATGGCAGCTTTTTTTTGGATTAACGTGGATTTTAGAGTCCATCGAGCACTGATAATTTTGAATGGACATTCCCATTAAGCAAATGGTAGCATGAAAATAATAAAGTAGAGAGGATGTTTATTGATTTGATTCAAACTGTGATTGCCACCCTTTTTCAAGTGATGGTTCCTCTTTCGATACCGGTTATTGCGGGGGCCATCCTTGGCCGATTTGCACGGCTTGACACCAAGCCATTATTAACTCTTACATTATATTATTTAAGTCCAGCCATAATATTAGATACGTTAATGACTGCCCGTGTTTCTCATAGTGATATTTCTCATACCCTTTCGTTTTCCTTGCTTAATCTTGTTATGCTTTGGGCTATTGCCACAAGTTTAAGTAAGCCTCTTCATTTTCAGGCTAATGAAAAGGCAGCCCTGGTCTTGGTGTCTTCCTTTACGAACAGTGTCAACTATGGGCTTCCACTTGTATTACTTGCGTTCGGGAAATTAGGGCTCGAAAAGGCATCTGTTTATGTTGTCATTCAAATGGTAATCGTCAATACAATCGGGGTTTATTTTGCGGCGCGCTCGCAATTTTCAATAAAAAACGCGGTGCGAACGGTATTTACCCTTCCCGCTATATATGCTGCGATTCTAGCACTTGGCCTTCGCAGCTTACATCTGTCCTTACCGGGCGGAGTCGCGAAAGGGGTTTCCATGATTGCAGATGCCTACTCTCCAGTTGTCATGGCTATATTAGGAGCGCAAATTGCCAGTGTAAAAATCGCAAGGTACGAATGGAAATCTCAACCCGCCTTTTGGACAGGGATGACCGTTCGTTTGTTGATTTCTCCGGCCGTTGCTTTTATTTGTATATCAATCTTGCAAATAAAAGGCATACTGCAATCGGTTCTGTTTGTTTTAGCGTGTATGCCTGTAGCCGTTAATGCCGGCATTCTCGCGGAAAAATTTAATGCATCACCAAATATTGTATCTAGGTGTATACTCTGGACCACACTTGTCTCTTTTATAATTTTGCCGTTTTTAATTGTAGTTATAAAGTGATAACGGAAAAATTGTTTTTTCTATTGATTTTAAAGGTAGATATTTTCCTTGAATAAGGATTTTAAAAAAATAAGCAATCTTAGCCCTGTTAAGTACAGAAATACCAAGATTGCTTAGGAACCATAATGTTTGCTTGAAGTCATATGTTCGTCGATCATGGTTTTATTAAAAGTATGAAATAATTCATAAGGGAGAAAAAATGCTCTAGAAGTACATAGTTTTATGAAGGATACATGTTCTAATTTTATGCAAAAATGGCCTTTGTCAGTAAAAATAGAACAGATGGGGCAAGTAAGCAGCCTAGGCCAGTATAAAAAGTAGCCGTAACCGCTCCATAAGGAACAAGTTTTGGATCTGTTGCGGCCAATCCCCCTGCTACTCCACTCGTTGTTCCCATGATTCCGCCATATACCATGGCAGTACGCGGGTTATTTAATCCAATATATTTTGCAATAAATGGTGTGCCTATCATGGTCAAGATCGACTTTACCAGTCCTGCTGCGATGCTAAGAGTGATAACTTCGGAACTTGCACCAATGGCAGATCCTGTTACTGGTCCTACGATGTATGTAGCCGTGCCGGCACCAATGGTCGTTAAGCTAATCGCATCTCTGTATCCAAAAGCAAGTGCAATAATGACACCGACGACAAAAGAGAGAACCACGCCTACAAATAAGGATAAGACCCCGTTTACACCAGCCTTCTTAATTTCACTAAAATTGGCCCCAAAGGCGGTAGCAACAATAGCAAAGTCCCTAAGCATACCGCCGCCCATTAGCCCAATTCCAGAAAAAAGGGTAATGTCCGATAACCCTTTTTCTCCTCCGGTAACCACTCCGCCGATGTAAGCGAGGACAAGACCAAGGGTAATGGCAATAGCAGACCCATGGATGCGACCTCTGGTTAATTTGTTAGAGATAAAATAAGAGAGATACATAGTTAAGCCAACAATGGCAAAAGCAACAATTAACCCATTATTTTCCAGAATATTACCTAATATTTCTAACACCCTGCTCGCCTCCATTCACATCGATTTCAAGAATCTCTGCCTGGCCACCCTTGCTTAAAAGAGGAACAACGGCCCAGCTAATCACCACTACAGCTACTCCAGCAACAATAGCCAAAAACCCTCCATCTAGGGCCGCAACCACATTTTGCTGTGCTGACATGGCAATAACAATCGGAATATACATTCCACTCCAAAAAGCTAGTCCTTCTTGTGTCTGTTTGTTAAGCTTATCTTTCTTTTTAAAGTACTCCACAAGTAGTATCAGCATAAGCATAGCAAAACCCACACCGCCAACATTTGCGTCAATTCCAAGTATGTGTCCTAAGAGATCTCCAAAAAACACCCCGGATAAAAAGCAAATAGATAATATTGCGACCCCAAAAATAATCATGCAATTTCTCCTTTTCAATTTTTTCTTTAAGGCATAAAACGAAAAGCGAACAGAACAATTTTACGTATGTCTGTACTGAGAAGAAAATTGAAACAAAGGAAAGCGTTTGCAAAACAGAGAATCAACAGTCGACTGTATTCCTAAAACTCATAATAAATCGTGAGAAAATAAAATGTCAATCTTTTTTTAATTTTCTAAATATATTGAAATCTACGTGCGCTGGGGCTATAATAAAAATCGACAGTCGACTATTTAAAAAATGATTGGAGGAGACTTCGTCATGAAAACGAATAAATTTACTCAAAATGCATTATCAAATCATATTGCTGAACATATTACAGATCAAATTATTAAGGGGGAACTAATCCCTGGGGATAAACTAATCGAACATATTTATGCAGAAGAGTACGGTACTAGCCGCGCTCCTGTTAGGGAAGCTATTTATCTACTTTCCATAGAAGGCCTTGTGGAAAGAATTCCAAGAAAAGGGGCCGTGGTCAAAGAATATACGGAGAATGAGATATATGATCTTCTCGAAATACGTAACATGCTTGAAATGATGGCCATTGAACGTATTGGTCGAAACGAAATAGACCAAGCGGATCTGCAAAAAATGGCTGATATTTTAGAAGAAATGAAGGATAAGACGGAAGTTCATCAATATACTCAACTAAATCACTCTTTCCATATGACACTTGTGGAAATGAGTAAAAGTGAGACCATTAAAACGATGTATTCAAGGCTTGGATGGCCGCTGCTAAGAATCCAAAGCCTATCATTTGCGAACGATGGAAATATTGAAAAGTCTGTTAGAGAACATCAAATGTTAATCAAATTTTTGAGAGAAGAAAACATCGAGGAAGCAACGAATCTTTTAAAACGTCATAACGAGGATGTCATTTCAAGTATGAAGAAAAAGCTAGCTTCACAAAATAAATAAGTTTTTTTCAAGATTATCAGACTAGTTGAGTTTTCAAACAAGGTGGTGAAAGTTGGTGAAACTCGCATTCTTATTTCCTGGCCAAGGTACTCAAAAGCCGAATATGCTTCAAAAACTACCTGAACATCCTGCAGTTGAGGCTGTTCTGCAAGAAGCTACGGAGGCACTTAGAGAAAGCGTTTACAATTTTAATTCCAATGAAGCTTTGACATCGACCGTATCTGTTCAAATCAGCCTGCTTGTTTCCTCTGTTGCTATCTTAAAAGTATTTGAAGCCGAAGGGATCTATCCCCATATTGTGGCAGGTCATTCCGCAGGTGCTTATAGTGCAGCCGTTGCATGTAGGGCCATTGGGTTTGCTGATGCTTTAAAAATGATAAAGCTAAGAGGGCAGCTAATGGAACAGGCCTTTCCTAGCGGCTACGGAATGGGTGTCATTACAGGAATGGATGAAAAGACAGTAAAAGAACTAGCAAATTCTTGTTTTACAGTGGCAGAACCTGTATACGCGGCAAATGTCAATGCTCCGGATCAAATCACGCTTGCAGGTTCTATTACTGCACTACACAAAGTCATTGACCGTGCCTCTACTAGTGGGGCAAGAACAGCGGAATTTCTAAATGTGAATATACCATCCCATTGCTCATTACTAAACTCAGTTTCTAGTTCTTTACATGAGGAATTGTCAAAAATTAAATTTAGACAGCCAGTCATTCCATATGCTTGTAACCGGACAGCAAGGCTTTTAAGATCGCCGGAACAGGTAAGGGAGGATCTTGCCTTTAACGTTTCCCATCCAGTTATGTGGCATAATATTTCTTCCATCCTTTGTGAGCACGGAACAAGGCTTTTTATTGAGATGCCTCCTGGAAATGTTCTTACCAGTTTATCCAAAAAAGCTCTACCTGGTGCCCGTTCTCTTTCTGTGGATGAAAACGGGTTTGGAAATTGTTTGGTTTTGGCCAGGCGTTTCTGTTCTGAACATTCTTAAGTATAAAAGATTGATAGGAGAAAGGGGATAGCAGGAAATGCAGGCAATAAAAAAACACTCTTGGAAAAAACGATTAGAGGCAAAAGAAAAAAGAATGGAGAAAATGAAAGACATAACGAGCAGCCGAATTATTCCTACAAACAAAATTGTTCAGGCGCTTGAAACCTTAATCCGACCTGGTGACCGCGTTGCTCTAGAAGGAAACAATCAGAAGCAGGCATCCTTCCTGTCATCAGCCCTTGCCAAAGCAGACCCGGGAAAATTATATGATTTGCATATGATTATGTCGAGTATATCCCGGCCTGAGCATTTGGATTTATTTGAATATGGAATTGCTAAAAAAGTAGATTTTTCTTACGCCGGCCCGCAAAGTCTTCGGATTGCACAAATGGTTGAGGATGGGAAACTTACAATGGGTGAGATCCATACTTATATAGAGTTGTATGGAAGGTTGTTTATCGACTTGATCCCATCAGTTGCGCTGGTGGCTGCTGACAAAGCCGATGCTGTCGGTAATTTATACACAGGACCGAATACAGAAGAAACTCCAACATTGGTTGAAGCAGCAGCTTTTCGTGATGGGATTGTCATTGCGCAGGTGAATGAACTAGTGGATGAACTTCCGCGTGTTGACATACCTGGTTCATGGATTGATTACGTTGTAGTTGCTGACAAGCCGTATCAACTTGAGCCTCTGTTTACCCGTGATCCGCGCCATATTACAGATATCCAGGTGCTTCAAGCGATGATGATTATCCGTGGTATATATGAAAAGCATCAGGTGAAGTCGTTGAATCATGGAATTGGCTATAATACCGCTGCTGTGGAGTTGTTACTTCCTACATATGGAGAAAAGCTTGGGCTTAAAGGCAAGATCTGCAAACACTGGGCGTTAAATCCGCATCCCACTTTGATTCCCGCAATCGAAAGCGGCTGGGTAGAGAGTGTCCATTGTTTTGGTGGAGAAGTTGGAATGGAAAAATATGTGGCCTCAAGAAGGGATGTATTTTTTACAGGCCGTGATGGAAGTTTACGCTCAAACCGGACATTATGCCAGCTGGCAGGGCAATATGCTGTCGATCTGTTCGTAGGATCAAGTCTGCAAATCGACGCTTACGGAAATTCTTCAACTGTTACCCGCGGGAGGCTTGCAGGGTTCGGAGGGGCACCAAATATGGGACATGACCCAGGTGGAAGGAGACATTCTTCCGAGGCGTGGCTGGACATGAAGACAAATAATCATCCGCTTGCACGCGGGAAAAAGCTGGTAGTCCAGGTAGTAGAAACCTTCCAAAACGGAAATAAACCGGTGTTTGTTGAATCTTTAGATGCATTGGTTGTAAAAAATGATGCAAATCTCGCAACTGCACCTGTCATGATTTATGGTGAAGACGTCACACATATTGTGACAGAAGATGGGATTGCCTATTTATATAAGGCGAACAGCATGGAAGAACGCAGGCAGGCAATTGCAGCAATCGCAGGCGTTACTCCGATTGGGCTTGAACATGACGTTAGAAAAACGGATAAGTTGAGAAGGGAAGGACTAATTGCCCTCCCTGAGGATCTTGGGATTAGAAGAACCGATGCAAAGCGTTCCTTGCTTGCTGCTAAAAATGTAGAAGAGCTGGTGGAATGGTCAGATGGTTTATATGAACCACCTGCTAAATTCCGAAGCTGGTAACAGGAGCAGTCAAATGGAAAAATTACAAACCTACACAGAGAATCTTGCGTTTTTAGCAGTGGAAGCGCTGATTGAGGAGGCAGAACTGACGCCGAAGCCAGGTCTTGTTGACAAAGAAAGCACAGGTTCTCATCACGATATGTCGATTGAATTAATGATTAAATCAGCAGAATCTTTAGAACCGGCGTTCAGAGAAATTGCGAAGGTAAGCTATGGAAGGGTCCCTTCCCAGGAATTAAGGGAAGAGATTGCTGCTATCGGGCGCCAAGGGGAAATCGATATGTTCCAAGCTACTGGGGGTGTGAATACACACAAAGGTGCTATCTGGGCGTTGGGCCTGCTTATTTCAAGCGCTGCCATGAACCCAGGAGAGACATCTTTGGACCATATTGCTAAAACCGCAGGAAACCTTGCCCTCTTCACGGATCGGAACTTGCCACAACAAATAACGAATGGTAAAAGAGTAAAAGAAAAATATGGAGTGAATGGAGCACTTGGGGAAGCTCAGCAGGGGTTCCCACATTTAAGAAACATATCTTTACCTGTTCTTTATGATTCGAGGAGAAGGGGCATCAAAGAGGACCTATGCAGGCTGAATACCTTAATTGCACTTATGGCAAGTCTTGATGACACATGTATTTTACATCGGGGAGGGGCTCGAAGCTTGACCGCTACCAAGGAACTTGCTTCAGAAATCCTACTATTAGGTGGAGTTTGGACACAGACCGGCCGGAAGGTTTTAGAGGAACTTAGTCAATTCTTAATTAAGTGCAATGCTTCCCCAGGTGGGAGTGCCGATTTGCTTGCGGCTACATTATTCCTTGATTATCTCTATAAAAATAACACAAGCCATTTATGGGGGTTCAAAAAGTACTCGCTCATTAGAAAATAAGGAGGGCGCCAATTTGGAAAAATTAATGTTTCGTTTTCCTGCAACAAAAAAATTGAATTCAATTTCACATGTGGGTGTGGTTGGATCTGGAGATTTGGAAATTTTGATGGAACCTTTAGAAGGGACATATACAGAAGTACTTGTACGTACTGGTACAACGGGGTTTAAAGAAACATGGAGCTCCGTTTTAGAGAGATTTTTTTCACAGCATGATGTTTCAGCAATGATTAAGATTAATGATTTCGGTGCAACTCCAGGAGTTGTAACATTACGATTATCACAAGCATTGGAGGTGGCTAACGATGCTCGATACGTTAAAAAATAGCTATGTTGAATGCGGCGGACGTGATAGGGCACGTGCATTGTTGGATAGATCCAGTTACAGGGAATTACTGGACCCATTCACAGGTATTGAATCACCACATTTAGAACCTCAGGGCATTGTCCCGCAAAGTGATGATGGTGTGGTGATTGCAAGGGGAGAACTGCATGGTCTTTCATTATTGGTGATTTCTATTGAAGGGAATTTCCAGGGAGGAGGCATTGGTGAGGTTTCAGGTGCAAAAATTGCCGGTGCACTGGAACTTGCTTTGGAGGAAAATAAAGCAGGCGGATCAGTGTACCCAGTCATTGTGTTTGATACAGGGGGAGTAAGGCTGCAGGAGGCAAACTATGGACTATTGTCAATTGCAGAAATTGGAGCTGCCATCGTCGCGCTTAGGGAATATGTACCGGTTATCGGTATTATTCCAGGGAAAATAGGAGCATTTGGCGGGATGTCCATTACGGCTGGTTTATGCAGCATCTTAATCATGACCCGTGAAGGACGGCTTGGATTAAATGGACCTGAGGTTATCGAGCAAGAAGCCGGAATGGAGGAATTCGATTCCATGGATCGTCAGTTGATCTGGAATACAATTGGCGGGAATCAAAGAAATGCAACGGGATTCGCCGATCTAATTGTGGATGATGATATTGAAGCTTTTCAACAAGCCATTCTTTCTGCAATCAAAAAAGCGGCTGGAAAACCCGCAAGAAGTACCCAGGTTGAAAGGTATCTTATGTTTTTACAAACGGTCGATCCTTCAGAACTCATTAACGCGGAAAAAGCACGTCAGTTATGGAAACAGTCCGAGCAAAATACACTAGATGAATTTAGCTTTAGGAGGCCTATTCAGGAGAATGGGATAGTAAGCAGAGGGAATAAATGGTTTACTCTCTTAACAAAGGGGTCCCCAACTATCAGTAAAACCCCTTCTGTTCTTTGTGCAGATTCCTTTATTGGAAATGTTCCTGCGCGTTTCCTTGCAGTGGTACCGGATAAATTTAGCCGCTTCCCAAGAGCACGATCCGGTGAATTCGGCCTTGAAGAAGGATGGATGATCGCGAAGCATGTACGGGATGTGATCGAGGAGGACCAGAATCAGGAGAAGCGGGCAATTGTCGCAATTGTTGATGTACCAAGCCAGGCTTACGGCTATCGTGAGGAACTTCTGGGGATTCATCAGGCATGTGCTGCGGCAGTTGATGCTTACGCTTCTGCTAGATTAGCAGGACATCCAGTCATTGCCTTTATACCTGGAAAGGCTATTTCGGGTGCATTTCTTTCCCACGGAATGCAAGCCAGCCGTCTGATAGCTTTAGAGGATGAGGGTGTAAATGTTCATGTCATGTCCAAAAAATCAGCAGCTAGAATTACACAGCGTACGATTGAAGAATTGGAAGAAGCGACAAAGAAAGTTCCTGCCATGGCCTATGATATTCGTTCTTTTGAAAAACTAGGGGCACTATTTGCCCTCATGAGTGGTATAAATGCAGATTCCCCAGGGATTTCCGACCGTGCAGCAGTATTTAGTAAATTAGTTGAAGCCATTGAAGACACAAAAAACAGTCCAAGCGATCTTAGCAGCAGACTCAACACTTCTTTTGCACGAGAAGGTGGGCGGGCAGCTTCGATACTTGTACGGAAGAAGCTTGCAGAACAATGGCACTAGAACCACATGATTTACTAAAAGTTAATCCTAGGGATATCATCAGTCACTCTTTAATCCCTAAATGGGTCGTACATTCTTTGGAGACAGCCCCATTTGTTGTGGTCCGGAGGGTGTATGCGCCAAAAGGGCAGGCAGCTATTGGTGTTAGGGGCAAGAAAAGAAACGAGAGATTTGGGGCATTTTTACCGGAAAATTGTATTATTGAACAAATAAAGCCTGAAAACCTTGCCGGAAGAGATCACTGGAAAGATAAACAATCACCTGTTTTCGGAGCAATGGAGTTAGCAAAAGACATATTCAATACTCACAGAATTTCATGGGGGCCTGGAGGAAGTGTCGGTTTCGAGCTTGCCAGTGGTGTGGAAACAGTGACATCAAAAAGTGACCTGGACCTGATCGTTCGTTCACCAGAACCTTTGGAGGTATATAAAGCAAGGGAGATTGTGGAAGAATTAAAAAAATGCCCGGTAAGAGTAGATGTTCAAGTAGAAACCCCTGCCGGTGCCTTTTCATTAATGGAGTATGCAAGAGGTTCCGGGCAAGTGTTATTAAAAACGATGTTTGGTCCAAAGTTGACCAGCAATCCATGGGACGTATCTAATGCTTTTTCCTTATTAAAATAATGGTCAGTATTCCTGTAAATTTCCCTCGCAAATGAAATCAGAGTTATCAACGGTTTGAACAGTTTTTGAACCACTTAACTTTGAGAAAGTAATGATCGTTTTTTTGTTAAAATGCGGGTATGTATTAATTAGCTACTTTCCCCCATATCATTATTTGCTACTAACTTTGACTATCTTATTGATAGTTCTTTTTTTTGATTACATTAATCTAATTAAAATTTCATTTACCTGCTATTACTCCACTAGTTTATAATATAAGGATGTCGAAATTGGTTAGTAGAAGTCAAATCCATACGACGCTTAGAGCGCCTTAAAATGGTGAACTACGGGGAGCCTTTTGTATTTTGGATGAAACAAGGGAAAGAACTAACAGATATTCAACGCGTACTCATTGTTGAAAATCTATCTTTCTTTCATACTTCCATTAAGTTATTGGAAGCGAATGAACTCGATTATGAACCTGAACTGATTATTTATGGTGAAGGGACTAAGCTTGTCCAGCAAACCAATTTAAGACTCAATTGAAGAATGAACTCCTTCTTCATATAAATTAGTACAATACGCCCCTAAACGGTTGCCATTAAGGTATTCTTAGAATATTTGTTTTACAAAATTTATTGGTAATTCAATGAAACATTTTTCCCCTCATTGTCCATTGACACCCCACTATACAATTCACATCTAATGAAACAAATTAAGATAGTTTTTTACGCTTTTTGTCTTTTTTCAGTCAGTTACTTTCTAAATATCTCCAATAGGTTATATACTTTTGTTTATATCTATACTTAAATTTACTAATTAGACTTATATAAACACGTTGGATATAATGTAAATAACCAAATAATCACAAAATTAAAAAAAGACAGAATATTATCTATATTAAAGTTTATTTGGAAGGAAGTGGTTATTGGAGCCTATTATTTTCTTTTTAGACTATTGGAAGAAATTATATTAAAAAATGCAGAATACTTAGTGTTTTTTATCTTGTAATAATATTTAATAATTAATTTAAGGGGGTTAAATTATGTTGAGCCAAGAACAAAACGAAGTTTTAACTCAAGTGGGACCTGATAAACCAATGGGGCAGTTACTAAGAAGGTATTGGCATCCAATCGCTGTAAGTAGCGAAATTGAAAAAATTGGGACTACCAAGAAAGTAAAGATCCTAGGAGAAGATCTTGTGTTATACCGTGATAAATCCAATAAATTGGGGCTCGTAGCTGACAAGTGTGCACACAGGGGAGTATCACTTGAATATGGTATTCCAACTGAATGTGGGATTCGTTGTCAATATCATGGGTGGTCTTATGATAGGACTGGACAATGTGTAGAACAACCGAATGAACCAGAATCTAGTACGTTTAAAAACAGGATTAAAATATCTGGATACATAGTAGAGGAATTAGGTGGACTAGTATTTGCATATATGGGCCCTACACCTGCACCTGAATTACCTAAATGGGATTTATTTGTTCGAGATAATGTCATTCGTACAGTTGGCTTCGCTAAAATACCATGCAATTGGATGCAAATAATGGAAAATTCGTTGGATCCTACACATTTGGAATGGTTACATGGTCATTATTTCCAACATGTATTTGAACAACAAGGAAGACCACAGAGTGATTGGAAAATCACAAAACACCATCTCAAAATTGGGTTTGATGAATTTGAGTGGGGAATTATTAAAAGACGAGTCCTCGAAGGACAAACAGAAGAAAATGAGGATTGGGCTATCGGTCACCCAATTGTTTTTCCAACGATGCTTCGTGTAGGAGACAGTGGGGCGCATTCCTTTCAAATTCGTGTTCCAATTGATGACGAAAATACCCTACATTTTTGGTACACATGTTTTGTTCCTAAAGAAGGGGTTAAGGTACCGGAAAATTATCAAATTTCTTCATATGAATGTCCAATATATGATGAAGATGGCAAATTTATAAATGATTATATTGATGGGCAAGACATGTTGGCATGGATTACGCAGGGTCCTGTTGCAGATAGAACTACTGAACGTTTGGGAACTTCTGATAAAGGAATCATCATGTATCGTCAAATGTTGCAAAGAGAACTAAAAAGAATGGAAAATGGCGAAGATCCTAAATGTGTCATTCGAGATACTAAAATAAATGACAATATTGAACTGCCTCAAGAAGAAAACAAATTTAGTGAGGGTGGTTTATTATCAGGAGTGGCTAAAGACTGGAATACCAGATATGCACCTAACCTTGATGAAATTATCGAGATATGTAAAGGTGGAAAGGTTTTTTCAGGTCTCTAATAGCCCAAGAAGTTCCTTGGGCTATTAGAAGGAACTTCTTCTCTAATTTGAAAGGAGAGGAATGGTTTGAACAACATTAAAAAATATAAAATAAGTCTAAAATACTGTCCAAATTGTGGAGAATCACTTTTGGATTCTAGAAGTCTATTAAACGAATATTGGGTATCCGATGATATTGCCTACTTTTGCTGGTGCAGCAAATGTTCATGGAGAGGTGAAATAGTGGAAATGAAACGAGTGATTGCACCGGAGTTAGCTAATAACTAAGGAAAGTGGGTAAAATGGTGAGCGATTCAATAAATAAATTAAGAGAAAAGGTTGCAATCTCTTGTAGAATATTAGCCATGGAAGGGTTAGTGGATGAAACTCTAGGACATGTTAGTGTTCGGATTCCAAATACTAATACTAATGAAATGTTAATTCGATGTCGTGGAGAAGAAGAAAATGGGTTAAGGTACACGAACATAGATGCAATTAGAAGAGTGGACTTTGATGGGAACAGTGAGGATTTACATGGAAGTTATCAAATCCCTAAAGAACTAGCCATACATGGTGAAATCATGAAATCTCGGCCAGATGTTGGTTGTGTGATACATGCCCATCCACCCGCAGCTTTAATATGTAGTATTTCTAATTTACCACTGCGTCCTATATTTGGTGCTTTTAATATACCAGCAATGCGAATGGCTTTAGAAGGAATACCTATTTTTCCTCGATCCTACCTTGTTACAAGACCTGAATTGGCTGCTCCCATGATAGAACAAATGGGGAATAGGAATATTTGTTTAATGAAAGGCCATGGGATTACAGTAACTGGTGCAACCATCGAAGAGGCAACGATCAATGCTTTGAACTTCAACACATTAGCAAAAATAACGTTAGAAGTAGCAAAAACTGGACAGGAAGCATCAGGGATATCAGAAGAGGATATTGCAGAACTTCCTGATTTAGGAATAAAATTTAATGCTAAATGGGTTTGGCGGTATTATGTTAAAAAACTACAAGAAGCAGAGAGGAGATATTAAATGCCTTTACAAGATGGAATTATCAATATAGGAATTGTAGGATTGGGAATTGCAGGGGCGTCGATGATTCCTGATATATTAAAGCATCCAAAGGTAAGATTGACAGCCGCTTCAACTAGAAACGAAGAAAGATTGAAGAAATTTGCTCAAGATTACGATGTCAAAACCTATTCTTCTATAGATGATTTATGTAAGAGCCCTAATGTTGATGCGGTATACATTGCTACCCCAACTGAATTTCATAAAGAACATGTTAGGATTGCGGCTGCAGCAAAAAAACATATAATTGTAGAAAAACCGCTCGCAACCACTTTAGAAGAAGCGGATGAAATGATCCAAGCAGCTGAAGAAAATGGGGTTAAGTTAATTGTTGGACATTCCCACAGTTTTGAACCTCCCATTCAAAAAATGAAGGAAATTATCGATAGTGGTAAAATGGGAAGAGTTTTAATGATCCATAATTGGTACTTTAATGATTGGTTATACCGTCCAAGAACACCAGAGGAATTAAAAACGGAATTAGGCGGTGGAGTCACCTTCAGGCAAGGAGCACACCAATTTGACATCATTCGCTTGTTAGGTGGAGGGCAGGTAAGGAGTATCCGTGCAGTTACCGGTGTATGGGATTTAACTCGTCCAACCGAAGGCAATCATACAGTCTTTTTGGAGTTTGAGGATGGTACCGCTGCAACTGCTATTTACAATGGATATGATCATTTTCATACAACTGAATTGACATTTGACATTGGTGAAGGTGGGCCTTTAAAAAAGGCGGATATTTATGCACAATCTCGCCGAACCATAAAAGAAACAAGTTCCCAATCTGAAGAAGTTGCTTTAAAAGTAGCTGCAGGGTTTGGGGGTACTCTGGCGAAAAACTATGAAAATACCGAAAAAAATCACCCATTCTTTGGATTGACCGTTGTTAGTTGCGAAAAAGGGGACATCCGTCAACATCCAGATGGTCTTATTGTATATGGAGAAGAAGAAAGATCTATTCTCCCTATTTCCAAAGAACAAACGGGTCGATTTAATGTAATTGATGAACTGTATCGATCTATAGTAGAGAATGAATCACCATTACATGATGGATATTGGGCTAAGGCTAATTTAGAAATTTGCATAAAAGCGATTCAATCATCAAAAGAGAGGAAAGAACTTACCCTGGACTATCAAGTTCCAGTAATTGGGGAAATAAAACATACCGTTTGATAAAGCATTAATTTTTGAATGGTATAAAATCAAAATCTATAAATGGAAAAGAGGGATTATGTGAAATTTCCATTAGGGAAAATGTTAAGTACTGGTACGATAAGAGAACCAGAAGGCTGGATAAAAAAGTTTTTATTACTTTTAATATGTGGAATTTCCATCTTTCAATTTTATGTTGTTTTATTTTCTTCAATCGACCCATTTCTTCATAATTCTATTTTTATCACTTTTATGCTGGCTATTACATTCCTTGTATTTTCTTTCAATAGTATTAAAAAAGGAAATAAAGTACCATTTATAGATCTTCTAATTTCTTTTACACTAATAGGAATCGGGATTTTTATGACTGTTTACTCAGAGCGCTTTCTTACCCGTTGGCCTATGGCAGATCCATTAACTTTGATGGAAATGGTCGTAGGGGTTGTTATGCTTCTAATCGTGTTTGAAGTGACAAGGAGAACATTAGGTTTTGGTTTGCTTGTGATTGTAAGCGCTTTAGTGCTGTATGCATTCTTTGGGCATCTTATTTCTGGTCCTTTTGGACATAAACAGTTTACCCTCATGGAATTTGTAGACCAAATGGTTTATACGGTTAATGGAGTTTTTGGATCCATAGCCAGTGTGGCAGCAACTTTTGTATTCTTTTTTGTCCTTTTCGGTAATCTATTTAATGCTTCCGGTGGTGGAAACTTCTTTTACGCTCTGTCAAAAGCATTAACTGGACGAGTAGCAGGTGGTCCAGCAAAGGTAGCAGTCATTTCAAGTGGTCTGTATGGGTCAATTTCAGGTAGTCCAACAGCAGATGTTGCTACCACTGGCTCTTTCACTATCCCCTCCATGAAAAGGGTGGGATACTCACCAACATATGCGGGGGCAATCGAAGCAACCGCCGCGACTGGTGGTAGCATTCTTCCTCCTGTTATGGGATCAGCAGCATTTTTAATGGCTGAAATGACAGGTATTTCATACTCAGCGATTGCAATAGCGGCCCTTGTTCCTGGATTGTTATATTATTTGGCCATTTTCTGTCAGGTCCATTTCCAGGCTAAAAAATTGAAAATGGCTGGATATGAGGATGAACACATACCGACTGTAAAAGCTGTAATGAAATCGATGGGACAATTTGTCATTCCTATTCTTGTTCTCGTTATATTTCTTGAACAAGGTTTCACTCCTGTATTAGGGGCAATTTCTGCATCCGTAGCAACAATCCTTGTAAGTTACTTAAAAAAGGAAACTCGTCTTACTCCTAGTAAACTATTTAATACCTTGATAGAAACCACTACTCGTATTTCACCATTAGTTGCTGTCTGTGCAGCAGCAGGGGTGGTTGCAGGGGTTATTCAAGTGACAGGCTTAGGAGGTAAATTTTCTGGTCTTATCCATGCAGCATCTGGAGGCAGTTTATTAATGACCATGGTGGTAACGATGATGGTGTGTGTAATTTTTGGTATGGGGATGCCTACCCCTGCTGCTTATGTTCTTACAGCCGTTTTAGCAGCCCCGATTATGATTGAAGTCGGAATCGATATGCTACAAGCTCATTTGTTTATTCTATATTATGCTTGCTTATCAGCGATTACTCCACCAGTTGCAGTTGCTGCTTATGCAGCAGCAGCCATCGCAGGGGCAAATCCAATGAAGATAGGTTTCTTGGCTTGTCGTTTAGGGCTAGTTGCTTTTATTATCCCATTTATGTTTGTTTACGATCCGTCACTGTTGCTAATTGGTTCACCAATAAAAATTAGCATTTCAGTTATAACAGCCATATTAGGTGTGATATCCCTAGCCGCTGGATTGGAAGGTTGGTTTGGCAAGACTCTAGAAAGATGGAAACAGTGGATTGTTGTAATCAGCAGTATCCTTCTTATTTACCCAAGTATTATAACTAGTATTATTGGTTTAATAGGTATTGTATTTACTTTAGTTCCAAACATACCTGATGTAGTTAAAGATTTCAAAGGTACTGATAGATTCCAAGTAAAAGAGATTAAAATGTTAAATTCAAAGATCGAAAGTTAAATTAGGAAAAGTTTAAACATAACAAACAAAGGGGAAATGAAAAGAATGAAAAAATTCTATCAATTTGTCAGCATTCTACTAGTTTTAATACTAGTTTTAGCAGGATGTGGAGGAAAGCCAACAAAGGAAGTCTCTTCAAAAGCAAAGACTAGTAGTAAAGGAGATATTAAGGTAACCATCGCTGGTGGATCGGCTGGTGGCCTATGGAGCACAATTGGTGAGGGATTAGGCGAATCAATTAAACGTTCTTATCCTAATTCAACCTTTACGTATCAACCTGGTCAGGATGGTGCGAATATCATGACAGTTATGACAGGTCAAGCAGAATTTGGAATTGTCAGTGCATCGGCAGCAAAATGGGCATATAAAGGGGAGAAGCCTTACACATCTAAAATGGATAAAGTGCGAACAGTTGCCTATCTACATTCCATGCCATACCATTTCGCAGTTAGTGAAGATTCAGGAATATCATCAATCGAACAAATTGTAAAAGAAAAGATGCCATTGGTAGCGGCTGTAAATACAAAAAATTCCCCAATGGAAATATCCAACCGCGTTGTTTTTAAAAGCTATGGAAGCAGCTATGAACAAATTGAAAAGAACGGGGGAAAGATTCAGTATTTAGCCGTTTCAAAAGCCAATGATCAGATTAAAGATAACAAGATGGATGGATCATTATCACCACTTCCAACACCTGCAGGTAACTTAATTGAATTGAATACAAGTAAGCCAATGAAAATATTACCTCTATCTGATAAAGCAATTAAAGCAATGGAAAAAGAACTTGCCGCCAAACCATATACCATAAAGGCTGGTACATATCCATTTGTAAAAAAGGATATACCTACAGCAGCAGTTGACACGATTTTGGTTACCAGTGCAGATGTACCAGATGATGTAGTGTATAAAGTAACTAAGGCAATATATGAACATCTTGATTACCTTTACACGGTGCACAAGTCTTTTGAAGCGGTAACGAAAGACACAATTGCAGATGTACAGGGAGCTCCGATGCATCCAGGTGCAGAAAAGTTCTACAAGGAAGCAGGAATATTGAAAAAGTAAGCATTGCTTGGAAAAAATAAAAAAAAAGTCTGATCTGTCGAACAATAGAGATAACACTGAGGGAGTAAAAATATGAATGGTGCTCAGGCAGTCATTGAAACACTGCAACGTGAAGGAATAAAATATGCTTTTGGTTTACCAGGCACGACAATCATGCATTTAATTGATGCTTTATATGATAATGATGAGATCCGCTATATATCAGTCCGTCATGAACAAATAGCTGCGTTCATGGCGGATGGATTTGCAAGATCAACAGGAACAATTGGTGTCTGTATGGCTTCAAGAGGCCCCGGTGCAGCAAACCTAACCATCGGCATTCATAATGCATACGCAGAGTCAGTTCCTATCTTAGCAATAATAGGGCAAGTTTCGGATGAAATTTACTATCGAGATGCCTTTGAAGAAATGGATCTTGTTAAATTTTTTGAACCTATCACAAAATGGTCAATTGAAATCCACCAAACGCCCAGAATTCCGGAATTACTTCAAAGAGGGATAAAAACAGCACTTTCAGGCAGACCAAGGCCTGTAGCTATTTCAATTCCGCTTGATGTTCAAATTAGTGAAATAAAAGAATTCTCGTTCAGGCCTGTTCATCGATTAAATCATCGTGTTATTGATGTAAACGGTATCAAACGAGCGGTTGAAATACTTAAAGACGCCAAGGATCCTGTGATCATTGCAGGAGGTGGGGTAGCGATTTCAAATGGGACAAATGAGTTGATTCAGTTGGCAGAGCAGCTTGCCATCCCTGTAATAACCACTTGGAGAAAACCGAATGTATTTCCGAATAATCATTCCCTTTATTTTGGAAATGTGGGACCTGGATGTGCCCCTTCCAGTTGGGAACTAATAAAAGAGGCTGATGTTATTTTCGCTGTAGGCATGCATTTTTCGGAGTTTTCAACAAATAGATGGACATCAATATCAAATAAAACAAAATTGATTCATATTGATATTGATGAAAATGAAATAGGGAAGATCTACATCCCTGAGGTAAGTTTATTGGGGGATGCAAAGGAGACCATGAAAGTAATCATTGACCAGTTGGCTAGCTATACAGAAAATTTAGTTGACCGGGCAAACTTCAATAAGTATTTACCTAAATATCTAGAAGAGACGAAGTTACCAGAGTTGGTTACCGATTGTCCTGTTTCTTCCATTTCTGTTCTCGAATCTATAAACCGTTTAATGAACGAAAAAGATGTCATAATAGTGGAAGATGCAGCTACCTTCGGACCATGGCTTACTCGATATGGAAAATTTAAACCAGGAAACTTTTATGCAGCCGCAGGTGGATCCATGGGGTGGGGATTTCCTGCATCCATGGGGATTAAGCTTGCTAATCCTGAAAGGATCGTTTTAAGCGTCACAGGAGATGGAGCATTTTGGATGGTGGCTCAAGATTTAGAGACCGCAGTCCGAGAGAATATTCCAGTTGTCAATATTGTCTTAAATAATTTCTGTTATGGTAATACACGGGATAGGCAAAAAACAGCTCATGATGGACGACATATAGGGATTCATTACAATAATATTGACTTTGCTGAATTTGCACGTTTACTAGGTGCTTACGGCGAGCGGGTAGAATCTGCCGAACAATTAGATGGAGCAATAAATCGAGCAATCGCTTCAGGAAAACCTGCAATCATTGATATCATTCAGGATCAGTGGGAAGGGCTGCCTCCAGATGCGATACCGGCCACTGCTAGGTAGTTTGGATATCAGGATAAAGGTAATGAAACAATAATTAAACTAACAAACACTGAGAAAATTGTTTTGTATGTTTCTATCAAAAATGAATTAAGAAATAACTTTAGTAGACTCGACGTTTAACTATATACAGAGAGTTAAACGTCGATTTCTTGAAATAGGAAATATTCCTAGCGTAAGGGGGGAATTGCAATTATGGAAAGAGTATTCAAGATTAAGAATAAATAGAGATGAGGTAAATTTGAATGGGAGAAACGTTGGCGTTACTTGCTTTAGTTTTATTTTCTTCTAACATTATTTTGACGAAGTTAGCAATTGCTCGACTAGATATTAATATTGGATTTCTTATTTCTGTATGGGTAAATGTTCTTTTTGCTGCAGGTTTATTTTTAATCCAATTGCTTTTTTTTAAGGAAGGCCAGTTTGATTGGCATACTAAGGGATTTTTATTGTTTTTAACTGCGGGGTTTTTCAGTACCTATATGGGGCGTTGGTTTTTCTTTGAAACGATTGATAGGTTAGGTCCCTCGCGTGCAAGTACATTTCAAGTAAGTAATCCTATGTTTACAACAATTATTGCATGGCTATTCATGGGCGAGAAACTAAGTTGGGTGGATTTGCTTTCAGTTGGTGTTATATTATGTGGTTTGTTCTTAGTTTCATATGTTGCGAAAAATTCAGCAAAAAGAGAGATTGCAGCAAGTAAAGAAAATTTAATGATGCAACCGTCAAGGCAATCTTCCATTATTGGGCTAATAAAATCAGGAATATTACTTGCTTTTCTGAGTTCACTTTCTTATGCGATTGGAAACGTTCTTAGAGGTGCAGCCATTAAAAACTGGAATGAACCAATTCTAGGAAGTATCTTTGGGGCAGTGTTAGGGCTGATACTGTTTTCGATGACCAATAAAAGTGCCCATTCTTTTTTGGGCCAGATTAAAAAGTCTGACCCAAGGGGCGTATTATTGTATGTCGCTAGCGGTATAATAACAATTTCTGCACAAATCTCCGTGATTGCGTCCATGCGATATATTCCTATATCAATTGCAAATCTTATTACCATGTCTACACCAGTTATTGTGACACCAATTAGTTTTTTTCTCTTCAAAAATCAAGAAGGTATTACCTACCGGACGCTGCTTGGGACTATTTTAGTACTTACAGGTATATGTTTCATCATTTTGGTTTAAATCATTTTTTATAGGTTTAAAGTTGGTGATTTATCTCTTTTGTTTCTTCTAAAATATAATTTATAAAATTCTCCATTGTAGGGGAAATATAAGCTCCTTCTTTTATTATTAAATAATAATCTAGAGCTGGAAGGTATTCCTGAATTAATGGGACTGGTACTAATTCTCCGTTTGATAATTCCCTATCAATCGTTATTCGCGGCAGGAAGGCAATACCTAATTGGGAGATAACGGCCATTTTGATTGATTCGATATCATCAAGGCGCATATTGAATTTATATTCATTTGTATCCAATCCAAGCTTGCGAAGTTCGTTTTTGATAATTTCTCCATGAGAGGTCCTTGGCAAGGAACCAACCAGAGGGGCTTTTTGTAACACATCCTGAACTGTTCCATGCCATGTTGCCCACTGGGATCCTCCAGCACAAACTAATGTCCAGTAATCCTTCCGAATTAGGTATTTTTTAAAGTCAGATGGAATGGTTTGATCCTTTGACCAAACGCCAAAACCAACATTTACTTTCTCGTCCAACACATAACGAGAAATTTTTTCTGTATTATCATAGGTAGTAGATAATTCAACAGAAGGGTATTGCTGTATAAATTTTAGGATGAATTTAGGTAGTATATAACGTCCAAAGGGGCGATTACTGCCAATGGCAATTTCTCCAGTTTCTCCGGACACTAGTTCTTTAACGGATGAACGTAATCTTTTGTCAAGGCTAAGTAAATTTGACGCATACTGCGCCACATGTATACCAACACTAGTTAGCTCAATATTGTTTCCTTTTCTAACAAATAACTTAGCACCCAATCTTTCTTCCAGGGATTTTATTTGTAGACTTAAAGCTGGTTGTGTCATATGTAGACTTCTGGCCGCTTGAGAATAACTGCGATGTTCAACTACACAACAAAACAATTGTAATTGATGCAGATTTAAAGGCATGTCCAATATAGCTTCATCTCCCAATATTTATTTTCTATTAGACTTAGAGTAAGATCTTGTAGGTTATAAATAAATATAAATATGTTTAACAATAAATTGATATTTGTATTATATCTGAAATTAAAGTAGAGTACCATTTATATTTCAAATATTTTTAATATTTGAAATATAAATTAGCTTTTTTTCACACTTAAAAGTAAATAATTGCTGCTTTTTAAAACAGTTAAAACACAGCAATCTAGTAGGAGGAAAATATGAGTACATTAGGAGAAACGATAGATAAAGCAGAATGGGAAGATCTTAAAAACAAGCTTTTACAAAGGGAGTATCGGATGCTAATAGGAGGTCAATTAGTAGGTGCACAAGGCGGTGAAACATATGAAACTTATAGTCCTTCAACAGGGGAACTCCTTGGTTCTGTCCCATTTGCTCAAAGCGTAGATGTTCATGCAGCGGTCGATTCCGCTAAAAAAGCTTTTGAATTTTGGCGGAAAACACCTCCACTTGATCGGGCGAAGATGTTAAAAACATTGGTTAAAGAATTTAAGAAAAGGGCTCAACAATATGCTGTTCTTGATGCAGTTAATGGAGGAAACCCAGTTACCGCAATGCTTTCAGATGTATTTAGTGCAGTAGATATGATGGAGTATGTCATTGGTATGGTTACTGAATTAAAAGGTGAGACCATCCCATCTTCTGGAATAAACTGGCATCTTACTCGTCGAGAACCATATGGGGTCATTGGAAAAATTATCCCCTTCAATCACCCGATTATGTTTACAGCAGAAAAAATTGTTGCTCCTTTAATTGCAGGAAACACGGTTGTATTAAAAGCTCCTGATCAATCTCCACTCTCATCCCTTCTTTTTGCAGAGATTTGTCAGTCTATCCTTCCACCAGGAGTGGTTAATATCTTAACCGGGGATGGTCCAATTACTGGTAATGCACTTGTTTGTCACCCTGCTGTTAAGCGTATAGCACTAATTGGAAGTGTAGGGACGGGGAAAGCGATTTTAAAGTCATCTGCTGATGTTGCGATTAAACATGTGTCTTTGGAATTGGGCGGAAAAAATGCCATGATTGTTTATCCTGATGCTGATATAGAAAAAGCGGTAGAAGGTGCGGTTGGGGGAATGAACTTTATGTGGTGTCAAGGCCAGTCATGTGGTTCAACATCAAGATTATTTTTACATGAAGACATTTATGATGAATTCATTGAGAGATTAATTAAAAGAGTGGGGCAAATCAAGTTAGGATTGCCCATCGATCCGGAAACTGAAATGGGATGCCTTGTCTCACAGCCACAATTTGACAGAGTAATGGGATATATTAAATCAGGGTTAGAACAAGGTGCAACGCTTGTGGTAGGGGGAGAAAAACCTAAGGGGTCAGTTTTTCAGAAAGGTCATTTTGTAGAACCAACTGTTTTTACAAATGTTACTGAGGATATGAAAATTTTTAAAGAGGAGATTTTTGGTCCTGTTTTATCCTTAATATGTTGGAATGAAAAAGAGGATGTGATTCGACAAGTGAATGCTCTTCCTTACGGATTAACTGCGTCCATCTGGACAAACCATTTACCTACCGCTTTTGAGACTATTGATCGAATTGAAGCAGGATTTATTTGGGTTAATGGAAGTTCAAGGCATTTTCTTGGGGTCCCATATCAAGGATTTAAGGATAGTGGGATCGGTTCTGAAGAAGGTTTAGACGAGATCCTGAGTTATACACAAGTGAAAACAGTAAACATAATGATGGAATAAAGTCTTCGGATTTAAGTGGAGTGGTATTCCTTTGTTCAGATGATGCGAACTTCATTAAAGGGCTAACTTTTAATATAAACGGAGGTATAACAATCCGATTATAAAGCTAAAGGAACCATATCTGATAAATTAATAACATATAATGGTGGTTAAGTGATCTACTTAATTCATAAATCAAAAGGCCAATCCAGTAATTTGCTGATTGACCTTTTGAAAATTGAAATTAACCTTGATGACTCGTATACCATGAGAGCTCCACTATTGATCTTTGGTAAGCATTCCCCGCATAAGTCCCTTAGAGCCAAGATAATATAAGCGGTCTGCTATTGCCATGAATAATAAGATTGCCAGTTCGTAAGCGGAACCGGTGAAGCAGTCTTTCATACCAGTAATCTTATTTAACTATAATGATCAAAATGGATATTGGCGATATTTTGTTTGGATGGAAACCCATTTTGTAACTGTGAATTCTTCTACCACCCATGGGTTGCCAAATCGGCCTAATCCGCTCGCTTTATTCCCCCCGAATGGAATATTTGGTGCGTCATTCACCGTCTGGTCGTTGATATGGGTCATGCCGCTATCAATTTGTAATGCAAGATTTTCCCCATTTTTTAAATCTCTAGTAAAAATTGCAGAACTTAAGCCATACTCTGTATCGTTGGTTTTTTCACTTCATGCCAAGCTAACTGAGGTCTTTCAACTGGATATCCGTATTCTTGACGATATCTTTTACGCTCTTCAGTAAAATCAAACCAATTTTTTTCGCTACCAGGGTGTTTGGCATAATGTACAATACATCTTAAAGAATCTTCCACACAAGGTTCTTCCCAATATCCATAAAGTGCTTCCAAACGATTAATTAAATCAGCACCATCCACATTTTTAATCTCTTCAAGAGAATAATAACCTAGATCAATTACTCGTTGAGCGACTTTGGGACCGATAGAGGGTATCAATTGGAATTGAGCAAGACCACGGAGGTATTTAGTTCGTTCAAAAGAAGTTTGTAAACACTTGGATAAATGTGAAATGTCCATACCGGGTATCTCTTTTAATTTTATTTTACACGTTTTTAATTGTACTTTTTCTTTTTGTGTTAATGGAAGTTTGGGAGAAGAAATTTTCATATAATTTCACCTACTTTGCAGATTGACAGGATTACAGTCCAGCCATTATAGTCGTTAAACCCCACGTTTTCTTCCCCTAAGTCCTGACGGTAAAAAATGGTGTCATGGGTTATAAGTGTTCCTGAAAAAAGTTGTCCATTATTCCCTGTTAAGTGCGTTGAGAGTGGAAAATCATAAATCCCCCCAAAACCCTTTAATAGCAAGGGTCCTCAATAACTTATGATAATTGAAGATAATTTGAAATAATACTGTTCTTCTAACTTCAAAACTGCTTGAGACTTGTGTGCAAGGTCTGGTGGGTTCGATTCCCACACAGTCCTGCCAAAATTTATTATTTTTCCCTGACAATCAAGGCTGAAATCCAGCCTTCGATCCCGTTTGTGGTTTGAACTTTTAGCCACTTAATTCCTTGGGAATCTACTTGTTCTTCATTCAAAAAGTGCATTATTTCTTCATTTGTAATAGTGTATAACCGGGGCGCTGTTAGTGTGGGAGCTTCACGAATATTTCCGCCATCTTCATATTTCTTATTTAAAATTAATACTTTCTGGTCAGGGGAAGCCCCGGATGCTTGTATATGCACATGTTCTTGGTTTAACCATACCTCAGCTTTCTTCCATTTTTGTGTATACCACTCATTTGGATTGTTCATGATTGCTGCAGTAAGCAAAATCACTAAAGAGGTGGCAGAATAGAAGGTCCATCTTTTAATCCTGTTCTTATACCTTTTCCGTTTCATGAAGAGCTGAATCATTTTGTTGAAAAAACTTTCGAACAAGGCAAACAGTCCTTCAATGAAATTAATCCAAACAGCTATGCCAGCCTTTCCTGCTTCTCTCCGGCTTCTTTGCATCTTGCAAAGAAGTGCCATGATTGGATAAGAAATGAGATAAAGCATTTTTTTCAACAAACGGCACAATAAGTTTAAGAAGGGTGGAACAATGTACAACAAAATCAGCCTTGCAAGCTGCAGGAGCACAAAGAAAGCCAAAACTAGGCGCAACCATTCCGGCAGGACAGAAATAAGTGACCAGATCCAAAACAGCTGATTTAAAATGGATTCCACAATCGCTAATCTCCTTTATTTAAATAGGATGGAAGTTCTCTCCTTGGACCAGCAATCTGTTTTTTTCTATTGATGTTTTCCAGATTGACGGGGAGATAGGGGAAGAGTTTTTTTAGCTTGGCCAATCTTTGTTCTGCATCAAACTGGTTAATAGAGTGATCGTTGATCAAGTTTAAAAGTTGTTTGTTTACCTCATATTTGAAAGTTTGATTTTGGCTAAACTCCGATTCCACTAGCCGCTTTGCCATTTCATTCTTTTCTCCAAGCTTCCCAGCAGTGATAAAATCACCTGCTTGAAGGGCTTCTTTAATCGAGGCCGAAATGCGGCGCGCTTCCTCCAAGTCCAGAGCCTCTTGATAGGCAGATAGTTCAGCGGTCCGATCTAAATCGGCGATCGCCTCATCATGGCGCTGGTCCCGAATACCTTGCCGGATCAAAACACGAATATTTCGAACAACAATTCCAGCCTCCCTTAACACCTTGACTAATGGCGAGGTTTGAAAAAATTCTTCAATATGCCGGGCAAAGCTCAGATCTTCTTCAATAGGATAAAATCTTGCTTCCGACTCCACCCAGAAGGGCAGATTATTGTTAATAATGTGGCCAATTTCTCCTGCATTTTGTTGAACTAACCGTTCGGGGTGTTCAACGGCAATATCGATAAACAAATTGACAGAAAACCTTCTTCCTCTTGTTGCCGAAGGGACTTCCTCTTTGTAGCTGATGGTTTGCTGCTGCATATTGACTGTATAAACCCTTTTATACTTGCCAATCCGCAATTCACTAAGTGACAAACGCTCTCCATTTTTAACTGCATAGTATTCGTTGTGATTATTAACATAGACAAAGGCATAAGTCATAGACGACGCCGGCGGTTTTTCAAAAAAGCTAAATTTCACTTCTTTAACATCTTCAATAAATTGCATTAGGTTATTCCCTCCAGGTTTACTATTTTCATTGAGAGATTACTTACCCTTGTCTACATTCTATGCAGACAATCGGAAGATAAGCCCCCATATCTTTGCAAAATTGGGGATTGAGGGAGTTGAAAAATGTTAATCTACCACACAATTTTTCAATTAATCTTAAACGCTCAGAGTCTGAAAGATCAAATGAAGCCGGAGGTTTTTTCAAGGAGGAATTGGTGGGCGAGGGAGTGGCAGGCATGATTGGGGAATTAATCGTTACTGCCTTGATGAAACGCGTTGTTCAGGGTGTTATTATTGACTCCGGTATACGAGATGTTGCTCAAATACGTGATTTATGTTTCCGGATCTGGACGAAGGAGGTCTTCTCTCAAGGAACCACCAGGTCGAAGGGCGGCTGGGTCAATGTGCCAACCGTTTGCAGAGGGGTAACTGTAGATCCAGGTGACTTGATCATGGCTGATGATGATGGGGTAGTCGTAGTCAAAAAGGATGACCTTTAGTTCGCACTAGAGTCATCCAAACAACGTGTTCAAAAAGAAGTGGGTATTAAGGAGAAAATAGCAAGAGGAGAAATAAGCTTAGACTTTTACAACCTAAGACCAACATTGGATAAAGAACAGGTTGTTTACTACGAAGACGAAGCAGAGTTTAAAAAATTGAAATGACAGCTGCTTTGTAACAACAAGGTAAAAACTAATATACAATAAAAAGAACACACAGCATTTCAAAAGCGGAAAATACTGTGTGTTCTTTTTATATAACAAATAAAAAATATTTTCAAATACCACGTAGCCCCTCATAATTATCTTTTGCTATACCATAGGATATATTCTTAATCATATGGATAATTTCCATAGGTGCTCCAACCTTGTTTGATAATCAGAGTAAATCATATAATGATCAAAATGGATATTGGCGATCTTTTGTTTGAATGGAAACCCATTTTGTAGTTGTGAATTCTTCTACCACCCATGGATTGCCAAACCGGCCTAATCCGCTCGCTTTATTTCCCCCAAATGGGATATTCGGTGCGTCATTCACCGTCTGGTCGTTGATATGGGTCATGCCGCTATCAATTTGTAATGCAAGATTTTCCCCATTTTTTAAATCGCTAGTAAAAATGGCAGAACTTAAGCCATACTCTGTATCGTTGGCGTAGGCAATGGCTTCTTCATCTGTTTCCGCTTTTATAATGGTAGCAATCGGAGCAAAAAGCTCGGTTTGCGCCAACTTGCTCGAATTTTGAACATCTGTAAAAACATACGGGGTTAGAATGTTGCCAATCCGTTTGCCTTCCAAGGCGACAGTTACACCTTGTTCTTTAGCTTCTTCAATATACCGCATTGCTTTTTCTAACTGTTGCTTATTTACCAATGGCCCGATGACGGTATTTGGATCAATTGGATCTCCACAAGGAAGCTGTTTGGCCCGTTCTACAAATTTAGCGACAAAGTCGTCATATTTGTTTTTGTGAACAATGAACCGGTTGATAATCATGCAAATTTGGCCCTGATGGACAAATTTTCCAAAAATGGCGGCCTTGACGGCTTGGTCAATTTCTGCGTCAGATAAAACGACAAATGGGCTGTTTCCTCCAAGTTCAAGTGCAACCCGCTTTAAATTTTGTCCGGCAATGGCACCAATATGGCGCCCAACCGAAGTAGAACCAGTAAAACTGATGAGTTTCGAAATCGGGTTTGTTAACATGTTATCACCGATTTCGTTAATATCCGTTAAAATCATATTTAAAACACCTTTAGGTAAACCAGCGTATTCAAACGCTTTTGCAATAATCGTACCGCCGGAGAGGGCAACTTGGATGTCAGGTTTGTGGACAACACTATTTCCAAGTGCAATGGCCGGGGCTATTGTCCTCATTGATAAATTCATCGGAAAATTAAAAGGTGAAATGGAAGCAATCACGCCTAATGGCAGTCTGTGTATATGATTTAATTTGGCATTATCCGGACCTGGAACTTCTCGCACTTTACCGATTTCATCAGCAAATTTTATCGACTCCTCTAAAATTTCGATGGTCAGATGGAATTCGATATTTGATTTTAACACGGTACCACCTGTCTCAAGTCCAATGGTTCTGACAATTTCCTTGCGGTTCCTGTTTAAATAATCTAATGCCTTATGGAGAACTGCTCTTCTTTCTTCAACGGTTGACTTTGCCCATTGCTTCTGAGCTTCTTGGGCAATTAGAAATGCTTCATCCAACTGTTCTTTTGATGCTAGGCGAACGGAAGTAAAGACGGAATCATCATATGGGTTCAAAATATCATAGGTTCTTTCACTTTGGCCTTCTGTCCATTCTCCGTTAATAAAACTCTGATTTAACACCCCAACTGCTTGCATGAAAAAACTCCTCCCATCAATAAGCTAATAATTCCTCTACATATTGTAACGCTTACAAAAAAGTTGTACGTAGCATGTACAGTTAAACTAGTAAAATATTCAACTGAATAGTGCGAATTCTAGCAACGATATTTTGGAAAGTAAACTCAATTGTTGCTATATATGCAACAGTGATGAAAAAATTAATTCTTATTCTAGCAAAATAGGAATCAATGGACCGTTCCTCGATTATTTTTTGTATGTTTTAATCAATTGCTTAATAAATGCATCCATCGTGTTGTCTATGAATAAATCTTTTTTATACACGATCCCTATCATTTTTCGGAAGCCACGATCCATGATCCGTATCTGCCTAATCTTGTCGTCATGAATGGTAGAAAGATAGGACTTTGGTAGAATGGTGGCTAAGTCATGATTCTTTTTTATGAGTTGAAGCAATGCCTCTACTGTCGAGAACTCAATTCTTGGTTGGATGGTGAAGCCCACCTTTTGACTCTCTTCCTCAAAAAAGTGACGCATGGTAAATTGATGGGGCAGAAGGGTTAAGGGATAGGTTTGCAAATCTTTTAACTGAATGGAATCGATCTCTGCAAGTTCGTGAAGATGGGAAATGACTAAATAAAATTCCTCTTCAAAAAGTGGAATCGTTTCTAGCCGATTGTCTTCCTCCATTAAAAAGGTTACTCCCAAGTCTAATTCATTTTGCAAAAGCCTATGAAAGGTTTCTTTCGTTCTCAAATCAATGATAGAAAGCTCGATGCCAGGATATTTTTCATGAAAGGATACGACGGGAGATGTGAGTAAATGCCCTCCTGAACATCCAATCGACAATTTTCCCCGTAAAATTCCTCTCACGTCCTTGATTTTCGTACTTGCCTGTTCCAATTCAAAAAAGATCCGTTCGCAATGTTCCAATAGAATGTTTCCGGCATAGGTTAAACGTACCTTTTTCCCGGCCCGGCTGAACAGGGGCGTACCAAGCCGGGCTTCCAACAACCGGATTTGCTGACTCAATGTAGGCTGACTGATTCTTAATTTTTCTGCGGCTTTCGTAAAATGTAATTCCTGAGAAACGGTTACAAAATATTCTAATAGACGAAATTCCACTAGCTTCACATTCCTTTTTTGATAGTTTATATCTATGATAATCATTTAAAATATTATATTGAACAATGAAAGGGTTTACAAATATAATGGCATTAAAGTTTTAAAAGTCTAAATATTCTCAATTGTTATTTTGGACTTTAATCTAAGGACAGGAGATGTGTTTATGTCTAGTGAAAAAACTTCTATGGCATTAGCTCAAGTAGAGGCCCAAAATTTCAAGTACACAACATCCTCCGCTTTAATGGAGGCGCTTCAAGAATCTGGCGTTTCTTATATTTTCGCAAACTTAGGAAGTGACCATCCGGCCATTATCGAAAGCTGGGCACAGGCTCAATTGGAAAACAAAGAATTCCCGCAAGTGATCATATGCCCGCATGAAATGGTTGCCTTAAGTGCTGCACATGGATTTGCACAGGTTAGCGGAAAACCCCAGGCTGTTTTTGTACATGTCGAATGTGGAACCCAAAACATGGGCGGGGCCATACATAATGCGGCCAGAGGAAGAGTACCAGTATTTATTCTTGCAGGAGCTTCGCCATTTACGCAGGAGGGGGAACTTTTAGGAAGCCGGAATGAACATATTCACTGGCTCCAGGATGTATTTGACCAGCGAGGGATTGTACGGGAATATGTTAAATATGACAATGAAATCCGGTCAGGGAAAAATGTAAAGCAGCTGGTTCAGCGGGCGCTGCAAATAGCAGAGAGTGATCCAAAGGGACCCGTCTATTTAATGGCACCCCGTGAGGTGTTGGAAGCAGAAATGGAACCTCCAGTAGTTGATTATCGTGGCTGGAAACCACTTTCTTCGTGTGCAATTGCACCAGACGATGTAGTAAAACTTGCCAAGAATCTATTCAAAGCCGAACATCCTTTAATTGTCACTTCCTACCTTGGCCGAAATACGGACGCGGTTTCGGAGTTGGTCAAGCTTAGCGAGAAGTTAGCGATTCCGGTATTGGAGTCCGTACCAAACTATGTGAATTTTCCCGCTGACCATCCGATGCATGTAGGGTATCAATGGAATGCTCCTGTTCAAAATGAATTATTAAGTCAAGCTGACTTTATTCTGGTCATTGATAGCGATATTCCTTGGATTCCATTAGTCAATAAGCCTGCTGAAGGATGCGCGATCTCATATATTGACGTAGATCCATTAAAAGAGAAAACACCACTTTGGTACATTCCGTCTGAGAGCTTCTTTAAAGCGGATTCATTTGTGGCTCTTCAGCAGTTGAATTCCTATATTGATAGTGTCAATGATATAAATCAAGTGAAAATTTCTGAGCGCTATCTCAAAATAGCTAATATCCATTCGAAACAAAGAAAGGAATGGAAAGAGAATGAGAATTTACAGAACCCAGACATCATTACACCCCAGTATTTAACAGCCTGTATTCGCGAGGCTATTGATGAAAACACGATTGTGATGACGGAGTCTATTACGAATTATGATGTTGTTTCCAAACACCTTCCACGGAATACGCCTGCAACGCTATTTGGAAGTGGGGCAAGCTCACTGGGTTGGCACGGTGGCGCCGCCATTGGTGCTAAGCTGGCAGCTCCAGATAAAATGATTGTCAATCTCACAGGAGATGGGACATACATTTTCAGTAATCCTACACCTGTCCACTGGATCTCAAGAAAATATAACGTTCCATTCTTAACGGTGATTTATAACAATCATGGCTGGGGGGCGCCTAGGATGTCAACATTGGGTGTACATCCAAATGGGATTGCCAGTCAAACCGATCAATTTTGGGTGAATTTCGACCCTGTGGCGGATTTATCAAAGGTAGCCGAAGCGGCCGGCGGAGCCTATGCTCAAATTATTGAAAAACCAGAGGAACTGATGGAAAGCCTAGTCAAGGCAATCGAGATTGTCAAAAGCGGGAGATCGGCTGTATTAGATGTACGGCTGCAGAATGTGTCCCATCAGCAACTATAAGATCTGAACTTTTGTGTTCAAGTCTTTTCTAAATGGGGTCAACATGCAAATAAAAATGCCTATGTTTAAGGCTATATTTCCAAATATAAAGGGATATTCAAAAAAAATCTATATTCAAAAATAAGGAGGATAACGCATGAAGAAAAAGGGCTGGCAGCGCTATCATACTATTTGGGCAATGCTGTTTTTAGGCTGGTTTGTTTCCTATATTGACCGGACAGCAACCGGACCTGTCATTACATGGATGATTGACAATAAGGTGTCTTTCCTGTCAAACGTACCAAATCCACATGGATTAGGGGGATTAATCGGCAGTTTATTCTTCGCCGGTTTTATGATGAACCAATATCCTGGCGGTTCCATTGGTGATAAATTTGGGCACCGGACAGTTGTGGTTTTAAGTATTGTATGGGCAGGGATTACGACCCTATTCACAGGGTTTATCACGGGCTTAATCCTGTTTGTTCTTTTACGTGTGTTATTGGGATTGGGAGAAGGGGTCTTTTATTCGAATGACCGTTCCTATATTGTCTATCATTCACCAAAGGAAAAAGTCGGGCTTGGAATGGGTGTCGTCATTACCGGACTTTCGGTTGGACTAACTGTTGCGACTCTCGGTGTCCCGCTCCTTCTCAACGCGATGGAACCAGTGATGGGTAAAGAGGCATGGCGTTCTCCTTTTATCATTCTCGGTGTAATAACTTTAATCGCTTCACTCCTAATTTTTAAATATATGAAACCTTTAACTGCATCTGTTCAGAAAATGAACCCAGAATCTCCGGCAGTCAAAGAAGTGTATGGAAGTGCATTTCTTTTAATGTTGAAGTATGCAGCTGTTTTCGTTGTCATCATTATGGGCATTTACTTTGCTGCACTAAAAATGGGGTTATCCGATATTTCCATTGCTTTTATTTTAGTCTGTCTTTGTCCGCTCTTTATTGTTTTCCTTTACAAGACACGGAAATCTGAAATTCGTCCTGTTTTAGCCAATAAAAACTTAATTTTCCTTTACGTTTCCTTTATTCCGGTTATTTGGCACTTGTGGCTGTATGGTTATTGGTCGGTATCGATTGTGAAGGATTTTGGCGGCGGAGCGCTCGTTGCTGCCGCGTTGGTTGCTTCCTTTAATGGTATTGCTGGAATTGTTGGCTTCCCCATTGGAGGAAAGATTTCAGATATGGTAGCTGGAACGGAAAATGGCAGGCGTAATGTATTAGCCGTTATGACTGCATTACTAACAGTATCAATTTTTATATTTGCTGCCTACGTAATGACGGGTCATAACAATCCTGTCATCATGTCGATCATCCTTTTTGTATCTGGGTTATTCTTCTTTGCCCTTCAGCCAGTGTCGCATGCTTTAAATGCTGAAATTGCCCCTGAAAATAATCGGGGTGCTGCTTTCGGGATGTTCAATTTTATCTCGGAGATCGGTGCTGTTCTCTCTCCTGTTGTTTCAGGTGTTCTCCGTGATAGTACAGGCAGCTGGGGAGCGCCGCTGTTGTTGGATGGTGTTCTCCTTGCAGCCAGCTGTATCCTTGTGTTATGCGTCAACAGAGGAGTCTCCACGCAAATGAGCTTAACTGTTGAGAAATAAACGGTAAACTAAGCAGGATAAAAACCGCCTCGTCTTTTTCAAAGGATAAAAGACGGGGGCTGGTTCATTTTTAAAAAGGATAGTAGGTGTGATTTTACATAATCAGAAAAGTTTAAATAATCAGTTCATGAGTAGCATAGGCTCATTACCTTACTATAAAATTTTTTTCACTTTAAAGTGAAGGAGGAATGAATAAAATGCAATTGTTTAGAAAGACATTGGATGAAAGAGCGTTCCAGCTATTAAAAGAAAAAATGGAGCAAGGACTGCTGCCACAGTGGGTCGTCACAGATCCGGATCTTTATGAACTGGAAATTGAAAAAATATATGGGCATACATGGCAATTTCTTGGACATGAATCGGAGTTAAAAGAGCCTGGCAGCTATGTGACAAGGTGGATGGTAAATGATCCAATTCTTCTCGTAAAAAATCGCAATGGTGAAATTAACGCTTATCTTAACTCTTGTACACATCGTGGAACGCAGCTTTGCACGGCGGACCGGGGAAACAAAAAGTCTTTCACTTGTCCATATCATGGCTGGAGCTTTAATCTTGATGGGGATTTAATCGGCATCGTCGCTGGAAATAAAGTGTATGGTGAAGAAATGGATAAATCCGAGTGGGGACTGCGTAAAGTCCCGCAGATTGGCATTTACCAGGGGATGATTTTTGGAAACCTTGATCCAAATGCTGAAGGTCTTGTAGATTTCTTAGGTGATATGAAGTGGTATTTAGATATGATGATGGGCAGAAGTGATGGTGGAATGGAAGTCATTGGGCTGCCACAGCGCTGGGTAGCAAAAGCGAATTGGAAGGCAACGGCGGAAAACTTTGCTGCTGACCCCTACCATGTCCAAACCACTCATCGTTCTACCGTTGAAATGGGAATAAGTCCAGAAGACCCACTTTATGCGGGTTACGGACACCAGGTAGTCATGGACCATGCACATGGAATTAATGTGATCACATCTAAAACAGGGCAAGCTAGAGTGCCATTTCAGGGAACTCCTGAATCGATGTGGCCGATGTTCAAGAAAAACGTAACTCCGGAACAATATGACATTCTTTCAAGAGTGACGGTTTTTGTTGGCGGCGTGTATCCAAATCTTTCCTTTGTCAGTCCGATTCATGGGACAGAAGGACATTTGCATAATTATTTGAATTTCCGGCTATGGAGACCGATGGGACCTGATAAAGTAGAGGTATGGTGCTGGTTCTTTATTGATAAAGCGGCTCCGAAGGAATATAAGGAAGCAGCTTATAAAGGTTATTTAGGATCATTTGGTCCGACCGGAACACTTGAGCAGGATGATACGGAAACATGGGCACGAATTGTCGAAGTAAGCAGCGGATTGATGATGCGTGATAAAGAATTAAGCTATAACAACGTCAGCAACTATTTAATGGGAATGAACCGGATTGAACCAGATGAAAATTTCCCAGGTCCTGGAACCGCTTATCCAACCTGCTATCTTGATGCGATCTCTAGAAAAATGCATGAAGAATGGCTTGAATTGATTTCAAAAGATCTCTTTGTGAAGGAGGAAGTTTAAATGGATTCCAACGTGCAAATGAGAATCTCTCCTGAGGTGGAATTAGAAATTACTCGTTTTCTTTATAAGGAGGCTTATCTTTTAGATCACCGAAAATATAAAGAATGGCTCGAATTGTTGGCTGATGAAATCGAATATCGTATGCCACTAAGAGAAACGGTAGAAGGTGTTGGAGTTAATGATATTGCTAGTGATTCGTCCTTTTATGAAGAAACGAAGCTTTCACTTACTACACGGGTTAATCGATTGTATACAAAATCAGCTTGGGTGGAAAATCCGGCAACACGGCAGCGTCATTTTATCTCAAACATTGTCGTTGAACCGACTGAGGCTCCCAATGAATTTAAGGTCATTAGTTATTTCTTATATAAAAGGAGCAGAGGGTCTACACATGTAATTGAAGAACTGTTTGGTGAGAGAAATGATATTATTCGGAAGGTTAATAATGAATTTAAAATTGTTTCACGGACCATTTTTCCTGATCAGACTGTTATTACGACGATGAATATGAGTATGTTCTTATAGTTAGATTCCGAAAACTATTATTTTGTATTTTTGTCTTAATCGTTTTTGAGAAGTCTCATAAATAGAGTAAATCCGAAGTCTTGCTTTTTGCAAGGATTTCGGATTTTTTGTTATCGAAACAATCGGGAAGTCAATTATCATATATGAATAATAAAGGGAATGCACCCTGGGTGTGATTCCCTGTCAAAAGTAGCTTGATTAAATTAAAGTGTCCGTTAGTGTATTACTTCAAATACAATTTAGTTGGATAAGCCCCACTAAAACAGGCGATACATCTGCTGCTTGTGTCTGCTAAATCTACATCTACAGCCTCCAATAACCCTTCGGTACTTAAAAAGGCTAATGAATCTGCACCAATCACTTTTCCCATCGCACGTTCATGCTCATGCATATTAGCAAAAAGTTCCTCTTTTGTTGGCATATCCACTCCATAAAAACAAGGATTTTTGACCATAGGGGAACTTATTCGTACATGGACCTCCTTGGCACCTGCTTGACGAATCAATTGAACAATACGCTTACTGGTTGTTCCACGAACAATCGAATCATCTACAAGCACAACTCGCTTATCCTTGAGAATTTCCCTGACGGCACTTAATTTTAGACGAACGGCCAGGTCCCGCAGTTCCTGGGTCGGTTCAATAAAAGAACGGCCTGCGTAAGGGTTTTTAATGATACCCATTTCATAGGGAATACCCGATTGTTGGGCAAAACCCATGGCTGCAGGGACGCTTGATTCCGGAACGGCCACAACCACATCTGCTTGTGTCGGATGTTCTTTTGCAAGGATTTGGCCTAATTCTTTCCGGATGGATAAAACACTTCTACCATGAATGACACTATCTGGACGGGCAAAATAAACAAATTCAAAGGAACAAAGGGAAATATCGCCTTTTTCGGCAAATCTGCCTGTTTGAATACCTTTTTCATCAATAAGAATCCATTCTCCCGGCTCGACATCCCTCCAAAACTTGGCATCAACCGCCTCTAAAGCACAGGTTTCGGAAGCGGCGATAATAGATTCACCAATTTTTCCGAGGCTTAAAGGTCGTAACCCATGTCGATCCAAGGCAACAAGCATTTGTTTATCTGTCATGATAAGCAATGCAAATGAACCATCAATCCGCTTAAGCACTTCAGGTCCAGCTTTTTCAAAATATTTTTTACTGGAACGGGCAATAAGGTGAGCGATAATTTCCGTATCTGTTGTTGTCTGAAAGATGGCACCTTGTTGCTGGAGAACCTTCCGTTCGATAGCAGCATTCACCAGGTTCCCGTTATGGGCCACGGCCAAATCACCCTCACTATATTTAAAGACGAGGGGCTGTGCATTTTGCAATAAACTAGCACCGGAAGTGGAATATCGTACATGACCAATGGCCATATTTCCGCTTAATCCATCAAGAATCTCGCGTGAAAATACTTGAGTAACTAACCCCATTCCTCTGTGATGCCTAAATGACTTCCCGTCACTCACCACAATTCCTGCGCTCTCCTGACCGCGGTGTTGAAGGGCATGAAGTCCGTAATAAGTTAAATCGGACGCTTTAGGATGATTAAAAACTCCAAATACTCCGCATTTCTCCTGCATTCCTGTATCCATTTGTCTTCCTCCCATAATTTCATTCCCTTATTTTTGGCAAAGAGGAAATTTCTATCCTTTTTTATTCATTTCCTAGTTCGCCTGTTTTGGCTGCTCAAAGCTTAAAAGTTTTCGAGTTATTAATTAAAGGTGGGTGATTCAGGATAATCTAAAATCATTAAAAGATTAAAATACACAAGAATTTTTGTTGTTTGAAAGGGGGAAACACTGTGGAAGTAATTAAACCGGGTTCAACCATTGGCATCCTAGGCGGAGGGCAATTAGGAAGGATGATTTCAATTGCCGGGAGAAACATGGGATATCGCTTTATTACCCTGGATCCGACGCCAGACTCTCCATGTGGGCAAGCAGCGGATCAACAAATAATAAGTTCCTTTTCAGATCTCAAGGCTGCAAAGGAATTAGCCGATTCCTCAGATGTTATTACGTACGAATTTGAAAACGTCGATTCAAATGTGACTTCCTTGTTAGAAAATTCATCCTTTGTCCCACAAGGAAGCGAACTATTACAAATAACACAAAACAGGATCCGTGAAAAATCAACGTTGAATTTCTATAATGTGCCTGTCGCACCTTTCTTGGTCATAGAATCTGAAAATGATATACATAAAGCCGTTGATTGTTTTGGTTTTCCTTCCATTATGAAAACAGCTACCGGGGGGTACGATGGAAAAGGGCAATGGATAATAAAAAGCAGGGATGATATTCCAAATGCGATTGAGACTTGGGAAAATGCGGGGAAAGACATGATTATTGAAAAGTTTATTCCCTTTTCGAAAGAATTATCGGTCATTGTTGCCCGAAATTTACAAGGGCAGACAAAGACTTTTCCAGTTGCTGAAAATATACATGTCAATAATATCCTGCATCAGTCTATCGTTCCTGCAAGAATCACTGTTGAGCAACAAGAGAAAGCGAAAAAAATCTCATTAAAAGTGGCTGAGTCATTACAAGTAATCGGTTTAATTGCCATAGAAATGTTTCTTACCAATGATGGAGAAATCATCGTGAATGAGTTAGCACCCAGACCACATAATTCTGGACATTATTCAATGGATGCTTGTATAACATCACAATTTGAACAGCATATACGGGCCATATGTGGACTGCCTTTAGGAGATACTACCCTCTTAAGCCCGATTATTATGGTGAATATCTTAGGTCAACATTTAAGGGAAGTGCATACTAAAATCAATCAGCTTCCTCCAACAGCCAAGCTGCATTTATACGGTAAGAAGGAAAGTGTAGAAAATAGAAAAATGGGCCATATCAATTTTTTAGGTTCATCAATCGAACAAGTGGACCAGCAAATAAAGGATCTTAATATTTGGACCTAAAGGATCCACATAAGCCGTATTAGTATTTTCTTTTTAAAATTATTAGACAGGTGAATGAAGGAGTAACCCATAATGGAAAAACTAGAGCAGCTTTATGAAGGAAAAGCGAAAAAAGTATTCAAAACATCTGAACCAGAAACGTATTGGATTGAATATAAAGATGATGCGACTGCCTTTAATGGGGAGAAAAAAGCACAAATAGCAGGAAAGGGAACGCTAAATAACGAGATTAGTTCTATTTTCCTTAGTTTGCTGAAAGAAAAAGGGGTAGACAATCATTTTATTAAAAAAATTTCAGCAACGGAACAAATCGTTCAACAAGTCGATATTATTCCCATTGAGGTGGTGGTTCGAAACATCGCGGCAGGATCACTGGCAAAGAGGCTTGGATGGGACGAAGGAAAGAAACTCCCGAAGACGATTGTGGAATTTTACTACAAAAATGATGAGTTAGGGGACCCTATGATTAACAATGATCATATTGACATTCTTGGTCTCGCTGCAGAACAGGAATTAGTTGAAATTCGAAAACAAGCTCTAAAAATCAATGAAATCCTAAAAGAATTCCTACAGAACAAAAATATTATCTTGGTGGATTTTAAATTAGAGTTTGGCAAAACCCCAGCAGGGACCATCATTTTAGCGGATGAAATCTCCCCGGATACGTGCCGATTTTGGGATGCCGATACAATGAAAAAGCTAGATAAAGATCGGTTTAGACGGGATTTAGGCAGCGTCGAGGAAGCATATCAAGAAATATTAAGGAGAATCGGGGGTAGTGTAAATGTTTAAAGCAACTGTATACGTAACGCTGAGAGAAAGTGTTTTAGATCCACAAGGGAATGCCGTTCAGGAGTCACTGCATTCACTTGGATATGAAGAGGTGGGAGATGTACGCATAGGGAAATACATGGAGCTAGAAATAAATAGTGATGATCAAAAAGCGGCAGAAGAACGAGTGAGGGATATATGTGAAAAGCTATTAGCCAATACCGTGATTGAAGACTTTAGGTTTGACCTCAACAACATTGAAGGATAGGGGGAATTAAGTTGAATTTTGCTGTACTGGTTTTTCCTGGTTCAAATTGCGATATTGATATGTATAAAGCGGTTTTAGATACGATTGAACAATCGGTCGAATATGTATGGCATCTAGAAACGGACCTATCCAAATATGATGCAATTCTTGTCCCAGGAGGCTTCTCTTACGGGGATTATTTGCGGCCAGGTGCTGTTGCGAGTCTGTCTCCCGTCATGGAGCAGGTGAAAATAGCAGCGGAAGAGGGAAAATTGGTCCTTGGTGTCTGTAATGGATTTCAAATACTAACCGAAGCAGGGTTATTGCCAGGCGCTTTAAGAAGAAATCAACGTTTGAAATTTCATTGTGACACCATTGATTTAAAAGTAGAAAACAACCAAACTCCGTTCACATTAGAATATCAGGAAGGCGAAACGATTCGTATTCCCATTGCCCATGGCGATGGTAATTTTTATTGTGACCAAGAGACATTGGAACAATTAGAGCAGAACAATCAAATTGTTTTCAGATATAAAGGGACCAATCCAAATGGTTCTATTTCTGAGATTGCAGGGGTGATCAACGAGAGAGGAAATGTTTTAGGATTAATGCCCCATCCGGAACGTGCCGTTCACAAATGGCTCGGAACAGATGACGGAAAACGGATGTTTTCATCTATTTTAAGTTACTGGAGGCAACAACATGGTACAGCATAAAGAACCAACTCCCGAGCAAATCGCCGAGCAAAAGGTCTATCGGGAAATGGGATTAACGGACGAAGAGTTCGATAAAGTGATCGAGATTCTCGGGCGAAAACCTAATTATACGGAAACGGGAATATTTAGTGTCATGTGGTCCGAGCATTGCAGCTATAAAAATTCGAAGGTAGTCCTAAAGCGTTTTCCCACTACAGGTCCGCATGTCTTGCAAGGTCCTGGAGAAGGGGCTGGAATTGTTGATATTGGTGATAACCAAGCGGTCGTTTTTAAAATTGAAAGCCATAATCATCCATCAGCCATTGAGCCGTATCAAGGTGCTGCGACGGGGGTTGGCGGGATCATTCGTGATGTTTTTTCCATGGGTGCACGTCCGATTGCCTTATTAAACTCACTACGTTTTGGCGAACTTGATAACCCAAAAACGAAATATATTTTTGAAAATGTGGTCGCTGGTATTGCAGGATACGGTAACTGTATGGGTATTCCTACAGTTGGCGGGGAGATTTATTTTGATCCTTCATACGAAGGTAATCCTCTAGTCAATGCCATGTGTGTGGGTTTAATCAATCATGATGAAATTCAAAAAGGTGTCGCGAAAGGGATTAATAACCCGGTTATTTATGTTGGAGCTGCAACCGGAAGAGATGGTATACATGGAGCAACCTTTGCATCCGAGGAGTTGAGTGAGAATTCAGAAGCAAAACGTCCAGCTGTTCAAGTAGGCGATCCATTTATGGAAAAATTACTGCTGGAAGCGACTCTTGAATTGATTTCCTCAGGTCATGTAGTAGGAATACAGGATATGGGGGCTGCAGGATTAACCAGCTCCAGTTCTGAAATGGCCAGTAAAGCGGGTAATGGAATTGAATTAAACCTTGACCTCGTTCCACAACGTGAAAAAGGAATGAGTGCCTATGAAATGATGCTGTCAGAATCCCAAGAAAGAATGCTGGTTGTCGCCAAAAGTGGAAAAGAAGGGGAAGTAAAAAAGATTTTTGACAAATGGGGACTTCACTCTGCTGTGATTGGCCGAGTCACAGATGATAACCATCTTCGATTACTTCACAAAGGAGAGGTCGTTGCGGAAATCCCGGCAGACAAACTCGCAGAAGATGCACCGGTGTATTGTAAGCCCTCAAAGGAGGCTCCTTATTATGAACCATTTTCATCGATAGACGCAGCTGCAGTCATTGAAGAGCCTAACGATTATAATTCGGTTTTAAAGCAGCTGCTTGCCTCGCCTACGATTGCCAGTAAAGAGTGGGTATATCAACAGTACGATTATATGGTGAGAACAAATACCGCCGTCATACCAGGATCGGATGCTGCTGTTGTTGCGATCCGTGGAACAAGGAAAGCATTAGCGATGACGACGGATTGCAACGGCAGGTATGTGTACCTTGATCCGTTTGTTGGAGGAGCGATCGCGGTAGCAGAAGCAGCCCGTAATGTGGTTTGTTCCGGTGCGGAACCTCTAGCGATTACAGATAACTTAAATTTTGGGAGTCCAGAAAAACCAGAAATCTTCTGGCAGTTTGAAAAGGCTGCTGATGGCATTAGTGAAGCTTGCCGAAAACTTAATACTCCGGTTATTGGCGGAAACGTCAGTCTCTATAACGAGACAAAAGGAGAAGCCATTTTTCCAACCCCAACGATAGGCATGGTTGGGTTAATGAAAGATATTGCCCACATTACAACACAGGAGTTTAAAAATGAAGGCGATGTAATCTTTTTAATTGGGGAAACCAAAGCAGAAATAGGCGGATCGGAATACCAAAAAATGATGACAGGCAGGATCGAAGGCCGTCCGCCGCAGATAAACCTTGATTTGGAAAAGAAGATTCAAGCCTTTACCCTTAAGACCATTCAAGGCGGAATTATAAAATCAGCTCATGATACGGCAGAGGGCGGTTTAGCAGTTGCAATAGCTGAAAGCTGTATAGGCGGAAAGTTGGGAGCAGAAATCCATTTAACAGATGAATTGCGTACGGACCTAAGTCTCTTTAGTGAAACTCAATCTCGAATCATTGTATCTGTGTCAGAGGAACACGCTGAGAAGATCAAGGAAATGGCCAAACAGCAAGAGGTAGCGATAAAAGAAATCGGGAAAGTGAAGGGCAGCGAACTTTCTATTTTTCATAATGGTAATAACGTGATCACACAACCTTTTGCTTCATTGGATGCAGCCTGGCGAAATACTATTCCTGATATTATGCGTTCCGGATTACTAAAAAAGTTAAACATGCAGGAAATCTCTGCAAGTTTGCCGTAAAGGAGTGAAACAGATGAGTGACGCGTACCGTCAGGCTGGAGTCAATATTGATGCGGGAAATGAAGCGGTTGAAAGAATGAAAAAACATGTAAAAAAAACCTTCCGTAAAGAGGTATTAACGGGACTAGGAGGGTTTGGGGCTTTATTTAAACCCGATATAACAGGGATAGAAGAACCTGTTTTTGTTTCAGGTACCGATGGAGTAGGGACTAAATTGAAGATTGCCTTTGCCATGGACAAACACGATACCATTGGGATCGATGCCGTTGCCATGTGTGTGAATGATGTAATCGTCCAAGGTGCGGAGCCTCTTTTTTTTCTAGACTATCTTGCTTGCGGACAGATTGTACCGGGGAAAATTGAGGCCATCGTAAAAGGGATTGCAGATGGATGTGTGCAGGCTGGGTGCGCACTAATTGGCGGCGAGACAGCTGAGATGCCAGGTATGTACCAGGACGGAGAATATGACATCGCCGGCTTTACAGTAGGCATGGTAGATCAAAAACATCTTATTGATGGAACCAAAGTAAAAGATGGCCAGGTTCTCATTGGTTTAGCTTCTAGTGGTATACATAGCAACGGCTTTTCACTTGTCCGAAAAGTTCTATTAGAGGATGCTAAACTCTCATTAAGTGACTATGTTGATGAATTAGAATCTGAATTAGGAAGAGTGCTGCTTGTGCCAACCAAAATTTATGTGAAATCGGTCCTTTCAACTGTAAGGAAATTTCATGTTTCTGGTCTAGTGCATGTGACTGGCGGAGGCTTTTATGATAACATTCCACGAATTCTTCCTGAAGGCTTGCAGGCTGTAATTAACCATGGGTCATGGAAGGTCCCAAAAATTTTCTCCTTTATCCAAGATAGCGGCAATATATCCGATTATGATATGTTCCGAACCTTTAATATGGGAATTGGCATGATTTTAGTGGTAGATTCTAAAGACACCAAGGCCATTATAGAGCACTTACAAACGTTAGGTGAAACGGCGTACGAAATTGGTACCGTGCAAAGTGGTACTAATGATGTCGTTATTAAAAAGGAGTAGTTATGAAGATCGCCGTTTTTGCTTCTGGTACGGGTTCTAATTTTTCTGCGATTCTAGAATCCATCCAATCGAATAAAATCATCAATGTTGAAGTGGTTTTACTAGTCAGTGATCGCCCAAAAGCCCTTGCAGTACAGAAAGCCAGGGATGAACGGATCCCTGTGTTCACTTTTAAGGCCAACGACTTTCCAAACAAACAAGTCTATGAAGAAAAGATTCTTAACGAGCTAACAGAAAGGGAGGTTGATTTTATCGTATTGGCTGGCTATATGAGACTGTTGGGTCCTGTTTTACTCCAGGCATATGATGGAAAAATTATTAATGTCCATCCTTCTCTATTACCAGCTTTCGCAGGAAAAGATGCCATTGGTCAAGCGCTGGATTATGGAGTAAAAGTGACAGGTGTCACGGTACATTATGTCGACGAAGGAATGGATACAGGACCGATTATCGACCAACGAGCAGTCACAATCGATCCTGATGAAACAAGAGAAACATTAACAAAAAAGATTCAGGAGCAGGAGCACCGATTATTGCCAGAAGTAATCCAAAGACTGGCTTACAGGCATACATTTTAAACATCACTAGGAGGTAAGGCATCATACTCAATAAAAGTGTGGTGCCTTTTTCAATCTTTCAGGATTAAAAAAATTCAGTAATTTTTCCAATGGAACTTATATTCCATTTATGGTTACGAATACTAATTTCGTTTGCAAGATTTTTATAAAAGGGAGGAATTTTCCAATTGGTGAAACTGTTTGTATTCTTTGCAGTATTTTTACTTGTGATAGCAGGACAGTTTTTTCCTTTACAAGCAATTGCTCAAAAGCTGGATAGTACGGTTCAATTACGCTTGCTTGAAACGACCGATGTACATATGTTTTTGGCGAACTATGATTATTATCAGACAAAACAGGATGACAGGGTTGGCTTGGTGAAAACTGCAACTCTTATCAAACAGGCAAGAGATGAAGTGAAAAATTCAATGCTGTTTGATAATGGAGATCAAATCCAAGGGAATCCTTTGGGAGATTATGTGGCAAAAGTGAAGGGGTTAAAACCTGGTGAGGTTCATCCTGTTTACAGGTCCTTTAATTTGTTGGGATACGATGCCGCCACGCTTGGAAATCATGAGTTCAATTACGGCTTAGATGTTTTAAAAGAAACACTCAATGACGCGAAAATGCCTGTGGTCAACGCCAATGTATTCAAAGCCGGAACCAATCAGCCATATTTTAAACCGTATGTTATTTTAAAGAAAACGGTGGTCGATAATGCTGGGAAGAAGCAGACACTTAAGGTAGGCGTGATTGGCTTTGTTCCGCCGCAGATTATGGAATGGGATAAGGGCAATCTAGAAGGTAAAGTAGAAACCAAATCCATTGTAGAGTCGGCAAAGAAATATGTCCCAATAATGAAGAAAGAGGGGGCGGATGTGATTGTGGCCCTTGCCCATACCGGAATTAGTGGTGAACCATATCATCCTGGCATGGAGAATGCAGGTTATTATGTCACACAAATAAACGACATTGATGCCGTATTCACTGGGCATCAGCATAACACCTTCCCGGGCCTTCTCTATAAGGATTTACCAGATACTAATCTGGAGAAAGGCACCATGAACGGGAAGCCGGTTGTAATGGCTGGGGCTTTCGGCAGCCATCTTGGTGTCATTGATCTTCAATTACAAAAGCACCGCGGCAAGTGGAAGGTAGTCGACAGTAAGGCTTCATTGCGGCCGATTGTGAATACAAGCGGAAATTCCGTTATACAAACGGACGAGCAATTAATGGCTGCCATCAAGCCAGAGCATGAGGCCACGATCAAATATGTAAATCAACCTGTCGGTGAAACGACCACTCCAATAATTAGCTATTTTGCACTCGTTCAAGATGACCCATCTGTACAGATTGTTAATAATGCCCAAACGGATTATTTGGTAGAAAAACTGAAAGACCCTGCCTATAGTAAGTATGCAGGAATACCGGTTCTTTCAGCGGCAGCGCCTTTTAAGGCAGGAGGGCGAGGGGGTCCAAGTTATTATACGGACATTCCTGCGGGAGCATTGGCCATTAAAAATGTGGCTGACTTGTACTTGTACCCGAATACACTTCAGGCTAAATTAATCACTGGTGCACAGCTTAAAGAATGGCTGGAAATGAGTACCGGGCAATTCAATCAAATTGATCCCGACAGCAGTGGGGAACAGCCATTAATTAACCTAAATTTTCCATCCTATAATTTTGACGTGATTGATGGAGTACAGTATCATATTGATGTGACCAAGCCAGCTAAATATAATGGAAACGGGAATGTGGTGAACTCAGGTTCTAGTCGGATCATCAATCTGACCTATCAAGGAAAGCCGATTGCAGATGATCAAAAGTTTATTGTAGCGACGAATAATTATCGTGCATCAAGTTCCACTTTCCCTGGGGTTAGTCAAGGTGAGATTGTGTTAAAAGCACCAGATGAAAATCGGCAAATTGTCACGAACTATATACAAGCACACAAACCGCTTAATCCAACTGCGGATCAAAACTGGTCACTAGCAAAATTTAAAGGCACGGCGATCCCTATATTTGATTCATCACCAAATGCTCAAAAATATCTTGGACAATATCCAAACATAAAATATATGGGTCCCTCTACCGGAGGTTTTGCAAAGTATTCGATTAACTTGAACCAGTAGCAATTGAAGTTTTTATTATGCGGCTGCTCAAGGAGAGTTGCCCACGTTCAAAAAAAGCTGTCCCAAAAATATTTTGGGGGACAGCTTTTTTTATGGTGAAGTATGACAAATGTTATAAATAGTATCAAGATACAAATCACAATTCAACATACAGAGAGGTTTGGTTTTCTCTGTATTCTTTTGGTGTAGATAATTTTATCTTAACAAAATTGCGATTGAAGGAACGGATGTTTTCATATCCACAAAGATATGCAATCTCAGTAATATTTTTTTCCGTAGTACTTAGCAAATAACAAGCATAGTTGATCCTGGTTTCATTTAAAAAAACGACAAAAGACGTTTTAACATGAGCATTAAAATATTTCGATAAATAATTATAACTGTAACCAAATGTCCCAGCCATACTGTTTAAAGAAATAGATTCCATAAAGTGTTCCTGTATATAGGTTAAAATGGAATGGAGCAGCTCTGGTTCTTTTTGTACTTTAATAAGGGTGGTTTGTCTCATTAACTCTGATACTAATAAATAAAGACTTGCTTTTTGTTCTAGTAGATTTGAGTTAACCGAAAAAAGCACCCTAGAAATAAGTGTTTTTGCCTCTAGTGATAGGTTGAAAACTGGGTTCTCTAGGGAGCTTTTTTCTATCATCCTTTGAAAAGTCGGTATAAAGTCTGGAGAGAAGATACAAATTTTAGCTCGTGATTGTGAATTCGTAATAAATGAATGAATTTCATACGGTAATATTAGTAAAAATTGTCCAGTCTTCAAATGAAAACATCTTTGACTAATTATGACTTCCATTTCTCCTTCTACAACAAATACTAATTCAAAACAGCGGTGGAGATGGCTTGGGAAGTTTAAATCAGTCGTCTCATAGTTTGTCATTAAATCATAATGTTGCGCTTCATAGATTAACATTTTATTATTGTTCCTTTTAAAAAAAGTTAAATGTTGTCTAGGATTATATAAGTTTTTTCTTGTTGTGTCAAACCGAATAATGATAAATTTTTAAATAGTTAGAAAAATAAAAAATAGAGTTTAATCGCAAGTTTTTTAGTTGTAATCCTTGGAGGTTAAATGGAACAAGAGACTATTACTCGCTTAATCTTATCACAATCAAATATAAAAAGGAGATAAGTATGGAAAATATTAGAATTGGAATGGTCGGCTATAAATTTATGGGTAAAGCACATAGTCATGCATACCGGGATCTTCCACTCTTTTTCCCAAACACAGTCCATCCTGAAATGAAGGTGATTTGTGGACGTGATCCTGAAGGTGTGGCGGCTGCAGCTAAGCAATTCAGCTGGGAGGAATACACCACTGACTGGAAAACTCTCTTAGACAGAGATGATATTGATTTAATCGATATAAATGCACCAAGTGATGTACATAAAGAAATAACGATAGCCGCTGCACAAGCAGGGAAACATGTTTTTTGCGAAAAACCGTTAGCGCTTACATTGGAGGATTCGAGAGAAATGCTTCAAGTGGTTGAGGCGGCTGGGGTTAAGCACATGGTTGGGTTTAATTATCGCTTTGCCCCTGCAGTCATGCTGGCTAAAAAGCTTATTGACGAAGGGAACCTAGGGGAAATCTATCATTTCCGCGCTCATTTTTTACAGGATTGGCTGGTCGATCCGAACTTTCCATTAGCCTGGAGACTACAGAAGGATGTTGCAGGTTCAGGTTCCCACGGAGATCTTGGTGCCCATCTGATCGATATGGCGCATTATCTCATTGGGGATATGACAGAAGTGATTGGAATGAGCGAAACATTTATCAAAGAAAGACCAATTCCAACTCAAATGACAGGCTTATCAGCCAAGGGCAGCGATAGTGATGAAAAAGGGGAAGTAACGGTTGATGATGCAACCCTTTTCTTGGCTCGTTTTGCGAACGGAGCTCTAGGAAGTTTTGAATCTACTCGTTTTGCTGCTGGACACCGCTGTACCAATTCATTTGAGATCAATGGCAGTAAAGGTAGTGTCGTTTTTGACTTTGAACGGATGAATGAACTGCAAGTTTATTTCGTGGATGACAGAGACGATGTTCAAGGTTTCCGCCGTGTCTTAGCCACTGACCCAACGCATGCGTTTGCCGAAGCTTGGTGGCCGCCAGGACATACGATTGGTTATGAACATACGTTTATTCATGAAGTCGTTGAACTAATGGAGTCTTTCCGAGAAGATCGCCAGCCAGTTCCTAACTTCCACGATGGCGTAAAGTGTCAAGAAGTTTTAGCAGCGGTTGATTTATCAATTGAAAAACGCCAATGGATCCGAATTTCTGACGTTTAAAATAACTATCAAAGGAGTGCATGAGCTATGCAAAAAAAGGCATTAATCGTTTGGGGCGGATGGGATGGACATCAGCCAGAGCAGGTAGCTGAAATCTTTAAAGGAATTCTTGAGGAAGAGAATTTTCAAGTGGAAGTATCCAATTCACTAGACTCATATGCAGACAAAGAAAAGTTAAAATCCTTAGATCTAATTGTTCCTCACTGGACGATGGGGCAAATTGAAAGAAAGTATGTCTTAAATATCTCTGAAGCAGTTGCGGCAGGTGTTGGTTTAGCTGGCTGCCACGGTGGAATGTGTGATTCTTTCCGTAACAATGTAGACTGGCAATTTATGACGGGCGGAAATTGGGTGGCTCATCCTGGTAATGATGGTGTGGAATACACAGTAAACATCAAGCATTCCTCTAGTCCGCTCTTAGAAGGAATCACTGATTTTAAACTCGCTAGTGAGCAATATTACCTTCATTACGACCCAGCCGTGGAAGTGTTAGCTACTACTCGCTTTCCAGTATTTCATGGTCCGCATTCTGCCAACAAAGCAGTGGATATGCCAGTAGTATGGACAAAACGATGGGGCCTTGGAAATGTATTTTATAATTCATTAGGCCATCAGGCAAACATCGTTGCCAGACATGAGGTTTCACTGATTATGCGCCGCGGATTCCTTTGGGCTACTGAAGGAAAGAAACGGGCTGAAGAATTAGATGTAGATTCAATTTATGGAAATGTGCGGGCCTATACTGGCATGGGAGACAGTCAATAAGAAAGTGTTTAAGAATACTAAACTAGGAGGAGCTATCATGAAAAAGCTAAAGATCGGTATTATCGGTTGTGGAAATATTAGTTCTATTTATATGGAAAACTGTCAGAAGTTCCCTCACCTTGAGCTGATTGCCTGTGCGGACTTAGATGTAGAGCGTGCACAATCCCAAGCTGAAAAGTTTGGTGTTCCTAAAGCTTGCACCGTGGAAGAATTGCTTTCTGACTCAGCGATTGAACTAGTTATCAATTTAACGATTCCAAAAGCACATGCTGCTGTCTGTATCCAGGCCCTTGAAGCAGGCAAGCATGTTTATACGGAAAAACCACTTGCTGTTACACGCGAGGAAGGAAGGCAAATTTTAGAAACAGCTAAAAAGAAAAAACTTCTTGTTGGCAGTGCACCAGATACCTTCTTAGGTGCGGGTATTCAAACCGCCATCCATTTGATTGAGCAAGGTGAAATCGGTGAACCGATTGGGGCTTCAGCCTTCATGATTTGCCGCGGTCACGAACATTGGCATCCAGATCCTGCCTTCTATTATGATATTGGCGGCGGACCGATGTTTGATATGGGACCCTATTACTTAACCGCTTTGGTGGCTCTTTTAGGACCGATTAAACGAATTTCTGGATCCGTTCGGATTAGTTATCCTGAAAGAACGGTGCTTAGCCAGCCAAAAGCAGGTACTAAAATTGAAGTATCAACCCCAACGCATATCTCAGGTGTAATTGATTTCGCATCGGGGGTAATTGGAAGCATTACAACAAGCTTTGATGCCTTTGGTGGTACATCCTTGCCTCCGATTGAAATTTATGGAAGTGAAGGGACTTTACTTGTTCCTGATCCAAATACGTTCGGTGGTCCTGTCAAAATAAGAAAACGTGATGAAAATGAATTTAAAGAGGTTCCTCTTGCTTACGGGAACGCCCAAAACAGTAGAGGACTTGGTGTCGCTGATATGGCCAAAGCGATTCTCGAAGGCCGAAATTATCGGGCTAATGGCGATTTAGCGTATCATGTTTTAGAAGCGATGCATGGCTTCCATGATTCCTCGGATAATGGTAAACACTATCTAATGGAAAGTACATGTAGCCGCCCTGAATCAGTTCCTTTTGAATTACAGGCAAAGTAGGTCTGGAATTTTTTGGTAAACTTCAGAAGCTTCTCTGAAAATATTTTTTAAATAAATCTATCAAATCCGTCTTTAGTATAGATGATGGTGGGACTAACTTGAAAAAATCTACTCGTTTCATTTTGAAATGAGTAGGTTTTTATTAATTTTTAGGCTCTGTTAAACGACATTGTTGTTTTTATACTCTGTTGATTGGAGCGGAAGGCGCTCGACTCCTGCGGGAGTACGGGGCAGGGGAGACCCCACAGGCGCTAAAGCGCCGAGGAGGCTCCCCGGGCACGCCCGCGGAAAGCGAGCGCCTGGAGCGGAAAATTTAACAGAGCCAATTTTTAAACCCCATTGCTGTTCTCATATTTTAGATAAATCAAAATAGGAGGCTTAGAATGAGTAAATTAAAGGCGATACAAGTTGGAACAGGGGGATTCGGAACCTCTTGGCTTGAAATATTGGATAATTTTCAAGAACTAGAGTTAGTAGCGGTAGTCGATGTCAATCAAGAAAATCTTGAAAATGCGAAAAAGTTTGTTAAGAATCCTTTAGTTGAATACTACACTGACCATTTAGAGGCCTTTGCAAAAAGTAAGGCGGATATTGCGGTGATTATCACACCACCACAAACACATAAAAAGCTTGCGCTTGATGCATTAGCCAATGACTTACATGTTTTCATGGAGAAACCAATCGCGCAAACCTTTGAAGATGCGAAAGAGCTGCTGGAAAAATCCAAAATCTACGAGAAATTTATTATGATCAGTCAAAATTATCGCTGGAGACCGGAGATACAAGCGGTTAAAAAGGCACTAGAAGAAGAGGTCATTGGCAAAGTAGAATACGTGGAATGGAACTTCCGCCGAGCTACCAAATTCGGAGGATGGAGGGATCAATATTCCGAGATTCTTATCGAGGATATGAGCATTCATCACTTTGATTTAATGAGATACCTGCTAGATGTCAATTCTTCAGCAGTTTTTGCCAAAAGTATCAAGCCCTCCTGGAGTTGGTTTAACGGCAATAGTGCGGCTAGTCTGGTAATGGATTTTGAAGGGATTCTAATAAACTATTTTGGTAGTTGGGTAACAAGAGGGAAAGAAACACCATGGAATGGTGATTTTAAGCTAGTGGGGGAAAAAGGTATCATTGAACTAATTGATAATTGTCCGACCATTACGTGTGAAAATGGCCAAACTAAAAAATTAGAAATAGAACCAATGCAATATGAGGATCGGGAGTACTCCATCTACGAAATGGTATCAGCCATTAAACAAGGAAGAAACCCGATAACGGATCTTTCTGATAACATCCAAAGTTTCGCCGTTGTGGGAGCAGCTTTACTATCGATTAAACAAAACAAGGAAATTGATGTTCAAGATATTATTGAAATGAGGAGTGTGAAACTATGAAACTAGGTGTATTTGCAGTATTATTTTCAAAAATGTCTTTAGCAGAAATGTTAGATTACATTAAAGAAAGCGGCTTGGACACCGTTGAAATTGGTACAGGAGGATATGTGGGTAATGCCCATTGTAATCCTAGTGAATTATTAGTAGATCAATCTAAATTGGAACAATTTAAACAAGCATTTGAATCAAGAGGGATCAAGATTAGTGCCTTAAGCTGCCATGGAAATCCGCTCCATCCAAATACGGAAATTGGCTATGAACACCATGATGCTTTTGTCGATACAGTGAAGCTCGCTTCTATTTTGGGTGTAGAAAATGTGGTTACCTTCGCGGGTTGTCCGGGAGAATCCGAGTATTCACAATATCCTGTCTGGATCACGAACCCTTGGCCGGATGACTTTTCAAAGGTGGTTCAGTGGCAATGGGAAAATAAAGTCATTCCTTACTGGAAGAAACAGGCTGAACTATTAGAAGAGTGTAATGTTCGCGTGGCCATTGAACCACACCCAGGATTTGTAGTTTATAATACAGAAACGGCATTACGCCTGCGAAATGAGTGCGGTGATCGAATTGGCATTAACTTTGATCCAAGTCACTATTTCTGGCAAGGTATGGATCCAGTCGCTAGTATTAAGGCATTAGGAGATGCTATTGTCCATTTCCATGCGAAAGATACGAAGATTGATCATCAGAATTGTTTACTGAATGGGGTCCTTGATACTAAATCATACCGAGATATTGCGAATCGGTCTTGGGTATTTAGAACCGTCGGATATGGTCACGGAGAAGATGTGTGGAGAGATATTATAAGTGCTCTCCAAGTGATTGGGTATCAAGGTACCATTAGCATTGAACATGAGGATGGCCTCATGAGCGTTGAAGAAGGATTTAGTAAGGCGGTGTCGTTCTTAAAAGGTATGGTAATTCTAGAGCAGGCGAAGGAATTATGGTGGGCCTAAAAAGAAGTTCGAATTGGGATGGTTGGTTATAAGCTCGTGGGACTCCTTTATTAAGGAAAGCCCAGCGGTAGCGGACAGTTCAGGTTGAAGTGGTGTGGCTTCCACTACTGAGTTCAAAAAAGTAGATGTGGATGATGCTAGTATTTTTATGACGCGATTTAAAAATAGGGCTCTGGGAACATTAAAAGCCACTCGCTTTGCAGGTGGAAATAAAAATGTAAATAAATTTGAAATTAGTGGCAGAAGAGCTCCATTAAATTGAATGCGAGAACTTAAACGAATTAGAGATTTATCTTGCCTCTGATGAAGATGGATTACAAGGTTTTCGGAAAATCAATTAGTACAGAGGAACCACATCCTTTTGCGGGGGCCTATTGGCCTGCAGTTCATATTATTGGATACGATCATATCTTTATCAATTTAATGTTATATTGATGAATGGAATGGAAATAGGGGTATATCTTCTCCAAATTTTGTTAATGGATAGATTGCTCAAGCCATTATGGAAGATGTTGAGAAGTCTTCAGATTACAAGAGGTGGGAAAGAATTGATCAATTTATTGACCAAGAAGTGTTGAAGCAACGGTGAAAACACTAACTTAGTTTCTAGTTGCAATTTCGCAAAGAGGCTGGATGTTGGAGTTATTTTAAATCTCTAGCATGCAGCCTCTTTCAATTTATAAGAATATTGCGCTCTTATTTATGAATTGGGCGATTCTGCTAATAAATAGTTGTCTTTTTTTGATTATGTATTAAAAATGATTAAATTTTGAACAGGAAGGTCAATAATGTGAAAACTACATTTGTAGGAGAGTACTGTATGTTTCATATAAATAAGCCCGGACAAATCGTGATTCTCGAATCCCTGGCTGATAGAGTTGGGGAGTCATCTGCATGAAACGATCGACCCCTAAATTCATCCATACACCTTCTTCAAACGTATTCTGTATTTCAGTGGCAATGCTGGATTTTCCTGATCTCGGAGTGCCGTTAAATGAAGATTTTCTGTCAATCCAGAGTGGCTATATAACAAGGAATATGTTGAACAATCTTCCATTAAAGGGCGCTTTGTTTTGTTTGAACAACGATGGACTGTTTCAGCAGTCCATTTTTTTCTTGACTAAAATCAGTTAAAAGGCACGTTTATGAGTAACTTGGGTTTATATTTTATATTAGAACTATTATTAGATATTTGTTATAGTGGGGATAATACAATTTAGATTATTAACAAAAAAGGGGACAATACAAGATGAGTGAAGCAATCCATTTACATAGAAATGCGATGGACATGTTGATGGCGACAAGCCGGACCTTCTTTATTCCTATTAGTCACCTGCCATCGGGATTACAAGAAGCTGTTACATCCGCCTACTTATGCATGAGAGCTATTGACGAGATTGAAGATCATCCCCAACTCCGATTGGAATCCAAACATAATCTATTACATTCAATCAGCGTCCTCTTGAAAAAACCCTTCAATAATAAGGAGTTGATGGCTTTATTTCACCCATACAACTCCCTTTTGCCGGAAGTTACCTTACGATTTGGCGATTGGATAAAGCTTTGTCCACCTGCAATTGTAGAAAACATTTCAAATGCCACATCTACTATGGCGAAGGGAATGGCGGATTGGGCTTTAAAAGAGTGGCGGGTTCAGGATGAAGAAGGTTTGAATGAATACACATTCTACGTTGCAGGTTTGGTAGGAGTAATGCTCTCAGATATTTGGAAGTGGTACGATGATGTTGAAACAGACAAGGACCTAGCTATAGCCTTTGGTCGTGGCCTGCAGTCCGTCAATTTTCTTCGCAATCGTGCTGAGGATTTAGAACGAGGTGTGGATTTCTTTCCCGAGGGATGGGAGCAAGAAGATATGTTTATGTACGCACGACAAAACCTAGCATTGGCTGACGCCTATATGGAGGATATTAAACCCGGTCCGATCCTTAATTTTTGTAAAATTCCGGTAGCTCTTGCTCATGGTACACTTGATGCTTTGACAGAAGGCAAGGAAAAAATGAGTAGAGCTACCGTAACTGAAATAGTTAGTCGAGTAATAGATGGAAAAGAAGATTCCGCAATTTAGTAATAAATTTTATCATCTCTTCACGAGTGCCGTAAGATTTTGACCTTGCTGCCATCGAAGGAAAGAGAATCATTGTGATACTCTAATAACTATTTTTACACCGTTCAAAATTTTATGAACGGTATTTTTTTGTGTATGCAGATTTATTTTTAAACTACTTAGGTAGATATATTGGACTCCTTGAATACAAGAAATCAATGTGAATAAATTGATTTTATTATGTACTTTTAACACATTATTTTGGGTGATTGCATTTTGAGTGGAGGCAGCGAGCCCCCAACAAGACGGCTTCAACCTTTTTGCACATGGATGAAGCATAAGGACAATTAAAAAGTCTTGTCTTAAACTGTACTGTTCCAGAATCTCAATTCAAAAATTTTAATGAGGTTTTAATAGAAAAAACCCAAAATGTGCGTTAAGTGATTTTTTAACACTAATAAAAGATAAAAAATATTAGATTATTGTAAATATTCTGTTAAATCGACAAACATTTTACAATTACTTATTTATAATGGGGGAAGGTGATTCTTGTTTATCCAAAAAGGTTTTCCTACATTTTTTTAGGGGGATATAAATATGGATTTTTATGAAAAGTTACCTACTGATTTTTTAATTGCTTTTTATGATGAAATGATAAAAAACATTGAAAAAGGATTATTAACGAAAAATATGTATTATGAATTAGGTTTACTGATTTCAGTTGCAAGTAATAGGGGGATTACATTAGAACAACCATGCGATTTTGCACAGATAATGGATCAGAAGGATCTGGATGATTTTATTCAATTTACACACAATGTAACATAATAAGGGATGGTTCGGAACCATCTTGTGAACTTTTACTGTGTACCAATCAAAAAGAATTAAAAAAAAGTCCCGTATTCATTTGTGAAAATACAGGACTTTTAATCAAACTTCTGAATGTTGTTGATTTTTACTTTTTTGATACATTGTGATGAGCTCGTCTAATTTCTGACTGCAACAAAGGGTGTCATTGCTATTTAATCCAGTTTTTTCTGCAATTAGGATCAAAATCTTTCTCATCTGATTAATCTGGTCCTCTAGTTCCTTAATCTCGGTAACCATCATACATTCCCCTGATTCTCTTTAACTGTTGAATTCGATAAATTGGTTTTCATCGCAATTATTATTATGCGAAAAATTCTAAAAAATTGGAATACATCTGACAAAACCCCCTAAAACATTACAAAAAATTGTATAAATAGACGAACTAAGGACTAAAGAGAAAATAGCAAAAGGGGAAGAAGCAATACAAGGGTTAACAGAAGTTGAAGTTGAAGTCGGAGGAGAAGGAGCGATTGAACATAAATAAAGGGAGTTGTTAATGGTAATGTAGCTTGGGATGGCTGATTCAAGCTATTTTCATAAGGTATAAAAAATTTTTTTGTCCTTGAGAACTATTGAATAAAAATACGTATTGTTGTATATTTGTAAATAAATATTGCTAAAGGAGAAACAGAATGGATATTTATCATGCAGTGACAAGTGATGTTAAAGATATTTATCATTTAATCCAATATTATGCTGAAAAAGGAATCGTATTGCCTCGTACGTATTTATCACTCTATCAACATTTACAATGTTTGTATATTATGAAAGAGGATAATAATATACTAGGGGTTGCCGGATTACATGTTTTGGGACAGGACCTGGCAGAGATACGATCTTTGGTTGTTTCTCCCGATTATGCTGGAAAAGGTATTGGTCGCAGGTTGGTTAGTCGTATTATAAGTGATGCACCGAAACTTGGAATTAGCCGAGTAATGTCCTTTACATACGAAACAGAATTTTTCAAAAAATGTGGTTTTAAAATCGTAGAAAAGGAGACTTTGCCAGAAAAGGTGTGGGTCGATTGTATGAATTGTCCTAAGTTTAATTGCTGTGATGAAATTGCAATGATTAAATATGTTGGGTAAGAAGTCAGATAGGTTGCATAAAATGATATTAACTTTAAAGTTTACAAGAGTAAGAGGAATGGCGCATTATGTGATGCCATTTTCTTCTTTGTTTTAGGAAATGATAAATTCCAGTTATTTAATGTTTCAAGCGTGCGAGAAAAAACCCAAGTAATTAATCGCAACTGGGTGGTGATTTAAGTCGGGATAACTATTTTGTTCAAAATAAGAAAGCATAAAACTTCGACTTTGAGCATTGTCCAGCGCCAAGCCCCATGAGGTTGAAGAAAAGTTAAGATGAATTAGATACGAAACTGAAAGCATATGGCTGATAAGGCATCCTTTTTGGGTGCTTTTCGTATGTTTATTAAACTAAATTAAGAATATTGTAATGATAATATAATTATGTAAACAGATAAATAAATCCTCAATAAAGTAAAGAGGAACTTTAAATTGATTCGTTGATTCAAACACGTTTTATATAAACCGGATAATGCATGTACTAATAGTCTTTTTGAGCCATTCACTTTAACCATTAACTCCGATAAGATAAATATTATAAAAAATTCAAGCACGATTGAGTAAATTCTTTAACTCAGTGAGGGAAAGGAGATCTTTGTGAACACAGATCAAGCTTTTGATTTTTTAAAAGCCGCGGGAGTTTCAGAAGATATTTGTGTTGAAACGGTAAGACGATGGCTGCGTGAGCGTAAAATTAAATACGAGGCTAAAGGTACATTTCAACAAACAGACTATATACTTAAAGATACAGACCAAGCGATAAACCTATTAAATGATGCAGGTGTTGCTGCAAGGATGGGTATACAAGTCGTTCAACGCTGGCTATATGAGGGTAAGATTCAAAAAGTGGGAAACGGGAATCAACTAACCGAATACATATCAAATGTAAAAAATCCTAAGCAGTTAATCAAGCCACCTTCAGAGCAAGATAAACTAATCCGGGAATTAAGAGCTAAAGTAAAAGTTCAGGATGATCATATAAAAGAGTTAGAGGAGCTCCATAAATCGTCAGTCAAGACGATTATACAGCAAAGAAACAAATTACAAAAAGAAATCCTCAACTTAGAGCTTGAAAAAAATGAATTACAAAAGGAAATGAGAAAGATACTAAAAGAGAATATTGAGCTGAATAGCGAATTGTTATACCTAAAAGAAAAACTTTCTAAACAAGGGATGAAAGTTCCTGAAAGAGCCCAGACCATACCACCAGCACAAAGACTTGATTTTCGCAAAAAATTAGGGCTATCAAAAACGGCGAGTGAAAAGGAAGTTTTAACAAGATATAAAAAACTTTTAAAAATCACTCACCCAGATCAAGGCGGCAACGCAGTAGTCTTTCACTATGTCAAAACAGATTATGATCAATTTAAAAATAGTTTGCAAGAATAATGGCCTATAAGATGAGGTTAAATATGGACTTTCAATCAAAATGGAACAATAAACATCGGGAACGGATGAAACAACTCACCGAACCTGCGTCGAATCCTAGATTAATGAGGCTTGCGTCTTATCTAAATGGGGGCAATGCCCTTGATTTTGCCTGCGGTCTAGGAGGTAACAGTTTGTTTCTTTCTCGAAAGGGCTATAACGTACAAGCTATCGATATTTCAGATGTAGCGATCGATTATATTAAGGACCTGGCATTAAAAAATAATCTCTCTATCGATGCCAGGATGGCAGATCTTACTTCACTGGACCAACACAGCTGGGACAACCAATCCTTTGACATGATTGTTGTCACCTATTACCTTGATCGCAGGGTTTTTCCATTGATAAAAAAGATCCTTAAAGCGGGTGGTTACTTTTTTATGGAGACCTATTATCAGGCACCCACCACTGCGAAACAGGGAGTATCTGATCAGTACAAGCTGAAGCCTAAAGAGTTGTTAAATGAGTTCGGAGATTGGCAAGTTCTTTATTATGAAGAAAACGAACACGAGAGAAGGCAAACCATCTTTTGCAGGAAATGTTAGCAATTGGAACGGTTCAAAAAAAAACTTACACGGAATAAATAACACCAACGGTAATAATGAGTTATAATAGACTTATAAATCATTAAAGTTGGTGTTTATTTATGCGTACTAAAAACCGATTAAATCCAATTGAGTCTATCTATTATAGTCC
>NZ_JAMBOH010000025.1 GCF_023715505.1 Neobacillus cucumis | reverse complement strand
AGCGACAGTCAGTGGTGCACCGTGGTCGTTGGAGTCAGACTAACGGATGGGCTCTAACGCACCATAGTTCATCGACCTTCCTCTCCAGCCGTAGAATCAGTATTGACGGTTTAAAACCATTTTCATTCTCTGTGGTGAAGAGCTGGTTTTTAGCGATTCATGGATGGCTAACGGGTGCTTTAGTTCAATAACAACCGGAAATTATTATTAAATCTGTTGCTTGTGTAATGGCTTGCTGTATAAATTGTCGGCTATGATCAGTAATGTATATTCCATTGGAAATACTCTGCTTCAACAATTCAGCACAACCCATATGGAAGTTTTTTTATTAAAAGCAAAAACGGATCAGCCTTCTGACCCGTTTTTCTGTCTATAAATGATATAAAAGTCAATCAGAATGCCGGCGATGAAACCGGTGAATACATCCGTTGCACTTGGAGCTTGACCATAGTAGATTCTTGAATAAATTCCGCCAATCACAGCGCAAATCCATGCGGCAATCATTTCGCTTTTCAACCCCTTTCCCATCTAAATGTATGACATGCGTTTTATAGATATTCTCATCCCTCGCTTTGCAGGATGGCTATGTCGATCCTTTTTCTTATTGTCCTAAATAGCAGTTTAGTTTAAGTACATTCCTTCACAAAGTTTAGAAAAAGAAAATTCCCTCGGACTTAAACGGTAAAAAGGAAGGATGTACATTTAATACATCCTTCTAAGCTTAATTTGAATTAGATTCCCACATTTCCTCGATTCCCAAAATGAACTCATGGATTGTAGGATTTTAAATGCTTTTTCCATTTTTTTAATTTTTTTAAAAGGGTGATTAATCATGCTTTGTTACATACCTCATCCATAACCCACCATCGTCCAGTTTTTCGACATCTTTTAGCAAGAAATTAGCGGGTTTAGGTTTGTTTAAATAAGACCTCGTTTCAAATAGTGTCACAGAGTTAGATGAACCTTCTGCAATTGGAACTAAAATGAGGCTTAATTCATCAATTAATTCTTCATTCAAAAAGGAGCCATTTAAAACTCCTCCACCTTCAACCATTAATTTATCGATTGAAAATAAATCATTTAGTTTTTTTACTACGACAATAAAATTCAATTGTTCTTTTCCGCCAAAAATATAAGATATACGAAGTTTTTGTAGATGAGCCAGGTAGGCATCAGATACTTGTTCTGTAAGTATTTCGATAATGTGGTCTCCTAATCCGTAGTCATCTGTAATGTAGTTTTTTGTCCACCCCAGTTTCCCGGAAGGGTCTACTGCAATGGCATAACCTTTCGCATCTTTATTTGCAACATAATCAGTTCTGGGAATCGCATTAAAGTTATCTTGTTTTAAATTTAATTGATGTCCGAAAGTGAAGTGTTCTTCCATGGTAATCCTGCCACACATCCATGCTCTACATCCATAACGTCTATGAATTTTTTCGTATTCGTCGGTAAAATAAGCAGCTCGTTCCTCTTTCAAATAATCTCCAATGATTTTCCCATCCAATGAAGTTAGCATGTGGCAGATTATATATGGTCTATCCAATGTTATTACCCCTTTAAACTGTAAAATACTACCTCAAAGTTGCATCAGTGGGGCAGATTAATCCATTATTTTAACCTACTTTTAATCGATATTTTCAATTGTAACTTTGAAATTACCTTTCATACTTGCAAGCTTTTCAATACCGGATTCAATCTTCCCTAATTTAATCAGTCCATTTGCAAAACCAAAATCCCTATAAAATATAGCTAAATTTCCCCAAGGAGCATAATACGTAATATCTCCAATAGAAGCTTTGGTACCATCTGGGGAACCGGTAGTAGACAATCTTTTAGGAAGATTGCTAATCTTTTCCGTTCCTGCATAGTCTTCAAGTGTTAACCTAAGAGGAAGAAGTGCTATAAAATCACTTGCTGCTTTACTGTCATTCAAAATAGCAGTATATACGTCTTCACCAACAGTTAATTTTATTTTCATTTATTTCACGCCTTCTTTTATTTATTTTACCGATTTTGTTGGACGAATTAGGATTTCACTTATAGCAACAGATTCCGGGGTGCTAATTGCATAAGCAACTGCGTCGGCAATGTCACTTGACTTTAATCCCAAACCTTCGATTTTAGCATTATTCTTTACCCGTTCACGGTTTTCAGGCTCGTTAATCGTCGTATAAAGTTCTGTATCTACTAATCCTGGAGAGATAATGGTGCTTCGAATATTGTTTTCACGCTCTTCTTGGCGTAATCCCTCCATGATAGCCCGAACAGCAAATTTTGTGCCACAGTATACAGCAGAACCAGGATAAACAACATGTCCTGCAATAGAGTCAGTCGCAATGATATGACCGGATTGCTGTTTTTTCATGATCGGCAAAACGGCAGCAATACCATTTAACACACCCATAATATTAATGTCTAACATTTGTTTCCATTCATCAAATCGTGTTTCGGAAAGTGGAGCAGTTGGCATAACTCCAGCGTTGTTGTAAAGTACATCCACACGACCATATTTTTCGATTGCTAAATCTACAACAGCTTGAACTTCCTCTTTGTTTGTTACATCTGCAACAGCGTATGTTACCTCAGTATTTGGTAATGATTCAACAAGTGATTTTAAGCGGTCTTCACGGCGAGCTGCAATGACTAATTTCGCTCCTTCTTGTGCAAGTTTTTTGGTAGTCGCTTCACCAATCCCACTTGATGCACCCATAATAATGACAACTTTTCCTTCAATTTTTGACATGGAAATTACCTCCATAAATTTTTATATGAATTATTATTTTCTTGATGGATTACTTAAATGTTGAAATGCTTCAATTCCTTTTTTTAAACGCTGTAATCCATCTTCAAGCCTCACCTTAGGACAAGCATAGTTTAGTCTAATGAAGTCATTACCGTTACCGCCAAAAATGGCACCTTCTGAAACGTACAATCCTGTTTCTTTCCTAATAAATTCACATAAATATTTGGTATCATTCGTTACCGCGCTACAACCAATCCAAGCCAAATAGGTTGCTTCTGAATAAATGAATTTAAGATCCGGAAGCTGGCTTGCGATAAAGTGTTCAATCAATTGTTTATTTCCCATTAGATAATCCAACAATGCTTCAAGCCAAGGTTCACCTTCTGTAAACGCTGAGATTGCAGCTTCAATCGCAAAAACATTTGGTTCAGCCACTTCATCGGTGTTGATTCCACGATTCACTAGCTTCCTTAACTCTGGATTTGGCACGATAATACTAGATGTTTGAATCCCAGCAAGATTGAATGTTTTCGTCGGTGCTACGCAGGTAATGCAATTTTGAGCAATCTCTTCTGAAACAGAAGCAAATGGAATATATCGATATCCTGGATGCGCTAAATCACAATGAATTTCATCAGAAAGGATAAGAACATTATGTTTGATACAAAGGTTTCCTATTTTTTTAAGAGTTTCTTTATCCCATACTTTACCGATTGGGTTATGAGGGTTACAGAAGATCATGAGCGATGTGTCAGGATTGGATAGTTTTTCTTCTAAGTCACCAAAATCAATCGAATATTGATTGTCTTTATAAATTAATTCGCTTGTAAGAACTTTTCGTTGATTGTTGACGATTGAGTTGTAAAAGATATTGTAAACAGGTGAGAGCACCAACACATTGTCTCCAATGTTGGTCATTTTGCGAACAATGGAAGAAATGGCTGGCACTATACCGGTACAAAACATAATCCATTCTTTTTCAACATGAAATTGATGTCTATTTTCCCACCACTGAGCAACTGTATGATAATAGGCATCTGGAACGCTTGTATAACCAAAAATATGGTGGTTTAATCTCTTTTGCATTGCCTTAACAATGGCTGGGGATGTTTCAAAGTCCATATCTGCAACCCACATTGGGAGCTCTTTGTATCCAACATCCCACTTATAAGAGTTTGTGTTAAAGCGATTCGTCATTTTATCAAAATTAAAGGTCACAGGGTTCACCTGCTTTATCTAATTCATACTGGGTATTGGATGAGATGATTTCCTTGTCATCAAATATTAATTCACTAATGTCCTTAGCCTTGATTTTACCGGCAATTGGATTCTTCACACTGTTAATCACTGTTGTTGCTTCCACGTCTACTGTTGAATATTCAAATGCTAAATCTGTATTGATGATTTTCCCATTTTCAATCACCAAATGTTCTATGTAGCACATGCCTTGGTTGCTTTCAATGGTACAGTTTATAAACGTGATATTTTTTGAATTCCAACCTAGATATTCACCGATAATTAAAGAGTCGTAAACAGTGACATTTTCACAATTCCAAAAAGCGTCTTTTGAAAGTAACTTTGCATTTCGAATTTCAATGTTTTTAGCCCCGTCAAAAGCGTAGTTCCCTACCAATCTGAAATTATAGATTTTAATATTTTCACTATTCATTCCAAAGTAATCGCCTCTTGCGGTCACGTTTGTTAAGTAAACATCTTTACAGTTCCAAAAGGACTCTTGCGCATTTGGCATATCAACATTGGTCAGATGTATATCGCTTGCGCGTCGAAATGTTTTAGGTGCTTCTATGATACTGTCACTGATTGAAATATGATGAGTATACCAAATTCCCGAACGTGCCATTTCAAGAAAACTGCTATTCTTTACGTTGATATTTTGGCAATACCATAAAGGATATTTCCACTTGAAAATACTATTATCAATGAAAATATCGTTACTTTCTTTTAGCGGTGATTCGCCATCTGCAAAAACCGAATCTTTAATCATAAGATCTCGACTTTTAAAAAGAGAGCGTTCTCCGGTTAGTAATTGTTGATTAATTGCTTCCATGGTTTCTCCTCCAATTTCATTAATAGCTATATCCGGGTTTTTTATACAACGTTTTCTCTTTACCTAAAATTTCAGGCTGATATACTTCTTTTTGCCATTTCTCAATCGGAACTTCTTCAAATGATACAGAAATACTAGACTCTCCAGCATTTACTGTTTCCATAACAGCTTGCACAATCTTATCTGTAAGTTCTTTCTTTTGTTCCTCGGTTCTGCCTGGTATAAGTTTTACAATAATGTGGGGCATAGTGTATCCTCCTCTCAAACTAAAAACTTCTTTGTTGGACTTTGCTCATTTTTGCCTTTTTAAGAACAATTCCAAAAACAATGAGGGAAATCAAAAAAATGATAATTGAACTTGAAAGGAACAAAGACTGAACAGTATGAACGTGGAATAATTTTGAAAAAACTGTCCCTTCATAAGGGGATAGGGTAGCACCAATGTTATAAGCAACTAACACCATTGTTGTTCCAAGCTTTGCCACTTTTTTGCTTTGTTGCGTAAAGGTATGAAACAAATATGGCATCATACAACGAAAAGAAAAGCCAATAGCCATTGAACAAAATGTCGTGAGTATGATATTTTCTGAAATAGACGTAATATAGATAGAAATTCCGAGAAATAAAAGTGCAACTGGCATGATATAATCCTTCAGCAGTTGAAAAATTCGACCAAATGAAAAACCTGCAATAAATGCTCCTAAACCAATGAAGGCGAGATTGTTGCTGCCAATCGTTGCATTGCCAATGTGTTTTTCTAAAAGCAGTGGGGTAACCTGAATATTGTAATTAATAAAAATGGTTACAATCACAAAAAGCAAAATGCCATAACCAAGGACCGAGCGATAGGATCCTGCGTCGTTGTGACTGTCCGATATTGTTCTGTTTGGCTCTGCTTTTCTTTTTGCCATTTTCTTCTTGTCATTCGGAACAAAGAAGAGGAATCCCAGAAAAATTGGAAGCGCCAGAGCATAAATAAGAAACGAAGTATACCAGTTGATTTTCAACAACTGCCCTACAATAAACGTCAAACAAATGCCACCTAATCCTTCAAAGGCACTTTCTAACCCAATTACGGCTGCTTTCCTGCGGGGATCATCCTGAAATATATCACTAATCATTTGAATGATTAAACGGTTGAATAAACCGATTCCTAAACCAAAGAAACAGCGCGAAAGAAATAAAAACGAAAAGATATCATGTTTTAGTACGGGAAAAACCCCAGCAAGAAAAACAAGCGTTAAACCAATCAATATCGTCCTTTTCTTACCAATCCATAGTTCCAAACGGTTCGCAACTAAGATACCTAGAATGACAAACAGTGAAGGAATGGTTGTTAACAGCCCTACATGCGTTGGATTTACTGTCGAAAATTCCTTTTCGATTGCTGGTATGTTTGCGGCAATCAATGGACCGGATGAGATCAACAAAGCAACTGACAGCAAAGAAAATATTTTTAACCTGTCCATACGTATAATAACCATCTCCTTTCCCCGCATTTTTTTATGCAAGTTCAGTTTTCAGGTCATGACCTGATCATAATACCTTTAAAAAAATCAATGTTAATTCATTAATCAACATCTGTTTATTATTATATAGAGAAACTTAATGCATTCAATGGTTAATTTAACGTAATCCGTTGATTACTCAACAGATCAATCAAAATTGTTAATAATCTATAAGAAAGGTTGGGGAAGTCAACATGTCTAATATGCATATCATCAACTCAATCGCTGCATTTTTAATAACTTCTGGCTTAAGGTAACGGCTGTACGATTTTCAATAATGTTTCCACACTTTTGTTTGTATGACCGTCATAATTAACGCATCGAATCATTTGATCCGATGCGTTAGTTTCTTACAAATTGTTATAGGTTTCATCATCGACAGGTTCTAACCATTCCGGTGTACCTGCAGTGATTGCAATGTGTACAAACCAGCTGTCTTTTGTGGCACCATGCCAGTGTTTTACACCATCATGAGTAACAATAACATCACCAGCTTTTAATAATTGAGCAGGCTTTCCTTCTTCTTGGTACCAACCTTCGCCACCAGTTACTAATAGAATTTGATATCCATCACGATGGATATGCCAGTTATTACGACATTCCGGTTCAAAAGTCACATTCCCAACACCAACGTTGATTTTAGGGTCAGAGACTAATCCTTTAAGATAACTTTGACCCACGAAAAATTGTGAAAAAGGATTTTTTTCGCCCGCTGGGAAAATAACGCCATTTTTTACTTCTTCATGTTTTGTCATTTTTAATTCCTCCGATAAATTTTATTTTTATTAACCAACTTAAAGCAGGTTTTTGTTCGACCTTCATCTATTATCTGTTTATTTTAACTTTCCACCAAATACCGGGAAGAAGCTATGCTCACCATAATTCTGTATTTGCTCTACATTCATCAAAGTCTCCATATCTGCATCGCTGATAACAAAATCAAGCTCTGCATTGTTTCTCATGTGATCCGGATTTGCCGTCTTAGGGATGACTACAAGACCAAGCTGGATATCATAACGTAGGCAAAGCTGAGCAACAGATACTCCGTACTTATCAGCTATTACCTTAACCTCTGCATTATCGAGAACTGCACCGTGTGCAATTGGCGAATATGCCTCTACCAAGATGTCATTCTTTTGGCAGAATTCAATTAGTTCAAAAGGAGTATTGCTCACATGTGCCAATATCTGATTGACCATAGGCTTGATCTCACAGGTTGCAAGAATATTCTCTACATCATCCTGAAGGAAGTTAGAAAGACCGATTGCCTTTACCTTGCCTGTCTTATAAGCATCCTCCAACGCTTTCCATACTTCTTTGTTTTCCTCGAAGTAACGGTTCTCCTCACGGAACTCTGTCCAAGGCTGTGGGCTGTGGATAATCAGAAGATCAATGTAATCCAGTCCCATCTTTGCTAAAGACTCATTAATTGAATGCGCAGATGCATTATAGGTCTTTGCTTCAGCAGCAACCTTTGTGGTAATGAAAAGTTCTTCTCTTGCGACACCGCAAGAACGGATTCCTTCTCCTACACCAGATTCATTCATATAAGCCTGAGCCGTATCAATATGGCGATATCCGATAGACACCGCATCACGCACTGCTTGTGCTGCCTGTGCATCGTCAAGCAGCCAGGTACCAAGACCTAATTTTGGTATTTCTACACCATTTGATAATTTGTAAGTTTCGTTAAACATGCTTTTGTCTCCTTTACATTGTTATGTTTTTGAATCACAATTCTCATTAGGAATTTCTTCAAGTAAAACAGAGATGCTTGACTATCCAGCGTTTACTTAATCCCTAATCGTTTGCCTTAATTTTCAGGCATAATTTCATTAATGCAAGCTAATGCGTTTAGTGTTCTCGGAAAGCCCATGTAGGGGAGGCAGTGAGTGATGGCAGTGATTAGTGTTTCCTTGTCATTGCCTACATTTTTGTTACCCAGAACATGTGACTTCACTTGGCTTTCACAACAGCCCATTGTACTGATAATACAGAATGTCAACAACTCCCGTGTTTTCAAATCAAGTCCGCCACGGGTGTAAAAGTCTCCAAAGCAAAAAGAGGAAAGATAATTCTGCATATGCTTTTGATTTTCTGGAGCAGCCTCAAGCATTTTTGCAATAACATCGCCAAAAATCTCTACCTGTACGGATAGTCCCTTGTTAAAGCGGTTTTCTTCATCAACCTGCTTTTGGCTTTCTATTGGTAAAGCGATATTCTTCGTTTTAAAAACCTCATTTACTTCATTGATGGCGTTTAATGTTTTGGGAAATCCGATATATGGAGCACACTGGTAAACTGTCTCTTTGATTTCTATCGGTGTCAGCCCAACTTTTAGTGCCGCAACAACATGTGCCTTGAGCTGAGGCAATGTCTGGTTGGTAGTAAGCACTACCAGGGTAATCAACTCGCGTTGCTTGTTATCCAGATTTCCTTGATAGAAAACTTCCCCAAAAATGAAGTGGCTAAGGATGTCTTGAAAATCAGGATCGGTAGCGTATGCGGCGGGTACTCCATTTCCAAATAGTTGTTTGTATTTTTCTTTGCTCTTTTCAACTCGGTCCATAAATAAACCTCCTGTTTTAAGTGAATTTACTTTTATTGTTCCAAAAGTTAGCTTCAACATGATGCTAAAAAAATTAATATTGATTGATTAATCAACACCTGTTTATAATTATAAAAAAGCCCTTCAACCTTTCAATAGTTAATTTAGCGCAATTCGTTGATTACTCAACAAATCAATTAAAAATGTTGATTATCATTAGGAAAAGTTGGTGAATTAGTGTGACTAAAGTAGATAGAAGAATAGCAAAAAGCCAAGTAGCTATAAAAAATGCAGTAATTGAACTGATGTCTGAAAAAAGTTTTGATGACATTACCATTCAGGATATTGCAGACAGAGCAGATGTTAATCGAGGGACCATTTATCTTCATTACACGGATAAATACGACCTCCTGGATAAGATGATTGAAGAACATATAGACAATCTCCGGGAACTTTGCCAATCGGCATCTGAAATGACTTTTCAAGAAGGGAATTATGTCTGGTTCGAATACTTTGAGCGTAATTATTTATTCTTTTCAACGATGTTAGCCAGTAAAGGTGCCCCATATTTTCGTAGTCGGTTTCTTGATTTAGTCATCGAAGAGTATAAGGCTGAAGTAAATAATGCCGAAGGAAAAAATCAAGGTTTAAATGAAGAGGTTATTCTTCAATTTTTTGGTTCAGCGATCGTAGGGGCAGTGGAATGGTGGTTCAAAAATGGAATGCCTCTACCAGCTCGTGTCATTGCGGAACAAACGGGGGCATTGTTGGATCGGAATTTAGAATGATCATAAAAGACTTCGAAAAGAAGATAAATAACAAAAACCTGAGCCCATTTATACATGACTCAGGTTTTATAATTTTAATTAAAGTTAATTATGACCCACTATCCGGTGTGGTACATAGGGTTCTTCTAAGAACGTAATTTCTTCGGGTGTTAACTGAATCGATTGAGCACCTACTGCATCTTCTAGATGTGATATTTTCGTAGCACCGATAATTGGAGATGTTACTGGATGTTTCTGTAGCAGCCAAGAAAGTGCGATATGAGTGCGAAGAACACCACGTTTTTCTGCAATTTCTGCAACCCGTTCAACTACCAATCGGTCTGCATCAGCAGTCGCATCGTATTTAGACTTTTGAATTTGGTCTGTATCGGAACGATGTGTTGTTTCTGACCAATCACGAGTTAATCTACCTGATGCGAGCGGGCTATATGGAGTTACTCCGATTCCTTCCTCCTTACATAGTGGCAGCATTTCTCTTTCCTCTTCTCGGTATATGAGGTTTAAATGATTCTGCATCGAGACAAATCTTGTCCACCCATGTTTCTCTGCTACATTTAATGCTTTTTGAAACTGCCATGCGTACATGGCAGAAGCACCGATATACCTTGCCTTTCCAGCCTTCACAATATCATGGAGAGCTTCCATCGTCTCTTCAATAGGGGTATTGTAATCCCAGCGATGGATAATATAAAGGTCTACATAATCGGTTCCCAGCCTCTTAAGACTCTTATCAATTTCACTCATGATGGCTTTCCGGGAAAGTCCAGAACCATTTGGACCTTCATGCATACGCCCATGAATCTTTGTTGCAATCACAATTTCGTCACGATTAGTATAATCTTTTAGAGCTCTTCCAAGGATTTCCTCGCTCGTTCCCATTGAATATACGTTTGCTGTATCAAAAAAATTGATGCCAATCTCAAGAGCCTTTTTAATAACAGGTCTACTGTTTTCCTCGTCAAGGACCCACGGATGAACCCAACGTTTCGCATCACCGAAGCCCATACATCCAAGACAAAGCCTAGATACATCCAGTCCTGTATTGCCAAGTTTTGTGTATTCCATTTTAATAACCCTCACTTTCAAATACATGCATTTATTATTCTTCTGTTATAAGTGTAAAAATAATTGTAATATTTACAATAGTCAAATGAGAATAATTTGTTGATTATTAAACAAATCAAAAATAATTGTTGATTAACTTAAGTAGAGTCTAACAATCATCTACAATAAAAAAGTCGTTCTTCTTATTTAGAAAAACGGCTTTTTTCTTCTGTATAAAGGATCGTATTTAATGAGCCATAGGCATTTTATTTTTTTCTTGCCATTTCCCAGGATTAGTATCATCTGGGATCACTTTATTGATAATGTCAAGGTAATGATTTGCCTTCTCGTCCATAAATTTGACTGTTCGTTTTGCTTCCTCTAACTGAGCCTCAGCGATCTCTTTTTGTTTCAAAATAATTTCATAGCGTTCCTGAATGGTACTGTCACCTTTCAAACACAAATCTACATAGGTTTTAATGTCTTCCACTGTCATACCACATTGTTTTAAATATTTTACACCTGTTAGCCAATTGATGGATTCCTCATCAAAAAGACGATTATTATTTTTATCACGCTTTAGAGTTGGAACTAATCCTTTATCCGTATAGAAACGAACAGTATGTTCAGTCAAATCAAGTAGCTTAGCCACTTCTTTCACAGTATACAATTCAACCTCACCTCGAATTTTAAATAAAATTTACTTGAAACCTCTTGACTTAGTGTTACACGAAGGTAGTAGACTTATTATCGTTCAAGCCTATCGAAAGCTTAAAAATAATGACGTAAAAGAGCAAAAGTTTTTCATATACAAAAAAAGGAATTCCGAAATTATTGACTTCGTGTTACACGAAGGTGATAGGCTTATCACAGTTCAGGTTGCTGAAATTGTAAATCCTAAAATAAAGGATGTCAATGGAGGAACTGAACACGTAAACAAGGAGGATTTTATATGCAAATAGTAATTTTAAATAATGGTGTTGAAATGCCAATACTTGGATTTGGCGTTTGGCAGATTCCTGATGCCGACGAATGTGAACAATCGGTTTATGAGGCACTTAAGGCTGGCTATCGTCTAATTGATACAGCTGCAGCTTATGTTAATGAGGAAGCTGTCGGCAGAGCAATCAAACGTAGTGGTTTGCCAAGAGAAGAATTGTTCATTACGACTAAGCTATGGGTTCAAGATGCGGGTTATGAGAGAACAAAGAAAGCATTTGCAAAATCACTGGAAAGATTACAATTGGATTATTTGGATTTGTATTTAATTCATCAGCCATTTGGTGATATATATGGTTCTTGGCGTGCTATGGAGGAATTATATCGTGAAGGGAAAATCAGGGCAATCGGAGTGAGTAATTTTGAACCGGGTCGTCTAGTTGATTTGATACTCCATAACGAAATAACTCCTGCTGTAAACCAAATTGAAACACACCCTTTCTTCCAACAGGTAGAGTGTGCCCAAGTAATGAAAGAGTATAATGTTCAACTTGAGTCATGGGGACCTTTGGCACAAGGAAAAAATAACATCTTTCAAAATGAAGTTTTAATCACACTAGCTGAAAAGCATCATAAATCCGTTGCTCAAGTGATTTTACGCTGGTTGACACAAAGAGGAGTCGTAGCAATTCCAAAGTCTACTCATAAAGATAGAATCATCGAAAACTTCAATATTTTTGACTTCGAATTAACTCAAGAGGATATGGATACGATTGCTACTTTAGATACTAAAAAGAGCTTGTTCCTTTCAAAAAATGATCCAGAAGTCGTAAAACAATTCGCAAACTGGAAACTTGATATTTAATTCATTTTAAAAAGCGAATACAAAAAGGCTCAAGGTAACTTAGTTCATTTTATGCCTTGAACCAAAGGCAAAAAGAATGGGTATAAACATATGAAGGCAATGATGTTAAGAGAAGCAAGCGGACCAAATCAACGAAATCGTTCCTGCTTTAAACCAAGTTGAAACTCACCCATCTGTTCATAAGGAAAGAATCATTGAGAACTTTAATATCTTTGACTTTGTACTAAGTCATAGGGATATGGAAAAGATTGCGAGGTTAGATACCAAAGAGAGCGTATTCTTTACGCATATGGATCCTGAAACTGTTAAAAGAATCGGTAACGTGAAATTTGATATTTAATTCATATATCTCATCCGATTCCGGAATTGATAAAAACCGCCCTACTATATTAGGGCAGTTTTTAATAGAAAGCAGGAAATTTATCATTAATGGGAGGAGTGAATAGGAAATTTCATGGAAAACACCCGGAAAATTTACATGCTTACCTTTATCACTTTCTTGCTTGGAACGGCACAATTCGTTATTGTAGGTATTCTGGATAAAGTTGCGGCTTCCGTCAACGTATCCTTATCATCTGCAGGACAGCTTATAACCATATTTGCACTTGCAAATGCAATCGGTACGCCAATTATTATGCTAGCTACGGCGAGGATGAATCAGCGTAAGCGACTTCTACTGGGTTTCGGAATTATGTTACTTGGAAGCCTTGGTACGGTCACTCTTCCAGGTTACAACTTCCTAATGCTCTCACGTATCTTGCTGGGAGTGGGAAACGGCTTTTTTGTCGCAACCGCGTATTCCTTAGCTCCAAAGATGGCTCCTGCCGGACGTGAGGTAAGAGCGATGTCCAACGTTGCAATAGGGTTTAGTGCTTCCCTTGTGTTTGGTGTTCCCATCGGTAGAATAGTCGCTTCATCATTTGATTGGAAGGTAATCTTTTGGGGAATTGGATTCTTCACCTTGTTAGGAATTTTCTCAATCGCACGAACAATACCGCCGATGGAAGGTGATACACCTGTTCCGATTGGAAAGCAACTTGCCCTTTTAAAGAACCTAAAGAACGCTTTAGCCCTAGCCGTTACATTCTTCATGTTCATTGGCTATTCAGTGGTGAATACGTATATTACACCATTCTTGACCTCCGTGGCACGGATGGAAGGAGGGGAAATAAGTACGATTCTCTTTGTTTTAGGCATCGCAAGTTTAATTGGTTCCAAGCTTGGAGGTGTCGCGGCAGATAGGATAGGTATTACCCGCACACTCGTCGGGGGGATAGGTATTCAAGCCATTTGCCTTGCATTGTTGTCAATCATCCCTGGGTCGGTAATCGTTACAGTCATTTTTCTTGTATTATGGATGGTCAGTGCTTGGACGTTCGTTCCGCCACAGAACTTTAACTTAATATCCCTTGCTCCGGATGCCTCCGGTATCATCCTTAGTGTAAACAATTCATTTGTGCAATTCGGCTTTGCTGCGGGTGCTGCGATAGGTGGAGTTGTCGTGGGAGGTTTGTCTGTCATGGCAATCACTTGGGTAGGTGCAGCATCTGTAGCGTTTGCGGCTATTGTAGCAGCAGTTTCCTACGGTCGTGCTTATGCAGTCTCAAAGGCAAGGTAAATAGGATGGTTATTGTGCACTTAAATAGGATAAAAAGAAATAGAATGACTGAAAAAATATAGGAAAAGAAGATTTCCTGAGTAAATCAAAATAACAATATTAGCGAATCAAAAATAATGCTTGAAGTATAGTTTAGCAACTTCTTTCACAGTATAAATGTGGTCTATTCGGCAAAAAAATTATTTTAAATTACTCAAATGTCTTGACTTCGTGTTACACGAAGGTAGTAGGATAATACCTATACAAACTTACTAAAACTTAATATTTAATAATAGGAGGAATTTTATATGCAAAAAGTTATTTTAAACAATGGTGTTGAAATGCCTATTTTAGGTTTTGGTGTATATCAAGTCCCTGATCCAGCTCAATGTGAGCAGTCAGTTTCGGATGCACTTGAAGCTGGGTATCGTCTAATTGATACAGCTGCCGCTTATTTTAACGAAGAGGCAGTTGGAGCAGCCATTAAAAAAAGCGGGATTCCAAGGGAAGAACTTTTTATCACAACAAAACTTTGGATTCAGGATGCTGGTTATGAAAATGCAAAAAAAGCCTTTGATGTTTCCTTGAAGAAACTGGGGCTCGACTATCTTGATTTATACCTCATTCACCAACCGTTCAATGATTATTATGGTTCTTGGCGTGCAATGGAAGAACTTTATAAAGAAGGAAGAATTCGCGCCATCGGTGTTTCTAACTTTTATCCGGACCGTCTAGTTGATTTAATTCTGAACAATGAAGTTGTACCGGCTGTCAACCAAGTGGAAACCCATCCGTTCTTCCAACAGAAAGTTGCAAAGAATGTTATGGAAGAATATGGCGTACAAATTCAATCATGGGGACCGTTTGCAGAAGGTCAAAAGAATATCTTCCAAAATGAAATACTTGCCGTTATCGGAGCAAAATATGGCAAGTCGATAGCACAAGTCATTTTACGTTGGCATATTCAACGTGGTGTCGTGTCAATTCCAAAATCAGTTCATAAAGAACGAATTGTTGAAAACTTTAATGTTTGGGATTTTGCTTTAAGCGATGACGATATGGCAGCAATTGCTACTATGGATATTAGAAAAAGTGAAATTATTGATCATTTTACTGCCGATACAGCGAAGATGTTAAACGGATGGAAAATTCATGAATAATTAAAAATGAAAGATTTGTTTAGCTCGATATTTAATGCTTTTCATCATCAAAAAACCGATTTTCCAATTAGGAAATTCGGTTTTTCCATTTTAAGACATTACCAATAAGGAGGAAAAACGATTATGAGAACGCATTTCCGGTGCGAATCAAACAATGACAATTTTATCAAAGAAGTTAAGGGCTCTGCTGTTGTTGTCGGTGCGTCGCTTTCTGGATTAATGACAGGAATTGCCCTTTCGCGTGCTGGATTGGATGTAACTATTTTAGAAAGAGCCGGTTCGAAACCTCGTAGCGGTGCAGTTCTTCAAGTTGACAGTGGAGAAATTGATCGAACTCAAACAGCGAAATTTTTAAGAAAACTTGCTTCTGGTGGGATTAGTTCGGCAGAGGCTTGGTCATCTATACAGTTGCGATTGCGCACAGCAGCCGAAACTGACCCTAGAATTACCTTACGTTATGATACTCGTGTTCAAACTATTAAACAGGATAGCGATTCTGCTTGGGCAGTGACGGATAAGGGTGAGATATTTCATGGAGATATTTTGATTGGTGCTGATGGTCACCGTAGTATTGTACGTCGCTTAGTTGCACCTCATAAACCGAATGCAACATTTGCTGGATATTTGATATGGGTAGCTATTGTAGGTGAGAAAGATATACCTGAAAAACATCGACCTAGCCTCAATGCTCCAAAGTTTACTATGCCAGATGGCATCGGTGACTTTTTACTCGGTTCAATTATTGCTGGAGCAGACGGTTCCACCGCTCTTGGAGATCGACGATTGGGATGGGCTTGGTACGATAACACTCAAAATGATTTGTTACGTCGTCTTGGATGTGTAGAAGGAGATGTTGTGCAATATTCGCTTCATGCACAAGACATTCCTGAACAGACATTGATTGAGCTAGCTGAAAAGGCTTCTGATAGATGGGCTCAACCTTGGTTAGACGCAATTCTTCATAGTATACAATCACGTAATCTTCTTGGAACTCCGATTGCCGAATACGTTCCTGACAATCTTGTGAAAGGACGCATTGCAATCGTTGGAGATGCTGCACATCTTCCTACGCCTCTAACTGCATCGGGATTTAATGCTTCCTTACAAGATGCTTCAACCTTAGCCGAATGTATTGAAAAAGGAATAAAAGGCTCTGCAGCAACTGAAGCTCTTTTGGAATATGAATCTCTCCGTCTAAAAAACGCACGTCAAATAGTGCAATCAGGACAATCTTTTAGCCGCTCTTTTGGACGATAAATATATTGATATTTTTTAAACATATGAAACGGAGGAAATGAAGATGAAAATTTTGATTTTAGGTGCAGTTGGTCAAATTTCTCGTATGTTGACTGAAAGATTACTAAATGAAACGATGCAGAAATTGTTCTTTATGCAAGATCCGCACATTCTCGTTTAAAAGTGACAAGTAAACGAGTGGAAGTTATTTCTGGGGACTTTCAAGAGAAATCTAAACTAGTGAGTGGGATGTCAGGAGTAGATGTTGTTTATTTAAATGATATGTTTGACGTTCGTGCAACCCAATCTATTGTTTCCTCAATGGATGAGGCTGGTGTAAAACGACTTATTGGTGCAACAGCTTTAGGTATTTATGATGAGGTCCCAGGTGCGTTTGGTCGCTGGAATGATGCAATGGTCGGTTCAAACATACCATTAATTAAATCCACGGCGAAGATAGTAGAAGAATCTGACCTTAATTACACATTACTCCGTTTAACATGGCTTTATAATCAAGAAGGTAACGAAGATTATCATCTAACTTTAAAAGGGGAACAATTTATTGGAGCACAAGTTACACGCCAGTCTGTTGCGCGTAAGAAAAGCCGTTTACTTGTCTAGAAAATAGTTTCTTTAGTGAAAGTTTGTGAAGAAATGTACTTAAGCTAAAGGGTGCTTTTGTTTAATATCCCAATTCATAAAAAAGTTGAAGATATGCAAGTCTTTATTCCCTTCTTGCATATTTTCAGCTTTTTTTCATTCAAAAAACATACTGCCATAAATTTCTAAATACACAATTGGGACACGAATTATTTCAAAACGTTTGCCTTATTGATTGCATCAATAAAAGCCATAACAGCTTTGGATGGCTCATTGGCGTATACAATCCCAAAGGGAATCTCATAATCCCATTCTACAGGAATCGTCACAAGGGAAGGATGTACCTCTGCCCAGATATCCAGTGTTTCCATAACATAGTTCATCTGCTCACATTTATTGAAAACATCTGCATCATAGAAATTTGGTGTGTCTATGATATTGATTTCTGGATGTTTTGCTTCAATCTCATCCCTCAGGCGGTCTAAAACCAGAGATTCGCCACGTTTTACAAGCACAAGAGTTTCTCCGTATAAACCTTCCCACTTCAATAGCTTTTTCTTAGCTAGTCGGTGTTTGCGTGAAACAGCTATGCAACATTGATTCATTCCAATCAAATGGACATTGCATTTCTTCATCCAGCGAATAGAGTCGCAGGGACCTACAAAACAGTCCATCTCCTTACCTAAGGAGGCAACAGTGGAGGTCATATCGTCTTCAAAGGGGACAATTTTTATCTGGAAAGGTAAATTGCCTTCATCAATTTTTGTCCATAGATCAATCAGTATCTTAGATGGACGCAGCAAAGAAGTTCCAACACGTATCACGTATTGTTCTTCACCTGCAATCTGTCTGGCACGCTGGATGGCGCTGTCGGAAGCTTGAATCATCTGCTTTGCATCTTGATAAATAGAGCGTCCGGCTGCGGTCAAAAGTACGCCTTGGTTTGTTCGCTCCAGTAGTTTCACTCCTATATCGCTCTCAAGAACATTAATCTGTTTCATTACGGAAACGGTAGAGATAAACAGTTTTTCTGCTGCTTTGGAAAGGCTCCCGCAGTCGGCTACTTGAATAAATGTATAGATTTGTCTATTGTACATGCAGGCACCTGCTTTAACTTTAAGTTAAAACCATGTTAGCTTTTTGGTGTATTCACTGTCAAGTGGCTATGCATTAAAATTCAATAGTATTAAGAACTTGATCTTCCAAAAAAACTTTGGACTGTCATTCAAGTTTAAGGTCCTTGGTTTGACATTGAGGAATAATCTTACAGGTTGTAACAAAGGGCAAGAGATGTTTTTCAGTAAGGAGGGAAAATTGTGGAGTCTATCACTTTGAATAATGGTGTTAAAATGCCGATTTTGGGTTATGGTGTTTATCAAATCAGTGCCAGAGAATGCGAGCGGTGCGTTTTGGATGCCATCGATGTTGGCTATCGTTCGATTGATACAGCACAGGTATATGGCAATGAGAAAGCTGTCGGAAATGCAATCCGAAAATCTGGGGTGCTACGCGAAAAACTGTTTATTACAACCAAATTGTATATACCGTCAGGCGGTTACCGAAAAGCAGTGAATGCGATTGATGAATCGTTGCGTACGATGAAGCTCGATTATATTGACCTGCTTTTGATGCACGAGCCTTTTCCGGACTATCACGGGATTTATCGTGCTATGGAGGAAGCCTACCAAAGTGGAAAAGTCAGAGCAATTGGAGTTTCTAATTTTAATCCGGATGTGTTCGTGAGTCTGGTAGAATCTTGCAATGTCATTCCTGCAGTCAATCAGGTGGAGACACACGTATTCCGGCAGCAAGCGCAGGCACAGGAAATAATGAAACAGTATGGTACACAAATTGAATCTTGGGCGCCTTTTGCAGAGGGAAAGAATCACTTCTTTTCTAATGAAACCTTAAGAGAGATTGGGCAAAAATATGATAAGTCCAACGCAAAGGTGGGGCTTCGATATTTAATCCAACGCGGAATCGTTGTGATTCCAAAATCCACCCATAGGGAACGAATGATAGAAAATATAGATGTATTTGATTTTACCTTATCTGCGGATGATATGGCAAAGATTGACCTGTTGGATGGAGGCAGAAGTCTGTTTTCATGGCATTAACTATGTTAAAACTTGGAAGTTATATAAACCCAAATTGCCCAAGACGTATAAGCAGGTGGATTCCAGTCCTTAGATATGAAGGACGTACTATATGAATAAGGAGGTTTTTTCTTTGAAAGAAGCAAATGTAAAAGTTAATCATAAAACTTCAGAAAGAAGTGATTCTCTTATAACAGCAATTCTTTTCTGGACTGGTTTAGTTGTTGTATCTAGTTTATATATCACCATTCCCTTGGTTTCAATATTTGCAGAAGCTTTTAATGTATCAACGTCGCAAGCAGCCTGGACAGGCAGTGCATTTTCATTTTGTTATGCTGTCAGTTTTTTATTTTTCGGTCCCTTGTCAGATCGCTATGGACGAAAGCAAATTAAATTATTTGGGCTAATTGTATTAACTATTGTTACACCTTTAGTTGGATTGATTACTAGTCTGTCTTGGGTGATCGCTCTTCGAGCGATTCAAGGAATTGCTGCAGCAACATTTGCTCCAGCTGCACTTTCGTATGTAGTAGAACATTTCCCGGCAGAAAAGCGGGTCACTACAACTGGATTTGTTAGCACAGGATTTTTAATGTCTGGAATTGTTGGTCAGGTGTTCAGCAGTCTAATAAGTGAGAACTTTGGTTGGGACTATGTGTTCTATATCCTCGGAGTGGTTTATCTAATCACTGCCATATTAGTAACGTTTTTTATCCCAAAGAGTGATGCTCCACAAATAAAAAGCAGTATGCTTGGCTCTTTTAAACAAATGGGAAAGGTTTTTACACAAAAATCCTTACTTTTGTGTTACATCATCACTTTAACGCTTTTACTTTCGTTTGTTGGTATGTATACAACGCTAGGGAGTTATTTAAGTGGAACATTTGGTCTTAATAGTCAAGCTATTCTGTATGTGCGATGTGCCGGAATTTTAGGTATGTTAATTTCTCCATTTTCTGGAAAACTCGTCACGAAGTTTGGTATTCACGCCGTTATTAGAGTTGGCTTATCTTTATCCGTTTTAGGTCTTGCGATTTTGGGAGTTAGCTCTAATTTGGTATTCCTTATCGTGATGAGTGTTGTTTTTGTGGCTGGCGTCTCCATAACCATTTCTACCCTAATCTCACTTGTCGGACATTTAGGAGGAATTGCAAGGGGTTCTGCGATTTCACTGTTCTCGTTTATTCTATTTATGGGTGCAACACTTGGACCGATTGTAGCTATGGGTATATTGAATATGAGTAGCTATCTTTTAACTTTTGAATTGTTAGCACTTTTGTTAGGAATAGGATTAATCGCCTCAATTCTTATTAAAAGTCGAGACCAGGTATAACGAAAGTTTTTGCCATCTGAAGGGAAAGGGTTAAATAAAGAATTGCACTATGAGATTTTGAATGGGGCGAAAGCTAAACTGCGTGTCACCATTTCTGAATAAGATTCTTTGTTTTAGCATAACGCAGTATGAATTGTTTAGTTCTGTTGAGTTTTACTAAAATTTTAGGAGGATAAAAAAATGAATAAAAAACTTATCGTTGTTGTTGGAGCAGGTCCAGGTGTCGGAAATCATGTCGCAAAAAAATTCGGTGTCAATAACTTCCGTGTTGTTCTCGTTTCCCGTAATCAGGAAGCACTGGACCAGTATGTAAATGAGTTGAGCTCGGAAGGAATAGAAGCTTACGCCGTAGTGGCGGATGCGGCAAGTCCGGCATCACTAACTGAAGCTTTTGACCAAATCAAGAAAAACTACGGTACTACGGATGTGCTGGTGTACAACGCTGCTGTTTTAAAAGGTGGAAAACCAACTTCCCTCACGGCAGTATCCCTTGTGTCCCATTATCAGGTGGACGTAGCCGGTGCCTTGCATTCTGCACTACAAGTTATCCCGGAGCAAGTAGAACAAAAAGAAGGAACAATCCTGTTCACGGGTGGCGGATTGGCGGTGTACCCTTCGGCAGACTACACTGCATTGGGCATAGGCAAAGCAGCGCTACGCAACCTAGCCTTTTCTTTGGCTGAAGAACTAAAGCCTCAAGGCATTTTTGTCGGTACGGTTACAATTGCCGGGTCTGTCGCTCCGGGCACCCATTTGGCGCCTGAACTAATTGCAGAGAAATATTGGGAGCTGTATGAAAAACGCGAAGAGCACGAAATTGTGTACAGCTAAGACTCAAGATTTCTGATTCAAAACCTTCGTGTTATTCGAATATAAAAGCATCACTTCAAAAGCTGGGAACAAATGATCTCTGTTGGTTCAACAGGGATCAAAGCAACAGCTAATTAAGATTTAACTCAGTATTCTTTTTTTATGCATCTAACGGAATCATTTAAATAATTGAGAAATTTTTTATTCACCTAAGGAGTTGGTATTATGGGACATTACGCAGCAATCTTGTACATTCTTGACCCGATAAAAAGACAAGAGTTACGTCCACAGCACCTTGTACATTTGAACAAACTGCAGGAACAGGGGAAAATTTTTGCCAAGGGACCTTTTGTTGATGGGTCCGGCGGTCTAGTCGTGTACGTTGCTGATTCTTTGGAAGAGGCACAGGTGATGGCTGAAAAAGACCCGTATGTGACGGAAAAAGCGCTACGCTTGGAACTTCATGAGTGGAAGCTGCTACAAAAAGGCTGGAATTGCATTAGAATTATTTGAAAATGACCCTCTTTTAAAATCAGAAATAAAAAATATTAAAATATATCCATTTAAAAAATTGCATATTTAGAAAGGCGTGAAACGCAATGAAATTAGTCAATTGCCTGGTCCATTGCGAAAGGGACTGTACCGATTATTGGTGTTACGAAAATCTCACATATTGAAGATGCAGTCAAAGCTACAGAGGTCAATTTGACAGTACAGGAAATCCTCGAACTCGAAGAAGCAGCAAAAGAAACCGGTGTTGAGGTCAAAGGCGAGTGGGAAAAGCCCATGCATTAACATAAAAATGAGCATTCTACACCCTTACAAAATAGTGCAAAACTAACTAGAACATATAAATAAACTTACAGAAAGAGGTTAAAAAATGAACATGAAATATAGCAACTTATTTGAATCACTTACATTTAAAAATGGTATCACCATTAAAAATAGAGTCGTTATGGCACCAATGACAACTTGGAGCAGTAATGATGATTACACCGTTTCAGATGAAGAAGTAAAATATTATAAAAAAAGAGTCAATGGAGTAGGACTTGTTATCACTGGCTGTACTCATGTGCAACCAAACGGTATAGGTTTTACGCATGAATTCGCTGCGTATGATGATAAATTTATTCCAAGTCTACGGAAATTGGCGGATGCGGCGAAAAGTGGAGGAGCTCCTGCGTTACTTCAAATTTTCCATGCAGGCAACAAAGCACTGCCATCTTTAACTCCAAATGGTGAGGTGGTTAGTTCCAGTGCTGTAGAGACTGAAGCTACTGCATTTGCTCCTTCAGTATTACCTAGAGAACTTTCACAAGATGAAATAATAGAAGTGATTCGTGCGTTTGGAGAAACAACAAGACGAGCTATTGCAAAACTTCTTCTCACCTTTTTTCAATAGACGTGATGATGAATGGGGTGGTTCTCTAGAAAATCGCTTGCGTTTCCCATTGGCAGTCATTCAGGAAATGAAAAATGTGATTAAGAAACATGCAACAAAGCCGTTTATTTTCGGATACAGAATATCACCTGAAGAACAAGGCGGTTATGGGATGGAAGATGCCTATGAATTAATTGACCGTCTGGTTGAACAGGATTTGGATTACATCCATGTATCGCTTGATGATGTATCTTCAAAACCACGAGGCATTGAAGATGGAAAAACACGGCTTGAATTAATTGTTGAACATGTAAACGGCAAAGTTCCTGTAATGGCTGCAGGTTCTATGATAACTGCTGATGATGTTGCATCTGCATTAGATAAGGGTCTATCCCTAGCAGCAGTTGGTCATACGTTAATCATGAATCCAGACTGGGTAGAAAAGGTTCAGAATGGAAAAGAAACTGAAATTAAGACAGCAATTAAGACTTCACAAGTGAGCGATCTTAAGCTTCCAGAAAAACTTTGGGGGATCATTCAAGCTTCAGGTCCTTGGTTTAATATCGAAGAATAACGGAAATTAAATTTTAAGTTTGTGAAACATTGTACTTAAACGAAACGGGTGCGTTAGTTTAAGAAGTGACTGAAAATAAATAAAAAGCTCAGTTTAATGACTGGGCTATTTTATTTACAAAGAGCACCCCTTTTTTATGATACTTTTGAGATAATTTACAAATTGGGTCTAATTTGGACGGATGGACAGTAGTAACGTTCTTAATTAATCTACTCTACTTTGACCAAATAATGGAGTGCTTGCTATTTCAAGTATAAAAAGTACGATTATCTTGTTATATAGTACTTGGCTGGTCTAGAAAAGGACAATTCCTCCTAGGTAAAAAACTTCGAAGGGCATTCCTATCCACTTACATTATTTGATCTTGGATATATTTGTCAATTACATCAGGAACTTCTTTAAGTGAATCTACAGTTAAAAAAGCACTACTATGATCAACGTTAACTTCAACCATGTTATATTGCCATTCACCTTCTGCTGGAATGTAGATTGCATGAACATCCATTTCCAGTGCTGGGACAATATCAGTTCTTAATGAATTTCCAACCATCCATGTTACATTAGGGTCAGCTTTAATGGTTTTTAAAATATCGGATAGAGCTGTTGTATCTTTATGTTCCGAAATAAAAATGCGATGTTCAAAATATGTAGTCAATTCTAACTGGGTAATTTTTCTGCGTTGATTAGCCTCATCTCCTCCTGTGTGCAAATATAATTCATGTCCCTCTTCTTTTAAACGTTGTAGCGTTTCATTCATGTATGGAATAGGTTCAACAGGGATCTCAAATACCTTAAAACCCAACTCTCTTAAATATTGGATTTCATCTTTTTTCTTTTCCCTCCCAGTTAAGTTGCAATAGTATTTATAAGTACCAACAAATGACTCGGGAAACCGATCTGACTTTAGACCGTACTCACTAATGGCTGCAACATCAAGTTGAAGCTGCTTCTGTTTTATATCTTCCTCAGTAATCGTGTCAAACCACGCCATCATTTGGTCAGCGAATTCGTCTATTACCAGGTTAAAATATCTATTACAGTATGATAATGTATCATCAAGGTTAAATAAGATGTTTTGTTTTTTCATTTTTTACTCCTTTTCAAGAATATAGCTTTAACTATTGTTCCACTAAGACTAAGTTAATATTACTGATTAAAGTAAGCAATATGTCAGAGTTATTCAACTAATGAAGCAGTTTAGTGGTGCGAAATGTTTCTAGCTTAAATTGAGAATGACTACATTACTCAGGTAAAGGCTAGACAGTTCCTTTCGGAACTGAAGGATTATATTGAAGAATCAAATGGCGGGGTAACGCCCAGAAGGGTTCTCTCTTAGTCGAATAGCACTGGATTTAGTAAGAATGATAGTGTTATAAGCTCGGCGAAAAGGCGTAAGAATTTACCGTAGCAGTTCGGCTGCCGAAAGCCTACTCGATGGAGTGGTGTAATTCATGATGCTTGAGTTGAATGAATAAGGTGAGAATACGGATAAGCCTAAAAGAAAAAGGCTAAGCTGACGAACTTCTGAATGGTGCGAGACGTTGTTCTCAAAAATAAGGCTAATAACTTTATAGGGAGAGAACGGCTCTGAGTAGCTCAAATAAAAGTTACAAAGAAAACAACTTTTTCGATGAGAGAATGAAAAGATAGGGTAACGCCTTGAAGCTTCTCCAGTAAGATACCCTAACCTCTAGTAGATTGCAGTCGGCTAGGGCAACCATAGCTGGGTAATGAAGGTTGAAACTACCGAAGTGCCGATAAGGTAACCGAAAGCCAAAGGGAGTAATAAACCCAATGGAATTGTAGTGAATACTCTCTGTCGTTTAAATATGGTGAGAATGTCGTACCAACGGCTGACGAATCTCCGAAGGTAAACCTCGACAGAAGTACGATTTAGAAATGAATCGGGCGTGAAAATATCGCTTGTCTAAAGGATTGAAATTTTCATTCGGAGAGTAAATCCTAACGCAGTTACAGGCTGCGGAGCTAGACACGGGGAAAAGGAGACACCTAAGTTGAAACAATGATAATCGGAAAGGAACGTCGGAAGCGGTCAACGTTGCTCGATAGAGCGAGGGGCACTTCAAGTTAAACAGGAAACGTGTAAACGAGGGAACTGTTTAATGACCGATGAAAGTAGTGGACAACCGTTGACGGTTCTTGTAATGAGAGAAGGAGGAACAGCCACAAGTCGAAAATTATGGAAGGAATATCTATCATTCAATCCTTGCATGGATTCTGGTGAGACTCAAAAGGTCACCTAAATTCTCGTGAAGGAAGGTGATAGACCATGAATGAAAAATCTGAGGACAGGATACTCAAGGACAATAAAAACAGGCATGCAGAATACTATGGTATGCAAGCAGTGTTTGATGAATTGTACAAAAAGTCTAACGAAGGGAAAAAGTTTAAACATCTCATGAGAATTATCACTTCAAAGGATAACATTCTTCTTGCTTACAGAAATATTAAGCGAAACAAAGGAAGTTACACACCTTCGGTGGATAGAATAACTATTGAGACGATTGAACGGATGCCCCAAGACCAACTTCTAAAGAAAATAGAAGATCGCTTTAACAACTACCAACCAAGCAAAGTTCGCAGGAAGGAAATTCCAAAACCAAATGGAAAAACGAGACTGCTCGGAATACCATCGCTTTGGGACAGACTCATCCAACAATGTATATTGCAAGTCTTGGAACCAATCTGTGAAGCTAAATTTAACACTAGAAGCTACGGTTCTAGACCGAACAGAAGTGCAGAACACGCTATCGCAGATGCAAACTTCAAGATAAACCAAACAAACCTAATGTATGTGGTTGATGTGGACAATCAAGGTTTCTTCGATGAAGTAAATCATGTGAAACTGATGCGTCAATTATGGACGCTCGGGATACAAGACAAACAGCTACTTGTTATACTACGAAAGATATTAAAGGCACCAATACAATTGGAAGATGGGACAATCGTCAACCCAACAAAAGGAACCCCTCAAGGGGGGATACTCAGTCCCTTATTAGCCAACGTCAACCTAAATGAGTTTGACTGGTGGATAAGTGACCAATGGGAAACAGCGAAAACCCGACATAGCTTCAAATATAAAAACAAAGAAGGTAGAACAGGTAGAGACAACAGAGCCTTGAAGAAAACAAAGTTGAAGCCAATGTACATTGTACGTTACGTAGATGATTGTGTGCCACGAAAGCAACCAAAGTGTGCGTAAACACATTAGGAAGCTATGCTGCACTTAAGATGAGAGTTGGCCTCTCGCAATCGCTATACAGGTAGAGATTGCAAACCACCTTAAGGTGCCGTAGTCAAAAGCTATGGTATTGAGCGTTAAGGAAAAGGCAAAGCATGACTTTGTCAGGTACATATTAAGGAGACGAAAACCAATGAACCGCTGAGGAAGTATCGAAAGCGTAGGGATGTCATCAAAACTGAGGGGGAGTCGTTAACTCAGGATAAGTTCGGAGGAAACCTGTTTACTGTCCGTTCGGTGACCGGTATAAAGGCGGCGTGAACTTAATATAGGCTTGAGTGTGGAACGTGGGAACCTACGACATGGATGTTAAGGGAGAAATTCAAGTGGAAGACCCACAAGAATCAGAGTACCAATGCCATGTATAGGGGCGGAATAACTCGTAGTAGCAAAGAAGCCTCCTAACGGAGGTGGAGCAAAGGGGTTATGTTATTCAGTTTTATAAGCAAGTCAACCATCTTAATGGGAGGAACTTATGAATAAAACAAAGCCGTATGCAATATCTAAAAAGGTGGTTTATGAAGCCTTTCTTAGAGTGAAAGCAAACAAGGGATCAGCTGGAATTGATCAAGAGTCAATAGAAGAATTCGAAGTGAACCTAAAGAACAATCTCTATAAACTGTGGAACAGAATGTCCTCAGGTAGTTACTTTCCACCAGCAGTTAAAGCGGTAGATATCCCAAAGAAAGCTGGCGGCACTAGGACACTAGGAATTCCTACTGTTACAGATAGAATTGCACAAATGGTTGTGAAACTGTATTTTGAACCCTCTGTGGAACCTTACTTTCATGTGGACTCTTATGGTTATAGACCTAATAAAAGTCCCATCCAAGCATTGGAAGTAACCCGTAAAAGGTGTTGGAAATACAATTGGGTTCTAGAATTTGATATTAAAGGCTTATTCGACAACATTGATCATGGATTATTAATGAAAGCAGTGGAAAAGCATACAAATAGTAAATGGATAAAGCTATATATTGAAAGATGGCTAAAGGCACCTTTTCAAACTAAAGAAGGTGTAAAAGAACGTATGTCTGGCACACCGCAAGGTGGAGTCATAAGTCCGGTTCTTGCGAACCTATTTTTACACTACACATTTGATAAATGGATGACTATTAACCATCGAAATAATCCATTTGCTAGATATGCAGATGATGCAGTCATTCACTGCAAATCAGAAGATGAGGCAATATGATTACTTGAATCATTAAACAATAGGATGAATGAATGTAACCTTGAACTACATCCAACTAAGACAAGAATTGTATATTGTAAAGATGATGATAGGAAAGAAAATCACGAAAATATTTCATTTGATTTTCTGGGATATACATTCAGACCAAGACGTTCTAAGAATAGATGGGGTAAGCATTTTATTAACTTTACACCTGCGATTAGTAACAAATCAAGAAATCAATTCGGCAAAAAGTAAGGGACTGGAAATTACAGCTGAAAGCTGAAAAGGACCTTACGGACCTATCAAATATGTTTAACTCAAAAATCATAGGCTGGATTAACTTCTATGGCAAGTTCTACAAATCCGAAATGTACTTATCGTTAAGGCATATCAATAAAGCTTTAATAATGTGGGCGAGGAAGAAATATAAAAGGTTGGCTCGTCACAAGAAAAGAGCTGAATATTTCTTAGGTAGAATTGCAAATCAGATTCCCAAACTCTTTAAACACTGGGAAATGGGTATTAAGCCTACGGCTGAATAATGGGAGCCGGATGAGCTGAGAGGTTCACGTCCGGTTCTGAGAGGGGCTACTGGGGAGGTTCCAGTGGTCTACTTGCCTCAAAATCTTCACAGCCACACGAAGCAACGCAGAGAAAATATTTAAATCTGTGCAAATGTGGCTAGAAGAGCGCCTAAAGTTGCCAATCTCAAAAGAGAAATCAAAGGTAACAAACTTAAAGAAGCAAAAGAGTGAATTCTTAGGGTTCACGCTTAAAGCAACTAAAAAAGGCAAAACGAAAACAGCTGCAACAAAGTATGTGGCGGAAACACACATGTCCCAAAAAGCAATAAAAACAGCGAAAGCGAAACTAGCTAAGCAAATTAAAAAGATACAAAAAACCCCCAACAGCTCAAACTGCATTAAGGAAATCGCAAAGTACAACAGCATGATAATTGGGATACATAATTATTATGAAATCGCTACGCATGTGAACCTAGACTTGAAAAGAGTAGGTTACGATCTGCAGAAACAAATGTACAACCGATTTCCAAAAAGCAAGCCGAATGACAAATATACAAATGGTTTTACTAGATATGGGGAATATAGGGGCAAAGACAAAGGGATAGCGAAGTATACTAAACGAGAGAACAAATACATGCGATATCTCATGAAAAGTCCAATACTTCATCTCGCCGATGTTAGAAATAAAAATCCAATGATGAAGCGTAATGCCATCAACAAGTACACTGAAGAAGGACGAAAGTTAATTCATAAGAACCTAACAAACGTATCCGAAACAGAACTTAAATGGTTACGAGAACACCCTATACTGATAGGTAGAGCGACGGTAGAATACAACGACAATCGCTTGTCCATTTATGTGGCTCAGAACGGAAAATGTTCGGTAACTGGCGAGCAGTTAGATTTATTAGACATGCGTTGTCATCATAAAATACCGTGGCACATAACACATGATGACAGCTACCAAAATTTAACGTTAATCAAATCAGACGTTCACAAACTGGTACATGCAACAAAAACAGAAACAATAAGGGCTCTCCTGAAAAGACTAAATCTGAATAAAAAAGCCATTGAAAAACTGGATAAATTAAGAGTGTTAGTGGGGAACATTCGTATCAATGAAAAAGAAAATAATCTAGATATTTTCAACAATGAAGTTAGATATGAACAACTAACGTTGTTCTAAATACAAAACAGAAAACACAATGTCCAGAGGAAAAATCATGATTGAATGAGTAAGAAAACATAATTTTCGAGGGAGCGCCGTGTGAGATGAAAGTCTCACGCACGGTGTGGGACGAGGGAAAGCTGAAAAGAGAATGGAACTCGCAAGAGTTTTACACTCAGTAGGTTACCTATCGTTATTACGGGTCAAAACCTGCAATACATAGAAATCTGTATATCACCAAATTGTGAGGTTAGATGTGGATGAGTAAAACTCACTAATATGAAAATCCAGTTCGCATGGCTGATGCTAGACCTCCCCCAAAATAGTTTTGTGCAGCTTGTGAAAAAAATACTGAATTAGAATTCCATGTTATGCTCAACCTAAAATAAGAAAATTTTAGGAGGAGATTTATATGCCAGAAAAATCAGCAATTACGTCATCTGAATTAGGCACATTATGGCTTACATATCAAGAGAAGACAATGATTTTACGTATATTAGAATATCTTATAGAGAAAGCTGATGACGAAAAAGCCAAGGATATTATGACTAATTTATATGGGGAGATTGACAATTATGTTGGTATAATCACAGAAACTTTACAAAATGAAGGGGCTGTAACACCAGTTGGGTTTACTGCTCAAGATGTTAACAAGGAGGTGCCGAAGTTATATGATAATGGTTTTGACATCATGTTTGTTCGCCTTTTAAAAGAAATTAGTATGGGGCTTCACTCATTAAATATAACTATGACTTATCGAGAAGATATTGTACTGATTTTTAAAGAGCTAACTGCGATTACTCAAAAGTATTACAACCTTTGCACACAATATTTGCTTGAAAAGGGGTTGCTTGTTAAATCTCCTCATGTTTCAATGCCAAAGTCAGTTGAATTTGTTAAAGATAACAACTACTTGGGTGGACTCTCAATTAATCCATTTAGCGAAAAACGTTCATTAAATACAGTGGAAGTTGCTCAACTTCATCATTCAATTGAATCAAATATCTTTGGGCTTCAAATGATTACAGGGTTTGCTCAATGTGCAAATGAAGGAGAAGTTAAAAACTATTTTAATGATGGAGCTGAACTTGCTAAAAGTATTGTAAAGGAATTAAGTGAAACCTTACTTCAAAACGGTATACAAACTCCTCAAACATCAGGTGGTAATGCAACCCGATCAACATTAGCACCATTTTCTGATAAATTGATGATGTATTGCATAAGCCTTTTTTGTAGTTTTTCTATGGGAAGTGGTTCATTGGGTACCGCTTTTAGTTTGCGAAATGATTTACCAGTTAAAATGACTATTTTTATGAAAGATATATTTGAATATGCTCATAAAGGTGCAAAAATAATGATTAAAAATGGTTGGATGGAAGAACCACCTCAAATGGAAGAACGCAATCAAATGTTGAATTGAGTGATACAAAGTGAAGGATTTTAGAAAGCCTAAAAAACATGAGGCTTTATTATGGAGTATAGCTTTACCAGGATTCGGTCAGTTTCTAAATGGAAGTTTATTTAAAGGATGTGTATTCATTTTTTTGGAGATTCTTGTAAATATCCTAAGCAACTTCAATTTAGCTATTCTATATTCATTTACAGGACAAATACAGAAAGCCATTGAAGTTACAAACTTTCAATGGCTTATGTTTTACCCTTGTTTATATATGTTTGCCATGTGGGATGCATACCATAATGCAGATGGAGAAGTGAATTGCTTTTCTTACATACCTTTTGTATTTGGAGCATTCTTTATTACAATAGGCTTAATATATTCAACCTCATTAAAAGTATCTGGAGTGCTAATAGGTCCTGTTTTTTTACCAATGCTTTCTTTAGCCCCTGGGCTTTTGATAGGGTTTATTATTTATAAATTAGTTTTTATCTACAAGACTTAAAGGAACTTTCTGCTCTTCAACTATCCTGAAAAATAGTAACCTAAAAGGGCATTTTGGCAATACGAAACTAAACCCTATAAGATCCATTTTTTTTTTAAGATCCGGGTCTTGAATTTTAGCTATATTTTTTTGACCATAATTACGCTATTGCTTCAACAGTTACTTTACAACCAAGAGTCTCTAATCGTTTGATAGATTGCTTGATCACGATTTCTTTCTTTCTTTCTTCGGTCAAAGTAATCTGCGCCCAACTCAATATAGGGTACTCTTCTCTTTAACATGTGATATGCAATTGTTAATATGGTATGTCCAACCGCAACTGCTGCGCGTTTTTTACCAACTCGTGCCGCCAAACGTTGGTATTGGGAAGATAGGTAGGTGTTTTTTGTTTTAGCTGCTGAATGTGCTGCTTCAACGAGTGCTGCTCGTAATTTTTTATTACCTTTTCTTGTTTTTCCGGACTTCTTTTTTCCAGCACTTTCATTGTTACCTGGAACCATACTTGCCCAGGAACATAAATGAGGAGCTGAAGGAAACTGATTTGCAATATCCATGCCAATTCCTATTTCAGCCAAAAGTTGTTCGGCGTGGCTTCTGCCAATTCCAGGGATAGAATCAAGTAATTCAATAGCTTCTTCATAAGGTTGCATCCGTTGCAGGACTTCTTCACTTAACAATTCAATCTGTTGATCCATAAAGTCAATGTGTGAGAGTTGAGTTTTTAACATCATTTTTTGATGGGGTCCAATGGATCCTACTAACGCACGTTCTAAATCATCCTTTTTATTTTTTAATCTTTTTTTAGCAAGGCTTGATAATGTTTTTGGATCATTTACACCGTTAATAATGGCTTCAATCATTGCTCGTCCGGAGACACCCATAATGTCAGTGGCAACTGAAGAAAGTTTAATATTAGCACCTTCTAGAACTTTTTGGATTCTACTAATCTCCCTAGCCCTTTCTTCAATGAGACTACGGCGGTATCGAACTAACTCACGTAATTCTCTTTGTTCCCTATTAGGGATATAACTATGTTGAAGAAGACCGTGGCGCAACAATTTCGCAATCCATTCTGCATCTTTAACATCGGTTTTGCGTCCGGGAACAGCCTTGATATGAGCAGCATTTACAACCATCGGTTGTAATTCCTCAAGTTCTAGTAGATTGTAGATTGGCTTCCAATACACACCTGTACTTTCCATGGCAACATGAGTACATCGTTTGTTTTTAATCCAATCCACCAATTGGAATAGTTCATGTGTCATCGTACCAAATGTTTGAATTTCTTTTCCTTTTGGAGTAATCGCGCAAGCGGTAATACTCTTTTTGTGAACATCGAGTCCACAACAGTGATTATATACAACATCCATTAGTAAAATCCTTCCTAGGCTGAAGTAAATTAAGGCTGGTGCAACAACCATATAAGATTAATCTATCCTGCGTGCTTCTCACTTGAGAGCAACATTTTGTGGTGCACCTGGTCGTAGTGAATCAGTCTACCATGCGGGCTTAAAAGCACCATAGTTGATCGACCTTCCTTCGCCAGCCTATTATCAGGATTGACAGGAGAAAGGGGAGCTAGACTAGTATAAAAACATTTTCATTCATTTGATGGTGCCGCGAAAGCGGCATGGATGTCTACCATGAAAATAAACTTCTGTAACACAGAGAAAAAGGCAATACTAAAGAGGACGCAGCTCATTCGATTCTTTAAAAAGGTGAGAGCGCCAAATGTCATGGATCTGTGGTTTAGAAAATGACTGGATTAAGATGCTTTAGGTTCTTCTATTGTAACTGTATATCCTAAACTTTCGAGTCGCCTCAGTGAATGCCGAACGATAGACTGTTGTCTATGCTTATCAAAGTAGTCTTCGCCTAAGTCTACATACATTTCTTTTCGGGTTAAGAGATAATAACAGATACGTAACATTGCGTGAGCGACTACAATACCAGCACGTTTCTTACCTTTTCGGGATGCTGTACGTCTATACAGTGCTCCGAGATAGTTTTTGGATCCTCTTACTGAATGAGCTGCTTCCGTTAATGCGGATCTCAAATATTTGTTTCCTTTTTTGGTTTTGGCTGATTTTCTTTTCCCAACACTCTCGTTTTGCCCCGGAACCAAACCTGCCCAGGAACACATATGAGCTGCAGTTGGGAATTGTTTTTTAACATCAGTCCCGATTTCGGATAATATTTGTTCAGCCATTCTAGTAGCTATTCCAGGAATGGAATCTAATCTTTTGATTTCTTCTTTATGGGTGCTTACTCTTTTCGCCACTTCTTGATCCAGCATCTCAATTTGTTCTGTCAAAAAATCAATATGCTTTAAAATGGTTTTCAACATAAGACATTGATGAGAATTAATATAACCTTTAAGAGCGACTTCCAGTTCTTCTTTCTTCTTTTTCATGGTGCGTCGAGCGAAGTTTGCTAGTTTTTCAGGATCCTCTTCACCATCGGCAATGGCATCAAGCATATCTCGTGCTGAAACACCCAACACATCTGAAACAACTGACCCCAACTTAATGTTCGCACCTTCTAACACCTTTTGGATTCGATTACGTTGTCTGGCACGCTCCTCAATAATACTTCGTTAGCCCCCAATCAAACAACGCATATAAACACACAGCGCTTCCTGGTACTATGAATGTATCAATTTAAGGGAGGTGCTTTTCAAATGCCGCAACAAAAACTTACAATTGTCCCCGTTACATTTCATTCCGAGAACAAAATTTCATATACATCTTCTTCATCATCAACCTCTGCTAATAACGCTTGCACGATCAAAACGGCAAACATAGAAATCTCTTTCTCCAACGGCGTGGATGAGCACATTATCCCAATGGTTATGAGGGAGCTGAAACTTCTCATTGATCGCGACAAATCTATCGACATGTCCTTCCAATATACCTTTGTTGTAACTTTGAAGAGCAAATACAGGTCCGTTTTAGGCCATTTTTCAAATTAATTAAAATGATTGAAGAAAAAGAAGAATTTAACCTGATGAATTAATGGATCAGCTAATGGGGGCTTATGTTAAAAATGGGATGTCCACGGTTATTCCGTCTTCTTATTGTGCCAACGAAGCAGTTTAGTTCAGCAAGAAAATCAACTATAATAAATTTAGTACATAAAATTAGGAGGCGCATAAAAATGGAAAAGGTAACACCATTTTTAATGTTTCAAGATGGCAACGCAGAAGAAGCGATGAATTTTTATACATCCATCTTTGAAGATTCTCAAACTACAAACATTGTTAGATATGGGGCTAATGAAGCTGGACCAGAAGGCACTGTAATGCAGGCTACTTTTACCTTGAAAGGGCAAGAATTTATGTGTATTGACAGTTATGTAAAACATCAATTCTCTTTTACACCTTCTTTCTCAAACTTTGTTACTTGTAGTACTGAAGAAGAACTTGAAAATCTTTATGAAAAACTTCATGAAGGTGGAAAAGCACTTATGCCTTTAAACAATTATGGTTTCAGTAAAAAGTTTGGTTGGGTAAATGACCGCTTCGGGGTTTCGTGGCAACTAAATCTCCCTTTGTGAATGTTTTAGGAGAATTTAATAAATAATAAACTACATTAGGTAAAGGGGTATTACTTCAAAAAGGGTAATACCTATTTTATCTTAAAGCTTTATTTTTTTCTTTGTGAAATATTGTACTTAAACAAACGGGTACTTAACTTAAATAATAAATCCCTACAGGAGACGTGTATGAAAGTTGCAATAGTTCCGAAATAGGTAAACTAGTGGGTTTGAAATTAAGGAATGCGGGAAGAGCATCTAGTCTCTTTTGGCTTGGATTTGGCGAAATGATTTCAGTATCAAGGAAGGGTGAAACTGAAGAAACAGCAGAATACGCATTACATATTCAATGTTCGTGGAGAATTATCAAAGAAAATAAGATTTTAGTAGCTTCAAGGGATTTCTATTCTCCTAGGTCAGGATGGAATGAAGATAATGAAGACTTTGATTGGGATATTCAAGGAACAATAGATTTGATGAGCGTATTAACTACTTTTTGGAAAGCATACAAGAAAACAATATTGTTAAAAGCATTGACTCAGATGAGGTTGGAGGATTAAAGGTCTTTTTAGCGGAAGGTTTTGTATTAGAGGTTTTCCCAGACACTTCAGAGGACGATGAATACAGTGAATACTGGAGAGTCTTTAACCGTAAGGATGGCAGTCCTCACTTTGTTGTTACAGGTAAATGTAAAGATAAGTATGATATTAGGTAACAGCAGCGTTTCTACAACAAGTGGAGACGCTTTTTTCTTATTCAACAAACGTGGAAGATTAGTTCTATTAGTAGTAAACAGGATAAATAAACCGATTTGTGGAATACTATGGAAAATTAATTGTTTCCTTAAGGTGGCTTTATGAACAACTATACAAATGATAATACCGCTAGAAGATATAAAGCACATGTAAGCACTCTTGGTACAACTCAGCTTCATTTAAGGAACCCATACATCATCGCATGGTGGTCCGCTGCATTCCCTGGTTTTGGACATTTACTCTTGTCAAAATACCTTAGAGGATATGCTTTATTTCTCTGGGAGGTTGTTGTTAACATTAATGCCCATGTCAATCTTTCAATGATTTACTCATTTCAAGGTAATATAGACATGGCTAAAGATGTATTAAATACTAGGTGGCTTCTCATGTATATCCCTGTTTACATTTTTGGGATTTGGGATAGTTACCGAACGACGATAGATATGAATAGAGTTTATCTTTTAGCGGAACGTGAGGACCATCGTTTTAATTCATTCGCTTTGGGAGCAGTAGAAATTAACTATCTAGATAAAAGGAACCCAGTTCTCTCCATTATTTGGTCATTGTTTATCCCTGGTCTTGGACAACTCTATATACACAGGCTTTTGACTGCCTTGTTTGTTATCGGTTGGTTAGTCATCTTTTATTATTATTCACACGTCCAAGAGGCAGTTTCACTTTTGGTTTTAGGCAAGGTGAAAGAAGCTACCTCTGTGCTAAAACCAGAATGGCTATTATTTATTCCATCACACTATGGTTTTGCGCTGTATGACTCATATATTAATACAGTTGAAAATAATAAGCTTTTCGAAAAAGAATTAAGGGCTCATTTACAAGAAAACTATCAGTCAACAGGTTTCAAAATACTAAAAGGACAAAAGGTGATGTGATTAATTTGCAACTTTTTTCAACTTTTGAAACTACTTCCTATTTAGAAATGGCAATCTCCACTTTAGAAAAAGAAGGGATTACAAAAGAAAGTATATTTGCTGTCCCACTTGATAATCGAAAAGAGGAGCGGAAAGTTTTTGATTCCCTTCATCGCTCTGATGGTACAACGCTGATTGATATAGGAGCAGCTCTTGCCACAGCCTTTTCAGTTATTGGTGTGAGTATTGGGTTTAAATTATCATGGGGTCCAATTTATTGGGGGTTAATTGGTGCTTTTATAGGGTTTGTGCTTGGACTAGCAATTAGACTTTTTACCGAAGTGGTCTTAAAGAAGAAAAAAAGATTATTAAAAGGAAGGCATTCCGAGATTATTCTAATTATTGATTGTGAAGAATCACAATCTGAGTTTATTGAGAATGTTCTTTGGAATCACTTTGCATTAGGTGTTGCAAAAGTCAAGCAGATATAAGGAGGACAAATTAATGTGTGGATTTTTATATATATAATTTTTATCATCTTGAACATCATTGCATTTTATATTCCGAAAAGGATTAATAAAATAGAAATTTACGCCACATGTTTCTTTGCTTATGCCTACGGTATAACGACTGATTTTATATTAGATATGCATTATCATCTTTATGGTTATTTTGAAAAAGGATTTCAATGGTTAGGACTTTTAGGAATCATTTTATACTTCCCTTCAATTAGCTTATTGTTTCTCAATTATTATCCTTTAGAAGAAAGGATTTTAAAGAAAATAATATATATCTTATCTTGGTCTATTTTTTCAATTATTTTTGAATGGATTTCCTTGCAAACTGAATACTTTTACTATAATGGATGGAATTTGTGGTATTCTGGACCTTATATCCAATCATTTTTATAGTTCTTGTGATTAATATGAGGTTTGTTCGAAAAATTAATAGATAATTTTTACTTCTTCTCCAACTTTCAGTTAGTGACTCTTCAAGATGAAGGTAGCCATTTTTCTTATTTCAAAAGTAAGTTTGTGAAATATTCTCCTTAAACTCCCTCAGTTTAATACGATTTTCTCCCGATACTCGCTTATTCGCAGGATTTCATGTACCTTGATATTTCATAATGATAGAATATGAGGGGCCAGATCCATTAAAAGCTTCGCGGAGGCATAGTGAAATAGAGGAGTATAATTGTACTCCATATTTTACCATATAATGTACATGCTCCACGCCGCCCCTGGAGGCTTTCCCTCCCAAGTCTCAACAAGTCATTTGCCCTTTCATTCCTGAGGCCAGTTTTGCTATCGGAATGGGTCAGAGCCCTTATGTTTAAGTAATCTGGTACTCCGTACATATTTGAAATCCTGCGAATAAGCCAACATTCGAATTGTATAGATTTATTTTTCAATTGTCCTTGGCTAGAGATATTTCACTAATTCCTTTAATGGTAAGCAGCTTTTTAGCATAAGGAATTTTATATAATACATCGGTAACTTGTTTTTCAACTTTCTCGAGTTGTGTTACTGCTAAATCATATTCTTCAAGTAATTGCTCCAAATGAAATTTATAAGCATCTAGTGCTTGCCTTGAACCGATGGAGTTCTTGGCTACCTGGAGGAGTAATTGGGCCTTTTTTAATCCAGGTTGCCTCTTCATAAGAGATTTCCAGCCAATAATAATCTCATGAGTCTGCTTGGTGGCCAATTCCATAGGAGTTGGAAATAGGCGAAGGGTTGCGATTGCTCCTTTTGCAGTAATGTCTTTAAAGACTTGACGGAGTTCAGGAAAGACAATATCTACCCAACGATTTAATTGATTGATAGAACTTACTAGGCGTTTCACTACTACATCACGGTTTGACATAAGGACCCTTAGCTTTTCAAATGTTTCTGATGTGTATCTAACCTCGGAGTAGTAACCGTTCTTTACCATATCAGCGATGACTAAGGCATCCTTTTTATCACTTTTTGATTGAGTATTATCACGGTTTTCTTTATTCCTTTTTACTAAATGTGGGTTTACCGTTACTACCTCAATATTTTGTTTAAGGAGCCATTTTGAAAGATTGATCCAGTAGTGTCCAGTTGGTTCCATCCCAACAATTGCTTGATCCAAGTTGTTTAATCTTTGAAGATTTATTATCCATTTTAGTAAACTAGTAAATCCTTCTTCATTATTTTTGAACGTTAGAGGTTCTCCGACAACAATTCCACGGAAATTTACGGCTCTGGCGACATGAAATTGTTGAGCTATATCACGCCGACAACAAGATGTTTAACGGAAATTCTTTCTATTAGTTGATTTTGTTTGTTTTGCATTTTAAACTTCATAGTAGGGTTCCTCCTAAAGTTGGGAGTTAGAGTGGTGTCTATACTCATTTTACTGAGGAGCTCTATTTTTTCAAAGTCGAAAAATAACGATCTACAGGAATGCTAACGGGCTTTACTGAAACAAGGAATAATTAAAAAGAGCCTCATTATGCAAGTTTTTATAGACTACTTGTATATTTAGGCTCTTTTTATATTCATAAAACGAAGCCAAACTTTTTTATTTGCCAAAAAAGGTTTAGCTTCGTTTTAGAAGAGAATCAAGTTCGTAGTGGATCCTGTCAAAGGATATGGGTTTTAATCTAATATCCAATTAACTGGACGACCACAATTGATTCCTTAATTAAAAATCATTCGTAAAAATAAAACTAAAGGTATGGTTAAATGATAGCGCTTTAGCAGGAGTTTTTGGATAATTGGAGAATATTTATTTTATAATCTTCCGAAAATTATTAAAATAATAGGTTTGATACAAGGAGTGATTTCACATGAAATATGTCTACAAAACCGGAATTTATCAAAATTCAGAAAAAAAGCGTTGGGAATACTGGTATGTCGGACCAAATGAATTAAGAATTCTAGTATCGTGGTTAAGCTGGACGGCAGGTAAAGAATATGAAAAATGGGAAAAAAACTGTTTAGTAGAAAAAGCAGGGTAGATTTAATCTGAGATTGATTTAGATAAAAGTGATTATTTTAAAGTCATATACAATATTATTCATATTAAAAACGGAGAATCAACAAATTCTCCGTTTTTTTCGGTAAACTATATTTACTTTAAACTATTTTTCAATTGAAAGTGGGCATTATTTTTTCTTGGTTGACTGTCGTTAATAAATGACATCAATAAGAGTGCCTGTCCCCAGGTAGGGGACAGGCCAACAAAATTGTTCATCCCTGTGCTAGTTTCATATGATCTTTAAGACAAGCTTCCTGTTTTCTTATAAATCCCCTGTCTCTATGATATAGGATAAGCGCGACAATCAGAATACCTGATGCAAACCAGATTGCTCGATTACCTATATACGTTGTGGAAAAAGTTCCGGCTAAAGCACCGAATATAAAGGATAGAATGATGAAAAAGAATTCATGAAATTGCCTTTTAGCTTCTTGGTTATGTTCTTTAATAGCTAAATAAGCAGCTTGTGTGGCCGTCCTTAAATTTCCCGTAGTCATCGTTGAGTTATACGCCCACCTGTCTAATTTATTAAAGGTAGAAATTTGCAGGGAAGACACAAACGCAATGGACACCGTCACGACCATGTTCGGGACACTGCTCGGCAGCAACCCAACAAAAATCAACACGAGACATTCTAGTATAAGGATGGACCGTCTATAGCTATATACTAAATGTCTAACACGGGGAGTCTTGAAAATTTCCGAAATCAAAACGCCTAATATAAAAGCAAGGATGGGCGGAATGTAAAGTAACATCCCAATCCAGTCTCGGTTCGCTGCTTTGACCGCTAATAGTACCATGTTTCCGGTTTGTGCATTGGCAAATACACCATCTCGACTTATGAAAGTGTAAGCATCTAGAAATCCTCCAACCAAAGCCAATAACACGCCCAAACGCACAGAATTTGACGATAACGATAGAGGTTTCTTTTGTCTATCTTCCATAAAAAAACTCCTTAACCATTAAGTAATTATGCAAATAAAGTAAGACAGTAAAATAGTAAGAGATTATTAGAGTCCGGTCAATGGAAATTAAATGAACAAAGCCGGATAAAAAGAATTTATGAAAAATTTATGTCAGATTTCTTTGATATAAGAAATTAACTAGTCGTGGAGATCACTCAGCTTCATGTATGGTCAAAAAGTCTTACTAGAATTAAAAATAACCTCTATCTAAAAATAGAGGCTATTCGCAATTACTTATTTAAATTAAATGAAACGGGTAAGGCTTTCTGGTTATTTCGTAATAATGGTTCCGCAAGATGTTTCCGGAAGTATTGCACAAGTGGGCCGATACAAATGGCAGTGATCACTGTAGCAACCCCCACAATTGATCCAAAGGAAAAACCAATAACTACACATGTAACATCTGCCATGATTCGAGCAAATGCAAAGGGTATTTTATTATGCGATATTTTTTGAATAACTAGTGGCATAGCATCGTACGGCGCAATGCCCATATCGGGTGTCATATAAAGGGCAACTCCGAGTCCAACGATGATGATGGCAATAAGAAGGAATATACTTCTTGTAATCAACAGCGGAGAAGAACCGAATAGCTCATGGTAACCGTAAACAAAGAAGTCGGAAAAAAAGCCGATTCCAACCATGTTAACAATCGTCCCAATCCCAATCGTATGCCGAACAAAGATAAATACAATGATAAGTAAGAAAACATTAAAAATTAATTGATAAATTCCCAATGAAACATGTAAAAATCCACTAACTCCTAAATTCATTGTGCTAAAAGGGTCAGTACCAAAATTACTTAAACGTAATAGGGAAACAGCAATTCCTATAAATAAATTTCCGATCATCATCATCCAAAATCTTCTCATATCAAATAAATGCATGACTATTTCTCGCTTTCATAGTTGTTGTGATTTTTTACCTATCTATGAAAGAATAGTACTTTCATAGAATGAATTTCAATCTATTTCTTTTCCCAATTTTGTGAATAAGAAGAGATGTTTTTCAATGATGAAGTAAGCTGCCAAGATGGGCATGATACATATCCAGACCCTGAATGTGAAGAATTGACGAGACGTTCTCATTCCATCATACGATACGTGGGCAAAAAGAAAAAGAAAAAGAAAAACAACAACAAGAAGCTTTGGAAGCCAAATATTGAGAACAACCTAGCCGTAGTGAATCATCAAAATACAAATGATGCATGCATAACGAACTAATGTATCATAAAAAATTCACATGATCATGAAAAAATTACTGACCTTTTTCACCAATCAACTGTATATGTAGGATGAAAAGTAATGATGGAAGAAAGGCAGTGGCTGCAGATGGCAAAATATAGAATTGTACGTACTGATTTTTGGCAGAATCCGATTGTATCTGAGGAGATGACTCCAGAGGACAAATACTTTTATCTTTATCTTCTTACCAATCCCAATACAACTCAGATTGGAATTTATAAAATCACGAAAAAACAAATGGCTTTTGATTTGGGCTATTCGATTGAGAGTGTGAATTCGTTAATGGAACGATTCACCCTGCATCACAAGTTGATTCGTTACAATCCTGTATCGAGGGAACTCGCAATTAAAAACTGGGGGAAAGATAACCTGCATAAAGGTGGAAAACCCGTAATGGATTGTATTTATTCCGAACTAAAAGAGGTCGAGGATCCCTCACTTATTCAATACGTCGCGGAAGCCATTCGAAAACAGGATATACGCAGCCTATATGAATCGTTTTGTCAACAAGAAGAGATGTTACTCGTTGATGAAAAAAGCGGACAAGAAGAACATGAGACCTTTCAAGACTCTGAGTGTGAGGAACTTGACAATACGTTCACGTGTCCAAATAAGATACGTGAACAAAAAGAAATAGAAGCTCTTCATCCGAATCTAGAGAAAAATCGAGACATCGAGAAACCTTTACTGAACAATCAAAATGATGTAAGAGAAATCGTTGAGTTTTGGGACTCCAATGGATTTGGTTTTTCAAACATCAATGCGAAACAGCAGCTGTTAGCTTGGGTAGAGGATTCCAGCTTCCTACACCCGAAAGAGGTCATTTTAAAAGCGATGAATATTGCGTGTGCCAATAACAAGCGAAGGCTGAGTTATGTGGTTGGAATTCTGAAAAACTGGGAAAATGAATCTCTACTGACGGTAGAGGAAATTGATTCGCATCATGAGAACCAAAAATCTGTGCCCAAGCACAAGCAATCTGCGATATCTACCGGAAGACAAATTCCTAGGGGATTTGAACTCGATCTAACGGCGGGTGAAGAGTGATGAATGTGGCGGAATAAGTGTTCTTAGGAACACTCCATTGAATAAGACATTAAGGGCATTAGGATTTTTCTCAAGTTCTACCTCAGGATAGTTTTACGCCAATTTTCTAAAAAACTTTAGTTAATATGCTCATATTGGCACAAGTTAAATATGAAAAGTATTTTTAGAGAGGCTTAATTCCACATGAAAAAATTAATTTATATTTTAATTGCTACAATAACTTTGATGATTATTCCCAGTAAGATTTATGCTCAAAGTGAACAACCTGATTATAAACTTATGTATGATACATTGATTACAGCCCTTGACCCATCTATACATAAGGAAATTATTAATTACTATGGCTATCCTAAACAATATGGTTTATATGATATTAAGATTCTGAGTATCGTCAGAGACCATGAGGGTCAATTTACCTTTATTGCAAAAATCCAAGTCACAACATTTGAACATGCACATGCCCCTCCTTATGGTAAGGAAACAATAACTTTCAAAATAAATCCACTTGGGGTTAAAACAATTAGCTTTAAACATGAGGGGGATAAAGAAGAAAAAGAAATTAATGAATTCTACAGGGCAACAATTTCAGATATACAACAGTCTTTTAATTTGAATTTAGAGTCTTACTTTTCTTACACATACAATCAATTGCAATACCAAGCAGAAATAAAAAATGAATTTAAACCTCTTTTTAATATTGCAGAAGAAATAGTAACTAACATTTTACTTCCTGATAGAAAGATTCCTTACAAGAATGTTATAGACCCTGTAAGCTTTATAAAAGGCAACACAGGTTATATGCTCTTTAAAAAGTCTGATGGTACAAATGTACTTTATCAAGTACAAAAGAAAGATTGTAATTGGATAGTAACAGATAAAAATAATAAACAAGGTAAGAAAATGGATTATAAATTACTATGGTATGTTTTGCAGGGGAAGTAGTAAACAGTGTTCCCCTATGGTATGTTTTGCAGGGGAAGTAGTAAACAGTGTTCCCCTATGATACAACCCAATGGCTCGAATATATGAGGAAGTCATAGGCGATATAAAACAAGATTTCTTATTTAATGGATTAGGGTGGTTAATAATAAATATAGATATACCTGTTTTAATTATTAGACTTACTGCACATTACGAACAAAATGTACATGGGAAACTAGGGGAAGAAAGGTTAACAGTGGAATGCCCATGGGGATTAGTGTTAGCAGTTTTAATATGAAATAAGGGCTAACCTGATGAAACTTTATAAAAACTGATGCATCAGCTAGAAGTGCCCATCAGCCATACCGCCAACCATTATACTTCCCAGTGATCTTATGTATTCGGTGCATTAAGGCCAAAATAAAAAAGCCCTTAAACAAGGGCTTTTTTATCCTGGAAAAATCAGGTTGGATGCTTTTAATTAATAAAAGCAAGTAGCACCAATGATAATTAACAAAATAAACAAAACAACGATTAAGGCAAAACCGCCGCCGTAGCCGTAACCGCCGCCATAACCATAGCCGCCACCAAATCCTCCGTAACCGAACATAAGTATCCCCCTTTCAAATGGATTATTTAATTAATAAAAACCTCCACCATATCCTCCACCCATAAAGGATGCTCCAATAATAATAAGCAGGATAAACAATACAACTACTAATGCGAAACCTCCACCAGCTCCAACACCATCCATATAATAACCTCCTTTGCATCTACTCAATACAAAATATGATGAAATCGAAAAGGTGTCAGGGCATTTTCGAAAATAAAAAAGCCCAATCTATTACCATTAGAGAAAATCAGTACACACTACATAGCGAAGAAAAGGCTCCCTAACCATAAAAGTGCTAAGTCATAATATAAAATAAAAATAAAAAGGCTTAACCACCTTGGTTCTTCTTTTAATCAAAGGCGTAATCTACAAAGTAGCCGCTAAAAGATCCTATTCGAGCATAGACTTATACCTAAAAACAGGGATCATCTCAATCAGAAAAAGCCACAAGCAAAGGCTTTTTAGGTTGTTCTTATTAACAAATTGTTGCATCTTGCATAGGTGTGAATTTTTTCACCAGCCGTTGCCATGAAATGTACCGCTTGCTGCCAACGCAATTACCCATAGGATAAATTCAATAATTTTGAAATATGAAAAAACCTAATCCCTCCATGTTTTGATCGAGGAATTAGGCTTAAGTCTTCCATAAACGCGCCATTTATGAATTGCCTTATTTCTGAAGCAATGCTCATTAACTCGTTCAGTGATTCTCTGGCTGGCTGTTAATAAAAACTAATTGCCGGGCAGTTGGATACCGCGCCAGCCGCTTACATCGCATTGCCCATATTCATTATCACCCACAGCAACTACCGTGCCGTCCGATTTAAGCCCAACGGTATGGGCACAGCCCGCCGCAATCGCCACAATATCGCGCCAATCACTTACTTTACATTGGCCATACTCATTCCAACCCACAGCCGCCACAGTACCGTCCGATTTAAGACCGATGGTATGATTACTACCCACCGCTATTGCCACAATACCGCGCCAGCCGTTTACATCGCATTGGTTATGTTTATTCAAGCCCACAGCCGTCACCGTGCCGTCCGATTTAAGACCGATGGTATGAAGATAACCAGCCGCGACCGCCACAATACCGCGCCAGCCGCTTACATTGCATTGGTGATACCGATTATTACCCACAGCCGTCACCGTGCCGTCCAATTTAAGACCGATGGTATGCCAGTCACCACCCGCGATTGCCACAATATCATGCCAGCCGCTTACATTGCACTCACCTTCATTATTTCGGCCCACTGCTACCACCGTGCCATCCCTTTTAAGCCCAATGGTACGACGCCAACCTGCCGCAACCGCTACAATATCGCGCCAGTCGTTTACATCGCATTGGTCATGCTTATTCCAACCCACAGCCGCCACAGTACTATCAGATTTCAGACCGATTGTATGAGCATTACCTGTGTTCGTCGCCATATGAACATTACCAGCTGCGACGGCCACAATATCGCGCCAGCCGCGTACATTACATTGGCCATATTTATTATCACCCACAGCCGTCATCGTGCCGTCACATTTAAGCCCAACGCTATGACGACGACCCGCGGCTATCGTATCTTTTGGCCACCGTTTCACCCTTAACACCGCTTCTTTCGGTGAAATGTAATCCATGTTTTACCTCCTTGAATATAAGCACCCCTGCAGCTATCTGACAAGTATATGTAACTTTACGGTTGCTCGTCAAATGGATGAAACTGTATGATTGTATAATTTAGTTTATTCCATTAGCTGGCCCAATTGCGGAAGACTGCTCTAATGGAAATCCATTAACTTGTATAACACCTAAAACATTCTTGATTATTTCAAAGGTATAAAGTGGTTAAACAGTCTGTCATTCAGGGGTAAAAACTATGTCAAGGATGGTACATTCCATTGGCCATAATTACTTTACGTATTTTCATATAGAAAGATGTTGGTTGGTAGGGGTTTTTTTAAAAAAATTTTGTGTAGTTCATTAACAAATCGTTTTGAGACCAGGATGATACACTTGAAATATTTTGTACGTTAATAGGGGGGCTATAATAACATGCATGTGCGTTACTAACACTCTAGAAGAGTTCCTCACAAAAAATAAATAGAGAATATTTATGAATTAACTATGGGTCGAATCAGTTGATTGGAAGCATTATAAATTTGAAAAAAGGGATTTTGAAAACAAAATAGAATAGTTACTTGCTAAGGTATAAATAGAATGGTTGGCCTTAAAATTAGCGGAGGTGAAAAAAATGAAAGCGTTATTTATCGGCGGGACGGGAACGATTAGTTCTGCCATTACAAAGCAATTGGTCACAATGGGATGCGAGCTTTACCTTCTTAATAGGGGGAATCGAAAGGATCGCTTGCCAGAAGGGGTAAACTTACTTCAAGCGGATATTAATGATGAAGACCAAGTTTCCAGACTGATGGAAGAGTTAGAGTTTGATGTTGTGGCTGATTTCATTGCGTTTGAACCTGCACAACTAGAAAGAGATTATCGCTAATTTAAGGGGAAAACGAAACAATTTATCTTTATTAGCTCTGCTTCTGCCTACCAAACTCCTTTGGCCGACTATCGAATTACAGAAGGAACGCCATTATCAAACCCATATTGGCAATATTCGAGAAATAAGATTGCCTGTGAAGAGTATTTGCTGAAACTTTACCGGGAGGAAGGCTTTCCGATTACGATTATCAGACCAAGTCACACCTATGATGAACGTTCGATCCCACTTGGAGTACATGGAAGCAAAGGTTCCTGGCAGGTAGTAAAACGAATGCTGGAAAATAAGCCCGTTATTATTCATGGGGATGGAACATCCTTGTGGACGATGACACACACTACTGATTTTGCGAAGGGCTTTATTGGCTTAATGGGGAATATTCACGCAATCGGTGAGTCTGTTCATATCACTTCAGATGAAAGTCTTACTTGGAATCAAATTTACGAAGCAATCGCGGACGTACTCGGAGTGAAACTCAATGCGATTCATGTGTCATCTGAATTTTTGGATGCATGCAGTAAAGAGGATTACAGGGGTGGATTACTGGGGGATAAGGCCAATTCCGTCGTTTTCGATAATACGAAACTAAAAAGACTGGTTCCCGATTTTGTTGCTACGACCCGATTTGACCAAGGGATTAAGCAAACGGTCGAATACATAGTAGCACACCCTGAACTACAAATACCGGATGAAGAATTTGACCATTGGTGTGACAGGGTAGTTGACGCACTAAATGTAGCCTTAAAGATGATCAATGAATAGATCCAAGGTCGGCCAGTAATAGCCGACTTTTTCTCTTTTGGATTCTGTGCCATAAGGGTATCTGTATCAAGGGAGTGATTGAACATGCAAAAAATAATAATAGCCACTTTCAATCCAGCAGCAGGTGTTAAAACTCCCCATCAAACAAGCTAAATGGTATGTGTAATCTGTTTTCCACTGCACGAAGCGTCCGATTTACTCGTAGTAAACGGCGGTAAAGTTGGTCAAATTCACTTTCTAGCAAATTAACTCTGCGTTCAAGCCGCTGCCATTGCGGCTGTTGAAATAATTGCGATATTTGCGATAGTTGTCTGTCAGGACCATATGGATGTATGGATAATACTCAAACTGAGTTTGTGGAACTTGATAATTTCCATACGGATACATCTAGGCATCTCTCCTTTTGGTTAATTCACTATAAATTATGTAGGCATTTTCAGTATGAAACGGCGCATTCCCATAGATACTCTTTTTAAAAGTACTCGACGCTCCTGTCTTATCTTTTACACATACCGCTTGTAGAGTTTTATCATTAAATTCATTAAACTGACTAGTTATTTAAAATGCTAAAAGACATATGTAAAGTGGAGCTATCTGGAGAAAATCAAAGCACCTCCACCAAAAAAGAACACAATACCAGAATAAATAGGTAAACAAACTAACATTAAACACGAAAATGCTATCAATTTTCTTAGATTCGGATCCCGAAATAGCATGTTTTTCTGCCATTAAATGTAGGAATTTAACCAATCCCACTCCATTTTTTCTCCATTAAACTCAAAACAAATCGGTTTATATGGAATAAGTCCTGTTTCGTGCCTTTCATTTAGCCTCTCCTCGTAGTACTGAAAAAATTTCCCTTTTAAGATTCCACAGAAGTAAGCAATCGGGTTTTTTACAGCATTTGTCCATTTTAGTTTTCGAATTAACTGCTTAAAGGATTGGATGGCAAGGGTAACGATTAGATCGGTTTCATGGTCTAATTCATAGCCATAGGCAATGATATGGGCCATTCGCCAATATTCTTCGATCAATTTTGCATCAGGAAAGATGCATTTAACTAATTCAACGAAAGGCTGTGGAACACGGTTGCTCACATAAATGTAATCCAATTTAGACGGTTCTTCCTTACGTTTATTTATCTTTTGATCTTTTTCAGTTTTTAAAAGATTAATAGTTTCTTTAGGGCGGCTCATGCTTTCTTGTTTGGGTGGTTCACAAGTAGGAAAACGATTAAATACATAGAGATTGCTGGACTGGGATCCATTGCTTCTTTCGGTCTCATAGACAGTGAAAATCCCAATTTGTTTCCCCCTAAGAACCATCCGTTTAAAAGTGGAACGTGAAAGGATGTTTTCTGCATATTGTTGATTAATCGCTTTTAAAATGGTTCCAATTTTGGCATTACAAACACCTGGGATCTTTGCAGAGAACCGCACTAATCTTTTTAATCCAATTAATTCACCCTTTGTAAAATACTTCTTATGATCGAGCAGCCACATTTCCATATGGCGGTTAAATTCCTCTAAGTTTTCAAATTGTGAATACTGTTCAAATCCCTTGATATTACCAGATTTTAAATTCATATTACCTGAGCCACCTTATCACATTGATCTTGGCCAGTTAACATGGTAATCACATTTCTGGCATTTCTAAGATATCGTTTTTGGCTGAGGAATTCGAATCGCAAAAATTTCAATTTGAGGCCATTTTTTAGGCATAACAGCCGTTTTTTGTTATCAAATTTCTAATTTGAAGCTGTTTTTTGCAATTTGGTTTATTTTTTGATCATTTTATTGGTTGAATAATAAAAATCTATATTTTGCTCAACTTGTTCTAAATAATGAAACCTACTGTCCATTTTCTTCATATTAACTATATATAAACGTTGAAAAAGAAAGCTAAAGAATCCAATCGGATTCTGATGTGATCCTAGGACTGAAAGAACTAAAATTTAACAATCAAGATGGCCGGTTTATAGAAGAGAAGATTGAAATGAAGGGGGTGCTTACTTTGCTAAAAAGAATAACAGGTATGGCATTAATAACAGCCACAACTACTAGCCTTACATCCGCTAACAATTGAGCAAGAAGAAATAAAACCAAGGGTTACACAACAGCAGGCTGAAATTCAGTGAGTTCCTCAAGTAAAGCTGAACCGTTTGTCATAAGGACAACCTTTTTACTATGTGGAACAAAAAGATAATACAAAAGAGAAGGCTAAATTATTAGAAACAAAAGGTAATCTGAAAAATATGATTGAAGAGTTATCTTAAGCTAACGAGTTTTGCGATTGTTCAATAGGAGCAGTCCGCTTTTTTACTAATGACAGGGTTAATTTGAAGCAGGACATTCATATAAAATAAAAAGAATAACTAACAATCTTAATAAAAAATGAGTTGGGGAATATGGCTGAATACATATAGGAAATTAGAGGACTAATCGGAAATAGACCATTAATATTGGTTGCTTCTACTATTATTGTTATGAATAAAAAAAGAGATTTTATTTCAACACTGTTCTGACACAAATGAAAGGGGTTGCCTGGGGAGCTATGGAAATAATAGATCCTTTATCTTTAAAAGGATGTTTTTCCAAAATGAAGATAACGTTAGAACAGTTAACAGCAAAAGGGCATTTGTTTTGTTCCGTCTATTCACTGGCAAATCGCCAGGGATTCATAACCTCCGAAGGAAAAAGGAATCGAAGCCTTCGACAGATAAAAGGGGTTCATAACCGTCGAAGGGAAACGAATACCCGGTCTACGACAGATAAGAGGGATTCATAACCCCCGAAGGAAAAAGGAATCAAAGCCTTCGACAGATAAGAGGGATTCATAACCGTCGAAGGGAAACGAATACCCGGTCTACGACAGATAAGAGGGGTTCATAACCCCCGAAGGAAAAAGGAATCGAAGCCTTCGACAGATAAGAGGGGTTCATAACCGTCGAAGGGGAAACGAATACCGGTCTACGACAGATAAGAGGGATTCATAACCCCCGAAGGAAAAAGGAATCGAAGCCTTCGACAGATAAGAGGGGTTCATAACCGTCGAAGGGAAACGAATACCCGGTCTACGACAGATAAGAGGGATTCATAACCCCCGAAGGAAAAAGGAATCGAAGCCTTCGACAGATAAGAGAGGTTCATAACCGTCGAAGGGGAAACGAATACCGGTCTACGACAGATAAGAGGGATTCATAACCGGAAACGAATACCGGTCTACGACAGATAAGAGGGACAAGCAGCAATTGCCGTCAGTAGTCATTCTAGAACATGACTACTGACGGCAATTTGTTTTTATAAACGTTCCATTATAAACCCAAAAATCAAATCCAATAGTTCCTGACTCCAAAAAGTACCCTCATGCGGTCCATTATCAACCTCAATCATCTGGGCATCTGCTCCACAGTCACACAATTTATGGAACATAGTAAGACTCTGCTCATATGGCACCGGCTCATCGTTATTTCCTTGCACCAGCAAAAATGGCGGATACGCCATTCCTTCCTTCACTTTGTAAAATGGACTCATATCTCTAAAAACATCCAAATTTTCTCTTGGATTTCCACCTGCCAGAGCGATATCGACTGGAGTTGGATTGTTCAGACGAGCTTCCCGCTTTAGCAAATCGGCGGGTCCAAAGCAATCCACGACCAGCTTAACCCGATCCGAAAAATCGGCATATTCCTCTGTTCGATAGTTAGGATCATCACCTGTAAGCCCAGCTAGCAAAGCCATATTTCCTCCGGAGGAAGTACCCCAGATACCAATTCTATCAGAATCTATATGATATTCTGAACTCTTTGCTCTCATGAATCGGATCGCCGTTTTGACATCCTCGAAGCAAGCAGGCCATTGGTTTCCTTCCAAACTGTTACGATGAGTAATGGTTGCAATTACATAGCCTTTGGCAGCGAGCTGTGAGAGCTGTGGGATTTGATAATAAATATTTGGAAAAGTCCAGCCGCTGCCTTGCACGAAAACGATACATGGGTATTTTTCCTGCGAGCCTTCAGGAATCTGAGGTGAAATAATCGTCATCTTCGTGCCGGACCTTTGGGCAAGTGAATAGACAATATCTGGATATATGTGTGCCAAGCCTTTCAAAGAAGGATTGTAATCGATTTTCTTAATTTCTGGGTATGCCATAGCCAAATCACCTCTATTAATTTTTGGGGTTGCTTTTTATACTCTGTACAAATCCTTAATGGTCATTTCCAGATTCATCGTTTAAGATTTTTCAAATGCATGATTTATGCGGACAAACCATTGAATCCGACATATATGCTTTTCCCGATGCTCAGGACATGCCGAAAATTAGCCGGTTGTTTATACTAGTACATCTGTTTTGATTAGATTTACGATCTGTACTGTTTCATCATCCTTATTTAATTGAAAGCTTACTTTCTTATCATCACAAACAAGATCATAATCACCAAGGAATCCTTTAAAGGAAACCAGTCCGTTCTCATCTGTCTTGCAGCTTACATTTGTGGACCAGTCTTCATTAATCAGTTTCTGCAGGACTTTATAAGATGGTTTTAAACTATTATCTTTTCTGATAAAACCGGAGGGAGCACCAATCCATGCCCCATAATCACTGAACTGCCAGGATGAAATGGCTTCTACCTGTGGATGTTTAAATAGAATCGAATACATTTCTTCCACTTCTTTTGCCTGGCGTTCTTCGTCTTCTGGTGTAGATGGCCAATCTGGAATCTGATAATCATTCAAGTCTCCAATTTCAGGCGGCATAAGATGCCCGGATAACAATGAGTTTTCGGTAAAATGAATCGGAAGACCAAAGTGGGAGAAACGCTCCAGTACTTCTTCCAATTTCTCACGTCCCCAATATCCCTGATGCTGATGGGACTGAATCCCAATCGCATCAATTGGAACCCCTGCTTGTAAACATCCATCAATTAAAGTTTCATAGTTAATCGATGTATTAAAATCATTTAATAATAGTGTCGCACCAGGATTGCATTCACGTGTTTTGGCAAACATTTCTTTAATCATACCCACACGGCCAAGTTCTTTACAGATTCTTGTAATCCCGTTGTCATACTTATCATAGATGGGCATGATCACCACTTCATTGATGACATCCCACATATCGATTAATCCTTTGAAGTCTGATACTTCTCGTTCAATTCTAGCCAGCTGTGCTTTCAGGATGTCTTCATTGCTCATATTCAAAAGCCATGGAGCCGTTGCTGTGTGCCAGACAAGGGGATGTCCTTTCACGGTTACGTTTCTTTCTTTTAACCAAAGTGTCGCAGCCTTTAATTCGTTTGTCCGTGGTTTTCCTTTTTCAGGCTCAAATCCTCCCCAATAGTCAGGAAATACTCCCCAATAGAAAGGGAGTGTGGCAAAGTTAAAAACATCTAAGAACTTATCCATTTTATCTTCCAAAAATCCTAGTCTGTCTGCTGGTACACTTTTATTTGCTACTTTGATCGTATCAAAAATACCGCAGCCAAATAAAAACTGATGGTTGCTCTGTCTTAGAGATACTTCCTTTCCTGTAACAGGATTTCCTGCTGCATCCACAAGTTTAAATGTCTTCTGCGCCTTTCGGTGTGCAAATTCATTTGTCCGGCCCATTCTATACCTCCATTTTCATAAATGTTTTTGTATAGTTCAAGAGAAGAAAACGCTTTCGTATGTCTATTAAATTTTACCAAACTTACTCTATCCAGTAAACTAACTATCTTGCAACATAGTCATTTTTTTATGAATCTTTGTAAGGGAATAATTAAAGTAATAATGGAAAACACGGCGATTCAATTTATTTTCCTATTTTTAAAAAACTAATTATAATAGGGATGTAAGCGCTTAGTTAGTTTAATCGAAAAACTATTTTGATGGGAGGTTTTGATGAAAAAGCTAAAAACTATTAAGCTGGCAGCCGGATTATTTAGGGAGAAAATACGTTAGTTCCTGCGCAAAAATCGTGTTCATATATAAAAAATAAGGAGTGAAACACAATGGAATTTCGTTATTTAGGAAAAACGGGTTTAAGAGTTAGTGAGCTTTGTTTAGGTACGATGACGTTTGGCCGTGAAACAAGTGAACAAGACAGCTTCAAAATCTTAGACCGTTTCGTTGCAGAAGGTGGCAATTTTATTGACACAGCCGATGTATATACCAGAGGGATTTCGGAGGAAATCGTTGGCAAATGGCTGCAGGAACAAAAAAGGGATGACTTTGTCATTGCCACAAAAGTCCGTTTTCCCATGGGGGAAGGTCCAAATGACATAGGTTTAAGCCGTAAACATATAATGAACGGTGTCAAAGAAAGCTTGCGCCGCCTTGGTACCGATTATATTGATCTCTATCAGGTTCACGCTTGGGACCCACGTACACCTTTGGAAGAAACATTAAGCACATTAAATGATCTGGTTCGTGAAGGACTAGTCCGCTATATTGGAGCAAGTAACTTTAAAGGCTGGCAATTGCAAAAGGCGATTGACACGAGCCGCCAAAATGGCTGGGAAGCATTTGTCTGTCTGCAGCCGCAACATAATCTTCTCTGCCGGGCAACAGAATGGGAACTGCTAGACGTTTGTATCAATGAAGGATTGGGTGTCATTCCTTGGAGCCCATTACGCGGCGGATGGCTCAGCGGAAAATATACCAAGGATATGGTGACCCCTCCTGAGAATACTCGTGTGGCTTTAGCGGAAAAAGAGGGCTGGGGCGAGTCCTGGAGCAATTATAATAATGAATTTACATGGCAAGTGCTAGAGACTTTATATGCTGTGGCGAAAGAAGCTGAAAAAACGCCGGCCCAAGCGGCCATTAACTGGCTATTAAATCAACCAGCTGTAACAGCTCCAATTATTGGTGCCCGAACGATGGAACAGTTGGAAGCAAACCTTGGTGCAGCAGGCTGGTCATTAACGAAGGAGCAAATCGACCGATTAAACAGAGCAAGTGATATATATGTGACTTATCCATATAATGAGGATGCTATAAACCAACGAAATAGAGGGAGAGAATAAAGTTAATTGGCTTTTATCCTAATTTCTTATTCAAATAAAGCAGGAGGATGATGTAATGGAATATCGTAAACTGGGAAACTCAGGTTTAAAGGTTAGTGAAATTGGGTTAGGGAGCTGGCTGACATATGGAACCGCCGTAGAAAAGGAGAAGGCTATTGCTTGTATTCATAAAGCCTATGAGTTAGGAATTAACTTCTTTGATACAGCCAATGCCTACAACCGGGGAGCAGCAGAGGTGGTTTTAGGCGAAGCGTTAAAGGAATACCAACGCTCCAGTTATGTGTTAGCAACGAAAGTTTATTTTCCAATGGGAGACGGCCCAAATGACAAGGGACTTTCGAGAAAACATATTATCGAACAATGTGAGGCAAGTTTGAAACGTCTTGGGGTAGAGTATATTGATTTATATCAATGTCATCGCTATGATTCTGAAACACCGGTAGAAGAGACGCTTCGAGCATTAGATGATTTAATTTCACAAGGAAAGGTCCTGTATGCAGGTGTGAGTGAATGGTCGGCAGAACAAATAACAGAAGCCACTCATGTTGCAAAAGAAAAGAATTTTAGGCCGATCATATCCAATCAGCCCATTTATAATATACTTGTCCGTTATATTGAAAAAGAGATTTTGCCTGTCAGTGAGAAACACGGAATGGGGCAAGTCGTATTTTCTCCGTTGGCACAAGGGATTTTGACTGGAAAATATAAACCTGGACAAAACATCCCATCCACCAGCCGTGCTGCCAATAAGGAAACAAACAGATGGATTACTAGTTACTTAAATGATGATGTTTTAACAAGCGTGCAAAAACTCGAAAATATGGCACAGGGTCTAGGAATCAAATTGTCGCAATTAGCACTTGCCTGGGTATTAAGACAGCCTGGAGTAAGTTCTGCGATTATTGGGGCCAGCCGTCCTGAACAAGTGGAGGAAAATGCTATCGCATCTGGCTTCAAAATTCCCGAAACCATTGTCGATGAGATCGAATCTGTTTTGACAGAAATAAATGGGTTCGTACCAATCTGGTAACAGGTTGGATTAGAGGCGGTTACCTTTGGATAACAGTTGAAGTCAATTATTTTTGGTTAGAAAAATTCTGATACTAATTTTATAAATAGGAAACACTCACAAATGTTGTGAAATCAACATTTTGAGTGTTTTTGATTTTTTAGGGGAAAGACTGAAAAATTTGAATAACTGGGCAGCAGGGGTGCTTGATAACATCCTAGGGCACTGTAGCAGGATCAATTGTAATGAAGGATTAAACACTTTAAGGATGTATGCAGTGAGCCCAGGATTTGTATTAGAAAAGCGAGTCATCTATCCGAAGAAAAGAAACCTGCTACTAGCTATCTGGGGCCGATGGAAACTTATTATGTAGGGAAATATGTCGAGTGTTTGGGTTTAATAATTGATAACCATTCTTGTAGGCAAGAAGTCGGGGGAAGTAACCCTATTAACGGATGTAAACAATTTTAATTCATATATATAAAGCGGACATAATTTAACAGAATAATGTCCGCTTAAAAAGCTGTGGATTAAAAAAAGAACATCCGTCACTCTTTTCTAATTAACTTTATATGCATGGGTAATAAAAAACCGAAAGCGATAAGAAAAACTATGATTGAAACGTACCAATTCCATCCTTTGTATTTCATATACCCAACATAGACCATGCCAAATTCTATTAAAAGCGCAATTATTGTGAAACAAAATGTTAATTTCCATTTATTATTAGGAGTAAGGTAATTTAAATAAAGTATGGCAAGTGAGCTTGGTATAAACGTATAACTAAGAAGATCCCCAATTCCCGCTTTTTTCGGGTCTCCAATATCAAAAAGGTCGAGTTCCCTGGCAATTAGACCATCGCTAAACCAAGTAATAAATCCTACAACACCAAATGTAATATAGATCTCTCTCCAAGAAATATTTTTTTTAGGAATCATTAGGACTGTTAGTGCAAATAAAATACTTGCTGTAACAGGAAACCATAATCCCTTTGCTCCTAAGTCCAAGTTCGCCAAAAATTGCTGCATTTGATTTTTTACCCCTTTAAGTTTGTATGGTTATTTTTAACTATTTGTAAGGGTTATATACTGCGAGGAGGCATTTACATTTTTAAAGAGAGAAATCTATGGTCAACATCATGAAGATACCCCAACAAGGTGGAGTCATTATTACCTTCCAGATATGGACGATATTTTTTGGTAGGGCAGTTCACAAATCAGCATTATTTTCTCCATGTGGATTTGCTAAGTGATAGGTAGGGAATAATGGCTCTAGTCATTCTAGTAAGTTTAAAGCCGCCAATTGGCGGCTTGATTCATTTTTTTATACAACCTACTAATAGGGTAGAAGTCAAGTAATATCACTCTATTTTGCTTAGTGATTTCACTCTGACTCATTAAATATATATTTATTCAAAAAGGCATTACGAAATTTGCCATTCGGATCATACTCCATAAGTAGCTGCTGAAAGGCAGGCATCTTTTCATAAAGTGACTGTATTTCTGCAGGTGTGGTAGTAAACAGTTTTCCCCAATGTGGCTTAGCTTGAAAAGGTTCAAGCTGGGCTTCGATGAGTGGCAGCACCTTCTTAACATCTTCCCATTTATCCTGCCACGTAAAGTGAATGGCAACGGAATCCTGCTTATAGGATGGGCTTAACCAAAGCTGGTCCACGGCAATGGTCCGCACTTCGCATATCAATAGGTGTGGTGCGATTTGTTCACGGATTTCACTAACCGCACAAAGAGCGTCATAGGCATGCTCGCGGGCCATAATATATTCACTTTGCAGCTCTTTACCTTTACTTGGGGTGAAATCCATTCGGAAGTGTGGCATCCGATCAAGCCAATCCCCTGGCACCCCTAGCTGCGCTGTGCAATTCTCTGCTCCAACCCCCGGTACGGGATGGAGATTTTCTTTGGCCGCTTTTGCTCCATAGAATTCCTCTCCGAAAGAAATAATCTGATCATCCGTCAGTTTGCTCTTCAGCCACACCTGGTTAATCCCCTCATCCTGCCAATCGGTAAACAAACTAACGCTATAGGCACTAGAAAAAATGGGTTCAAAATCGTGTTCTAATTGTGCTAACGGAAGGTTCTCGTACACATCCTGCCTCATTTGATGACTTGGATGAACATCTAGTGTAAGCTTTGTGACGACACCTAATCCACCTAGTCCAACAATCGCGCCATGGAATTCTTCTTCCGATTTTTCTTTTGAAAAAGTGACAATACTTCCATCAGCAGTGACCACTTCCATCGCACGTACCGCTGCAGCTAAATTTTGATTGCCATTGCCAGAACCGTGTGTAGCTGTTGCAATAGCCCCAGCAACCGAAATGTGCGGAAGGGAAGCAAGGTTATGTAAGGCAAAGCCATGTTGCTGAAGTACTGGACAAAGTTCCCCATACTTGATTCCTGCTTCCACAGTTACAGTTCGATTTTCTCGATCAATGGATAATACCTTGTTGAGTTTCGACAAGGATACCATATTCTCATTAGAATCTGCGATACTATTAAAGGAGTGACGCGATCCGATCACACGCAGCTTTTTTAAACTTGAAACCAATTGTTGAACTTCTTCAACAGATTCAGGTTCATGCCAGTTATTTGTACTATATTGATAATTACCTGCCCAATTTCTTTTCTTCTCCATGAGTCCCACTCCATATTTACTTTTTTACTTATCTCTTACTATACATAAAATGAAAGAGTTTTCAATTATAATAGCTTTTTACACAACAGCATAAGTCATAGATGGCTGTAGAAGTTTGCTTGCCTACTTTTATCCGGGAATATTCAGACTGGAGTAAAGAAGCCCATATTAAGGAGTGGAGCGGAAAAAGCGTTCTTAGGGTGCCTTAATGAAGGCAGAGTATTAACTCAAAGATTCCGACAGTGCATATTATAATCAAAACTATTGAAAAAATTTTATTATTCGAACATTTCCCGAAGGTATTGTATTTTTTTATGTATAAAATTACAATGGGTTACATAAATAAAACATTTTACTGTGATAAACTAGTAAAGGGATATAGTGAGATATAGGAGGAATAACAACATGAAGAAAGTCATCCAGATTTTAATCATTTTAGCAGTGGCTCTAATGGCAACTGCATGTGGTACTCAGCCTAAATTACCTGATCAATCAAAGAATGAGCAGAGTAAAAAAGAATCCGAAGGCAATACATTTGAAAATATAAAAAAACAAGGCGTTCTTAAAATAGCTGTGGATGATACATTTCCACCAATGGAATACCGTAATGATCAAAACAAGTTAGTAGGTTTTGATATTGATCTTGCAAACGCCATTTCAAAAGAGCTTGGTGTGAAAGTAGAATTTATACCAACTGCATGGGATGGTATTTTACCAGGATTAGACGCAAAACGATATGACATCATTATGTCATCCATGAATATTACTGACGAAAGAAAGCAAAAGGTTGATTTTGTAGAGTACATGAAATTAGGACAAGTGGTTGCAGTTAAATCAGGAAATCCTGAAAAGATCCATTCGAAAGAAGATCTTTCTGGAAAAATAGTCGGTGTACAACTAGGTTCAACTAGTGAAAGTGCAGCGAAAGAGATTAAGGGAATTAAAGAATTAAAGACTTACAATGGTTATACAGATGTCTTTAATGACCTAGGTCTTGGCCGTTTACAGGGCGTTATTGTTGCAGAAGCGGTTGGCCGTTACTACAAAACATCCAAACCTGACGCTTTCGATGTGGTAGGTAGTTCATTCCAAAGTCTTCCAGTAGGGATTGCTGTACGTAAAGGTGATAACGATCTTGAAGAAGCGTTACAAAAAGCAATCGCAACGGTGAAGGATAACGGAGCCTACGCAGAAGCTAGTAAGAAATGGTTCGGAACAGACAAATCAAAAGAATAAAAAGGATACGGATAAATCGGAATGCTGATTTATCCGTCTTGTTTTTTGCTTTATGTTTTTTCAAAAGGAGAGAGGGAAATGAAGGACTTTATATCATTTGCATTAACTTATCTTCCCTACTTATTACAGGGGGCTTTGGTAACGGTTGAAATAGCCGTTATTGGGATAGTCGCAGGAAGTATTATAGGATTACTATTCGGTCTCGGCCGTGTTTCTAGCAATAAATTATTTTCACAAATTAGCAGATTTTATATTTGGGTGATTCGAGGAACTCCTCTTTTAGTGCAATTATTCATCATCCATTTCGCGATCCCATCCGTTTTTCCCGTATTAACGATGCCGCCTTTTGTTTCCGCCTGCATCGCATTGTCACTTAATGCAGCGGCCTATATTGCGGAAATTGCCAGGGGCGCCATTCAGTCGATTGATAAGGGACAAATGGAAGCAGCAAGGTCTCTTGGATTAAGTTATGGACAAGCGATGAGAAGGGTGATTATACCACAAGCGTTTCGCCGTATGCTGCCCCCACTAGGAAATGAATTTATTGCCTTAATTAAAGAATCCTCCCTCGTATCAACTATAGCTTTATATGATTTACTCAGAACGGGTCAGCAAATAATAAGTAGTACGTATCGTTATATGGAGATCTTTTTACTAGTTGGGTTAATCTACTTAGTGCTTACTACGATCATGACATTCATCGTTGGGAAAGTGGAGAAAAAGGTAGGTGCTTATGAATGATAACATGCAAAAATGTGATTAAAACATTTGGTGATTTAGAAGTGTTAAAAGGTGTCGATTTACATGTCTCGCAAGGTGAAGTGGTCGTCATTATTGGACCAAGCGGATCTGGGAAAAGTACCTTTCTTCGTTGTATGAATCATTTAGAGTCGGTTGATGGTGGGAGCATTACGATTAATGGAAAAATGGTAGAAAACAAAGAGACGGCGTTGAATAAACTTCGTCAAGATATTGGCATGGTTTTTCAGCAGTTTAATCTTTTTCCTCATATGACGGTTTTGCAGAACATTATGGAAGCTCCTATTTTATTAAAAAAAATGACCAAAACAGAAGCAAAGGAAAAAGGAATCCAGCTTCTTAAAAAAGTAGGGCTTGAAGCAAAAGCGGATGAATATCCAAACCGTTTATCTGGAGGGCAAAAGCAGCGTGTAGCGATCGCGCGGGCATTAGCGATGGAACCGACGGTTATGCTATTCGATGAACCTACTTCTGCACTAGATCCCGAACTTGTCGGGGAAGTACTTTCGGTCATGAAGCAGCTGGCAAAGGAAGGTATGACCATGGTCGTCGTTACTCATGAAATGGGTTTTGCAAAAGAAGTAGCAGACCGGGTGATCTTTATGGATGGCGGAAATATTATTGAACAAGGAATTCCAGAAGACATTTTTGTCAATCCAAAGCATGATCGGACAAAGGAATTTTTAGGGCATATTAGATAGGAGGAGCCCACATGTTGAAAGATTCACAGTTAGAAATAACCTCAATGATTGATGATAAAGTAGAACAATGGTTTCCTAAATTAGTTGAAATAAGAAGAAATCTTCATATGTACCCTGAAATTAGTAATCAAGAATTTAAAACAACCGAAAAAATAAACGGATGGTTACATGAATTTGGGATTCAACAAATACCACTTACCTTACCTACTGGGACCGCTGCAGAAGTTAAGGGAGTGGAACAGGGACCAACGGTTGCCATACGAGCCGATATTGATGCTCTCCCTATTCAAGAAGAAGCAGATGTTCCATTTCGTTCAAAAATTGATGGTGTAAGTCATATGTGCGGCCATGATGTTCATACAACGATTGCACTTGGGGCAGCGATTATTTTAAAAGAAATGAAGGCGCTAGTTCCTGGGAATGTTCGGATCTTGTTCCAGCCAGCGGAAGAATTTGAAGGCGGAGCAGAATCGATGATCCAGCAAGGATTATTGGAAGGGGTCAGTTCCATTATCGGTCTTCATAATGTTCCCGAACTTCCAGTTGGTCAGATCGGTGTGAAGGAAGGATTTTTAATGGCAAGTGTAGATGATTTTACCTTAACCATTAAAGGGAAAGGCGGACACGCTGCGATTCCAGAGAAAACCATTGATCCAATCGTCATCGGCAGTGCCGTTGTGAGTCAGCTGCAAACATTGGTCAGCCGTACGATTTCATCTAAGGAATCGGCAGTTGTCACCATTGGTTCCTTCCAAGCAGGGATGACAAATAATGTCATTCCGGATAAAGCTATACTAAAAGGAACGGTCAGAACTTCCAACGAACAAGTGAGAAAGAAAATATATGAGGTGTTTACACAACTTGTTACAAATACCGTGGCAGCACATGGTGGGGAAGTAGAGATCAAGTATGAGTTTCTGCTGCCTGCTGTCTATAATGATGCCCAGGTGGCAGAAATGGTTCAGTCAGCAGCTGAGACAATCGTTGGGAAAGAAAATACGGTACGGGCAGAACCAACCATGGGTGGGGAGGACTTTTCTTTTTACCAAAAAGAAGTACCTGGCTGCTATGTGTGGCTTGGTTCAGGGAATCAAGAAAAAGGGATTAAATATGGATGGCATCACCCGAAATTCATGGTAGATGAAGATGCCATTAAAATTGGTGTTAAATTAATGGTTCAATCCGTGCTTAAATTATTGGAAAGATAAACCTTTAACTTTGGCAGATACTAATTTTTGTCACCAATAAAAAGATATAGATGAGGAATCCTGCTTTTTTTCGTAAGGAAACAGCAGGATTTTCTCTATACAGGACATTCAAATGAAGGGAGAATTATCCTATGGAAGCAAATTTCATGGAGAGTTTAAATGTAACGATAAATGGAAACCGTCTTTGGAACCAAATAATGGCCTTTGGGAAAATAGGAGAAGGAGACAATGGCGGGGTCACTCGAACATCATTAGATCAAAAGGATATCGAAGCACGAAAATTCTTTCTGAAACTACTGGAGGAAGCTGATTTATCCCCTTATATGGACGCAGCGGGGAATATCTTTGGGCAAATAATCGGTAAAAATCCCGAATTACCTCCCATTCTTATTGGTTCTCACCTTGATACCGTAAATTCTGGCGGGCGTTTCGATGGCGCCATGGGTGTTCTAATGGGTGTAGAGGTGCTTTGTACGTTGAAAGAAAAGGGAATTCAACCTGAAAGAACGATAAAAGTTGTTTCTTTAACAGATGAGGAAGGGGCTCGTTTTGATTATGCTTTTGTAGGCAGTACCGCTTTGGTTGGCACAGAAGGTACGAAATTAAAGGAAAATTTAGCTGCAGCAACAGATAAAGATGGAATCACCTATCTGGAGGCTATGAAGCAAGCCAGTCTCGAAGGGGAATATTTTAATCAGATTAATCCAGACCTTTTAGAACAAGCTCAGGTAGGTAAAAATGACGTAAAAGCATATATTGAAGTACATATTGAGCAGGGAAAAGTGTTAGAAAATAAAGATTTAGCAGTTGGAATCGTGACTGGGATCTCTGGTGGAGAATGGGCGGAAGTAACGATCATGGGTGAAGCGGGGCATGCGGGAACAACCTGGATGAACGAGAGAAAAGATGCTTTAACAGCTGCAGCAGAATGTATTCTAGCGATTGAGAAAATAGCACAGGACAGTAGCGGAAGTGTGGCGACAGTAGGAAAATTGGAAGTAAAACCTGGAAGTAGTAATGTCATTCCTGGGAGAGTGGATTTTACACTTGATGTTCGGGATATAGCTAATGAGCGGCGTATACATACGGTTACTAAAATCTATGATTCCATTCGGACCATTGCTGCAAACCGCGGTTTAGGGTGTGAAATTAGGCAGGTTCAATCTCTCTCTTCTATGATGAGTTCACCAATAGTGATGGAAGCAGTTAAAGATTCTCTGCAAGAATTACAGTATCCTGTTTATGAATTACCAAGCGGGGCTGCACATGATGCGATGGTGTTGGGAGAACTCACAGATATTGGAATGATTTTTGTCAGGAGCAAGAGTGGCATCAGTCATCATCCAGATGAGTGGAGTTCTTTTGAAGATGTGGCCCTTGGGTGCGAGGTACTATACAGGACAACGTTAAAACTTTTATAAATGATTCACTTACCTAGAGAGGTTCTGTAGTTCATTTTAAGTACTTTATATGGCGAGCCAAAAAGGATTGAAATTCCAGTTAAAGGAAAATACTAGCCTCTAAATATATGTTAGAAATCAATTCTTTTTCGATTTGGACAATTTTCACCTTAAGTAAAAACACTTTACTAAGGGTTTCTTTCGGAAGTAGTGGTTCAACCGAGACCATCGAGATCAAATCATCAAGATAAATACAATAAAATCAACGTTTCGTACATTTTGTATGGAACGTTTTTTATTTATTTCAAATTGGATTCTTACAAAAATTTGATTCCGAATAAAACCCAATAACATGGAAAAGTTATAAAAAATACCAAATGAAAGAAACGAAGGAGAGTAATAATGAAGAAAACCATTGCGGATTCACTGGTTGAGGCCTTGTTAAATGCAGGTGTGAAAAGGGTTTATGGCATTATAGGAGACTCACTGAACGCAGTTATCGATTCCATCAGGCGTTCTGAAAAAATTGAATGGATTCATGTCCGCCATGAAGAGGTTGCAGCATTCGCAGCCGGTGCCGATGCAGATATGACTGGAAGTATTGCTGTATGCGCCGGAAGCAGTGGTCCTGGCAATATGCACCTTATCAATGGTTTGTACGACTGTCACCGCAACCGGGTCCCTGTGCTTGCCATTGCAGCACACATTCCAAGTTACGAAATCGGCACCAATTTTTTTCAGGAAACACGCCCCGACCATCTATTTAAGGACTGCAGCTACTATTGCGAGGTAGTGACGTCCCCGCACCAAATGCCCCGCTCCGTACTCGTCGCCATGCAGAATGCCGTTTCGCGTAAAGGTGTGTCCGTTCTTGTTCTGCCTGGGGACGTCGCGGGTTATGAAGCAGACGAGACCCCTGTACCGGAACATGTCCTTCATGTGACACAGCCGGTCATCCGTCCTTCGGAAACAGAATTAAAGCAGCTAGCGGAGTACTTGAACCATGGCAAGCGCATCACCCTGCTGTGCGGAGCTGGCTGTGCGGGGGCTCACACACAGCTCATGCAGCTTTGCGAAAAACTGCAATCACCGATGGTCATTGCGTTGCGAGGTAAAGAACACCTGGAGTATGATAATCCTTATAATGTGGGACTAACAGGCCTGATCGGGTATTCATCAGGCTATCATGCGGTTAAAGACTGTGATGTACTGCTGATGCTTGGTACCGATTTTCCATACAGGCAATTCTATCCAAAAGAGGCCACCATTTTGCAGGTCGATATTGAGCCGGGACATCTCGGCCGCCGAACCGATCTTTCCTATGGGCTGTGCGGTGATGTGAAAGCAACGATTGAGGCACTGTTGCCTTATCTGACAGAGTCACATGATGGAAGCCATCTGAAGAAATTTACCGACCACTATCGAAAAATTCGCGATGATTTGGACGAACTCGCAACCGGAAAACCAGGCCGCGAACCAATCCATCCTCAATATCTAACAAAAGCCGTCAGTGACCTGGCAAGTGAGAACGCGGTCTTTACATGTGATGTCGGGACCCCAACACTTTGGGCTGCTCGTTATCTGCAAATGAACGGACAAAGGCGGTTATTAGGTTCTTTTAATCACGGAACGATGGCAAACGCCCTGCCACAGGCCATTGGAGCTCAGCTTGCCCAGCCTGGCCGCCAGGTCATCTCCCTTTCTGGAGATGGAGGGCTTGCCATGCTGATGGGCGACCTTCTCACACTTAGGCAGCATAAATTGCCCGTAAAAGTAGTCGTATTCAACAACGGTGCGCTGAGTTTCGTCGAGCTTGAAATGAAAGCACAGGGCTTCTTGGAAACAGGTACTGCTCTTGATAACCCCAACTTTGCAGATGTCGCCAAAGCGGTAGGCATGGAAGGAATTCGCGTGGAGGACCCAGCTGAACTGGAGGAAGCGATTCAGCGTGCACTTCAACATGACGGGCCAGTGTTGCTTGATGTCGTTGTGAACCGCCAGGAATTGGCTTTTCCACCAAAAATCACATTTGAACAGGCTCATGGTTTTAGCCTTTGGATGATGAAAGCCGTTTTGAACGGGCACGGCAACGAGCTCATTGACCTTGCCAAAACGAACTTTTTCCGATAATAAGCCAAAATGATTGATATTATAGGAGCGAAAAAATGGTTATGACAAACAAACTCCAAACAGATGCTTTAAATAAGCAGTTGATGTAATGCGTGCATCTTTTCATAAAGTTACTGTATTGCAGGGGAGATCGTAATCAATTTCCCCAATGTGGCTTTACTTGAAAAGATGCACTAACTAAAAGCCCACTTAGTGAAATTGCCAAATTCGGCACGTTAACACACCGGATTGAATCAGTAAATGCTATTAATATCGAGTTGGAATTCATACATTCAACCAATCCCACTCCATTTTTTCACCATTAATCTCAAAACAAATCGGTTTCATTTGATCACTCTTGTTTGGTGCTTTTCATTTAACCTATCCTCATAATACTGAAAAAATTTTTTTTTAAGATTCTATAGAAGTAAGCAATCGGGTTTTTTACAGCATTTGTCTATTTTAGCTTTCTAATTAACTGCTTAAAGGATTGGATGGCAAGGTTAACAATTTGGTCCATTTCATGGTCTAGTTGATAGCCATAGGCAATGATTTGGGCCATATGCCAATATTCTTCAATCACCTTTGCATCTGTATAGTTTGTAGGGGCTATAAGGATGGACAAGGCGTTTAGCAATTTGTTTAAGAGCGTTCAAGAGCTTGTGTCTCCAATAAAAAGCGTAACCCAAGTAACCCCTACGATTTCAGCCGATTTTCGTAGAGAATAGCCTTTGAACATACTATCAACAAATGTAATCCATTCGTTGCCTTTACGAGTGCTTATATCATATTCAAAACGTCAGTGGTCTCCATTCCCGATTGAAACAATTCATAAACCGATTTAAAGGTGTCGCAACGAAGTACCTTGATAACTACCTAGCCTGGTTTTTGTTTGTCGATAGCCGCAGTAACGAAAACACAAAGCACAATATTAAAGATTTTCTATTATCATCCTTTGTCTTTGAAATGACAGATGCGTACGATAGTTTACGCTTATCAAAATTCACTGTATAGTGCTTATTTAACTTGGCAGGAATTTGCAATAAGTTTGTTGAATAATTCTGCGAGGAGCACTTGATCTCAAGGGGGTATGAAATATGAAGATCAATAGAATAGATCATGTGAGTATAAACGTAAATGATCTTTCAGAGGCTAAAGCATTTTTTCTTGATTTAGGACTTGAAGTGCAAGCGGAATGGGAATTGGATGGAGAACAGTTGGACCGAATAGTTGGGCTTAATGATGTTAAAACGGCATGTGTAGGATTGGGGATGCCAGATGGTCAGGCATGGATAGAGCTAGTCAAATTTTATACGCCGTCAGATGAAAAAGATATTCAGCGACCTTTTGCAAATACGCTGGGTATCCGACATATTTGCTTTGCTGTTGAGGATATTGAATCTATTGTTGCAAAATTGAAAAAGAAGGGCTCGGAAATCTTTAGTGAGATACAGCAATATGAAGAAAGTTATAAGTTATGCTACGTCCGTGGTCCTGAGGGAATTATTTTAGAGTTGGCGGAGAAAATCAAATAAACAGACGATATGCTGACATATAAAGAGAAACACTTTCGCTTATCTAAACAGGCTGATATTTCAGACTGGATGGCTGTCTTTTTTAGGGGCAGTCGTTCTTTCTCCTTGTTGGAAAAACAGGGGCATTAGCTGAAAAAAATGGGGAACCTCGACAAATGAAGGTTCCCCTAATTATTATATGAAAATCCACATTTAAAATTAACAGAGCCAAAAGATTAATAGTTTTATTAGGGTGGTTCACAAGCAGGAAAACGATTAAATACATAGAGACCGCTGACTGAGAACCATTGCTTCTTTCGGTTTCATAGACAGTGAAAATCCCAATTTGTTTACCTTTAAGAATCATCCGTTTAAAAGTCGAACGTGAAAGGATACGCTGAAAACCCTACTAATCTTTTTAATCCAATTAATTCACCTTTAGTGAAATCCTTCCACATTAGAGTTGTGGCCATTTTTATATCTTCTTTAATGCTTCTGGGAACTAAATGAACATTAATTAATTTTTAATCCAGGTTAATAATCTAACAATTTGAAATGGATCATTCCAAGAAATGATAAAACTCAAGATAAAGAACGCTATAACAGCTAAAAACTTTGTTTTTCCATGTTCCTTTTTAAACATTGCACTAAAGCTTAGTAATAAACCAATAAACCAAAAGACAAAACTTAATACCATCAGCTGCTCAAAATAGTTTGAGTAAGCATAAGAGCAGCACAAGAGGAGGACACCAATAACAGCAGAAAATATAGATAAATTACTTAGTATTTTCATAAATTACTCCTTTTATATACGTTTGTCACTTTGGGCCCCAGATCACGGTTCCTAAAATCATATATGCAAAAGGGAAAACAAATAATTTTGAATTTGTAAGGAAAGCACCATATGTCAAAATGCTTTTCTTTATTTTGTGTGCTTGCGAAGCAAAGAACAGACCAATGGGACAACACAATAACGGGAAAAACACCGGAAATCCCTGCACTTTTTCAAGTGTAATGATGTCAAACAGAAAATTTAAAATGAATGCTAACGGAACAAGGAACAACAAATAAGCTACAAAAATAAATCTCTTTTGCACAATTTTACTCCTTTTGAAAAATAAGTTACTTCCATACTAACATAAAAGAGAAGGAAATTGGGTTAATTTTCCACCACTTTATGGTAGAATAAAAGGGCTTTATACAAGATTCATTAAGATTAGGGAGAGGTTTCTTTGAAAAATAATATTTGTCCAAAATGCGAAAGTGAAGACATTAAAAAGGCGTGAGATAAAAAGTGGAAGACTGTTTTCCGTTGATACCGTTATTAGATATGGATACTTCTATGTACTAACCTTGGTTTTTATCTTAGTAAGAGAAAGAATAAGTAAGCTATTTCATTAGTTGGGATGTCGGCTAGTAGTATTTCATCTGGTGGCGATAAATTAAATAAGAATAATACCCAGTCATCCATGTCAGATGATTCAACAGCGAATAAAGAAGGAACATCAGAAAAAGCCACAAGTTCAAGTACCACTACGTCGAATAAGGCTATAAACCGTCCGATAGGTGCTTGGTTGAGTACTATTGAGATAGAATTATATGAGGGGTAACACGTTACGCCAAGTCGCTACAAGAATATAGCCAGGGTAATTGGGATGTTTAGGTTAAAGAAGTTGATACTGGAGATAATCCTTATGTAACGGTCAATCAAAATACCGCTGATTTCCACAGATTATATACCTAAAATTGAGCTTGGATTTTTCTCCAGGCTTATTTTTAGGTATGTTCTATTGTGAATTTGTATGTACCAGGTCCGAATGTATATAGTTTGTATAATCAAAAAAAAGAGAGCATTTTTAGCTCCTGCTCCGTGGTATCAGCCCCATCCTTCGCTAACACCGGCGATAACCCCACTTGTTATCCAACCATCTTTATTATAATTGCAAACGCTTACAAATGACAAGGATTTTGCTCTTATTAGATAAAGATTTAAAGAATATATAGCAACAGTCAATATAATCTATATAGGTTATGTGGAAGTTAGAAAAGGAGGGGATTTCGGCCACCTAAAATTTTGTTCTCAGCATCTTTTATCATCCGTTTTGTCTCATAAGAAACCGTATTATCCCTATATCTTCAATATATTTATCTATGTAATAACCACAATGGTCGTAAAAATCATTTCCATCATAAGTTTTTATCCCACTTATAAACTTCACAAACTCTGTATTCTGGAATTACGTCGGATTGATCAGCTCCGTATTTTCCAATAAGATATTGTATACGTAAAACCACATCTCTTACAAATACCTCATAAATTGCAGCATACTCAAATTGGTCATTTATATTACCAAATGATCTTTAAAACTATCCATTTCTTTGTACACTTTATACCCGTTTAATTTGAAAAAACAACCAATCATTTCGGCTGTTTTTGATTTGAAAGAATAAGCTTCCTACTAGATCTGTTTAGGAATGTAAATTTAACATACCTCAATCCTTACAAGCAGTGAAACGCACTGAAGTAGGGATATCTACAAATACTGTCTTCTTTGTTCATCGCCCCAATTTGTGGTTTACCGGATTAACCCCCGAATTTTGGACAATTACTCTCTTAATCTATCATTTTCGTAGTTTTTTATTTTTTGATTTCTTTCGTTGTTTTTTCAGAAGGCCAAGTTGCTTGACATGGAGCCTCTGCGGGCAT
>NZ_JAMBOH010000024.1 GCF_023715505.1 Neobacillus cucumis | reverse complement strand
AAGATACCCTTAAAGAGAGTAACAAAAAGATTCAAAAATTAATTAAAAGTCAACTAGAGCAATGGATTGCGGGCTTGCCTAACTATATCAAGGCATACCTGCCTATTTCAGTCTGCGAAAGTTGAGTTATAATAAAAAAATATAAAAAAATCAAGGCTGGACTGAAAATGGGGATCTAAAAAAATGAGGATAAAATTTCAATATAACCAAGTAAGAATGAAATATTTTTATTTAATGCTGGGGATTTCCATACTACCGCTTCTTTTATTAGGATATATATCGTTTAATATTGCAAAAAATACACTAATTGAAAATCAATTGAAGACAACGGAAAATAACCTTAAAACATCCAGCGAAGTTGCAGACTTATTATTTCGAAACATCATCAACATGGAGCGGCTTATCTCATGGAGTCCCGATGTACGTCGTGAACTGATTGATAGCGGAAAGTATGCTGGTGTTGGTCAGAGCATAATGGATAATGAAACAACTAAAAGAATACAAAATTTAATATCCAGTTATCTGATTGATACACAGTATATTGATTCTGTTTGTTTGTTTGATGTAAATTACCGAACTGTCTGCTACGGCAACTCCAATAGTATAGGAAAATATAACAATGGTGGAATGTATCGAACCATTTCTAATTCTTTCTGGTATAAAAAAAGTGCAGAAGCACAAGGGAGACCTGTGTTTTTTGATAATAATATCCTTAATAATGATGATTCAAAAAACACTTTTTCTTCGGTTAAGCTTTTAAAGGATTCACAAAATATTTATAACCCTGAGAAAGTTGGCTTATTAGTCGTGAGCATAAAAAAAACGATGTTTACAAGAGTTTTTCAGGAGAGCAGCAAAAAGGATTGGGCTATAATTAATCTTTCCGAGAAAAAAGAAAGCGCTGTTATTGAAAATAACACGTTACTTAATTTAGAGTTTAATAGGGCAGATAACCAGGAATCTTCACTTAAATTAATTCAGGAAAAAGGCAATCTGACTAGTAGTTACCAAAATCAAACGACAGGTTGGACCTTCGTCAAATTTATTAAAGAAAAGGAGCTGCTTAAGCAGTCTAACCAAATTGGGATAGCCACAGCACTTATTTCATCAGTACTCGGATTAATTGTTCTTTTTCTATCCTTCTCCTTGTCAGGAACTGTTTCAAGACCATTAATAAACCTTGGGGATATTTTCCAGAGGGTAACAGTGGAAAATAAAGAATTGAATGAAAAGCTTGTTCAGGCGCAATTAAAGGAAAGAGAGGCTGAGCTTAGGACGCTACAGGCTCAAATAAAACCCCATTTCTTGTATAACACATTGGACTCTATTTATTGGATGGCAATTATGCAAAATAATCATGATATTGCTAAAATCGCAGTAGCTTTATCAGAAAGCTTTAAACTCAGTCTGAATAAAGGGGAAGACTTGATTCCCGTTTCAAAGGAATTAGAGCATATTCGCCATTATATGACGATTCAAAACCTTCGCTATCAAGATCGCTTTCAGTATATAGAAAATGTCGATCCTCACTTAATGGAGAAAAAAATCTTAAAGCTGATGCTGCAGCCGCTTGTAGAGAATGCCATTTATCATGGATTGGAGCCAAAAGTTGGAGAAGGAATCATCGAGTTAACCGGTAAAGAAAAGGATGGATGGGTTATTTTTATAGTGAGAGATAATGGAGTTGGGATCAAAGATTTAAAGACAACCAAGCAAGGTTATGGTTTAAGAAATGTTCGGGAAAGATTGTTGTTATGTTATGGTACGGATAGCACTCTTTCAATATCTAGTAAGGTAAATGAAGGAACGAGTATTGCAATAAAATTCCGGACTAATGCAAGGGAGGTAAAAGATGTTAAAGGCAGTAATATTTGATGATGAGTACATTGTACTTCAAGGCTTGCAAATGATGATTGATTGGTCCAAATATGGTATAGAGCTAGTGGGAACAGCATCAAATGGAAAGGACGCCCTTACCTTATTTAATGAATGTCATCCTGACATTGTATTTTCAGATATTCGAATGCCAGTAATGGACGGATTGCAGGTTATTGAGAAAATCCTCCTTATTGCACCTGAAACAATATGCATCGTTTTTAGTGGGTTTAATGAATTTGAATATGTAAAGAAGGCACTAAAATTAGGGGTAGCTGATTACTTGGAAAAACCAATTACGATTCCGATGATTGAGGATGCTATTAAAAGAATAATAGAGAAAATAAATTTTCAAAAGAGTATCTCTTCGATCCAATCAAAATGGGAGGACAGTAGAGCTGAACTGCTGGAGAAGGCTACATTGGACTTGCTGTTGTTAGGGGAGGAAGCCATACCGAAATGGCGTGACAGTTTTGGGTACGAAGCGGATCAAGTCGTTTGCGTAACAGTCCTTGCCCATTCAAGTAGGAATTTTATCTTACAAAATCATTTATCTTATAAGGTAGTCCAGGTACGGAACGGGACGGAACAATTACTTGTTGTTTTTCATTTTCAAAATGAAATGGAAGATTTGTGGGGGCAATTATTGTCCCAGCCTGAACAGATGGGGATCGCCTTGGGTTCTGGCCGAACATATAAATTGGCAGAAGCAAAGAAAAGCTACAAAGAGGCATTACAGGCTTTAAGGTATGGACAGTTTATGGCTGAGGCAGGTTGGACACGCTTTGAGGATATTGGAGAAAACCCCCAAATATCCACCGATTTATCTGAACAGGAGCAAGCAGTTATTTTCAATATGAGAACTGGCGATAAAGAAGGTCTTTTAAAACAGTTGGATTTTTTTATTCAACAGCTAGAAGGACAGCGATGTAATCCTGATGTGACAGAACGGGAAATTTTAAAGATCATTTATCTTGGAATGGAAGTAGCCAAAGAGGCTCGAGAAGATGTAGTAAAAATAAATGGTGATAATTTTTTACCAAACGTTGAAATTCGCTCCTTAAATACGAAAGAAGAAATGTACAGCTGGTTCCGAGCACAGATGGAAAAAATATTGGATTGGTCACTTATTGTACGCCAGCAATTAAAGCACGGGGCAGTTGAGAAGGCGTGTAAGTATATGAAAGAAAATTATTTCCGGGATTTGACCTTGCAGGAAGTATCCGAATACGTGGGCATGAATTCTACCTATTTTAGTCTATTATTTAAAGACGAAATGAAACACTCCTATATCAAATATTTAACTCAGATTCGACTGGAACAAGCAAAGAAACTTCTTCGCGATGGTCATAAAGTAGGAGAGGTAAGTCAAAAAGTAGGCTACCATAGTTATAGACATTTTTCCGAATTATTTAAGAAATATGTTGGAGTGAACCCGGGTAAGTACCGTGATTCTTTTTAAAAGCTATTTTATTTCAATGATCGATTAGTGATAGCCTCGCTCAAGAATATAAGGAGCGCAGGCTTTTGTTATTTCGGATGGAATAAATCCCAAAAAGTAATACAATAAAGTACTGTAAATTTTCTTTATATTCCAAAAAAAACGGACATAATACAAAAAATGCACCGCTTACAAAAATGACTGAAAGCACTTACAATTAAATTAAATCAAGCATGCCAATAACTCAACTTATAAAAAAAGTAGTTACAAACAGTAATAGGAACGATTGGCATGAGATGATCTTCTATTAATTACTAAATATTATTAAGGGGGAACTTCAATTGCTTAAGACAGGAAACAAAATATTGTCAGTGGTATGCTCAGCAGCATTATTTACTGGTATTCTAGCAGGTTGTAGCGGCAGTAAGGAAAGCTCTTCAAACGGAAGTGATTCTAAAGAAACAACTCTTACATTATTAATGGATAATCAGAGCCCTGCCACAATGGATGGATTTAAAGCAGTTGCGGCTGAGTTTGAGAAGAAATACCAGATTAAGACTGAAATTGAAACTCGCCCTGGTGGTTCAGAAGGGGATAACCTAGTTAAAACTCGTCTCTCAACTGGTGATATGACAGACTTAATGGCGTATAACTCAGGGTCACTTTTACAAGCATTGAATCCTGAGAAAAATTTGGTGGATCTGACAAGCGAATCATATATGGATACAATCTTGGATACTTTTAAGACAGCGGTAACAGTAGACAAAAAGGTTTACGGCATTCCAGTTGGCGGTTTTAGCGCGGGAGGCTGGTTATACAATAAGAAAGTATATCAGGAGCTAGGTCTTTCTGTTCCAAAAACATGGGACGAGCTGATGGTGAACAATGAGAAGATTAAGGCAGCTGGAAAAACAGCAGTTATTGGAACTTATAAGGATACTTGGACATCTCAGGTTATCATGCTCTCTGATAACTATAATGTATTAGCAGAGGATCCATCTTTCCCAGATGATTTTACAGCAAATAAGGCAAAAATGGCCACAACACCAGCAACTCTAAGAAGCTTTGAAAAGCTGGCTGAAATCTACAAAAAGGGCTATATGAATAAAGACTTTAATTCCACCGGATATGACGCGGGATTAAAAATGTTAGTAGACGGTACTGGTGTACAATATCCAATGATTTCTTTTGCTTTAGCCAACATTGCAACGTTATATCCTGATCAAATTGACAATATTGGTTTCTTCCCTCAGCCTGGTGATAGTGCTGACAAAAACGGTATTACTGCATGGGCGCCTGGTGCCATTTATATTAACAAAGCAAGCGAACATGTAAAAGAAGCAAAGAAATGGGCGGAGTTCTTCGTAACTCCAGAAGCTGTTCAGCTGTTTATGTCAAAATCAGCACCTACTGGTCCAGCTGCAATTAAAGATGCGAATCTTCCAGATAATGTATATGCTGCGGTAAAAGACATGCTTCCATACTTTAACGAAGATAAAACAGCACCGGCTCTTGAATTCTTAAGTCCATTAAAGGGACCGAACTTACCACAAATCACGTCTCAAGTAGGTGGGGGTATGGTATCGGCGAAAGAAGGAGCAAAATCCTATGATCAAGATGTTGAAAAGCAAGCGAAGCAGCTTGGCTTAAAGGGCTGGTAATTTAAACGTAGGAAAGTCAAAGCCCTGTCAATACCAGACAGGGCTGCTTTTAACTCAAACCATGGAGAGGAGAAACAGCAAAATGGGAAAAATTATAAATCGGACATATTCGTACACATTTCTTATTCCAGCAGGCATTATTTATTTTGTCTTTTTCTTACTGCCTACCGTCATGTCCTTATTTTTCAGTATGACATGGTGGTCACTCACAGATTGGAAATTTATTGGGTTAGAAAACTTTAAAACATTTTTGACAGAGCCTTCTTTGAATATCGGATTTAAAAACACCATTATCTACGCTGTTGTAACATGTTGTCTTAAGGTAGTTCTTGGACTGCTCTTCGGAGTATTTCTCAGCTCGAAGCTCAAAACAGTGGGCTTTATCCGTTCCATGGTTTTCTTCCCGACTCTTTTAAGTACAATCGCAATTGGGATGGCTTTTATGATGATGATGCACCCCACACAAGGGCTTATTAACATAGCTTTGAAGACGGTAGGAATTGTAGGTCCTGACTGGTTAGGTGACAGTAAAATCGCACTTCTTTCTGTAGCGTTGGTTGATGTGTGGAAGGGTGTCGGGATGGCAACTGTTATCTTTATTGCAGGGATCATGTCCATACCAACCGATTATTATGAAGCGCTGATGATTGATGGCGGAAACGGGTTCCATAAGTTCTGGAATATCATTTTGCCACTGAGTCGCCCAGCAATGAATTCTGTTATTATCCTAGCATTTATTGGCGGTCTTCGATCCTTTGATTTAATTTGGGCGATGACAAAGGGCGGTCCAGGCTTTAGTACCGACCTTATTGCTTCTATTATATATAAGCAGTATCAAGCAGGGTTTTATGGTCTTTCCACAGCCGGAAACGTCATTTTATTCCTACTTGTATCTGCATTGGCATTCCCATTGTACGCCTACTTAAACAAAAAAGAGGTGGATTTATAATGAACAAGGTAGTGGTCCAATCTGCAAGACCTCCAGTTACTGTAGAAAACCGTAAGGGAGTAAAGGGCAAAGGGATTCGAAGGTTTGTATTGGAATGTATCGCTGTTTTACTGACGTTAGTAGTGTTTGGTATTCCATTTTATTTTGTAATCATTAATGCCGTAAAAGATACGCAAGAATCTTCATTACTTAATATGGCGTGGCCAAGTTCCTTCCACATAGTGGAAAACATGAAGGCCGTATTAGAAGCGCAAGATGGCATGATAATTCGTGCTTTCTTTAATAGTATTGCCATTACAGGTTTTTCTATCATTCTATTAATTGTTTTTGGTGCAATGGCAGGTTATGTATTGCAGCGAAAAATGAGTAAAGCAACGCCGGTTTTTAATTTTTTGATTCTTGCAGGACTAATCATCCCGCCTGCAATCGTACCAACTATTTGGGTGTTAAATGGGATTGGCTTATTTAAAACAATGCCGGGAATTGTTTTAGTAGAGGTGGCGCTGAGCTTACCGTTTACAGTATTGCTTTATAAAGGATTTATGGCAACCATTCCACGTGAGATTGACGAAGCAGCCTTAATTGATGGATGCAGCCGTATCCGATTATTTTTCTCAATTATCTTACCATTGTTAAAACCTGTTTCCGCAACTGTCATCGTGTTGACTGCAGTAGGAATTTATAACGATTTCGTAAACCCATTATATTTCTATCCAGGTTCCGAAAACGCAACATTGCAGCTTACGCTGTATAACTTCTCAAGTATGTACAATACGCAATGGAACCTGTTGTTTACAAACATTGTATTAATCTCGCTTCCACCGCTTATTCTGTTTATTTTCTTCAATAAGAAGATTGTTGCAGGTATGACTGCTGGTTCAGTGAAGTAAAAAGGATAAAAATAGGACTCTTATCCTGCTTATAATTTATTATATAAAGGGGAGATATAAGAAATGGCTAATTTGCAAGTAACAGCAGTAACATGTGAATACCGGACAAATCCACTTGGGATTGATATAAGCCAGCCTCGATTGAGCTGGCGTATCGAATCAGAACGACGTGGAACCCTGCAGCAGGCCTATCAAATTCAAGTTTCTCTTACAGAAACCGGTTTTGAAAATCCGGTTTGGGATACAGGATTAATCGACTCAGATCAATCTCTTCATATTGAATATAATGGTCCGCAGCTTGCATCTCGAACTAGATATTTTTATCATGTAAAGGTTTGGGATAATTTTGGCCGGGAGTCCGAATGGAGCGATACAGCCCGGTGGGAAACAGCTCTACTGGACCCAAGTGAATGGAAGGCCAGCTGGATTACTCCTAATCCGGAGGAAATGAATTCACAAACTGAGCCGGCTTTTATGCTAAGGAAGCCGTTCAATCTAAAAAAGCCAATCGAATCAGCGCGTATTTATGCCACTGGTTTAGGTGTTTACGAATTGTATTTAAATGGGGATAAAGTCGGGGATGAATTACTGGCTCCAGGATGGACTAGTTATCACAAACGTATCCAGTACCAGACATATGATGTTACTACACAGCTTAACAATAATGATAATGTAATCGGTGTCATGCTGGCTGACGGCTGGTATAAGGGAAACTTGGCTTGGGAAAATAAACGGCATATTTACGGCGATCAACGTGCCGTATTGCTTCAACTTCACGTTCGATACGATGATGGTACAGAAGAGGTTATCAATTCTGATTCAACATGGAAGGCTGCTACTGGTCCAATACTTTATTCAGAGTTTTACCATGGTGAAACCTATGATGCACGGCTTGAGAAAGATGGATGGAGTGAGGAAAACTTTGATGACAAAGCTTGGAAAGGCGTTGTTGTTTGTCATCCTCAAGTCAACAGTATGGTTTCGCAAGAGAACAACCCTGTCCGTGTAACAGAGACTATTCGTCCAATTTCATCGTTTGTTACCCCTGCAGGTGATACGGTAATCGATTTTGGTCAAAATATGGTCGGGCGTGTCAGACTGTCTGTCAATGCACCAGCGGGTACAGAAATTGTGCTAAAACACGCAGAAGTTCTTGATAAAGATGGAAATATATATTTTGGTAATCTTCGAAGTGCAAAGCAAACCGTTAAATACATTACAAAAGGGACTGGAACTGAAAATTACGCTCCTTATTTCACATTCCTAGGATTCCGATATGTCAAAGTGGAAGGCTACCCTGGTCAGGAAAACGGACTTCCCCTTGAAAATTTTGTTGGCGAGGTAATTCATTCGGATATGGAACCAACTGGAGAGTTTGAAACTTCCAATTCTATGGTCAATCAGCTGCAACAAAATATTGTTTGGGGCCAGAGAGGAAACTTTGTAGACGTACCAACAGATTGCCCGCAGCGGGATGAGCGTCTTGGCTGGACAGGTGATGCACAGGTATTTATCCGTACGGCTCTATTCAACTACCATGGAGGGCAATTCTTTACAAAATGGTTAAGGGACTTAAAAGCAGATCAATTACCAGATGGAGGAGTGCCTTTTGTTATTCCTCAAGTGGTGGATGGCGCTTCCTCAGCAGCATGGGGAGATGCAGCTGTTATTTGTCCATGGAATGTCTATCTGAGTTATGGAGATGAAAGATTACTGGCAGAACAGTATGACAGCATGAAAGCTTGGGTGGAATATATACGTGTACAAGGAGAAAATGAATATCTGTGGAATACAGGTTTCCACTTTGGAGACTGGCTCGGATTGGATGGTAAAGAGGATAGCTATTACGGAGCTACCCCAAATGATTTGGTAGCCACTGCTTTTTATGCGTATTCAACCCGTTTGCTCCGTGACACAGCTGCTGTTCTTAATAAGGCTGAAGACGTTCAAACATATGGAGAAATTTTGGAACATGTAATTGAGGAATTTAGAAATGAGTTTGTAACCAAGAATGGCCGTTTGGCCGTTCCGACTCAAACTGCCCATGTCCTTGCCCTTATGTTTGATCTTGTTGAAGGACAAGTGAGAGAGCGTGTAGCGCATGATTTAAACGAGCTTGTATTGGATAGTGATTATCATTTGACGACTGGGTTTGTCGGCACACCTTACCTTTGCTTTGTGTTGTCCAATAATGGTTATCATGAAACTGCGGTAAAACTTCTTCTACAGAAAACTTATCCTTCATGGCTGTACTCTATTACAAAAGGAGCAACCACGATCTGGGAGCACTGGGATGGCATTAAGCCGGATGGTTCGTTCTGGAGCGATGACATGAATTCATACAATCACTATGCATATGGTGCAATCGGTGATTGGATGTACAGGGTATTGGCGGGATTAGACATGGATAAAGCAGAACCTGCATATAAACGTATTCGTATTCAGCCGAAATTTGGCGGTAAGGAATTGACCTACGTACGTGCAAGCCATAACTCCATGTATGGAAACATTATATCATCTTGGAATTTAACCAATGAAGATATAACGGCCGAGATTGAAATTCCAGCGAACACAACTGCTCAAATCTTATTGCCATTTGCCAAGGTAACGGATGTTAAAGAAGGTATTAATGCATTGGCTGAAATGGATGGAATCATTGATATTTGTCAAACAGAGGATGGAGTTTCATTGGAAATTGGTTCCGGTTCCTACCGCTTTGTTTATCCGAATGAACGGGGAATTGGTGTGGTATATACCTCGGATACAAAGGTTATAGATATACTGGCTAATGAAAAGGCAGCAGAGGTTTTAATCGGCTATATGCCTAAAATTGCGAGTAATACAAGTATTTTGACCAGTTTGAAAAAGCAGAAGCTGAGTGAATTAGTAGCTCAACCATTTACTAATCTGTCCCCTAATCAAATGGAGGAAGTTATAGAAAAATTAAATCAGCTTGAGAGGGAAACAGTTGAATTAAGCGAAATAAAAAATGGACTTCAGAATCAAATAAACTATTAATCTAATAAAGAAATGGGGACAAAAATGTACGAACATATTGTTACGTTTAAATTTAATGGTAGTATTACGTCGGAAAAAGAGCAGGCTCTCCTTAAACAAATAAAGGCATTTAAAGGGGAGATTCCTGGGATTGTGGAGCTTACAGCAGGAATGAATGTGACAGAAGAAATTGAAAATATGCATGGCTATACGTTGGCATTAAGAATAACCTTTGAAAATAAGCAAGCGCTTGATCATTATTTGCCACATCCAACTCACCAAGAGTTTGTTGCATCATTAAATGGAATCATTGACAATGTTATTGTAATCGATTATGAAATTTGATGACTTATTAAAACTGAATAAATTCAAAAGAAACAGACCGGTTTAGGTTTGTTTCTTTTTGGTTAATCAGAAATAAACAAATAAAACTTGTGACAAATATGTTAACAAAACAAAAGTAAACAAAAAATATATTCTTTATTTGTGTTGATTTGTGTTTGATGAGGAGTTATGATGTAAATGTAAAGAAGATAAATAAACATAAACAAATTAAACATAAATCAATTCATTAAAAGGGAGAGAAAAATCATGAGTATGACATTGAGAAATTTAATATATACAGCACCATTTTTACAAGAAATGATTGAAGCAACAGCAAACCTTTACCGTTTAGGCTGGGATGAACGTAATGGCGGAAATATCAGTTATTTATTAAATGAATATGAAGTTTTACCTTACTTGGATGTTGATAAAGTGGTAAGAACAGTACCAATGAATTTTGATGCGTCTGAACTGGCAGGAAGATATTTTGCTGTAACAGGTTCTGGAAAATACTTCAAAAATGTAAAAGAAGATCCTGCTTCTAACTTGGGAGTTATCCGTATTGCTGCAGACGGAAAAAGCTACGAAATCCTATGGGGCCTTGAAGATGGCGGTGTTGCAACAAGTGAACTACCAACACACTTAATGAATCATATAAAAAGAATTGCAGCGGATAAAAACCATCGTGTGATTATGCACTGCCATGCTACAAACCTAATTGCAATGACTTTTACACATAGTTTAAAGGAAGAAGACTTTACGAAAACGCTCTGGGAAATGTGTACAGAATGTATTGTCGTTTTCCCTGATGGTGTCGGCGTTATCCCGTGGATTATTCCAGGTACCAATGAAATCGGTGAAACAACTGCAGAGAAAATGGAGCATGTCCGCCTTGTTGTTTGGCCGCATCATGGAATTTTTGGTGCTGGGGCGACAATGGATGAAACATTTGGTTTGATTGAAACAGCTGAAAAAGCAGCTCAGGTGTATACAATTGTCTGTGCCCAAGGTGGCAAAAAACAAACCATTACCGACCAGCAGCTTCAAGACCTTGCGGATGCTTTCAAAGTTGTTCCAAGACCAGGAATCTTAAATTTATAAAACTTCTAACATCGATTTACTATTAGGGGACATAATTGTCCATTAATTTTCGTAAGAACATTTGCGAAAATTGCCCTGAAACTTAGTAAATTGCCCTTTTTTAAGGTCGAAAAGCAACAAAGTTTACAAAAAGAGCCTTTATTAAAATAATAAAAACTATTTCAGAATATGTTATACTGTTAGGGAGGCCAAGTTAATAAATGGCCTCTTCTTTCCATTTATTTAGCTTCTCTTTTGTGAGGTGTTGAACATTAAAAACAACTTTAAATTTTTGGTTTGTTTTTTAATAGCGATATTTGTAAGCGGTTGCGATTTGAATTCCGGAAAATATCAAATTATTTATAACGGAGATCAAAAGAAAGAGCAAAATAAACAAAATGAAAGCAAAGAAAATTACACGATTGCCATCGTACCTAAAGTAAGTGGGATTCCTTATTTCAATGCTGTGGAAGAAGGAGCACGTGAGGCCGGGGAGGACTTACATGTTAACGTTCTTTATGAAGGTCCGCCTATAGCAGATTGGGAACAACAGTGGAATATTATAGATGATTTTATTCGTAGGGACGTTGATCTCATCGCCGTTTCAGCTAACGATCCTGAAAAATTAGGACCTGTATTAAAAAGGGCCGAAGAAAAAGGGATAAAAGTGATCACTTGGGATTCCGATACCAACACAAAATACAGAGAACTTTTTATTAATATGGTCGATCCGGAAAACCTTGGCCGGCATTTAATGGATAATTTGGCTTCCCAGATGGGGGAAAAAGGTGAATATGCTATTTTGACCGGTTCTAATGCTGCTGCCAATTTATCAGAATGGATGAACTATATAATCGAGCAGCAGAAAGAAGTATATCCGGAAATGAAATTAATAGAAGTAGTTGAGACAGAAGATAATCCCCAAAAATCATACACGGGGGCTGAAAGGCTATTAAAATCTTTTCCACGTTTGAAAGGGATACTAGGCAGTTCTTCTGTTGGACCACCTGCCGCTGCACAAGCAGTACAGGACGCGGGAAAGGCGGGGATCGTTACCGTAACAGGGCTCTCCACCCCTAATTTAATGAGGAGTTATTTAAAAGATGGATCGGCACAAATGATCACATTATGGAGCCCTAAGAAACTAGGCTATTTAACTGTTAGTTTAGCTAAAGAATTATTGAATGGGGGCAAGCTTAAGGATGGGCAGCACATTGGGAAAGTAGGTAATATCAAAATTAAAGGTGACACGGTGATTATGGGGCTGCCAATTGATTTTACAAGGGAGAATGTTGAGCAATATGATTTCTAGGCTTCTTGAAAAAATAAAATTAAAAAACTCCCGGTTATCAACGAAACTCATAATAACGTATATTTTGTTAACCGTCATTCCTATGGGGCTATTAGGTGCCCTAGCTTATTATGAATATACGAAATCAATTGAAGAAAAAGTTGGAGAATATATCCCAAAATTATTAAAGCAAGCCAATAATAACATCGAAAACAGCCTAGATGAATTGGAACGGCTTCCCGAATTAATTTATAGCTCAAGCGATGTTATGTCTGTGTTAAGAGATAGCAGCTATAAGAATCAATCAGAATTACATCGCGATCAATTTGTTGTAGAAAGTTTTTTAACTAATACCTATCTTGATAACAGTTCAGAAATATTAGGAGCGTTTCTATTATCTAAAAATCGATCTTTTATCAGTACACGTATACCCTATGAGGGATTTAACATTGAAAATCAATCTTTGCCGTATGGTGAAGAACACGCACTAGGGGACAAAATCCAACTAATCCTTCCAAAACAAGCAAGTTTGAAGTTTGAAGGGAATCCTCCTTATATTTTATTAATGAAGCAAGTAACAGATTTTGATAATAGGAAGTCGCTAGGTACGCTCTTTTTAGCTGTTAAGTTATCTTTTATTAAAGATGTATTAGCTGATTTAGAAGAAGAAAAGAATGCCACTATGTGGGTGATGGATGAGAATGGACAGGTTATATTCCATACGGATTCCTCTAAAATTGGCTCTGTTTTTACTGATATAAATGACTACCCTTTGGTTAACGGAAGTTTCCAAACAGGAACAGGTCAAGAAAAAACACTCATTAGTGTAAATAAATCAGCACGCCATAAATGGATTTTGGTTCATAGTATTCCTTTAAAACATTTAACCATGGGTACTGACATGGTGAGAAATGTAACCGTTTTAGCTTTTTTGGCGCTTGTCATCATTACGAGTCTTATATCATGCTTTCTGGCCTGGTCAGTGACCAAACCAATTAAAAAGCTGGGGCATTTAATGCAAGAGGTCAAAGAGGGGAATCTTAGTGTTTCAATTCCAATTCACTCAAATGATGAGGTTGGAGTTCTGGCTCAAAGCTTTGATTCGATGCTGGAAGAAATTAGGGAGTTAATTCAGAAAAATTATTCTATTGAAATTCGGCAGAAAAACGCCGAACTATATGCTCTGCAATCTCAAATTAACCCGCACTTTATGTACAATACACTCCAAACAATTAGTATGGCGGTTGAAGATGGAGAATCCGAAATGGTGGTTGAAATGGTTACGCTTCTTGGAAGAATGCTCCGTTATTCACTAAGTAATAAGGATCGACTGGTGCCGATTTCTCAAGAAGTGGATCATATTCAGGATTACCTAAAAATCCAAAAATTCCGATTTGAGGAAAGACTTACTTACACCATTCAAATAGAGCTAGATTCTGGATCCTATTTTACCCCCAAATTTATCTTACAGCCGCTTGTCGAAAATTCTATTAAATATGGATTGGAGAAACGGAAAGGCTTAAGCATTCAAATTTCTGTAAAAGAAATTCTAAATAAACAAGGGAAAAAAGATATCTTATTTACCATCCGTGATAATGGGCCAGGAATAAATGAGGAAAAGTTGGCAGAGTTAAATAGCAAATTAAAATCAGATCCAATGGGAAAAAGAGAATCCGGTTTCGGGATATTGAATGTTCATGCCCGGGTGATGATGATGTTTGGTGATCAATATGAATTACGAGTTCATAGTTCCATAGAAAAAGGAACAGAGATTATGATACAAATTCCAGCAATCTTAAAGGGTGAGGTATCTAATTATTCTGGGATTCAAGAGGATGGTGATGGAAAATGACACAGATAAAAACGGTTATTGTCGATGATGAAGGAAGGATTCGAAGGGGGATTGAGCGAATGGTCCGTTCATTGGGTGATGAATGGGAAATTGTCGGTACGTTTTCAGATGGATTAGAAGTATATGAAGCGGTTACCAATCAATCGATTTCCTTTGATCTGCTTATTTCAGACATAAGAATGCCGGAAATGGATGGGTTAACTTTAAATAAAAAGCTTAAAAGCCATCTATCCTTCCTGACCATTTTTATAAGTGGATACGATGATTTTGAATATTTGCAGACCGCCCTCCGAGATGGTGCTGTTAATTATATTTTGAAGCCAATTGATAAGGAACAATTTCAAATTCAAATGGATGAAGTTAAGCAAAAAATTCAGAAGGTTCAAGAGGAAAAACAGGAATGGCTCACAATGCAAGAAAAAGCTTCGCAACTGGAGTATACTAAGCAGGTTCAACTATTAAGTGAAATGACCTGGAATGAAGAGAAGGACATTTCTTATCTCAACTGGACCCGGCAGTTTCCAGGCGGCTGTGGCTGTTATCAATTAATTCACATTAGTGTGGATCAGGTTTTATCTAAAACCAGAGATTTCTTACCTGATGATTGGAATAAATGGTCTCAGGCAATCGAACAGATAATAGAAGAATCAGTCGACGCTGAGATCCGAGTTCAACTGTTTAATAGCTGGTGGTGGCGGGGCAGTAAATTCAGTTATTGGATATTACTGCACATGGAAGAAAAAAGTCATGATTATGAATTCTTACCCCGCCAATTTACTGAACAGCTTAGAGTGACCATTCAGAAAGTAACGCCGTTTACTGCTTCAATCGCAATCGGACATGAATTTAAGGACCTTGCCTTATTTAGTAATATGAAAAATGAGCTCCTTACATTGCTTCAGTTTCGAATGATTCAAGGAGGAAATCGCGTCTTTCAGGCCGACTCGTTCCAAGACATAAAAGGTCAGAAATCAAAGGGGATTTCATCATCCATCCTAAAGTATACAGAACAAGTGATCAATTCTTTTGCACAAGGGAAAAAGGATGAACTCCTTCGGTCACTACAAGGTTTTTTTCGGGAGGTAGAGGCTCTACCTTCTCCTCTTATGATTAACGAAGCAGTTCATTACTTATTAATTGGGATTGCTAACCATTGGATTGAAAATGATGGCTATAGTGAGGATCCGGATTTACTAACAAATGCCTTAACAATCACGAAGCAAGCGGTAAACTTCATTCAGTTGAAGGATCAGGTAAAAGTGTGGATTCTACAAGTGATGGAAAAAATGGTTGGTTTGAAAAAAGAGCAACAAAATCCTATTCAGGTGGCAAAAGAGTGGATTAAAAATAATCTGGGAGAAAATATTTCAATAAAGAAAATTGCCCAGCAGGTCTATATGAACCCCAACTATTTTTGTGACTATTTTAAAAATCAAACTGGAGAAACGATTTTAGATTATGTAACGAGCGCTAGGCTTGAAAAGGCGAAGGAATTATTAGAAAAAACGGATTTGAAAATCTATGATATCGCCATTTCTGTCGGTTATCAAGATACGAAATATTTTAGCCGTCTATTTAAACAGTGGCTCGGACAGACACCTTCACAATTCCGAGATCAGTACTTTAAATCAACAGCCGATAAATAAGAGTTTGTTAGAGTCAAGGAAAGTATTTGTCCTTGGCTTTTTATTTTGGAAACCCTTGCAACTTTCTGAATAATCTCCCCCCTAACTGAACTTTGTCTCCTATAAGAAAGCGTTTTATAGCGGTATAGTTTAGCTATGAGGAAAATTAAATTCTAGAAAGGAAAATATCTATGATTAGAAAAGCGAGTATCATGTTTGTCAACCGTGATAGTTACGATGAATATAAGCGCCGCCACGATGAAATATGGCCTGAGATGGCTGCAGAATTAAAGGCACATGGTGCACATAATTATTCTATTTTTCTAGATAAAGAGACTGGTAGATTATTTGCTTATGTAGAAATTGAGGATGAAGAGAAATGGGAGTATATGTCGCAAACAGCTATCTGTAAAAAATGGTGGGCGTATATGGAGCCGCTAATGGAAACGAATGCAGATAATAGTCCAGTTTCGATTAATTTAGAGGAAGTATTTTATTTAGAATAGTGTTTTTGTACTAGTTTCAAAAATGAAACCGTTTCCCAGATAATAACAAATTATTAGGAGGTATTACAATGGCTAAGATTGGTGCTAAAAAAACGACCGGTTGGAAAGCAACCATCTCTGTTGCAATGGCGAACTATATTGAAGCTGGATCCATCATCGCAGCTGCAAGTAGTTTAACCATGTGGCAAGCATATCTTCATTTAGATAATATAGCGGTAGGCCTATTAAGTGCTCTAAGCGCAAATGCTTTTGGTGCTGCAATTGGAGCTTTGTTTGGTGGTTATTTATGTGACAAATATGGTCGAAAATTTATTTATACCTATGACTTGTTGGCTTATATGCTTGGTGTATTATTGATTGCCGTTTCAGTGAACTTCCCTATGCTATTAATCGGGACCATTATTACAGGAATTGCTGTCGGTGCCGGGGTCCCAGCCTCATGGACCTACATTGCCGAAGAAGCACCGGCTGATAAAAGGGCTGCACATGTTGGAACGGCACAGTTAGCATGGTCAACAGGTCCAGCAATTACCTTTTTACTCGCAGTCTTACTTGCACCACTAGGTTTACTAGGAAGCCGTATTATTTTCATCCACTTATTAATTATTGCTTTTATTACATGGTACATCCGACAAGGATTATCTGAATCTGCTATCTGGAAAGAAGGAAAAGAACGAGAGGCGAAAGAAGGCAACGGCAATAGTAAAGGTGTACTCAAAACATTATTAAGCCTAAGACCAAATCGTGAAGCATTATTTCTTTTAATCGGGATCTATTTGTTCTGGAATTTAACTGCAGGTGCGATGGGGTATTTTATGCCATACATCTATCAAAATGTTGGCGGGTTAACAGGTACACAAGCGAATTTACTTCAGGTTCTTCTTTGGAGTTTAACCGTTGCAACCACTTATTTTGTATTCATGAAACTAGGAGACAAATTTAGCAGACGTTCTTTGTTTGGAATAGGAGCGGTAATGGGAATTGCAGCATGGTTAATTCTAACGTTTACAGGAATGAACTGGTTCTCACTTTTTGCTTTCGTTATTCTATGGGGCAGTTCTGCTGGCTTCGGCGCTCAAGCGTTCTACGGTTTATGGGCAAGCGAACTTTTCCCAACAAGATATCGTGCTGGTGCACAAGGTATTATGTACTTTTTAGTAAGACTCGGCATTGCGGTCTGGTCCTTTATATTACCAACTGTGATGGATAAATTAGGATTTAAAACCGCTGGTATTGTAATGCTTGTCTTCTTAGCCATTCATTGTGTGATCGGGATTCTTCTTGCTCCAAATACGAATGGTAAAACATTGAAACAAATTGAAGAAGAGCGGTTTGGAAAATCAAAAGCAATTAAAGGCAAAGCAGTTTAATTGAATGAAGTGAGCATGACCCGGGTCAACTTTTCGTTGGTCCAGGTTTTTTATTTCTTAAAGTCTAATTTAGTTTTTCAGTTAGTTGACCGAGGTATGATATGATTTGGCTAATAATAAGAAATAATGCAATTGGAAAAGGTGAATTACAATGAACCAGGACCTTTTAGATGAACTTCTCCAGGTAACGGATGAAGAGAAACTCATTTTGGACCAGCGAAAGATTGTAAGTAAAGAACTCTACACGAGTAAGACGAACTTTGTCATAGAGAGTGAAAAATTTCTTAGTAATGACAAGATGATTATGGTTCGAAAGCATACGCGTTTTGTTGATTTTCCTTTGCATAAGCATGACTATATTGAGATTAATTATGTCTATAATGGTGAGCTTAAGCAAACGGCAGGCGGCCGGCCCATTACGTTAAAAAAAGGGGAACTATTATTATTAAATCAACATATTGAACATGAAATTAAAGCATGTGCCAAGGAAGATATTGTTATTAACTTTATCATTCGTCCTGCCTTCTTTGATTTTATTTTTTCGTTTTTAAATTCAGGCAATATTGTCAGTGATTTTTTAATCAGCGGTTTATACAATAACACACAAAATGGACAATTTTTATATTTTAAAGTAGCCGAAGTTGAGACAATCCAGGATATGATTGGGAAAATCATCTATGAAATTATGCATTCTTCCCCTTTTTCGGAATCCACTATTAAGCTTTATATGGGGCTATTGATGATCGAATTAATCAAAAATACGGATCTAGTTGAGCGCAAAGAGGAAGCATCCATGAACCACTATTTGGTGGTCGAATCTCTTCAATACATTGAAGAGAATTATAAACATGCTTCACTTTATGAATTGGCAGAGAAACTAAACCAATCCCACTATGGGTTAAGTAAGACAATCAAAAAAGCGACGTCGCATACCTTCAAAGAATTGCTGCAGGAAAGAAGGCTTGTAAAAGCAAAAGAATTATTAGAGAGTACCGAGATGCCGATTTCTTCGATTGTAGAAGAGGTTGGGTATGATAACATCAGCTATTTCTATCGGATTTTTAAAGGAAAGTATGGTCAGACACCAAAAGAATTCAGAGAACAGGCAGTAAATGAGAAAACAAAACTGGATTAAACTCTAGCGGGATTTATTGGTAGACGCTTTCATTGTAGGATATAATGGAAAGGAAAATAGAAGGGAGGAGTACTATATGAAATACATAAACATTGCAAACACAGACCTTCAAGTATCAAATATAATTATGGGAAATATGCGCATACCACAGCTTTCCATTGCTGAAGCAGAGAACCTAATACGCTCAAGCTTGGAGGAGGGAATTAACTTCTTTGACCATGCGGATATCTACGGGAAGGGTAAATCTGAGGAGATTTTTTCAGAGGCGATACATATGAATTCTTCTATCCGCGAAGAAATGATCATACAGAGTAAATGTGGGATTCGCAACGGTTATTTTGATTTTTCAAAAGAGCATATTCTGGAGTCGGTAGATGGTATTTTAAAGAGATTAAATACCGAATACCTTGATATACTGCTTCTTCATCGTCCAGACCCATTAATGGAACCTGCTGAGGTAGCAGAGGCATTTGAAGAACTTCACAACAGTGGAAAGGTTAGATATTTTGGAGTTTCCAATCATAACCCTGCTCAAATAGAACTGTTGCAAAAATACACACCCCACAAGTTAGTTGTAAACCAGCTTCAGTTTAGCATTGCGCATACACCTATGATTGATGCAGGAATTACACTAAACATGAAAATGGACCAAGCAATTAATCGGGACATGAGTGTTTTAGAATACTGCCGCTTAAATGATATCACCATGCAAGCGTGGTCCCCGTATCAGCACGGTTTCTTTGCCGGAACCTTTTTAGGCGATTTAGAGCACTATCCGGAGCTAAACGAGACAATAGACGGTATCGCTGAAAAATATGGTGTAACGAATACCGCAATTGCAACGGCTTGGATTACACGCCACCCGGCAAATATTCAGGTGGTACTTGGAACCACTAAAGTCGAGCGCATGAAAGACGCATGTCAAGGTTCAGATATTAGACTGACAAGAGAAGAATGGTATCAAATTTATAAAGCTGCAGGGAATATTATCCCATAATTAAGTGATTAAAAGGGCATGAGAATTCTTATATCAAGAAATCTTATGTCCTTTTATTGATGTACGTCCCATGAAATTTTAGAACAAGATTGCTATAATAAAAGCAGGCTAATAGCAGTCTGCGTCGCTATTAACCATTAAACCAATCTACTAATCTTTGGGAGATTTAGAAACCAATTTTTAAGGAGATGAAAGTAATGGGGTTATTAGAAAATGGGATAACCTTCATTAATTTTGACGAAACGTACTTAGCACAACATAAGCTCCATAATTATTTACATGATGATCTCGACTTTCGTCAGATGAAGCATGTCAACCTGTATTGCGAAGAAGATTCTTTACAGAGCTTAATGAAACAGCTGGACAAGAGAATTCAAAAAGGGATCACCTTTATTGGCAGCGGAAACTATCATTATGTTACCTTTATTTTATTAAAAGAAATCAAAAAACCTTTTACTCTTGTCTTGTTTGATAACCATCCTGATATCGGATTAGATAATAAGCCACATGAAAATCTACTTTCATGTGGCTCCTGGGTTTCCTTTGCCCTTAAGGAAATCCCATTGCTGCAGCGAGTAGTAATTATTGGCCCAACCACTATAACTTCTCACCTTTCTACTGACCCTCGAGTGGTCATTTTTCCATTTGACGGCAGACATGACTACTCGATAAAATCGGTTTTATCTGTTATTCACACCAGTAATGTTTACATCAGTATAGATAAAGATGTACTAAACACAACTGACGCAGCAACAAATTGGGATCAAGGAATAATGGATCTGACTAGATTAAATCGTTTCCTTGAAGCCATACTAATTGCAAAGAAGGCTGATGGAATTGATATATGCGGTGAAGTACCGATTAACCCAACTAACATACTTCTCCCAAATTATCAGACTATGATCTATAAAAACGAAAAAGCAAATTTACAAATATTGCAGACATGCCTAAAAATGAGTCATCTTCAAAATAAAGGCGCATAACAGAAAAACGGGCTGAACATTCAGCCCGTTTTTAATTAAGAAACAGATATTAGGGGGAGAGGGGAAGCCGCTTGTGTTAACTTTTGAATCTCAATATATAAAATATGATGTTCTTCCATTTCCTTGATTTTAAAGGAATAGCCTTCAAATTCTATGCAGTCATCCATTTTAGCATCAAACTTCTCTGACAGGAACCAGCCGCCAATCGTATCTAAATCTTTATTTGAGATGGAAGTGCCTAAAAGATCGTTAACGGTTTCAATGAGGACTTTCCCACTGACAATATAATGCTCATTGGCTAATTCACGCACATCAGAAATCTCGTCTGTATCAAACTCATCTCGAATATCACCGACGATTTCTTCAATAATATCCTCAACGGTTACAAGGCCTGACGTACCTCCAAATTCATCGATGAGGATGGCCATATGGGTCCTTTCTTTTTGCATTTTCAATAATAAGCTTTGAATAGGAATGGTTTCAATTACAGTGATGACCGGTTTAATGAATGGTGTAAGAGAGTTATTCTCTTTCCAATCCTTGTTCAATTTGGTTGTTAAGATATCCTTAATATTGATAATTCCGACAATATTATCCTTATCTCCATTAATGACAGGGTAGCGTGTATATTTTTGTTCCTTGATTAATGAGAGAATGTCATCCCGCTGATCATCGACTGAGATACTTACCATTTCCGTCCTAGGTACCATAATTTCTTTTGCAATCCGACTATTAAAATCAAACACATTATTAACATAGGTTAATTCCGATTCATTTATTTCCCCGCTTTGGTAACTTTCAGAAAGAATAATCCGTAACTCTTCTTCTGTGTGAGCTAACTCGTTTTCAGAGGCGGGTTTTAGACCAAAGAAGCCAACTAATAATCTAGAAGAACTATTTAAGATCCAAATGAACGGGTAGAAAACTTTATAAAACCCAATCAACGGTTTAGCAAAAAGTAGTGTAATCGTTTCTGCTTTTTGAATCGCAAAAGATTTAGGAGCTAATTCGCCCACGACTACATTAATAAAGGTAACTAAAACAAAGGCTAATATGATTGATAAAACATGTATAACAGCACTATTTAAGTTTAATAAAGTGAAGAGGGGCTGTAATAACTTTGAAACGGTCGGCTCTCCCAGCCACCCAAGTCCGAGAGCTGTAACTGTAATGCCGAGCTGACAAGCGGACAAATATTCATCTAAATGCGTAACCACTTGTTTCGCAGCCTTCGCTCCTTTTTTGCCTTCTTTTATTAGTTGATCAATCCGTGTGCCTCTTACTTTTACAATTGCAAACTCTACAGCGACAAAAAAGGCTGTGAGGGCAATAAAAATAGCGATCATGATCAGGTTAACTATTTCCAAATGTATAGCCTTACAATACGTAAGGCCTACACCTCCAGTCTTAAAATCTAATAAATATTGAACTATAGTTCAATTATGACATAATGTCACATGGTTTGTCAACGAAATGTGAACTGAAGTTCATGTTTAGTTGGACGAAGTGATAGAACATTTAGCGAATTCTATAGCACTTACTTATGGAGTGAAATATACGCTTACTGCCGATGCCTAAAAATATAAATCAAAAAGCCCGATTTGGCCTAAATAGGACTTTGTTTCTAATTAAGTTTACTTAAGAGGTCAAAAAATTCTTTCATTAGCCAGGTCATTAGCCTCTGTTACATAAATATGCCCAGCACCATTGATTGTCAAAAGTTCGGCGTTAAGAATTTTCTCCACCCATCCTTTCTCTTCTAATTAATAGTAAATAATATATTGAAGAGATTCATAGAAGACCATTTAACTAGGTGAATTTAACCAAATTTATAAGTCAGATGAAAAATAAAAACTCTTATCTTGTTAAAAAACGTATAGAAGAATATTGATTTTTTTGAATCTTCACTTATTGTTTGACAACAAAATTTAGGGAATAGTCATGCACTTGTTGTCGATAATTCAGATGTTCACGAAAATTTTTCGACAAAATTCTCCATACTCTTTCAGTACGGCTGATTAATGGATGTGGAGAGCTCCTGATTATAAAGGGTGGTTGAAAGGGTATAAAAAGAAGGATTGGAGAATTGGGGAATAAGAAAAAATTGTCGAGAAGGAAGGGTTTACAAAACAGCTTTTTCCTACAATAATCATAATTATATCAGTATTCTATTAATAGGTAGATCACTTCTTAGAATTACGCGTTTAAAAAGAATATTTACTAGGTTACTATAAGCTTAGGAGGTATCTGTTTTTATGATCTATCAGTAAAAGCAGTAGTTAAAAGTCTGTGATCCAAGAATTGATAAGCATGTGAATATTGAACACCAATCCCTCTATGATTTTCTAAAAGTTGCAGTTAGCCAATATAAGGATAATCCAGCCCCGACCTTTAATAATAAGGTTTGGAGCTTTAATGACACCAAGGTGGTTACTGACCAATTGCTGCAGTTCTTTTTAATGAGGGCTTTCAAAATAGTGCGGGGGAATTAGGAAGCATAATGGCAAAGCGATCACCCTGTATTTTTAGTTTGTTTGGGATTTTTCGACTGGGCGGTATAGCTGTTCAAGTAAATCCTATATACTTAGAAAGAGAAATTGAACATGTTTTAACTGATTCAGGTTTCAGTATTTCGTTGTTCTAGATATTCCAGTAGCCTCTCATAACCTGTGGACCATGTATTACTAACTCCCCTTCAACGCCCACGGAGACATCGATATATTCTCCGTCCTGCTTCGTCCGCAGGATACTGAAGAGACAAAAAAGATGGCTGGCTTTATACAGGAAATATCGCCAAGATGGATGAGGACGGCTATTTTTATATTCTAGATCGTAAAAAGGATATGATTATTGCAAGCAGATTCAATGTATATCCTAGTGGAAAAGAGGACGCCCTCTATCAGCAGGAAGGGATTGAAGAGGAGCTAGTAATAGGGGTACCTGGCTCTTACCGTGGTGAAACTGTGAAAGCTTTCGTTTTGGTAAAAGGAGGATTTTCAGTCACAGAAGAAGAAATTATACAATTTGGAAGGAAAATCTTGCCCACTTTAAGGCACCAAAAAAAAGTTGAAATTCGTTCCGGGCTGCCGAAGTCCTCAGTAGGGAAATTACTAAGAAGAGTCCTTCTGGAACAAGAAATATTGAAAGTTAAAGCTTACTTGAGAGTGGGTTTGGGATGAATATTCAAGAGCTTTTTAGTTTAAATGGAAAAACTGCGATTGTAACCGGCGGCGGAAGAGGACTGGGGCAGCAAATTGCGACAGCTTACGCAAAGGCAGGAGCGAATATGCTATTTGTTCTAGAAATCTAGACGCATGTATTCAATTTACGGAAGTCCTTCTGGAAAAAGGGGTTCCGGCAATTGCCTTCAAATGTGATGTCTCTAACCCTGAAGATATTCAGCATGCTGTGGCCGAGACTCTGAAGAATTGGGCAAAATTGATATTTTAGAAATAACAGCGGTACGAGCTGGGGGGCACCGGCATTAGAAATGCCTGCAGATAAATGGGATAAGGGTGTTTTCTTATTCTCCCAAGCTGTAGGGGAAATTATGGTCAAGCAAAAGTTCGGTAAAATTATTAATATCGTATCAATTGCTGGTATGGGTAGGCAAGATCCATTGGTTATGGATGCGATTAGCTAATTCTGCAAGTAAGGGGGCGGTTATTGCTTTAATCAAGGATCTAGCTGTTAATAAACATGCGCGATAAATGTCCATGTAAATGCCATTGCCCCAGGATTTTTCCCAACCCAAATGGCAAAGGCTATCCTTGATTATTCAAGTCAAAAAGTCCTTGAGCGGACTCAGGCAGGAAGGTTTGCCTCAGATGACGACAAGAAGGATCCAGCATTGTTTTTAGCTTTTGTGCTTCCAATTATGTCTATGGGCATATTTTAGCCGTAGCTGGGGGAACTACCGCAAGCGTCCAATAATTTTTCGCTAGGCAGGAATTAAAGAGGTAAACATGAATTCTAAACAGCAAGATCCTAACAATCAAGATCCTATCCAGTTTTATAAACAAATAGAAGCAGAGATAAATAAAAGAATTCATGCTCGTACCAATTCCCGAGCCTTTACAGTTGCAGTTGGCAAGGCGATGGATTCACATTTAAGAAAATTAAGGATTTATAAGCGATTAATTACTAGGTGGTTAACTCGTTTGGACCTTGCCACTAAAGATGAATTTGCGTCCCTTTCAAATAGAATAGTAGATGTTGAAGGGGAGATTGATTCTATGGATGAATCCATCTACCAAATTATCAACTTGCAAAAGACAAATCAACGCAAGTTAACAATGGTTCGGGAATCACTGGAAGAATGGGCGACTTTTTTAAGCTGTGAGGTAAGAGAGAAACGCAGCAATGATATTAAAACACTGGAAAATGATCTACAGGATTTAAAGAAACTATTTGAAATGGATAATATGAAGGAGGAAATCGATCATGACTGAAAATAATCAAACAGTATTAGAAAACCAAGGAACAGAGGAGTTAGTAAAGGAGTTATCGAGCCTTGACCTATTATGGAAACTTGGTTTTGATGAATTAGATGCATGGGCTGAGCGCTTTAATAAACAAGATGAACGCTTCTTAGAGGCTGTAAGGAACTATGTCGAGAAGGCAAAGCAAAATCAGGAGAATGTGATTGCGGTTGCGGCCCAATTTGGTTTGGAGTTACAGGAGTGGGAACAGTCAACACGCGAAGAACTCCTAATGACCACTACATCACTACAGTATTTCTTCCCTGTTAAATCCTATGAGGAAATCAATCAAGTAGTGGAAGATATTCAAAATAGATCGACGCAGATTTTAATTACTCCCGTTCAGAAATTAACAACTGGCCAGATACAGGCTCTTGATATGTTATTAGAAACCGTTGAACAATATATTTCTATGAGAAAAAAGGGTCGCGAAAAGTATCTCGAGAGTGTGAAGAAAACCACAAATGAGCTTTATGAAAATCAAAAATTATTTGTTGATGTCTTTACGAAACAGGTTAAATCCGCTATTTTACCTTTTCAAAGGTATTTGCAAAAGTAATAGCGTAAACAAAATGATATGAGGTGAAGGTAGATGTCTGACAAAGAAAATTACGATCCATATGAATCCCTTCATAAATTTAGTTTATTGTGGGAAAAACAAATAAATGATTTTATCTTTTTATTAACCAATAACAAAGACTATGTAAAAATGTCGCACAGAGGGACAGATATGCATTCACGTATTCTTGAAACTTTTAAAAAAAATCAAGAGACATTGGCAGGTGCCCTTAATTTCCCAACGAAAAGTGATGTGACAAATGTGGCTAACCTAACCCTTCAAGCGGAAGAGAAAATGGAAGCCTTAGAAGAGCAAATTTGTGTTTTACAGGATTCTGTAAAGTCTCAAAATAAAGAGATTGAAAGTGTTGTCGAAGTATCCAAAGAAATTATCAAATTAACCAAGCAGTTAAAAAATGAGTTAGTCAAGACAAAGAAAGAGCTGTCAGATACAAAGAGCTTACATGCTGAACTTCAGGAATTGAAATTTGAATTATTAAAACTGAATAATTTTAAACAGGAATTCGAGACAATTAAAGATCTGATTAAAGTAGAAAAGTCCGTAGAACCTGTGTTAACAGGCACAGATTCAGGACACTAACTAGGAGGGGGAGAAAACTGCTTTGGCAGCAGATTCACCAATAACAGAGTCCATTCCCACCTTGGATTTTGACAAAGAAATGCAGCGCTGGGTTAACGTAATTAATGTTCTAAGTGAGCCCGAGCCGGAAGTTGGTTACACTCCAAGAAATGAAATTTGGCGGAAAAATAAATCAGTTTTATGGCATTATCCGGCGAAACAGAAAAAATATCAAATTCCTTTATTTTTCGTTTACTCCTTGTTTAATAAGCCATACATTTTAGATATCGCTCCAAAGGTTAGTGTCATTGAAGGACTAACCAATATGGGCTATGAAGTGTATTTGTTGGATTGGGGTTCACCGGGGTATGAAGACAAGAAGATTGGGATTGACACCTATATTGAGAAATATTTACGGACCGCGGTTAAGCGGGCGATTCGTCATTCAGACGCTGAGGAAATAACTATCATCGGCTATTGCTTAGGCGGGACGATTGCTTCTATTTATGCGTCGATTGCGGAAGAGCCAATCAAAAATCTAATTGTCGCGACCGTACCTATTGATTTTCAGCCATTTAGGGGACCCGATAAGTGGGCTGAAGGGTTTAGAGAAGGAGATATTAACTTCGAGTGCTTTATTGATACCTATGGGATCATTCCACCTGCATTGGTAGAAGGTATGTTCCGGGCAATAGGTTCACCGATCTATTTCACAAATTATACCAATCTATTACATCGAGCTCATGATTCAAAGTATGTTGATAAGTGGCGAAGGATGAATAAATGGACACTTGATCAGGTACCATTTGCTGGTGAAGCCTATCGTCAATTGGCGAGTGATCTCTTTAAAGAGAACAAGCTCGTTAAAGGAGAAATGATGGTTGGCAATAAAATAGTAGACTTAAAAAATATAAAGGCCAATTTATTTGTGGTTTCCTGTTCGAGGGACAATTTAATTCTTGAAGAGCAAAGTAAACCGATTATGGATTTAGTCTCAAGTAAGGATAAAACCTATATCACGGTTGAAGCAGGTCATGTCAGCTTAGCTTTAACTGGTCTGTTTGCAAAAATTGTGCATCAATGGGCTTCAAGCCGATCGAATCCGCTCTAAATTTAGTCATAATATCGGGTACAAGTAAATATATAATATGTATAGGCAAGTGGGGAAGGGGAAGTAATTCCCTCCTCCTTCAACTTGCTGTTTTATGCTTGTTTAAAAAGCTTCTTAGTGTCCTATTGAAGCTATCCTTTGCTTCAAGCTTTGCAATGTGGCCCGTATTTCTGAAAATCACAAATTCAGAATGAGGAATTTGTTTATGCATCAAAAATTGCACCCAAGCAGGTACAAGGGAATCATATTGTCCGCCAATGATTAATGTGGGAACTTTAATCTTAGGAAGTAATGTCAAATTATTAACTTCCAGGCAGGCTTCCATCGCTTTAAAATGATACTCTCGATTTGGTCTATAAAATTGGTAAAATTTCTCGAAATTATCTTTGTTCCAAGAATAGAGGCAAATTTTTGCGGCCGTTTCTCTTAGTACATCCTGCGATTTATTTTCTGCATGTGCTTTTCGATATCTTAAAAAAAGTTTTCCAAGCATTTCTGGAGCATAATGAAAGGTGCTCACCAGCATTAAGGAACGGCACATTTCAGGGGCCTGACGGTAGATTTCTTGTGCCACCATTCCACCCATTGACAAGCCACAAATGTGTGCACTTTCAACATTGAGGCCTTTTAGTAAGCTGATGACATCTTCAGCAAAATGTTTTATTGAAATTTCCCCTGGCTTGTGATATTCACCATGACCACGCAGGTCGGGTATGATTAAATCGTACTGATCAGCAAATTCAAACTGATTTGACCAGCCCTCTTTTACTTCTCCAAGGCCATGAATAAAAACTAATGGTTCACCCTCACCAAATCGCAAATAAGGAATGCTGGAGTCGCCGATAAAAAATTCTCCCAATTTTGATTCCTCCTAAGTGTTTTTATAAACATATGTTTCCAATATTTGTAAGGTGTAAACGTTTATAAAATTGCGACTACTTAATTATATAGGTGCTGAAGATTATTTATTACCAGTATATGTAATTTACATATATAAAGAAATATTTTGTATTACAGGAGTAATTTGTTTTAAGATGGGGGAATATCAGCTAAAATGAAGTATAAAAGAAGGAAAAATAACTGAGCAGGAAGTTTTTATTAATGAGGTACCACGTATGATAAAAAAGTATTTAACCTTTCAAAAAAATAATGGCATTACACCTTATATTTGGACCATCCTTTGCATTCTGCCTTTTTATTTTATAATTCAATCCGCTTCTACGATTAAGATTGTCGTAGGTATATTATTGACTTTGGTTTTCTTTATTCTTTATCGGATTGCGTTTATTTCTAAGGGCTGGCCTGTTTATTTATGGACCTTAATTTTAATAGGTATATCGATTACAGCGTCCAGTCTTTATAGTTATGTTTATTTTGCTTTCTTTCTTGCTTATTTTATCGGAAATATTAAGGACAGAATTGCGTTTTTAACGTTATATTTTATTCATCTCATAAGTACGTCTGCATCGATCAACTATAATATTGTCATGCAAGAAAAATTGTTTCTCCAGCAGCTGCCGTTTGTTATCATTATTTGGATTAGTGTGATACTCCTCCCATTCAGTATTCATAATCGAAAAGAGCGCGGACAGCTTGAAGAAAAGCTCGTGGATGCCAATAAACGAATTTCGGAACTTGTTAAGATGGAGGAACGAAATCGGATTGCCAGAGACCTGCATGATACACTTGGGCAAAAACTTTCCCTGATTGGCTTAAAGACAGACCTTGCCCGGAAATTAATTTTGAAGGACCCCGAGCAGGCTCGTGATGAACTGAAAGATGTACAGCAAACTGCACGGACTGCCTTGAGTGAAGTGAGAAAGATGGTTTCTTCAATGAGAGGAATTCGACTGAAGGATGAGATTTTTCGGGTTAAACAAATGATTAAGGCCGCCCAAATTAATTTTGAATGTAATGGGGAGTTTGCGCTTCAAAATGTATCACTGCTAACTGAAAACATTTTAAGTATGTGCTTAAAAGAGGCGGTAAACAATGTGGTGAAACATAGCGATGCAAAGACTTGTTCTATTTCTATTGCACAAATGTCAAAAGAGACGATAATGACTATTCATGATGATGGTGTTTTCAAGGGTAAAACAGATGAGCTGTCAGAGGGTCATGGCTTAATCGGCATGAAAGAGCGGCTCGAATTTATTAATGGCGACTTTGAGCTATTGACTGAGGATGGCACCACGCTAATCATCACTGTGCCGAATGACGTTAAGCCAACTGATAAGGAGGAAGGCAAATGATCAAAATCGTTATTGCTGAAGACCAACAAATGCTGCTTGGAGCATTTGGTTCCCTGCTTAATTTGGAAGATGATATGGAAGTGGTCGGAAAAGCTTCAAATGGAGAAGAGGCCGTCGCCCTTGTAAAGAAATTTCAACCGGATGTCTGCATTATGGACATCGAAATGCCTGGAAAAACCGGCCTGGAAGCCGCAGAGGACATAAAAGGTCTTGGGTGTAAAGTTATTATTTTAACAACCTTTGCGCGAACTGGTTATTTCCAGAGGGCCTTAAAGGCTGGAGTAAGCGGATATTTGTTAAAGGATAGCCCAAGTGAGGAGCTAGCCAGTTCAATCCGAAATGTGATGGCAGGCCGACGAATTTATGCACCCGAATTAATGGACGATGTCTACGGGGAAGAAAATCCTTTGACTGACAGGGAAAAAGAAGTGCTTGAGCTCGTAGCCGATGGAAAAAACACCAAAGAAATTGCTGAGACCCTTAGCATCAAAACGGGTACTGTGCGCAACTATATTTCGATTATCTTAGATAAACTGGAAGTCAAAAACAGAATTGAAGCCATCACCCAATCAAAAGAAAAGGGCTGGTTTAAATGAGGTGTATTCCAAGGAATACACCTTTACTTTTCGTTTAGGAAATTATAAAATTTTCGCTTGTGGATAACTGGTAATAAAAGGACTGTCGACGTCCAGCTCCAGCGCCTAGCCCCTCGATGGTCTACAGCCAATCAGGGAAGAAGGCAAAGAACGCCTTCTTTCCCTGAGCGTCTTATGCTTGTCGGGGCTGTTCAAGGCGCTTGCGCTTTTGTTCGTGGGGGAATTTTTCTTACTCAACGGCCGTTTGGTGACTTTCTAAAAAGTTTTTAATGTATTCGAATACCTCAAAAGGACGTTCTTCTGGTACAGCGTGTCCCGTCTCTTTTAAAACAATTAATTCAGAGTTCGCTAAATCTTTATGCAGCTGTTCACCTACTTTAAGCGGCATAGAATTATCATGATCGCCCCAAATTAACAGACAGGGTGTTTTGATTTGTTGAAGCACTTTACCAGGTAAATCTCCTTCCCGGTCACGGATCATTCTTGTAAGGGCGATAAAAATCTCATCTTGTAAAAAAGGCTGGAGATAGCCGTTAATCATTTCCTCATTAATAATCGAGTGATTATATAGAGCATCCTGAAGATTCTTTCTTACCCCTGTTCTTGCGAAATAGTATTTAACAAAGCGATGAAAATACGGTAAATAGCTAGTTAAGATTAAAGGCAATTTAGAACGTTTTAAATAAGCTGAACTGCAGAGAAGAATAGCTTTGTCTGCAATATCGGGCATCATATGGAGGATATTCAGGACAATCTGCCCCCCCATTGAATGCCCGATAAAAGTCATTTTTTGGAGGCCTAAGGATTTTGTTAGTTGGATAACCGTTTGGGCCAGGTTTTTATAGGAATACACATATTGATTGCATTTCCCACTTTTACCAAAGGGAGGAAGGTCGACGGATAAAACTTGAAAGTCCTGTTTTAATAGGGAAATTAAATGCCTAAATGTAAAGGTGGAAGAAAGAAATCCATGTAATAAAACAAACGTTTTTTTCGATGTTTGATGAGGGTAAAATTCATAATACACATTAATATTATTTACCGGCTGATGACCAGTGAAAGCTGCCTGCTCCATACATCAATCCTCCTGCTCCACATAATAGTTGCCATTAATTTTCCCCTGCAATCAGAAAAAATGCCTATAGCATCAATAGGGAATATGAGGAAATAATGTGCAATTTTTCTAAAATAGTACAAATACCTTACAAGAATCTGATAAGATTAAATCAAAAATATCTTCAGATTTATTGTCCACTGTGTACATACAAATGTGTTTTCTTGGTGCCTGACACCAGTTTTCAAGGGGGGAGACGGTTGAATATTATTGATGCGTTTGATGTGGATAAAGAGTTTAATGGTCGTTCTATTTTGAAGGATGTTTCATTTACGATTAAGGAAGGAACGATTAATGGGCTGCTTGGTCCAAATGGAGCCGGGAAGACGACACTCATTCGATTGCTTAATGGGGTAATTGATGCCACAAACGGAACGATGAAAGTAATGAATTATGATCCTAAATTCCAAGGTGATGAGATAAGAGCTCAGACTGGGATTGTAACAGAGAGCGCAGCCCTATACCACGACATGACCGCTTGGGATAATCTTGTTTTTTTTGCCAAGATTTATAAGGTCTTTGATCAAAAGCGTATCAGTTACCTGCTAGAACAATTTGAGCTGTATGATAAAAAGGACCATTTGGTAGGTACATTCTCGACAGGTATGAAAAAAAGATTATCCTTGGCAAAAGCACTAATCCATAAGCCTAAATTGTTATTCCTTGATGAACCAACAAATGGATTGGACCCAGAAGGGATTAATGATGTTATTCAATTATTGAAGAAGGTAAATGAAGAGGAGGGCATTACAATTTTGATTTGTTCCCATGTCCTTCATCAATTGGAAACAATATGTGAAGCCTTTCTGTTTCTAAAAGAAGGTCGTTTGATTGAACAGGGAACAAGACGAGAATTGGAAGATAAATATTTATCGGAAATTAAACTTTTAGTGGAGACAGGACTTCAGCCTGCAGATCCTAGAGTTTATAGAGGATATTCATACAAAAGAGAGAGTCCAACTCAACTGGAATTCACTCTTTTATCTAAGGAACAGATTAGTCCGTTGCTAAAGGAAATCCTCACAGAGTCCTGGATATATTCCAGTGAAATCACAAACAGGGGTCTTGAAACACTTTATTTCAAGATTAGAGGTGGGGACCATGAATAAACGGATTATTTATGCCATTGTCCAAAAGGATATCAAGACAACCTTTTCGTCCAAAAAGGTATGGATACCCATGATCATCCTTCCTGTTATCCTCTGTATAGTTTTACCAACACTGTTTGCTTATTTTGGGATTCATACAGGTCTTATTGGCGAGAATGCCAATGATTTAGAAAAACCGATAAATGATTTTTTAAGAAGCTTTCCTAATGATGATATGCGGAACACCCTCGCAGCCCTTCCAACATTGGGATACAAATCTGTTTATTTCTTTTTAAACTTTATGATGATTCCCTTCTTCTTGATGGCCGCGATTATTAATTCGATGGTAACTGCTTCAAATAGCTTTGCTGGAGAAAAGGAAAGAAATACGCTCGAAACATTATTGTTTGCACCGATTATAGTCAAAGAGTTGTTCGTGGGGAAGGTAATAGCGGCCTTTATTCCAGCGATGCTTATTACCTTTGCAGCCTTTTTAATAAACGCAATTGTGGTGAATGTGATTACTTATCCCTATTTTAAAGAAATATTATTTTTCAATTCCATATGGCTTTTATTGATGCTGTGGGTGATTCCGGCACTAGTTATTTTTAATATTATCCTGAATGTCTTAGTATCTGCCAGAGTAAAATCATTTCAAGAAGCCCAGCAATTTGGTGGAATGATGGTACTCCCGGTTGTTGGTCTAATTATCAGTCAAGCGAGTGGTTTGTTCTTCTTAAGTCCATTATTACTCCTTTTCATTGGGGCAGGATTAATAATTGCCAATGTTTTCTTACTAAAGTTCATCACAAAATATAATCAACGGAATGCACTTTTTCAGAGCCAAATCCATTAAAGTATTGTAGTACCAACGTACGCCTGAGGTGGACGGTGTCTTTCTTTGGTGCCTGACACCAAAGATGAAGACAGTATAAATAATGACTTCAAAAAAATTTTTTTAGAAAATTGAAATAAAATGTTTGAATTTTTAGAAAACTCCTTGTATAATGAAAAAAAGCTCAAGGAGTTGATTTCCATGGAAAAGAAGTTACTTAATTCACCACAACATTCGGATGAGAATCAAGATACTGTTATTGCTGAGATGTTCCTAAACAATGTCCTGCTTGAATTTAAAAGGGAGAAAATCCGAAAGGAAATCGACCAAACGTTACAAGATGGGAATAAGGAGTTATTCCTAAGATTAACAGAAGAGCTAAAGAAAATTTCTTAATTAATTACTATCGTAATCAAATATCTATAATAAGGCCCTATCCTTTATTGGATATGGGTTTTTTTCTGTTTCGGGGTATCTGATTATCCTTATAGAATTGGTTTGTTATGACACCTAATATTAACTGCTGATATAATCATATTTAAAGTGTCAATTTACTTAAGTTAATAAAAAACACTGGGGGATTCCATGGGAACTAAATTCAATTTGTATTTAATCAGACATGGTGAAACATATTTAAATCGTTATAAAAAAATGCAAGGCTGGGCTGATAGTCCACTAACCGAGGAAGGGAAAGCTGTGGCAATCGAAACGGGGAAAAGGTTGGCCGAAGTTCAGTTTGACCGCGTATATACGAGTGATTCAGGGAGGACAGTTGAAACAGCTGAATTAATACTTCAACAAAATAATGACAACCAGAATTTGGTGATAAATAGAAGAAAAGCCTTTCGCGAAAGTTTTTTTGGAAGCTTTGAGGGAGAATATTCTGAAGTTGTTTTTCGTAAGATTGCCGAGGACAATGCCTGTTCTAGCACTAAGGAATTGTTTCAAAAACATACTCTAGAAGATGTCATGAATTTTATAAAAAAGTCAGACCCCTTCCATCATGCCGAGAATTACTATGAACTATGGGGAAGGATAGAAAAAGGATTAAATGAGATTGTATCAACTAGTCAAAATCTTAATGAGAACATATTACTCGTAACTCATGGCGTTATTATAAGAAATATCATTAGTAAATTTTCTAAAGAATTTGATATGGGAAGTGAAATTAAAAATTCTAGTGTCTCTGTATTAGAATACTCCAGTAACATTTTCCAAGTTATTTCTTTTAATCGATAGACTAATACACAAAATGGGGATCGAATTAAGCCTTTTAATATTTTGTGAAGATTAAGCATATTCATTTGTCAAAAATAAAAATCTAATCATTAGAAAATAGTACCCCAAAAAGAATGGTTGATGGAGAGAGAATTTTGAAAGAAAAGATTATCGAGGAATTAAAAAGGATTGAGCAGGAATTTGAAGTGAAAATATGCTTCGCCGTTGAGGCAGGAAGCCGCGCATGGGGCACTTCCTCACCAGAAAGTGATTACGACGTCAGGTTCATTTATGTTCATAAAACAGATTGGTATTTATCGATTAATCAAAAACGAGATGTTATTGAGCTTCCGATAAATGATCAACTTGATTTAAATGGATGGGATTTGCGGAAAGCCCTCCTGCTGTTTAAAAAGTCAAATCCATCCTTAATGGAATGGCTTCATTCAAGCATTGTTTACTATCAAGCCTTCACCCTTCATGGGAAAATGAGAGAACTAGAGAACCAAATATTTCAACCTAGAGCGTCCCTATTTCATTATTTAAATATGGCAAAAGGGAATTATCGTAATTGTATTCAAACAGCAGCATTAAATAGTAAGCGCTATCTAAATGTAATTCGGCCCATCTTAGCTTGCATGTGGATAGAATGGCATAACCGCTTCCCACCCAATGAGCTTCATCTTTTAATAAAGGAGTTGATTAGTGAGGGAGAAGTAAAGAGAGAACTTCTCAAGCTAATTGAAAGAAAAATAAGACAGGATGACCATGTGTTTGAACTTGATTTCCCTATAATCGATGACTTTATTGAAAAAGAAATCAATCATTTAGAGAAATATGCAAATAGCTTAACAGGACCAACCAGGGATTATACAGAGACTTTAAATGAGCTGTTTAGAAAAGTACTTGAGGAAGTATGGTCTAAATCTTAGTAATATTTGCAATTTGTTATTAATATAAGCCCGCCATTTGGCGGACTTTTCTGTTATGTGGTATATCTTTCTTTTAACAGGGTAAGACACCTTCGAATGGGTAAATTTCATAAATTAAAGTTCATATCCCCCAATATTAAAGCTCTATTAGGATAATTTTGATATCTTGCTATTATCAGAAATATGTTAAAATTATTTAAATATAAAAGATTAGAGAGGAATGTCTATGAATTTCATTGGATCGGAAAAACTCCAAAAAATGACAGCTAGTATTTTTCAAGAAGTAGCTGATCGAAAAATGGCGGCAAATAAAAAAGGAAAAGATGTGATCGACCTTAGTGTTGGCAGTCCGGATTTTTCGCCTCCATCCTTTGTAGTCGATGCCTTAGTTGAATCAGCTAAAGATACAAGTAAATATGGTTATACGTTGAAGGGGATTGCCGAATTTAATGAGGCCGTTGGTTATTTTTATAAGCAACGGTATGAAGTTGATTTAGATCCTGCGAAAGAAGTGCTGCAGTTGATGGGGTCACAAGACGGTTTGGCCCATTTAGCTACCGCCATTATTAACCCTGGTGACTTTTGTTTAGTACCGGATCCGGGTTATCCAATTTATGAGGCAAGTGTCCATATTGCCGGAGGAGTTATTTATCCAATGCCGTTGCTGGCTGAAAATAAGTTTTTACCAAACTTAAAAAATATACCTTTAGAAGTTTTAGAGAAAACTAGAATGATGATTATTAGTTATCCGGGGAATCCGGTAACAGCCCTTGCGGATAGGGGTTTTTTTGAAGAGGTTGTGGTCTTTGCAAGAACACATAACATTTTGGTGGTTCATGACTTTGCCTATTCAGAATTAATTTTTGATAGGAATCCACAGATTAGTTTTATGTCGGTACCCGGGGCTAAAGAAGTTGGAATAGAATTTAACTCACTTTCTAAAACCTTTAATATGGCGGGATGCCGGATTGGGTATGTAGTGGGAAATGAACAAGCAATCCATTTATTAGCAACATTTAAATCAAATATCGATTACGGAGTGTTTTATCCGATCCAACATGCAGCTGTAAAAGCATTAACGTCTGATTTCTCCTATCTACGAGAACAGGTAAAGGAATATGAACTTCGAAGGGATGCTTTAATTTCCGGGCTTATAAAAAGCGGCTGGCAGGTTGCAAAGTCTCCAGCAACCATGTTTGTGTGGGCAAAGATTCCGTTGGGATGGACATCCCGCCAATTTGCCTTTGAATTAATTGATCGTGCCGGTGTAGCAGTTATACCGGGTGATGCTTTCGGTGCGCAAGGTGAGGGATATGTCCGAATTGCCCTAGTCCAGCCGCCAGAACGGTTATCACAGGCAGCCGAACGGATAGAGAAATTTTTAGTGGATCGTTTAATTAAGAAATAAAGTAGAATAAACTTCTATTAACCAAAATCTAAACATATATTTTTAAAAAAAGACCTTCAGCCATTGAAGGTCTTTTACTTTGAAAATGAAAGAGGGATACAAACATGCCAAGTGAATTGCAACATGTAGAACTAGATATCCCGATTGAAGTCGTATGGGACTTTATTCGAGATGAAAATAATTGGGCACCGCTTGTTCCAGGTTATATTCAACATCAAAAAATAAATGACCGGCAAATTATCTGGGAGTTTAAAAGTGATCTCGGGATTATGAAAAAAAAGGTCACTTTGTTAATTGATATTAAGGAGTGGGATGAACCTAGCAAGGTGAGCTTTGAATTACGGCGGAAAAACGAAAAGTATCTCGGGGAGGGGTACTTTGAAGCCAAAGCCTTAAACAGGCAAAAAACCCGGCTGACAGGGTTTCTAGATATAAATGCAACAGGACCAATGGGAACGCTGGCAAATACCCTTTTTAATAAGGCAGTTAATCTCTCCGATGAAGAAGTAGCTGCAGCGATTTCTTCTAAACTTGAAGAATTTAGTAATAAGTAGATCCTATGCTGTAATACCTCTATGAGGGTAAATATTTAACACTTAATGCACCTCTTTTAAAAATTAAGATAATCTTAAGCCTCCGGTGGTAAAGTTAGTCCAAAATCACTTAGTAAAAAAGTGGGAGGATTAACAATGTTAACAAAAATACCCAAAAAGGGCCTAAACGCTGTCCTTATTGTCTCGCTACTCGGTCTTGGAACGGGTTATAATTTGCCAACCGCCTATGCGGAAGAGACTGTAACTCAAGTAAGCCAAACTGCCAATACTCTCGCAAAATTAGAGATCGAAGGTGTTAAGCTGGATAAAGATTTCACATCAGAGATTAATCAATATTCAGCTACAGTAGAAAATGAAACGAACTCCATTCATATTCTAGTGGAAGGCAGTAATACCAATTCGATCATTAGCATTAATGACAAAACGATCACAAGTGGAACGGCAGAAGAATATGCACTACAATCCGGACAAAATATCTTTCTTATCACCGTTAAGGATAGCAGCACCAATTTAACTAACACCTATACTCTAACTGTAATCAGAGAGCAAAATAGCAATAGTCAACTTCAAAATATTAAACTATCAACAGGGAAACTATCTCCTGCATTTTCTTCGACCGTGACAGAATATAATGTGGATCTTCCTAATGCACAAACGATTACGGTGCTGCCAGCAGCTGTAGAAAAAACGGCAGTAGTCGAGGTTAATGGTGCCGAAGTGACAGAGAAAGGTGTACCGGTTAATATTCCTGTGGGGAAATCTGATATTCTTATTGTGGTAACAGCTGAAAATGGATCAAAGTTAAGATATACTATCCATGTGGAACGCCAAGATACTTCGTCAGGAAAAGGTACCAATTCAGCACAAACTGGAAGCGGCAGTTCTACAGAAATTGGAAACAATGGATCATCAGCACCAAGCGCAAATAATGGGTCTGTATCAAATGAAAACAGTGGTACAGTACAAACTGGGAGCAGCGGTTCAGCGAAGAGTGGACGCGGACTCGGCACACAGACTGGCAATTCTTTTTTAGGACAAGGTAACACCACAAACCAAAGTGCATCTTCCCAGCAGGGGGCATCAGCAGCAGTTGAAAAGACCAGTAATGCTACCCTTTCAAAGCTAACTGTTTCTACGGGAACCTGGGACAGCTCATTTACTTCAAGCGAGTATACCTATCATATAGCCGTTTCAAGTGATATCAAGACTGTTAAGATTAATCCGACGGCAAGTGACAGCAGTTCTGAAATTACCATTGAAGGTGGAACTAGTAAAACGATCCAGTTGGACGACGACAATAAAACAGTCATTTCTGTCAGAGTAACCTACGACGACACTGATCGGAAAACTTATGTACTAGTTATTGATAAAGCGGATAGTTAGTGGGAAACCTATTTTAATAAACGAAATAAGCCTAAGATAGTACCGCTTAGGTTTATTTTTTTTAGAAAAGATAGAAAAATGAAACAAAAAACTTAACATGATTTGAAAAGATATGTTATATTTATATATAAAAAATTTAGTGAATCTTTTGAATTATGGGGAAGGTGATAGAATGACAACAGAATTGAAAGTAAATGACAGCAGTCTTCCATTGCGTCGGGATGTGAAATTATTAGGGAAAATGCTTGGTGATATACTTGTCGATCATGGCGGGCCCGAGCTTTTTGATAAAGTTGAAAAAATAAGACTCATGTGCAAAACACTTCGGGAGCATTTCGACGAAGGAATTTATCAGGAATTAAAGGCAGAAATTGCAAGCCTAGATTCACCAATACGTAAACATGTCATTCGTGCATTTTCAATGTATTTCCATTTGATAAATGCCGCGGAGCAAAATCACCGCATTCGAAGACGGAGACAATACCAGCTTGAGGAAGGAAATATCGTTCAGCCTGCTTCTATTGAGAGTGCCATTCTAAAGTTTAAAGAACATGGTATAAGTGAAGATATTATTCAGAAAGTCTTACACACATTGTCTTTAGAACTTGTTATAACTGCCCATCCAACCGAGGCTACCAAACGCTCCATTCTTGAGATACAGCAGCGTATTGCGGTCATTTTGAAAAATCTCGATCATCCGCTTTTAACGACTAGAGAACAGAAAAAGCTCGAGGACAATCTATTCAACGAGGTAGCAATCCTTTGGCAGACAGATGAATTACGTGATCACAAGCCGACAGTGCTGGATGAAGTACGTAATGGACTCTATTATTTTGACCAAACCTTATTTGACGTACTTCCTGAAATTCATCAGGAAGTAGCAGAGTGCCTTGAAAGATATTATCCAAACACTTCTTGGAATGTTCCTAATTTCCTTCGTTTTGGATCATGGATTGGCGGAGACCGTGATGGCAATCCGAACGTAACAAGTGATGTTACTTGGGAGACACTCCAAAGACAGCGGAGAGTTGTATTAAAGAAATATAAAAATGTTTTAGTCGACATCATGAAACGATACAGCCATTCTACAACAAGGGTGAACGTAAATCAGGAAATTCTTACATTCCTTAAGGAAAAAGAAAATTTATACTTAACCGATGATAAAAAGTGGCCAAATCATACAGAGGTATACCGTCGTGTTGTAGCGGTGATTATTGAACGCGTTAAGCAGGTAGGTAAATCCAAGATTGGATACAAATCAGCAGATGAATTACTGGCTGATTTAAAAATGATTAATAGGAGTTTAAAAAGACATCATCCTAGTGATCATGAGTTAAGGACCATCCAAAAGTTAATTAGACAAGTACAATTATTCGGCTTCCACTTGGCGACACTTGATATTAGAAACCATAGCGGAGAACATGAGGCAGCGATCACAGAAATCCTCCGTAAAGTGAGAATGACCGAAAATTATGCAGAACTTCCTGAACAGGAAAAATTACAGCTATTACAAAATATCCTAATGGATCCACGTCCACTATTATTGTTGAATGAGGACTATTCAGCAGAAACACAAGAAATGATTAAGGTTTTCCAAATGATAAAATCTGCACATGAGGAGTTTGGCAAAAATGCAATTTCCGTCTATCTTGTGAGTATGACGAGATCCGCAAGTGACTTATTAGAAGTACTTGTATTGGCAAAAGAGGCTGGTCTCTACCGTCTTCATGCGGATGGTACACTTGAAAGCCACCTAAATGTTGCACCGCTTTTAGAAACAATTGATGACTTAACAGCGGGTCCAAAAATTATGGAAACCCTTTTTGAAATGCCGATCTACCGGAAGCATCTTCAAATCTTAGGGGATCAACAGGAAATCATGCTTGGTTACTCTGATGGAAGTAAAGATGGAGGAACCTTAACAGCCAACTGGAAACTGTATAAAGCCCAAATCGAAATTCATGAGTTGGCGAAAAAATATCAGATTGGTCCTAAATTTTTCCATGGCCGTGGTGGATCATTAGGACGCGGCGGCGGTACCTTAAATAAGAGTATCCAGTCACAACCGGCGGAAACTATTGGTGATGGTGTAAAAATTACTGAGCAAGGGGAGGTTTTATCTTCTAGGTACTTGCTTGAAGATATCGCTTATCGCAGCTTGGAGCAAGCAACATCCACCCTTCTTCTTTCAGCGACCCTTTCTTCTCAAAAAGAGCGGGGAACACTACGTGAAAGTGCTTGGGAAGAGGCCATTGAGGAAATTTCTGGGTATGCATTATCTAAATATCAATCACTTGTCTTTGGTGACCCTGATTTCCTTACTTACTTTAATCAAGCCACACCGTTAAAAGAAATCGGAGACTTAAACATTGGTTCAAGACCAATGAGCCGTAAAAATAGAGGTCGCTTTGAGGATTTAAGGGCAATTCCATGGGTTTTTGCTTGGACGCAAAGTCGTCAATTAATTCCGGCTTGGTATGCTGCAGGTACAGGTTTGGACAGCTACGTATCGCAAAGCGAGGAAAATCTGCAGTTATTACAGCAAATGTACGCAAAATGGCCATTCTTCCAATCAACCATTGATAATTTAAACATGGCCCTAATGAAGGCAGACATCACAACGGCCAAAGAATATTTAACACTTGTTGAAGACAAAACCATGGCCGAAAGAATATTTACGAATATCCTTGAGGAATATGAGAAAACAAAAGCCATTCTCCTCAAAATAACTGGAGATAGTGAATTACTCGACCATTCGCCGAACATCAAAGAATCAGTATACAGACGGAATCCTTATGTTGATCCGTTGAACTTTTTACAAGTTGAACTGATTAAAGAGCTACGGAAGCAGGAAGAGCCAAATGAAGATGTATTAACGCAAGTTCTCCTTACAATTAGTGGAATTTCCGCAGGACTCCGTAATACGGGCTGATCAAAATGAAGAAGGCCATAAATTCCTAAAGCAAGGAGTTTATGGCCTTTTTATTGTTAAAAGGAAAATTTATGAACATTTTATGAATTTTTTAAAAGTGAATGGCTACGCATTCGTTTTTACGCGTATTTGGACAAAGATCGAGATTTTCACGTGATATATTTTAGCCATAGAAAATTAAGGTAGTGAATATGTGAGTGCTTCCGATTTCCAGTTCCTATAATAATCCAATTAAGTCTGATGAAAAGTTGGGAATAGAAATACCATCTGTTCTTGTGCAACCCCATGGCCGTGTAAATCGGGAATAATCCATTCAAATTGATCTGCTAATTCAAACTGGTTACTCCATCCTTCTTTGACATCCCCTAAACCCTGAATGAGGACTAATGGTTCCCCTTTACCCAAATGCAAGTAGGGCACACCTAACTTCTAAACATAGCCATTTCCAGCTTACACCACCTTTTCCAATTTTAATAGGTCTAAAGCCAGCGTCAGTAAATTGTAAACACCTAAATAGTAATTTTTATTTATATTTATTTTAAATATTGCAAAATATAACCCATAGGTGTAAAATACATATAGGTGAGGTGATGAGGATATATGGTAAACCAAGATAACCAATCAGTCAATCCATCCAAAAATTTTGTACTGCCATTTATTTTATTGCTTCTTAGTAAAGTATCCCTTCATGGCTATGAACTTAGCCAAAAGCTAGAAGCATTCGGTTTTAAGACTCTTGATCAAGGGAACTTATACAGGATGCTAAGGCAGCTTGAAAAGGATGAACTTGTTTCATCTGTATGGGATACAACAGGCAGCGGGCCGGCAAAAAGAAGATATTCAATCACAAAAGCTGGGATTACATACTTAAAAGGATATGCTAACCAACTCGAGACGTATCAATCCATCCTAGATCAATTCTTCAAGATGTATTCTAGTTTACTTGAGCTCTATATTCCTTCATTTCAGATGAAGGATCCAATAGAGAAAGTTAATAGCACTAGCACTAAGAGGAGGAAGAAAGATGGTACAGAAGAAAAATGAAACGGTTCCTGCTGAAGAACTAGTTGAATCGATACCTGTAGGTTCATTTGTTACAACTTTTTGGGATCAGTTTGAACAATCCAGTGAGCGTGCAAGACAGCTAAGAGAAAACCAAGAAGATGCTTATTTTAATGCTGTAAGAGAGGTTATTAAATTCAATAAGCAATACCGTAACTCCCTTGCATCATTATATGAGCAAGCGAGAACGACAAATAAAGACGTGGTTTCTGAAGTGGTGCAACAAATTAATGCGGTCGTAGATAAAGATGCCGTTGCTTCAGAAGACCGTGAAGAGCTTAAAAACCAGTTTAATGAAGTTTCTGAGCAATTGGAAAAATTAGCGTTAACACCAATTCGATCCTTTTTCCATATTATCGATCAATTAGAAGATAGCTTTGAAAAGAATGCAGAAACTGGAATTGCTTATAACCGTGAAAGTCGAAACGCATGGCGTGAAGTACGTAGGGAATATGCTTATAAAGCACGCAATACACATTTAGATTTTTTAGAGCGTAGTAAAAATAGCTTCAAAGAGCTTGTTAAAACTCGTTTATAATATGTTGGTATAAGAGGGAAATAACATCATTGTTTTACATAAAATCCTTATTTAACGCTAAACCACATTCTCTTTTGATTTAATTGGAGATTGTGGTTTTTTTGTCGGTTCCACCACATGATATTTGACCGAATGAATAAAATGGGTCCATATTTTCCTTTTGAAATATAAAGGTCATATATTTATAACTTATTTGAGGGATTAGATGATATACTTCTAATTTAAATGAAATAGGATGATATTGGGAAATGTTTGTGAGATTAAGCTTACATTTTGTTTAATAAGGAGAAAAAACCAAGATACATAGAATCTTGTCAAATGTGCGAAAAGGGCAAATACATATTAACCAATCTTCAATGAGGTAATTCGGTTAATCTAGTAATTTGAAAAATGATGAAGGAGGGAAAATAAGATGAAAAAGAGACTTACAGTGCTAAGTACAATCATCATATTAGTGATTAACAGTATATCTTCCCTCCCAGTCGTTCAAGCAGAGAAAACAAGCCTTAAGGATGTCCAGGAGAAGCGTACAGGGATCCAGTCTGAGATAACAAACACTGACCAGGAAATTTCTCAAGTCCAAGATGAATGGAATAAGTTAACAGAACAAATAAAAAGGGTTAACCAGGCAATTATTGATAATAACAACATCATTGCCCAAACGGAAGTAAAAGTACAGGCATCTCAAAAGGAAGTATTCGGGCTAGAACAAGAAATAAATGTTATTAAGGATAGTATCGATCAGCGCAATGAAATACTTAAAAAACGAGCCCTAACCTTACAAGAAAGTGGCGGAAAGGTCAAATATATCGAGGTTATTTTGGGCTCTTCCAGTTTTGAAGACTTTGTGGGGCGTCTTCATGCTGTGGCGGCCATGGTGCAAGCAGTTCAAGACCTTGTTAAACAGTATGAAGAAGACCAGGAAGCTGTAGTAGTAAAACAAGCTTCTGTAGAAAAAAAGCTAAGAGATTTAAAAACAATGAAAATAGAGCTTGAAGGGATGCAGGCACAAATTTTAGAACAAAAGGAAGAGAATAATATCTTAAAGGAAGAATTGAAACAGCAAGAGCAAGAAAAACTCTCTCAAAAGTTGGAGTTACAACAGCAAGATCAGTGGCTTGCATTGAAAGAGGCGGGGCTTGAGGGTGTGGACCCAAATTCTATTACGACGAGTTCAACACTTTAACATGTAACAATTCCTACCGCTTCTAATGAAACGATAAATACTGTCATTCATGTTGGCGAAAAGTATATAGGAAATTCAGTCTATGTATTTGGTGGAGGGAGAAATGTCAATGATGTTGCAGATTTGATTGTTCTGGGTTTGTTGCAGGGGCATTTTCACAAGCGGGTATAAAAGTCGCAGCCTAGACGGATATATTGAAAAACTTAGGCAAAAGGGTTTCGTATAGTGAAGCACAGCCTGGTGATCTTGTTTTCTTTGATACTTTTAAAATAGACGGCCATGTCGGAATTTATCTGGGTAACGGGAAGTTTATAGGTTCACAAAGTAGAACAGGAATTGCGATTGCTGATATGACACACAGTTATTATCTGAATAAATTTAACGGACGGGTAATGCGAATTATTAATAACTAGTAAATTAAAGAGGAAGTGGCGGTTAAAGCCATTCGATGGTATTTTCTTTTAAACAAACGTAAGGTGCTGATGTGGCAGAAACAACGCCACATTTTATTTTTTGCCCGCTGTTTATCAATATATGAAAATATTAGAGTTGCTTATAGTTCCAGTTAATTAGTAAAATAAAAAGTATGCTTGTCATAATTTTTCATTTATCTAGAAGTTAGGGGCGTTTTACAATATGGGTTTAATTATACTGATCAAAGCCATTATCTTAGGCTTGGTGGAAGGATTAACAGAATTTGCCCCCGTTTCATCAACAGGACATATGATTATCGTTGATGATATGTGGTTAAAGTCTGAAACCTTTTTAACTGCTCATGGAGCTAATACCTTTAAAGTAGTTATCCAGCTTGGATCAATCTTGGCAGTGTTAGTTACCTTTAAAGACCGTTTTATCGACTTATTAGGACTGGGCAGATTCACAAAACAATCAGCGCAAAAACAAAGTCGCCTTAAGCTAACCCAAGTTATTGTAGGCCTAATACCGGCGGGTGTATTAGGGGTACTGTTTAATGACTATATTGATGATCATTTATTCTCCACGGGGACAGTTTTAGTTGGATTAGTGATTGGCGCCATCCTTATGATACTTGCTGATGCATTTGGTTCAAAAAATCCAAGAACACAAACGGTAGATCAGGTTTCCTATAAACAAGCTTTTTTGGTTGGACTTTTTCAATGCTTCTCGCTTTGGCCGGGTTTTTCTCGCTCTGGCTCAACTATTTCAGGCGGAGTTTTAATGGGAATGAGTCATCGTGCGGCTGCTGACTTTACCTTTATCATGGCCGTACCAATAATGGCTGGCGCTAGTTTCCTCTCCTTATCAAAGAACTGGGAATATATGACGGTCGAGGCATTGCCGGTCTTTATTGCTGGATTTATTAGTGCTTTTATCTTTGCGTTAATCTCGATTCGGTTTTTCCTAAAGCTCATTAATAAAATTAAGCTTCTGCCATTTGCCATTTATCGAATTGTATTAGCTTTAATTATCTACTTGTTATTCTTAACATAAATGATTGGGCAGCTCTCTTTAGGGAGCTGCTCTTTTAGTCTTAGAGAAAATCAGGAAAGTCACAAATCAGCCCTTCAACATGATAATCCCTTAAAAGGTGTACTTCCTTTCTTTTCTTAACGTTCCATATAAAAGTTTTAAAGCCATGTTGATGGATTCTGCTGATAAGCCGCCTGCTTACCATAGTAATTTTGGGGTTGACAAAGGAAGCATAGCTTGAATATGAAACCAATTCTTGATTAGATATTCCTTTACCGGTGTATCTTTTTACTAGGACTCCGATTTGGATGGAAGGTACTAGTTGATGAAATTTCTTTAATGAATACTGGTCAAAAGATTGAACAATCACTTGTGGTCCTTCTAAGTTTGTAAGTCCTCTCTTTAGTAGTTCATTCGCAATTTTTTCTTCAATTCCCGGGTAAAGGGAAGGATTCTTTATCTCCAGCAATATTCCGACTTTACCGCCAAACCCATCTAGAAATTCCCCTAAAGAAGGAATTTTTTCACTACTAAACCGAGAATCAAACCAGCTGCCTGCATCCAATGCTTGAATTTCTTTTAAGGTAAAATCCTTCACTTTTCCTTTACCATTCGTTGTACGATTAACGGTTGAATCATGGATGACCACCAGCTCGCCATCTTTTGTCATCTGGACATCCATTTCCAGAAAATCCACTCCAAGGTGAAGTGCTCGATGAAAAGAAGCAAAGGTATTTTCAGGGCAGTACCCGGCTGCTCCTCTATGGCCGATTTTTAAAGGAGAACGGGATTCGGCTGCGCTTTTGATATTCATACTTTTTCGGCTTAACGATAAATAGAGCCATCTCCAAATAGCTTTGGTAAATTTCAATATGATTTCCCCCATCGCCTTTTTGTGAACATGGTAAGAAAAACATAGTAAATTGTCAACTAGGTATCAGCTGACGTGGTTGCCGCAGCGTAATTGGACAAATATAGATAGTTGAAAATAGTCTATGTACAAAGAATGGGCTTATTCAATAAGCCTAATATGGATATATGTTTATCGCACATCTATAACTAGGTGAATAGGATATATGGAAATCGAAAAGGAGGTAATGTAAATGTCTGGTGCAGTAGGTGGCTATGGCGGCGGATTTGCCCTGCTAGTCGTATTATTCATTTTACTAATTATTATTGGAGCTTCTTGGGGCGGCGGATTCTATTAATATAAAAGGGAGGAAATAAAATGTTTGGATATGGTGGATTTGGTGGCTACGGCTATGGTGGCTGTGGCTACGGTGGATATGGATTTGGCGGCGGATTTGCATTAATCGTCGTTTTATTTATCTTATTGATAATTGTTGGTGCTGCTTGCTTTAGATGGTAGTTAAAACTTAGAGTGCTTTATTAACTAGAAAGAAGGGCTTGCTGATTTTTAGAGGTAGCAAGCACCTATTCTATGGAGATTTAAACGCCTTAGTGTTAATTAGATTTCTAACTAGTCAACCCGCTAGGTTAATCCAGCGGGTTTTCTAGTGGAATCGTATTCGAACTTTTCCATTGCTCAAATTGGTCAAGTTCTTTCGATAACTTTTTTAATGTAAAACCAATCACAGCAGCGTCATCGAATATACCGAGACCAATAATAAAATCAGGAACTAAATCAATCGGGGAAATAAAATAAAGCAGGGCGCCAATTATCGTAACGATGGTACTTGGTTGAACATTCTTATACTCACCTTTAGTATAAGCTTTTACTAAATCAACAAATAACTGCAATTTATCCCAGGCATCTCCTAGATAACCTTTCTTCTCTGTTGCTTTATGGATCACCTTATTCAGTAAATCCATTAATTTTTGCGGATTTCCAAGGAATTCTTTTGCATTTTTCATATAGTTAGACTGCTCTTTTTCAATTAATTCATCATTACTGTACATAGGGTTCACTTCCTTTAACGGAATTCAAGCTTAGTTTACCACCAAAATAAAAATTCATTAGATATTTACCACGAAAACACAAAAGTAAAACCAGGTGCAGTGAGTGCACCTGGTTTTATTATGCAAGAACAAGTTGTTAAGCTTTTAGGTTAACCTGCAACAATTGCTTCCACTTCAGATCCTTCTAAAGTTTCTTTTTTTAATAAGGCATCGACTAATTGTTGATACTGTTGTTGATGATTATTGATCAAGGATTCTGCTTTTTCTAATCCTTTTGCAAAAAGTTCCTGCATTTTGATTTCTTTGTCCTGCTTGTTAAAAATTAGAGTAAACCCATCCTGAAGCATTCCAATGTCGACCATGTGTTCAATAAGCTGTTTAGCCTGCTGTACGTCACCGCTCACGCCGATACTATGTTCACCCAATAACAATCTCTCAGCAACACCACCGGCTAAAACCATTGCCACACGGTCAAGCAAGTCACTAGTTGTTGATAAATGGAGCTCTTTTGGAATCGGCGCTACATAACCAAGCGCCTCACCACGAGGAATAATCGTTGCTTTTCTAACTGAACCTGGTTTGGTTAAGGAAGCAACAATCGCATGGCCAGCCTCATGAATGGCAACCCTGCGTTTTGTATCGAGATCCTGTAGTGATCGAGAAGTACTTCCTAAAATCGTCCGGTCCAGTGCATAATCCAGGTCTTGTTTTGTAATTACATCTTGGCCATTTCTAACTGCACGTCTTGAGGCCGTTTCAAAAAGAGACTGCAGTTCTGCACCGGAGAACCCAGAGGTACTTTCTGCTAAGTCATCAAGGGAAGCAAAGACATCTTCTGCAAGTGCTTTTCCCTTCGTATGAATCTCGATAATTTCTCTTCTACCCTTTGTATCAGGCAGAGATACATGGAAGGAGAAGTCAATACGGCCAGGACGAAGGAAGGCCTCATCAAGCATATCTTTTCTATTTGTAGCTGCTATAAATAGAATACCGTCATTAGATTGACCGCCGTCAAGTTGAACAAGTAGTTCTGTTAAAGTTTTTTCTGCTTCTTCGCCGCCATGAGCTTTACGCTTTCCTGCAAGTGCGTCCACTTCATCAATAAAGATAACGGCAGGTCCCTGTTTACGTGCTGCTTGAAACAGGGAGCGAACTCGGCTTGCTCCAACACCTACAAACAGTTCATTGAATGCCGAACCGCTAGCAGAGAAGAAGGACGCATCTAACTCTCGTGCCATTGCTTGAGCTAATAAAGTTTTACCAGTCCCTGGAGGTCCGTATAAAAGAATTCCTTTAGGCGGTTTAATTCCCAACTTTATTGCTCGTTCAGGTTCTTTTAAAGTAGATAATGTCTGCAAAATTTCCTCTTTCATTTCAGCTCCAAGTCCGCCTACCTCATTTAAACTGATAGAAGGAAGGGGGCGTGACTTGGCAACACTATTTTTCATCGAATTATGAAGGCCAAAACCGCCCTTTGTTTTTTGTAAGGCAAAAGCAGCACCCGCAAGTAAAACCATCACACCGCCCATAATCCATTTACCGTACCTGCTGCTGGTCGTATAGGTGTAATCAATATTGTACTTTTCAACAAGTTTTTCAATCATTTGACTGTTCGGCGGAATATGAGAAACATATTCATTTTTGCCTGCTTTCAGATAAAGGCTGCCGTCAGCTTGTTCAGTCAGGACAACAACCTTTCCATTTTGAGCCTGGATCGTTTTCTCAACAGATGAGAAAGGAATCGAAATTTCATTATGAGAAGTTTGGATATACCAAATAATACCTGATATGACTATAATCAACGCTGTAATCAGCGGAATAAACTTTGAAACTAGCTTTTTACTTTCATTCAATTCTCTTCATCTCCTCTAAAAGAGTTATATATTTCATTATAAGGGCATTTCCAGAAAAATGGATGTGGGAATCGGTGGAAGAAATCGAGCATATCGATTTACGCTTATATAAAAGTGCAAGCGCATTGGTCAGCCCCGATATAGGGCGACTTGTCGACTGGCCGGCGAAAGCAGGGTCAAAGACTAGTCGCCCTTAATGCGTACAGAAAGCGATAGCTTTCTGTAGCCAAGCACAAGACGAGCCGTCCGAAAGGTTGCTCTTTAACCTTTTGGACGGATTGACCTAACTGTGGAGGCAACTGCCCTGGGACTCTTGGCTAAGACGGCTCCTGTAAGAAGGCGGTTTTTGCCTTCTTCAGGGGATGGCTAGACTTGCGTCCCAAGGAGCTGAAACTGGATAAGCTTGTGACCCCGCGAGGCTAGGCGCTGGAGCTGGACAATTCACTAGATAATAACTTTATTCTTTCTTACCTAAAAATAAAAACACACAGTCCTAAACAGGAAAGTGTGTTCTAGACTTTAGGATAATAAGCGGAGTTGTGGAATAATTGGTGTAAGCACACTTTGAGCTAGTGTGCCAATACTCTTTCCGACAGATGCCTCCTTGCTCCATTTAAAGACATGAACCTTTTCTTCCTTAGTTTCATACAAAAATAAGAGTTGGTCCCCTTCTTCGGCAATGCCTATTTTGTTATATGAAATTTTATTTTTTTTAAGCACGATTTCGAAAGCTTTATGTAATAGGTCTAAGGTTTGCGGGTCAACAGACTGATTTTGCATAGTTCCTCCCAAGGAAAACAAATAATTTTCATAAATACCATTATAATCCTTTCAACTCTATCATAAAAGAAAAATCATCAGTAAACACTCGATATATTGCAAAGTTGGCGTTTGCGAGATAAGATTGAAGTTATGGAAAAAAAATTCTCGCTAAAATAGGCAAAAGCTGCCGGGATTAGTGAATGGTTTCCTTCACCCTAGTAGGGAGGGAATTCAACTTTATTTAGAGGAAGTATGATTTCTTTGTCAAAGAGAGGAAGACAAGATGGGTAACAATTTTAAGGAAGAAGTATTATCACGCCGGACATTTGCGATTATCTCCCACCCGGATGCTGGTAAGACAACATTAACAGAAAAATTATTATTATTTGGCGGAGCCATTAGAGATGCTGGTACGGTAAAAGCAAAAAAGACAGGGAAGTTTGCTACGAGTGACTGGATGGAAATCGAGAAACAACGGGGTATTTCTGTTACGTCCAGTGTCATGCAATTTGATTACGATGGTTTTCGGGTTAATATTCTTGATACTCCAGGACACCAAGATTTTAGTGAAGATACGTACAGAACACTTATGGCAGTTGACAGTGCAGTGATGATTATTGACTCAGCAAAGGGGATTGAGGAACAGACACTTAAGCTGTTTAAAGTATGCCGCATGCGCGGGATTCCTATATTCACATTCATTAATAAGCTGGATCGCCAAGGGAAAACACCGCTTGAGCTTCTTGCCGAACTTGAGGAAGTCCTTGGAATTGAATCCTATCCAATGAACTGGCCAATCGGAATGGGGAAAGAATTCCTGGGAATTTATGACCGTTTTCATAAAAGGGTAGAACAATTCCGTGTAAATGATGAGGAACGATACATTCCTCTAACTGAAGATGGGGAAATTGCTGGGGATCATAAACTAAAACAATCAGGTCTATACGATCAAACTCTTGAGGAGATATTACTTCTTAATGAAGCAGGTAATGAGTTTTCAGCTGAAAAAATAGCTGAGGGGACTCTAACTCCAGTTTTCTTTGGAAGTGCCTTAACGAATTTTGGTGTTCAAACGTTTTTAGAGTCTTACCTGCAATTTGCACCACCGCCAAAAGCACGTCAATCATCCATAGGTGAAATTGATCCATTAGCAGAACAATTTTCGGGGTTTGTATTTAAGATTCAAGCAAATATGAATCCTGCTCACCGCGACCGCATTGCCTTTGTGCGTGTTTGCTCTGGTAAGTTTGAACGTGGAATGACGGTTAATATACCTCGATTAGGAAAACAATTAAAGCTTTCCCAGTCGACATCTTTCATGGCAGAAGAACGAAATACAGTCGAAGAAGCCGTAAGCGGTGATATTATTGGATTATATGATACAGGTACTTATCAAATTGGTGATACCTTAACGACTGGTAAAAACGACTTTCAATATGAGAGGCTGCCACAGTTCACTCCAGAATTATATGTCAGGGTTTCGGCTAAAAACGTTATGAAGCAAAAATCCTTTTATAAAGGTATTCAACAGCTTGTTCAGGAAGGGGCTATTCAGCTCTTTAAATCTGTTAGGATGGAAGAATATTTATTAGGGGCTGTAGGTCAGCTTCAGTTTGAGGTATTTGAGCACAGGATGAGAAATGAATACAATGCCGAAGTATTAATGGAGCGTATGGGTTCAAAAATTGCCAGATGGGTTGAAAATGAGACAATTGATGAAAACCTATCGAGTTCAAGAAGCCTTCTGGTAAAGGATCGATATGATCATTATGTGTTCTTATTTGAAAATGACTTTGCATTAAGATGGTTTCAGGAAAAAAATCCTAACGTTAAACTGTATAATCCCATGGATCAGCACGAATAGACGGAAAAAAACAGCGGTATGGCTCCGCTGTTTTTTTTTTGATTCCAATCATTTTAAAGTGAATTTGCATAAATTGGAAAAACGCTGGAAATTTTTTAGCGTTTTCTCGTTAATTTTACAAAGTAATGGATATGCTAAGTGGAGAAGTTTTTCTTCTTAGATGCCATAATGAAACGGGATAGTAAAATGAAAAAAATGAGCAAATTGGAAGCGGTTTTGTGGAATATTGCATTCCCTGGTTTCACCCAATTATTGACAGGACAGTATATTAAAGGGGTATTATTTGTTATATTAGAGTTTATTATGAATGTTAATAGTCATTTTAACCGGGCTATAATGCACAGCTTCCTAGGTGAAATTAGGCAGGCTGAAATGGTGGTTGACTATCAATGGCTTATGTTTTATCCATGTATTTATATGTTTTCGATGTGGGATGCATATCGATTTGCAATGCCAGCCGGTGAAAAGTATTCTTACTTGCCTTTTGTTTTTGGAGCTTACTTTGTCACAGTTGGATTAATGGTTTCACCGAAGGTAACTTTTTTTAGTATCCATCCGGGGCCCATTTTTTTACCAATGATTTTCCTCATTCCGGGGTTACTTGTTGGTGGAATAATAAAACGGATTTTAAAATTATGCGATAAAAATGATATCGTGAATTGAAAGCTTTAAATCATGAATCTGATTTAAAGCTTTTTAATTTTTCTATTGGGAAAAATATTTATCTTCGGACCCCCAGAAACTAATCTTTAATCAACGTAACTATGTATTAAATGCCTACGCAAAATTTATTCACGTGAAGAAATTGAAATAGAGAGGGGAAATTAATTGGACTAAAAATTAATCGAAATAACAAAAGAGGAACTAAACAATAAACCGGAAAAGACAGCCATTAGGGCGTTTTTCTTTTTCGATATGCTTATTCCCTATAAAGTCTTAAGTACTATATGTATGTTATAATGGGACGAATAGAGGTGAGTAAATGCTAAGTTTATTGTTTATGACCAAGCAGAAAAAAAGAACTCTAGAAGAGACGGTTCTACTTGTCCAACAAGGGGACCAAGAGCTATTAAATCAATTAATTGATTCCTATAAGCCCTTTATTGCTAAAACTGTTTCTTCCGTATGCAGACGTTACATTTATGAATCGGATGATGAATTTAGTATTGGACTTATTGCATTTAATGAGGCAATTGAAAAATATTCAGCAGACCGAGGAAGCTCTTTATTAAGTTTTTCCGAAATCATTATAAAAAGAAGAGTAATAGACTATATTCGTAAACAAACCAAAAATCAACATATTAGTATTGATATTACTAATCCCTTACAAGAGGAAGAATCGCCGGGAACTGTGGTTGTGAATGAACTTTCCCTTGATGAGTTTCATAAGAAGAATGACGAGCAATTAAGGAAAGAGGAAATACTTCACTTCCAAAAAATGTTAACCTTATTTGATTTAAGTTTTAGTGACTTAGTGGAAAATTCACCAAAACATGCTGATGCTCGGAAAAGTGCGATTCAAACAGCGAAAATACTGGTAGCTAATCCAGAGTTAAAAAAGATATTACTGGATAAAAAGCGTCTTCCCATTAAACAGTTAGAAACAAGAGTCAATGTGAGCCGAAAAACGATTGAGAGAAATCGGAAATATATCATTGCGGTTTCACTTATATTATCTAGTGATTATGTCTATATGAAGGATTATATAAAGGGGGTGCTGGATATATGAAAAAAGGAATTATCATGGAAATAGACGACGCTTTCATAACGCTATTAACCCCCGAAGGTGAATTCTTACGGACCAAAAAACAAGATCAAATCTATATGATTGGCGAGGAAATACATTTCTTTCCAATGACGAATGTTCAAACAAAGAAATCATTATTATTATTTTTATTCTTATTAAAGAATATTTTTACTTCTCGAAGCGTCTTGGTCGTAATAGCTGCCCTAATTATTTCGATTGGTTCCTTCCTTCCACTGTATCAAAATAATAAAGCATACGCGTATATGTCTATTGATGCAAACTCAAGTATAGAACTTGGTTTGAATAAGAAGATGCAGGTTGTTAAATTAACAGGCATCAATAAAGCGGGTAAAGAGGTAATATCAGAGCTTAAGAATTGGAAGAAAAAAGATGTTTCAAAAATTACTCAGTCCCTTTTAGCTGAAATGAAACAAGCGGGTTTGTTAGAAAAGAAGCAGCCTGTAATTATTTCAACTGTTCCAGCGGAAGAGCAGGATGAGCAATCTGAAAAGGATCTTCAAAAGACTTTAGATGAATTAAAAGCGTTGGCAGGCAAGCAAAAGCTGGATATGACCGTGTTAAAAGCAACCCAGGAAGACCGCAAACAGGCACAGAATCGTGGTATTTCCACTGGTAAATATCAGTACCAAAAGAAAGGAAAAGAGAAGAAAAAGAATGCGGGCCAGAAAAATGTTGCCGCTCCTTCACGCCAACTAGCAATAATTTCACCGAGACAGCAAAAGAAATTGGTTGATAACCAAAATGATAAAAAAAATTCTGACGCTCAAATTATGCCTGGGGATAAGAAAATCCCGCCAGGTCAACTTAAAAAGGTTGAGAATCAAATCATACCAAACCACGGGGATAACAAACAACAACAGCCGAAGCAACAACAAACCACACAACCGGCTAAACAAACTCCGCAGCTGCAGGTTGAACAACAGCCGAAACAGCAGGCCAAACAACAGCCGAAACAGCAGGCCAAACAACAGCCGAAACAGCAGGCCAAACAACAGCCGAAGCAACAACAAACCACACAACCGGCTAAACAAACTTCGCAGCGGCAGGTTAAACAACAGACGAAACAGCAGCAACAGGCCAAACAACAGACCAAAAATCAACCAAAAGCAAAAAACTCATCAGTAAATACTGCCAACCATCAACAAAGGTCTAAACAAAAGGAATAAAAAAATAATAGTCATAAGAATAAGTAAAAGTCCGGTGTCAAACCCGGACTTTTTTCCATATCTATTCAATTATTGGTTGTTAAATTGCCCAGATAATTCGGCTTGCGCTTGTTGGACTAATCTTTTAGTGATTTCTCCGCCCACAGATCCATTTGCTCTAGAAACAGTATCTGAGCCTAATTGGACCCCAAATTCTTGAGCGATTTCATATTTTACCTGATCCAAGTATTGCTCGATTCCAGGTACCAATAATTTATTGCTGTTATTTGCCATTGTTTTCACTCCTTTGTCATAGAGAAATTGATACTTATCTTGTTAACTTTTTAGCCTATCGCCACTTTAAAGTGGGTGTCTTTGGAACATTTTAGAATTTAGAGGATTGTAAGACTCCCTCTGTATAAATAGTATCTATTGTCTTTTAGAATTTCATAAGTGGTAATGTTTTTCGGATATGGATAATTCCATTAATCAGAACCTTTACTGACATCCTTTGTCGGGTGCATAAATGGATAGGCTTGTGGTTTTCTTTTGCTGTCGAGCAGCTCTCGATTTTCTGAAGTATTCCAGCCAATATCATTTGTGGGATGAACCCAGTCGTCTCCCGACATAATGGCAGGGTCTGTATCCTTTGACCAATTTTCTAAAGGGGAGTTCTCAGATGCATATAAACTGTCACCAATGGTAACCCCATATTTATTTACAAAGGGATCCTCCATTTTAATACCAGTCCCTTCGAAACTAGGTGCATTTATTTGATGGGGCATCGTTTCATCCATTGTTATCTTTTCGGAGGACTGTTTATGATTAGATTTGTCCATGGTTTAATCACTCCTTTTCTTTTATTTTCTGTATGTAAGGCGATATTATTTATGAAAAATAAGGAAAGGAATGAACACACCCACATTGCTTAAACTAAGGAGGTATTATCAAATCTTTAGGAGGATTCTAAATGGCAAAGCGCAAAGCAGAATTTAATGCAGTGGAAAAATATACGAAAACCCCTCATAAAAATGTGCAGGAAAGTGAATTTTCAGCAGAGTTTACCGATAATAATAACGCCATTCGATTCCAAAATCGTAATTCGAAACAAGGTAAAAAAGGTAGAAGCTAATGGCTAAGGTGGGTATTACTCAAAACCCTATATCAATGGAAGAGTTTAGTATTGAAATTGGTGAAGTTAATGGGGTTAAGCTGTATGAAACGAAAAAACATTCGAAGAAAAATGATAAAAATAAATAAGCCGGGGCTCTCCCGGCTTATAAAAAAACTAAAATGAAAATATAAATGTTTGGTCTTTGCTCGGGTCAAAGAACGCTAATAAGTAGCCGGTTTTTCTTTTTAAGTGGCCGGTCGTTAAGTAAACACCTAAGTCAAAGGTTAATCCCTCAAGCATCGTATGCTTATATAAATCCTTTTCATCAAGCTGCAGTTGACTGAATTCATTTCCAAGCATAGTTGGATGATTCAATATTTGTTTGTAAAGCTGTGAGCGCTCACCCTTATCCAGGGATGCGTCCCACCAAGGCTTTCTAGGTTTGTATTTGTGATTTCTTAAATAATCATACTTCATTAATCCTGCAATAATTTCAAGGTTATCGACGGAGCGTTCTTCTAGGAACGAGTATAACCTTCTAAATAAATCCTCAAGCTGATGGCCGATGCGCGACCATCCCTTATCATCCCAGTAGGAACCAAACTCTTGGAAAAAGTCAAATGGAGATGGGAATACACTGCTGACGAGATATTCAACCGTATAGTCCATACGGTGGTCATTCCAATATTTCTCCAATACGTCCTCGACTTGTTTAATTCTTACAATATCATCAAACGATAACACATTATTACTTAAGATTTCATAGGGTGAATGGTCCATATATACATATTGATGTTCATCAGCACGGAGACGGACTCCAGTTCCCCTGAGCATTTTCAAAAATCCCAATTGTAGTTCTTCTGGTCTCATCTCGAAAACATCATTAAAAGTTTTTCTGAAGGAGGAATAATCTTCTTCGGGAAGCCCGGCAATTAAATCGAGATGTTGATCGATTTTACCGCCCTCTTTGACCATTGTGACCGTTCTTGTCAGCTTGGCGAAGTTTTGTTTTCGTCTGACTAGTTCATTGGTGTAATCATTTGTAGACTGGACGCCAATTTCAAATCGGAATAAACCTTTTGGTGCTTCTTGATTTAAAAATTCAATAACCTCTGGCCGCATAATATCCGCGGTGATTTCAAACTGAAATACGGTTCCAGGCAGATGCTCATCAATAAGAAAACGGAACATTTCTAACGCGTAGCTTCTACTAATATTAAAAGTACGATCCACAAACTTTATCGTTTTAGCACCATTTTCCATGAGATAGCGAATATCCGCTTTTATTTTTTCACGATCAAAATATCTGACTCCGACTTCTATGGAAGAGAGGCAGAATTGACAGCTAAATGGACAGCCTCTGCTTGTCTCAATATAGGTGACACGTTTGCCTAACTCAGCGATATCTTCGGGAAAACGATAGGGTGTGGGCAGTTCTTTAAGATCCAGCTTATTCATTTGTGATGTTATTTTTACTACTCCACTTTCTCGAAAAGCAATACCACTGACATTTCGGTACTCTTTCTCGGCAGCGATTTCATGAAGTAGCTGTTTAAAGGTTTGTTCTCCTTCACCGATCACGATAAAATCCACATCGGAATGTTTTTCCATCCATTCGGCCGTATCGTAAGTCACTTCTGGTCCTCCCAATACAATCAAAATCGAAGGGTCAACCTTTTTTAACATATTTACAACTTTAAGTGTTTCTTCAATGTTCCAGATATAGCAGCTAAAACCGATAACGTCAGGTTTTGCTTGATAAAGGTCCGAAACGATATTTAGGACTGGATCCTTAATTGTGTATTCTTTTAATTTGATTGCAAATTCGGGGGCTGCATAGGCCTTTAAATAACGAATAGCAAGATTTGTATGGATAAACTTTGCATTTAGCGTAGAGCAGATAACATTCATATGGTTACTCCTTTTTCAATATGACCAAATAATTATTATAGCCTATTTTTGACCAAAAGAGTATAAGGCAAACCATAAATCCTCACTACAAACCCGATGCCCCTTAGCTGAAATCTGAAATGTGTCTATCTGTTATATTACAAGTTTTAATCTGTTATATAATTAAGCAAGCGTTTTAAAGTCGGAGATAATCATGATTTTTTTAAAAAATTAATGTGTTACAGAAAATTTCGGATGATGTTTAACATTTGTCACAGATAAAATTTCATAATTGTCCTACAATAACGACAGGAAAATCAATGAATAGTTTATTTCGTATTTTTTGGAACGAAATGGGGAGGGACATTATGTCTATTTTACCGAAAAAGAATGAACTTGGATTTTTTGAAATCCGATTAGAATCGATTGGCGGACTAGGGGCAAACCTAGCCGGAAAAATGTTAGCTGAGGCAGGGGTATTAAGTCTAGGATTAAGAGGCGCAAACTTTTCATCCTATGGGTCTGAAAAGAAGGGTTCACCAGTAAAGAGTTTCGTTCGTTTTTGTGATCCTGAGGTTGAGATTCGGGACCATAGTCCAATTGAACAGCCACATATTGTGGGAGTTTTCCATGAAGCATTATATAAAACGGTGAATGTGGTAAGCGGCTTGGATGCGGAAGGTATTGTCTTAGTTAATACAGCTAGAGAATTTGATGATGTGAAAAAAGATTTGCAATTAGAATATGGGACTCTTGCCATTGTTGATGCCTTAACAATTGCTGTAGAGGAAAAAACGAAAGTAAATACAGCCATGCTTGGCGCTTTATATCGAATTTGTGATTTCCTAGATCCCGAATCCATGAGAGATGTTATCCGGAAAACTTTCACAAAAAAATATCCCCACCTTGTTGAACCAAATATTCGTACTTTTGATCGTGGATATAATGAAGTTCAATTTAAAACCTATGAAGTTCCAGAAGGTGCTAAAGGAAAATCTTTTACACGATCGCTTCCACAACTTGGCTATTTGACACAAGAACTTGGCGGTGTGATGGTTTCGCAGGCAAATAGTATCTTCAAAGATTTAAGTGGATCACGGCAGGGGTTTCTTCCTGAGTTTAAACAAGACAAATGTATTAACTGTGCAGCTTGTGACAATGTTTGTCCTGATTTCTGTTTTGTTTGGGAAGAAGGAGAGGATAAGCGAGGCAGAATACAAATGTTCCTAAAAGGGATTGATTATCAATATTGTAAGGGCTGCTTAAAGTGTGTGGAAGCATGTCCAACCGACGCTCTAGGGGATCTACGGGAAATGTTGGGCTATGCGGATGAAAACCGTGTGGAGCAAAACTTTCCTTATATTGCAGGAGGGCTACGATGATGGCAATTTTAGAAGATAAATTAACGAAACAGGGTGTGGCAGAGCAGGTTTCTACCTTTGAATCAGGTAATGAAATGGCAGCCACTGCGGCAGCACAAATTAATTATCATATCATGGGATATTTCCCAATCACACCTTCAACTGAGGTTGCCCAATTTTTAGATCAAATGAAAACCCGCGGGCAGCATGACGTAAAACTGATTCCAGCGGATGGTGAGCATGGTTCAGCAGGTATTTGCTATGGAGCAGCCGCGACGGGTGCCCGTGTCATTAATGCAACTAGTGCGAATGGTTTCCTATACATGCTTGAACAAATGCCTGTCCAATCAGGCACTCGCTACCCTATGGTGATGAACCTTGTTACTCGAGCTGTCAGCGGTCCGTTAGATATCCGTGGTGATCACTCAGACCTTTATTATGCTTTGAATACCGGATGGGTTATTTTAACTGCTAAAACACCTCAAGCTGTTTATGATATGAATATTATGGCGCTGAAAATTGCTGAACACTCAAAAGTCCGTTTACCCGTTATTGTGGCCTATGATGGCTTCTTCACATCTCACCAAAAGCGCAGGGTGGAATACTTTAAGGATCGAAATGTTGTCCAACAATTTGTTGGTGAGTGTCCGACTGATTATAACTTCGTAAGAGATTTGAGCAAGCCTGTTACAATCGGTGCACATATGAGCGGTGACGATTTTATTAATAACCACTACCAACAATCGGAAGCAATATACAAGGCGGGTGAAGTATTTAAAGAGGTGGCAGCTGACTATGCGAAACTTTCTGGCAGAGAATATCAGGTGCTCGATCTATATAAAGTGGAAGATGCAGAAGTTGCACTATTCCTATTAAATTCTGCTGCTGAATCGGCCAAAGATGTGGTTGATCAGCTTCGTCAAAAAGGGATTAAAGCGGGGGTAATAAGCCCAAATATCATTCGTCCATTCCCGGCAAAAGAAATTCGTGAGGCCCTTAAGAATGTTAAAGCCCTCTTAGTCGGCGAGCGTGCGGATTCCTATGGTGCAAATGGTCCTAACCTTACACACGAAGTAAAATCAGCTCTTCAAGATGATAAAGAAAACAAAACGATTGTGTTAAGCCGAGTATTTGGTCTTGGCGGGAAGGATTTCTATGCAGAAGATGCTAAAGATTTCTTTAGTATGGCAATCGATGCGATGGAAAGGGGCTATGCGGAAAAGCCATTTGATTACTATGGCCATGTTCCAGGAATTCCTGAAAACATCCTTAAGCCAGTTATTTTGCCACAGCATGGTGATGTGTACAAAACAGGTTTAATTGATGTGGAAATGGATGAAGAAACCAATAAATTAAAGGTCAAAATTCCTCCGCTCCGTGCTCTTACCGGTAAGCCAAAACGAATTGCTTCTGGACATGGTGCATGTCCGGGATGCGGTATTTTTGCAGGCCTTGAGTTATTCTTTAAGGGGATTGAGGGAGATATTGTTACTTTATTCCAAACAGGCTGTGCGTATGTAACCACGACTGGTTATCCAAGTACTTCACATAAACAAACGATGATTCATAATTTATTCCAAAACGGTGCAGCCACATTATCTGGGACAGTTGAGGCTTTTATGGAATTAAAACGCCGAGGCGAAATAAAGGTGTCGGATGATGCTACTTTTGTTATGATTACCGGTGACGGCGGTATGGACATTGGAATGGGTTCAGCAATAGGAACTGCTCTACGCGGACATAAACTGATCATGCTTGAGTATGATAATGAAGGTTATATGAATACAGGCTCACAAATGTCATACTCTACACCAATCGGACACATGACAAGCACTTCTGGTGTTGGGAAAGTACAGCAGGGAAAAGCATTCCACCATAAAGATACAGCTCAAATTATGGCTGCAACGAATATTCCGTATGTATTTACTGGTTCTGAGGCTTTCCCGCAGGATTTAGTGAAAAAAGGTGCAAAAGCACAATGGTATGCACAAAATGTCGGTACAGTGTACGGGAAACTTCTCATCGCATGTCCATTAAATTGGAAATCTGATGATCGATATGGTACAAAAATCGTTGAGGAGGCTGTTAATTCCTGCTTCTTCCCACTCTATGAGATTGAGCAAGGCGTTACAACGATTACGTATAATCCAGAAGAGAAGAACAAACGGGTTCCACTATCTGATTGGTTGAAATATATGGGAAAAGCAAAACATCTATTAAAAGATGAGAATAAATCTATTTTAGAAGAATTTGAAGCAGAAGTTGAAAAGAGATGGCAGCGTCTAAAAGCAAAGCATGAAAACCCACTTCTATAAATTGATCTCGAATCTAACAAGGAACGCAAAGCAGCAAGTGCTTTGCGTTCTTTTCTTAAATAATCATCTTGAAAGAGTAAAATTTGGTTGTCGACTTAAAAGGATTTTTCTCGATATATGTAGAATATATGGTTTAATATTATATAGAGAGAATAAGGATTTCGTGGGGTGTAAAAAAGTGGAGAAAAAGGAACTAAAAGATACTTTACATCTAGGTAATAGTGAAGACAGCGAACAAAAATATCGACGTATCTTTGAATGTTCTATGGATGGTCTCCTCCTTTGGGATAATGATCACCGGATTATTGATGTGAATCGTGCCGGGGAAAAAATGATAGGTATTCCTAAGGAGCGTTTAATAGGTCATCGCGTCTATGAGCCGCACACCATTTTGGAAAAGAGAAAGCAAGAGATTTTGAAACATATTGACCAAGTGCTGGAAAAAGGACAAACCTGCTCCACAGTGATTTTTAAAGATGAGGAAGGAAATAGTAGATATTTTGATTGTTCTTCACAACTGGATATCTTAGGTGGGATAAATTTTACCATTTTTAAAGATATATCTGAAAAGATAGAAATTGAGGAACAACTCCGTAAATCAGCCACACTGAATGTAATTGGTGAACTTGCTGCGGGAATTGCTCATGAAATACGTAATCCTATGACAGCTCTAAAGGGGTTTATTCAGTTACTTGAGGAAATTATTACTAAAGAACATCCGATGTATTATCAAGTGATAACTTCAGAATTGACACGGATTGATTCGATAATTAATGAGTTTTTAATCCTTGCAAAGCCGCATGCTACTAGATTTCAAGAAAACGATTTAAACAAGATAATGAAGGAAACTGTCGATTTACTATCGGCTCAGGCAGTTTTACATAATGTTCAATTTGTAACAGACATAGATAGCAAACTACCACTTGTATTTTGTGAGCCTAACCAATTAAAAAAGGTTTTTATTAATATAATAAAAAATGCAATTGAAGTGATGCCTTTGGGTGGAAATATAACCATTACTACGAAGATGCTGGAAGGCAAACGAGTTCAAGTCAGTATCCAAGATGAGGGGGCCGGAATTTCAAGCGAGAAGATAAAAAAACTAGGTGATCCATTTTTTACGACAAAGGCCGGAGGAACTGGTCTTGGATTAATGGTTAGCTATCGAATTGTCAATGATCATCAAGGCAGCATCACCATAGAAAGTGAAGAAGGAAGAGGAACCACATTTTTTATCCGGCTGCCCCTTGACCTAAATGAAAAAAAGGAAACCCTATAAAAAAAGCAATCCATAACCAATTTGGATTGCTTTTAAATATTTGAATAATTTAGTTATACGAGGCTGGTTTTCGATCCTCAAAAATGGGAATTTGCTTGCGTATTTCTTTGACTAAATCTAAATTAATCTCAGCAGTGAGAATCTCTTGCTGCTCTCCTGCTTCAGCCAATACTTCTCCCCACGGATCAATAATGAGTGAATGTCCGGCAAAATGATTATTAGGGTCACTGCCAGACCTGTTACAAGCAATCACATAACATTGATTTTCAATCGCTCTGGCGATTAAGAGAGCCCGCCAATGCCCTAAGCGGGCAGCTGGCCATTCCGCTACTACAAATAAAGCTGCTGCTCCTTCTGATGTATGAGCCCGAATCCATTCAGGGAACCGAATGTCATAGCAAATTACACCTGCAAATAATTGATCTTCCAAAGAGAATAAGCCTTTTCCAGCTCCGGCTTCTAAGTAGAGATGTTCATCCATCAATTTAAAGAGATGGAGTTTATCATATTGGTGTGTAACATTGCCCTCTTTATTTATAATAAGAAGGGTATTCTTTACTCCATTTTCTCCTCTATTTGCAACTGATCCTCCAACAAAATGGACTTGGTATTTTTTTGCCGCTGATTGGAGAAAGATAATAGTTTGCTGGGCTTTTTGATCAGCTATTTTATCTAATCTGGTTAGGTCATACCCTGTCGTCCAAAGCTCAGGCAGGACAATAATATCAGGAAGTTCCTCCATGGCTTTTTCGATGAGTTTTGCAGCAGTTTTATAATTACTCTCTGGCTCACCGAAAGCGATATCCATTTGGAGACAGGAAACTTTTATTTTCAAAAACCTTCACCTCAATCATCTTCTGTATTTTTCATTACAAGTCAATATAAAAGTTATAACATTTATCACTAGAAATTCAATACAAATTTAGAGGAATTAGTAAAATTATTCATTCGGTAGATTGAACTAGTTCTATCGAACTGAACATATTTTAAAAAAATTCAATTTTTATTCTTTAATGCAAAAAACGTCATCAAATTCCCTTTGCTCATTTGGAGATTTTTTGGTAATTCATAACAGAGGATTAATGGAGTTTTGTCGTTTGTAAGAGAAAATGAATGAAAAAATTGTCGAATTACGAAAGAAATAGAATGTTTTGTCTACTTTTGCGATTGTATTTACTTTTAATGAATTTCTTGTCATAATTCTTCAAGTAGTCTACTTTTTTGAGTGGTTTATAGTAAGCGTGTAAGGTAGGAGGATAAAAATGTACAAGGATAGTAATTATCAATCTGAAATGATTGAAAAGATAAAGGCTAAAAGAGAATTAATGATTAATAGTGCAAATAAGCTAGGCTTTATAAGTGAACAAACAATTAAATACAGCCAGGAGCTAGATGAACTAATCAATCATTACCAAAGAGTGATTGGACAAACATCTAAATCAACTGAAGAAGTAAAATTTGCCTTTAAACATATGATGATGGTCTGGCCAAAGGTTTTGGTTTAATAAATTGAAGGTCTTCAATATCTATTAACATATACTTATCAAACAAGAAGGCCTTCCATGTCTTACTATAATCAAATATGATTTTTCTCCCTTCTCAAAACGTACCAACCCCAATTCATATCCAATCGTCCTTAACAAACATCCATTTCATTTCCCTGAATAAATTAATTCTATTAAAGTACATTATTAATAATAATAGTGAGAAGCTGTGATTTTTATCATTGTTTATATCATAATATTTCATATAGTTATATTAGTAGCATTTTATTGAAAAATTCACATCTAGACTAAACCAAATCTTTTACATCCAGTATATCATCCATTATTTTCGTTATTCCGAAAATACTTCCTAGAATCCGCAGCGTTTTCCCATCATTATTTATTTTTAACTAAAGGAAAAAAGAAAAACTTGTATGTTTGGTACTATGCTTGTGTTGCGATACATATATCGTTAATAACAGCATTTTCTATAACCAAAGGAAGCAAACGCTTTCAATGATCTCAGTTTATATGGAGGAGGGAAAGTCCTAAATGCACATTGTCGTTTGTATCAAACAAGTACCTGATACAAAAATTATTAAAATTAACCCAAAAACAAACACACTCGACCGCCGAAGTGCACCAGCCATTTTGAATCCTTATGATGCCCATGCCGTTCAAGAGGCTGTCAAAATTAAGGAAAAAACGGGAGCTGCCATTTCGGTACTGTCAATGGGGCCGCCCCAAGCAACGGCTATTATTAAAAAAAGCATAGAAATAGGGGCAGATAGAGGTTATTTAATTACCGACCGCGCCTTTGCAGGTGCAGATACCTTAGCCACCAGTTACGCTTTATCAAAGGCATTAGAACGAATTGATAAGGAATACCCTGTTGATATGGTTATTTGTGGAAAGCATGCCATTGATGGGGATACTGGGCAGGTTGGACCGGGAATTGCAAGAAGAATGGATATCCCGCCTGTGACAAATGTAATTGAAATAATGGAGGTCAATCAAGAGGAAAAAACAGTTCTAATCAAACGGAAATTAACACATGGCTATGAATTAATTCAATCTGAAATTCCTTGCCTTTTAACAATTGAAAAGGAAATTAACCAGATTGAATATTCACCAATGCCTAACATGATTAAAGCAGCAAAATACGAACCAATTATCTGGGCAGTCAGCGATCTTGAAAATGTGGACCGGACTCAGCTTGGATTAAAAGGATCACCAACTATCGTAGGGAAGATGTTCACCCCACCACGTCCTGAAGGCGGGAAAAAACTAGATGGTTCTGCTGATGAGCAAGTAAAACAGCTCATGGAAGTCTTATTGAAGAAAGAGGACCTATTTACGATTCAGTCATCTAAATAATAACAGTTATTTTTCTGCTTTTGGGAGGCGTTTATATGAATCTGGACGATTATCGGGGAGTCTGGGTATTTATCGAACAAAACGATTGTAAGATTGAAGGAGTTTCACTAGAACTGCTTGGTGCAGGTAGAAAATTAGCTGACAAATTACAAGTTCCATTAGCAGGATTTTTACTGGGACATGAGGTTAAACCATTGGCCAGCCAAGTAATTTCCTACGGTGCTGATGAAGTTTATGTTATTGATCAGCCAATTTTAAAGGATTACAGGACAGAATCATATATGCAGGGTGTTATGTTATTGGCAAGAAAATATAAACCTGAAATTATTCTATATGGAGCTACACCAAATGGGAAGGATTTAGCAAGTGCTGTTGCAACGGATTTATCGACAGGATTAACTGCTGATACAACCATGTTGGACGTAGATGTATCGAATCGATTACTAGAAGCCAGCAGGCCTGCGTTTGGCGGTAATATTATGGCAACCATTTTATGTAAGAAGCATAGGCCGCAAATGGCAACTGTTCGTCCAAAGGTTATGAAGGCATTAGATCTGGATACAGGCAGACTTGGTAGGATAATTGAAGAGAAGATTGATTTAATAGAAGAAGATATGCGGACAAAAGTGCTGCAAATTGTGAATGATGTAACAAAAAAGGCTAGCTTAGCGGAAGCACATGTGATTGTTTGCGGCGGCAAGGGAATGGGAGACTTTCAAAACTTTCAGCTTATTCATGAGTTGGCCGAAACGATTGGTGCAAGTGTAGGCGGTACGCGCGATGTAGTTGAAGCAGGCTGGCTGCCACATGAACAGCAGGTTGGGCAAACAGGAGAAACAGTAACACCGAAAATTTATTTTGCTATTGGAATATCGGGTGCGATCCAGCATATAGTTGGGATGAAAAATTCAGAGTTTATTATCGCTATCAACAAAGATCCAAATGCGCCTATTTTCGATGTTGCAACGTACGGGATTGTAGGTGACGCGTTGGAAATTGTACCTAAACTAATCGATCAATTTAAGCAGGTTCAGACGGAAAAGGGCGGTGAAATTAGTTATGCCTGAGAAATTTGATGTGATTGTGGTTGGAGCAGGACCTTCAGGTACAGCATGTGCCCTCACTTGTGCACAAAGTGGGCTGAATGTTTTATTGTTAGAAAGAGGTGAATATCCAGGATCAAAAAATGTAATGGGCGGTGTCTTGTACCGTAAGCAGATGGAAGAATTAATTCCTGAGTTTTGGAAGGAAGCTCCCCTTGAGAGGCCCGTCATAGAGCAGCGTTTTTGGATGATGGATAAGGAATCTGTTGTGTCTTTTGGTTACAAAGGTCTTGAATGGGCCGTGGAACCATATAATAATTTCACCGTGCTGCGTGCGCAGTTTGACCAATGGTTTGCCGGGAAGGCTGTTGAAGCAGGAGCTCTTCTTATCAACGAAACCGTAGTAACAGAATGTATTGTTGAAAATGGCAAGGTTGTCGGTGTCCGTACAGACCGCCCTGATGGTGAAGTATATGCAGATGTTGTGGTCCTAGCTGACGGCGTAAACTCTCTTCTATCGAAACAATTAGGGTTCCATAAAGAATTTCGCCCAGATGAAGTTGCCTTAACGGTTATGGAGGTTATTAATCTTCCAAAAGAAAAAATTAATGACCGCTTTAATTTAGAGGATAACCAAGGCTGTACGATTGAGATTTTTGGAGATTCCACAAAAGGCAACCTTGGAACGGCTTTTCTATATACGAATAAGGACAGTTTAAATATTGGGGTTGGAACAACCCTATCTAGTATGATTAAAGCGAAATTAAAGCCATACGATTTATTGGATTATTTGAAAAATCATCCGATGGTAAAACCGTTGATTGCGGGCGGGGAATCTGCAGAATATTTAGCCCATCTCATTCCTGAAGGCGGCTACCGTTCTGTTCCGAAAGTTGCGGGTAATGGAGTCATTGTTGTTGGAGATGCCGCTCAGTTAGTCAATGCCATCCATCGTGAGGGTTCCAATATGGCCATGCATTCAGGTCTATTAGCGGCTGAAACGGTTATTGAAGCTAAGACGAGAGGTGATTTTTCTGAGTCCAGCTTAAATCTTTATCGTGAAAAGCTTTATGATAGTTTTATTATCAAAGATTTAGAAAAGTATAAAGATGCAGCACATACTTTTGAAAAATACCCACAATATTTCAATGATTATGTTCCGATGATGAACAAGGCAATGAGCAAATTCTTTACAGTCGATGGAACACCAAAACGGGAAAAACAAAAACAAATCATGAAGAGTGTTACAGCGGAAAAGGGAACTATACGAGTAATTCAGGATATTTATCGTGCCTGGAAGGCGGTGAAATAATGTCAACGAAGAATATCGAGGAAAAACAGTACCTGTTAAGGTTTAAGTGTGATACCAAGTCCCATTTGACGGTGCTCGATCACGACATCTGTATGACAAAATGTCCCGATAAAATTTGTACAATATTTTGCCCTGCTGAAGTGTATAAGTGGGAAGGAACAAGGATGCAAGTAGGTTATGAAGGCTGTCATGAGTGCGGAAGCTGTAGGATCGGCTGTCCATATCAGAATATTAAATGGGAGTATCCTAAAGGCGGACATGGAATTGTTTTTCGGTTAGCATAGTGAGCAATCCGTGAGCTTTTTGTGAGCAATTGTGAACAGAAAATAAAGCTCTTATCTGTTTGTATATCCTATTATTGACGGTGCTATTATCAGTATCGTCTTTTTGTTTTCAATAGACCTTCTCAGGCTTCATTTACGTCTATTAGAGCACTTTAGAATAAATATGGTATTTATACCTGAAATGGAATTAAACGACTGAAATCAATGAATAGAGTACTTAAAATAAAAATAAAGAGCCACTATTATAGTTGGCTCTTTTTGTGTTACTTATTTTTAATGTGCTGAAATAAATCCTCAATCTCACATTCAAGCGCAGTACAAATCTTATCAAGATTGTCTATTGTAATTGATTTAACTTGATCCTCCATCTTCAGAGTTTCATTATTCGCCCACTGACTAATTGTATTTGGTCGTATACCCGTAGTTTTAGATAACCAATACATTGTTTTTCCCTTTCGTTCTAATACTTCATTGAGTTTGAATTTAATCATTTCAACTACCTCCAATTTTTTTATTATAACATTAATATTAACGCTTGACGATAATAACCCAAGGTGTTAGTATTAACTCAAGAAGTTAATAACTTTCAAGGAATTAGAAGAAAAAGGGAGAGGTTACATAATGACAAATTTACAAACTGTTCAAAAGAAACAACAATTCGAGGTTTTCACTACTATTCAGGTTCCAGTATCAATCAGTATTGAAGCAGGGAGCTATGAAGAAGCTGAAGTTTTAGCGAGTCTACAATTACATCCGCATGCTATTCGTCAGATCATGATGACTTTAATCAATCACAAAGGGGAAGTAGTAATACCAACTATTCACGACTGGAATACTGATAAATTTGAAGTTATTGAAAAGGACTAAGGGGAGTCATTTTATTTCCCCCCCTTTTGGGGGAAACAAGGGAGATTATCATGGACGTTGTTCGGTTGGATTCATTCAGGAGAATAGAAAAACAGTACGCAGATTATTATAAGTTTTCAAATAGGAAGTCAACTTCCCAGTTACATACCAGTAAACGCAGCATGGATTTCCGTAAGCAATACACTTCAGCTAACATGAAATTGTTAACCAATAAAATCAAAATAATAGGGGATTAAAACTACAAACAAAATTTTAGTTCACATTAGACCCATTGGGCGACTAAGCAGGTAAAGGGTTATCCTTTTCCTGAAAGTGTGATTAAGTCAATAGGGGAATTCAGGGGTTTATCTCCCCCAAAGTCTTGTGCTGTCAAGTGGGACTATCACTCGCCCATTTATTTGTTTGTGAATTAATGGATTTTTAAAAGGTTCATAATGCTCTTTATCAATATTGGATGAGCGGGCACGAACATTTACACCTAGTATACTTCGAATGTTATTGTTGTTTGTCATTTGCATCATCTCCTTCTTTAAATATTAATGTAAGTTTTTTCTTTAAAATAAGAAAAAATACCCGAAAAAGATGAATAAATTAAGTGGAAAGTAATTCCTTTTAGACGCATAGTACGAAGAAAAAAGCACTGAACAAAAAAAGAAAGTGGGTCTGCCACTTTCGAAAGAAGGAAACTTTTATGGGTTAGTACAGTTTATGTTGGTGCTTGTATTTGCATGTAGTGAGCATGTCCATTTTAAAAAATTTTTACCAAGTTTGGGCAGGTAAGCCCTAGTTGGATATTTAGCTGTTAGAAAAGGCTAGAAACAGTAAAAAGCCATTATTTATCACTAATACAAGGTCTACTTTGTATTGGATACTAATGACTCAAATTAATTATAGCAAGTACCCATAACTCCGACCAGAAATTTATGGGTACTTGCAGTGGGCGTGAATGTACGTCAAGATTTAAAGGCTACGTTCAAATTGTTGTTGAACCTGTCTTTCAGCTTCCCTTAATGCATTTAATTTCTCTGTTGTCGCTTGTACTGATTCAGTTAACAGTTGTTGACGTTGTGCCAATAATTCAACATTATTTGGATTAAGTTTTAATAATTTATCAATGTCTTTTAATTCTTTTTGAAGGTCTTGGAAAAGTTGATAATGATTATGGATTGAAAACAAAAGATGCTGTAACCCGTTTTCAAAAGGTTTATTTACCGTATGAAGTGGATGGGATTGCTGGTAAACACACTATCAATAAGATTAATTCACTATTGTAAATTAGAAAAAGCCTCACTCTTTATATGGAGTGGGGCTTTATTATTAATTAATGAGTGGCATTATAAGCATTTAGTTGTGTATAGTATTCATACTCCACCATTTCAAAGTCATAACCCCATTCAGCTTTTGCTGCCTTCATAATGTTAGCTTTGACGGTCGTATCTAATTTAATTGCAGCAACTCTGTTATAAGCTTGAACTTGTGTGTAGTATTCATAATCAACCATTTCAAAATCGTAACTCCAAGTTTTAAACGCATTATTTAGTAAGGTTTCTCCTAAACTATTCTTAACAACCATTACCTTTAGTTTATTGTAAGCTGATGTTTGCTGATTAATTTCGTATTGAACCATTTCATAATCAGTTCCCCATTCCTTAGAAGCGTTGCTCCTAATTGTATTAGCTACTGTAGTAGGGTTAAGTTTAGCGATGACATTAACAGGTGTAGGTGGTGCCACATAAATATTTGTATAAACGATAGGTTTATTATTAATAATCTTAAAATTATTGTAGTTAATCCATTTACGATCTGCAGGTTTAATATTCATGTAAACTGTACGGTTTACGACCACTTGTTTAACCCATTTAGTGCCGACTTTGTTATAGGTGACATAAGTTAGTTTAGTAGTATACCAATCTTTTTTGCCTTGGACATCTTTAACCATTGTGCCCAGAGGCGTTGTTATGTAGAATGATAGCCCTTTAGCGTTATTACCTTTAATTACATAACCAGCTTGGCTCGTTACTGCAGCTTCCACTTTCTTAACATTACTTCCCGAAAACGAACTAATTACAACCATTACTGTTACCAATAAAGCAGCTACTAATTTTTTCATTCTTATTTCCCCCTACTTTTCTATTTATTTAGTCCATTTGAATTATAACACTAAAACGTGAAAAGTATGGTAAGGTTTCAAAAAATATACAAATAAGTGAATAATTTATGCTCCTGGGGGAAGATTACAATTAAACCCGTGAAGATTACATGTTTTTCCTCCTACAAAAGCCCTTCTCAGTCGAGAGGGGCTTTTTCACATACTCATTTTAATATATATTAATTTATCAAGTTTTTCACTAATTTTTATAGTTTCTGGCGATGTAAATCCTTTTAACATTCCAACCTGTATCAATTTCTTTCTTACTGTTTCAATTTTCCTATGTAGCTCCTCACTGGTCAATTTAAGTACCCCTTTTTCAACGATGGTACTATTTTATCAGTTTGAAACTAGTGTAATTGTGACAAATTAGTGACAAATTATAATTAAAAGGGCAAATTATCATTGATAATATTAAGTAATTTTTGTTTCTCCAATTCTTTAACCTTCTCCGTTATATTCTCACCAGCTGCAATGACTTCCTCTAGTTCCACTGGGTAGGGCATATCCTTTTTAATACTTTTCCAAAACTTTAAAGCGACTCGTTCAGGTTTTCTGCCTTTTAACGGAAAAGAAGCTCGTTGAATTAAACGGCTCTCAGCCTTGTAATGTATTTCAATTGTTATGTTCATCTTCATCTACCTCTAAGAATTTAAACATCGTACTTTTCTTTATTTACTATTTCGAATAAAGAAGCAAGTTCTTCACTTAATGATGTTAATGTTTCCTCTGAAATATCTAATTTCATAAACTGTGAATATGCTTCAATTGCGATTATAGCCATGTAATTAGCGTTTAATAAAGATTCTTTAATATCGTAAACTTTTGGCTTATAATCTACAAAATTATCTCCATTTTCATGAAATAGATAATTAGAAAAGTTATTTATGGAACCATGTACATAATCACTTGCAATAGTATAGAAAGTTAAATAAATATGTGTTAAATCTGCCATTCTTGCTAAATCTTCTATTTTAGTACTAAAATCCATGACATTTAATTCATCAATTTGTTTCTTTAATTCTTGTTTTTTGTCAGGAGAAACAAACTCATTTATTTCTTGAGAAAAAAGTTTTCTATTATGACTTATTTTATTAATGATATTTACCTTTTTCTTTAAGAAACTATTTTTGTAATCTGTTGCAAAATCTGGATATCGACAAAAACACCTTAAAAGACAAACAGTTTCAAATATTGACCTGGTAATAGAAAAGGTATCAAAAGGGTAATTTTTATCACATAGTTCAACCGATGCTTTAAAGGAAACATAAATTTTTGCGAACGCTGCAGATGAATATGTGTTTTGATCATTTTTTTAAAAGTTGGAAAAAAGTTCTATAGTCTTATCAAATAACTCTAGAATTTTTTTTGTTAGAACATATTCCGAATAACATTGGGATTTTAAATTTTCCATATTTAATAGCCATTTCCTTTCAATCAAAAATTTTTACTTTTTATGATTAGTTTTCCACTTTTCGTTCATAAAGATCATCTACCTTACAGTTTAATAAATCAGCAAGATCAAACATTTCTGGTGCAGAGGGATAACTTTTTCCCGTACACCAATTTGATATCGTATTAGCTGACTTTTTATATCTTTGTCTTAAATCCTCCCTAGTATAATCGGATTTATCAATTAGCCATCCTATATTACTCTTTAAATTCTTCAATGTCATCACCTATTAATACATTTCCATATTACCTAAAAAAAATCCTTTCACAATTTAATTTGTAGTTATCAAAATTTATTTTTGATTGATAGGAATAACGGACAATCCAAGGTTAATACCATTTATTATAGCCAATGGAATCACGAAGTTAGACAATAGATTGGTAGTATCCAAACCCAATAATATCAACCGATAATCCTCAATTTTTTATTTCTACTTAGTTGGGATACTTACTATCGTAAGTCTACAGAGGTGGCGTTGAAGGAAGGAGGATAACAAAATGATTTTTGAAGTTGTGACAACAACAATTTTTGGAGCGATTTCTTTAAAAGCTTATCGCTCGAAAAGTGGGGTAGGGAATGACTCAAAAAAAATCAACAAAATATTCGCTCTTAGTGGTCTTAATGTTAAGGACGGCAATCAAACATTAACAGCCCAACAAATTAAAAAGAGAAATTATGATTGGGGTGTTGAGTATCGTTACCGTATACCTTTAGGTAGGAGTTTTGAAGATTACTTAGCAAAACAAAAAGTTATCGAATCAGGAATCAATACTCGCTCAGTAAAGATTAAACTTAAAGACTTTAAAGAACTTAAACTTGATCGAAATATTTTCTCAAATATTAAAAGTCTATACACTAAAAAACTAACGGACAGAAAAGAAATAGAGTTGTCTTATGATGGAATGTTGATAATTCGAGTTTATAATGAGCCATTACCTAAAATGGTTAGTTTTCAAGAAGGTAAAGGGTGGAAGGTTGTTTTTGGAGCAACAAGGAATAGAAACAAACTTATTTTCCATGACTTTGAAAAAAGCCCTCATCTATGCCTGGGTGGTGCTACAAGGTATGGAAAGTCAAATTTAATAAACTGTATTATTACATCTTTAATTAAGCAGCAACCAGACAACTTAAAACTCCATTTGATTGATTTAAAGGCTGGGGTGGAACTATGTGACTATGAGAATGTTAAACAAACTGTATCAATCGCATACGAACCAGAGGAAGCATTAAAAACTCTTGAAAATGCCTATAACCTTATGAGAAAGAAACAGGAAATACTTAAAAGAGCTGGAAAGAAAAAAGTTGAAGATGCTGGAATAACTGAACGTCATTTTGTCATTATTGATGAAGTTGGGGAATTAAATCCTGATGAAGCAGTTGATAAGAAGGATATTTGGAAAGATGGAATTCTTATTCATAAAAGTGAAAGGACCATTAAGGCAGAATGTCAAAAATATATGAGCCAAATAGCACGTTTGGGAGCAGGCTTAGGTTTTAGATTGATATTAGCAACCCAATATGGAACAGGGGATATAATCCCTCGTCAATGTAAGCAAAATAGTGATGCTAAACTTTGTTTCCGTGTTCAGTCCGGAACAGCTTCAAGGGTAGTTCTTGACACAGATGGTGCTGAAGCCTTACCAAAAATTAAAGGAAGAGCAATATATCAAATGGCAGATGAACGTGTAATAGTTCAAACTCCTCTTATTACACCTGAAGATATTGAAAAAACAATCACACCTTATATTGTTCAAAAGAGGGAGGTTGTAACAGTTGAAGCCCCTAAGCAAGAGACAGGAAGAAATTCTATTGTCATTACGAAAACTGGACTTTCTTAATCGTGATCAACTTACTAGGATTCATCGTTTAGGAAGCGTAAGAAATGCCAATCGTATCCTCAAAGAAATGTCCTCTTATATAACTGGTTTCCGTGAAGAATCTTACTCAACTATATATTTTTTAAATAAAGAAGGTAGGGAATATGTCAATACAGACAAAGTAAGAAGAAAGAATAAATTTGTTAACCACTACCTTAAACGAAATGATTTTTACATTTACATGGGCTGTCCTCATGATTGGGAGAATGAAATAAAGGTATCGGATGGAATTTTTACTATTGTTGCAGACTCGTATTTTAAGAAGGATGGTAAGTATAATTTTCTTGAAGTCGATTCTACTCAGAAGATGAGCGTTAACAAAAAGAAGATCGAACAATACAAGGGATTAATGAGAAATGGGGAACTAGCAAAACATTTAGGCTATTTTCCGAAGTTAATTTGGTTAACCACAACGGAACTAAGAAGGAAACAATTAACTGTTTTATGCAAAGGTCTTCCTTATCGAGTTTACACCTTGAATGACATTAAATAAGGGGATGATTATTTTGGCAAAGTCAAAAAGAATCAATTTCAATGAATTTATGTCTGGTGAATTTAAAGCGAAAGAAAAACAAAGAAGGCAAAAGAGAGTAAGAAAAGTAACTCAATTAGCAGTTTCAGCAGCCCTTCCAATTGCAACTTGTGGAGCAGTAGGAACCCTTGGATTTGCAATGAAGGCTTTTGCAGCTACAACGGGAACAAATGCAGTCGTTACAAGTGCTCCTATAGCTATTGAAGCAGGAGCAAAGGAGTGGATGAGTGCTCAGAGTTTAGATATGTTAGCGCATGTATTAGACCCAATTGTAGATATTCTTGTGGCATTGTCGTTCCCGATAGCTTCAGTTATTATTGTAGGTTCTTGCTTTCAGTTCATGTTCGACAGAGCTGATAAGGGTTGGCAAATGATTCAAAATGCTGGTTTAGGTTATGTCTTAATTCAGGTATCCCCTCTGATCTTAAATGTGCTGAAACAAGTAGGTAATGCTGTATGATTAAACGGAAAGCTGATGTTTAAGAATTTATCTATAGTTTTTGCATACATGCCAAGTGGGACGGTAAAAAGTTTTATTTGGTAATAAATCATCCTTCAGTAACTATTACTTTAATGCAATATCCAGACGGAAATTTTACTATACACAGAATAAGTGATCTCTTTTACGACCTATTTGAGTCAGCTATAAGCGAAGATGAACTAAATACCCTTATTTGGAAATACCTAAACCGGACGGTTCCAAACGTAAGTTAGGTATTCCGTGTGTCCGGGACCGAATGGTCCAACAGGCTATTTACCAAATAATTGGTGAAATTATAGACCCACATTTCTCTGAATCAAGTTATGGTTTTCGCCCGAATAGGAATCAACACCAAGCCATAAAGCAATCTATTAAATACTATGAACAAGGTTATAGAGTGGTGGTAGACTGTGATTTAAAAAGCTACTTTGACACTATCAACCATCAAAAACTAATGGAATACCTCAAGGCATTCATCCAGGATAAAGTTATATTGAAACTAATTTGGAAATTTCTCAAGAGCGGAATACTCGAAAATGGACTGACTAAACCGACAGAATTCGGTGCCCCCCAAGGTGGTGTACTTTCGCCGATTCTTAGTAATGTTTACTTAAACCAACTGGATAAGGAATTGGAGAAACGTGGACATAAATTCGTCCGTTTTGCGGACGATTTTAGCATTTACGTTAAAAGTGAACGAGCAGGTCACCGGGTAATTAAAAGTATCACAAAATACCTCGAGCAAGAGCTAAAATTAACTGTTAACCGAACTAAGAGTAAGGTGGGGCTACTAAGTTAAAATTCCTAGGTCTGCATACACAGCACCTCCAAAGGTGTAGGATGTAGACCACATCAGTCAGCAAAGAAGAAACTCCAAACCAGACTAAAGAATATAACTAAGCGGAATCGCACTGGGAAATTTGAGGATATCGCCAAAGAAATTAACCACGTAACAGTTGGTTGGATAAATTATTATGGAATTGGTCTTATGAAAAAGTTCATACAGGATATAGCAAAATGGCTGAACCATCGACTGAGACAGGTTATTTGGAAAAGGTGGAAGAAAACCAAAACAAAATATTATCAACTAAGAAGATTAGGTGTCAAACATGAAGAAGCCTGGAAAGTAGCTAATTCCCGAAAGGGATATTGGAGGATTTCCAGAAGTGAAACACTGCAAAAAGCAATTAAAATAAAAACGCTCACCAAATGGGGGCTTAAAAACCCAACCATTTATATGAGCGCCGATACTTAAGTTATTGAACCGCCGTATACGGAACCGTACGTACGGTGGTGTGAGAGTTGCGCCTTGAAAGCTCAAGGAATACATGCGACTTGAAATAGTCGTCTAGA
>NZ_JAMBOH010000023.1 GCF_023715505.1 Neobacillus cucumis | reverse complement strand
ATACGGAAGCCTTTATAAAAGCGCATTTTTTGAGAGGCATGATCAAAACAACGAGCTAGTAATTCGACGGATTTACTACGATTTCGATCATAAGAAGAATCATCTAATACTAAGACCTTCGGTCTGTTATTATTCGAGAGTTTCGTTACTTTTCCAATTGTGTGGACACTAAGAAACAGTAAAAATTTACGCCACGCGAAGGTAGACTGATTCAAGAAACGATAGACGGAATCCTTTGTAGGAAAATCGACAGATTTTCTACTTTCAAGCGTCCGATACCAATTCTTGTTTTCAAAGATCAAGCAAAAAATTAATTGGAAAAGGTAACCACAGGAAAAGCCCAAAGACTTTGTAATACCAGCTTTTCTTAGATGTTTTAGTACCTGTAATTCTTTAAATGTGGAAGTTAATTCATTTGGTAGTTGCTTATTTTGACTATTATTCGATATCATATAGGAGGCACCTCTTCTGTGTGGTATTGTGATTCTCGACAAATCAACTATACCAAATGAAGAGGTGTTTTTTCATGCCTATATTTAAAGTCAAGTACTCTACTTCAACGGTTCTAAGCGTTACACCCATTTAACCTCATCACATTTTTCTAGGTGCGAAAGTTGAGTTATTTATAATTAAGGTCAGATCCTTAATTAAGCCGAAAATATCATGCCTAATGCTTACTTTTTTTATTTTCTTGAAATGCTCAATGGAAGAGCTCGCTTTTCGCTCCAAAAATTATAAGAGGACTCTCACTTCGGCAAATCAACAGATGATATACCTTGGTTTGATTGTGGAATTTACACCAGAAAGCAAAAATAATATCAGGGAAATTTATTTGAAAAGTACAAAAATTAAAGGCCCAACTCAGGGAGAGTAGGGCTTTAATTCTTGCTATTAACATAACAGCACCGGGAGTTTAAAGGTAAACCCATTTGCTCCCTTTTTATGTACTTTGATTCTGATTTAAGAGATTTTTAGAATGATACTACAGGAGGGTCAATCCCTAAAACGGGCACTCCATCAACTGTTAACCAAATATAATAATGGTCAATTTCTTTTCCAGTGATTTGTTCAATTTTTTCAATCATTGATTCTTGAACTTGGAAAGAATAAGCTGAAGTTTCTGGACCTAGCGGAATGCCTTTTAATCCTAATTGGTCAGCTATTTGTCTTGCCTGATCATTACTTACTTCAATATATTTATCATATTGAGGCAGGTATTCAGCTGATGCTGGTTTTACGATGACAACAACTGATAATAGCATTGCCATCACTAAAACTACTAATTTCTTCATCTCTTGTTTTCCTCCTTAAATCATTTTATTTTGCAAAGATAAAAATATATCTACAATGTCAGGGTTGTACATTATACCCCGGCATCGGAGTATCTCTTCCAATGCTTCTTCTTTAGACATTCCCTTTTGGTAAACCCGATCTGTTGTCATTGCATCATAAGAATCAACAACCGCTATGATGGATGCTTCAATGGAAATTTCGTTTTTCTTTAACCCAAAAGGGTAACCTTTTCCATCATATCTTTCATGGTGTTGTTCCACAATTGGACCAGCATCCACTAAAAGTGGTACTTTGGTACTTTCCAACATTTCTCTTCCATAGGTGGTGTGTTTTTTCATGATCTCCCACTCTTGAGCAGTAAGTTTACTAGGTTTCCGTAAAATAGATAATGGAACTTTTACTTTCCCAACATCATGAAGAAAAGAAGCTTTATTTAATACTAGAAGCTGTTTTGCATTGAACCCTAGTTGCTCACCGACTAACATGGAAAATCTATTGATTCTAGAACAATGGTCTACCGTGTAGCCATCTTTTTCTTCAATAGATACAGCTAAATCCATTATATCATGAGAAGCCTTACTGTAGTGGTGAAAAATGGGCTGTGAGGTAATATATAGAAATTCCGTTGTTTGATTGGATTGAAAAATAAAATGATTTGTAACAGGACTCTTAAAGAAGGAATCACCAGATTTTAATACTTTAAACCCATTACCTGTGGGATATCTTAATTCACCAGACAATACTAGTAAATACTCTAAAGCCGTCCATCCTTCGGTAGGTTCTAATGCCCATCTTACTCCAGAATTTAGCTTATGGTAAATAATTTCTGTTCCGTCTCCAGATGCCAAAAGGGATATTTGGACACCTCTTACATAGACTGTTTCAATAAAGTCTTTTTGATTTATGTCCACCTAGAAACATCTCCTCCGTTTTCTTCTATAAGTCTATTGTAACAAAAATATTTGATATTTTTTATTAAATTATCTGTAAACTAGTAGCTTTATATCATTTAAAAATTGTACCTTAGCAAATAGGTTGAATCCTTTAAATCCAGCCTTGAAAAGGAAAATACATACAATGACTGATAGACTCTTTATATGTATAAGCAATTATGAAACAGAATGGACAAGTGCTAATTTAATAATGAAAAAGTGGCTTAACCTTCTGGAACAAAATAGCAACGTACCTTAGAGTATAGCCAGTGTCATATTCAATCCAGAGACTGACACCTTTAAACAGGAAAAGTTTGCATCAAAAAAGCCCTTTGTTAGAGGGCTTTTTTAGGATATTCCTAGAAACAGATTACTGCACCAACGATAATCAGCAAGATGAATAATACAACGATTAAAGCAAAACCGCCATATCCAAAGCCGCCGTAGCCATAACCGCCACAACCACCGAAACCACCATAACCAAACATTTTATAAAACCTCCCCCGTTAGACTTATTCCCTATACTTTATGTTAGGAAACTAAGAATGGAAGGGCGCTTTCCCTAATTTTTATTAGGACATTCCAATTGCCTACCTTGAACTTTAACCTTAATTTGGACGGTCTCATGCTTCCGAAATATGAGATCGTCCCCATGTTTCCAACTAATCATATGATTTCACTGTTGGAGCTACGTAATCGAGGAATCTGTCGAGTAGTATATCTGCTTTTTCTTCCATGATGATCATTGAGCGGAATTTTTCTTGAAGAAATTTTTGTTCAATTATATGATCAAACAGGCTTATCAGCGGGTCGTAATAGTGCTGAATGTTTAGCAGACCGCATGGTTTTTGATGTAATCCAATCTGTCCCCAAGTGAATACTTCAAAAAACTCTTCTAATGTTCCAGTTCCTCCAGGCAGGACCACAAATCCATCCGCTAAATCAGCCATTTTTGCCTTTCGTTCATGCATGGTGTCTACCATAAACAGTTCGGTTAATCCTTTATGAGAAATTTCACGCTCGACCAGCACTTTTGGGATCACACCAATTACATGCCCGCCTTCATGTAAAACGGTATCTGCGACGGCCCCCATTAAGCCGTTACTAGAACCACCGTAAACTAATGTTATGTTCCGTTTGGCTAACTCCTTTCCTAATTGAATGGCGCCAAATTTATAAGCTTCAGAAGCACCGAGACTGGAACCGCAATAAACAGCTAATCGTTTCATGGACTTCCTCCTTTTTCTATTTAGTCTATGTTTGTCCCAGGAAAACTAGAATTATGAAGCAAGGGATGTACCGGGACAATTGTTGCACTTGTTCGAAGCAGTAGTAAGGGGTGGTCTGCTGCAGCAGGAGATGCCCCTTTTTCCATTCTTGGCAAGCTCTCTACCTATATTTTATTAAAAATCGTCTGTCTTTTGTTATGTAAAACTCCGGGGTATTTAATCAAACGGTTAATACTTCCTACTTATCTTTTCCATTTATTTAGAAATGTCTTTCGGTGGTCGAACCGTCCCCCTGCTTCCATTCTGCTTTTAATATGGGTATAATACAATAGGAATATTATCTAAATATTTTCATCCATAAAAATCTAATGAATGATCCTTAAATTAATTAGCAATTATTAAATAGTGGAGATGTATTCAAAATGAAAATTACAATTGCAGGAACAGGCTATGTAGGATTATCCAATGCCATTTTATTAGCCCAGCACAATGAAGTGATGGCCCTTGATATTATCCAAGAAAAAGTGGATATGATTAATAATAAAAGGTCGCCAATTTTGGATAAGGAGATTGAGGAATACTTAGCAACAAAGGAACTTAACTTAACGGCAACAACTGATAATTATCTAGCGTTTAAAGACGCAGAGTACGTCATCATTTCTACTCCGACAAACTATGACCCGGAGATGAACTATTTCAATACTAGATCGGTTGAAGCTGTCATTGCTAATGTCTTATCCATTAATCCAGACGCCATCATGGTGATTAAGTCGACTGTACCTGTCGGCTATACAGAGAAGGTTAGAGAGAAGTTTGAAACTGAAAATATTATTTTCTCACCTGAGTTTTTAAGAGAAGGAAAAGCCCTTTATGATAACTTGTATCCTTCTAGAATTATCGTTGGCGAACAATCAGAAAGAGCTAGAGTGTTTGCTGATTTATTAGTTGAGGGTGCTTTGAAGGAAAATATCGATGTTTTGTTTACGAATTCAACGGAAGCAGAAGCGATTAAGCTGTTTGCTAATACCTACCTTGCCATGAGGGTCGCTTTTTTCAATGAGCTTGATTCGTATGCTGAAGTAAGAGGATTAGATTCGAAACAAATTATTGATGGCGTTGGTCTTGATCCGCGTATTGGAACGCATTATAATAATCCATCCTTTGGATATGGCGGATACTGCCTGCCTAAAGATACTAAGCAGTTACTAGCTAATTATTCAGATGTTCCTAATAATATCATGACAGCTATTGTGGATGCGAATAGAACGAGAAAAGACCATGTAGCAGAAATGATAATTAAAAGGAATCCTAAGGTTGTCGGTATCTATCGACTTACGATGAAAATGGACTCAGACAACTTTAGACAATCGGCTATTCAAGGCGTAATGAAGCGTATTAAAGCTAAAGGGATTGAAGTCGTCGTCTATGAGCCAGCACTACATGAAGAGAAATTCTTTAATTCTCGAGTCATTAATGATTTTGAAGAATTTAAAAAGGTATCAGATGTGATTGTGGCGAATCGGTTATCCGATGAGCTGAAGGAAGTTAAGGATAAAGTGTATACTAGAGATCTATTCAGCCGGGACTAAAAATTTCTCGGTCTCAACTACCCAGAGACGCCTTTTAAGAGTAACCAAAGTTAATCAATTCCTCAAAAGCCTATTTCCTACTATATGTAGGGATTGGCTTTTTTTTTATAAAAAAAATCAATGGAATACAGTTCTCGACATTTCTTTGAAACCTTTTTAGAGAGAAAGCCTTTAAGCGAAGACAGTTAGATGACGGGCCGAAAGTCAAGGGTTAAAGGGATTGAGGCCCAAATCAAAAGTTATTGTCCTTTTCCAGTAAGAAGGGTGTATGTTCATAAACTAGGCGCAGATAGAGCTTATCTCGGACTTATGATTTATAAAGTAAGCGAAAAACACGAACATTAACTAGTTATTTTGTATTAATGTTCATATTTTTGTTGAATATCTATTAATGGTTTGTTATTCTAGTAAAGTAATAATCGTAAATTTCATTACTCGTATATACTCGGAAATATGGTCCGAGTGTCTCTACCTGGTTCCCAATGAAAGAACTAGACTACGAGTTAAAGTATGGGCAATTCATCGGCTTTTGAGCTGCTGCCATCTTATTTTTAGCAAGAGGTTTTTTTGCTAAATCTTTACACTTTGGCTTTGTAGGTCTAGAAGGTAGGAGCGTTCTACTATTCCGGGCCTTTTTCTGTGGGGAAAAACTACGAGTATGTCAAACAACTAGAGAAAAGGGGAAATTATTTATGAAAAAGGGAGTTCTAAACAAGAACATCTTATTTGCAGCGATTGTCGTCTTGTTAGTAACCATGCTTGCAGGCCGCAATTCTTCATTATTTAAAGAAACAAAGGTAGAAGGTGCGGGGAGACCTATTCTTATTGAAGGTCCAATGCCAATTGAAGCCGAGAAGTTTGCGGAGAGACTAGAAAAAGTAAAGATAGAAAAGTCGGGAACTTTCGTATTCTATAAAGGGAAATTAGACGGTTATCCTGTTATAGTGGCAAAAACAGGCAAAGGGATGGAGAACACTGCAGCTGCTACAACGCTGGCAATTGAAAAATATAACCCCATTGCCATTATCAATCAAGGAACATCTGGAGGACATGATCCGTCTTTAAACGTATTTGATATCGTGTTAGGAAAAAGAGTCACCAACATCGGTTCATTAAAAACGGAAACGAAAAATGCAGGCGAGGGAATGGACCCTAGTCAATGGATTCCAATGGATTTAATGGCTTCTGAAGGAAGCGGAAATGATATCAATACCAATAAGGTCCGTTACTATGAGGGTGATAAAGACCTGCTTGCAGCAGCTAATGCGGTAAAGGATCAGTACACGAAAGGTAAGGTTGTCGAAGGTACGATTGGGTCAGCAGACTTCTGGAACAATGAAGTGGATCGAATTAACTGGATTCATACGAATTACGGTACATCAGTAGAAGAAATGGAAGGTGCTGCGGCCGCACAAATTGCAGATGCCTATGATGTAGCATTTTTAGGAATTAGAATTCTGTCCAATAATAAAACAAATGGCGGAGCCTATAACCCTAATACAGCGGAAGCAAACCAGGAATATGTTTATGAAGTCGTAAAACAATACATCACAACTATAAAGAAATAAGTAGTGGAAGCAGGGGGACGTTTCTCCTGCTTCCTTTTGGTTGGATCGCTAATAAGGTGTCTGAGTGATTGTCAGCAAGATCCAGTAGTGATTAATCGACATTTCTTTCATACAGTTGGAGAGAGGAATTCAGCTTTGGCGGGGATTATCTCATTTTTAAACAAATGTTTGATTAATGACGAATCATTGGGGAAAGCCGTGAATGAGGTAAGTTCTATCGAAAACAATAGAATTTTCCGGGAAATTAAGTTTTTGTCTGTGAAATACGCTAACTTTTATCGACAATCTTTTTTCCTGTCTTATAAGAGAAAACCATACGCTACGAACCTTTTGGCTGTTTTAATTAAACGTTTGAATAGTTTAGTATATAGGGGAAAATGGTCGAAAGATTGTCATTAGTGAAATTAGGAGGCGTTATTCGCAGTAGGTTTATGATTGCAGCCTAATGATACATATGTTATTCAACTATGTAACAAGTCCTTAAGATTCCTAACTCTAATCCTTTAGCGGTAAAATTCTACCACCGTTTATGAACCGTTTTCTGTGGAAAAATCTATGGCGAAGAAATCACTTCAATAAAATGGTAAAATGGTGAAAATATCTTTTTTTGGAGGTTAGTATGAGCGTCGAGGAGATTATGGAGAAGTTGGCCGAATTGGGTTCAGCGCAAACCAAAAAAACGTTTTTGAATCACGGGGGCAGTGGCCATTTTTTTGGAGTTAAGGTTGGAGATTTAAAAAAGCTCGTCAAGCATGTCAAAAAAGACCAGGAGCTGGCTTTGGCTTTATATGAAACAGGAAACTCTGACGCTATGTATTTAGCAGGACTGTCTGTTAACCCGAAATTGATGACAAAGGAAACACTTCAGGAATGGGTTCATAAAGCAAACTGGTATTTGCTTGCTGAATATACTGTTGCAGGAGTTGCCGCAGAAAGTCCGCATGCTATGGAACTTGCGCGTGAATGGATAGAGTCAGAGGAAGAAATGATTGCCGTGGCTGGCTGGAGCACTTATGCGAACTATCTATCGATTACTCCTGATGAAAAGCTGGATTTAGAGGAGATCCGAGCTTTGCTCTTAAGGGCGGAGGCAACGATTCATCAAGAAAGAAACCGGGTTCGGTATGTGATGAACGGATTTGTGATTAGTGTAGGGGCCTATGTGACTGCACTGCATGATGAAGCGATAAGAGTTGCTGAAGCGATTGGCAAGGTTCATGTCAATATGGGCAAAACTGCGTGTAAAGTTCCTCTCGCTGTTCCCTATATCAAAAAGATAGAAGAACGTAATAAAATTGGTGTGAAACGGAAGACTTGTATTTGTTAGTGGGAGCATGGGGACGTTTCTCTTGCTTCTTTTTGCTACTAGATAAGAAGGACTAGAACATTTCTCGACAATATTTTGAGCCACGGTGATGGGTCAATCCAGGATTTGTCTGTTTTAGATTTGTTTTAAACAAACGTTTGAGTAATGTTGAAAAGGTGCGAAATTCTTGGACTCTTGTCAGAATGATAGAAATTTGGTGAAAGTAGGTTGTAATCAGCTTCGTTCTTGTAAGAGTTTCGACAAACTTCTATGTAATCACTTTATGAAAATGCTTATAGGACAATACTTGGAGCAGTTTTAACCAATCGTTTGATTAGTACAACATATATCGAATTTAGGTCGAGGGCTGTCGTTTCGTAGAGATTTTTTTAAAAAATAGGTTATTAGAATTAAAGATAAACTATTATGATAGGGGATAAAGGAAATTGTAGGATGTATTTTTTGGGGGGGGTCTATGAAGTTTGTTTTGATATTTGGACCGCAAGCAGTTGGTAAAATGACAGTGGGGCATGAATTAGAAAAAAGAACTGATTTGAAACTATTTCATAATCACATGACGATTGAATTAGTTACTCCCTTTTTGAATACGGCACGAAAGAGGGAAACCGGTTAGTAAGTCTATTTCGCCAAGAAATATTCGAGGCAGTAGCTAAAAGTGATTTGTACGGATTAATATTTACTTTTGTTTGGGCGTTTGATCTTCAAGCCGATTGGGATTACGTCGATCATATTTGTGAAATATTTGAATCAAGTGGTGGGACAGTGTACTTTGTTGAACTTGAGGCAGATTTGAAAGAGCGGATTGAGCGGAATAAAGGCCCGCACCGGCTTGAACATAAACCGACAAAGAGAAATGTGGAGTGGTCTGAGGCTAATTTGAAGAAATCAATGAAAAAGTATCGGTTAAATTCGTTAGATGGGGAAATCACGAAGGAGAATTATTTAAAAATAAATAATACCAATTTGAGTGCAGAAGAAGTAGCGAGAATAATTAAAGACAAATTTCAGCTATAGAAAGAAGCATGGGAACCGTCTCCATGCTTCTTTTCCAATACCAAATGTTAGGCTGAACAAACCTTATATGGCGGGACGTCCTTTTTTAATCGTAAAATTATCAGCCAGCAATGCCCAGTTAGACGGGTACGGATAGCCTAATGCCCAGTAACTGATTCCACGGAGGTTAAATTCCTTTGCTAAGTCGAACTTCGCTTGTGCACTCCGGGCATCCTCAAACCAAACCTCATGGCCGCGGCCTTGTTCATCCGTGTATCGGAAAAATGGTGATTGTGTGGTGGTATCATACTGAATGGCTGCTCCGTATTTGACGGCACGGGCAATCGCTTCTTGGGTACTAAACGTTTCTGCTTCTTGTCCTTGTACATGTGGAAGAAGCCAATCACGAGCGTAAATTTGGAAGCCTAAAAATATTTTTTCAGCCGGAATGACGGACCTTGCGTATTCCACGACGCGTCTCATTTGGTTAATAGGTGAGATCGCCTGTGGCGGCCCGAGCCGGTATCCCCATTCATACGTCATTAACACCACAAAGTCGGCAATTCGACCATGGGCCTCATAATCATGGGCTTCGTACAATAAACCAGCTTGTGTAGCACTGGCTTTTGGAGCCAAGGCGGTAGATACAAAATATCCTTTAGGATGCAGGCGATCGACTGCTAGTTGAAGGAAAGTATTATAATTCTCGCGATCCGCTGGCAATACATTTTCAAAATCGATGTTTGCACCCTTATACCCCTTTTGGTCCATAATTTGAAGCATATTTGTCAGGACTTTTTCGCGTAAACTTGGGGTGGATAAAAGGGTATGTGCCACATTGGAGCCGGCTGCTGATGAGGTGAAATTCGTAATTGACATCATCGGTACCACATTTTTTGCTATGGCTGCTTGAATGGTTAACTCATCATGGGCTGGAGTAAGATCACCATTTTCACTGATTAGGTAAGCAAACGGACTTATATAGGTTAGATAGGGGGCCAGCTCATTTACTGTGTCGGCGGCCGCTTGGTCAGGTTGATACGTATAGGCATTTACTTCAATCGTCGGTTTTCGTGTCGGAATTCTTAACGGAGTTCCCTGATAAATGAGGTTTGGATTTTGGATCTGATTTTCATTGATTAATTCTTGAACGGTTATCCCATAACGATTCGCAATCTGCCATAGGGTTTCGCCGGCTTGAGTGACGTGAATCCTTGGAGGGATGATTAACTTTGTCCCTGGATATAAGAGAGAGGGATTGGTGAGTTGATTGGCTTGGATGATGGAGTTAATCGATACTCCGTACTGCTGTGAAATGGCCCATAACGTTTCCCCATATTTAACTATGTGCGATGTACCAGGGACGGGAATGACTAACGACTGGCCAATTACCAGCTGATTTGGGTTTTGTAATCCATTTAATTGAACAATTCCATTCATATTAACATTGTATCGATTCGCAATTTGCCAAAGTGTCTCTCCGCTGCTGACAACATGGATGACCACGGGCCTCTCCTCCTGCTTTTTATCAATAATGTAGTATATGCAGGGGAGCGAGGGGACGGTTCTCATGCTTCGAAAGAAGCATGAGAACCGTCCGAGACACTGAAAAAGTCGACTTTTTTTATCCCGCTCGTATACTTAATTCAATTATTCTTGGAATCTTGAGATTTTTTCAAATGATTTTATGGCATGATCAGATGCAGATTTAAAAAGGATAGTATGCTTGCTATCCTCTTTAAATTTACCGCTAATACATTAATTTTGCTTGCGTGGACATGCATGGTTCTCATGCTTCCTATGAGTAATTTAGTCCCAACCGGTTGAATGAATACGCTTTATTAAAGGTTTACAACATTCTGCTCTGCATTTTTGTTTACTAATGCACGTCGCCGTTCGAGTTCTACATCCATCGCCGCCCGTTTATCATCGAGTTTATAGAACAACATTGTCATTCCAATCAGTACACAAATGGCCATTGGCACCCAGATAAAGCTGATTTCAATATAATTTAAAGCCGTTGCAGTTTGTTTTGCATGTGGAACATAACCGCCCATTTTCAGGATTACTCCTACAAGTGCACTTCCAAGGCCCAGGCTTACTTTTACAAAAAATCCTTGGAAAGCGGCAATCATCCCCGCAATGCTTCGATGGTTTTTGTACTCTGAATAATCAATAACATCCGGCTGAATTGCAAAGGTGGTGCCGAAGATGCCATAAATCCCAAGCCCGGTAATCGCCAAACCGGTAATCAGTAAGACAGGTGAGGTCTTTCCAAAATAAATCACAAAATCTCCAACCATATAAATGACCGTACTTAAAAGCAATACATTTTTCTTCGGCATTTTCTTTTGAAGCCAAGGTAAAAGCAGCAGCATGGGCAGACCCGAGAGAATACCGAATAGTCCTACAAACGTCAGCCAATCCGTACGGCCCAGATTATATGTGAAATAATAGATCACAGTTGTATTTCTAATGACAAAAAGACCAAAATAGAGAAAGTTCAAGATAAAGAAAATAACGGCAGGGCCAGTCAATCCTTTAAAATCCTGTTTAAAAGAAGATTTTCCAGGTTGGACGGTTGGCGGAACCACCTCTTTTGTATTCATAAAGGTAAACACAAATACGATCACCGCGGCGATGCCATAAATGGTCATCGTAATGAAATAACCTTTTTGGGTATCTCCTTGACCCAAGAAATTAACCATCGGCGTGGTAATGGACATAACTAAAGCGGTTCCAATTAACGCGCAAATCATTCGAGTCGATACTAACCAGTTTCGTTCGTGGTTATCTGAGGTTAACCTTGGTACAATCGTATTTAATGGGATATTGACCACCGTATAAGCAATGTTCAACAAGCAATAAGTGATATACGCCCATAGAATTTTTCCTGACAAACTGAAATCAGGAACAATAAAGGTCATGATGGTAAAGACAGCAAACGGTATCGCTCCTATTATGAAATAGGGTCTTCCTTGCCCCCATCTAGTACGAGTCCGGTCAACCAATAATCCCATACCGGTATCGGCAAAAGCATCAATGATTTTGGTTACTAACATTAAAGTACCAGCAACGGCTGCGGTGATTCCAAAGACATCTGTATAAAAAAACAGCAGGTAAGACGCCATTGTACTAAATACGAGGTTGCAGGCGAAGTCGCCCGCCCCGTATCCAATTCTTTTTTTCCATTTATTCATCGCTATCACATATCCTTTTTTTAAAATTGGTAAAGCATATGCTCAAATCATGTTGTAGAAAGTCTTGTCAACGTTTTCATATCAGATTTTAAATTTTGATAAATAGATTTATAAACTTGGTAATAGTCATTATATTTCCTATGATTCTCTTTAGTAGGCATAATCTTCTGATCAAGAACCTGCCATTTCTTCACGTCATCATAGGAGAGAAGACCAGTACCAATTCCCGCTAGCATGACATCTCCCATATTCGCTTCTACATCATGAAGGGGACAAACTACTGGATAGCCTGTGACATCGGCGAAGATTTGTCTCCATAATTTTGACTTGGTGACCCCACCGGCCAGCAGGATATATTCACCGAGATTTTCCCCGGTCGCTTCCATCGCATCTCGTAGAGAAAAGGCAACCGCTTCCAGAAAGGCGCGATAAATATGAGCTTTTGTATGTGCCAGTGAAAGTCCCACAATGGTACCTTTTGCATCGGAATCCCAAATTGGACTTCTTTCTCCCATAAAGTAAGGAAGGACAATCAAACCTTCGCTTCCAACCGGAATGTTAGCGGCCTGTTCATTTAACACATCATAGGCATTTTTTCCGCCGGCTTTTTCTATCTCCAATTCATATTGACACATCGTTTGACGGAACCATTTCACAATCGCTCCAGCTGTAGCACCGCCAGCAAAATAATAGGAAAGTCTTTTAGCATCATATAAATACGGCCAAACAATCAGATCTTTTCCTTTCACTGGTTGATCGGAAATTAAGGCTGCGCACATCGATGTTCCAATGGCTGCTGCATAAATCCCCGATTCCAATACGCCAAGTCCGATATTGGCCGCACCGCAGTCAATACCACTGGCGATTACAGGCATTCCTTCAGAAAGTCCCAACTCCGCTGCGGCTTCTTTAGTCAAACCACCGACTATATCGGTTGATTCCACGATTTTTTCTGGCATTATCGAAAGAGGAATTCCCATCGCATCCATCATTTCTTTTGACCAGGTTCGGTTATTCATATCAAAAATTCCGCCGATATTTCCTGCAGAGGAATAATCAATCGCAATTTCTCCGGTCAGTTTATAAATGACATAATCATTTGGCGGTAAAAAGAGCTTCGTTTTCTTCCAGTTTTCCGGTTCATGATTTTTCATCCATAACATTTTGGTATAGCCATAATAGGGGTCGGCTCCATTATGGGTAACTTCGAGAAGTTTTTCTTCGCCAACATGATCTAAGACCCACTTTGTTTCCGCTTCTGCTCTTCGGTCCATCCAAATCATACACGGTCTAACGGGTTCCATTTTTTCATCCAATGGAATACCGGAACCTCCATAAAGCCCGCTAATGGCGATACCACGTATTTTCTCCGCTGGAACTCCTGACTTATGGACCGCGTTCTTAATCGATGTTTTCGTTGCGTCAAGCCATACATCTGGCCATTGCTCTGCCCATAAAGGCTTTGGAGTCAATACATCGTATTCCTGTAAATCTTGAGCAATCAGATTGCCGTCTGTGTCCATTAGGATGGTTTTGGTACCGGATGTTCCGATATCTGTACCGAGTAAGTAATTCATAGATAGTCCTCCTAAAGAATCTATTAATTAGTTAAATGCAAGTGAAAGCTCCATCGATGACAAAGTCAGATCCTGTCGTAAAGCTGCTAGTGTCTCCTGCTAGATAAACGCAAATGGACTGAAGCTCTTCTGGTCTGCCCATTCGTTGAAGCGGTGCCATTTCATTCCACTGTTCGATCAACGGCTGTAAGCTTGGAGCATTTAAGGTGAGTTCTGTTCCAATATATCCTGGACTGATACAATTGACGCGCACATTTCTTGTTGCCCACTCCACTGCCAGTGATTTGGTCAACTGGATGACTCCTGCTTTAGAGGCGTTGTACGAGCACTGTGGCTGTGGCACATTCACAATATGTCCTGACATTGAAGCGGTATTGATAATGGAACCACCGCCTTGTTTTAACATGACTTTTCCAGCTGCTTGGGCCGTTAGAAATACACCGGTAAGATTAATATCAATGACCTTTTTCCACTGTTCAAAGGTCATTTCCTCTGCTGGTACGTTCATGCAGATTCCTGCATTACAGAAGGCAACATCTAAACGTCCAAATACTTCTAGTATGGTTTCAATCATTGCATCAACATCTGCTGGGGTGGTGACATCTGCTTTGATAGCAATCGACTTAATCCCATTATTTTCTTCAAGTTCCTTAGCTGTCTTTGTGGCTTCCTCGATATCCAAGTCCACAATTGCTATATCTGCTCCTGCTTCAGCAAAAGCAGTTGCAACACTTTTACCAATACCCCTTGCCCCACCTGTTACAAAAATTTTCTTTCCGTCCAGTCTCATTTTTTCAATAATCCCCATTTTTCCCATTCCTTTTTTGTTAATTTATTTTGTAAAATACTTTTATAAAATACATTTATATAATAAAACGATTTTCCCTGATAGTCAATAATTATAAAATTTAAAATTGGCAGACACTTATTGACAAAGCTGTGATTGTATCCGCTCTTATGATATATTTATAAGAGTTAAAGTAAATGTTTTTATAAAATTGGTTTATAAAATGGGGTATTTTCCATGGACAATAGCATCACGTTTAAAGATATAAAAAAAGGCAATTACTCATCGATCTACCATCTCATTTATCAAAATGAGAAGCTTTCGAAACAAGAAATTGCCAATCAGCTTCATTTGAGTTTACCGACGGTCACCCAGAATCTCGTTCGCTTGGAAAAAGAAAAATTGATTGAGAAGAGCGGGCAGTTTGAATCTTCGGTGGGAAGGCGTGCAGCTGCTTATGCCATTTGCCCTCAGGCTCGGATTAGCATTGGGGTAGAGATTCAAAAGAGGACGGTACAGATTCTGGCCATTGATTTGCGTGGTCATGCTTTTCAGCAAGAGAGACTAGCGATGAATTATGCCAATGAGGATCGGTATTACAAAGAGTTAAGCCAAGCTGTACTGTCTTTCATCTCGTCTCTCGATGTGAAAGAGGAGCAGGTTCTTGGGATTGGTTTTGCTGTGCAAGGATTAACGTCTAATAATGGAAAGAAGATCACTTACGGAAAAATTTTGATCTCGACAGGATTAGATATTGAGGTATTTTCACAGTATCTCCCTTATCCCTGTATGTTTTTACATGATGCCAAGTGTGCAGCGACAACGGAGCTGTGGGTAAGTAATGATATTGGAGATGCAGTCTATCTCTCGATCGGGCCACACCTTGGGGGTGCCATTATCATAGACGGCCAAATTTATATGGGAAAGGAAGGGCATAGTGGAACGGTAGAACATATGACGCTTAATCCTGGTGGTCCTGCCTGTTACTGCGGGAAAAGGGGCTGCATGGAAACGTATAGCTCTGTTAATGCACTTCTAGAAGAAGATGAATCATTAGATGTTTTCTTCCAACAGGTACGTTCTAGAATTCCTTCTTTTGTGAAGAGGTGGCATTCCTTTTTAGATCATTTAGCGATGTCTATTAACAATATCCATCTTGTCCTTAACAGAGAATTTATTCTAGGTGGACATATCTCTCCATACTTACAGGAAGAAGATCTAGACATTCTTCATGAAAAAGTAAATGAAAAAACGGCCTTTCCAAGTAATGAACCATTTATTCACATTAGCCGTTCACCTGCAAACGGGGTGCCGATGGGCGCTGCCATCCCATTTATTCAATCATTTTTAAATACCATTTAATAGGAAGTGAGGGGACGGTTCTCTTGCTTCTTTTTTTGTGCATCAATCATGGGGACGGACGGTTCTGATCTAAAATAAACACTATTAATCTAGTAAATTAGGTTTCAGGCACTCAGAAGTTAACACTATCTGTAATAATTTAATTTTGATAAGGTTTTCACAAAGTAGGTTGTATAATAAATTCTGAAAAGAGGCGCAACTTCGTTATGAAACTATTTATTGATACTGCCAACCTAGAGGATATTAAAAAGGCCTATAGAATAGGTGTGTTAGCTGGTGTTAACACTAACCCTTCCTTAGTAGCAAAAGAAGGAGTAAGATTTGAAGATCGTATTGCTGAAATCTGTCAAGCGGTCCCAGAGGTTGAATCCGTTTCTGCGGAAGTCACTCCTGATGCTGTAACAGCAGAAGAAATGATTGCTCAAGCAGAAGAACTGATCAAGATTAATGGTGGTGACTCTAAGGTAACGATTAAACTTCCTATGACGTTAGAAGGCTTGGAAGCGTGCCGTTATCTTGCAAAAAAAGGCGTTAAAACAAACGTTACTCTTATCTTTACTGTTAACCAAGCATTATTAGCTGCTCGAGCAGGTGCTACATATGTTTCTCCATTTTTAGGACGTTTAGATGATATATCTGAAGATGGAGTCCAATTAGTCGAAAGAATTGCTACGTTATTCCGTGTCCATAACTTGGATACACAAATTATTGCGGCTTCTGTCCGCCACCCAGACCATGTCACTCGTGTCGCTATGGCTGGTGCAGACATTGCAACCATTCCTTATAGCGTAATCGCACAGCTGGCCAAGCATCCACTTACCGATCAAGGCATGGAAAAATTCGCTGCCGATTGGGAAAAAACTCTTACCTAAAATAAGCCTTGTTGGAAGCATGGGGACAGTCCTCATGCTTCTTTTTTTCGTGATAAATAGGAAGCGTGATGACGGTTCTCATGCCTCTTTTTACGGATTGTCCATCTTCTATTTCATAAAGGCTTCTTTCGTCGGGAAGTTTTGTATGAATGGAACCACTAAATCTAACTTTGACTCGATCCGGTAAAGCAGAAAAAGGGTTACCACAATGGGGAAATCTGCCTCCCAATGAGTGGGATGACTACTTCCACGAGCCTCACTCCTTCTCTAAAAGGTATGGCCCCGAAGCAGAAGAACCGTCCCCATGCTTCCAAGATGTTTTTTTTTCTAAAAAATTATTTGAAAATTCCAACTAGTGTGATAGAATGACTTTAGAAGTTTAATATTTAAAACTTGGTTTATTATAATAAACCAACAGAAGTGAAGTGATAGGTAATGAAGGAAAAGTATTGGGTTCCGGCTATTGAGCGGGCTGATAGGGTTTTGAGACTTATTGGAGAGTTTCCCAATCAGCTGAGGTTGATTGAGTTGTCTAAAAGACTGGAAATGAATAAAAGCTCCCTATTTTCTCTGCTGAATACGTTGGAAACATTAAAGTGGGTCACCAAGGGGGAAGGTGATACTTACTCTTTAGGTCCTGCCTTGGCGGGGATTGGGGCAGCTTATTTTCAACAGTTTAATATTGTCCAGTCCTTCTATAAAGAGGCTGCTCGTTCGGTTCATAAAATAAATGAACATATCCAATTAGGGATTTTAGAGGAAGGCGATGTCATTTATTTAGGAAAAATGGAAGGGGATTCACGCGTCCGCCTGGTTACAGACCCCGGTATGCGTTTTCCTGCCTATGCCTCTGCCATTGGAAAAATGCAATTAACGAAATTTTCTGAAGCAGAACTGAAAAAAATTCTTCAAGAACCGTTGAAGAAAAAAACGGAGTTTACGATTTCAGACATCGATACTCTTTATGAGAACCTGCAAGAGGCGAAGAAAAACGGTTATGCCATCGAGAATCAGGAGGCTTCTTTAGGATTTCATTGTGTAGCAGCGCCAGTCTATAACTTTGAGAATAAAATGATCGCTAGTGTTAGTTTTACGATGATGACCAATAGCTGGGAACAGAAGAGAGAGGCGGCAAAAGAGGAAATCCTCCTGCTAGCCAGCCGCTTATCACAGCTTGCCGGCTATGCCGGCTCCCAAAGTAAAGAACCGAATAAATAGTTCTAAATAGGCTATGTCCAAGTTAAGGCCGCAAAAAAACGGAATACATTTCAAACCGGCTTAGGCCGGCAGATATAAAGCAAAAGATCCAAATACATTTTTGCCAAAGGGAGTGGGACTTTAATGCTAATCGACACAAATGTGAAAGCGTTTAAAAATTTTATTAACAATGAATGGCAGGAATCAGACTCTGAGAAAGTCATCCCCAGTATTAATCCGGCAAATAAAGAAGAAATCGTCGGCTTTGTGCAAAATTCTACCGTTGAAGACCTTGAAAAAGCGGTCCTTGCCGCTCATCAAGCGAAAAAAAACTGGCGCAAACTGGGGCAGGCTGCCCGTGGCCAGCTTTTATTTAAGGCTGCAAATATTTTAGAAGAGAACTTGGATGAGATTGCTGAAACATTAACAAGGGAAATGGGTAAAACCCTTCCGGAAGCCAAAGGGGAAACAGCCCGTGGCGTGGCCATTCTTCGTTATTATGCTGGGGAAGGTATGAGGAAGGAGGGGGATGTGATTCCATCTTCTGATTCGGAGGCATTAATGTTCACGAAGAGAGTTCCTCTTGGAGTTGTTGGCGTAATCACTCCATGGAATTTCCCTGTTGCCATTCCAATCTGGAAAATTGCACCGGCTCTTGTTTATGGAAATACCGTCGTTTTCAAACCCGCAACAGAGGCGGCTGTAACGGCAGCAAAGGTAGTTGAATGCTTTGCAAAAGCAGGCTTTCCAGCTGGAGTGTTAAATTTTATCACCGGTTCGGGGGCCATCATCGGTCAGAGTTTGATTGATCATCCACTGCTAAACGCCATTACCTTCACCGGATCGGAAACTGTTGGTGCAGGAGTGGCAAAATCAGCGGCTGCAAGGGGGATTAAATTCCAATTGGAGATGGGCGGCAAAAACCCTGTGATTGTGACAAAGGATGCCGATTTAGATGCCGCGGTTGAAGCTGTAATCAGCGGGGGATTCCGTTCCACCGGTCAAAAATGTACCGCTTCTAGTCGGGTCATTGTGGAAACGGCCGTTTACGAAGACTTTAAAGAGAAATTAATAGAAGCCACGAAAAAAATAACCGTCGGCAATGGTTTACAAGAAGGAATATGGATGGGGCCATGTGCCAGTGAAAGTCAGTTCAATACAGTGCGAAGCTATATTGAAAAGGGAAAGGCAGAGGGCGCTTCACTTATTTACGGTGGAGAAACGTTGACCGGCGGGGAGTATAGTCAAGGATTTTATGTTACACCTGCCATTTTTGAACATGTGAAACCTAAAATGGCCATAGCCCAAGAGGAAATTTTTGGTCCGGTTGCGGCTCTTATCAAAGCAGCTGATTTACAAGAAGCGATTGAATTTGCCAATGATACGAAATATGGATTGAGTGCATCGATTTTTACAACTAATATTGCAACGCTACTGGAATTTATTGATGAAATTGAAGCAGGTCTGGTACGCATAAATGCGGAGAGCGCAGGAGTCGAGCTGCAGGCACCGTTTGGCGGGATGAAAGCATCCAGCACAGGCTCCCGTGAACAAGGAGAGGCGGCAAAAGAATTTTTCACGGCGATTAAAACCGTCTTTATTAAAGGGTAAGAAAAGCAAGAAAGTTTAGCGGTTCCAGTGTAGTCGTGCAGGCATAATCTTTTTTTCAGGAGTCTCTAAGGGGTTTCTACCATATCCAGTTGACTAGATCTGGAGCAAAGGAATGTAGAAATCTCTTAGTATTTAATAGAACAATAAAGAAAGCGCTTCACTATAAAAATATCGCGAAAGAAGGTAAAAAAAAAGTGAGAGAATCTAGAGAACTTTTAGAAAAACTTGGTTATCCATCAACTGATTTAAGGGACCTGCCTACTTCCACCAAAACATTTCCAGATGGGGCGCAATACCGGATTGAACTTCCAAGTGTAGAAGGACCAGTCGCATTAAGAGAGATGTTGGATGAAATCGACCGCTATGGTTTAACGATTCACCGGGTATCGCAGGGAAGCGGAATTATGCTCCAAACAGACGAAGAAATTTTGGAAATGTGCAGGATGACAGCCGAAAGAGGAATGGAACTTAGTTTGTTTGTTGGACCGAGGGGCACCTGGGATATTAGTGCACAGCCGCTGACGGACGGTGGAAAGTCGATTGCTTTGCGCCATGAAGGAGCCGACCAGCTTGTTTATGCCATGGAGGATTTAAAAAGAGGCGCCAGACTTGGACTGCGGGGAGCACTAGTGGCGGATGAGGGCCTCTTGATACTGACAAAAGAAATGAAAAAACAGGGCCAGCTGCCGGAGGACTTTGTGGTGAAGGTATCGGTTCAAATGGGTGCGGCCAATCCAGTGTCCGTAAGGCTAATGCAGGACCTAGGAGCAGGAACGTATAATGTTCCTACTGCATTGACGCTGCATAAGCTTGCTGCCATCCGCCAAGCAATTGATATCCCAATCGATTTATATGTAGAGGTGCCAGATAATTTGGGCGGTTTCCTCCGCTACTATGAAATTCCGGAAATTATTCGTGTATTGGCACCGGTGTACATTAAATTCGGTCTGCGGAATCATCCAGATGTGTACCCATCCGGAAGACAATGGGAAAGTACCAACATTTCACTGGTGAAAGAACGTGTCCGCCGTGCGGCGCTAGGCGTCCAAATGATTGAACGATATTATCCTGAGGCTAAAACATCCAAACTAGGTGCTGAAGGACTAGGGATTCCAAAGATTGTATCTGCAACGGCTAGTGTATAACTGCATTTCTTAAAAAATTACTGGGAGGAATTTAAGATGAAATTCGTTACTTACCGTAGTGAATCGGGTCCACAGCTTGGAATCATTGCAGCAGGAGATCAAGTTTTACATGCAGGCGATTTGAATGCACGTTACAAGGAGCAGCTTTCACAAGGCTGGGTGATTCCTGATGATATGAAGCAGTTTATTGAACAAAGTGAAACCTTGCTTCCTTATATAGAAGCCCTTCTTCAGTGTTATGAGAATGATTCGGAAAAACAGGACCTTAATAAGACCTCCTTGGCGGATGTAGAGGTATTAGCCCCCATCTCGCAGCCGGAAAAAATCATCTGTGTCGGTCTAAACTACCTAGACCACTGTAGAGAAACCAACATGGAGCCGCCACCCTCACCGGTTATTTTTTCAAAGTATGCCAATACCATCATTGGAGATAAGGACGCCATTGTACTGCCGATCAATTCCCAGCAAGTTGATTATGAAGCAGAACTTGCGATTGTGATTGGAAAAGAAGCAAAGTGTGTGTCAGAAGCGGAAGCGGAGGATTATGTGTTTGGTTACACGATTATGAATGACGTCAGTGCCAGAGATCTTCAATTTGCAGACGGCCAATGGTCTCGTGGAAAGTCGGCGGATACTTTTGCACCTATAGGGCCAGTGATAGTCACAAAAGAAGAGGTCGGAGATCCGCATCAGCTAGACATTTCGCTGACGTTAAATGATGAAATGATGCAGCAATCCAATACATCGAATTTAATTTTTACGATTCCAACCATCGTTTCCTACTTATCTCAGAGCATGACGTTAAAGCCAGGTGATCTGATTGCAACGGGGACACCTCCAGGAGTAGGAATGGGCAGAAATCCTCAAGTGTGGTTGAAGGAAGGAGACATGTTATCCATTTCCATTGAAAAAATTGGCACGCTCACTAATCATGTAAAAAATGATTCAAAAAACATCCAACATTCATCAGACAAGACCCTTTTAACCTCTAAGTAAATTTCTTCTAGATATGTTATAAACCGACTGACTCAGGATAAGCATTTAGACCCCATACGATGGAGTTGTGAGGTGAACCTGCTTACGAGTCAGCCTCCACTCTCTTCTAAGAATGAACAGAAATCCTATAGATTATTTGTAAACGATTACACTGCTGTTTTTTCAAATCTATAAATATAAACAGGAGAGTGAAAGAATGAAAATTAAACAAACAATTGATAGAGTCCCTGGCGGCCTCATGGTTGTCCCGTTACTAGCAGGAGCCTTGTTTAATACGATTGATCAACTGCATCTTCCCTTTATAATGGATCTCCTCAAATCACTGGGAGTGGCTCCTAACGAGGATGGAAACTATGAGTTTATGAAAATCGGAGGTTTTACACAGGCGTTATTTAAGGATGGTGCTTCCACCCTGTGTGCCTTATTCTTGTTTTGCGCCGGGAGCCAAATGAATCTCCGTGTCGGGGGAAAAGCACTTAAGAAGGGTGTGCTATTGACGTCCTCCAAGTATTTAGCTGGGTTTGCCATCGGGATGATTTGGGGGATACTGTCCGACCCCGTTCATGGCTTCCTTGGTCTATCGACGATGGCGATTATTGCCGCGATGACAAATGGTAACGGGGGAATGTTTGCGGCGTTGACGGGACAATATGGAAATCGTTCGGATGTTGGAGCAACGGCTATTCTCTCCCTGAATGACGGGCCGTTTTTTACCTTGATGGCACTTGGTATGATGGGTGCCAACTTCCCGCTTATTGCTTTTATCGCTGTCTTATTGCCGATTTTAATTGGTATGTTATTAGGGAATTTGGATCACGAAATCCGCAACTTTTTAGCGGCTGGAGAAACGTTGGTTATTCCGTTTTTTGCCTTTGCTTTAGGGGCCGGTATGAATTTGGCAAGCTTCTTTAACCCTGAGGTAGTTGGGGCTGGCGTGGTTCTTGCACTGATGACCGTTCTTATTTCAGGAGGTACGATGGCTCTTACCTTCAAGCTATTCCGTGAAAAAAGTATTATTGCCCCTTGGGCGGAAGCCTCTACGGCTGGAAATGCCGTGGCCACACCTGCAGCGATTGCAGCGGCTGCAACGGTTGCCAGCGGTTCAGGGTTAATGTCTGCTGCTGATGCAGAAGTATATCATGGCCTTGTGGCAATAGCATCGGCACAAATCTCCATTTCGACGATTACGACGGCCTTTCTAGTTCCGATTGCTGTTATCTTGGCTGATAAGTATCAAAGGAGACGCGGCATCGATGGGAAAGTAGAGTTCCACAATGAGGTTCAAACATCCGAAGTGAAAACCAGTATCGAAGAAAATCTGGGTTGATTTTTTGCAGTATTTCTACTATTTATTTGCTGGAAATGAAGGGAGCGATATCGTTGGACTATTCTTTTAACGGGTACAAGCGAAATGATGGGAAGGCAGGAATCAGGAATCATATTGGGGTGATCTGTTCTGTGGTCTGTTCCAGTGTAGTGGCTCGGGAAATTGCCGAAAAGGTTCATGGTGCGGTCCCATTTGTTCATGGTAATGGCTGTGCGCAGCTCGGCGACGATTTTAAATTAACGAAAAATATGGTAGCAGGGGTCGCAGATAACCCCAACCTTTATGCCTCGCTGCTGGTCGGTTTAGGCTGCGAAACGAATCAAGTAAGTGGCTTGCTAGAGAGTATTCCAAAAACCAAGCCGATAAAAGGTATCGGGATTCAGCAGCTAGCAGGTGGCGAAAACACGATTAATAGAGGTGTGGAAATAGCTGAACAATGGTCACGGGAAGCATCAAGTCAACAGCGGGAGCGCCTGCCAATCTCCTCACTGTCGGTTGGCATTTTACCGGTTGATTTAGATGAAGGTTCCCTAGAAAAAGCTGCTCCTGTTATAGGCGGGGTGGTGGACAGTTTAGTGGAGCAGGGAGCAAATGTCCTGTTTGGCCTTTCACAATCTTTAGAACCAGCGGGTCTTTTATTATCCCAACGTTCTGATGATGAAGAGGTGAGCAATCGTTTGAAGCGGGCCGGTGAGGGATTGCAGCGCCGACGATGGAAGGAAGTCAGCAACGGCTCGCTCACTCATGATAATTTTTCAGAACCAGAACAAACACTTGCCAGTCTTGAAGCGGAGATGACAGGTACCCAATCAATAAAAAGTGTGCTCGGATATAGCGAAATACCCGCTGAAAAAGGGCTTCATTTGATAACAGTTCCAAGCAATATCGTAGAGGCCTTATCGAATATGGCTTCGAGCGGTTGTAACCTTGTATTAATTGTCAGCAATAGAGGGGTGTTGACGGGATCGCTGGCATTGCCTTGTATGACCATTGCACCACAGCATCAAAACGAAGCGTTTGATGAGTTAATTGATTACACCGTTACATCCGAACCTGTTTCTCTTCAAGTGGAAGCGGTTATCTCAGAATTCCTCGAGATTTGTTCCGGTAAGCAAACATGTCTGGAACAACTGGAACTCGGTGAGTTTTCTATACCTCATGTAGGTACGACTTTTTAAACAAAGGATGGTGGGAACGAAATGAGCCAAAAATACAATGCACTGAAGCTTAATGAGAATGATAACGTAGCCGTGGCACTTAGGAACATAAGTGAGGGTGAATGGCTTTCTATTCAAGGGAGCGATGAAACTGTAGAAGTTAGGAAGACGATTCCTTATGGACATAAAATTGCGACGGTAGTGATCCCTAAGGATGGAAAAATCCTAAAATATGGGGAATGTATGGGGATTGCTACAGAAGATATTCAGCCTGGTTTCCATGTGCATGTCTTCAATGTCCGTGGATTGAAGGAAGAGGAACGATTGAGCACGCGAAAGGAGGTTCACTTGCCATGAAGACCTTTCAAGGATACCGGCGGGCGAATGGAAGTGTAGGGGTACGAAATCATGTCATAGTGATGAATACGGTTGGAGAGTTGGCCAGCTTTACGAAAAAAGTGGCTCAGTTGGTCCCGGGGGTTATTCCTGTTTCCCATCAGGCAGGAAAAGCCCAATATCCGGAGGATTTAGATCAGACGATTCGAACGCTTAAGGGTACGGCCGGGCATCCGAATGTGAGTGCCGCCCTTCTTTTAGGGATGGGCAATGACGACCCCGCCAAGGAAATTGTTGAAAGCTTAAAGGAAGAGGGCTGTTATGTCCATTCGATTACTTTTCAAAAGGATAAAAGCATTTCAGACATTTTGAAGGAAGGAAAGCAATGGCTCGAAACGGCAGTCGAACGAAGCCATGCCCAAGAAAAGGTAACGGCCGATATAACAGAATTGACTATTGGGCTTGAATGCGGCGGATCGGATGCATGGTCCGGAATCACCGCTAATCCCGCGATTGGGGCGTGCTCGGATGCGGTTGTACGAGATGGCGGTACCAGTATTTTAGCGGAGACGACCGAAGCTATCGGAGCGGAGCATATTTTGGCCAAACGAGCTGTTAGTCCGGCGGTCGGGGAGGCCTTTTTAAAAATTGTTCGAGAATACGAAGAACGAATCCGCGACACCGGTGAAGATATTCGCTCGGCCAATCCAACGCCGGGTAATATGGCAGGCGGGTTAACGACCCTTGAGGAAAAATCGTTAGGCTGTATTAAAAAGGGTGGGAATTCGACGTTGATGGAAGTGATCGCCTATGCACAAAAGCCAACAGAAAAAGGGTTTGTCTTTATGGACACACCGGGTTATGACGTGGAATCGGTTGCGGGCCTGGCTGCAGGTGGTGCTCAAATTGTCTTGTTTTCGACCGGGAAGGGCTCGCCGACAGGTTCGCCTATTGTCCCAGTGATTAAAGTGGGAACTAACCCAAGACTCTATGAAATCATGTCGGAGCATATTGATGTGAATGCCGGAAAAATCATTCAAGGGCTCAATACGATTGAGGAAATTGGTCAAGAAATCTATGACCTGATCATGCAAACGGCAGGCGGCAAGTTGACGGCGGCCGAAAGACATAAAAATCAAGAATTTGCAATTTGGCGATTGGCAGAAACTAGATAGAGAAGTGGGAGCATGGGGACGGTTCTCGTGCTTCCTTTTTAATGTTAAAAATGTGGTGAAAGCTTTGATAAATTTGTATATGATAGACTTGTATTATACTTCTCGTAAAATCTTAACACTTTGGAAAACCCTCTTATTTCTTTTCTCTTTTTTTCCATTAATTAAACTACACTTTTTCAATCTACAAATGACTTATCCCTTCGCATTTAATAAAAGATTTAGTTAATCCCCAATTTATGAATTCCTTTATTTTTTCGAATGTAAAAAATCTTGAATAGGTTAGTGGTGATAGAGATGCCTCGAGTTGCTCGCGTAAAAAGCTGGAGCGGTATTTACCATGTAATGTTGAGAGGAGCGAACCGACAGGAAATATTCCATGAGGAGGAGGACTGCTTAACATTCCTTAGAATTTTGGAGAGATATAAAATCAAATCAGAATTAAAAATTTTTGCATGGTGCTTGATGGGTAATCATGTCCATCTCCTTGTCAAAGAAGGAAATGAACCACTTTCAACCACCATGAAACGGATCGGTGTAAGCTTTGTTTCTTATTATAACTGGAAGTATCAAACAAACGGGCACCTTTTTCAGGGCCGATTCAGAAGTGAAAATGTGGAAGATGTTCGGTATATATTGACGGTCGTGAGTTATATCCTCAAAATCCAGTAAAAGCTGGGATGGTAGGCAAGGTGAATGAATGGAGATGGAGCAGCTGTCCTGGGTACTATGGAAATCATCTGGTTTCCAAAAGTCTGGTTGATTGCCAATACATACTTAAGTTTTTTTCAGATGATTTAGCCATTGCAAAAGCTCAATTCATTGATTTTAATGAGAGATATCTAAATGTTCAATGTTTGGATGAACCGGAGAATTATAAAAGAAGATTATCAGATGAAGAGGCAAGGCTTATGATCAAGGACGTGCTTGGTGGAATAGAGATAGCTCAGGTCAAGAGCTTGCCAAAGCTGCAAAGAAATGAGGTGTTCCAAGCAGTCAAAAAAATCAAGGGCCTGTCGCAACGGCAGGCAGCGAGAATATTGGGTGTGTCGGCGAGTTTGATTTTTAAAGCGTGATGGAGTGGTGCACGGGGACGGTTCTCATGCTTCCGAAGCATGAGAACCGTCCCTGTGCTTCCTTTGGTGAATTTAGGTTATATTAGATATATACATTGCTCAAATATAGATAGAAATGGTGAAACATGAATATTATAAAACAACAAAAAAGGACACTAAAGCCCGCCCAAATGATCGTGATTTATTATCTGATAGCTGTAGTGGTTTCTACCATATTATTAATGCTGCCGATTACACAACAGCCGAATGCTAAATTATTGTTTATTGACGCCTTATTTACGGCTGTGAGTGCCGTTAGTGTAACAGGGTTATCAACCATTGCCATTAATGAGGTACTTAGTGTTCCGGGCACATTTATTTTTGCTCTCATTCTGCAATTTGGCGGTATCGGGATTATGTTTCTTGGAACCACTATTTGGCTTTTAATTGGGAGACGTATAGGGATAAGAGAAAGAATGCTTATTATGACGGACCAGAACCTCCCGACCTTTTCTGGCATCGTTAAACTCGTAAGAAATATACTTATGCTATTTATGATTATTGAACTGGTTGGGGCTATTATATTTGGAACATACTTTTTAAAATACTTTCCTACTTGGCAAGAAGCTTATTTACAAGGTTTCTTTGCCTCTGTTAGTGCGGCAACGAATGCTGGATTTGATATTACGGGAGAATCCCTAGTTCCCTTTGCCCACGATTATTTTGTGTTAGTGATGACGATGGTGTTGTTAATTATAGGAGCGATTGGATTTCCCGTTCTTATGGAAGTCATCCAGTTTTTTAAACATAGAAAGAAAATTCCCTATCGTTTTTCCTTATTTACGAAAATAACGACGCTAACCTTTTTGGTTTTAATCGTTATTGGTACGATTTTGATCTATCTATGTGAATATAATCATTTTTTTGCCGATAAAACCTGGCATGAGTCGTTTTTCTATTCGCTTTTTTATTCGGTGTCTTCTAGGAATGGCGGGCTTAATACGATGGATGTTAACGAGTATTCCACTCCTACTCTATTGATTTTAAGCATTCTTATGTTTATCGGGACCTCTCCAAGTAGTGCTGGAGGAGGAATAAGAACGACATCGTTTGCGATTATGTTATTAAGTATCTATTATTTTGCTAACGGAAATACGACTATAAAAGTTTTTAAGAGAGAGCTTGTCATGGAGGATGTAATCAAGTCCTATATGGTCATTGCAACTGCGATGATGCTCTGTGGTGTTAGTACGATTATTCTTACGATATTGGAACCGACTTTTTCTTTAATGGAAATCATATTTGAAGTGTCTTCTGCTTTCGGGACGGTTGGATTTTCCATGGGAATCACTGCGGAATTAAGTACGATGGGTAAAATTTTTATTATGATTTTAATGTTCATTGGGAGAATTGGTATTTTTGCATTTTTATTAATAATAGGGGGTAAACCCATTAAAACTAATTATCAATACCCAAAAGAGCGAATCATTATTGGCTAATTTAAATAAGATTTTCAGAGTTTGTTGCAGTTCAATAGTAAAAAAGCCTATCCGTTCTTGGACGGATAGGCTTTTTTATATCTTGTCTGTAAGTATTCTCCGGTAAGTAATTCTATTTAATTATTCCTTAATGAAGGATACTCATCTAAACTCCCGGATTTTTTGAGGCCGTTTTTCAACCAAATCCTCATAAATAGAACTTGCATACATACGATTAAGGTATATATTGTTGTGTGATTTTCGTCACCACACCATTTTTTACTTCGATATGATAAGGAATTTGATGATGCTTATCTTGCTGTTTCAAAAAGGTGATAAACTGACTTCTAGTTACTTTTTCGTTCCATTTAATAGCGTATGAACTTCGTGTCTGCAGAACATATTGGGCATTATTTGAAATGGTAAAGGTGCGTATCTTCGGATTCACGTTCCGAATCCAGTATCCATCCGGTGCATGATCCATTTCTTTACTGCAATGACAGTCCTTTAAAAATTCTCGATCAGCAGCCTTGCCGAAATACCATTGTATATAATCAAATTTCCCCACCCATTTACCATGTTCGTATGTAAAGGAAGTAATATAGGTGGGTGCTTTTTCTGTTACTGACTGTTTTGAAACCTTGGTTGTTGCGGATGCTTTTGAAATCGTTGAGGGCAATAATAACAAAGTAAAAATCATTAGTACGGAAAAGAATAGTTTAATTGATCTTTGTATCTTCATGCGTAATTCCCCCTCTTTAATACTTGTCTACACTTAAAATATAATTGGTCTGCCTTAAAAACGGTGTCGATATAGGAGATACTAGTAAAATATTTTTTGCTTTAAATAATAGTTACCCTCTTTTAAGAGAAATCAATCCTAAGATGCAAGGGGACGGTTCTCATGCTTCTTTTGAAGCATGAGAACCGTCCCCTTGCTCATATATTTATTGAGGAGGGGGGGAAGGCATCATGAAGAATAACAAACTCATTATAAGCGGCTTGATTTTGGTTGTGGTTATTGTGCTTTTTATTTTTTCAGGCACAACAGTGGCATCTGGGTATAGAGGGGTTCTTTTACAATTAGGGGCAGTCAAGCCAACAATATTAACGGAGGGCTTTCATTTTAAAATTCCGTTCATTCAAAATGTGGAACAGGTTGAGGTCCGGGTTCAAAAAGAAGAAAGTTCTCAGACCGCTGCCTCAAAGGACCTGCAAATGGTCACAGCAAATGTCGCTGTCAATTATTCGGTTGATACTGGTGCCGTAAATAAGCTGTACCAAGAAATCGGTCCTGATTATCGCGCTCGCATCGTGGATCCTGCGATTGCTGAATCATTAAAAGCGGTTACAGCTCAATATACCGCTGAAGAGTTAATATCAAAACGCCCGGAAGTATCTGCTCAAGTGAAGGATATGCTGTCCAAGAAATTAACCAAGTATTATATGATCCTGGAGGATATTAATATTAAAGAATTCGCCTTCAGTGAGGAATTTAATAAAGCCATTGAATTGAAACAGACGGCCGAACAAAATGCGTTAAAGGCACAAAGGGATTTGGAAAGAATCAAGATTGAAGCGCAGCAGCAAATCACCCAAGCGGGTGCTGAAGCAGAGGCCTTAAGATTAAAAAAGCAGGAAGTCACACCGGAGCTAATCCAATTAAAACAAATTGAGGTTCAAGAAAAGGCGTTGGAAAAGTGGGATGGACGTCTTCCAAGTGTAACTGGAGGAGCTACCCCGTTTATAGATTTGAGCGGGACTACTGCTGAGGAGAAATAAAATGAAAAGGGAAGATGGGTGCAGGGGGACGGTTCTCATGCTTCCTTTGAGAACGAGTCAGGTTTCCATTCGGTGCAGTGGAAATTAACCAGACTCGTGTAGAGGATTAACAAAGAAGACTCCCTTCATAGGTTCGAAGGGAGTTTTAAGAATGAGATAACGGGTTTTGTTCTTATCAATTCACCGGAGAACGAAAGTTCATTGGCTAAGTGATGATGCAATTCAATCGATACTAATGATCCTTACGATACCTATTCCTAAGACTCCAATCGAGAAAAATGAATATTCACTTTTTATTTTACGGGTGCGATCCTTCTAATATGAGGGATCGCTTTTTTCTTCAATTAATGGGGCATCGTGGTGGAAGAATATTGAAATAGGAATAATGGCACTATAATGGTATTGGGCACGAGGAGCACCAAAAAGGTTGATTAACGTTCTATGCCCCATGAAAGGTATTGAGCCGCCATTTTATTTTATAATTTAAGTGTCTAAATAGGTAAAACTGAAGCGATGCCGAATTGGCATCGCATTTTTTCGAAAGAAAGTGGGGGGAAAGCTTTTATGGATTCACTGGAAAGAAAAAAGAAAATTGACCGTGAAAAATTCACAGTTAAAAATATCGTCAAAAGAGCTTTTTTTATTACTTTAGGTTCAACCATTATGGCTTACGGGTTAGAAGCCATATTAATTCCAAATCATATGATAGACGGGGGAGTAACAGGCCTGTCCATGATCTTGAGTCATGTGACAACAATCAACCTTAGCATATTTCTAATCATTTTAAACTTACCTTTCTTTTTCTTAGGGTATAAGCAAATTGGCGGCACCTTTGCTCTTAGTATGTTGTATGGAATTATCGCTCTTTCTGTGGCCACTTCTTTCATGCATGATGTAAGTCCGATTGTCCATGATAGGCTGCTAGCGGTTGTTTTTGGAGGGGTGGCATTAGGGTTTGGTGTTGGTTTAACATTAAGGAATGGTGGAGTTTTAGATGGTACAGAAACATTAGCGATTTTAATTGAGAAGAGGGCACCATTTTCTGTAGGTGAAATCATCATGTTTATAAATGTGATTATCTTCTCCGTTGCAGCCGTGGTGTTCGGGTTAGAAAATGCTTTATTTTCGATGCTTACTTATTATATTGCCTTTAAAACCATTGATATTGTAGAAAAAGGTTTGGAGGAAATGAAATCGGTGTATATCATAAGTGATCATAATACTGAGATTGCGGAGGCTATTACAGAGCGTTTGGGTCGGGGCATAACTTATTTACATGGAGAGGGTTCTTATTGTGGTATAGATAGACGTGTTATTTTATGTGTTTTTACAAGGTTAGAGGAAACAAAGTTGAAAGATATTATTAGAGCGTTAGATCCTCAAGCATTTATCATTACTACGGATGTATCTTCCGTTCATGGCGGGCGATTTAAGAAAAAAGACATTCATTAATACAATGTCTATGATGTCACGCGTGCGTTTCTACTAAAAGTGGAGACGTTTTTTCTTTGACAGTGTAAGTTTGAATATCCAATCTGATATTATCTTGGCGGTTTTTTGTTATTGAGTGTACGAATCGGGTTAGTTTAACAAAATGAAGGGCAATGTAATGGTGAATTTTGGTTATATTAGATATAATATATTGCTTAAAATAGATAGAAATGGTGGAACATGAAAATTATAAAACAACAAAAAAAGAACGCAATAAAGCCCGCTCAAATAATCGTTATTTATTATCTAATGGCTGTGGTTGTTTCAACCATCTTATTAATGCTGCCGATCACACAACAACCGAATGCTAAATTATCGTTTATTGATGCCTTATTTACGGCTGTTAGTGCCGTTAGTGTTACAGGGTTATCGACCATTGCGATTAATGAGGTTCTTAGTGTTCCGGGAACATTTATTTTTGCTCTCATTTTGCAATTTGGCGGCATCGGAATAATGTTTCTTGGAACCACTATTTGGCTCTTAATTGGGAGACGTATAGGAATAAGAGAAAGAATGCTTATTATGACGGATCAGAACCTCCCCACTTTTTCTGGAATCGTTAAACTCGTTCGAAATATTCTTATGCTATTTATTATCATTGAACTTGTAGCGGCTATTATTTTTGGAACATACTTTTTAAAATACTTTCCTACTTGGCAAGAAGCTTTTTTACAAGGTTTCTTTGCCTCTGTTAGTGCGGCAACGAATGCTGGATTTGATATTACGGGAGAATCGCTAGTTCCCTTTGCCCACGATTATTTTGTGTTAGTGATGACAATGGTGTTGTTAATCATAGGGGCGATTGGATTTCCCGTGCTTATGGAGGTTATCCAGTTTTTTAAACATAGAAAGAAGATCCCTTATCGTTTTTCCTTATTTACAAAAATAACGACGCTAACTTTTCTGGTTTTAATCGTTATAGGTACTATTCTGATCTATCTATGTGAATATAATCATTTTTTTGCCAATAAAACCTGGCACGAATCTTTTTTCTATTCTCTTTTTTATTCGGTCTCTTCTAGGAATGGTGGACTTAATACAATGGATGTTAATGAGTATTCCACCCCTACACTTTTGATTTTAAGCATCCTTATGTTTATCGGAACCTCTCCAAGTAGTGCTGGAGGAGGAATAAGAACGACATCATTTGCGATTATGCTATTAAGTATCTATTATTTTGCTAACGGAAATACGACCATAAAAGTTTTTAAGAGAGAACTTGTCATGGAGGATGTAATCAAGTCCTATATTGTCATTGCAACTGCGATGATGCTCTGTTGTGTTAGTACAATTATTCTTACGATCTTGGAACCGACTTTTTCTTTAATCGAGATCATATTTGAAGTGTCTTCTGCCTTCGGGACGGTTGGTTTTTCGATGGGAATCACTGCGGAATTAAGTACGATGGGTAAAATTATTATTATGATTTTAATGTTCATTGGGAGAATTGGTATTTTTGCATTTTTATTAATAATAGGGGGTAAACCCATTAAAACTGATTATCAATACCCAAAAGAGCGAATCATTATTGGCTAATTTACGAGAATGAGAAGAAATAAAAGGAAAAGGGAAGGTCTCATCATTATGCAGCATGAGACCTTCCCTATGATTTTCTTTTATCTGTTGATACTCATTTATTGTCAATAAAAAAATTCAATAAATTCATGTTTTAATTAGTATAAGCCCCGCCTACGCTAAATACTATGATGTCCACATTTCCCATCCAACCCAGTATAATTATACATTATAATGATTATATATTCAATAACTAAACATAAGCTAATTCATTCCTTTTTAAGGTTATTGAAAAAAGATCAATTAATAGGGTTTACTCATGCGACGCGTTTAGTTAGCAAAAGAAGTATGTTTTGTTTTCCATTTCTCCATTGCAATAAACAACCAAAAACTATATATGCCTAATGTAATTAAGCAAAGAAACCACCATTTAATCCAGTTCCCAAACAATTCAACTGCTGATCCAGTGAACTGTAATCTTCTCCCATTAATGACTGTGTGTCGTGTTTTCCATCCTAATATCATTGTAATTGCCCAGGGATAGCAAATCCCCAAAGTACAGATTGTTACAAGTCCGCCTAAGATAGACCATCCTATGTACTGAAATAACCCACCATCGAAATAAGATTTTTCTTGAGTTTGTGCAGCATAATTTTGTCTTACTGTTGATTCACTCACTAAACATCCCCCTAAAGTAAATAAACTAATACAGGATAATTGTATCATAAAATTATAGTAAAAAAGTACTATTTGAAGAGCAAAGGGACGGTTCTCATGCTACTGAAGCATGAGAACCGTCCCTTTGCTCTCTTCTCCCTATTTCCCACACGCCCATACGACTATCCGAATATACTGTCTAACGAGATTGTCGTATGGAGGGAAAAGATGATATGAAGAAACGTCAATGGGTTTGGAGTGTATTTTTAACCGCCATCTTGGTTCTTCCTTTACTTCTTATATTCTTCAACCAGATAACTACTCAAGTTCAGCTCTATTCGCCGCAAATGGTCCAAGATGTTTCTGCCAAACAAGTTGTAAAATCCCAAGAGGATTCAACCAAACAAGACGAACAAGCCAAAGCTGAATCCAAGCAAGGGGAGCAGCCTTCAAATAAACCAACCGATAAAGGTAATAAAGCCCAAGAAAAACCAGCGCAAGAAAAAAAGCCAACTATTGTTTGGGGAGTAGACACCGCTTCTAATGTTGACCAAGCATTTCTTCAGTGTGTAAAGGAGAATTATGGGGCACCAAGTGTATTTGGACGATACTTGGAGACCAAGGGAGATGTGTCGATGGGTTTGACCAAAGAAGAAGTCGATTTACTTCATCGGCAAGGGATCAAGATCTTACCAATTTTTAATCATTTTACAGAGGCTGTCGGTTATGATAAGGGGGTATCCGAGGCGAAAGAGGCAATTGCTTACGCACAAAAAATAGGAATACCTAAGGGAGTAGCCATCTTTGCGGATATCGAACCAACCTATCCAGTCGATGAAGCGTTTATTAGAGGATGGGTGAACACATTAGCTAGCTCGCCTTATAAGCCAGGAATTTATGGTGTTATAACAACAGATAGTGAACTCTCCGCTGCTTATCAAGCCGCTGTTTCGAAAGATAAAAAAGTTCAAGGGCAAACCATCCTTTGGAGCAGTAATCCTGATCCTGGTGTGACAGCGAAAAATAAGGCACCTGCCTTTCAGCCTGGAGCACCAAAGAATATAAATATCTCGATCTGGCAATATGGAATCGATGGGGAAACTTGTAATATTGATACTAATCTCATTCAATCTACTGTACTGAATAAATTATGGTAGGTTAAGATATGAAAAAAATGATGATATACGCTGCTCCTGTATATCATCATTTTTTTGTTTATGGGTATAACAAAAAATAGTGTCCGAGGTATTTGTTTTTAAAAAAAGTAAAGCTTGAGGCGCATCAAATTTACCTCAAGCATTTTTTGTACATTTATTACTATCGTATGCTGGAACTTGTAGGGGACTGTGGGAAATAGCGAACCAATATAAAATCTATTAAACTCTAAATTACCCACTCCACCATATATCTCGTTACGGTAGTTGCCAAGCTACATTGTAGTCATCGTATCCACCATAGTACTGCCAAATTTCTGCCTTTTCGTTTGTTCCAGGGAAATTGAGCCAATCTGAATTGCTCGTTGTCAAATCGGAAGGGATGTCACTAGGGTAATAAGCAACCCAATAAGCGCCCGGAGTGCTTGGTGAAAAGTTCCCCATCGTGAGTTCCCAGTTCCATGGAGACGAATAGGTACCTGGTTTTACACCTTGTCCATATTGATTTAGATAATTAACAAATGCGTTATAAATCGATTGATTATTTGCATAGTCATAGTCATTCATACCGGTTAAAGCCGATTCTACATCAATAAAGATAACAGGTCTAACTTTCGAACCATATACAATCTTCATAGCTTCGTAGGCTTCTAGTGCTAGTTTTGCCTGCTGCTCTCCCCACTCACTTGCAGACATTCCTATTGGCGCCATTTGTATACCAGATAAAAACCAATAACCGTAAACATAGCTAGCATTCTGTGCCCGTGCACTACTAAAATAAATTGCACTGCCTGTACTTTCATCAAATTGCACAGTGCTGCCATAACCTAACTTTCCTAGATAAAAATCTTCCCCTTCAGGATTCGCTGATGAAGCGGAATCCGCTCCGAACAAATATCCCGTTGTAGCATCAGCATCAGTTTCAGGTTCAGTCATTTCTACCGATGGGGTTTTCGAAAAGATGGCTGAGTTTGGGGCAGCATGCATTTTTGCGGTTTCACTAGCATGTATACTTGCTTGCGATTTCACAATTTTGCCCGCTTCCTTCTGTGGAATCTCAGCTTTTACTTCTGCTTTAGACTGAACAGGGACCTCCGGCTTTGCAGGAGTGGCCTTTTCGCTGGTATCTATATTTTGGGAACTGTTTGCTTGAATAGCCTTAACAGGTTCCACTTTTGTTTTATTTTGGGAACTATTTGCCTGATCGGCTTTAACAGGTTCCACCTTTACTTTATTTTGGGAACTGTTTGACTGAACAACTTTAACAGGTTCCACGTTTTCCTTATTTTGGGAACCGTTTGCCTGAGCAACTTTTACAGGTTCCACTTTTGCTTTATCAAGTCCAGCCGCTGCCGTAAAATGGCCTCCTGAAAAAAGCCCAAAAGACAATACTGTCGTTGCTACGAAAGATTTTACAAGTTTCTTTGTGTTAAGGTAATTTTTCATTCCAATTTTGCTCCTTTTAATTATCGTTACATGTAGCTAAATAAGTAGTGAACGTTAAGAAAAAAGGAGCTGCTTTTGGTGGTGGTGAAGGTGGAGCATTGATCCATTGATTACGGTACTTAGCCTGTTGAGAAGTATAGATGGGGCTAATGTTCAAACCAAAATTTTCATCCCAGTCAAACTGATTGGCAATAAAGCTTATCGTGCCTGCCCCCGGGCTGAACTGCTGATTTGATTGCCCTCCAGAGGATTGCATTCGTTGTGGAGGGTTATTCATGATTTCAACTTCTCTAGGATTCTTCCTATTATTAGATGGAGTCTTGTTTTCTTCATCCATTAACGGTTTATGTACCAAGGTTAGGGAATGACTCGTCTTTATTAATATTGAGGATTCAGCCTCTTCTGTATAATTTTCTGACTTAGCATTTAAACCTGGAGTCTGGATGTTGGTTTCCACCTCAGAATTTCTTTCATTTGAGGAGAGTGACTTAGGAGCCGCCGGAATCTTTTTCGTGATAGCATTTAGCTTTGCTCTTCCTGTTTGTCCTGTCTGTCCTGCAACTTCTACCTTTGCAACAGGGTTAGCAGTTTTTTCTGCCACTTCCACCTTTTCAACAGGGGCTGCAGTTTATCCTGTATCTTTCACTTTTGCAGTAACTACTGCCGGCTTACCAACATTTATATTCTTTTCTGAAGAAGGCACTGCCTTTCCAATACTCCTATTGGTCTTGTTTGGTGACTTTTGAACAGGTTTTGTTGGTACGGTTTGATGGGTTCTGGGATTCGTCTCTGGTTTTTGAACCACTCCACTTTGACTTTTATGTACGTTTTCAGGTGTAACGGAAACTGCTTTATTCGAAGCCATTGGAGTTTCAATTTTCTCCAAAACGAGAGTATGTACTTCAGAGTTTTGAGGTTACGGTTGACCGGCGGCTTCGTTTTTCTCTGCAAATACGTTATTTGGCAAGAAAGCGGCCGCCCCTAAAAATACACCCATTAAAATAAAATGCCGGATGTGCATTATTTCACCTCCTTTCAAAAACAGAGAATCATCACTTCCATGGACAGCATTCGACATTGTTTTTAAATTTTTGTCGGTTGTTCATTCCTTTAACAAATAAAGAGTTCTTTTAACCTAAGGTGAATCTATAATGCCTGAGTCGAATTTCCTTGAATTAGGGGAACTCATAGGCTATGAAACTTTTTATTTATCAAAATATAAAAAGCTGATTTTCAAATTTGAGAATCGACTCTGAAAAATTTAATTAAGCTAATCCACCTATTTAATTTTTCAATGCTGAGGTAAAAGGACAAGCAGCTTGTTTGAAGTCGGAGGGAAAACTCGTCATGTCAGAAATTTGGCGAAGATTGATAGGTTTCTAGTGTATTAAAAAGTGATAGAATGGAGTTGCAACTGAATATCGTGAGGGTGACTGGTTTGTGATCTTCTTTTCCAATAGGAAAGGAGGTGATATTCCTGGACTATTTTCTTGAAATTCTAAAGGAGATTCTAAAAGGAGTTTTGCGAGAAATTATCGCATATTTCTTTCGGAAAAACGTTCTAGAAAACAAGAAAACCACCCTGCGCCGTCGGAAGCAAAAGGGTGGTCTTCATAAATAATGTACACAAACAACCATCACCCTGACGGTAGAGGTTGCAGTGAGAAGTGTTAGCCGCACTTCTCTTTTTTATTATTATATTCATTATATACAATTATATTCTGCTTTAAAAGTGGAAGATAAGATGCTTGGGCGCCAACAGTGAATTTCTAATTTTTTTATCTATCATTCATGCCTTGTCCTCTTAAGCAGAAAGGTTGTACTATAGTATTTGTTGTTACAGGAAGGGAGATTCATAAATGAGCAAAAGAAAGTGGTGGATTCTTGCGGCAATTCTTTGGATGGCAGTCATTTTTACTTTTACGCAGGTCCCGTATTCTACTGGAAGCAGTACTTCAAGTGCGCTCGAGAAGCTATTTGTAGCATTACATATAAACTTGAATCAATCTGCTATAGATTTCTTAAATTTTATTGCGAGAAAAGCTACACACATTACGGTATTCGGTATCCTGGCATTTTTATTTTTTAAGTCTCTAGAAATCTATCGATACTCTTATGTCCTTTCATGGATTTTAACGGTTATTTATGCGATGAGCGATGAATATCATCAATCGTTTATGCCAGGGAGGACCGCGTCCATAAAGGATGTCTTTTTGTTTGATTCTGTCGGTGCCTTTCTTGTCCTACTGCTGACGTTTCTGATTGTTAGGAAGAGTAAGCAGAAAAACACAAAAGTGGGATAATTTTCTGCCAAGAAATCTAACTGGATTTCAAATAGTTAAAAGTATTAATCAAACGTTCATTTAGAAGTCATTATCTGAAGAAATGGTAAGCGGGGAGTTCAAAAGGCTCTCTGCTTTATTTTTCTCTTGCTTTCAGTTCCTCCGTTCAGATTATTCAATGTCTCACGAGTGCTATTGGAAATAATTGATAAATAGGATAGTGAATAACTTATTGTCGGCAATAGACTTTTATAGTAAGTTTTTTATAGTATCATATAAATAAGTTTTTGAAATCGATTGCAACTCGGTCAAAACTAAATTCATGTGAAAAATAAGGGGGTTCTATGAAGTCTCTTTTTCGTCTTATCTGTTTAATCATCGTTATTTTACTAACTGCGTGTGATGGTCATCAGTTAGAGGCGGTAACAGCCCAGAAAGAAAAGGTTCAACTTGAGTTTTTATCACCAAAATTTGAAACAGAGAGAGTTTTTAACGATCTCATTCAGGAATTTGAACAACAACATCCTTCCATTGAAATTAATCAGATAGTGGTACCAGGAGGAATGACGGTATTAAAAACGAGAATCGCGAGAGGGGATAGTCCGGATATTTTTATAACTTATCCCATTGAACAAGATTACCTGATTAGAGCCAAAAAAGGTTATTTATTAGATTTAACGCAAGAAGACTTCATTCAAAATATTGATCCCAATATACAAAATCGCTATCTAGTAAATGGAAAAATGTATGGAGCTGCCTTCACTCAGAATGCGGTAGGAGTAATATACAATCAGGATCAATTTAACGAATATCACCTTTCAATCCCTAAAACATGGGACGAATTTATTGCGGTAATGGAAAAATTAAAAGCCGCAGGTAAAACCCCCTTGTTGATGCCCAATAAGGATGCCGATAAAACGAGTGTCTTCAATTTAAACCTCGTAGCTAACGAAATTAACAACAACTATTGGAGACAAGATTCTTTTTCTCTATCGAAGGATCAGGCATGGCGGGAAATTTCAGAAAAGACTGTCAAAGTGCTTTCCTATGTACAACCAAATTCCTTTCAAGATGATTATTTTGCTGTGAATCAAAGATTTGCCAATGGAGAGGGAACGATGTATGTGATGGGGACATGGGCTTTACCAGAAATAGAAAAATACAATCCTCCCTTTCATTATGGAATTTTTCCGTTTCCCGCAACTAACCAACCGGAACAAAATAAAGTATTAGGCGGAGTCGATATCGGACTTGCTATCTCATCTGATACCAAACATCCAAAGGAAGCAAAAGAATTTTTAGCATTTTTAACAAAAAAAGAGGTGGCTCAAAGACTCTCGGATTACGAAGGCTCCATTAGCACGGTTAAGGGCGTAAGAGTCAATAAAGAGCAATTAAAATTGCTAAATCAAAAAATTATAGAGGGTAAGACAGTGAATTGGCCGAACCATTATTGGTCCGGAGGTACGGCAGCAGAATCGGACTTCCGAAAGTACTCGTCACAATTCTACTATGATAAGGACATCGATGCCTTTCTTATCAATCTCGAAAACATGTTTAATCATTATAAGCATTCAAAATAGAAGAAAGGTGTCTGCATGCTAAGATTTCAACAAAAAATGATACTCGCCTTTTTACTTTTTATCTTATTGCCTATTATTATATTGGGATTTGTCTCTTACAAAATTTCATCGACCACACTTCAGCAAAAAATCAGCAGTCAGACGGTCCAAACATTGAAGGCGGTTGACCGAAATGTAATGGCTTCGGTTTCTGAGGTAGATGCGTTTTCAGATTATGTCATTTCATCAGGTGAGATTCAGTCATATTTAAATACAAACGATCAAACTTCTATGATTGATTTTTATAATAAGCAGCAGGCAGTCGCTGGAATGATGCTGGGAAACTCTCAAATTGCTGATTTTATTTTATACAGGGAAAGCGGGGGAGCCACCCATTTGAGAGATACCCAAATCCCTGCATTTGAAATATTTCGATCAAGCCCTTTTTACCAGCAAATTATTAAAGAAAAGGGGAGACCCGTGTGGTTAACCCCTTCTGAAGATCAGCCATTTACACAAGACAAACGATTTTCTTTCACATTAGGAAGAGTGGTAAAGGATATTAATACGCTTAATAACTTAGGATATGTCATCTTAGACGTCAACATGAACTTGTTTGACTCGATTTTCAAGGATGTACAAGAAGGTACAGCCTATGGGATGTTAGTCAATCAAAATGGCAGGATCGTCTATTCATTAAATCGAGAGCTGATTGGCAAGCCCTTTGCTATTAATCATTTTTCCGACATTCAATCAAAGAAAAGCGGATATCTGATTGATAAGTGGGACGGGGAAAAAAGTTTAATTACGTATATGCCTTCAAGCTTCCACATGGGTTCAAGCTCTTCTTCCCTCATGATGATTTCGATTAAACCATGGAAGGATATTTCTAACGATATTACTCATATTCGAAATATGACCCTATTAATTGTCGGCTTAGCTTTACTCATTGCAGGTCTTTTTAACCTGTTTTATTTAAAACGTATTTCTCTTTTCATTCAAGAGCTATTAAAAGACATGAAGCTTGCTGAAAAAGGAACGCTAAGCATTCGGATGAGGCGTTATAAAATAAAGGAATTAGAGAATATCGCGATTGGGTTCAATAACATGATTGCACGTATCCAAAGGTTATTAAAAGAAGTGGAAACGGAACAGGAGAGAAAGCGGGAGGCGCAATTCAAGGTACTGCAACAGCAAATTAATCCTCACTTCTTATACAATACGCTTGAATCGATTAATGCCCTTGCATCCTTAAATGGTCAAAAGGATATAAGTAAAATGACGATTAACCTGGGTAAATTATTGCGAATCAGCATCAATGGCGGGTACGAAGTGAAGGTTAAAGATGAGATTCGGCATGTGATGAGCTACTTAGAAATTCAAAAGGTCAGATATGATAACCGTTTTTCATATGAAGTGGAGGTTGAAAAAGCACTGGAATACCAGCCTGTCTTAAAACTGATTCTTCAACCGTTAGTGGAGAATATCTTAATCCATGCATTTGATCAGGATCACACAGGTCTAATCAAAATTAGCGGGACCATTAGGAATGGACATGGCCAATTTTTCATCGAGGATAATGGCAAAGGGATGGAACATAACGTATTGCTTAAATTAAACCGTATAGAAGAAGATCGTCCTAAACATGGAGGACATGGTATTCGCAACGTTCAGGAACGATTAGAACTTTATTACGGTAAAAATTATGGATTAATGATTTGTTCAAGTGAAATTGAAGGTACGACGATTAGAATCTCATTCCCAATTCAAGGTGATAAACATGTATAAAGTATTAATAGCTGATGATGAGCCTTTGATATTAAAAAACCTGACACAAATTATCGATTGGCCGGCACTGAATTGTACCGTTGCCGGTACCGCCCAAAATGGTCATGAGGCGGTCGAAATTTTAGAAAAAGAACGGTTCGATCTCGTCTTAACAGATATCTCAATGCCTGGAATGACAGGTATTGAATTATTAAAACAGATCCAAATGATACCCTATAAACCCATCACCCTATTAATTAGTGGATATGATGATTTTGAGTATGCTAGAGAAGGACTAAAAAATAACGCCTTCGACTATATCCTAAAACCTATCGACTATGATGAATTGCAAGAATGCATTGAGCGTGCCATTGCCGAATTAAATCAACAAAAACTTAATGAACATGAATATGAAAAGTTCTTCATCTATGAATGGATTACAACAGAAAAAACAGACTTAGAGGTGCCGAATAAATACCAGCCCTATATCGCACTAGCTGTGAAATCCTATGAAAAAAACGTAGAGGTCGTCGTTCAACAAATACATGAGAACCTTTATGTCTACAGGATGTCGGATGAAGAGATCATTATCGTATTAACGGGTTCTGATGATTCGATAAAAGAATGTGCTGGGGATGTAGCCCAGCAAATCATCCATAAGGCTTCACAAAAGTGTATTGTTTCCATTGGCGACTACGTTGATTGTTTATTTGATGTTAAAAAGTCTGTTACCCATGCGAGGGAACTGCTTAAGTTTGATGCCTTTACAAAAAGTGCCATCATTACAGACGAATTGATTAAACAGGAGAATAAACCGAAACAATCAGCAGCGGACTTAATGGATGACGCCATCTCGTATATAAAGAATCATTTTGAGCAGGATTTAGGAATTGAGCAGGTGTCAGAACAGGTTGGCCTGAGTGTCAGCTATTTTAGCCATCTTTTTAAACAAAGAACAGGGGTTACCTTTCTCGAATACTTGACCAATGTAAGAGTTGATTATGCCTGCCTGCTATTGGAGAATCTAGATTTAAAGACCTATGAAATTGCTCTAAAAGTGGGCTATACTGATCAACGGTATTTCAGTCAGGTTTTTAAAAAGAAAATGAAGAAAACACCAAGTGAATATCGAAAAATGGTCAAATAACTTCTCAACATTTTTGAGAGGTTTTTTTTTATATTAAGAAAATTAACTTTGAACATTGTCCAGCTCCAGCGCCCTAGCGGCGAGACGCCTTCGCGCTCCGCCCTACGATAAGTCAACATCGAATCGCTATCGCTCTTCGTGTTTCCTTTATCTCAGTTGGAGCACTCCACAAGGAACGCTTCGGTAGCATAAGCATCGCACGAAGGAAAAGCGACAGCTTTTCCGAGGAGGCCATACGCCGCTGACCAGGGCGCTTGCGCTTTTCTAATTAAAGTAAGAATTTAAACATTGATAAGAGGAATACCACGTTTTGAAAGCGGTTCATTTCTATTATTCTTAATACATGAAAACGCTTTACAGAAAAAACAAGACAGAGGGGGAAATTTAGGTGAAAAAGTTTTTAGCACTTAGTATGGCTGTTGTTTTGTTACTTGGAATCTTAAGCGCTTGCGGAAGTAAGGAAAGTTCTTCGTCAGGGAGCGACGGTGGAGTCGTCAAATTAACCTTATGGCATCCAAAGGGGGACACTTCTGATGCGTACACAAAAATTATTAAAGAGTTCAATCAGAAATATAAAGGGAAAATCGAAGCAGAAATGACCTTTATCCCAAGGGGTAATAAATATGCTTATGAAGATAAGGTTTCTGCTGCAGCAACAAGTAATACACTGCCAGATTTAGTGGCAATGGATGGTCCGAATGTCGCGAACTACGCTGATTCCGGAATTATCCAACCAATTGACGGTCTTGTTGAGAATCAAGATGATTTTGTCAAGTCGATCATTACACAAGGTACTTATAATGGAAAGTTATATACGGTTGGAGCTACGGAATCAACGGTTGCCCTTTTTTATAACAAAAAAATGTTAGCAGATGCTGGCATTCAACCACCAACCAAGCTGGAAGATGCCTGGACTTGGGATCAATTCTATGAAGCTGCTAAAAAGTTAACGGACAAAAAGAAGGGCATTTATGGAGTAAACTGGACACTCGATTATGGCGAATGGATTATCTACTTCTCTGGTCCAACAGTTTGGAGTAATGGCGGCAACTTTATCGCGAAAGATGGTTCGAAAGCAGAAGGTTATGTAAACGGTCCAAAAGCAGTGGAAGCATTGAAATATCTTCAAAAGTTTACGAAAGAGGGTCTAGTGAACTTACAGCCTAAACCAACTGAATTTGAAGAAGGAAAGGCTGCGATGATGTTAATGGGTTCTTGGGAATGGAGAAAGTTACAAGATTATCCTAATACAGAATGGGGCATCACCTACTATCCAAAGAGCAACAGTGGCGAGCAAGTATCACCATCAGGCGATTGGAACTGGGGAATCTCCAAGGATACAAAGCATAAGAAAGAAGCTGCAACACTTCTAAACTTTATTTTGAATAAAGACAATGTAATTAAACTAGCTAAGGCCGATAATAAGCCGGCAGCACGTATGTCTTCATTTGAAGCCATGACCGAATGGAATGAAGCACCGCTTAATATTCTAAAAGATCAAGTGTTAAAGACAGCTCATCCTAGACCTGTAACTACTGCTTACCCTGTATTGTCAACCAAGTACGGTCAGGCTGTCCAAAACATCTTCCTAGGCGGAAATGTTAAGGAAGAATTAGATAAGGTAGCGAAAGAAGTCGATAAGGAAATTGGACGAAAAAAATAAAAACTAGATAAAAGGCAATCAATTGATTGCCTTTTTTCCTACAAGGTGGTGTGAAAAATGGAAACAATCGTTAGAAAAGGTGAAAGTCAGGTCAAGTACAAACGTAAAAGGAACATGACCTACGAGCGTCAGCAAAAAGTACTAGGAGTGTTGTTTTCTCTTCCCGCTTTAGTATTGTTGTTTACATTTTTGATCTTGCCAGTCGCTCTAGCATTTGTTTATAGCTTTATGAATTACAATATGTTAAACCCCGATGAAAAGGTGTTTACTGGTTTAGATAACTATGTAAGACTCTTCAAAGATGCCATCTTTTTCACGGCATTAAAAAATACGTTATATTTTACGGCTCTTGTTGTTCCTCTTCAATGTGGGGTTGCCCTTTTTCTAGCCATTCTCGTTAATAAAAAGGTAAAGGTGGCTTCCTTAGGACGGGTATTCTTCTTCAGTCCGGTTGTTACCTCCATGGTGGTCGTCGCGATTTTATGGACCTTTTTGTACAACGTGGATAATGGACTCATCAATCATACCTTGAACTTTTTTGGAATCAAAAATCAGCCGTTTTTGTTAAGTCCTAACCAGGCGATGAACAGCATTATCTTTATGTCAATCTGGCAGGCGGCCGGATTTCAAATGATGATTTTCCTCGCTGGATTAAAGGATGTGCCTGAGGAATTGTACGAAGCAGCTGAAATCGACGGGGCCAATGTATGGCAGAAATTTAGAAATGTTACCTTACCGTCTATCCAACATGTCACCGGCTTTGTCCTGATCATCACAACGATTCAAGCGTTTCGCTTATTCATCCAGCCATATGTCATGACAAACGGTGGACCAAGTGATTCTACCAAAACACTTGTCTTTATGCTTTATGAAAACGGGTTCCAGTTCCGGGATGTTGGTTATTCATCTGCGATTGCCGTTGTCTTTTTCCTAGTGGTACTTATTACATCCATGGTTCTTAAGAAACTATTAAAACAATAAAGGGGTGGACTTCTGATGACAAACCGTACGAAAAAAAGAATGGGGAAAATAGGGATTACGATAAGCATCCTTGTACTTGGGTTTTTGTTTATCTCGCCGCTCCTTTGGATGATTATTGCTTCAATCAAACCTGAAACCTTAATTTTTAAAGATATGGGATTTGAAGCGTTTATTCCTAAACAAATGACGTTTGATAACTATTCAAAAATTTTATTCTCCGATAATATTAATTTCTTTCATTATATGGGTAATAGTTTATTTACAGTTGGTATGATTGTGCTATTTGGTACCATTGTGAATTCGATTTGTGCCTATGCGCTCGTAAAATTGAAATTCCCTGGCAGTGACTATGTATTACTTATTATCATTGCTTTGTATGTCGTTCCGTTTGAGAGTGTCTTGATTCCCCTCTATATTGTCGTCAATAAATTTGGGTGGATTAATCAATATCCGGCACTGATTGTTCCGTTTATCGCCAGCGCCTTTAATATCTTTTTGTTCAGGCAGTTTTTCATGGGCTTTCCAAAAGAATTGGAAGAAGCGGCTCAAATTGATGGGGCTTCCCCATGGCAGACTTTTATTAAGATTGTTGTTCCTAACTCGAAACCTGTCTTTGCGACAGCTGCTATTTTAACCTTTGTCACCCATTGGAGTGACTTTATGTGGCCGCTGATTGTGGCAACCGACCAGTCGATTCAGACAGTACAAATAGGGATTCAATATTTGTTCACCGATAACAACATTCAGTATGGTCAGATCATGGCTGCCCTTACGTTAACAACCGTTCCGGTCATTTTGATTTTCTTATTTTTCCAACGTTATTATGTCCAAGGAATTACGTCTAGTGGGGTGAAAGGGTAATGAAAGAGGAAAATGGCAAGTGCGAAGTTGTATCCTTAGGGGAATTACTGATTGATCTAATTCCCCATCATGATTATACTGCCGATGCCCCTTCCTATGAAGCAAAGGTCGGCGGTGCGCCCATTAATGTATTGTCCGGATTAGCCAAGTGGGGACATACGACCGCTTATATTTCAAAGGTAGGGAACGATGCTTTTGGCGGCTATCTGAGGAAACAAGTAAAAGGTGCAAATATCAATGTCGATTATGTGCTGACTGAAAGAGCAGCCCCAACAACAGTAGCGATTGTATCTTTGGATGAAGAAAAAAATCGGACCTTCGATTTTATCCGTAATCCCGGGGCAGACCAGCTTTTAACAAAGGATGAGATTCATTGGAGTCTAATTCGAGAGGCTGAGGTCTTCCATTTTGGTTCTTTGTCTTTAACTCATCATCCGTCGAGAGAAGCGACATTGGCAGCATTGAAATATGCCAAAGAGAACCGTAAAACCATTAGCTATGATCCAAACTATCGACCGTTATTATGGGAGAATCAAGATGAGGCCAAACGGTGGATGATCGAAGGATTAAAGTGGGCGGATATCGTCAAGATTTCCGATGAGGAAGTACAATTTATTACGAATGAAGAAGATGCCTTGATGGCTGCCCAAGTGCTGGCAGAAACCCACCATATTCGGTTGTTGGTCATGACAAAAGGAAAAGAAGGTGCTTTGGTCGTTTGTAACGGACACGTCCTTGATGAAGATGGACATACGGTACAGCCTGTGGATACGACAGGGGCTGGGGATTGCTTTATGGCATCGGTGCTGCATCAGTTTTTAGTAAAGCGTAAGCCTATTAGTGAGTTGACGAAACAAGATTTAGTGGAACTATTACAGTTTGCGAACCGTGTGGCAGCCCATTCTACGACTATAAAGGGCGGTTTTAGCGTCGTACCCGCTTTGGATGAACTAGAAAAATTAACAAGAGGTGTTCAATATGTATGATGAGCGATATCGGCCCCAGCTTCACTTCAGCCCGAAAGAAAACTGGATGAATGATCCGAATGGATTGGTGTATAACAAAGGGGAGTACCATCTCTTTTATCAATATCATCCGTACAGTATGGTATGGGGCCCTATGCATTGGGGGCATGCCGTAAGTAAAGATTTGCTGCATTGGGAGGAGCTGCCGATTGCTCTCTATCCCGATGAGTTAGGACAGATTTTTTCAGGCAGTGCTGTCATTGACGCGCAGAACACAAGCGGCTTAAAGACGTCCGATGAAGATGTGATGGTCGCGATTTTCACCCATCACGGTGAGGATAATGAAAAGCAAAGTATTGCCTATTCCAATGATAGGGGAAGGACTTGGGTTAAATATGAAGGAAACCCAGTGATTCCTAATCCGGGACAAAAGGATTTCCGTGATCCGAAAGTATTTTGGCATGAGGAATCAGAAAAATGGGTGATGTCACTTGCGAGCGGTGATTGCATTCGTTTTTACGGCTCGCCTAATCTGATTGATTGGAAGCTTCTATCGGCGTTCGGAAGTGAATACGGTGCGCATGGTGGAGTTTGGGAGTGTCCAGATTTAATCCAATTGCTGGTAGAGGGGGAAGACCAAAAGAAATGGGTCTTGATTGTCAGTATTAATCCAGGCGGGCCGAATGGTGGTTCTGTTGTCCAGTATTTTGTTGGGGAATTCGATGGTGAGGAGTTTGTTTGTGATGATCGTCCGGAGGTTGTGAAATGGGCGGATTTTGGACGTGATTTTTATGCTGCCGTTACATGGAGTAATTTTCCTGAACCGATTTGGATTGGCTGGATGAGTAACTGGCAATACGCTAATCAAGTTCCATCTGAGCCGTTTAGGAGTGCGATGTCGATACCAAGGAAGTTAGGACTGCGCCGGGTTGATGGGGAGTTCACCTTGGTTCAATCCCCTATTGATCTTTCTTCATTATTTAAGAAAGTGATAGTATCAAATGAAACAATCACACTAAGGTCTAGTGAGACCTTTCAAGTTAAATTGGATAACCGCCAAATATTTGCGAAAGCGAATGTGATGAACAGTACCGCTTCCGAGTTTTTGATCACTTTTAAAGGAGAGCAGGAACGGCTGGAGATTGTCTTTGATCAAAAGAGAAATGAAGTACGGATCGACCGCAGGGATAGTGGTCAGATTTCCTTTTCTGAGCTTTTTGCCAGCATTGACCGGATGCCGTTGGCAAGATTGAATGATTTTACCTTGATACTCGATAAAACCTCCATTGAGCTGTTTGTCAATCAGGGTAATCGTGTAATGACAGAGTTATTCTTTCCATTAGAGTCCGAATTCACCTTAGAATTCAGGGCTTTGGATGGGGAAGTTATTTTAGAAAATGTTGAGTTACGTCATCTTGAATCTACTTGGAAATAAGAAAGGGTGTTAACCATGAATCCTTGGGAAGGGAAGACCTCTATATTCTTGAAAACTGTTACGAACATCGTCATCCTAAATTTCTTATGGGTGATTTGTTCGATGCCCGTATTGACGATTGGACCTTCTACTGCCGCGATGTATGGAGTAATTAGAAAGTGGCATTTGTATAAGGATGAAAGCGTCATTCGGAGCTTTATCCATGAATATCGGTTATTTTTTAAACAAGGATTTCTGGTGGGCACTCTATGGCTATTCCTTGGGATGCTGCTTTTATTAGATGTTTACTTTTTCTTGCAGGTGCCTGGCACCGTAAAAGTGGTACTGATTGTGGTAACAGTGACAACGTTTATTCTTTATATGTTGACTAGTGCTATGTTGTTTCCGATTATGGTTCATTATCAAACAAAAGGAACTGAACTGATTAAACAAGGGTTTACGTTTTCTATTATTGATGGGAAGACAACTTTTGCCATTATCCTGATGTGGATTGGGGCAGGTATGGTACTTTTTTATGCGCCATTAATGGTTCTTGTTATTGTTGTTCCTGTTTCGATGATCTCATTCCGGTTTTCGATGATGGCGTTTGATAAAGTTGGGAAGCTGCCAAGGATACAATCGAGGTATATTCCTTTCACTACGGGATCTGATCCACGTTCTAGTTAATATTAGAGTGGTGGGGAGATTTGGTTGAAGACATTTTTTTTGCTAAACAAAAAGAACCCAATCTAATTAACACATAGAATGGGTTCCACTATTTAATGTACTAATACGTTATTTAATTGGCTTTCAATTTGCCCATTGTTTCAACACTTGCTCTTTTCCAATCTCGTGAATTTCTTCTTGTGTCAGGTTTTTATCAGCTATCACATTAGTTTGATATAATTTTCCCTTGAAGGGTACATAGATGGTATACATGCACATGATGTTCATTCTCCTTTTGATAAGATAATATTTTTTCATAGTTTATTTACCCATATATTATTCTCTTAATCCTCTTAATAAGGATTATATTAACGCGATTCAATTAAACCATAACGTCCGTCTCTGCGTTTGCAGCTTCCTTCTTGATTAAATGCCGTTCTAGCTTTGAAACGTTCTTTTTAACATATTCCCGAATTGCAAAAGTTCCCTCAATGTTTTCTCCACCGATGTTATATTTCATTTGTGAATTCCTCCTCATCATTGATCAATTGCAACGTTAGAAGATTCTGTATCTTAAACCATGTCTGTATTGTGCACCACTAACCTGAATGTTTCCTTAACTTTTAATAGGGATAGGATGCCATTTAAAAAAACATAATGGGCAACTTGTAATGCAAGGAATGGAGGAGCGATGTGTGGAAATCAAATAATAGGATTGTGCTAACATACATATTAAAGGCGTAATCATTAAAATCGCGTAGGAATCAAAAAATCTAAATTTTTTTAGAAATGGAGGGAATTCATATGAGGGAATTAAACGGAGTGGACTGTGCAACAAAGCTGAATACTGCGTTAGCTAAAGGCCTCAAATCCAACGGTATTCAGTATGTTGCACGCTACCTCGGAAACAGTTGGAAATCGATGGACAAAACAGAGGCAGATGCCATTTTAGATGCCGGGTTACAGATCGTAAGTATATGGGAAACCAATCCGACGAACGTGGCTTATTTTACAAAGGAAAAAGGGATCTTAGATGCAAAAGAAGCATCTTCATATGCGAACACAATTGAACAGACAGCAGGAAGCGCCATTTACTTTGCTGTTGATTATGATGCTCAACCATCTGACATGGCCTCCATTTTAAACTATTTTTCGGGTGTGCGAGACGGAATGGACCAAAGTTATAAAGTGGGAGTTTATGGTTCCTATTCTGTGCTCCAAACGCTTTTTCGTTCCCGAGACGCGTATTTTTATTGGCAGACAACTTCATGGTCCCGTAGCAATGTAGCTGATTTTAACGATATTCTTCAATATCAGCATAATACAACACTAGTAGGTATCCAAGTTGATTATAATGAATTTTCGAATAGTGCTGGGTCGTGGAGCAGAGCTGTCTCGGATGCAGGTTCGCCGCAGTCTGCTATAACCACCTATACTGTTCAACCAGGTGATACACTAAGCGGAATTGCTGCGAGATTTAATACAACGGTTGGTGAGTTGGTCAAAATAAATAAAATCGAGAATCCTAACATTATTTATGCTGGTCAAATTTTGCGGATTTCGATTAAAAAATCATCAGAACCTGCTTTTTATATCATAAACACGGGAGATACTTTGTCTCAAATAGCATTGGTTTTTGAAACAACAGTGGCCCAGCTGCAAGCTTGGAATGGTATTAGCGATCCGAATGTTATCCGGGCTGGTCAAAAGATACGTGTGAAATAATCCCGCGATTCTCGACATTTCTTTTAAGCATTTGGAAACTGAAATACACTATTGATGCGGTTCATCTCCTTTTTAAACAATCGTTTGGTTAGTGTTGAATCATCGGGAAATGACGAGAAAGATGTCAGTCTAAACGAAAAGTGGAGAATTTTCCGGGAAATTAAGTTTTTTTCTGCGGGGAATTCGACATTAATTTTTAGTGGTTTATAAAAGCAATTGTAGCAGGGCATCCCTTTCGGCTGTTTCAACTAAACGTTTGTTTAGTAAAGCTTAAATGATTGTGGTCGAATATGTGTTGTTTTAATGCCCGTTTTATTTGATAAAATCGCATAATTCTCTATTTGAATTTCCAGTACTTAACGATAAAAGTAAACTACAAAATATGTGGTAAAAACGACTCTCAAAGATAACGATGAGAATCGTTTTTTTTTTTTTTTTTTGCATAAATATGGAAGTACGGAGGGCACTTTCTATTCAAAATGGAAGCACGAGAACCGTCCCCATGCTCCCTTCTTGAAAAAAGATGTTAGATTTAATCACATGATTATGGAATATTTTCTCTTTTAGTATTAATTTAAATACATAATATTTTAAAAGTTACTATAATTCAAAAAACAGTATCACAAATTACCGTGTTGTATAGAAGGAGGGGAGTAAATGAATTTTGAAGAGGTGGCTGTTGCCAAGATACCTCAAAGCATTGTTGCTCAAATTAGAAAAAAATTAATAGATGGGAGTTTAAAGCCAGGACAATTGCTTCCTTCAGAGGTAAAGCTTGCAGAGATGTTTGGGGTCAGTAGAAGCTCTATAAGGGATGCCATGCAAATACTTGAAAGTACTGGAGTGGTTAGCAGGCGTAAAAGAGGGGGGACAACTATTCGTCATATCACAATTGAGGATATGGCCAATATTTACTCGCCCAAAGCTGAAAATGAAACACTTTTTGATTTAGTCGAGACCCGTGAAATCCTAGAAATTGCTGTTGTTGGTTTGGCTGCCAGAAGAGCGAATGAGCATGACCTAGAAGAATTAGAAAAATTAATAGCTTGGATGGAGGAACAGCCTGAGCAAGCATCACAAGCGGACATTGCATTTCATCTAACGTTAGCGCGAATCACGCAAAATCAAGTGTTGACCAATATTATAAAATCATTGGAAGAAATGATGAATCGTTTACAGGAAAAAACTATCTATTATCCCGGCAGGTTGGCAAACATTATTTTAGAGCATCGGCAGATTGTGTCTGCCATTAAGTCAAGAGATGAAAAACTGGCGAAAGAGTGTATGAAACTCCATCTGGATCACTTATGTGAACTTCTTAAAAAGATATAAGTCAGACAATAAGACTTTTGCACTTAAAGGGGGATGAATCAGCAGCTGGAAAAAAAAGACCTTAAGGGTTCATGTGGCTTCAATAAGTCAGACAATAAGGCTTTAAAGCTTACAGCTTCAATAAGTCAGACAATATGATTTATCGGTTTCCCGTTTTATGAATGAAGGGTACCCAATAAATCTTAAAAAATATGGGAGGGTGGTTTATCTGTGCAATTAACGATTGAAGGCGTAAATAAAGGATTTGGAACGAAAAAAGTATTAAACGATATTCATCTTCAAATTAAACCACATGAAATTCTCTGTATCCTAGGTCATAGCGGTTGTGGAAAATCAACTCTACTAAACTTGATCGCAGGGTTTTTACAACCCGACTCCGGTTCTATCAAGGTAGATGGAGTTCCTGTGACAGGGCCTTCCAAATCGCGCGGCGTTGTTTTTCAGGATCATGCCTTGTTTCCTTGGTATGACGTGATAACGAATATTTCCTTTGGACTGACAGTACGGGGTATGCCGAAGCGTGAAGCAGAGGAAAAGGCGATGGAGTACCTTCGATTAGTCGGTCTGCAGGATTATGCGAATCATTACCCGGATGAACTTTCAGGCGGAATGAAGCAGCGTGTTGGTATTGCCAGAGCACTTGCAAGCGGGCCTGACATATTACTAATGGATGAACCCTTTGGAGCTCTTGATATTTTAACCCGCGATACGATGCGGAAAGAATTACTCCGTATTTGCCAGGAGCTTCGGCCGATGGTGGTCTTTGTCACTCATAGTATTAGTGAAGCCATCCATTTGGGTGACCGCGTCATCGTAATGAAAGATGGAGATATAGCCGAGGTCTTTGATGTAGGAATTCAACATCCGAGAATGTATGACAATCCTCGATTTACTCAATTAATGACTGAAATTGAACAGGTTTTGATGGGTGAAGAAGAATTAAGTCAAGTCATACGAGATTAAGGGGGAAATCCATATGAGAGAGGTATCAACCATTAGTGAAATGGCACCATTGCAAAAAACGACCACTGTAAAGAAAAAGATTGACTATCGAGCCATACTGCAGAGTGTCTTGCCAATTGTTCTGTTTTTTGCCATATGGGAGGCATTTGGGAGGATAAATCAGCAATTAAGTTTGTTTAATCCGCTTTTCTTACCGCCTCCGACCGTGATTCTATTGGATGGATGGATCCTTGCAAAAACTGGAATCATTACCGCAAGTATTTTATCCAGCACCTTTCGGATTTTAGCAGGTTTCAGTTTAGGGTGCGTATCCGCTCTCGTAATGGGTGTGATCATGAGCAGATCCCGTTTCGTCGAAAATTGGATATCTCCCATTATTAACCTGGTCGGCCCTATCCCGGCACTTGCACTTCTTCCGCTTTTCATTATTTGGTTTGGAATTGGTGAATTTCCGAAGGTTTTGCTTATCGCCTGGTCAACGTTTATCCCAGTGCTCATTTATACTTTGGACGGCCTGAAATCAGTCAACTCTACTCTAGTTCGTTCCGCTTTGAGCCTTGGGGCCAATCAAAGGCAAATTTTCACACGAGTGATTCTTCCCTCTGCTATCCCCAATATTCTTGTAGGAATACAGGTCAGCTTAGGCTTATCCTTTGGGGCGCTAGTCGTTTCTGAAATGATGGGGGCTGAGAACGGTCTTGGCTACATTATTGTCGATGCCAGGAATTACTTTAAAATATCCAATATGTTTGTAGCTATTATCCTAATTGGGCTCGAGTACAGTTTATTCGCTTATCTATTAAAAAAGATCGAGAGCAAGGTATTGTTTTGGAGAAAAGGAGGAGCAAAGAACGCAGTTGAGAAAAAATGATAGGCTGACGTTTATCAAGTATTCTATTCATTTATTCAGTGGGAGGAAGGGGAAATTTAAATGAAAAAACGTAAAAGTTTTCGAGTAACACTTTGTCTTTTAGCCATTCTTGTTCTTGTCTTGGCTGCTTGTGGAAAAAGTAATGAAGAAACTTCTGCAGGGACTGCGAGCGATGAAAAACCCGAGATGGACAAGCTTAAGCTAATGGGTGTGCGTGATGCGCAAATTTCTGCAGCACAAATCATTGCTGAAAAAAAGGGCTTTTTTAAAGAAGAGGGCGTTGATGTAACAAACCAACTCATTGAAAATGGCCCGGAAATGGGTTCTATGATTGCCGGTGGCAGTGCTCCCATCAGTTTGATGTCCAACTTCCTCGCCATTACGTTGAAAGCCTCCAATGTTCCGGTTAAAGTGGTTGCGGTGTTGGATCAAATGGCCGGTACGCAGGCTATGGTAGGCTCTAAAAACTTAAAGTTAACAGATGCTAAGGATTTAGAAGGCTTAAAGGTTGGCATGCCTAATGGAGCAGAGGTTAGATATGCCATGGATAGCATGGGCAAAGAGCTGGGCGTAGATGTAAGTAAAATTAAATTCATCAATATTGCTCCAAGCGATGGACTGGCTGCCCTGCAAAGAGGTGATATCGATGCCCTTGCAGCGTGGGAACCATTTATTACTAAAGGAATCGAGGCAGGTGGAGAGTTTGTTCTTAGCGGCCGAAAGAGTAACCTTCCGGACAAAAAGGGCGATGTGCAATGGTTAAGTGTCCATTCTACTATGATGGCGACCGACGATTTCTTGAAGAAAAACCCAAATACAATCAAAGCACTTATCCGAGGCTTAAAGAAAGCTACTGATTTTATTAATTCTAATCGTGAGGAAGCCGTTAAAATCTTGGCTCCTGAATTGCATTTGACAGAAGCTGAACTGACGGAAATCATGAGCCGAAACGAATATTCAATGGAAGTCAATGATACGTATTGGAAAGAAAGCAATAGTGATGGAATCATGGATTATTTCATGAGTGTCGGGAATATCAAATCCAAGCCAGAGGTTAAATCTTACAACGACTTTAGCTTACTGAAAGAGGTCTATCCAGACTTAATCAAGTCAGACTTGAAATAAAGTAGTGACCGTCCTTCTATGCCACGACTTAGAAGGGGCGGGCTTACATCTATTATTTGGGCAGTCCAGAGTTTGCTAGCGTGGAAGAAGGTAAAAATAATCCGTAGAAAAGAGGAACGAATCATGGGGAAAACAATCATTAAAAACGGCTGTATTGTAACAGCCAGCGAAACTTATTATGCAGATATTCTTATTGAAGGTGAGAAGATTACGGGAATTGGCGGGCAGATGGAGATAGAGGGAGCACCCATTATTGATGCAGAGGGTTTGTATATCCTCCCTGGTGCAGTGGATGAGCATACGCATATGTCCATGCCTAATGGTGAAAATGGCGAGATTTTATCTATGCCATGGGAAACAGATACGATCGCCGCTGCAACAGGCGGGACCACCACCATCGTTGATTTTGCCATTCAAGAAAAAGGAGCAACCCTAAGGGAGACGATACAAAAATGGAAGGATCGGGCAAATGGTAATACAGCCATTGATTACAGCATGCATATCGCTATTACTGATTTAACGGAGGAAATTATTGAGGAGATCCCTTCTGCTGTCGAGCAGGGAGTATCGACCTTTAAACTATTCATGGCTTATAAAGGGGATAAGATGGTAGATGACGCCACCTTGTTCCGTGTCCTGCAAAAATCAAAACAAGTGGGCGGGCTTGTTATGGTTCATGCAGAAAATGGGGAAGTGATTTCTCTGCTTCAAGAGCAATTAATTAATGAAGGAAAAACCGAGCCTATCTATCATGCTGTCAGCCGTCCGTTAGAAATTGAAGCGGAAGCCACCCGCCGTGCCATTGCGTTAGCGAAAGTAACGGAAGCTCCAATTTTTATCGTTCATGTCTCTGGAGAAGAGGCAGCAGAGGAAATTCGCAGAGCTCGTTCTAATGGCCAGCCTGTCTACGGGGAAACCTGTCCACATTATCTATTTTTGGATCAGTCCTACCTTGAACTGCCAAATTTTGAAGGGGCAAAATATGTCTGTTCCCCGCCGCTAAGAGAGAAATATCACCAAGAAAAACTCTGGGATGCCATTTCGGAGGGAACTTTACAGTGCATTGGAACCGATCATTGTTCCTTCAATTTTAAAGAGCAAAAGCACTTGGGATTTGATGATTTTACAAAGATTCCGAATGGAGGAAATGGGATCGAGAACTGGATTCAGATGCTATATACCTATGGGGTAAAGCAAGGGAAAATTTCCTTGAACCAATTAGTAGAGCTGACATCAACCAATCCCGCTAAATTTATGGGCTTATTCCCGAAAAAGGGAACAATCGTAGTGGGAAGCGATGCTGACCTTGTCTTATTTGATCCCTCAATAAAACTAAACATTTCTGCTGCAAATCAAAAGCAAGGCAGTGATTACAATTTTTATGAAGACTTCGCGATCCAGGGATCCCCTCGGCATGTGATGCTTCGCGGAGAAGTAATTGTAGAAAATGGACGCTATACAGGAGACCTAGCGCAAGGGGAATTTGTCAAAGCAGAGCCATATGGAGAAGCATATCAAACTATTAAAAAAGCTGGGGGGAATCGAAATGAACATCAACCAATCGAGACTACAGGAGCACTTTGAGATTATATCGCAAATAGGGAAAATTGGGGAAACGGGTCTTTGCCGGCCCGCTCTCTCCGCTATTGAGAAGGAAGCCTTCTCTGTCGTTGCCGGCTGGATGGAGGAAGCAGGAATGACCGTCCGGATTGACGATTGTGGAAATTTAATCGGTCGATTAGAAGGGAAAAATGTGGAAGGCCCAATCCTGATGATGGGCTCCCATCTGGATTCACAGCCGTATGGTGGCCGTTTTGATGGAACAGCTGGTGTATTGGCGGGTGTGGAAGTAGCGATGGCGTTAACTGAACAAGGAATAACACCGGAGGTCCCGATTGAAGTGGTAGTATTTTGCGATGAGGAAAGCTGGCGCTTTAAAAAGGGAGTTTTTGGCTCAAGGGGGATTGTTGGCAAGCTAGAGCCAGGGGAGCTTGAGCGAACCGATAAGGATGGAATCACACGGAGACAAGCCTTGCTTAATTTTGGCTGCAACCCGGACAAAGTAGAGGAGTGTGTCTATCCGACTGGTTCGATTGGTGGATTTCTAGAATTGCATATTGAACAGGGGCCAATACTGGACGTCCAAAATAAGCCAGTAGGGATTGTCACAGGAATCGCTGGACCATTATGGCTTACCGTGAAGGTAGCAGGATTTGCCGGCCATGCTGGTTCAGTGCCGATGGATTTACGGAAGGATGCCTTATTGGGCACTGCTAAGATGATTGGGGAAGTTAACCACATTGTCAGACAAGAGCCTGGTGCCCCTTCGGTTGCCACAGTTGGAAGTTTGAGGGTATTCCCGGATTCGCCAAATATCATCCCTGAAAAAGTGGAATTCACCATAGATTTACGAGATATTGACCTTGATCGGCGTAACCGCTACGAACAACAGATCCGTACGATGATTGAGGAAGTCGCAGCTAGTTATCACCTTACTGCAGAGGTTCAGGAAGATACAAACCTAGAGCCTGTAGATTGTGCTGAATGGATACAATCCATTATTCAGGAGGAAAGTGAAAGTCTGGAGCTGGATTGTCCAAAGCTGATGAGTGGGCCATTTCATGATGCCATGGTTATCGCAAATGCATGCGACATAGGCATGATTTTTGTACGATGCAAGGATGGTATCAGTCATAATCCGGCCGAATTAGCCAGCTACGAGGATCTTGCACTAGGAACGGAGTTGCTCTATAAATCAGCATTGAGGGTAGCTTCTAAAATAAATCAGCAAATATCCTCTAGAGCAGGGAGTTAACAGTGGTTTTCTTTAGTTAATTCTAGATAATAGATTGATGGAGGAGGATTAGATGAGTGTATTAATCACAGGAGGTTCAGGGTTTGTAGGCATTAATATTACTGAAAGACTTTTGGATGAACATCTGGATGTTGTCAATTATGCCACTTTCCCCGTTCCGGAAGAAGCAAAGGATTCCTTAGCAGGACGTCCGGGAAGCTATACGTATGTGGAAGGCGATGTTCTGGACTCTGTCTTGTTGGATTCTGTAATTAAACAATATAAGATAAACACGATTATTCATGCAGCCGTCATCACACCAGATGAGGAACGAGAGAAGCTTTATAGCAGGAATATCCTGAATGTAAATTATATGGGAACCGTCGAGGTCCTTGAAGCTGCACGAAGAAATGGGATAGAAAAATTTATTTATTTAAGCTCTGTTTCAGTTTATGGCGATACAGCCTTCGAGGAGGATTGTTTGCTAGAATCTGGCTCGATTCCATGTCCAAGGACCTTTTATGAAATTTCGAAGTTTGCCGCAGAGAGGACGGCATTAAGGTATAAAGAGTTATTTGGCCTTCCTGTCATTGCAGTCCGGTTAGGCCAGATTTTTGGGCCATGGGAGCACTACACCGGCATCCGCCATACCCAATCCGGACCTTTTCAGGCCCTGAGGCATGCCGCATTAAACCAGGAGGCCATTTTACCCCGTCCGGGATTAAGAGATTGGGTCTATAGCCGGGATATTGCCAATACGATTAAGGAAATTATAGGGAAAACTGATTTGCAATATGACTTATATAATATTGGTTCAGGACACTCATGGACAGTGGAGCAATGGTGCCAACTGCTGGAAAAGGAGTTTCCTCATTTCAACTACCAAATAACAGAAAATCCAAATCTAGCAAACGTTGACTTTTTTGTTCCACAGGATGCCCATCCCTTAGCCATTGAACGTTTGCAGACTGATGTTGGTTATTACCCAAAATACGGGATCGAAGAAGCATTTCAGGATTATATAAATTGGGTAAAAAATACATCAATATTTTGGACAAATCCAAATAAAAGAAATCAAGCAAAGGAAAATCATCTTTCCTTATAGAAAGGATGTACTTAAACGTGGCAAAAATCTTCATTTCTGGTGAAATTCCAGATATAGGTTATGACCTTCTATCGGAACATGAATTCGAGGTTTATATGGGAGAGAAGTTGATCACGGAAGAAGAACTGATTGTGGGTGTCCTTGGAGCGGATGCCCTGCTTTGTCCCCTTTCTACCAGGATAACAAAGACCGTGATTGAGGCGGCCCCACACTTGAAAATCATCGCTAATTTTGGAGCAGGCTTTGATAATATTGATATCGAAGCAGCAAATGAACGGGGCATTCATGTTACAAATACACCAAGCGTTTCGACAGAAGCGACGGCTGAATTGACACTTGGATTATTGCTGGCCCTTGCCAGACGCATTCCGGAAGGAGACCAACTCTGCCGAACGGAAGGATTTAACGGATGGGCACCGCTTTTCTTTTTAGGAAGAGAATTGAAAAGTAAAAAACTCGGCATTGTGGGCTTTGGAAAAATTGGCCAGGCAGTGGCTGCTCGAGCCAAAGCGTTTGGTATGGAAGTGTATTACACGGGCAGATTCCAAAAAGAATATACGATTGAAGAACAGTATAACGCCACATTTTTGGATTTTGAGGAGCTTCTTCAGTCATGTGATGTCATCACTGTACATACCGCCTATACTGAAAGCACACATCATCTTTTCACAAAAGATGCTTTTAGGAAAATGAAAAAGGACGCACTCTTTCTGAACTTATCAAGAGGTCCGGTCGTCAAGGAAGCCGATCTCGTTGAAGCACTGCAAGCAAAGGAAATTGCAGGAGCTGCCCTTGACGTTTTCGAATTCGAACCACACATTACGGAGGAGTTAAAACAATTTAAGAACGTGGTTATAACCCCCCATATCGGCAATGCTACGGTTGAGTCGAGAAATGTAATGGCCGAGCTCTCGGCCAGGAACATTTTGAACGTATTGGAACATAAGAGACCTTTGACACCTGTTTTGGGGTCTGCTGCCCGGTGGACAAAAGTTTAAGATGCTGGATTTGATTGGAGGAAAAGCCTTCTTAGAATTCGCTCTATATTAAGGAATGGCTCAGTTTAGTTGAACTGAGCCATTTTTTTATTTAAAAAAATCAAAGCATGCCATCTATTTTGTTACAATTTTATTTACATTTAATCTATATAAAGCAGAATAGGTTATTAAAAAATACTGACAGCCCTCGACATTTCTTTCAATCATTTTGTGGGAGAAGTTCAGAATTGGTGCGGATTGGCTCGTTTTTATCCAAATATTTGATTAAAGGGGGATCATCGGGAAAAGTAAAGAATTTTGTAAGGTCAAACGAAAACAATAGAATTTTCCGGGAAATTGACTTCTAGTCTGTGAAAGGATATGACAATATTTTTTACTAGTTTATAAGAGAAATTCATACAGGACGTACATTTCGGCATTTTAAACTAAACGTTTGGTTAGTTTAGCCTATAGCGATTATGGTCAAAAATGTCGTTTTAGAGCCCATTTTATCTGATAAAATGGGTTAATTCGTAATATGGAAGTATGGGGAGAGCTCTTTTTATTCATAATGGAAGCACGAGAACCGTGCCCACGCTCCCATTTGTTCAATTATTATGAAAATAATATAAAGAAAAATAGGTAGTTTGCAGTAGGGTTCAAACCTGGGAAAACAAGGTTGAGGCTGAGTTTATGGGTTTGTGAGGTTATTTTCCTATTGAATAGTACCTATTAATCCTAAGATGATAGAATTTCTTCTTTACAATTATTTACACTCGCTTAAAGTTTCCCCTCTATAATGAAAACCGTAATAAAAATTGATTTCTTAGAGGGGATGAATATGGTGCGTGAGATACCTTTGAATGAATGGATGAAGAATCTTGGAATGGATAGACTAGAAAAAAATATCGACCGCCGGAGTTTTTTACAGGGGGCAAGTAAAATTGCAGGACTTTCACTGGGACTAGCTATTGCTCAATCAGTGGGTGGATTTGAAGTGAACGCGGATCCGTCCTTCAGTGACTATCCATTTACACTAGGTGTTGCCTCTGGTGATCCGATGCCCGATGGCGTCGTTCTGTGGACAAGACTTGCTCCGGATCCATTAAATGGGGGAGGGATGCCGCCCCATAGTGTCCCAGTCAAATGGGAGCTGGCAACCGATCAGAATTTCCGTCATATCATCCAACGGGGAACGGAACTGGCGAGACCCGATCTCGGGCATTCAATCCATGTGGAAGTGAGTGGACTAAAAGCCAACGCAGTGTATTATTATCGTTTTAAATGTGGTAATGAAATAAGCCCGGTTGGAAAAACAAAAACCCTGCCGCCTGCTGGGACAAGCGTTTCCGCACTTAACTTTGCGTTTGTATCCTGCCAGCAATTTGAACACGGATACTACACAGCTTACCAGCACTTAGCCAAAGAGGATTTAGACCTCGTTTTCCACCTTGGCGATTACATATATGAGTACGGACCAAATGAATATGTTGCTTCAACCGGAAATGTCCGCACCCACAGTGGTCCAGAAATAAAAACCATTAATGATTACCGGAACCGCTATGCTCAATACCGCTCGGATGAGCATTTAAGAGCCGCGCATGCAGCTTTTCCATGGATCGTTACATGGGATGACCATGAGGTCGAAAACAATTATGCTAACGTGATACCGGAAAAAGGTCAGTCGGTGGAGGAATTCATTGTCCGCAGAGCAGCGGCCTACCAGGCTTATTATGAGCATATGCCGCTTCGCAAATCTACTATGCCGCAAGGGGCAGATATGAAAATCTACCGTGATTTTGAATACGGCAATCTCGCGTCCTTCTTTGTTCTCGATACGCGTCAGTATCGGGATGACCAGGCAAACGGAGATACAAGCTCCCCGCAGACAGCGGAATCGCTTGATCCAAAGCGGACATTGATGGGGACGGAACAAGAACACTGGTTATTTAAGAAACTTGATCAGTCAAAGACGGGTTGGAATGTCCTTGCCCAGCAAATTTTCTTTGCCCAACGGAATTATGGAACGGCGACTAAGCCTAAGTACAGCATGGATTCATGGGACGGTTATCCTGCCGCTCGTCAACATGTTTTGGATTATGCCAAATCCAAACAATTAAACAACATGATTGTTTTAACAGGAGATGTCCATGCGAGTTGGGCGTCGAACTTAACAGAAGATTTCAATGATCGAAGCTCAAGGATCTTTGGTGCTGAATTCGTCGGTACGTCCATCACTTCAGGTGGGAATGGGGCGGATAAGCGGGCAGATACGGACAAAATTTTAGGCTTGAATCCGCACATTAAATTCTTTAATGACTACCGAGGCTATGTTCGCTGCCGGGTTACCCCTGAACGCTGGCAGGCAGACTACCGGGTGGTTCCTTATGTGTCAGCAACTGGTGCCGATATATCGACACGAGCATCGTTTGTTTTTGAAAAAGATGAGCAGGGACTGAAACAGGTTTCAACTACCCAAGTACCATTAGGCTTACAGCTTTCAACTGAGGTGGAAGAGGATCGAAATAAGGCCCATAGCCGTGCCCATCTAAAGCAATTAGAGAAAAAAGGAGCTAAGGTTCCGAATTAAGCGCCCACAAATGACTATTATTAAGGAGCTGTTCTTCGATGTTTTCAAATATTGGTATTCCCGGTTTAATCCTTATCCTTGTTATTGCGCTGATTATTTTCGGACCGTCTAAGCTGCCGGAAATCGGGCGTGCCTTTGGCCGGACGCTGTCCGAGTTTAAAACGGCGACAAAGGAATTAGTTTCAAGCGATGAAAAAGAGGAAGAGAAAAAGCCTGCTTTAACAGCTGTAAAAAAAGAGGGATAACAGGGTTTTCGTTTTAATGTGTGGACGGGGAAACTCGTCCTCTTTTTTTGAAAGGAAAAGGGGGGCATAAAGAATGGATCGCAAAGAGCTGCATGTGATGGAGCATTTAGAAGAGTTACGGGGAAGAATGATTAAAACCTTGTTAGCCTTTATCGTATTTTTTATTTTGAGTTTTATCTATGTAGAACATATCTATCAATGGCTGATTAGAGACCTGGATCAGAAGCTGGCGGTGCTCGGCCCAAGTGATATTTTATGGGTCTACATGATGATTGCAGCTGTTTGTTCGCTGGCAGGGGTGATTCCGGTAGCTGCCTATCAAATATGGAGGTATATCGCGCCTGCCTTGAACCGCGAGGAACGAAGGGTGACCTTGGGGTTTATTCCCTTTCTTTTTCTGTTATTTATAATCGGGGTTGCATTTGGCTATTTTGTGCTGTTTCCTACTGTATTAGGATTTCTGACCTCCTTATCCCAGGGTCAATTCGAAACCTTATTTACGGCGGAAAGGTATTTTCGGTTTATGCTGAATCTGACTCTCCCGTTCGGATTGCTGTTTGAAATGCCGTTAGTGGTGATTTTTTTAACGAAGTTAGGAATCTTAAATCCTTTAAGACTAGCTAAAGCGCGGAAGATTTCCTATTTTGTTCTGATTGTCATATCCATTTTGGTGACACCGCCGGATTTTATGTCGGATATCCTTGTGACGGTGCCATTGCTCATTCTGTATGAGTTGAGTGTCACTCTTTCAAAAATAGTCTATCGAAAACGTCTGCTGAATGAGGGCCTTTCGGTTACATAATGAAACAAAGGGTACCGCTCTAGTACGGTACCCTTTGTTTCATGAAAGCGAGTTAAAGTGGGATTTTATTATCGAGGTAGGATAATCTATCGCTTTCGATTCTGTTCTGATACCTTATCTAATTTTTCTTCAATTCGTTGTAATTGCACGTTTCTTTGCTTTGTAGAACGGACAAATAAGACTATTAATATAATAAAAATAATAGGAACAAGGAATGTAAATAGTTGAAAAATAATGTCTCCAATATTTAAACTCATACTAATCCGCCTCTCTTTTTTCTATATTATACTATTTTTCTCAGAATCATGGGGACGGTTCTCTTGCTTCAGAAGCAAGAAAACCGTCCCCAAGATTCCAAATGAAAATAGAAGAAAAACAGCGAAATAGTGAGAAAACAGCATAAAATACACGCTTACATTGGAAATGTACCCGTTTTTATGAGGAATGTTTCCGTTTTCCAGGACTTTGCCAAAAAACACCATTCTATACGATAATAAATATATAAATTATGGAAGGTGGTAATAAAATGAAAAAGGCAATGGAAAACTTTATGAATACTTACGGAAAGTACATGGCAGCATCGGCTTTCGCTTTAAAACCATGCAGTAAAAGTGAACTACAATATGTGGTGGAATTATTTAGAAACGACTCTCAAAAATAAAGATGAGAATCGTTTTTTTTTTTGCATTAATATGGAAGTATGGGGAGAGTTCTCGCTATTCAAAATGGAAGCACGAGAACCGTCCCCATGCTCCCATCTATCCAATAAAGTGCGCTAACTCTCGATTGAGTTTATCTCGTTCATCCCAGAATAGTCCGTGGCCGCTGTTTTGAAATGGGACTAGTTTGGAGTTTCTGATTCCTTGTTTTTGTGCTTCAGCTAAGGGGAAGAGGCATACTTGGTCATGGACACCATGGAGAATGAGTGTCGGAACGTGAATCTGTGCTAAATCATAAAATAGTTTTTCTTCGTATAGCCAAGTGTTTGCAATAGCGGCAGTTGACCAGCTTGCAGCCTGCAGTCCTAATTGGAAAAACCAATCCGAGAATGCTTGGGTGGTATGCTGAAAGAAAAAAGTGTCTCCAAATCCTCGCAGCATATTGGGCCGGTCATTATAGGTTCCTTTAATGATGTTGAGTACATCTTCTTTTTTTAGTCCGTGTGGAAAGTAGGGACGTTGGATCAAACTTGGAGCTGCCGCGGCCAGTAGGGCGAGCTTGGAAACCCCATAACCACCGTGGCGGGCCATATATCTGATGGCAATCGCTCCACCGGTGGAGTGTCCTGCTAGTGTGATATTTTGTAAATGTAGTGCTTCGATAACAGCCCTCAAATCGTCCGCAAGTCTGTCGTAGTCATATCCTCCCCATGGTTTATCTGATTTCCCGAATCCTCTTTGATCCCAGCCAATACAACGATAGCCCACTTTTGGCAGTTGGTTAGACTGGTATTCAAACAACTGATGGTTTCCCGGCCAGCCATGAAGGAACAAAATGGTCTTATCGCTCTCTGGATTAACGTCTTCTACATAAATGGACACGTTTGCTTCCACTTGAATATAGTAGCCCATACAGATTCCTCCATAAGTTGAGTAGTCTTTTAGACTATATTCTCGGTTAGGAAGGAAATGAACCAAAACGTTCAAGATGACTAAATCAGTAAATGTCAGTCCATTTTTAAAAAGAAAAAAGCCAACGTCCTCGCTAACAGGAATTGGCTTTTTTTAATATAAACACATTTTTTATCTTTTTTAACCACTGTTAAGACTTAATTAAGGTTGGAGTTTCATAATGCAGACATGGACTTAAAGAAAGCATCTAAAAATGGAAAGGAGTCCTTGAAATGCAAAAAAAGAAATTTACCTCTTGGGGAGTTAGCTTTGCGAGTCTTGCTCTCGTTGCTGGAATGATGTCATATATGGGAATTAAAAAGGATACAACAACCAATACAGCTGCAGCCACGACAACACAAAGTACAACACAATCATCTCAAAACGGAAGTACCCAAGATTCATCGATAACCTATGAAGTCCCTAGTCAATCGACAGATACCACTGGATCTACAACTACCAGCGAATCTACTGATACTAGCGGGACTACAGACACAAGTGGAACTGATCAATCTGTTTCACAAGACCATTCGTTTCCAAGTCAACATGGAGGCTTTGATACAACAACCGGGGGAACCTGATGAAGTATAAGTATCATTTCAATCATTACGATAGTGCATTTGATACTACTACAGGAGGAGCCTTAACATGTATAAGTATAACTTCAATTCAATGAGTACAAAGGTACAAATATTGATAAGTAAAGAATTGTTTGCCAATGATCTCATGCCCGTATATAAATTATTTGCGTCTGTCGAAGACACCTGCAGCCGGTTCAAAGAAGCTAGTGAGTTATCCAGATTAAATCAGCAGCTAGAAAAAGAAGTCGAGGTATCGGATCAATTTTTTAACATTTTAAAAGAAGCACTTAGATTTTACGAAGAAACAAATGGAGTGTTTAACCCAGGTATATTGTCAGCGATCGAAAACAGCGGCTATACAAAATCAATTGAGTTTATCAAAGGGCGGGAGTTAGCGGCTCCCTCCCCTATATCTCCAGTATTTACGAAACTCAGACCTTATCAATTAGCTGAGGATAGACAAACGGTGGTTTTGTATACTCGTATTGATTTAGGCGGAATCGCTAAGGGCTGGGTAATTGATCGCGCAGCTGATATCTTATCACAATATGGATTTGGTTTTGTTAATGTGGGCGGAGATATTCGGATTTTTGGAAGGCTGCCGCGGCCCTTAAATATTGGTATTGAAGATCCCTTTGACCCATCAAAAATGCTCTCTTCTATCCAGATATCCGATGGGGCTGTAGCGACTTCTACTTCGATGAAAAGAAGGTGGAAGGTGAGCGGCAAAAGTAAGCATCACCTTATTGATGCCACAACAGGCGAGCCATCTGCGAGCACTATTATTTCTTCTACTGTAACGGCACCAACCGCAGTAGAAGCGGATGTATTAGCAAAAGTGGTTCTTTTATTGGGAGAAGAGCGCGGGAAGGCCTTGCTTTCTGTCAAAAAGAATCCGGCGGTTATCATAAATGAAGTAAAAGAAATCTGGAGAGGTGGCGAATAAAATGGAGTCTTTAGAATGGTACGCAATCCGGGCGACTGGGGTTGTGGCTTATCTATTATTATATTTGGCGGCATTAACAGGACTATATTCTGCAGTACAAAAGAAGCGGAAAAAGAAAGTGAATAATCTCCTGCATTTTCATGAGGTAGTGTCAGACTGGTCATTGATTATGACGGCCGGTCACTTAGGAATTTTATTGATTGATGCATACATGAAATTTAGTTGGTCTGATTTACTGATTCCATTTAGCGGCAGCTATGAAACCATTTCTATGGGATTAGGATCTATCGGCTTTTATTTTTTAATTTTAACGATTGTCACATCGAAGTTCCGTAAGAAAATTGTTTATCAAAGATGGCAAAAACTGCATGCCCTTAATCCTATTCTGTATATTTTAGTAACAGCACACGGGTTAATGAGTGGTACGGACTTCCAAGGGACGGTTTTGGCTGTTGTTAATATCGTGCCAGTTGTTCTTATGCTAGGAATGTTTCCTTCTGATAAGAAGAAGCTGACTGATGGGAATCCTGTAACTTAGGGTTTCTATGGGTTTGATAGGTTCAAGGCTGCCAATGTTGACAGCCTTTTTATCTTGCTTTCAATAAACAGTAACATTGAGCTATTCCATTTTTTATACTATAATTTTAAAACAATAGTTTTTAAGATGGAGTGAAGTCTTGATGGAGAAAACAAGCGGTACGCCTTATTATGAGCAGATCAAGAGTTATTTTATCGAGGAAATCGAAAGTAAAAACTTGAAGCATGGTGATAAGCTTCCATCAGAGAGAGAACTTGCGGAAAGATTTAATATTAGCAGGATGACCGCAAGGCATGCGATTTCTATTCTGGAGCGGGAAGGGTTTGTTGAAAGAATTGTTGGGGCAGGAACGTTTGTGACCAATAAACGAATTCAAATGGACTTTATAACCTTTAGCAGTTTTACCAATGTATTACTGAACAAGGGTTTAGTTCCTTCCACCAAAATGCTTGAAATCAGCAGGGAAAAAGCAAAGGCTTCTGTGGCAAAGGCCTTAGAAATTAATACTGATGAGGAGATTATTATTATTAAAAGGTTAAGGCTGGCAGATGGAATGCCGATTTCGATTCAAGTTTCCCATATTCCTTATAAGTATTGTGATGGAATTGAAAAGCACATGGAAGAAAACGCTTCCGTCTATGAAGTCCTTGAAAAGTACTACGGTATTAAACTAGTGAAGACAAAACAGTTTATGCGCGTATCACTGAGTAATGAGGCAGAGAGTAAATTATTAAACATACGAAATGAAAGCCCATGTATCTTCTTTGAAGAAACGACTTCAGATTCTCTTGGAAGGATCATTGAATTTTCCCAGTTAACGACTCGATCGGATATTGTAAACTATTATTCAGAACAAACCTTATCAGACTAAACTAGTTCGACCCCGTTTCCATTGAAAGAAATTTTTGTTAAAAAGTTGTTGAATTTTTAGAATCTATAATTTATTATATATTTTAAGTAAGGGCTTTCAAAAAAGGAAGGGGGAGAATATAGTTTAGTTAATAAGCTTATTTTTAATGGTATATACCATTTATGTTTTCTAACAACATCATCCTTGTTTAATACCCCTAGAGAAGCCGATTTACGCAAAATCTATTAGTTGTTTTTTAACCATTCGAAAATATGTCAGAGATTCTTACGAAAAAAGAGAAAAGATTGATAAAGTGAATTATAATCATATTATAAATGGTATATACCACTAATGCTCGAGTGGAAAGTTTTTGAATGATTATTCAACTATTAAAAATAGGGAGGTATTGCGATGAATGTTGAACAACGAAGTATTGAGTTTATTCCGCATAACGAAAGACATGGAAACGTAAGAAATTTGTTTTCGATTTGGTTCAGTGCAAACACAAACGTTATGCCATTACTCAACGGTTGTATGGGAATTGTGTTGGGTCTCAACATCTTTTGGACGTTAATTGCAATGATTCTAGGAAACTTAATTGGCGGCCTTTTTATGGCATTCCATTCCGCGCAAGGACCTAAGCTTGGGATCCCGCAGATGATCTCGAGCCGGGTACAATTTGGGGTCATCGGGGCAGCGATTCCGATCATTATGGTTTTTGTAGGCTGTCCGCTATTCGGTGCTGCTGAATCACTATTAGTAGTTGACGCGATTAAGTCCGTAGTGTCTGTACCAGAAGTAATTGGATTAGTGATTTTTGGTGTTGCCACCATCTTTATCACCTTTTATGGCTATGATTTTATTCATAAGTTTAGTAACGTTATGACCATCCTATCATTAATTATCTTTGCTCTTACAACCGTTTTTGCTCTTCAACTTGATTTACCTGCTGGTGCATGGTCCGCTTCTCAAGGATTTAATCTAGGGGCCTTTTTAGTGGTCATGGGTCTCGGGGCATCTTGGCAAATCGGCTATGGCCCATGTGTAGCGGATTACTCTCGATACCTTCCAGCCAATACATCGACTACCTCTACTTTCTGGTATACGTACACGGGCACGGTATTATCTGGTATATGGATGCCATTGGTTGGAGCGATTATTGCAGCCGGTATTCCAAATGCAGCTGATCATATTAATACTAGTATTGCTACTCTTTTTGGACCATTTGCACCATTAGCCTACATTTCTCTCATCTTAGGAATTATTATCATGAATACCGTTATTACTTATAGTGGATACATGTCACTAGTAACTTGCTTTTCCTACAATAAGCAGCATATATCAAAAAACAGCAAGTTTTGGATTATTACGTTTATTGTAGCGCTTGGAACCATTATTGCGATCACGACAAAAGATCATTTCAACGATTATTTTGGTGATATCATGGTTTTCCAAATGTATTATCTAATCCCTTGGACTTCTGTCAATCTGATTGACTTTTATTTCTTCCGTAAGGGTAAATACAATATTCCGGAAGTTTATGATGTGAATGGAGTCTATGGTAAGTATAATTGGTCTACCATGGCAGTCTATATTGTAAGTTTCTTCATTCAAATCCCGTTTATGAGCTTTTCCTTCTACAAAGGGCCTATGTTTACAGCACTTGGCGGAGCTGATATTACTTGGATTGTTGGGTTAGCCGCTTCAGGCATACTTTATTATTTCTTCATGGGACCAAAGGTTAAAAACCGATTAAGTAAAGAATTAAATGTAGAGAACGATGAAAAGAGAGTGGCTCAGTAAATTCCATTAATTGGGTGTTTTGTGATTTGTTAAATAAAAAATAAATAAAATGGTATATACCATTAATCAGGAGGAATTCAAATGTTAAATTTTAATGAAGAAAACTATCTAAGTGTATTAAATGGAGCTGTTCATGTAAGAAGTCAGATTGAAAAAATTGCGGATGAAGTTTCTGCGGCTGGATATAAGAATGTCTTTTTAATTGGCTCAGGCGGTACGATTGCCCTGAAGTATCCTTTAGAGTACATTTTAAAAACAAATTCAGATATCCCTGTTTACGCAGAAATTGCTGCTGAATTTATTGTTATGGATCATCAACGTCTTAATGAAAAATCATTGGTTGTTTTGTCTTCTTTATCGGGTACCACAGAGGAAACCGTAGCGGCCGCAAAGTTTGCCAAGAAACAAGGGGCAACAACGATTGGTTTTGTTGGAGAAGAGAATACACCACTTGCCAATGAAACGAAATATACGGTTATCAACCATGCGGCAAACGATACTCTTTGTGAGGAAATGCATATCCAGTTGTATACGTTGATTTTCCGCTTAATGCATCTGCGAGGAGAATTCCCTGAATATGAGGCATTGATGGAAGATTTAGAGAAGCTACCTTACGAATTAGTTCTAGTAAAGGAAAGAACTGAACGAAAGGCAGAAGAATTTGCACTTAAATATAAGGATGAAACTTACCACATGATCGTTGGCTCGGGAAATCTATGGGGAGAAACCTACCTCTATGGCATGTGTGTATTAGAGGAAATGCAATGGATCCGGACAAAAACCATTCATGCGGCGGAATTTTTCCATGGAACAATTGAATTAGTTGAAGAGGATACCAGTGTTATTTTATTGTATGGCGAAGATTCTACCCGTCCACTAATGGATAGAGTGGGGAATTTTGTTAATCGTTATACAAAGGAAATTACCATCTTTGATACGAAGGATTATGAGCTAAATGGTATTAGAGAACAATTCAGAGGATTCTTCTCTCCAATCGTCATGGCTGCATTACTGGAACGAGTAAGTGTTCATTTAGAAGAAAAGCGGAACCATCCATTAACAACCAGAAGATACTATCGTGTGGTTCAATATTAAAACAGATAGATTTATAGGTGCTGCTTAAGTAAACTAAAACTTAAGCAGCACCATTTTTAAGCCAAAGAATGGCAGGAGGATCTGAGATGAAAGTGATCGGTTTTGGAGATAATGTCGTAGATAAATATGTTCATATCGATACCATCTACCCTGGTGGAAATTGTGTTAATTTTGCTGTAAATGCGAAAAAGCTAGGTGTGGATTCTGCTTACATGGGCGTTTTTGGTAATGATGAGGCAGCCAGGCATATCATTGACACGTTAACGGAAATAGGGATCGATCTATCTCAATGTGTTCAGTATCCAGGGGAGAATGGCTGTTCAGAAGTAGGGTTAGTAGATGGAGATCGTGTCTTATTAGGCTGGAATGATGGCGGAGTTGCCAATGAAAAGCCGATGGTTTTAGAAAAAAGTGAACTGGATTATTTAGGCGAATTTCAATTGATCCACTCAAGCTGTTACTCCAAGACTGAACTAGAATTAGCAAAGCTTAGGAGCCTGGATTCATTAGTGAGCTTTGATTTTTCTGAAGATGAGATGTTCCGTCAGGAGGATTATTTGAAAAAGGTTTGTCCAAACATTGATTTTGCCTTGTTTTCAGGAGGCAGCTCATCTGTGGATCAAATTAAAGAGCTAATGATGAAAATTGTAAGCTATGGTACTCGTTATGTTCTAGCTACTCGAGGAACTCAGGGAACAATCTTTTTTGATGGAGAAACCTTTTATGAGGGAACAGCGAAAATTGTCAAACCGATTGATACGATGGGATGCGGCGACTCGTTTTTGACGGCGTTTCTTATTCACCTTCTGCAGTATGGATGGAGTAAGATGGAACAACCTAATGAGGAAACAATTCGGGAAGGTTTGAAAAAGGCAGCAGACTTTTCCGCAGAGAATTGCTTTATTGAAGGTGCATTTGGATACGGAAAAAAATATACAGCCGTTTAACCAAGGAAGCAAGGGGACGGTTCTCATGCTTCTGAAGCATAAGAACCGTCCCCTTGCTCATACCTTTTTCATATGAGATAGATTTAGGGGGGCGAGGATGAAGGAATACTGGATTAAGAGTATCGGGCTTGATATCGGAACGAGTACAACGAAGTTTGTTGTCAGTCACTTGCAGGTAAAGGAGACAGGAGGACAGTTTAGTTTACCGAGCTGCCAGATTGTTGACCGCAAAGTACAGTATGCTAGCCGCATTTATACCACTCCTTTAGTGAATCACTATGAGATTAATATCGAACAATTAAAGGATATTTTGAACTATGAATATGAGAGGTCGGGAATTGACCTGCATGATATAAAGGCAGGTGCCGTGATTATCACAGGGGAAACGGCAAGAAAAGATAATGCCGAAGCCATTATTCATTATTTAGCAGAACGTGCCGGTGATTTTGTAGTAGCGGCTGCCGGTCCGGATCTAGAGGGGGTTTTAGCTGGAAAAGGCTCCGGGGCGATGAACCATTCGAAAGAAATAGAGGGTGTGGTGGCCAATGTCGATATTGGAGGAGGTACCGCTAATATCGCCTTATTTCAACAGGGGAAAGTCCTGCAAACCCTGACTTTCCATATTGGAGGGAGACTTATTCGCTTGCAGAAGGATGGAACCATTGACTATATTTCGGACTATATCGTGCCGTGGTTAACTGCCAACGATTTTCACCTTCAAATAGGAATGTCCGTTGATTATGATTTTATTCAACGAATTTGTCACCGGTTGAGTGAAGCCTTACTTTCCTTATTAATTGGTTCTCCAGAATATGCACCAGAATTATTACTTCTTCAACCCACCTCTATTACCCTTCCTCCCGTTGATGAAGTGATTTTTTCAGGAGGGATTGGGCAGATGCTGACGGAGGAGCCTCCTGAGTCTTTGGAAGAGGTGACTAGGCATGGGGATATCGGGCCATTACTTGCCGCTTCGGTAAAAATAGTGTCTGATTCCTATCCTGTACGAGCTGGAGTCGCAAGTGAAACCACAAGAGCGACCGTGATTGGAGCGGGAATGCAAAATACGGAGATTAGTGGCGCAACCGTTTATGTGAAGGAATCGCTTTTACCAAAACGAAATGTTCCGATTGTTAAAGTGAAGGTTGATCCTTTGGCAGATCTTCGTTTACGGATTAGTGAGGCAATGGAACAGGCGAGAAACTCCTTTGATACGAAATTAGAAACTCCACTTGCACTTGGGTTATCCAGAGTTGAAGAGTGTACGTATGCTATATTACAAGATATTGCTGACTCAATTTATTACCCATTTATTCAGCATTTCCCACAGGCGCAGTGCTTGATTGTCATCTGTGAAAGCGATATGGCCAAAGCGCTTGGTCAAGCTTTAGCTAAACGCTGCAAGGAGCGGTTGGAAGTCCTATGTATTGATCAGATTGATTTTACGTATGGTGATTATATTGATTTGGGCTTGCCTGTTGCAGGGGAGGCAATTCCGGTCTCCATTAAAACTCTAGCTTTTGTCTAACGAGGTGTTCAAATGGATAAAAAAACAACGATATTAGGTAAAACCTATCAATTTAGTAGTTTAAAAGAAATTATGGCGAAAGCGAATGAAGAACGTTCGGGTGATGAGCTGGCTGGGATTAGTGCTGAAAATATGAAGGAACGCATGGCAGCAAAAATGGTATTGGCTGATTTAACCTTGGCAGATATTCGGAATCATTCTTTATTGCCGGCAGAGGAGGATGAGGTTTCAAGGGTAATCGAAGAAAGTATCGATGACAATATATATAGAAGGATTAAGAATTGGTCGGTAGCGGAGTTGCGGGAATATATCCTAAGTGATGGTCCGGATTTATTGGGTATTAGTAAGGGTTTAACTAGTGAAATGATTGCGGCGGCTGCAAAAATTATGTCCAATTTAGATTTAATCCAAGCCGCTTCAAAAATTAAGGTGGAAACCCATTGTCAAACAACGATTGGACAGTCGGGGGTTTTGGCGTCAAGGGCGCAGCCTAATCACCCCTCTGACCATCTTCAGGGTATGAGGGCATCTTTATATGAAGCTTTAAGCTATGGGATTGGGGATGCGGTTATTGGGATCAATCCAGTTATTGATACGACCGATAATATTTATACTTTATTAAAAGAAACGAAACAGATCATTAACGATTTTTCGATTCCGACACAAAATTGTGTGTTGTCTCACGTGACAAGTCAAATGCGAGCCATTGTGAAAGGAGCGCCAGCGGATTTGATTTTTCAAAGCTTAGCTGGAACACAAAAGGGAAATGAATCATTTGGGATTTCTGTATCCTTGCTGAATGAAGCTAATGCTCTAATCAATGAACTTGGTACAGCAACAGGGGAAAACAGATGGTATTTTGAAACAGGTCAAGGATCAGAGTTATCGTCTGAGACTCATTTTGGGATTGACCAGGTCACGTTAGAAGCAAGATGCTATGGACTTGCAAGGATCTATAAACCGTTTTTGGTAAACACGGTTGTTGGGTTTATTGGACCTGAGTACTTATATGACAGTAAACAAGTGATCAGAGCAGGATTGGAAGATCATTTTATGGGGAACATGCACGGACTGCCAATGGGTGTGGATGTTTGTTATACAAACCATATGAAGGTCGACCAAAATGATATGGATAACCTGAGCACCCTGTTAGGCGCAGCTGGTGTGAACTTTGTGATTGGTGTCCCGATGGGGGATGACTGTATGTTGAATTACCAATCATTGAGTTACCATGATATTGCGACATTGCGTAGTGTGTTGAGGCTGAAGCCTGCTCCTGAATTTGAAAGCTGGCTGGAGAAAGTAGGGATTATGGAAAGTGGCAAGTTAACGACTTTAGCCGGTAATCCAGCTCTTTTTATGGGAGGAAAATCGTGATGAATGAATTAGATTTTTTAAAACGACTTACTCCTGCCCGGATTGGAGTTGGCCGCACGGGGACAAGGCCGTTAACAAAGGATTCTTTATCATTTCGAATTGACCATGCGGCCGCAGTGGATGCCGTGTATGGCGAGGTATCGCAAGACCTGTTAGATCAAATGGGTTTATTTACGGTTGAAACGCGTTATGGTTCGAAGGAGCGGTATTTGAAAAGACCCGATCAGGGGCGGCTCTTATCCGAAGAAGGGGAGAAGCTGATTATTGAGAAGTGTGTATTGCGTCCTCAGGTTCAAATTGTGATTTCGGACGGGTTAAGTGCAAGTGCAATTCAAAAGAATATTATGGATGTATACCCGACGTTACTGGATTCCTTATCGGTCTATAATCTATCAGTCGGTACGACTTTCTTTTTAAAAGGAGGAAGGGTTGGGTGCATGGATGCAATTGGTGAGCTTTTGCAGCCGGAAGCCTTTGTTCTTTTGATTGGGGAGAGACCCGGTTTGGTTAGTGCGGAATCGTTAAGTGCCTATATGTGTTACAGGCCTCAAAAGGGTACGAAGGAATCGGACCGGATGGTAATCTCTAATATTCATCGAAGAGGGACGCCTCCTGTTGAGGCTGCCGCTCATATCGGAACAATGATTCATAAAATGCTTGAGCAAAAAACGAGTGGGGTTGGTCTAGTTATTTAGGATGAAGGGAAAACTCCAGTTATGGGACTGGGGTTTTGTTCTGTATAATTATTGGGCCAACCTCTACATTTGCTACTTGTTCTGTCCGTATCAGCCCTGGATTCGGTATTTTTTAGCATGAAGATTAAGACAGTTATTTTTCAAAGAGTTTAAACCTTCTCATAATGAATAATAATAATAGTTGGAAGAAATTAGCTTATGAGAGGGGAGACGTCATGTTACATACAGTTGTATCGTACTTAAGAGTGGTGCTTCCCTTTATCTATATAATTTGCACTTGGCGGTTTGCTGATTGGAGAAATTGGAGGAAATACTATCCCACCATCCTTTTCATTATAAGCGTTGATTTTTTTATTTCTGTCCTTATGTACGAATACCCATTATGGACTTTTCGTGGTTCATTAATTATTCCCAACCATACTATTGCTGATTTCCTTTTAACATTTATCATGTTCCCCAACCTGACCTTACTGTACTTATCCTTATATCCGTATCAATCACATCTGCCTAAACAAGCTTTATATATTGGCAGCTGGTTTATTTTTGAGGTGATCATGGAGTATCTGTTTATGAATGCGAAACTTATCACCTATGATCACGGTTGGCATTTTGGCTGGTCATGCTTGGTTTGGCTTTTTCTGTTTATTGGATTACGTCTCCATCATACGAGGCCGCTTTGGGCATGGGTACTCTGCTTTGTGTGTTCTGTGTTTTTAATCCTATACTTTCAGATTCCGGTAACTAAATATAGATAATTTAAAATAAAAAACACATATGGAAGTATATAAAAAACCCTCCATTTTTTTAGTAACGAGTTCTCTTTTGGGGTGCAAAAGTCAATTTCACAATACATTTTTACCGTGAATTCACACATGAATTCACGTTTTTTATTTCCTTGATTGTAATGAGAAATGCCTTTTATTTTTGTCAAAATTAAAAGGATAGTTTAATAACAATAATAATATAATAAAAAACAATACTAATTTATTGTAAAACGATAAATTATGTGGTAAGGTCAAAACTGACGTTAAATAAGTGAGGTGCACTTTATGAAACGAGGAAGAACACTCTTTTTGAAGATGGCTGTTAGTCTTATTGGAATCCCAATTCTCGCTTTGTGCATATTTTTAGTGCCTAAGATTGGGAATTTTGCTGGAGAATTGTATCCAGAAATGGCTTATGTGAAATCTCTCGTTTTAATCGATATGTACGCAGCAGCGATTCCTTTTTACTTTGCTCTGTATCAGGCTTTTAAACTTTTAAGCTATATTGATGAGAACCAAACGTTCTCGGAATTATCGGTAAAGGCTTTAAAGAATATAAAATACTGTGCCATCACAATCAGTACCTTGTATCTGCTAGGTATGCCGCTCTACTATCTCATAGGGAAGAGAGTTGACCCTCCAAGTTTCATACCAATCGGATTGGTCATTATTTTCGCCTCTATGGTTATCGCCGTTTTTGCTGCTGTCCTCCAACGGCTTCTAAAAGAAGCAATTAACATAAAATCAGAAAATGATTTGACGGTCTGAGGTGGAGGATATGGCAATTATTATTAATATTGATGTGATGTTAGCAAAACGAAAAATGAGCGTCACAGAGCTTTCGGAGAGGGTTGGAATTACTATGGCGAATCTTTCCATTCTGAAAAATGGAAAAGCAAAAGCGGTTCGTTTTTCAACATTAGAAGCGATATGTAAGACTTTGGATTGTCAGCCAGGTGACATTTTGGAGTACAAAAGCGACGAAGACACTCCATAAAAATAGACATTAAATTTCACTAGTGTTGCATTAAAAATGTCGTAATTTTCAGTTTAGTCATCTTTCTTATTTAGAGCCAAAAAAGTAAATACCCAATCAAAGGTGGCTCCATCCATTTGGAAATTTATTTACAATTAGACCTA
>NZ_JAMBOH010000022.1 GCF_023715505.1 Neobacillus cucumis | reverse complement strand
CAGGAGCAAGCTCCTATTGATTCGCTCGACTTGCATGTATTAGGCACGCCGCCAGCGTTCGTCCTGAGCCAGGATCAAACTCTCCATGAAAGTTGATTAGCTCAATTTGTTACGTTGGCTTAGTTTCATAGTAGAAACTAATATTATTGTTTGTTGACGTTTTTGTTTGTTTAGTTTTCAAAGAACAATTTTACATATCGCCAAAAGCGACTTTTATAATATATCATCTGTAGTCAGCAAAGTCAACAACTTTTTTTAAGTTATTTTTCACTGTTAGCAGCGACGTTTATTAATATAACAAGATAATCTTTACATGTCAACGTGTTTTTCAAAAAAAATTAAGCATTAACCCTTTTTCCGGTCCTTATTGCTTCTTCGAATATATTTTAAACATTCTTGGGGAGATGCAACCCGCTTAAATAAGGTAAATAGAATCTTATATCTCTCCTCCATTGATCTCTTTACAACATGATCAATTCGATCATCTTTTAAATCAAATAATATTTCATCCATCTCTCTTTTAATCAGGTATTCCATTTCTTTTACTTCCTTTTCATTAATTAGAAGTCCAAACATTGAAAAACCTCCAGCGAAGTATCTTGTTATAGTAGTCTTTTCCAAATTTAGAAATTTTATAATCAAAATGTTTAATCATATTATCAAAATTCAGAGCATAAGTTTGAGACAAGGATGGTATTGGACGAGGTGGAAAAGGATGAATTTCTTTTATGTATTAAACGGTAAAGCGTTAAAAAATGTATCACTAATTTTCATCGCTGCTTTTTTCACAGCTTGGTTCCTCTACATGGAAAACCTAGTACAGATTCCTGTCTTTTCAACAAAGGATAGCACGAATGCGATTTATCGCGGCGAAAAGGATCTAGCCCTCACATTTAACATAGGCTGGGGGGATGAAAAAGCAGAGCCCATTTTAGATGTGTTAAAGAAGGAGAACGTTAGTTCAGCAACTTTCTTCCTAGCTGGTTCTTGGGCAGAACGTCACCCTGACATTGTCAACCGCATTGTGAAAGAAGGCTATGAAATTGGAATTCTAGGCTACGATTATGTTGATTACCTTGATGTAGAGGATGCTAAAATTGCAAAAGATATTTCGAAGGCTCAAGAAGTGTTCACTAAGTTAAATGTAAAAGATATCAAGGTTTTACGGGCACCGACAGGTCATTTTGATGAGCGTACATTAAAAATTGCTAAGCGTTATGGCTATACAGTTGTTCACTGGAAGGTAGACTCGAAGGATTGGCAAAATCCTGGCGTAGAAAAAATAGTTGAAAATGTAAGGAAGGCAGATGATGGGGATATAGTCCTACTCCATGCCTCTGATTCAGCAAAGCAAACCGCTAAAGCACTGCCGCTGATTCTTGCTGATATCCGACAAAAGGGACTAAAGCTTGTATCGGTATCAGAAATGATTGCTAACGGAGAAGTCCATTCTAAAGAGATCCATTAAGTTCTAAAGAAAAAAACCGCCCATATTACATGGACGGTTTTTTTGATATTCTTTCACTTTTATTCGCATTTTTCATTTTAGGATTGTTATGCTCCGCTCGTTTTTGTCTTTCTTGTACGGACTGAGCGTTTAATTTATGAAGGACTAATATTTGATAGGCATTACAGGCTAGTAAGGAAACCATCATGAGATAGAACCAATTCTTTTCATTTTCTCGCAGGACCGGAACCCATTCAACTAATGTTGCGACAATCATAAAAAACAACGCTGGGATAAAGGCTCCTCGGTTTGTTTGTTTCACTTTATACCATGCTACAACAAGAGCAGCAGCTAATAGAAGAAATGCCGGTCCAAAATAAGGAAGAATAGAATCCCCTGTTTTAGCAAAGTTCTCATAACGTAAGTAGACTAAATCGAATAAACCAAACAGAATGAGAACAACTTGAACAGAATTCCATAGGGATACGGACTTAAAAATCCCTAATCCAAACCGGTGGATTGTTAAATATGAAAAGAAACCCATTTGGCTGATCATACTAAATAGAAATCCCATAACAATTAGCCAAATTAACGTGGATAAAATATCAATAATTTGAAAATGAGTAAAGTAAGGCTGAAATTCATCCCAGCGAATGATAAAGCCCACAATAGCTGTTGTGATCCCGCCAACTAATAATGTGGACATAAATAGTCTAACCCAATTACGGCTTGTCACACCTCAAACCTCCAGAATACTAAATTTATTTCATACTGATTGTACCAATCAAAATGTGAAAAATCCATAATTTCATTTTTTCAGGCGAATAATCTAGCTTTAATTTCTCATCCTAAAATTAAGGATTTATATGTGAAAGGAGCTTGAAAATGAGAAGAAAAAGTATGTTGCTCCTCCTACCCATCATGTTGTTCCTAACCAGTTGCGCTTCTAGTAATGAATCAAGCGGTGGGGGACAAATCGACTATGACCAAACTAAAAAAATGGTGGTTGATATCCTTAAAACCGATGATGGTAAGAAGGCAATTCAAGATGTAATGACCTCTGATGCGATGAAGGAAAAGCTTGTAATGGATCAAAAGGTTGTTGCGGACACCATTCAGACTACTTTGACATCAGATAAAGCCATTGATTTTTGGAAGAAGGCATTTAGTGACCCTGCTTTTGCCCAGGGCGTAGCTAAAAACATGAAAAATGAAAATAAGACCTTATTAAAGGAATTAATGAATGACCCTCAGTATAGAGCGATGATGGTTCAAGTTTTTAAAGAGCCTGAAATTCAAAAACAAATGACGGACGCCTTAAAAACCAAGGAATATCGGGAAAGTCTTCAAGATGTGATTACAGAAACAATCAATAGCCCGCTTTATAAAGCTAAAATACAAGAGTTACTGTTAAAGGCTGCAGAGGAGGAATCAAAAAAATAATGGACTAGTGATCATAGGAAAAGCGCAAGCGCCTTGATCAGCCCCGACAAGCATAAGACAAGCTGGACGTCGCTAGTCCGTTTATTAACCGTTATCCACATGAGAAAATTTTATAATGTCCTTAGCGACAAAAAAGCCTCATCCAATTAAGGAAGAGGCTTTTTTCTTATTTTTTTAGCAGGCTTGTAACCTTTTCAGCAATTTCTAAATAAATTTTTCCAATTTGGTGATCTTCTTGATAAACAGATGGTGCAAAATCTTCATCATTCCAATCAGGCTGGTTCAACGGCAAGCGTCCAAGAAGAACTGTATTTAATTCTTCTGCAAGCTTGTCTCCTCCCCCACGTCCAAATACATATTCTTTTTCACCGGTTAGCTTACTTTCAAAGTAAGCCATATTTTCAATTACTCCTAATACCTCATGCTCTGTTCTTAGAGCCATAGCACCTGCACGAGCTGCTACGAACGCAGCGGTTGGATGTGGTGTCGTAACAATAATTTCCTTACAAGAAGGAAGCATGGTATGAACGTCTAAAGCAACGTCCCCAGTACCAGGAGGCAAATCTAATAATAAATAATCAAGTTCTCCCCATTCTACTTCATTGAAGAAACTATTGAGCATCTTGCCTAACATAGGACCACGCCAAATAATAGGAGCATTATCCTCTACAAAAAAGCCCATTGAAATAACTTGAACCCCAAATCTGTTTACAGGAATAATCTTTTCGCCGCGTACAACAGGCCGATTTGTAATACCCATCATATCAGGTACACTAAATCCGTAGATATCCGCATCAATTAGCCCTACCTTTTTACCTAACCGTGCTAGGGCTACAGCAAGGTTAACGGAAACGGTTGATTTACCTACGCCTCCTTTTCCGCTGGCAATCGCAATGAAGGTTGTATTTTTTGAATTAAGGAGGTTTTGGTCCTGCTCTGGTTCTGCATTACGATGTTGTGCTAAGACTTCTTCTGGCAGTTCAGCAAATCGGATTCCAACAGTAGCCGCTCCTGCTTCTTTTAACACACTAACAACTTGTGTTTGGAGTTGAAGCTGTTCGCTTGTCCCCGTTTTCGCAATCAACACCTTAACACTAACATGATTCTTTTCTTCTTTAATTTTAATTTCCTCAATAGCGTTTAATTCAGCTAATGTTTTATGTAAAAAGGGCTCTTTGAGGCCGCCCAGAACTTCTCGGACATTATTCTCTGTTAACATAAAATGCACCTCACCTATGAATTCTTTTTCATTTTCAGTATACCATAACCGAGACGAGAAACAGTTAATTCAATCACACGTTTATACAAATCTAAAGTCTGCTTTTTACTCATTGCATAAAAAATCGGAAGATGCCTCCATCTCCCTTAATCTGCTTCTTTTAATTCCTTTTCATTTGTAAAGTAACGCAGGATTCCGTTATTTATAGAAGCGGACACTTTTTCTTGATAGGACTCCTTTTTTAGGAGCGTCTTTTCCCTTGGATTGGAGAGAAACCCTACCTCTACTAGAACACCTGGTTTTTTCGCGTTTTTCAAGATATACACTTGATTGATGGGCTTGGCTTTACGTTCAGTGTTTTCGAGATTTCTCCGGAGCTCTTCTTGAATAAACTTTGCCGCTCGGGCGTTTTCCTTATAATGCGGAGCGTAAAAGGTTTGAGCACCACTCCATCTAGAGGACGGAATGGCATTTAAATGAATACTGACAAATAGGTCAATATCTGTTTTATTTATCATTTTCAATCTTTTTTTGAGGTCTTCTACCTTCCTGCGGCTATAGCCCCTCGTATCAGGGTCGGCTAAATCCTCATCCTTTTCCCTTGTCATAATCACAAGAGCCCCTTGCTGTTGCAGGTAGTCACGAACATTTTTGGTGATTTCTAAAGCAATATCCTTTTCAAGCGTCTCGCCTGTACCTGCCCCGCCATCGGGCCCTCCGTGACCTGCATCCAACAAGATTATTTTTCCTGATAAGGGAAGATTCCAGGTTTTCCATGAATTATTTTCACTAAAATCATGCTGTAGTATAAAAAATAACACGATTAATCCTGAAATAAAGCTAATAATCTTTAATCTGCGCTTAGCCACCCATATCCTCCTTCCCGCTCGTCCCTGTTCAGTTAACTATATGGGACAAGGGGAAGTTTTAGAACCCCAAAAAGCACCTTTAAGCAGTGTACATAGAAGCTCTTAAAAAGAAATTGAGCAGCATGAACCCTTACAGGATGCTTTTTGGGTTTAATGTAATCTCAGCTTATGTCGTCTCTGCCCTTTTTCATAACCCTCTTTCCACCAGACAAAGATATATTGTTCGCATAGATAATATAGCGACTCACTCATAGTGCCTTCTTGGCCATTTCCCCAATAGAGCAGAAAATTGTAAAGTGTATCAATCAGATGTTTTTCTTCTCTAAAACACCGTTTTCTTACATCCTCAAGATTATCACCATAATAGCCAAACTTACTGAATTTAGCCCCCAAGAGGAATGCCTCAAGGGCGACATCATAACAAGCTTCTTCTATTCCTGAATTCATCACAAAGCTATTGGCAAGGCTTGTGGAACCGAAATATTGTTTTACTCTTTCTTTCAATGTATTAATCGATAAATCCCTCAGCACTGAACGTTCATATTTAATCTGCTTTTCACGTCGTTTTTCTTTAAAGGTTGTTATAACTGTCACTTCTTTTCACCTCTTAGGACTATTCTTTATCCCTTAGGTCTAAGAAATGCAAAGTCCTCATTTCCAATTTTTAATATCACTTATTGAGTAAAGATGCAAACCTTTAATAACTCTTTAACCGCTAATTCATACTCTTTCCAAAATAGGGAAACGATAATTGTAGGCTGAAAAGGACGGTGCAATCATAGATGGGTTGGTTTTCAAAACAAGATAAAGTACTTGAAAGAGAAACGTTGGAAAAAACTCTCAAGCGCTCAAATGATTTTAAAAAAGTCTCTTATATTAATGAACCCACTAATAAACAGTTCTCTTTTTGGTTTATTTCAACTCTTATTGATGAAAGAATTTTACAGGAGAATGTCCTTCCCTATTTATTGGAGAAACCGTTTGAAAAAATTGAAGATGTAAAGAAAATAATTGCCCTCGCTGATGTACAAATTAGCAATAATCCAAGCGAGATTGAACAGAAATTGTTCAATGGTTATGCCCTTTTAACATTAGAATCTGACAGCCATCATTTTGTTTTTTTAGCGGCACACAAGGAACTCGTCCGAAGCATTTCACCCCCAGAGGTTGAATTTAGTGTAATCGGACCAAAAGAAGCCTTTGTTGAATCGATCAATCAAAATGTAAACTTGATTCGCAAACGCCTTCCTGTCAAAGAATTAATTGTCCAAGAACTAATTGTTGGATCGCTATCAAAAACGAAGGTATCTATCTTATATCTTGAGGGTATTGTGGATCCCGCAAATGTCAAAACCGTTATGGAGAGGCTTAAAAATATTAAATTTGATGCGATTACCGATAGTTCATATATCGTTCAGCTAATATCCGATAATAAAAACTCACCTTTTCCACAACTTTTGGATACCGAGCGGCCGGACAGGGTTACGGCCATTTTAGCAGAGGGGAAAATAGCCATATTCGTTGATGGTTCACCGCACGCCTTGATTACGCCGACTACACTCGTTGAATTTTTCAGCTCATTTGAGGATTACTTTTTAAATTGGATGTTATCCTCTTTTTTTCGGTTAATTCGGCTTTTCGCAGTCGCCTTTTCAATTTTAGTCACACCTATTTATGTAGCAGCATTATCCTACCATTATGAATTAATACCAACAGACTTAATGAACACTTTAGTCACCTCTCGGAGAGATATACCGCTTCCTCCTATTTTAGAGGCACTCTTTTTGGAGCTGACCATTGAACTGCTAAGGGAAGCAGGAGCCCGTCTGCCTACTAAGGTAGGACAGACAATTGGTATCGTAGGAGGTATTGTCATTGGAACTGCATCGGTTGAGGCTGGATTAACTAGTAATGTTCTCCTTATCATTGTAGCACTTGCGGCATTGGCATCTTTTACAACACCCGTTTATAAAATGGGTAATGCCATTCGATTGCTCCGATTTCCATTTCTATTTTTTGCAGAGCTTTGGGGACTGCTTGGTATTGTCTTATGTTTTTGTTTCTTAATGACCCATTTATTACGGCTAACTTCCTTAAACAGGCCTTTTTTAGAACCTTTATATCCACCAAGAATGACAGACCTTAAGGATTCCCTGATTAGGCTGCCATTTAGCAAACAATCCTTACGTCCACAAACACTTAGGACAAAAAAACCTGTTCGTTATCCCTTCATTAATAAAAGCGATATTGACGAATAGGAAGCGGAGGAAGATCTATGGAACCATTAATACCTGAAAAAGCAAAAATATCGCCTTTTTTAGTTTTTTTTCTAGTCCATACCATGCAGTTTGGTATTGGTATTTTAGGCTTTCAGCGATTAATTGCTCTAACCGCAGGATATGACGCCTGGATCTCGGTCATTATTGCCGGATTAAGTATACATATCATTCTATGGATGATGTATAGGATTCTTGATACAGTAAACGGTGATATTATGTCGGCCCATTCCTATGTTTTTGGCAAAAAAGTGGGCCGTCTTATCACTCTGCCTTTTGTACTTTACTTTTTATGTGTGGCCTTAACCACGCTGCGGACATTTATTGAAGTGGTTCAAGTATGGATGTTCCAGGATATGAGTACATTTTGGTATGCTTTCGCTTTCTGTGTGCTAGCAATCTATATTATTTTTGGAGGTTTTCGCATTGTTACAGGCATAGCTTTTTTTGGAGTGGTTCTTCCCTCATACTTAATTTTTACATTTTTCTTCACCTTCCCCTATGCCGATTTAAGAAATTTACTTCCAGTCTTTGACCACTCTATCAAAGATTTAATTAAAGCTACCTATCAAATGTCACTTACCTATCTAGGTTATGAAGTACTGTTATTCTTTTATCCCTTTATCAAAGATCCGCAAAAGTCAAAGAAATGGGCCCATTGGGGTGTCCTCTGTACCACCATTCTTTATACGGCCATAACCATTATAACCTTTTCTTATTTTTCTGAAGGGCAGCTGCAGAAAAGTATCTGGGCCACCTTGACGATTTGGAAAGTGGTCGAGATGCCTTTTGTAGAGAGATTTGAATACATCGGGATTGCCAACTGGAATATTGTCATTCTGCCTAATCTTTGTATTGCCCTTTGGTGTGGAAGCCGTATTTTAAAACGGACTGTCCATTTGAAACAGAAATATGGAGTTCTTTTATTAACAATGATTGTTTTAATTACGATAAATTTTTTTAAAACACGTGGGCAAATTAACACCTTGATTGACTACACAGGCAAGATTTCTTTTTTCCTTAATTATGTTTACATCCCTTTATTGTTTTTTCTTGTATTGATTGTTAAGAAGGTGAAAAAGAAATGAAAATACTAATTTCTCTTCTCATTCTATCTACCATACTTGTCGGTTGTATACAAAAGGAGATCGTGGATGATGTCAATCTAGAGACTGGAGCCGCTTATGATTATACAGATGGGAAAATACACGGTACCGCCTTAGTTCCCGTCTATTTATCGGATAAAACAGTGAAAAATAAAACCTTCTCGTCTTCATCTAATTTAAGCAGGGACTTTTTGAGAGATGTACAGCGTCAATCCTCCGATCCACTTGTAACAGGGAGTCTTAAAGTGCTCCTGTTTGGTGAACGACTTGCAAAAGAAAAGGGAATTTTGGACTTAATTGATTCATTCCAACGTGATCCCAGTATTGGCGCAAGATTATACTTAGCTGTAACAGAAAGGAAAGCAAAAGAAGTCATTAACGGAACTTATGGTGAAAGAGGAAATGCTATTTACCTGTCCAATCTTATCCGCCATAATATGAAATCAAAAGACGTCCCTAAAACCGACCTGCAGCGTTTTTTGTTTGATTTTAATCAAAAAGGAAAGACACCTTATCTTCCTCGGATAAAAAAATTAAACAAAAAAACTGTAGAAATTAGCGGTCTTAGTTTTTTTCGATATGGTCTTGTCGTCGATACCATTCCGCCTGACAAAATGTTCTACTTTAAACTGCTAGTTGACAAGTATAGTAAAGGAACCTTAAAGGTGAATCTTGGTAAAGATGCAGCTGCAATTGAAAGTATTCGTTCCAATTACAAAATGAATCTTGTTTCAAGAAAGCCTTTAAAGGTTAATATCCGTATAAAGGTTAAGGCGATATTAAATGAATACTCAGGTATCCGTGTGACACCAAAGAAACTAAAAGTGATTGAGAAAAAATTAGAAAAGGAAATTGAAGTGGAATGCCTAAAGTTAACCAAAAGATTTCAATCAAAAAATATTGATCCTGTGGGATTCGGTCATTTTATTAAAAGCAAAACCAGAAAGTTCAATTATAGTAAGTGGGAAGCAGATTACAGGTATTTAAAAATGAACGTTCAAGCAGATGTAACCATAACAGAATCAGGGGTAATAGATTAATTACCTGTTAATTGGTGTATGCAGCTGCAAGCAAAAAAACTCCCGATCCTTTAACAGGGAGTTAAATTTTAGCCTTTTTGACAAACTGCCACAATACAGCCATATATTTATAAAGAACATCAAAATAACAGAATTCTTATAAATTGAACCCAACGAGTCCAGTATCTTTTATCCCCATGTACCATCCCTGTAAAGGAGGGAAGTTATGTTTGGACTTTTTTCAATGCGTAAGAAGCAGAAAGAAAAAGAAAAGGTCGAAGAAATTAAAATAAACTCGCCCATTTTGATCAAATTGGATCGAATTATTGAGTTATTAGAACAGCAGCAAAAGGATGGGAATATGAGGAATATCCATTTTGATACGGTTAAAATCGACCATTTGGAAAATATCGTATTTCGTTTGGATAATATTGAAATCGACCAATTAAGCGGAAAATTAATTATAGGCAATAATATTAGCACTTCCAATGATTTAGCCGAGTCCCTTCAAATGCACATGAACTCGAATGATATGAAAAAGGAAACAATGTCTGATCAATCTTCCGCTAATCAAGACAGTATAATAAAGACCTCAAAAGGATTTCGTTTTCATTATGATTCCTAGGCATGATAGGTATCCTCAAATGACAATTTATAGGTAGAATAATTGAAATCAGATTTCTCTTTCAATGTTGGCTATCTTAATATCGCGATCGTCAATAGTGGTATCTACCATATCTTGATCATTATTGAGGTTCAAATTACTTAACTGTTGATTATTATGCCCCAATACGGCACCCTGTGAGGTATTTGTTTTTTGATTAGCATCCATCCCATTTACATGGGCTTTGCCAAGGAATATAGAACTGTTTTGCTCGATTCTATTGACATTAATGCCTTCAAGATTAATATTGGTAATTGTATTCTCATCACCTGGATTTTCAAAAGATATGTTGATATCGCGGTCATCGATGGGTGTATCTACCAGGTCTGGATCATTTAAGATAGATATATTGTTGAGCAGGAGATTGGATTGACCACTAATATTTCCAATCACACTATTTTCCTTACCATGCGAACTCCAGCCAATTGCAACATTTCTCTCTCCAATAAATATGCCGGATTGTCTTTGCATCATTTGAATATGAATTCCACCTGAAAGATTGAGATTTAGAGACCTTAACATCTTTGTCACCACTTTTTAATCTTCATTTAGTTAGTTTACCTTATGTTAGTGAAATGGGTCTGGTGCCGTTATTAAAAAATAACTGTGTCATCCGCCCATATATTGAATAGACTATTGTATTAAATTGAGTGCTATAAATTTCGAAATATTTTTTTGTATTTAAATATGGTTTAAGAAAGGTTAGCTAATCTATGATGAATTTAACGTTAGGAAGTATATCTATAACAAGTATCGGTCAATCATCGGGATTTTTCATGGGTGGAACAAATACGCATAAAAAGTTTCGTTCTAGTCAAGTCGTGAATGAAGTACTCGGAGTATTGTCCGGCGATGAAAATAGGCTTACAGAGAACAAGTGGTTGGAAAACAATCAAAAAGAGAGGAGTGAATAAATAATGGCTTCCCCTATTCTTTCTCCAACCTTTCATATCGGAACGATTAAAATCGGTTCAATCGAAGGTGCCTCATGTTTTAGTATCGGGAACAATTTTATCGAGGACTTTAAAAATAGCAAAAAACACAACCAAGGCTTAGGGAATATTCATGGTGATCGAAATAACCTTGCACATATGACTGCGTCATTAACCAATCATGAAAAAGAGAGCAAAGGAAATTTGGAGCCCCTCAAAAAGGACAGCAATCAAAAAAACCCTTGATTAATCAGAGGGTTTATTGTTTTTTCTCTTATCAACTTATATATTTCCACCGCCCCCGATATTCGGCTTTAGGTCTTGGTCAAAGATAACCCCATCTAACATTTCAAAGCTATCTGCAATATTATTTAAATTCCCCGCCATTGCATTATTAAAACCATAGACGCCCCCCATGTTTAAATTATACTTCCTGTTCGCATCCATTCCATTTACAACACCTTCGCCAATAAAGATAGCCGAACTAGCTTGAGGCGAATTTACGTTAAAAACACCTAAATTAATAACAGAAGGCATTCTAATTTCCTCCTATTCTCCCTTACTGAGTACACTATTTTATGTATAAACCATAGTCCATGTGAGGAAATAACCTAAATGCCAGATTTATTAATCGATGTGACGCTCACAATTCCATGAACAGTCCAATTCGAGAAATGTAATTTATCCAAAAAAAAAGACCCCCAACCAATATGGTTAAGCGTCTTGGATATTCTTAGTGATCAGTTGATATTATAAACTAAAGAAACCCAGACAGTTAACAAAAAAGTTTCACCTAGCTAAGCAAACTCCCTTTTAACCAGGCACGAGGACGGTATGGACCGACTGGGATTTGGATTAGACTTGTTTTTTCGTTCGAATTGATCCCGTAAAGTTCATCACACTGGTTTACATCGAATCCTAATAGTGGGTGCCCCCCCATCCCTAATGCACACGTCACCAAGAGCAGTCGTTGCAATAGTATCCCCGCCTCCATTTGTTGAATGCGGTATCCTCTATATCCCAATTCCGTTTTGAGGTGGTCCTTGTCTCCTACAAGATGCAGACAGAGCGGAACTTGAAACAGATTTATATTGGGCATTGTTAATCCATACTGTAAAAACTCCCGAAAATCCCCCTGGGTTATTCTCCGCAGTGCATGAGCGCTTTTGTCATAAGCATAGGCACCATTTGGAACTCCCTCCACATTATAAAAACTGCCATACAAATAGACACGAGCTTCAGCATTCCTATGTGTGTCTTGAAGGTCATTTTGATACGATAAGGAAAATGTTTCTTTTAACAAAGTTGATAGTTGCGTTTGACTAACTTTACCTATCATAAAATCAATATCAGGAGAACGCCTCTCTCTACAAACGGATGCAAGATCGTATGAAAAGTACTCGGTAAATGGCAGCATGACAACCTCCGTACCTAAGGACGGTTTCTCACGATTATTTTTTTTTATCTTCACAAATGTCTTTGTTGTTTTCAAGAACGATGCTTCAGTCATTTTTCTCAGCATCGGATAATCAATGACTCTCTTAGATCGATTATAGGACTCATGGTTCAACAATGGAATTTCAGGGATCAATTCGGTGTCAGAAACAATTTCTTCACTATTATTATCGTTATAAACACAATGGATAGATTGATTAATGGATAATGGGATAACCGCATATACGCTTTCGTCCTGTTCAGATAGGCCAAGTAAATGATTGATAGACCGATCAAGAAATTGGTAGCATACCCGTGAAGAGAACCCCATCCGATTAGCCACTTCTAACGCTTGCCCAATTAGCACACCGGCATCTAACCCTTGGAGCCTGTAGGAAAAATTATTGTATTTATAGAAATTTTTCCAAAAAAGTGTCGAAACAAAAACAGTACAGAAACAGTCAGAAAGATCATTGCTATTTCCAAGACTTCTTGATAAGTACGAATCGTAATTTCCTTCTCGCAGCAAGAGGAGGCGGTGGTGGGCTACATCGTAATGATAAATTCCCTGTGGTGCGTCCTCTAGCTTTATATACACATATAACTCATTGGGATATAACGCCCCTCCTGACGGTACAAATCTTCGTAATAATTGGGCATAGCTCAAAGCAGCTTTTTCCTTGGTATTCTCGATTAAAGCAGATTGAGAGTATTGAGTAAGGCCGTATACATACCATAAGAAATGACCCAGCTCCCTCAGACTTGGTTCTGCCTGAGTTTCCCGTCCATTGAGTGTTAACGGTACATCTGCACTCAGAGGGATCTCTGGTAAGCCGCGGTACAGTTTATAGGGAAGGGGTGCATCTTTCCAATCCACTTGCCAATCTGGAGGAAAGAGTTTTTCGGTATCAAAATGAAGATGGTGCAGAAATGTTTCTAGCTCCAATCTTACACCTCCTACGATTTAATTATGGGAATGGGTGGGGATATGAATTTAGCTGTCCATATGTTAACGGCTGTTTTATAAATCCAAGTTTCATTGGCACTTTAAGGACCCTTTCCAGCCCATTCACTCGGGTCAGGTGATGACCGAATGTTATTGGTAACATACCAGGAATCAATACCTTTGCACAGAATAATCCGTTCCGCTTAGTTATCGGAGTCGTTTGGTCAACGACAATAACCTCGAGGTCTAACCTGCGAAACCTTTGAAGAATCTCATCAAGATCCTCCTTCAAATCCGTATTTGCCGGTGATGGTTTAAATTCTTCAGCAAACGTTCGTAATGGACGATGATCATCCAATAAAAAGTTCAGGCGTTCCTCTGCTTCCCGAAGAGCGTAGAGCAGGCCATGGTCCTCCATGGTACGTACTGCGAACGGATTTTTTAACATTTCTTCATATCTCTGCCGGTTTTTCTCCAATTTTTCGTCATGCCTAACCATCATTCCCGCGAGCTCGTAAATCGAGCTTTTTACCGCTCTCACAGGATCGGGATTAGCTCCGGCTGCACAAATCAGGTTAACACCCTTTGAGCTTCGATTCTTTGCCACGGCCCAAACACTTGGGATCTCATGTTCCATCGTCGAATTGTAAAAATAGAGGTCATATCCAGCCACCTCGCGTATTCGGTCGACCATCAGCTCTAATTCTTTATCGTTAGCAGAACGAAGGTCAAGACGCGGAAGCGGTAGTTTTGCATACCAGGTTAACAAAAATGAATCCCTCTCGACGACCTCCATAATGGCATGGAATATGGCCTCCTCTAAACTCCCGCCTAATGCACAGCCGTTAGAGGTTTCATATACAAAACCCTCCCCATAGCCCAAACTGTAATAGGCGAGTAACTCCGGAACCAGTATTGGACGCTCTTGTAAAAACGAATATCCCCAGACCCAATTCATTGGGTCATCAGGGTGAAATGGTTTAAATGGAAAATGAGGCTTTGCATATTGCTCCTTTTCATGTAAACCTACTAGGGCTGGATTTAATGCTTGATCCTTTAAATTATGATAACTATCACGTACTACCTTCCTTTTGCCTCGAGGCTCGATCCCGCAATACCGTTCTAAACCCTCTAAAATGGCAGTTAACTCACTCATTTCATAAGAATTAGACCGGCCACCTACGCCTTCGTCTCCTTCAAACAATGGCATGTTAACCAAAACATCGGCAAATGGCAGAGTAAAATCCTGCATTTTTCCATTCATGACCCCAGTACGATAATCCAGATAATCTTTGACCAGCACTGTTTTCAATTCATCCATTGAACGGCAGCGATAACCAGCATTTTTAAATTTGGGACTGGATTTTAATTTAATTTGAGCCAATTCCGGTGTATCATCAGGTAATGGACTGCATATCGGGCACAATGGATCAGGCAAGAAAAAGTGGCTTGAGTTCGTTAATGTTCTCAGATTGGTAATGAACATCCTCTCTTCTAAGCAGCTCGGTTCTCCTTCAAGAATCCTCTTCACTTCGTCACTGATTAGGGTTGCCATTTGCGATAGTCCCGTTCGTGATGCCCAGGCATCACGGAGGACACCTCCTCCTTGTGCCATTCTCACCTGAAAATGCCACATTTCCTGCCGGTCGGGTCCGGCTATCATGCGCCTTAGGTCAGCACAGCGGGAGCACCCTGGTGTACCAGGGCGTACTAATGGACCAATGATTCCCTCTCCAAATGAAACGAAACCCCTAAGCCATGGGACACCCTTGTTCCTATACTTTTCTTCCGCTTTTTGATGAATGGATGGATGCCAGGCATCATGCAGGACCAGAGCTAGTTCTGTTTCTTCGGGGGCCTCTTCAAAATGGCTCTGACGCCTTACGAGATAACTTCCGGATAATTGTTCAAAAACATAATCCGCTAATAAACCCTCTCCATCAATGAGAATATGGACAGTCATTAGGATTCCTCCTCTCGCACCTGTACACCATACACTCCTGCCAGCTCCTGTTTTAAAAAGGGTTCGAATGTTAGATCGTAGACAAATAACCGTTTGCTGTTTCGATTCAATACCTGAATAGAGGATTGTAATAGCTCCAAGTGTGTCATGTCTTCACTAGAGGGAAATTCAAGTTTGGTTTCTTGTCTTTCCAGAAAAACCGCTGACTCCATCTCTTGCCTCACTTCGGAACTCACCTTGTTTTGACTATCCAAAAGTGCCTGTTGTAAAGCAGTTTGTAATGCCAATGTTGTATTTAAATCGGCCCTGGTGTACAGGCGTCCATTCGACTTTACCCATAGAACAGGGAAGCCTAGTATATCTTCTTTCATTCCGATTGTCGGTGCACCATTTAAGGTAGTCACGGCATTTAAGTAAAATCTGCATCGTTTATCTACCATTGTGCCTAGCTGCAACCGATAAATCTTATTCAGTGGATCGTCCTTTCTTTTTCTCAATTCCTCATTAAGATATTCTTGCAGCCCTCGACAAACTGCCTCTGCAAAGGTTTCCCCTGCACCGATGCCGATATATCCTTCTGGTATATCCACTCCAACCATATCTCTCTGATTTTTGAATCCAAAAATAGATGAATTTATCATTTTAGATACATACATTTCAATGCCTGTCAGCCCGGCATTTCTTTTTGCTTCCTCATGTGTTAAACCTGCACAAATCGCTTCTGACAGGAGTTCTGCCGGTCCCTCTGACAGTGGATTAACTGCTTGAATATAGCACTGTGAAAGTGGAAGCTGCGTTAAATTTCTTTCCTCCCAAGTATGGAAAATACCTATTTCTTCTGAAGTTAATCGACTGAAATATTCCAAGAGGAATTCCGGTGGATTCCTTTTTTCCGATTCTTTTTTAATCCTTAAATCAATATCTTCAATCAATCTGGGCGTAACATTAGTAGATGTTACCAATGGGTGTGTGATGAATGATATCCAGTCTCCTTCCATCGTCTCAGGATTAAGCAGGTAAATTTGACTACTTTGATTGGAACCTGCAATTCCAGTAGCCTTCTTGAAAAATTCAAATACCGTAACATTCGCTAGAATCGCCCCGGCTGTTGAAGAAAAGGGTTGAACCTGCCCATTAGCTTGCACGGCAGATTGGTGAATTCTGCGCCACGCGGACTCCCAACATCCTTCTGATTCTGCATGAACCAATGGACCAGAGAGCCCCACTTGTTCTAAACATATGGCCGGTAGAAATGACTTCTTTTCTTCTTTGCACACTTGATTAAGATCCCTTAATTCATTTATATTTCCATCCTGAGAGACATAAAGAATCCAATCAAAGGGCTGCACAGCTTCTTTCCAATAAATATTTCCCGCCCTTTTATGAAAGGGTACTTCGACTATTTCAACATCTGAATCTAACTTCCTGGCATTTTGCACTAATTCATTGAGCCGCAGCCGATCTGTAGGAACCCCATCTGTTAACATAACATTTAATTTAGGCAGTCCTGAATCCATTAACGCAGAAACCAACGAAACCACAAAAGAACCAGAGCCGACAGCCAGGACTTTAGCCTGACGGTATTCTTGAAAATGATAGGCACCCGATTCCACAAAATTCTCAATAAATTCAATTTGCGAAGCATACTTTTCCAAAACTTTACTATTTAATTGATGGGGAATATCTTGGCTGATATCTCGAACAAAGCCATTCTTGTACAACGTTTCTCCAATTTCATATACCCTGTCACGATATGGCGGCGTTAATCCCTTTGTCAAATCTCCCAATGTTTGCTCCCCATTAAACATCGGCATCAATTTTTCAATCCACTGATAGATCGTATTGCCTTCCAATCGAAATGAGCTTAAGTTATTTCGAAAATACACACCACCCTTTGGGTCTGGTAGAAAAAAAGTATCCCTTTTTACCTTTAAACGTGTGGACGAGTTAAGTTTAGTCATTCAGCTCCTCCTTATTTCTAATCTTTACTAATTGTCGCACTATCAGTTTATGTATTATTTTTTGTCCAATATGATAATCAGTAAAGAAAGTGCCCTTGCAAAAGATCATTCAGGGCACTTTTGTTTCATGAAATAATCATTTTATCTTTTAAAAATTACCAACCCCAACCGCCCCAACAGTTGAAACAGCTAAAACAGCTAAAGCAGCTAAAACCAAAACCAAAACCGAAGCAGCTAAAACCAAAACCACAACGACCGAAGCCTCCGCAACGATGGAAGCCACCGCAATGATGAAAGCCACCGCAACGGCCAAAACCGCCACAGCGCATACCGCCAAACATGCGCGGATCCTGACTCTGAGGATCGATAGGAACTAACTCACCCACTTGGAATTGATCCATTCCCAACGCTTGTAAATCATTCTGAAAATTATGCAATTTTTTTCCTCCTCTTTGTATTTAATCACCAGGTAAAAACAGAAACCTGTATAGAGAGTGGCGTAAGTTAATTTTTCAGTTTTGTGTAAAAGAAATCATCGGATACTGGTGTACTCTCCTCAACAAAATATGTCTTTATCTAGGACGTTGTTACTGATGTAATAGCCTATTTTACTTTGAAGATATAAAAGAATGCTGCTTGTTTGAGGATGTTAAACTAAGGAGGACACTAAAAATGCAACTGTGATGAAGGTAAAGTGGTAAAATGACTGTTTTTTAGTCAAACAAAATATTGGCAAGTGTCTCTCTTGGGCACAAAAAAAGACCCCTAATAAAATTGGTTAAGAGTCTCAGAGTTGATTAATAACGTTTTGATAACTGGGGCGTACGATGTTTCCAAGTTTCTATGTATCCTTAGGTTTTTTCTAGCAAACACTCTTCTGGAGGAACATCAATAAATCCTTCAATACTAGGCTGCCTCAATGCTCCGCTTTCCGTCCATTCTGCAAATTTAATCTTTACCGTCTTTTCTGGCCGGACCCAGGTGGCGTGGGCATGGCGCTGGGGTTTCTTCTTAAAAGGATGATGATCAGCGACAATCTCTTTTAATTCACTAGTTAGGTCTTTCCATTCACTTATAGTCATTTTACCTGTCCCTGTATGCCCGATATAATGAAGCGCACCTTCGGAATCATAAAGGCCAAGTAAAATTGAGTTTACCGTATCATGTCCCAAAGTAAAACCCCCGATGACAGCGATAATATCACGATAATTTTTTACTTTAAGCCAGTCATCTCGTTTTTTTCCAATAGCATAAGGGGAGCTATTCCTTTTCAATACAATCCCTTCCATCCCTTGTTCCTTAATGGCGTTGAGTAACGCTTCTGCCTCGGTGACAGAAGGAACGAGCTGAATCTGATCGTTAGGGGTAATTATTTGCGTGAGTATTTCATTTCTTTCATGAAAGGGCTTATTATTAATCCACTCTCCATCCAAATAGAGAACATCAAAAATCATATAGATAATGGGCACAGATTCTGCAATCATTTTTAAGCGATCTAATTTCCTTAACCCATCACGTCTCATTACTTCATGGAAAGCTGGCTTTCCATTTTTCCCTAAAGCAATGACTTCACCATCTAAAATTACTGAGCGGCTAGAACAGTAATGGTCAATGTTTGTAATCTCCGGATAATGCAATGTTCGTTCATTCTTTTTTCGATTATAAAGCCGTACTGTTTGATTATCAGCATAGGTAAGGATTCTAACACCATCCCATTTAACTTGAGCAATCCAATCATCCCCCATAGGGATGGTATCACTGTTGACAGGTTCCATTGCAAAAATTGGTTCCACGATATATCACCTCAAATATTCATTCATACATAGTTTAAACTGGAACCACTGAAAATATAGTAAAGAACAGGAGGTCGTCCACGTGGGAGAAATAGTGGTTGATGGCATGAGGATTGAGATTACACACCCGGATAAGATTATATGGGAAGAGCAAAACATTACAAAATGGGACTATATTCAATATTTGCTGGATGTATCACCCTATCTCATCGAACATGCTAAGCAAAGATTATTAATGATTTGGATCTATCCTTACGGAATAAATGGAAAGAAAATCGAAAAAAGGTCAGTTCCTCAAACTGCACCAGAGTGGGTTACCAGTGCATTCTACAAAGAAAAGGAAAGAATGCTATTAAATGATAAGTCCACACTGGTTTGGGCAGCAAACTACGGTGCGATTGAATTTCATGTTCCATTTGATCGCCATGATAAACCGGATTATCCTATGGAGATAGTATTTGATTTGGATCCATCCAATAATAATAGCTTTAATCTAGTGTTAGAGGTATCAATTAAGCTGAAGGAGCTTCTAAAAACACTCGGTCTTATCTCCGTTCCGCGAACTTCAGGTTCTTCAGGCATGCAGATATTTGTTCCTATTCAGCCAGACTATTCATTCGAAGAAACAAGAAAGATAAATGCGTTTATTGCAAACTATTTTGCACAGAATATGCCGCAGCAGATTACCCTTGAACGAGTAGTTTCGAAAAGAGGAGAAAAGCTTTATTTTGATTACTTGCAGCTATGGCGAGGTCGAACGATGCCAGTTGTTTATTCTGCAAGAGCAAAATCGAGAGCAACCGTGGCCACTCCACTTACCTGGGAAGAGGTAGAAGCAGGTATTAAACCCACGGACTTCAACATTTTAAGTGTGAGAAGAAGGATACAAGATAAGGGAGATTTATTTAAGGTAGTAACAACAGAAAAACACAATCAGTCACTAAATGATATACTTAGGTTTATTGAAAAAAACGATGTTTAGCTTCTTAAAGAAAAAGATCCCAACCAGTGGTTGAGAGTCTTTGTATGTCCGCAAAAGATTAACGTTTTAAGAACTGAGGCACGACGAGCACCTTTAAGACCGTATTTTTTACGCTCTTTCATTTTCTTTGGCTTTTTTTCAGAATCTCCAGGGACTGATTTTTAAACTAAGACTTTCAACCCGATGAAGCATGCGATTTCATGCGAATATCGTAAGAAGAAAAAAGTCTGCCGTATAAATAAGCGAAACTGAGTTGTAGACCTGAGGCTATGTAAAAAGGCAGGGAAAGGGAACCCAATCCAAAAAGATAGCCTGTAATATACGGTCCAATGGAGGTGGGCAGCCTCATTGAAAAAAGATTGATGCTTGACGCAAAGCCGCTCCGCTGGTTACGTGTTAAACTCACACTCAGCGCCTGCTGTGCCCCCTGCGTACCTCGATTTAAAGCCGTTCGAAGCATATAAATGACAGAAACGAGTGCGTATGATGATAGTAAGGGCATCAAAATCAAAAGCAGACTTCCGATAAAACGGATGAAAACAATGGAGCGGATTGTCCCATGTTTATGAGATATTCTTGCTTGTAAAATGGAGGTAACCCCTGTCATGAAGAAAGTAACAGCCAGTGTACTGCCAATTTGAGCATGGCTTGCCCCAAATTTAGCCGAAAACCAATAGGACATCATCGGCCCGGTCAAACCGATGGCAATCCCATTAAGTATATTAATGGCTGCAAGCTTCAATACCGCTGCATTTTCTTCATGCAAGATTTTCTTTTCTTCATTCCTCCGTCCCTCTTTTTTGTTTCCTTGGCGGTTTTCAGCTTCTCCTCTTTGAATGGTTAAAATGATGGAAGCTGTGATCAACGATGCAGCGAGAATATAGCAGAATAGAAGGCGATAAGGAGATACTCCAGTTTTTAAAAAGGAGGCAGCCCCAGCAAACACTGCTCCGGCCCCCATTCCGAAAAAACTGAGAGCATTATTCAAACTGTATACTCTGCCGCGTTCTGCTGTTGGGACAAAGGATGCCAGCCAGGCCTGCTCTGCAGGGGCACATGGACTGGGTGAACCCGCGTCTGCTTTTCCAAATCCGGAAAGTGTAATCGCAATAGACAATAAAATTGGGTTAGTGGTTAATACCCCGACCAGTGCACATCCAGCGGTAACTAGTTCAGAAATAAGGACAAACGGTTTTCTGCCGAGCCTGTCACTATAAACACCTATAAAGGGTGCAAGGACAACACCGAGCAATCCTCCTGCAGCAAGCACACTGCCAATCGCTGCCGTGCTCCACCCCAGCACATCAAGATACAAAGCCAATTCCACTACCATGATGCCTTGTCCAATACTGCGAATAAAATTTACCAGCATGAGCCGCTTGACCACCAGATGAATTTGACCAATTCCTGAAAACTTCATTTTATCACTACCTTTTCAATTATATAGGTAATATTTAGGTTACCCAGTTTCTGCTTAAAAAGGTGCCAATTTTCAATTTCCTTTATTCATAGGCATAAGCACAACAAAGTTAACCGTGGCATAACATGTTTACATGGAATTTATGGTGAATTAAGGGATAAGCTTAAAGACTTGAAAGGGAAGGATTCGTTATGGTAGGTAAATGGAGGGGACTTATTAAAAAATTTAAAACGATATATTTATAATTCTGTATTTGGCTTACCGTCACCCGGAAACCCTGTGCATACAAGTTGAACACAGGCGAAAAAATGGTGCTAAAGGGTATGTACGTGTCCCCTCCAGCACCACTTTGGCAACCCTATTTTTTTAATAACCGTTTTATTGCTGATCGATCCTGAGAATACTTCCGATAGATTAGGCGTGATGATGATTCAGCAGGTTTGCTGTTGGCATCCTGTACAGCTTTCTCAATTAAATGATGTTCTGGTGCCCATTGGCAGACTGGGTCCGTCGCATAAGCATCTCCCGTTAAGGCAAAAGCCTGGCAGCGGCACCCTCCTCCATCCTGGTGCCTCAAATCACAGGTAAGACAAGCTTTGGGCATCCCTTCTTCTCCCCGGAAACGGTTAAAAGATTCTGATTCATACCAAATATATCCTAGCGATGACTTACGGACATTTTCAAAAGATAACCCTTTTATTATCCCGGCGGTTGGACACGGAAGGGCAATTCCATGCGGCGCTACCGTTAGACCAATAGCGCCCCATCCCCCCATGCAAGGCTTGGGTGCAGATGCATAATAATCAGGAATAACCCAAATAATTTCCATTTTCCGCTTCAGTCGTGCTTTAGCGGCTTCATAGACTGCACTTGCACGCTCAATCTGGTCCCTGCTCGGCAGCAGTTTCTCCCGATTCAGCAGCGCCCAGTTATAATACTGGGTGTTCGCCAGCTCCAACCGCTCGGCTCCCATTTCTTCCGCAAGCTGAATGATCTCATCCACCTGATCAAGATTCATTCGGTGTAACACCACATTTAATGACAAATGCATTTCTGCCTGTTTTACAGCAGTGACCGCTTCCCGTTTTTTCTCAAAGGCTTTGTATCCGCCGATAAGATCGGAAAGCTTCGCTTCTGCTGCTTGAAAGCTCACCTGCACATTTGCTAAACCGGCTTCCTTAAGCCGAATCGCCTTTTCCGTTGTTAAGCCAATGCCGCTTGTAATGAGATTGACATACATCTCTAATGCAGCAGCGTGTTTGATAAGGGGTTCCAGGTCATCTCGCAAAAGCGGTTCGCCGCCAGAAAAATGAACTTCTACTACTCCTAATTCGGCGGCCTCGGACAAGACCCGGCTCCATTCCTCTGTTGAAAGTTCCATGGCTTCCTTAGCCATTTCAATAGGGTTTGAACAATACGGACAATTCAAAGGACAGCGATGGGTTAACTCAGCAAGCAGCGAATAAGGGGGTTGAACTGCACTATGGCTCTTCGTTTTCATGCTGAACCACCACCCATCCCTGAACGGCCATCTCCTGTAAAAATTCGGAAATGTCAGCCTCCATTGTTTTCAAACCGGGCAAGACACCCGAACTCCTTGTTTCTGAGCCTGCCATTAGAGAAGTCCAGATGGATTCAGTGATGGTGTTTGTGGTCCGGCTTCCGTCACATAAACGAAGGATCGATGCTGCAGTTTCGTTTAGGACTACAACCTTTTCCGGTAGCAAAAGGAGATGTTTTTCTCTCACCTTATCAAATTTTAATCGCGCCTTTGCAGCGAGTTTTGGAAGACTGCCAGCTACAAAAATAGACTCCACCACCAATCATTTATTCTTCCCATTTCACGTTTTAGGGGCATAGGCCTTTTCGATCGCATCAAGCTGTGCCCATAATACATCACATTTGAACCGCAAGGCGTTGACAGCCCGCTGCTGTGCTTCCGGTGTTCGACAATGGGTTAAAACAAGTCTGAGGGCCACATCCGAATCACAAGGTGCCTGAGTTAAGCGGCTTTGAAAATAATCAAGCCCTGAACGGTCAATCCATGGATACAGCTGCTCAAAAACTTTTATCCTTTTTGAGATAAGGTCAGGCGAAAACAATTCCGTCAGCGAGGAGGCAACAGCTTCAATCCACGGTTTTGTCCTAGCGAAGTTCACATAGGCATCCACAGCAAATCGAACACCCGGGACAACATGCTCCTCCCGTACGACTTCTTTCCGGGACAATCCTACCGCTTCTCCCAGCCGCAGCCATGCTTCAATACCGCCATCTTCTCCAGGCCTTCCGTCATGATCAAGAATACGGCCTATCCACTCTCGCCTTAGTTCCCTTGACGGCAGATTGGACAGGATGGCGGCATCTTTAATTGGGACTGATTTCTGGTAGTAGTATCGGTTGGCCACCCAGCCGCGAATCTGTTCTTTGCTTAAGTTCCCTTGGTGCATCACTATATGAAATGGATGTTTGTCATGATAAGAAGAACGCCCTACATTCCTTAGCCGCTCCGTGAATTCATCCGCCGACCAAAGCTCTGCCCTTTTTTTATCACGGCTAACGAACCCTTTTTGCTCCAGCATCATCACACCTCCATTTCCATACCATCATAGGCAACTTCTATACCAAGCCGCTCCAATGTATACCTCTCCACTGAGTCCTTTTTCAAAATAGGGTTACTGTTGTTAATGTGGATTAGAATTTTTCTGTCTGCCGGGAAAGAGGCCAATAACTCCAAGGTGCCTGATGGTCCGCTAATCGGTAAGTGGCCCATGCTTCTTGCGTCACGAGTTGCTGCCCCCATCCCGGTTAATTCATCTTCCGACCAAAAAGTTCCATCTACCATCAGAATATCGGCTTTCTTTAAACTAGCTTCTATAGCCGGAGTGATCTTTTCTAATGTAGGAAAGAAAGCAAGACACCGGCCTGAATCCTCATTATGAAGAACCAGTCCAACCTCCCAAATATCTTCTTGACAGTCCATCTCCTGGGTCGACCTGGCATAGAGCGGCGGTTTTTTCGAAACGGGAACCGGCTCAACGATGATGGTTCCTTCTTCTCCTTCATGTAATGGTCCCACCCTTTGCCGAATACCTGGGTCTAGAGACTGCCATTCCCATGAACAATAGTTTTTTAGCATTGGAAACACCGGAAAAGCGGAGTGCAGGCAGCTTCGTACCATCTTGGTCCCATAAATCGTCATACTGGAGCCCTCCCGCAGTGACAATAGCCCAATCGTATGGTCGAGCTCCGCATCGGTTAAAAAAACACCGGCAAGAGGGGTCTCTCTTATGCCCGGACCTGCATTTAGTGAAGCAAACGATTCAATTTGCCTGAGAATATCCGGTCCTGCATTGATGAGGTACCAGTCCTTTTCATTGGCAGTTACCGCAAGCGAAGATTGTAATAACGGCCGGAGTGAAGCGTTTCCTGCACGGACTGCCCGACAGTTGGGACAGGCACAGTTCCACTGCGGAAAGCCTCCTCCGGCCGCTGCTCCTAATACTTTAATTCGAATTTGGTTTCAGTCCTTTCCCTTCGATGCGGGCATTGTTTTTTTCAATACTCCGCGATTTTCCAAATAACCTGCCAACCTGCCAACCTATCGCCATATTGACTACAGCCATCAGGATAAATAGCAAATAGTCCCCTATTGGATCAGGAAGCAGGAGATCGACAAGCAGCCAGCCTCCTGCTGTAGCCCCCCCGATCATCACACCCATCAGTGATTTTGAGTAACGATTCATTTGGCACACCCCCTGTGTTTTAGTTAAAATCATAACAAGAGGCAAGCAGTCTGCGCTACTTGCCGATGTAGGAATACATCGTCACCTCGCAAGAAGTATTGATTACTTCGTACTCAGGCTTTATCCACATGTGCCCCCCCCCTTTCACGACACTTTCAAATGATTATTTTTTAAAGGAGTGTCTGATTTACCTTTCGAAACTATCTTATGTCGGCGGAAACGCCAAAATAACTAGAATTTCAACTTGAAGTTGTCCAAAAATAAGCCCGTGTTTTGCAAAATGCTGCAAAAAAGGACAAGCTTGGAGGCACCACTCCTTAAAGTCTAAGAAAAGCGCAACGCGCCTTGGTCAGCCCCGACAAGCACAAGACGAGCCGGCCGAAAGGTTGCTCTTTAACCTTTTGGACGGATTGACCTAAATATGGAGGCGACTGTCCTGGGACTCAAGGTTAAGACGGCCCCTGCAAGAAGGCGGTTTTGGCCTTCTTCAGGGGATGGCTAGACTTGCGTCCCAAGGAGCCGCAACTGGATATGCTTGTGACCTCGAGGGGCTAGGCGCTGGAACTGGACAATTCTCTAGGTGAAAACTTTTATACTTTTTACCTGACCAAAAAAAAACCTGAGTCCGTAAACTCAGGTTGTCTTGGTTCCATTAAATTACTTCTTCTGAGACAGCCATTTTGCCAATACTTCGGCCTGATCCTTATCAACAAGACCTCCAGGCATACGTCCGCCTCCGTTAATGATTTGATTTAATATCTCTTCTTCAGTCATGGATACACCAACATGTCTTAGGTCAGGGCCTGCCCCTCCTTCTAGATTTCCACCATGACAGGACATACAGCTTTTTTTGTAAATTACTTCAGCATTCATAGCAGAAGGCTGCTTCTTATCTTTTTCTTTATTCCCGTGGCTGCCATGATTGGCGTTATCAGTTTTCCCTGAGCCTTCTGGATCGGCGCCTCCCGGATCTTTTGAAGGAGCTACTGATTTATTCCCCCCCAGTCCGTAGGTTACAACCTTTGTCCCAGTAACAAAAGTAACGTATTGTTTACCACCATCCATATAAATAGTCGGTGCCATCATAATCTGAGCCCCGCCGCTTTTCATGTTCCATAAAACTTTTCCAGTTTTAATATCAAGGGCATTTACCGTTCCATCCAATTCGCCGTAAAAAGCAAGTCCTGTAGTCGTACTTGTAAAACCTCCGCGCATTGGTTGTTTAGTCTTATTCTGATAGGCACGCTTGCCAGTATTTACATCAATGGCGGTGATAGTACCGGATATGTCTTCACCTTTTGGCCCCAGCGTTATCGCAGTTCCTGGGAATAAACCATTTTTTTGCTCGATTTCATTTTCATCTTTCGCTGCAACCTCTAAAGATGGCTTATTAATACCAGGAATCAATACATAATTCGTTTTAGGATCATAAGTTTCCGGAGCATAGTTTTGTCCGCCTTCTGCTCCCGGCCATTGCATCGCGGGTTTATTTGGATCCGTCGGCTGTGACGTGTGCTGGATTTTGACGAATGGAACGCCATTATAAATGGTATCTCCTGTTTTGGCATCCCACGCAAACCATTTCCCGTTCTTTCCGCCGTGTACGACGATTTTTTGCTTTTTGTTGTTGACCGTAGCATTGAGAATCATCGGAGTCGAGGTCGCATCATAATCCCATTCGTCCTCCTCATCCATCTCTGAATTTGCCCAAATCAATTTGCCTGTTTTACTTTCAAGAGCAACGACCGAATCTGTATAAGGGTTTTTACCTGGACGTATTTTCTTAAAAAAGTCAGGAGCCGGATTACCCGTGCCAAAATACATCACGTCAGTGTCCGGGTCAAAGGCAATCTCTCCCCAGACGGCTCCGCCCCCTGTATATTTGCCCTTCACCCAACCTTCCCCCTTCTCAGGGACTGTCCAGAAGGGTCCATTCCAGGCTGGCGTCAAGTCACTTGCTTTATAGGCCATCACAAAGCCGCGAACGCCATTATCACCGCCGCTGCTTCCCACGTAGACAGTTCCTTTATAGTACATCGGAGCCATTGTTTCATAATATCGGTTTTCAAGCTTGGCTCCTGGTACTGTATCCCAAAGGTTGATCATTTTAATCAATTTTCCGTCTTTCGCGTTAAGTTTGGCTAAGCGATTATCCGCAATAAGGACAAACACATTGCCTTCCGCAACAGCTACACCCCGGCTGGCAACAACCTCTAAAAGGCTTAGATCCGCATGGTCAAGATGGTCAAGTACATCTTTTGGCGGCGTCCATTGCCAAATTTTCTTCCCATTTGAGGCATCAATAGCAAACACCCGGTTCATTGATGTCGTGACATACATGACACCATCTTTCACTACCGGGAAATCCTCCGAGGCATTAGGAATCTTCTTATCCCAATTTGCCAAATCTGCCTGCCAGACAATACCTAAATCCTTCACATTGTCTTTTGTAATTTTGTTATAAGGGACATGCCGAGTTTGTTGTAAGTCATACCCCCAAAGTGGAAAACCTTTATCTTTTTTAGAACTGGTGGTTTGTTTATTGGCAGTGTCCTGCTTTTTTGTAGGTTTCTGCTGACAGCCAACAATTAATACGACCGCCAATAAAGCTACCATTATCGCTTTTAAATAACGATTCAAAAAAAGACCCTCCTTATGCTTATAAGTTCAGAGTGATTGCCTCTATTTTTGGATGTCTCTGAATTTTCCCATTCTGGGAGAACCCTACTTTATTGGTCCTCACTCTTTTTTCTATATTGAGTAAAAGATTCCTTAATTATGCAAAAGGTCATTTAAATCACATTAATTATTTTTAACCATGGTGGGTGAGGAATATTTACCAAATGTGGAGACATTCTATATTTGAAATGAATTTTAAGAATCTCAGGATGGTGATTGAATGAAGGCTTTCTCAAAAATGACAAATCGTTTGGGTGGGTTTGTCTTATTACTTGGCTTTCTCGTTGGGGGAGCATGGGCTTCTTCCCAAAGCGCTTTGGCCGCACCGGAAAAAACGGTCGGTTCCGTGGAAAATGGCGGGATCAAACTTACGATTACTAACTATGCGATCAAAAACTACGGTCAAGAGATGGTTCTGTATTATACCGTAGAATCTACAAAAGGTAATTTGATGGATGAAAACGGGAAAGGGCTGTTAAAAAACCTGGAAATTTCCATTGCGGATAATCGTCTTCAGGGGAATGATGCCGAGCATAAAAAAATAAGCAGCCAAAAATATCAAGGTGTGGTCAAGGTGAACATGCCGCAATATATACCTGCAACTTCAAATGCGGCAATTAGTACAGATGCAATTCTAAATCAAAAAGGACAGTGGACAATTAACTTCCAAATTAAAAAATAGTCAAAAAAATATACTTTTAGATCCCTAGGCCAAGCCTGGGGTTTTTATTTGTAAAAAAGACCCCCAACCAAAAGGTTGAGAGTCTTTGTATGTTCGCAAAAGATTAACGTTTTGAGAACTGAGGCGCACGACGAGCACCTTTAAGACCGTATTTCTTACGCTCTTTCATACGTGCATCACGAGTTAATAAACCTGCGCGCTTTAATGTTGGACGGAATTCTGGGTCAGCTTGAAGTAATGCACGAGCAATACCGTGGCGGATTGCGCCAGCTTGACCAGTGTATCCACCACCGCTTACGTTTACAAGAACATCATAGCTGCCAACTGTTTCAGTTGCAACTAGTGGTTGTCTTACAACAACACGTAATGCTTCAAATGGGATATAATCTTCAATTTCACGACCATTAACTACAATTTTACCTGTGCCTGGAACTAAGCGCACACGTGCGACAGAGCTCTTACGACGACCAGTACCGATATATTGAACTTGTGCCATAGTTTTTGTCCCTCCCTCTAAATTAACCGCGAAGTTCGTAAACTTCAGGTTTTTGTGCTTGATGTGGATGCTCACTGCCAGCATACACGTGTAATTTTTTGAACATTTGACGACCAAGAGAATTCTTTGGAAGCATGCCTTTAACAGCAAGCTCAATCATTTTCTCAGCGTAGTTTGTACGCATTTCAAGAGCCGTTCTAGTTTTTAAACCACCTGGGTGCATTGTGTGACGGTAGTAGATCTTGTCAGTTAATTTCTTACCGGTTAGTTCTACTTTAGAAGCGTTAAGAATGATTACATTATCACCAGTGTCAACATGTGGTGTAAAAGTTGGTTTGTTTTTACCGCGTAAAATTGAAGCTACTTCAGAAGCAAGACGACCAAGAGTTTTGCCTTCAGCATCAATCACATACCATTTACGCTCGATATTGTTGGCATTTGCCATAAACGTTGAACGCATGAGTTTCCCTCCTATTAAATCCATTAAAGATTATTATTTTCGCACTTTTAAAGCTATTAGCGTTCTATTCTGTTCCGGGAATAAACATCTAATGCCCTTGTGCAGTAATTTTTCAAATCATATATTTTCAATCACGATGAAGACTTTCCGGGGCTTTATCGTGGGATTAAAAACACGCACATCTAATATAATAAATACTACAGGTCTAAATGTCAAGAAAATGTTACACCAGGTCGGGTTGCTTTAGAAAATTTATTCATAGAATACTTTCCAGAGGTATAGACCCTGGGCTGGAGCAGTTTTTCCGGCAAAGCGGCGGTCCTTTTTAACCAAAATATCCGCCATTTCTTCCGGTCTCAGCTTTCCACTGCCCACTTCCAATAGCGTTCCTGTAAGAATACGCACCATATTATATAAAAATCCATTGCCCACAAAACGTAGAGTAAGGAAATTATCTTCTAGTAAAAAATCAATCGTCTCGATGGTGCGAATTTTATCCTTTACTTCCGTCTTTGCCGAACAAAAACTAGTAAAGTCATGGGTTCCAATGAAAAAGCAGCTAGCTTCCTTCATGGCCTCTATATTTAAATCATAAGGGAATAGAAAAGAGAAATTCCGTTGAAAAGGATCCCTCTTTTTCGAAAGCTGCAGGACATAGCGATATTCTTTTCCAATCACATCAAAACGGGCATGAAACAATGAATCTACTTTTATGACAGAAAGAACAGATATATCTTCCGGCAGCATCGAATTAAGAGCTAATTCCCATTTTTGCTCCGAAATCGGAAGTGGAGAATCAAAGTGTATAACCTGCCCTTTTGCATGGACGCCGGCATCTGTTCTTCCAGATGCAGAAACTTTAATATTTTCCCCTTTATGCATTTTGGCTAAGACAGCTTCCAAATCCGATTGAACGGTCCGTTTATTTGGTTGAACTTGGTAACCGGAAAATCCTGAACCATCATATGAAATAATCGACTTATACCTTTGCATTATTTCGCTCCATTATGACCGTAATAGAATTAGTAAAATAGTTAAAACAACTAATAAAAGGATTTGGAGCGTATCCACAGTCCTCCAGCTCAGCTGACGATATTTTGTCCTTCCTTCACCGCCGCGGTAACCGCGTGCCTCCATGGCGATTGCAAGCTCCTCGGCCCGTTTAAAGGCGCTGACAAACAAAGGAATTAAAAGTGGAATGACCGACTTAATTCGCTCCTTTAGGGGTCCGCTGTCAAACTCCACTCCACGGGCCATTTGCGCTTTCATAATCTTGTCTGTTTCCTGCATCAGCGTTGGGATAAACCGTAAGGAAATAGACATCATTAGCGCCATTTCATGTACTGGAAACCGGACCTTTTTTAAAGGATTTAAAAGTGTTTCCATCCCATCGGTGATTTCTATTGGACTAGTCGTTAGAGTTAGTAAGGAAGTCATGAGGATTAAGAAAAAAAATCTTAGCGAAATAAAGATCCCCTGTCTTACTCCTTCTTCATATATCTCCAATGGACCAAATTTAAATAGGAGGTCACCCTGCTTCGTGAAAAATAACTGGAGAACTAATGTAAATAAAACAAGCCATATGACAGGTTTGAGTCCACCGTATAAAAAGCGAACCGGAATCTTCGACATACCAAGCATATAAAAAGTATAAATACCAATAAGTGCATAAGTCATCCAGTTATTAGCAAAAAAGATAATACAGACAAATAAAAAGATAATTAATAGTTTTGATCGAGGATCCATTTTGTGGACGGTCGAATCAGCAGGTACATAACGGCCAAAAATCATTTTTTCCATCATGAGCGAACACCTCTGCTTAATACCTCGGTTATTTTAGACGATAACTCGTCAATTGTAAGATAGATTTTATCTAGTTTTATGCCTGTTTGTTTTTCTAATTTGAGCTGAAACCGGACTACTTCTGGAACATCAAGTCCCATTTGCATTAATTCAACCGGCGAAGAGAAGATTTCCTCAGGTGTTCCCTTTTTAGCGACTTTGCCTTGCTGCATGATGACGATCTGGTCGGCATACCTTGCTGCATCTTCCATACTATGAGTAACTAGTATAGTGGATAACTGTCTCTCTTGATGAAGTGCATAAAACATATCCATGATTTCTTTCCGGCCTCTCGGATCTAACCCCGCTGTAGGCTCGTCTAGGACAATCACATCAGGTTCCATCGCTAATACACCAGCAATTGCTACACGCCGCATTTGTCCCCCTGAAAGGTCAAATGGGGATTTTTCTAGGATGTCCTCCCCAAGACCCACTTGTTTTAATGCAAGCCGCGCCCGCTCTTTTGCCTCTGTTTCAGATACACCAAAATTCATAGGCCCAAAAATAATATCCTTTTCAACTGTTTCTTCAAATAGCTGATGCTCTGGAAATTGAAAGACGATACCGACCTTTTGTCGGACCGATTTTAAATGTTTATTTTTCTGCCCTGATTTAATTTCATGATCACCGATTCTTACAGTCCCCTTCGAAGGCTGCAGCAATGCATTTAAGTGCTGCAGGACAGTTGATTTTCCCGAACCCGTATGGCCGATAACCGCCATATACGTGCCAGCTGGGATATCAATTGAAACATCTTCAATGGCCAGCCGCTCAAAAGGGGTGTTGGCCTGGTACCGGTATTCTACATTCTGAAGCGAGATGTCCATAACTCTGTCACCAACTCTTCTTCCGATAAATAATGCTTTGATAGTGTAATCCCATTTTGACGAAAAGCTTTGCTCATTTTTACAGAGAAGGGAATGTCCAAACCCAATTGAACCAATTGATCATCCATGGCAAAAATTTCTTCCGGAGTACCCTCACGATATACTTCTCCCTGATTCATAACAATAATCCGATCAGCCTTGGCTGCCTCCTCAAGGTCATGAGTAATGGAAATTACCGTAAGAGACTTCTCTTGTTTGAGACGACGTACGGTCTCCAATACCTCCTCACGCCCCCTTGGGTCTAGCATAGAAGTGGCTTCATCGAGGATAATAATGGACGGTCTTAATGCCAATACTCCAGCAATCGCTACACGCTGCTTCTGTCCCCCTGAAAGATGGTGGGGCTCTTGATATAGAAACTGATCCATTTTCACTCTTTTTAATGAATCCTCAACACGCTGCACCATTTCTTCTCGGGGTACCCCATTATTTTCTAAACCAAAAGCCACATCATCTTGTACAGTTGTCCCAACAAATTGGTTGTCAGGATTTTGAAAGACCATACCGACCTTCTTTCGAACATCCCATATCGTCTCTTCATTCAACATTACGTTAGAGATGGTGATTTCACCTTCTTGGGGAAACTGAAGACCGTTTAATAATTTCGCCATCGTTGACTTACCAGAACCATTATGTCCAACGATCGCAAGCCATTCCCCTTCATAGATATCAAAGCTTACATTTTTCAAGGCATACCGTTCCTGTGTATCATACTGAAAGGATACTCCTTTAAGAGAAACAATTGACTTTTTCATCTCGTTTTTCTCCCTAGCTAGACTATACTCCGCTCTTCGTTGCAAAAAAAATTGAACTTTCTATATAACAAAAAAAGCCTGCACCTCGTCCCTAAGCAGCACGTATTCAACTGCAGAAAAAGGGATTTCTAAAAGAAATGGGAGGAGGTGCATGAGCTAGACGAGACGTATTTCAATCAACGCATTCAAGTGAATGCGATATATTAAAAGAATCAAGAAATCAGGCAAATCAACATAATGAATATCCGATATCAACTTGGACTCTTAAGATCTCTCCATGATAATGGAGTTACGCTCATCATAACACTCGTTTGGCTTGTGTCGGACAATTATAAAAATTCCACACAGAAAAAGGGCAAAGAACAAGTTTGATTGTAAACTGTCCAGCGCCCTTGTTGTCTGTTAAAGTGTATTAAACTAACTCGATAATAACCATTGGCGCACCGTCACCGCGGCGAGGTCCAAGTTTCATAATACGAGTGTATCCACCTTGACGCTCTTGGTAACGTGGAGCGATATCAGCGAAAAGTTTTTGAACAGCATCTTGACCATTTTCAGCATTAGCAACTTCATTACGAACGTAAGAAGCAGCTTGACGGCGAGCATGTAGATCTCCGCGCTTACCAAGTGTGATCATTTTTTCAACAGTCGAACGAATTTCCTTCGCACGAGTTTCTGTTGTTTCGATGCGCTCGTTGATAATTAAATCTGTAGTTAAATCACGTAGCATAGCTTTACGCTGTGCACTTGTGCGTCCTAACTTTCTGTATGCCATGAAGGGTTCCCTCCTTTGTTGAAGTCATAAAGCGGATATAAGCAACGCTTGACTAGTCGTCTTTACGTAAGCCTAATCCAAGCTCTTCTAGTTTTGCCTTCACTTCTTCGAGTGATTTGCGGCCTAAGTTACGAACTTTCATCATATCTTCTTCAGTCTTATTTGCTAATTCCTGAACAGTATTGATTCCAGCACGCTTTAAGCAGTTATAAGAACGAACAGAAAGATCTAGTTCTTCAATTGTCATTTCAAGAACTTTTTCTTTTTGATCTTCTTCTTTTTCAATCATAATTTCAGCATTTTGAGCTTCGTCGGTTAAACCTACGAATATATTCAAATGCTCGGTCAAAATTTTCGAACCAAGAGCAATCGCTTCTTTTGGCCCAGTGCTTCCATCTGTCCAAACATCAAGTGTTAGCTTATCATAGTTTGATAATTGACCTACACGAGTATTTTCAACCTGATAGGATACACGAGAAATTGGCGTAAAGATAGAATCAATAGGAATAACACCAATCGGTTGATCTTCTCTTTTGTTCTGTTCAGCCGGTGTATATCCACGTCCGCGTTTAGCCGTTAAACGCATGCGAAGATGTCCATTTGCAGCTAATGTAGCAATATGAAGGTCAGGATTTAAAATCTCAACATCACTGTCATGGGTAATATTGCCAGCCTTGACAGGTCCTTCACCCTGTACATCAAATTCAAGTGTTTTCTCTTCGTCAGAGTAGATTTTTAAAGCTAATTTTTTAATGTTTAGTATGATGGATGTTACATCCTCTACGACGCCTTCAATTGTTGAGAACTCATGAAGTACCCCATCGATTTGAATCGATGTAACAGCGGCACCTGGGAGTGAAGATAATAGGATACGACGTAAGGAGTTACCCAAAGTGGTACCATATCCACGCTCAAGTGGCTCTACGACGAACTTCCCGTACTTGGCATCATCGTTGATCTCAATCGTTTCGATTTTTGGTTTTTCTATTTCGATCATCAAATAACCCTCCTTCAAAACGTCGAAACTTCATTAGGTATTCCTAGACTGAAATTCCCCCATGTATACGTTCCCGTTTTGTGCACAACAACTGGAATAAATCTTCTGTATTAGTGCAAATAATTAATATCATATCCCATTATAGACACATGATAAGAATCTTATACAGAAAAATTAAACACGACGACGTTTTGGTGGGCGGCATCCATTATGAGGAACAGGTGTAACGTCTTTAATAGCAGTTACTTCAAGACCAGCAGCTTGAAGAGCACGGATAGCAGCTTCACGGCCTGCACCAGGTCCTTTTACAGTAACTTCAAGAGTTTTCATACCATGTTCAATGGAAGTCTTAGCTGCAGTTTCTGCTGCCATTTGAGCTGCGAATGGAGTAGATTTACGAGAACCTCTAAATCCAAGCGCACCTGCACTTGACCAAGAAATTGCATTACCATGAACATCAGTGATAGTTACAATCGTATTGTTAAATGTTGAACGAATATGAGCGATACCAGATTCAATATTCTTTTTAACACGACGTTTACGTGTATTAGTTTTACGTGCCATTTAAATTAACCTCCTTTGCCGATTACTTCTTCTTATTCGCAACAGTCTTACGAGGACCTTTGCGAGTACGAGCGTTGTTTTTCGTATTTTGTCCACGAACCGGTAAACCACGACGATGACGTAATCCGCGGTAGCAGCCGATTTCCATTAAACGCTTAATGTTAAGAGAAATTTCACGGCGAAGATCACCCTCGACTTTTAATTTGTCGATGATGTCACGGATTTTATTTAATTCATCTTCTGTTAAATCACGTACACGAGTATTTTCAGAAACACCAGCTTCAGCCAATACTTTTTGTGCAGTAGCTTTACCAATACCATAAATGTAAGTCAAAGAGATAACTACACGTTTTTCACGTGGAATATCTACACCAGCAATACGTGCCATAATGAGCGCACCTCCTTAAAATTAACCTTGTTTTTGTTTATGTTTAGGGTTTTCACAGATAACCATAACTTTTCCGCGTCTACGGATAACTTTGCACTTTTCGCAGATCGGTTTGACAGATGGTCTTACTTTCATTATCCTAACCTCCTTAATAGTACGGAGTGCAAGCAAGCATTTTTATTTGAAGCGGTAAGTAATTCTTCCGCGTGTTAAGTCATATGGAGAAAGCTCAACTGTTACTTTATCACCAGGAAGAATTCGAATAAAATGCATACGAATTTTACCGGAAACATGAGCCAGCACTGTATGACCATTTTCTAATTCTACCTTAAACATCGCATTCGGCAAAGTTTCAAGTACTTTACCTTCAATTTCAATAACATCGTCTTTGGCCATCGTCTCGTCTCCCTTCTTCATCAAAAATTGTGTTCGAAAATGTATTGCAAACCTATCAATCGCGCAACAATAGCAACCTTATAATATTACCATATTGTTCGTCTTCTGTCCGCAAATATTTTTCTACATATGCAAGAATAAGTAATTCCTCATGTAAGTCTTGCCCAACTCTCGGTTCTACATACTCAATACTATAGAAAAGCTATTTTCTAGCACATACTTTTGAAGCTATTGGAAGAGTTATCGAGAGTCGCTCGCACGGTTATACCATTGACCATTAACGTAGATCTCCAAGTAATTGTTGAATATCAGCAAATACTTTTCGTATATCTTGTTGGCCATCAATCGTACGAAGATAGCCTTTTGTTTCATAAAAAGTTAGTAATGGCTCTTGTTGTTTGATATTAACATCTAAACGGTTCTGAACAGTTTCAGCATTATCATCTGCTCTTTGGTACAGTTCTCCGCCACATTTGTCGCAGACACCCTCTTTTGCAGGAGGATTAAAGATTAGATGATAGGTTGAACCACATTCTTTACAAATCCGACGTCCTGTCAAACGATCCATTAAGATACTTTTATCAACATTGATATTTAAACAATAATCGATCTTTTTATTTAAATCAGTTAGTAGGTTTTCCAAAGCATCAGCTTGAGGTACAGTTCTAGGAAATCCATCTAAAAGGAAACCTTTTTGACAATCTTCCTTGCTAAGTCTTTCACGAACGATACCGATCGTTACCTCATCTGGAACAAGTTCGCCTTTATCCATGAAAGATTTTGCTTGTAAGCCTAGGTCTGTTCCTTCTTTCATCGCTGCACGGAACATATCTCCAGTCGAGATATGAGGGATGCCGTATTCCTCGACGATTCTTTCAGCCTGTGTGCCTTTACCGGCACCTGGAAGCCCCATTAATACTATGTTCACACGTATTCCCCCTCGTGCTTTAAGTGGGTTTCAGGGGCCAAAGGGTCCCTAAAACCTATTTTATAAAGCCTTTATAATGACGTTTAACAAGCTGTGCCTCAAGCTGTTTATACGTATCGAGGGCAACACCGACAACGATTAACAGACTTGTTCCACCAATTTGAGCCGATTGCGGTAAATTCGCTAATTTTATAAAAATAGTTGGAAGAATCGCAATAATGGTTAAGAATAGGGCACCAACAAAGGTTAAACGGTATAAGACGCGAGTTAAGTATTCCTGTGTACTCTTTCCTGGCCGAATACCAGGAATATAGCCGCTCTGCTTTTGTAAGTTTTCCGCTGCTTGTTCAGGGTTAACTTGGATAAAAGCATAGAAATAAGTGAACGCGATAATTAATATTGCATATAGCGTCATCCCAATAGGATGAGTATAATCAAGGTTTTTTGTAATCCAGAGCGTTACATCATTTGTTGGAAAAAATGAAGCAATCGTTCTTGGAGTTACAATAAATGAAACCGCAAAGATAACTGGGATAACACCCGCAGCATTCACCTTTAACGGCATATGTGTGGACTGTCCGCCAACAGGATTACGTCCTGTAACCATACGTTTTGCATATTGAATTGGTATTTTACGATTGGCTTGTTGGATAAAAATAACACCAAAAACGATAGCGATAATCGCAATAACGATTAGAACAACCGTCACAATACGTAAGAATAATGCTTCACCGGCATTCTCAAACTGTTGAACATAAATTTGATTAACAGTGGATGGGATCCCAGCAGCAATCCCCGCAAAGATGATAATGGAAATTCCATTTCCAACACCCTTTTCAGTGATTTGCTCACCAAGCCACATTAAAAATGATGTACCAGCGGTTAATGTAACAGCAATTAATAAATACGTACCGATACCTGGATTCTCAATCAATTGTCCGCTGGCTAGGTTATTAAAACCGTAGGACATACCTAATGCTTGGATAAATCCAAGCACAACAGTAAAGTATCTGGTAATCTGAGCAATCTTACGACGGCCAGATTCACCTTGCTTGGACCATTCCGTGAATTTTGGAACTACATCCATTTGTAAAAGCTGAATGATAATCGAAGCAGTGATATACGGCATAATACCCATTGCAAAGATGGAGAATTGTTTTAATGCTCCACCTCCGAAGGTATTAAGAATACCGAAAACACTTAGTTTATCTTGATTAGCAAGAACATCAGCATTTACGTTCGGTACTGGAATAAAAGTACCTAGTCGAAAAACGACTAACATTAAAAGGGTGAATACTATTTTACGTCTTATCTCACCCACGCGCATAAAATTGGAGATTGTCTGGAACATTAGATCACCTCAGTAGTTCCACCAGCAGCTTCGATAGCTTCCTTAGCAGCAGAGGAGAATTTGTGAGCTTTAACAGTCAACTTTTTCTCTACGTTCCCTTTAGCAAGTATTTTGATCCCTGCTTTTTCATTACTTACAACACCTGTTTCGATAAGAAGTTCTGGAGTAACTTCTGTACCTTCTTCAAAGCGATTTAAAGCATCAAGATTGACAACAGCGTATTCTTTGCGGCTGATATTGGTAAAACCACGTTTTGGTAAACGACGGAATAAAGGTGTTTGACCACCCTCGAAACCTAAGCGTACACCGCCGCCAGAACGAGCGTTTTGACCTTTATGACCTTTACCTGCTGTTTTACCTTGTCCAGAACCGATACCACGGCCTAAACGCTTGCGCTCTTGACGAGAACCTTCTGCAGGTTTTAATTCATGAAGTTTCATATTGGCACCTCCTTATGAAAGAAAACAATTAATTATTGTTCTTTAACTGTTACAAGGTGAGCAACTTTATTGATCATACCGCGAATAGCAGCGTTATCTTGATGCTCAACTGTTTGATTTAATTTACGCAAACCTAGCGCTTTAACTGTTTCACGTTGGTCCTCAGGGCGACCAATTACGCTTCGGTTAAGGGTAATTAAAAGTTTCGCCATTTGATTTCCCCCCTTATCCTAACAGTTCTTCTACTGATTTACCGCGTAATTTCGCTACGTCTTCAGCACGTTTTAATTGTTTTAAACCATCAATTGTTGCGCGAACCATGTTAATCGGAGTGTTTGTTCCAAGTGATTTAGAAAGGATGTCAGCAACACCGCCTAATTCTAGGACAGCACGAACTGGTCCCCCAGCGATAACTCCAGTACCTTCAGAAGCAGGTTTTAATAGAATTTCGCCAGCTCCAAAACGTCCAATTACTTGGTGAGGAATTGTAGTTCCAACCATTGGTATTTCGACTAAGTTTTTCTTCGCATCTTCGATGGCTTTGCGGATTGCATCTGGTACTTCTTGTGCTTTACCAGTGCCAAAACCTACATGACCGTTTTTATCCCCAACTACTACAAGAGCAGAGAAACGGAAACGACGTCCACCTTTAACAACTTTCGCAACACGGTTAACTGTTACTACGCGTTCTTCTAGTTCAAGTTTGTTTGGATCAATACGACGCATCTTTTTATGTCCCTCCTTTGTCTATTAAAATTGTAAGCCGTTTTCACGGGCAGCATCAGCTAATGCTTGCACACGTCCGTGATATAGGTATCCCCCACGGTCAAAGACAACAGCAGTGATACCTTTTTCAACCGCACGTTTAGCGACTAATTCTCCGACCTTTTGTGCAGCTTCAACATTACTAGTAGATTCAAGACCGAAATCTTTTTCTATTGTAGAAGCACTTGCTAAAGTGACTCCATTCATGTCATCGATTAATTGAGCATAAATGTGCTTATTTGAACGGTACACATTTAGACGTGGACGAGCAGAAGTACCGCTAAGTTTCGCACGAACACGAGCGTGTCTTTTCTTGCGATTAGCGTTCTTATCTTGCTTCGTAATCATTTACGTCACTCCTTTCGTTTACTTATGCGGCATTACTTACCGGTTTTACCCTCTTTACGACGGACAAATTCGCCTTCGTAACGGATTCCTTTGCCTTTATATGGCTCTGGAGGACGAACTTTACGGATATTGGCTGCTAATGCACCAACACGTTCTTTGTCAGTACCTTTAATAACGATTTTTGTATTAGCAGGTACTTCGATTTCAAGGCCAGCTTCAGGTTCAATTTCAACCGGATGTGAGTAACCAACGTTTAATACAAGTTTGTTACCTTGCTTTTGGGCACGGTAACCAACCCCGATTAATTCTAAGCCTCTTGTGAAGCCAGTGGAAACACCTTCAACCATATTAGCGATCACAGCGCGAGTTGTACCATGTAATGCGCGGTGTTCTTTCACGTCAGAAGGACGAGTAATTGTTACAGTGTTTTCTTCTACGTTAATTGCAATATCAGGATTAAAAGTACGAGTAAGTTCGCCTTTAGGTCCTTTAACTGTTACAGTATTGTTGTTTAAAGTAACCGTAACTCCTGCTGGAATTTCGATTGGTTTTTTTCCTACGCGAGACATTTAGTGCACCTCCATTCATTCAAAAACTGATTACCAAACGTAAGCTAAAACTTCGCCGCCAATTTGTTTTGCACGAGCTTCTTTATCTGTAACAACACCAGTAGATGTTGAAACTAATGCGATACCAAGACCGTTAAGTACGCGTGGTACTTCATTTGATTTAGCGTAAACACGAAGTCCAGGCTTGCTTATGCGCTTAAGACCAGTAATTACACGTTCGTTATTTGCACCGTATTTTAAGAAGATACGGATGATACCTTGTTTATTGTCTTCGATAAACTCAACATCACGTACGAAACCTTCGCGCTTTAAAATTTCAGCAATTTCTTTCTTTAAATTAGAAGCAGGCACTTCTAACTTTTCGTGACGTACCATGTTCGCATTACGAATGCGAGTAAGCATATCAGCAATAGGATCTGTCATGACCATTATTTTTACCTCCTTCCCAACTTCTAGTTTTACCAGCTAGCTTTCTTTACACCAGGAATTTGTCCTTTGTATGCTAATTCACGGAAACAAATACGGCAAAGCTTAAATTTACGGTATACAGAGTGTGGACGTCCGCAACGTTCGCAGCGAGTGTACTCTTGTACTTTGAATTTAGGCGTGCGTTGTTGTTTCGCAATCATTGACTTTTTAGCCACGTTTTCGCCTCCCTTATTTAACGATTACTTTTGGAATGGCATTCCAAATTGAGTTAAAAGTTCACGAGATTCTTCATCAGTGTTTGCAGTCGTTACGATAACGATATCCATACCACGAACTTTGCTTACTTTATCGTAATCAATTTCAGGGAAGATTAATTGTTCTTTAATACCTAAAGTGTAGTTACCGCGACCATCAAAAGCTTTCTTAGAAATACCACGGAAGTCACGTACACGAGGTAAAGAAACGGATACTAATTTATCCAAGAATTCGTACATGCGCTCACCGCGAAGTGTAACCTTTGCACCGATTGGCATACCTTCACGAAGACGGAAACCAGCGATAGATTTTTTCGCACGAGTTACAACAGGTTTTTGGCCAGTAATAGTTGCTAGCTCTTCAACAGCATTGTCTAATGCTTTAGCATTTGCAACTGCGTCACCTACACCCATGTTGATCACGATTTTCTCAAGTTTTGGTACTTCCATAACTGATTTATAGTTGAACTTGCTCATTAGAGCAGGTGTTACTTCTTTAACAAATTTTTCTTTTAGGCGGTTCATTCATTGTACCTCCCTTCTTTTTTAAACTATTTATCTAATACTTCACCGGATTTTGCTACGCGTACTTTTTTGCCATCAACCGTAGTGTAACCTACACGAGTAGGGTTACCTGTTTTAGGATCGATAGGCATAACATTTGATACATGGATTGGAGCCTCAAAGCTGACAATTCCGCCTTGTGGATTCACTTGAGAAGGCTTAGAGTGTTTCTTAACGATGTTTACACCTTCGACAAGAACACGGCTTTCTTTAGGATAAGCAGCAAGAATTACTCCTGTTTTGCCTTTATCCTTACCAGAGATCACTCTGACCTTATCACCTTTTTTAACATGCATCCGTAAGCACCTCCTTAAAGGCAATTTGGATTTAAATTATAGTACTTCTGGAGCTAAAGATACAATTTTCATAAAGTTGTTGTCGCGAAGTTCGCGGGCAACTGGTCCGAAGATACGAGTTCCACGAGGGCTTTTATCATCTTTAATAATGACACATGCGTTTTCATCAAAACGAATGTAAGAACCATCAGGACGACGCGCACCGCTCTTTGTACGAACAATAACCGCCTTAACAACGTCACCTTTTTTAACAACGCCACCAGGTGTTGCTTGTTTTACTGTACAAACGATCACATCACCAATACCAGCAGTTTTGCGACCAGAACCACCAAGGACTTTAATCGTAAGTACTTCACGAGCACCAGAGTTGTCAGCAACTTTTAAACGTGATTCTTGTTGAATCATGTGTGTAACCTCCCTTCGGAAATGTTGCGTTATCCGAACAATTAAATAATAACTGCTTTTTCTACGATTTCAACTAAACGGAAACGTTTAGTAGCTGAAAGTGGGCGAGTTTCCATGATGCGTACAACATCGCCAATTTTTGCTTCGTTTTGCTCATCATGAGCCTTAAACTTTTTAGAGTATTTCACGCGTTTACCGTATAAAGGATGCTTTTTATGTGTTTCTACTAGAACAGTAACGGTTTTATCCATTTTGTCAGAAACAACGCGTCCAGTGTAAACTTTGCGCTGGTTACGTTCACTCATTGTGTGAACCTCCTCTCGGATAATTACTTGTTAACGCTGATTTCTCTTTCACGAACAACTGTTTTCATGCGAGCAATCGATTTGCGTACTTCACGAATACGAGCTGTGTTTTCAAGTTGTCCTGTCGCCAATTGAAAGCGAAGGTTAAAAAGCTCTTCTTTTAAAGATTTAACTTTTTGTTCAATTTCAGCAGTGGTAAGTTCACGTAGTTCATTAGCTTTCACTTGATTCACCACCAATTTCTTCACGTTTTACAAACTTACATTTTACAGGAAGTTTGTGCATTGCAAGACGAAGTGCTTCACGAGCGATTTCTTCAGAAACACCAGCGATTTCGAACATGATTTTTCCAGGCTTAACAACAGCTACCCAGCCTTCAGGTGCCCCTTTACCGGAACCCATCCGCACTTCAAGTGGCTTAGCAGTGTAAGGCTTGTGAGGGAAAATTTTAATCCAAACTTTACCGCCACGTTTCATGTAACGAGTCATTGCAATACGAGCAGCTTCAATTTGACGGTTTGTGATCCATGAAGCTTCTAAAGCTTGCAGGCCGTATTCACCGAAAGTTACTTCAGTGCCGCCTTTAGCTTGACCACGCATCTTTCCACGGTGTTGACGGCGATATTTTACGCGTTTTGGCAATAACATAATTATTTGCCTCCTTCCGCATTTTTCTTCTTAGTAGGAAGGACTTCTCCCTTATAGATCCATACTTTAACGCCTAGCTTACCATAAGTAGTATCAGCTTCAGCTGTAGCATAGTCGATATCTGCACGAAGTGTATGAAGGGGAACGGTTCCTTCGCTATAGTGTTCAGAACGAGCGATATCAGCTCCACCTAAACGACCAGATACCATTGTTTTAATACCTTTTGCACCTGCACGCATTGCACGTTGAATAGCTTGTTTTTGTGCACGACGGAAGGATACACGGTTTTCTAATTGACGAGCAATATTTTCTGCAACTAGTTTAGCATCAAGGTCAGCTCTCTTGATTTCAAGAATGTTGATATGAACGCGTTTGCCAGTTAATTGATTTAATGCTTTACGAAGTGCTTCAACTTCAGTACCGCCTTTACCGATAACCATACCAGGTTTCGCAGTATGAACTGTTACATTCACACGGTTAGCAGCACGTTCGATTTCTACTTTAGAAACAGAAGCATCTTTTAAACGCTTCGTGATATACTCACGAACTTTAAGGTCTTCGTGTAAAAGATCAGCGAAGTCTTTACCTGCGTACCACTTAGATTCCCAATCACGGATGATTCCGATACGCAAACCGACTGGATTTACTTTTTGACCCACAGCTTATCCCTCCTTCTTTTCTGTTAAAACGATTGTAATATGGCTTGTGCGCTTGTTAATTTGGCTTGCACGGCCCATAGCACGAGGACGGAAACGTTTTAAAGTCGGTCCTTCGTCGACGAATGCTTGTGCAACAACTAGATTGTTAATGTCCATTTCATAGTTGTGCTCAGCGTTTGCCATAGCAGATTTTAATACTTTCTCTACGATTGGAGAAGCAGCCTTAGGAGTGAGATTTAAAATCGCCACCGCTTCACCAACTTGCTTACCTCGGATTAGATCAACGACTAAACGTGCTTTACGAGGAGCAATACGAACTGTTCTTGCAACAGCTTTAGCTTGCATTTGGATGCCCTCCTCTCTTAACGTCTTGTTTTCTTGTCATCATTACCATGGCCTTTGTAAGCACGAGTTGGAGCGAATTCTCCAAGCTTGTGTCCTACCATGTCTTCAGTAACATATACAGGCACATGTTTGCGACCATCATAAACAGCGATAGTGTGGCCGATAAATTGTGGGAAGATCGTAGAACGGCGAGACCAAGTTTTAATAACTTGCTTACTCTCGGTTTCATTTAACTTTTCGACCTTAACCATTAAATGATCATCAACAAACGGTCCTTTTTTCAAGCTGCGACCCATGAAGGAACCTCCCTTCGTGACTGTTCTACGGTTCTTCTATGAACCGTAGCTCTAGTCCCGTTATTTTTTACGACGACGTACGATAAACTTATCTGATTTGTTTTTCTTCTTACGAGTTTTGAATCCAAGAGTTGGTTTACCCCATGGAGACATAGGTGACTTACGTCCGATTGGTGAACGTCCTTCACCACCACCGTGTGGGTGATCGTTAGGGTTCATTACAGATCCACGTACTGTTGGGCGCTTGCCTAACCAGCGTGAACGTCCTGCTTTACCAATGTTAATAAGTTCGTGCTGCTCGTTACCTACTTGACCGATAGAAGCACGGCACTCAGCAAGAATCATACGAGTTTCACCAGAAGTTAAACGTACAAGTACGTATTTACCTTCTTTACCAAGTACTTGTGCGCTTGTTCCAGCAGAACGAACTAACTGGCCGCCTTTACCTGGTTTTAATTCGATGTTGTGCACAACAGTACCAACAGGAATGTTAGCTAATGGAAGGGCGTTACCTACTTTAATATCAGCCTCAGGGCCAGACATAATTTCCATGCCAACTTCTAAGTTTTTAGGAGCTAAGATATAACGCTTTTCTCCATCAACATAATTAATTAATGCGATATTCGCAGAACGATTTGGATCGTACTCAATTGTAGCAACGCGTCCTGGAATGCCATCTTTGTTACGTTTAAAATCAATTAAACGATATTGACGCTTATGGCCGCCACCTTGATGACGAACAGTTAACTTACCTTGGTTATTACGGCCGCCTTTGCTCTTTAATGGAGCTAATAGAGACTTTTCTGGAGTGCTAGTTGTGATTTCAGCGAAATCAGAAACTGTCATTCCGCGACGACCATTGGAGGTAGGTTTGTACTTTTTAATCGCCATTTTATTTCCCTCCTCTTCTTGATAGCTTCTTATGCTTCAAAGATTTCGATTTCTTTGCTATCAGCAGTTAATTTCACAATAGCTTTACGACGCTTGTTTGTGTAACCGCCGAATTTACCCATACGCTTGAACTTACCTTTATAGTTCATGATGTTTACTTTATCAACATCTACGCCAAAGATTTCTTCAATAGCATCTTTAACTTGTGTTTTGTTAGCTCTAACATCAACTTCAAACGTATATTTTTTTTCAGACATTAGGTCAGTAGACCGCTCAGTGATAACGGGGCGCTTAATGATATCGCGTGCATCCATTATGCAAGCACCTCCTCTACTTTTTCAACAGCTGCTTTAGTCATGATCAATTTATCATGATTAACAACGTCTAATACGTTAATTCCATCAGCTGTCACAACTGTTACACCAGGGATGTTACGTGCAGACAATGCTACATTCTCATCTAGGTCAGCAGTAACGATAAGTGCTTTCTTCTCAACAGAAAGGCCACCTAATACTGATTTGAATTCTTTAGTTTTTGGTGCATCGAAAGTTAATGTTTCAAGTACCAAGATATTTTCTTCCAACACCTTAGATGAAAGTGCAGATTTGATCGCTAAGCGACGTACTTTTTTCGGTAATTTATAGCTATAGCTGCGTGGTGTAGGACCAAATACTGTACCACCTCCGCGCCATTGTGGTGAACGGATTGACCCTTGACGAGCACGGCCAGTTCCTTTTTGTCTCCATGGCTTACGGCCACCGCCTGCTACTTCTGAACGAACTTTAGTTTTATGAGTTCCTTGACGTAAAGAAGCTCTTTGCATAACAATCGCTTCAAATAATACGCTTTGGTTAGGCTCAATACCAAAAACCGCTTCATTAAGTTCGATATCACCAACTTGTGAACCGTTTTGGTTTAATAATGCTACTTTAGGCATTCCTTTGTTCCTCCTTTCTTACAAAGTGACTTATGCTTTAACCGCACCTTTGATTTTTAATAATGCTTTTTTTGCACCTGGTACGTTACCTTTGATTAAAAGTAAGTTGCGTTCTGTATCAACCTTAACGATTTCAAGGTTTTGAACTGTAACTTGATCTCCACCCATACGGCCAGGTAATAATTTACCTTTGAATACACGGTTTGGAGCAACAGGTCCCATTGAACCAGGACGACGATGATAACGTGAACCGTGAGCCATTGGGCCGCGTGATTGTCCGTGGCGTTTGATAACACCTTGGAAACCTTTACCCTTTGAGATTCCTGTTACATCTACGATATCTCCTGCAGCGAAAATATCAACTTTGACTTCCTGACCAACTTCAAGTGCTGCTAAGTCATCTCCGCGGAATTCGCGAATGAAGCGCTTAGGAGCAGTATTTGCTTTCGCAACATGTCCTTTTTCAGGCTTGTTAGCTAACTTCTCACGCTTATCTTCAAAACCTACTTGAACAGCAACATATCCATCGCTATCAACTGATTTTTTTTGAAGTACAACGTTTGGAGCTACCTCAACAACAGTTACAGGAATTAAGTTCCCGTTTTCTGCAAATACTTGAGTCATACCAATTTTTCTTCCTAAGATTCCTTTGGTCATGTAAGTCACACCTCCTAATTTTATAATAGTTTATTTGATTAAAGTTTAATTTCGATATCAACACCAGATGGTAAATCTAAACGCATTAACGCATCAACTGTTTGTGGAGTTGGGTTAACGATGTCGATTAGACGCTTATGTGTCCGCATTTCAAATTGTTCACGAGAATCTTTGTACTTATGAACCGCACGAAGAATTGTGTAAACAGACTTTTCAGTTGGAAGTGGGATCGGACCCGAAACTGCTGCACCTGAACGTTTTGCTGTTTCAACGATTTTTTCCGCTGATTGATCAAGGATTCTGTGATCATATGCTTTAAGACGGATACGTATTTTTTGTTTTGCCATTATTTTCCCTCCTTTATTCGCCTATTTTAAAAATAGACATTCTCAGTGAAAATTTCCCACACACTCGCCATGGCAAAGCGGCCGGGTGTGTCAGCAACCTTTCACATCATCGCAGTCAAAGACCAACATTGTCTATTATACATAAAACATAAAGCAAACGCAACAATTATTATGTTTTTTTCTTTATGTTTCTGTTTTGAACACTTTTCCTATTATAGCGGCTGTTTACACGTTTTTCAACTATTAATAGCAATCTCCAAAAATTCCTAGTTATTAAGTGAACGTTATAATATTTTGAATAAATATTATAATAGAAGAAACACGGTTATCCACTTTACTTGACATTAAAAAAGCAGATGGATCGTCATCCATCTGCTTTTATAAAGTTATTACTCTTGAATTGTTGTGATTGAACCTGAACCTACTGTACGTCCGCCTTCACGAATAGAGAACTTTGTTCCTTCTTCGATTGCAACTGGAGCAATAAGTTCAACAGTCATTTCGATATGGTCGCCAGGCATTACCATTTCAGTACCTTCTGGTAGGTTACAGATACCAGTAATATCAGAAGTACGGAAATAGAATTGTGGACGATAGTTTGTGAAGAATGGAGTATGACGTCCACCTTCTTCTTTAGATAATACGTAAACTTGTGCTTTGAACTTTGTGTGTGGAGTGATTGATTTTGGCTTAGCCAAAACTTGTCCACGCTCGATTTCTTCACGCGCTACACCACGAAGAAGGGCACCAATGTTGTCACCAGCTTCAGCGAAATCAAGAAGTTTACGGAACATTTCTACACCTGTTACAGTAGTAGATTTTGGCTCTTCAGTGAAACCAACGATTTCAACCACGTCACCAACTTTAACTACACCACGCTCAACACGGCCTGTAGCAACAGTTCCACGACCAGTGATTGAGAATACATCCTCAACTGGCATCATGAAAGGCTTATCAGTGTCACGAGTTGGAGTTGGGATGAACTCATCAACTGCGTTCATTAATTCGATAACTTTTTCTTCCCATGCAGCTTCGCCTTCTAATGCTTTAAGAGCAGAACCTTTGATAACCGGAGTGTCATCGCCAGGAAAATCATATTCAGTTAATAGGTCACGAATTTCCATTTCTACTAACTCAAGAAGTTCTTCGTCGTCAACCATGTCACATTTGTTCATAAATACAACAAGGTAAGGTACGCCTACCTGACGAGAAAGAAGGATGTGCTCACGTGTTTGCGGCATAGGACCATCAGTAGCAGATACTACAAGGATACCGCCGTCCATTTGAGCTGCACCAGTGATCATGTTTTTTACATAGTCAGCGTGTCCTGGGCAGTCAACGTGTGCATAGTGACGGTTATCAGTTTCATACTCAACGTGTGCAGTTGAGATTGTGATACCACGCTCTTTTTCTTCTGGTGCACCATCAATTTGATCGTATGCACGAGCTTCAGCTTTACCTTGCTTTGCAAGAACAGAAGTGATTGCAGCAGTTAAAGTAGTTTTACCGTGGTCAACGTGTCCGATTGTACCAATGTTAACGTGTGGCTTAGAACGGTCGAATTTAGCTTTTGCCATTTGGAAAATCCTCCTTTGGATTATAAAAGTTATAAGTATATTAGGTAGAAACTGCGAATATAGTTATATCCATATGTCACAGTCTCTATTCTTACATAAGTAGTTATACTTTAAACAAAGGTGAAAATCAATTATTCACCTTTATTTTTTTTGATTATTTCTTCAGAAACAGATTTTGGAACTTCTTCGTAGTGATCGAAGTGCATAGAGAATACTCCACGACCTTGAGTGCTTGAACGAAGTGCAGTTGCATAACCAAACATTTCTGAAAGTGGAACCATCGCACGAACAACTTGAGCATTACCACGAGCTTCCATACCTTCTACGCGGCCGCGACGTGCAGTGATTTGTCCCATGATATCCCCTAAATATTCTTCAGGTATTACAACTTCAACCCTCATCATAGGTTCAAGGATAACAGGGCTACACTTAGAAGCAGCATTTTTAAGTGCCATTGACGCAGCAATCTTAAACGCCATCTCAGATGAGTCAACATCATGATATGAACCGTCAAATAGACGTGCCTTTATATCGACTAACGGGAATCCGGCAAGAACACCACGATTAAGTGCATCTTCTAAACCAGCTTGAACAGCAGGGATGTATTCACGAGGAACAACACCACCAACGATACCGTTTTCGAATTCAAATCCTTTACCTTCTTCATTAGGTGAGAATTCAATCCAAACGTGACCATACTGACCACGACCACCAGATTGACGCGCGAATTTACCTTCCACTTGTGCAGAGGCACGGAAAGTTTCGCGGTAAGCAACCTGAGGAGCGCCTACGTTAGCTTCAACTTTAAATTCACGACGCATACGGTCAACGATGATATCTAGGTGAAGTTCACCCATACCAGCGATGATTACTTGTCCAGTTTCCTGGTCAGTGTGTGCGCGGAATGTTGGATCTTCTTCTTGTAGTTTTTGTAGAGCTGTAGTCATTTTGTCCTGGTCAGCTTTTGACTTTGGTTCAACTGAAAGTTGAATTACAGGCTCTGGAAATTGCATTGACTCAAGGATAACAGGGTTTTTGTCATCACATAGAGTATCACCAGTAGTTGTATCTTTCAAACCTACAGCAGCAGCGATGTCACCAGCATAAACCTTAGAGATTTCTTGACGGCTGTTTGCGTGCATTTGCAGGATACGTCCGATACGCTCACGCTTACCTTTAGTTGAGTTCTGAACGTAAGATCCAGATTCTAAAGTACCAGAGTAAACACGGAAGAACGTTAATTTACCAACATAAGGGTCAGTCATAACTTTAAAAGCAAGAGCTGAGAATGGCTCTTCATCGCTTGAATGACGTTCAACCACATCGTCTTCATCATCAATAGCATGTCCTTTGATTGCAGGAACATCTAATGGAGATGGTAGGTAGTCAATAACGGCATCTAGCATTAACTGAACACCTTTATTTTTGAATGCTGATCCACAAATTACTGGGTAGAATTCAACGTTAACAGTACCTTTTCGAATAGCAGATTTAAGCTCTTCTTTAGAGATTTCTTCTCCACCAAGGTATTTTTCCATTAACTCTTCATCTAACTCTGCAACTGCTTCTACTAATTTCTCATGGTACTCTTCTGCTTGAGCACGGTATTCCTCAGGGATTTCGCGTACTTCAATGTCTGTACCTAAGTCATTGCTGTAAAATACTGCATTCATTTCAACAAGGTCAATAATAGCTTCGAATTGGTCTTCTGCACCAATTGGAAGTTGAATTGGGTGTGCGTTCGCTTGAAGACGGTCATGAATGGTTCCTACAGAATATAAGAAGTCCGCTCCGATTTTATCCATCTTGTTAACGAAAACAACACGTGGTACACCGTAAGTTGTTGCTTGACGCCAAACTGTTTCAGTTTGTGGTTCAACACCAGACTGTGCATCAAGAACGGCAACCGCACCATCAAGTACACGTAGGGAACGTTCAACTTCTACTGTGAAGTCTACGTGTCCTGGAGTGTCAATGATGTTAACACGGTGGCCTTTCCATTGTGCTGTTGTTGCTGCGGAAGTGATTGTGATTCCGCGTTCTTGTTCCTGCTCCATCCAGTCCATCTGAGAAGCACCTTCATGTGTTTCGCCGATCTTATGAATACGGCCAGTGTAATAAAGGACACGCTCAGTGGTAGTCGTTTTACCGGCATCGATGTGAGCCATGATACCGATATTACGAGTATTTGCTAAGGAGAACTCTCTTGCCATTGGGTCTTTCTCCTTCCTAGTATGAAAGTTTTTATATTGAAGGTTAAATTACCAACGATAGTGAGCAAACGCTTTGTTTGCTTCTGCCATTTTATGCGTATCTTCACGCTTCTTAACAGATGCACCAGTGTTGTTAGCTGCATCCATGATTTCGTTTGCTAAACGCTCTTCCATTGTCTTTTCACCGCGAAGACGCGCATAGTTCACTAACCAACGAAGACCTAAAGTTGTACGGCGATCAGGGCGCACCTCAACTGGTACTTGGTAGTTCGCACCACCTACACGACGAGCTCTAACTTCAAGTACAGGCATGATGTTTTTCATAGCTGCATCAAAAGTTTCCATTGGCTCTTTGCCAGTACGTTCGCGAATTGTGTCAAACGCAGAATAAAGAATTTCTTGAGATTTACCTCTTTTACCATCGATCATCATTTTATTGATTAGACGAGTAACTAATTTTGAATTGTATAGTGGATCAGGTAACACGTCTCTTTTTGCTACAGGACCTTTACGTGGCATTTTGTTTCCTCCTTTCAAAGAAGCTTCTATTTTAGTGTGATTTATTTCTTAGCTGCTTTTGGTCTCTTAGTACCATATTTAGAACGTCCTTGCATACGGTTGTTTACACCAGCAGTATCAAGTGCTCCACGTACGATGTGATAACGTACCCCCGGTAAGTCCTTTACACGTCCTCCACGAATAAGAACAACACTGTGCTCTTGAAGGTTATGGCCGATACCAGGAATGTATGCAGTCACCTCGATACCATTTGTCAAACGTACACGAGCATATTTACGTAACGCTGAGTTTGGTTTCTTTGGAGTCATTGTACCAACACGAGTACATACTCCGCGTTTTTGTGGTGAAGATACATTTGTTTGTGATTTCTTGAAGCTGTTGTAACCTTTGTTAAGCGCAGGTGATTTTGACTTTTCCTCTTTTGATTGACGAGGCTTGCGCACTAATTGGTTAATAGTAGGCATGAATTTTTCCTCCCTTCGTTATTTGTAAGCCCACACATCCAGGTGGTTCATTTTTTTGCAAAAACAAAGTCTTTGCAGATCCTCTATCTACAAAAACAGTTTTTAACGGATAATAGCAACAGTTGCAGCACCAACTTCTATTCCACATGCTTTTCCAAGTTTTTTCATCGAATCGACATAGTGGAGAGGGACTTCCATCAAGTTTGCTTCTTCAACGACTTTTGTCGTTAATCTATGCTCAGCGTCGCTTGCAACGAGAATCTCTTGAACAGTTCCTTCTTTTAGTGCTTTCACTGCTTGTTTTGTTCCTATAACAATCTTGCGTGCTTGTAATACTTTTTCATAAGACATAACTACATCCTCCAAAGTATCTGGAATAGAAGCACCTTTGATATAATATCATCTTACCAAAAAGATGTCAACTAATGTTTTGATTTTTTATTCAAACCAGCTATTGGTAATTAATATTCATAAATTCGGTACCTGCTTAATTGGCAGGTACCGAAAAATTAATTAATCAATTGCAACAGTTTCTTCAGACGTAGTATCGCGTAATACCGGCTCTGCTTTACGGTAACGCTGCATTCCTGTTCCAGCAGGAACCAGTTTACCGATGATAACATTTTCCTTCAAGCCGAGTAACTCATCACGTTTTCCTTTAATTGCTGCATCAGTAAGAACTCTAGTTGTTTCTTGGAAGGATGCTGCAGACAAGAATGAATCTGTTTCAAGTGATGCTTTTGTAATACCAAGTAGAACTGGACGTCCAGTGGCAGGTAGTTTACCTTCAAGAAGTGCCTTCTCGTTAGCATCAGTAAACTGATGAATATCAAGAAGTGTACCTGGAAGAACATCTGTTTCCCCTGCATCGCTGACGCGGATCTTACGCAGCATTTGACGAACCATTACTTCGACGTGCTTATCGCCAATTTCAACCCCTTGCATACGGTAAACTTTTTGAACCTCACGCAATAGGTATTCTTGAACAGAAGTAACGTCTTTTACTTTGATTAATTCTTTGGGATCAATCGAACCTTCTGTTAGTTCCTGACCACGTTCAACATGATCATTGATCGCTACTTTCAAACGGGCGGTATATGGGGCATTATAAGTACGAGATTCCACTTCACCTTGAACCACGATTTCGTGCTGGCGGTCACGGCCTTCATTAATCCCGACAACAATGCCTTCAATTTCAGAGATGACTGCTTGACCTTTAGGGTTACGCGCTTCAAAAATCTCTTGGATACGCGGTAAACCTTGGGTAATATCGTCTCCGGCAACCCCACCGGTATGGAATGTACGCATTGTTAACTGTGTACCTGGTTCACCGATCGATTGGGCAGCAATAATTCCGACCGCTTCACCGACTTCAACCTCTTGGCCTGTTGCCAAGTTACGGCCATAACACTTCTTACATACACCATGACGAGTGTTACATGTAAAGGCAGATCTGATTTTTACTTCTTCAATTCCTGCATTTACGATCACTTCTGCTAGGTCCTCAGTAATTAAGCCATTTTCAGGTACAATGACTTCTTTTGTCTCAGGATGTCTAATTGGTGTACGAGCATAACGGCCGATTAGACGTTCATCCAAACCTTCGATTATTTCTGTTCCATCTTTTAAGGCACTAATTAAGAAGCCGCGGTCAGTACCGCAATCGTCCTCACGAACAATGACATCTTGGGCAACGTCAACTAAACGACGTGTTAAGTAACCAGAGTCAGCAGTTTTAAGAGCGGTATCGGCAAGACCTTTACGTGCACCGTGAGTCGAGATAAAGTACTCTAATACTGTTAATCCTTCACGGAAACTTGATTTAATCGGTAATTCAATGATACGTCCTGCCGGGTTGGCCATCAGACCACGCATACCAGCAAGCTGTGTAAAGTTAGAGGCGTTACCACGGGCACCGGAATCACTCATCATAAAGATTGGATTTGATTTATTCAAGGACTTCATCAGTTTACCTTGAATAGTGTCTTTCGCAGCACTCCAGATCGCAATAACACGATCGTAACGCTCATCTTCAGTAATAAGACCACGTCTGAATTGCTTCATTACGTTATCTACTTTTTCTTGAGCCTCATGGAGAATTTGCGGTTTTTCAGGAAGTACGACAATATCAGCCACACCAACTGTTAAACCAGCTTTAGTTGAATGCTTAAAGCCTAAATCCTTCATGCGGTCAAGCATTTTTGATGTTTCAGTAATTTTGAATCGTTTAAAGACCTCAGCGATGATATTTCCAAGAATTTTCTTTTTAAATGGATCAATCAACGGCATTTCTTTAATTCTAGCTTTTACGTCTTCACCTTTTTCAATAAAATACTTGGCAGGTGTTTCGACTTCTAAATTATGCCTTGTCGGCTCATTAATATATGGGAATGACTTCGGGAGAATTTCATTAAATATAAGTTTACCAACCGTTGTCATTAATAACTTATTATTTTGTTCCTCTGTAAATGTTTCATTGCCTAATGAGCCAGCATGAACAGCAACACGTGTATGGAAGTGTACATAGCCGTTTTGGTAGGCAAGGATCGCTTCACTAGTGTCTTTAAAGACCATACCTTCACCAACCGTGCCTTCACGCTCTAGGGTTAAGTAATAGTTACCTAATACCATGTCCTGAGAAGGAGTAACAACTGGTTTACCATCTTTAGGGTTCAAGATATTTTGAGCCGCTAGCATCAAAAGACGAGCCTCTGCTTGAGCTTCAGATGATAGTGGTACGTGAACAGCCATTTGGTCACCGTCAAAGTCAGCGTTGTAGGCAGTACATACCAGTGGATGCAGACGAATTGCCCGTCCTTCAACAAGTGTTGGTTCAAATGCCTGAATCCCTAATCTGTGCAATGTAGGGGCACGATTCAATAGAACCGGATGCTCCTTGATAACATCTTCAAGTACATCCCATACATCTGGAGATACTCGTTCGATTTTACGTTTCGCAGATTTAATGTTGTGTGCCAATCCTTTTTCAACAAGCTCCTTCATCACAAATGGCTTGAATAGTTCAAGTGCCATTTCTTTAGGAAGTCCACACTGATACATTTTTAAGTTCGGACCTACAACAATAACGGAACGGCCGGAATAGTCAACACGTTTACCGAGCAAGTTTTGACGGAAACGCCCTTGTTTACCTTTAAGCATATGAGAAAGCGATTTTAACGGACGGTTACCAGGACCAGTAACTGGTCGGCCGCGGCGGCCGTTATCGATTAATGCATCAACTGCTTCTTGAAGCATACGCTTTTCATTTTGAACGATAATGCTAGGCGCACCAAGATCCAATAAACGCTTTAAGCGGTTATTACGGTTAATAACTCGGCGATAAAGGTCGTTTAGGTCAGATGTTGCAAAACGTCCCCCATCCAATTGTACCATTGGACGAAGCTCAGGCGGGATTACTGGAAGTACGTCCAGAATCATCCATGATGGTTCGTTTCCTGAGTTACGGAAGGCCTCGAGCACTTCAAGGCGTTTAATCGCGCGAGTACGGCGCTGGCCTTGTGCTGTCTTAAGTTCTTCCTTTAGGATGTCTACTTCTTTATTTAAATCAATATCAGAAAGAAGCTTTTTAATCGCTTCTGCCCCCATGGCAGCTTGGAATTTATTTCCGTACTTTTCACGATAGGCACGATATTCTTTTTCGGATAAAAGATGCTTTTTATCAAGTGGAGTATCACCTGATTCTGTCACAACATAAGAAGCAAAGTAGATAATTTCCTCTAAGGCACGAGGGGACATGTCTAATACAAGACCCATTCGGCTTGGAATCCCTTTAAAATACCAAATATGCGAGACAGGTGCAGCTAGCTCGATATGACCCATACGTTCACGACGTACTTTTGCACGTGTTACTTCAACACCACAGCGGTCACAAACGACACCTTTGTAACGGACGCGCTTATATTTTCCGCAATGACATTCCCAGTCTTTTGTTGGACCAAAGATTCGCTCACAGAATAAGCCGTCTTTCTCAGGTTTTAACGTACGATAGTTAATGGTTTCTGGCTTTTTCACTTCTCCGAATGACCATGACCGGATTTTATCCGGTGAAGCAAGACCAATTTTCATGTATTCAAAATTATTAACGTCAAGCAAGGGGCCTACCTCCCTTTCGATATCCAGGTTCTACCCTTATTAGAAAAGCGGAAGCGCACGTCTTAGCCCCGACCGGGGCTGTGCGCTGCAGCTAGACAATCATTTAAGCCGAAGCGCACACACATGTTGTGTGCGCTGCAGCTCGAGAAATTACTCTTTTGAACCTACTTTTTCAGATTCGAAACTTGGTGCATCTGGTGCGATGTTTAATGTGTCGACTTGTTGTAAGTCGTCATCATCTTCCGTATCTCGCATTTCAATTTCTTCTTCATCACCAGAAAGGATTTTTACATCCATACCTAAGCTTTGAAGTTCTTTAATTAATACTTTGAATGATTCAGGAACACCTGGCTCCGGAACATTTTCGCCTTTAACGATGGCTTCATATGTTTTCACACGGCCAACAACATCATCGGACTTAACTGTAAGGATTTCTTGAAGTGTATAGGCTGCACCGTATGCTTCAAGCGCCCAAACCTCCATCTCACCGAAACGCTGACCACCGAATTGAGCTTTACCACCCAACGGCTGCTGTGTAACAAGTGAGTATGGTCCTGTAGAACGGGCATGGAGTTTATCGTCAACCATGTGCGCCAATTTAATCATATACATGACACCAACGGATACACGGTTATCAAATGGTTCCCCTGAACGTCCATCATACAGCACAGTTTTGGCATCACGAGCCATTCCTGCTTCTTCAATCGTACCCCAAACATCTTCTTCCCGCGCACCGTCAAATACCGGTGTTGCCACATGAATGCCAAGGTATCTTGCCGCCATACCTAAATGGAGCTCAAGCACCTGACCGATATTCATACGAGATGGTACCCCTAATGGGTTTAACATGATATCTACCGGTGTACCGTCTGGTAAGTAAGGCATATCTTCTTCCGGTAAAATCCGCGAAATAACCCCTTTGTTACCGTGACGTCCCGCCATTTTATCCCCTTGGTGAATCTTACGTTTCTGAACGATATAGACACGTACAAGCTGGTTTACACCTGGTGGCAATTCATCGCCATCTTCACGGTTAAAGACTTTAACATCATGTACGATACCGCCGCCGCCATGTGGAACTCTTAGTGACGTATCGCGGACTTCACGAGCTTTTTCACCAAAAATAGCATGGAGAAGGCGTTCTTCTGCAGTTAATTCAGTTACACCTTTTGGCGTAACTTTACCAACAAGAAGGTCACCGTCTTTTACTTCTGCACCTGTACGAATAATACCGCGTTCATCCAAATTACGAAGAGCATCCTCCCCTACATTTGGAATATCACGGGTAATTTCCTCAGGTCCAAGTTTTGTATCACGAGATTCTGATTCATATTCTTCAATATGAATAGAAGTATAGACATCATCTTTTACAAGGCGTTCGCTCATAATGATGGCATCTTCATAGTTATAACCATCCCATGTCATGAAGGCAACGAGAACGTTTCGTCCAAGGGCTAACTCTCCCAATTCCATGGATGGACCGTCAGCTAAAATTTCGCCTTTTTTCACACGGTCGCCAACAGCCACGATTGGACGTTGGTTATAGCACGTACCTTGGTTCGAACGAATAAATTTCAACAAACGGTATTTTTTAAGATCGCCTTTTACTTCTTGGCCATCAACTTCTTTCACTTCACGAACCCAAACTTCACGGGCCTCAACATGTTCAACAATACCTTCCTGCTTACAGATGACCGCTGCACCGGAGTCTTTACCGGATACATATTCCATACCGGTACCAACTCTTGGTGCCTCCGGCTGCATAAGCGGCACTGCTTGACGCTGCATGTTTGCACCCATCAAGGCACGGTTTGAGTCATCATTTTCAAGGAACGGAATACACGCAGTCGCTGCAGAAACTACCTGCTTTGGTGATACATCCATGTAGTCAATTCGTTCACGTTTAACTACTGTGTTTTCACCACGGAAACGAGCCACTACCTCTTCATCGAGGAATGCACCATCATCACCAAGACGAGAGTTCGCCTGTGCAACTACATAGTTATCTTCTTCATCCGCTGTCAGGTAATCGATTCGGCTTGTAACCTTACCGGTATCTGGATCAACACGGCGGTATGGGGTTTCAATAAATCCAAACCGGTTTACCTTCGCATAAGATGAAAGCGAGTTGATCAAACCAATGTTTGGACCTTCAGGCGTTTCAATTGGACACATACGTCCGTAATGGGAATAGTGTACGTCACGTACTTCCATTCCTGCCCGTTCACGCGTTAAGCCACCGGGTCCTAATGCTGATAGACGGCGCTTATGAGTTAACTCAGCAAGCGGGTTTGTTTGGTCCATGAATTGTGATAATTGCGAGCTTCCGAAAAACTCTTTGATTGATGCAATAACCGGACGAATGTTAATCAATTGCTGCGGTGTAATGGTTGCAGTATCTTGGATAGACATTCTCTCACGGACAACACGTTCCATACGGGATAATCCAATCCGGAACTGGTTCTGCAATAGTTCACCAACAGAACGTAGTCGTCTGTTACCTAAGTGGTCGATATCATCTGTATCGCCTACTCCATGTAATAAATTAAAGAAGTAGCTAATCGATGCAATGATGTCGGCAGGTGTTATATTTTTAATTGGCTCAGCAACATATGCATTACCTAATACGTTAATAACCTTTTCATTTTCATCACCAGGTGCATAAATCTTAATGCCTTGAAGAATGATTTCTTCTTCTACTACACCACCAACAGGATTATGGCCTCTGAAATTAATATTCTTTTCAAGGGCAGGTATAATTCTGTCAAGATTTCTCCTATCAAGGAGGGTTCCCTTTTCTGCAATGATCTCACCAGTTTCAGGATCCGCAAGTGATTCGGCTAAACGTTGGTTGAATAAGCGATTTTTAATATGAAGCTTTTTATTGATTTTGTAACGACCAACGTTCGCTAGATCATAACGCTTCGGATCAAAGAAACGAGAAACTAACAAACTCTTAGCGTTATCAACTGTTGGCGGTTCGCCCGGACGAAGACGCTCATAAATTTCCAATAGTGCTTTGTCAACACCCTCTGTATTATCCTTCTCAAGGGTATTGCGGATGTACTCGTTATCACCAATCAATTCAATGATTTCTTGATCCGAACCAAAGCCTAATGCACGCAAAAGAACCGTAACGGGCAGTTTCCGAGTACGATCTATTCTTACATAAACAACATCTTTGGCATCTGTTTCATACTCGAGCCAAGCTCCGCGGTTCGGAATTACAGTCGCAGTAAAACCCTTTTTGCCATTTTTATCAAGTTTTCCACTAAAGTAAACGCTCGGTGAACGCACTAACTGTGATACTATAACGCGTTCTGCCCCATTTATGACAAATGTACCTGTTTCAGTCATTAGTGGGAAATCACCCATAAATACATCTTGGTCTTTTACTTCACCAGTTTCTTTGTTTACAAGACGTACTTTTACACGTAATGGAGCAGAATATGTAACGTCCCGTTCTTTAGATTCTTCTACAGAATACTTTGGATCGCCAAGGCTGTAATCAATAAATTCCAGTGATAGGTTACCAGTAAAATCCTCAATCGGTGAAATATCCTGAAACATTTCACGTAATCCCTCATCCAGAAACCATTGATAAGAAGAGGTTTGGATTTCAATGAGATTTGGTAATTCTAAAACTTCACTGATTCGTGCGTAACTTCTACGTTGGCGGTGTCGTCCATACTGAACTAGTTGACCTGTCAACTGATTCACCCCTCAAATCAAGCGTTTTTTAATAAATCTATTACGTCTAACAGTAGAACCAAAGACTCCACCAATTAGACAAAAAGAAAAAGGGTTTTTTACTAAAAACCACATTTTCACATTTTGATTATTATTTTGTCATCATTTCCTTATTATGCCGTTTTTATACTTAAGGTAAAAGTATTTTAAGGAATAATTCGGAAATTATTATGATGGCATTTTATAATGCTACCACAACGACAAATACGAGTCAACTATTTTTTAGCTTTAATAATAAAATAACCTTTGGATTTGTCAACGGTCTCCACATCAGAAAAAAGGTTTTTTAATTTTTCAATTGCAGACGGTGCTCCTTGTTTCTTTTGAATGACAATCCAAAGCTCACCACTTGAAACAAGATGCTCATAGCTTTGTTCAAAAATATCATGAACAGTCTGTTTACCAGCTCTAATGGGCGGATTTGTTATGATGGCTGCGAAAGTATCCTCTTTAACATTTAACAAGCGATCACTTTCATAGATGTCGACATTTGTAATCTTGTTTAAGGAGGCATTTTCTTTTGCCAGTTCAATCGCTCGTTCATTTACATCGACCATGTGGACAATGCGGTTACTAAATTCTTTTGCTATCGATAAACCAATGGGTCCATAGCCGCAGCCTACATCTAGAATGCTGCCTTCCACCTCTGGCATGATAAATGACTCTATGAGTATACGTGAGCCAAAATCTACTTCTCTTTTTGAAAAAACACCATTATCGGTTTTAAAACGAAAAGTATGCTTTCGCAATGTAAAGTCCCAAAATTTCGGATCACTTTCCACCTTTTGAGTTCGAGAATAGTAGTGTTCTGACATAAGCTCACCTCCGGAGAGTAGTAATTGAAGAATAAAAGAGGACTGGCGTAATTGTTAATTAATTTAAGCCAAAAAAAGCCCGCTTATGCAGCGAGCTTTTTTATAGTAGAATTACTTAACTTCAACGTTAGCTCCAACTTCATCAAGCTTAGCTTTGATTGCTTCAGCTTCTTCTTTAGCAACGCCTTCTTTAATTGCTTTAGGAGTGTTATCAACAAGGTCTTTTGCTTCTTTAAGACCAAGACCAGTGATTTCACGAACAACCTTGATAACTTTGATTTTTTGATCGCCAGCGCTAGCTAGGATTACATCAAATTCAGTTTGCTCTTCAACAGCAGCAGCTCCAGCTCCGCCTACCATTGCTACAGGAGCAGCAGCAGTTACGCCGAATTCTTCTTCGATTGCTTTTACAAGATCGTTAAGTTCTAAAACAGTCATAGATTTAACTGCTTCAATGATTTGTTCTTTAGTCATGATTAAGTTTCCTCCTTAGTTTTCGTTACGTTTTATTAGTGTTTAACGCTTAAAATTGTCCAGCTTCAGCTCCCAGCAGCTAGTGTCCTTCGCTCTTCTCCCTACGATAAGTCAACATCGGTTCGCTAACGCTCTCCGTGTTTCCTTTATCTCAGTTGAATTGCTCCAGGCCATACGCTGCTAAACGGTCGCTTCAGCTTTTCTATTAACTTACGCGCCTTGTTCTTCTTTTTGGTCTGCCACCGCTTTTGCAGCAAGGGCAAGATTGCGAATTGGAGCTTGTAGTACGCTGAGTAGCATAGAAAGCAAGCCTTCGCGTGATGGTAGATCAGCAAGAGCCTTAATTTCTTCAGCTGTTGCGACGTTACCTTCGATAACACCTGCTTTAAGTTCTAGTGCTTCGTGTTTTTTAGCAAAGTCATTCAAGATTTTTGCTGGTGCTACTACATCTTCAGTACTGAACGCAATTGCGTTCGGACCTGTTAACGCATCATTCAAGCTAGAAAGCTCAGCTGCATCAGCAGCACGGCGTACCATTGAGTTTTTATAAACTTTAAATTCAACGCCTGCATCACGAAGTTGTTTACGAAGTTCAGTTACTTCTGCAACTGAAAGACCACGGTAATCAACAACGACAGTTGATACACTTGCTTTTAACTTATCAGTAATTTCGTCAACTAATTGTTTCTTAATTTCGATTACACTGCTCATCTTTACACCTCCTGTAGATTATCTACATTTATACCAGGTAAAGTAAACTTGCCGACTGACAAGCCGTCAGGCGAGGACAAGGCATAGTTGCACTTATACAAATAATAATTTAGACAACAAATTTTTATTTGCCAAGTAAAAACCTCCACATCAATCGAGACATGGAGGCAGCATACAACAGCTGAATAATCAGCCGATTCTATATCGCTCTACCTCGGCAGGAAATTAAGCGAATATCGCACCTGCTGTCTACAGTACAAATGTTTTATTTTAAACAACAAAATAGATTATATAAAATATACTCTAAAATGTCAATTGGTAATAAATTACTTAGCTACAACAGTAGATGGATCTACTTTTACGCCAGGTCCCATTGTTGAAGATACAGTTACGTTCTTCATGTAAGTACCTTTTGCAGCTGCAGGTTTAGCTTTAAGCATTGTTTCGAAAATAGTGTTGAAGTTTTCAACAAGCTTTTCGCTTTCGAAAGATGATTTACCGATAGGAACATGAATGTTACCAGACTTATCTACACGGTATTCAACTTTACCTGCTTTAATTTCATTGATTGCTCTTGTTACATCAAATGTAACAGTACCAGTCTTAGGATTTGGCATTAAACCTTTAGGTCCTAATACACGACCAAGTTTACCAACTTCACCCATCATGTCAGGAGTTGCTACGATTACATCAAAATCAAACCATCCTTGTTGGATTTTGTTGATGTATTCAGAATCTCCAACATAATCAGCACCAGCTGCTTCTGCTTCTTTCACTTTTTCACCCTTCGCAAATACTAAAACGCGTTGAGTTTTACCAGTTCCGTTAGGTAGCACAACTGCACCACGGATTTGTTGGTCAGCTTTCTTAGGATCTACGCCTAAACGGAAAGCCACTTCAAGAGTTGCATCAAACTTTGTGAAGTTTGTTTTCTTTGCAAGATCAATTGCTTCTGCAATTGGGTATGCTTTTAAGCGATCTACAAGCTTTGAAGCTTCTAAATACTTTTTACCTTTTTTAGCCATTTTTATTTCCTCCTAGATTGTGGTTTTAGCGAATTATTCTCCCACGCCGAAAAGCCGAGGCACTTCTTATAATCATCTTATGACTTAAGTAATAGTGCCACTGCTAGACAGAACAAAGGTTGCGAGTATATTAAAATATCGCAACCCCCTCATTTTACCTTTGTGCTTCAGTAACATGGATTAGTCTTCGATAACGATACCCATGCTGCGTGCAGTACCTTCGACCATGCGCATTGCTGCTTCAACGCTAGCTGCGTTTAGGTCAGGCATTTTTTGTTCCGCAATCTCGCGTACTTTATCACGCTTTACTGTTGCTACTTTATTACGGTTAGGCTCACCTGAACCAGACTGAATTCCAGCTGCTACTTTTAAAAGAACGGCAGCAGGAGGAGTTTTCGTAATAAATGTAAATGAACGGTCTTCAAATACCGTAATTTCAACAGGAATGATTAATCCAGCTTGATCTGCTGTACGAGCGTTAAATTCCTTACAGAATCCCATGATATTAACACCTGCTTGACCTAGTGCAGGACCAACCGGTGGCGCTGGGTTTGCTTTACCAGCAGGAATTTGTAATTTAACGACTTTAATTACTTTTTTAGCCACGAGACACACCTCCTTAAAGTCCGTGATGTGGTAATAGGGACCTTTTGACCCCTCCCACTCATCATATGTCTTTATATATTAATCATAAAGAACTTAAAACATTGGTCTCGTCTCACATTGGAGACATACTGACCTATGAAATAGTAACACTTTTTTAAAATGATTTCAAGTTTTTTTACAATAACAGTTTATTTTCTTTTAAATTAGATTAATATATTCATCGAAACTACATCGTGCATTTCGGCTTTTTATAATTTTTCAATCTGTGTGAAATCTAGTTCTACTGGGGTATCTCGGCCAAACATATTAACAAGCACCTTAAGTTTTGCACGGTCCTTGTCCATTTCTTCAATAGATCCAGTAAAGTTCGCAAAAGGACCTTCCTTTACGCGAACCGTTTCCCCGATTTCATAATCGACATCCACACGTTTTTCTTCTACGCCCATACGCTTAAGTAATACGGTTACTTCTTCAGGCAGTAACGGTGTTGGTTTGGATCCTGAACCCGCTGAGCCGACAAATCCCGTTACACCAGGAGTATTACGGACGACATACCAGGAATCATCTGTCATCACTATTTCAACTAATACATAACCAGGGAACACCTTGCGTTTGACAACCTTCTTTTTGCCGTTTTTAATTTCTGTTTCTTCTTCTTCAGGTACAACGACACGGAATATCTTATCCGCCATGCCCATTGATTCAACCCTTTTTTCTAAGTTTGCTTTTACCTTATTTTCATAACCAGAGTAAGTATGAACAACGTACCAATTCTTTTCCATTTAAGAGGACTAGTTCGTCCGTCCCTCCCTCATTTTTGTGGAAATTTCAGTGCCTATTTACCTGCGTCTACCGACTCTAAAACGAACGTTTCCGCCTTTTTTAGACAAATTAAAAAACCCGTTTATACGGGTTTTAGATAAAACTTCCTTTATTAATTTCCATTATACCATGAATGATGACTAATTATTCAAGAATTATACGAATCAATTTTGAGATTCCTAAATCTAGAACAGCAAAGAACGCTGCGAAAAAGACTACTGTTGTTAAAACAGTAGCAGTTGAACGAATCAATTCCCCACGCTTGGGCCAGCTGACTTTTCTCATTTCACGGAATATATCACTGAAGAATTTCGTTATGCGCTGCATTATTTCGTAACCCCCAACAAACTTAAGTAAGCAATGCTAGTATCTATTTCTATATTTATTTTGTTTCACGGTGGATAGTATGGGTCGCACAAGTCTTACAATATTTTTTAAGTTCTAAACGTTCTGTTTGTGTTTCTTTGCCGGCTGTTGAATAATTTCGTGTGCCGCATTCCACACAAGCTAAGATGACTTTTTTGCTCATTTTTGTTCACCTAACTGTTCTTCTTGTGTATCACTAAAAATGTAACATGACCCCTATTTAATGTCAATAACTCCTAAAATACATTAATAATATTGACAAATAATGTTTTTTTACCCTACAACGAAAATTCTCGGATTTCCAGATACCGCTCTAGTTTTCGCTTTACACGCTGCAGGGCATTATCGATGGATTTCACATGACGTTTTAGTTCTTCAGAAATTTCCTGATACGATTGGCCATCTAAATATAGTGCCAATACCTTTCGTTCTAGGTCACTTAATAATTCAGTCATTTTTACTTCTATCTGATCGAATTCCTCTTGATTAATGATTAATTGTTCCGGATCCAGCACCTTGGTACCCGATAAAACATCCATTAATGTGCGGTCAGATTCTTCATCATAAATAGGCTTGTCCAATGATACATACGAGTTTAACGGAATATGCTTTTGCCGTGTTGCTGTCTTAATTGCCGTGATAATTTGGCGGGTAATACATAGTTCAGCAAACGCTTTAAAAGAAGTCAGCTTGTCCTCACGAAAGTCACGAATCGCCTTATATAAGCCAATCATTCCTTCCTGGACAATATCTTCTTTATCTGCTCCAATTAAAAAATAGGATCTTGCTTTTGCACGCACAAAATTACGATACTTGTGAATTAAATAATCCAATGCTTCACTCTCACCTTGGTGTACCAAGTCAACAATTTCCTCGTCTTCCATTACGAAAAAATGTTCGTTAATCCTTGTTCCGAAGTCCGTATTCAAAGTAGATCCCCTCCACCGAACATGCATACATATTACTAGTATACATTAGAAAAATTTTGAAGTCGAGAGCTCATTTTTTGTCTCTGCGCCATTTTTCAAAAATTTCAGCCATTTCATCACTAATCGCTATCTTCGAGGCAGGTTTTTTCTCTTGAATCTTTTTAACTTTCTTTTCTATTCCTTTTTCAACGGAGGACATTTCAATCAACAATTCACGTGCGGACTTTCTTAATGCCCCTTGTCCAAATATCGCCCATTGCTCCGTAAAATCGGAGGTTGCTACGTGGATTTGTGTTCTTCGGTTGCTTAAGCTAATCGCCATTTTTTCAATCCGCTCGTCGGCCGTTTCATTTTCCTTTGTAAAGATGACCTCTACCTTATGATTTTTATACTTTTTCTCTATTCCTTGTACATAATAGGCATCAAAAACAACAATTACACGAAAACCAGAGTAGGCTTGATATTCGGCCATTTTTTCGATTAGTCGATCCCTTGCGGCCGGCAGGTCCCTATCCTTCAATGCTTTTAGTTCTGGCCATGCTCCAATAATGTTATATCCGTCGACAAGCAGGATGTCCATAACTACCTGCCGAGCGGATGACGTTTGCGATATACCTCATACATGAGCAGGGATGCAGCAACAGAAGCATTCAGCGAAGTTACTTTTCCAGCCATTGGCAAATGGATGAGAAAATCACATTTTTCTCCGATTAACCTTCCCATTCCTTTCCCTTCACTGCCGATCACTAAGCCAAGTGGAAGTGTCCCATCCATTTGACGGTAATCTTCTTTTCCCTTCGCATCAGTTCCAGCAATCCATACGCCCCGTTCTTTCAATTCGTCGATCGTTCGTGCCATATTCGTTACTCGTACCACAGGTATATATTCAATTGCACCTGTTGATGCCTTTGCAACAGTTGCGGTTAATCCGACGGCTCTGCGTTTTGGAATAATTATTCCATGTGCTCCGACAGCATCCGCGGTTCTCATAATAGAACCTAGGTTGTGGGGATCTTCTATTTCATCCAGCAGTAAAAAGAACGGTGCTTCATTTTTCTTCTCTGCCGCAGCAAACAAATCATCTATTTCTGCATATTGGTAAGCTGCCACATAGGCAAGCACACCTTGATGATTTTCCTCCGATATTTGGTCTAACTTTTTCTTTGGAACAAATTGTACAAGGACATTAGCTTCTTTGGCTAATTGCGTAATCTGCTGCATTTGTCCTCTTTGTGAGCCTTCAGCAATTAATATTTTGTTAATATCCCTTTCTGATTTAAGTGCTTCAATCACCGGATTTTTTCCAACGATGTATTCTTGACTCATATGGACATGCCCCCTTTCTCATCTACATATTTAAACGCCGTCTCAACAAGCTCTTCTAATCGTTCTAATCTTCCTTCTAAAAATAAATATCCCATTAACGCTTCAAACGCGGTGCTATATCGGTAGGTTTGGACATCTGTATTTTTAGGGACCGTTCCTGATTTTGCATTTCTGCCGCGCATGACAACAGCTGTTTCCTCCTCATTCAAGAGCTTCTCATCCATCATTTGAAAGAGTATTTGGCACTGTGCCTTTGCTGATACGTATCGTGTCGCAAGCCGGTGCAATTGATTGGGCCTTACCTTGCCACTATACAGGAGATGCCGTCTTACATATGATTCAAAAACGGCATCCCCCATATAAGCAAGGGCAAGACTATTCAATTGTTTGGCATCGACATTATTCTCATAGTCAAGCATGTATTAGCCTCTTTTCCACCTTGTACCTTGGGGTGTGTCCTCTAAAATAATATTCATTTCTTTTAATTGATCGCGAATTTGATCTGACAATTGGAAATTTCGTTCTCTCCGTGCCTGGTTCCGCTTTTCAATCAGCGCATCAATTTCTTCATCTAGCATTTCTTCACTTTCAAGCGTTAATCCTAATACCCCGAATAACTCTTCAAATTTATTTGTAAAAGCCTCAATCACTTCAACAGCCGTATTTTTTTCTAGAAGATAATAATTCGCTAATTTAGATAGGTCAAATAGAACTGAAATGGCTAAAGCTGTATTAAAGTCATCATCCATCGCCTCAATAAATTGTTCATGCAAGACAGTCAGCTTATCCAGCCACTCTTGATTATGGTCAGTTAAATCGGTACTTGCCTCTTTTCGATGGTTTAAATTTTGATAAGAGGTTGTTAATCGTTCAAACGCAGCCTTTGTACTTTCTAATAATTCTTCACTGTAATTAATAGGATTCCGATAATGCACTGACAGCATAAAGAACCGCAATACTTGTGGATTATGTCTTTTGATAATGTCATGAACAAGGACAAAGTTCCCAAGTGACTTTGACATTTTTTCGTTATCGATATTAATATAACCATTATGCATCCAGTACCTAGAGAATAATTTACCTGAAAGAGCTTCTGATTGAGCAATCTCGTTTTCATGATGGGGGAATGTTAAATCCTGTCCGCCAGCATGGATATCAATCGTTTCACCAAGGTACTTCTTTGCCATTGCTGAGCATTCAATATGCCAGCCTGGGCGTCCTAGTCCCCAAGGGCTTTCCCAATAGATTTCCCCTTCTTTAGCCGCTTTCCAAAGGGCAAAGTCTAAGTCATCTTCTTTCCTATCACCCACCTCGATTCTAGCACCTACTTGGAGGTCATTAATTGATTGATGTGAAAGTTTTCCGTATTCATCAAAGCTTCTGGTACGGAAATATACATCCCCTTCTGATTCGTAAGCAAAGCCCTTATCTACTAACCGGCTGATGAAATCGATAATGATGTCCATATTCTCCATTACGCGAGGATGGACATCCGCCTTTTGGCAGCCTAATGCTGAAACATCTTCAAAGTAGGCATCGATAAAACGATTTGCAATGGTCGGAACATCCTCCCCAAGCTGATTAGCTGCGCGAATTAATTTATCATCGACGTCTGTAAAGTTTGAAACATATTTCACATCAAAGCCTCGGTATTCCAAGTATCGCCGTACAGTATCAAAAACGATGGCCGGACGGGCATTTCCTATATGAATATAATTATAGACAGTTGGACCGCAGACATACATTTTTACCTTTCCTTCTTCCAGTGGAACGAAGGTTTCTTTTTTTCTAGATAATGTATTATATATTTGAATGGCCATTGACTTTTGTCCTTTCATTTCTTAATTCTTGAAGCTCTTGTCTTAACAGATATACTTCACTTTCCATCTCACGAATACGGTCAGCGACTGGATCAGGAAGATCACAATGATTTAAATCTTTTACTTTTGGTATCCGGACGCCATCTTGAATGACTACCCTTCCTGGTATCCCGACTACGGTTGAGTTGGGCGGCACCTCTTTTAATACAACCGAACCGCCGCCAATTTTAGAATTTTCACCAATTGTAATAGCGCCCAGCACCTTAGCACCAGTCGATATAAGGACATTATCCTTAATGGTCGGATGGCGTTTCCCCTTTTCTTTCCCTGTCCCGCCAAGTGTAACACCTTGGTATATAGTTACATTATCCCCAATTTCACAGGTTTCCCCTATGACAACCCCCATACCATGGTCAATAAAAAATTTTCTGCCTATTTTTGCCCCGGGATGAATTTCAATTCCGGTAAAGAAACGGCTTACTTGTGAAATCACACGTGCAGGGAAATATAATTTTCGCTTGAAGAGTGCATGTGCAATCCGATGTGCCCAAATGGCATGTAAACCTGAATATGTCAAAACAACTTCTAAAGTGCTCCGCGCCGCAGGATCTTGTTCAAAAACAACCTCAATGTCCTCCCTCATCTTTTTGAACATCGCTCTTCCCCCTTTGTTTTTATATATAAAAAGCGCCCCTGTCGCAATCGACAGAGACGCATAATACGTGGTTCCACTCTGATTAGGCCTCACCCTAGCTAACTCCCAAGTTGATAGGAATTCGGGCAAAAAAAGACCTCACTCTACTTGTTAACGGATTGCTCCGCCCAGATCTACTCGAGTTGACTCCTTTCGAAATGGGGCTCAGAGGTGCATTTCAAAAAATGGGAGGCTTAAACCACTTTCAGCCGGTGATGGTTCTCTCTTTAAAGCGTCATTTTTTTACTTTTCCTCTTCTTCGCTTTGGCTTATATGATTAGGATTCTAACATTGGACCTCGATAACTGTCCAGCTTCAGCATCCAGCGGGTACTTCCGCTTTTCTTATTTCTTTTACTATATTACATTTTCTTTATCTTGTTAACTAATAATTTTATTAATTCTGTTTTGAACTTTAGCTTTCCCCAATAATTCGATTGCCTGAGGCAGGTCTGGCCCATGTGTTTGACCTGTTACAGCCGCACGGATCGGCATAAACAGGTTTTTCCCCTTTTGACCAGTGGATTTTTGGACGGCCTTCATGGCTGCTTTGATTCCATCTGCGCGGAAGCTGTCAAGTTGGTCAAGTTCATGAGAAAAGGCCCTTAATACTTCAGGGACCGTTTCACCCATTAAGACTTCCTTTGCATCTTCTTCATAAACTGCATCATCCTGGAAGAACATATCAGACAATTCTACGATTTCAGCACCAAAGCTCATTTTTTCCTGTAAAAGAGCAACTAGACTCCGAGCCCATTGATGTTCCTCATCTGTTAAACTTTCACTTAGACGGCCTGCTTTAATTAGGTGCGGCAAAGCAAGCTCCAACGCGCGATCAACCTCAATTTTTTTCATGTATTGATTGTTCATCCATGTTAGCTTTTGCTGGTCAAATAATGCAGGTGATTTTGAGAGGCGATTCGCATCAAAAATCTCGATAAATTCCTCTTTAGAGTATAGTTCCTCTTCACCCGCAGGTGACCATCCCAATAGCGTAATAAAATTAAATAATGCTTCTGGAAGATATCCTAGTTCCTCATATTGTTCAATAAATTGAATAATCGACTCATCACGCTTACTCAATTTTTTCCGGCTTTCATTTACAATAAGGGTCATATGTCCAAAAACAGGCGGCTCCCAGCCTAATGCATCATAAACCATTAACTGTTTTGGCGTATTTGAAATATGGTCATCACCACGGAGTACATGGCTAATTTGCATTAGGTGATCATCGATAGCAACCGCAAAGTTATAGGTTGGGGTTCCATCCTTTTTGACCATGACCCAGTCACCCATACCTTCAGATTCGAACGAAACTGCCCCTTTGACCATATCGTCAAATGTATAGGTTTTACCTTCTGGTACAGCAATCCGAAGACTTGGCTGTCTGCCTTCTGCTTGTAATTGACGGCGCTGCTCTTCTGTTAAGTGGCGGCATTTACCAGAGTAGTGAGGAGTTTCGCCTCTCTCGGTTTGTGCTTCACGTTCTGCTTCAAGCTCTTCTTCCGTACAATAGCATTTATACGCATGGCCGGTTTCTAATAACTGATTATAGTAAGTTTCATAAATATCATTTCTTTCTGATTGGCGGTAAGGACCGTACTCGCCGCCGACATCAACGCTTTCATCCCAATCCATTCCGAGCCATTTTAAATATTTTAATTGGCTTTCTTCACCGCCTGCGATATTGCGTTTCTTATCGGTATCCTCTATCCGGATAATAAATTTACCGCCTTTATTCCGAGCAAATAAATAATTAAATAGTGCAGTACGGGCGTTCCCAATATGTAAATGTCCCGTTGGACTTGGAGCATACCTTACACGAACTTCATTTGACATAATAATGCCTCCATCTAGAAAAGCGGAAGCGCCTTGCTCAGGGGCGATATAGGGAGATTTAACGACTGGCAAGCATAGCGAAGCCAGAGTTTAGTCTCCCTTAATGCGTACAGAAGGCTATAGCTTTCTGTAGCCAAGCTTAAGACGAGCCGGCGGGAAGGTTGTTCTTTAACCTTTTCGACGGATTGGCTTAAGACCTCGAGCCCCTAGGCGCTGGAGCTAGACCATTTTTCTATTTATTATAATTTACCGATATATTTTACCATTGTGATTTGTATCTATAAAGTCTAACCATTAACCTTTTTTAATAAAACAACTGCTTGAGAGGCAATCCCCTCGCCTCTGCCGGTAAATCCCAGTTTTTCTGTTGTAGTGGCTTTTACATTTATTTGGTCTGGCGCCACCTCTAATAATTCAGCAATCCGCGCCCGCATCTGCTCAATATATGGAGCCATTTTAGGCTTTTGAGCAATAATCGTACAGTCGGCATTAACCAACTCATATCCTCTTTCTTTGACTAGCTGCCATACATGTTCGGTAAGCTTGGCCGAGTCGGCATCTTTAAAATTAGGGTCTGTATCAGGGAAGTGTTTGCCAATATCACCTTCGCCAATCGCCCCAAGACATGCATCACAAACGGTATGTAATAAAACATCTGCATCAGAATGTCCCAAGAGCCCTTTTTCATACGGGATTGTAATGCCGCCGATGATTAGCGGACGCCCTTCTGTTAATTGGTGTACATCAAAGCCCTGTCCAATTCGAAACATCAGTAAAACTCCTTTGTTTTATAAATAAACTTAATTCTTTGAACATCGATCCCTGTCCAGCTTCAGCGCTTAGGGACTCGGGGTCATAAGCCAATCCGCCAGGAAGGATAAATGCCGCCTTCTTTGCGGCTCGTCTTATGCCTGTCGCCCGTGCTCAAGGCGCTTCCGCTTTTCAAGTATCGCCTCTGCAAAGTATAAATCCTCGGGTGTTGTCAGCTTAATATTATCGTAATCCCCTTCGACAATGGAAACAGGGAAATTTAAACGTTCCACTAAACTAGCATCATCCGTTCCGAGAAATTTGTCCTCTTCTGCTTTTTGATAAGCCTTCTTAAGTAAGGAAATGCGAAAAGCTTGTGGGGTTTGAACAGCCCACAAGCTAGAACGTTCGACAGTTTCCACTACCACACCATCTTTTTGTTTTTTCATAGTGTCTTTGGCCGGAACGCCCATAATCGCAGCGCCTGTTTCTTCTGCTTTTTGTGTTAAGCGGTGGATATGGACCTTTTGAATAAATGGTCGAGCTGCATCATGTACAAGAATTATACCATCTGCTTCGACTGTTTTAAGAGCATTGAATATACTGTGTTGACGTTCGTCCCCACCCGGTACCAAATCAGAAACTTTCCCGATTTGGCACTTTTGAAGCAGCCTATTAATTTCCTTATAATCCTGAGGATGTATGGCTAATATTACTCCATCACAGGCTTCATCCTCTTCAAATACTTTTAAGGTATGGACCAGAATTGGCAGCCCATTAAGCTCTAATAAAAGTTTATTTTTCCCCGCCCTCATTCTTTTTCCCAGACCAGCAGCCGGGATAATGACTTGGTAAGTCATAAAAATACCTCTCTATCTGTCGCATCTTAGAAAAAATGTACTGCTTTTTTCCCTAATCAAAGCGCATCTGCTTTCTCTCTAAAGTGCTTTTTCTAGCAATTTTGGTTTGGCAAATATCATCCGGCCAGCAGAGGTTTGAAGAACACTTGTAACTAGAACTTCAATTCTCTTACCAATATATTCTCTTCCTTCTTCAACAACAATCATTGTTCCGTCATCTAAATAGGCAACACCTTGATGGTATTCTTTGCCATCTTTAATCACTTGAACGGTCAATTCCTCCCCAGGAAGGACAACTGGTTTCACTGCATTTGCCAAGTCATTAATATTTAATACAGAGACATTCTGTAATTCGCATACTTTATTTAAATTAAAATCATTAGTTACAAGGATCCCATTGGTTAATTTTGCGAGTTTCACGAGTTTTGAGTCAACCTCACTAATCTCATCAAAATCACCTTCATAGATTTCCACCTTAATGGATAGTTCTTTTTGAATGCGATTTAATATATCTAAGCCCCTGCGGCCGCGATTTCGTTTTAATACATCAGAGGAATCTGCGATATGTTGTAATTCCTCAAGAACAAACTGCGGAATAACAATTGTTCCTTCCAAAAAGCCAGTCTGACAAATATCAGCAACCCGGCCATCAATAATCACACTTGTATCTAATATTTTCAATTCTTTGCCGGCTTTGGGGTCTACCTCTTCTTCACCGGATTTTTTCTTGTTACTCCGATTTCCAAACAAACCTAAAAGTTCATCACGCTTTTTAAAACCAACTTGAAAGCCAAGATACCCAAATAATAAAGTCAATAGGATTGGTGCAACTGCATTTAAAATCGGCACCTGTACAGCATTAAGAGCAAAACTAATTAAAAAGGCAACAAATAAACCGAAAATTAATCCGACACTGCCAAATAGTACATCTGTTACAGGAATCTTAACTAAAGAATCCTCTGTCCATTTAATAAAATTAAAGACATAATCTACTGCCCAAAAGGTAATAAGGTAAAAAATAATAGCACCTATAATAGCAGTAACATATGAATTATTAATCAGTGGAATGTCATTGATATGAAGTAATTTGAACAATTCCGGCAGTAAAAGTATTCCCAGCGTACCCCCAATAATGAGGAAGCATGCCTGCACAATTCTTTTTAACATTCCTTCACCTCCTCTAATTCATTATAAACATATTCTTAAAATTGAAACGTCGATTTTGTGATTATTTTTCCTAACTGTAATCTTTTTGAAATAAATTTGTTTTGTAAAATTCTTACTCTCCATAGGGTATCATTGGAAATTTTCTCTGTCAAACAAATTGGGGCTGCACATTTTAGCATACATGTTTTTTTATTTCAATCATTTTATAAATGACGGTCCGTATATAGCCGCTCTTTAATTAACTTAAAGCCCTCTTTAATTTTTTTTGCTCGTACTTCCCCGATCCCCTCAACATCGTCAAGCTCTTCAACGGTAGCTGTAATTATTTTGGCCAGATCCCCAAAACTTGTGATTAAGTTCTCAATGATAATCGAAGGCAATCTCGGAATCTTATGCAATATCCGATAACCACGCGGAAATTTATTTTCATCAAGATGGACATAGCCTAGGTAGCCCATTAATTTCAACAAGACCATATCCTCAATAGTGCCGGTATTTGCCAATGACTGCATCCGCTGAAGTACATCCCGTGCTTGGATTTCCCGTTCGTTAGCATAATCTTTAATGATCAGCATAACTTCTTCTTCAAGGTCTATTAGAATCTCATTCATTTGCAGCCGAATCAGCCTTCCCTCTGTCCCCAGCTCATGTAAAAAGGTTAATAATTCATTTTTAATTTTCAATACCATTTCAAACCGATGAAGAACTAGTAAAAAGTCGTTATAGGTAACCGATTCTTCAAATTCTAATATACTTAAATTTGTGATGCTCTGTTCAAGTACAACTTTATATTTTTCAAGTGTCTGTATAGCTTGATTCGCCTTTGTTAACATGACACCAATATCTTTTAATGAATAACGAAAGTTCCCCTGATAAAGGGTAATCACGTTTCTTCTTTGAGAAATAGCAATTACCAGTGCTTTCGTTTGTTTGGCAACTCTTTCTGCTGTCCGGTGCCGCATTCCGGTTTCCGATGAAGGTATCTCGGCGTTAGGTGCCAGCTGGGCATTTGCAAATAAAATTTTGTTGCCTGCCTCATTTAAAATGATGGCACCATCCATTTTGGCAAGTTCATATAAAAAGCTGGGGGAAAAAGGGCAATTAATTGAAAAACCGCCATCGACAATGCTTTTTACTTTTTCGTTATAACCTATCACAATCAGACCGCCGGTATTGGCTCTTAATACATTATCAATTCCCTCTCGAAGCGGGGTGCCAGGGGCAATTAACTGTAATACATCGCTTATAGTAACCTCACCATGCTTCTTATTTTCCATCTGCTACCCTCCTAACGCTGCCTGCAGTGCCTCACCGACAGAGGAAACACCGATAAGTTTAATACCCTTTGGGCCCGTCCAGCCGCTTAAATTATTGGCTGGTAGAATCACGCGCTCAAAGCCTAACTTTGCCGCTTCCTGAACGCGCTGCTCTATTCTTGACACCCTTCTTACCTCACCTGTCAAACCTACTTCACCGATAATACAGTCGGTTGGGTTTGTCGGGCGGTCTCTAAAACTGGAAGCAATGCTTACCGCAACGGCTAAATCAATCGCCGGTTCATCTAACTTTACTCCTCCGGCTACTTTTAAGTAGGCATCCTGGTTGGCAAGAAGCATTCCAACCCGCTTTTCTAAGACCGCCATTAAAAGCGGCACTCGATTATGGTCGATTCCAGTCGCCATTCTTCGTGGATTTCCAAAACTCGTAGGTGAAATAAGTGCCTGTATCTCGACCAGAACCGGGCGTGTCCCTTCCATTGAAGCGACAACCGTCGAACCTGCTGCTCCGCGGGACCGCTCTTCCAAGAAGATTTCCGATGGATTTTCTACTTCCTCGAGTCCAAATTCTTTCATTTCAAAAATGCCCATTTCGTTTGTGGAACCAAAACGGTTTTTAACTGCTCTTAGGATTCGGTAAGTATGGTGTCTTTCCCCTTCAAAATAAAGCACCGTATCGACCATATGTTCCAATAGTCTTGGTCCAGCGATGGAACCTTCCTTGGTCACATGACCAACAATAAAAATGGCAATCCCTTTGGTTTTTCCAATCCTCATCAATTCTGCGGTACATTCTCGTACTTGCGAAACACTCCCTGGTGCTGAAGTTACTTCTGGATGAAAAACCGTCTGAATAGAGTCAATAATGACAAAGCTTGGATTCTCTCCGTCAATCGTTCGGCTTATCTCCTCAAGATTAGTTTCCGAATAGACTAACAAATTTTCAGACGAAATTCCCAGTCGTTCTGCGCGAAGCTTCGTCTGTCTTAATGATTCTTCACCAGATATGTATAGAACCGAATTCCCATTATTCGCAAGTTGTGAAGACACCTGCAGAAGAAGTGTAGATTTTCCAATCCCCGGGTCGCCGCCAATTAAAACTAACGAGCCCTTAACAACTCCACCGCCCAAAACACGGTTAAGTTCATTTAAATCGGTCAAAATTCTCGGTTCATTCTCCATTTCAATAGCATTAATTTTCATTGGTTTTGTAAGTAGATTTGAACCTGGCTGTGCATGAGCAAACGCTCCTCTTCTTTGAGCCCCTGTTATTTCTACTTCCTCGACCATCTTATTCCATTGTCCACAGCCTGGGCATTTTCCCATCCATTTTGGAGATTCATAGCCGCATTCTTGGCAGATGAACTTTGTTTTTCTTTTCACCATTACCTTCAAACCTTTCCTAACCATCATGCACTATTTGTTCCTATGATGGCGGTTATTTAAAAATGAAAAAAGAGGTACACGGGTTGACTTTATTCACGTGTACCTCTTGCATGTGTTGTTAGACACTTAAAATTATTCGTTAGCCGTGTAATTCTATTTTGCTAAGCTTGTTTTTTCTGCCATTCTAACAACGAACTCACCATCAACTACATCAATTATAGCATGCTGACCTGTTAATAATGTTCCTTTTAATAATTCTTCAGAGAGACGATCTTCAATATGCTTTTGAATAGCACGGCGCAGTGGTCTTGCACCATACTCTGGATCGTAACCTTCCTGAGTGATCTTCTCTTTTGCTGCAAGGGTTAATTCTAACGAAATATTTTGCTCTTTTAATCGTTTTACCAGCTGATCAGATAATAGAGTCACAATTTCTTCAAGATGCTTTTTCTCTAAAGCATGGAAGACAATAATTTCATCAATACGGTTCAAGAATTCCGGACGGAAGGCTTTTTTCAGTTCATCCATTACCTTGCCCTTCATATCTTTATAATCCTGTGCTCCGTCTTGAATATTGAAGCCCACATACTTATTTCGTTTTAAAGCTTCCGCTCCGACGTTGGAGGTCATAATGAGTACAGTATTTCGGAAATCAACAGTTCTTCCCTTTGAATCTGTTAAGCGGCCATCTTCAAGAACTTGCAGCAAGATATTGAAGACATCTGGATGTGCTTTTTCAATTTCATCCAGCAAGATAACAGAGTATGGTTTTCTGCGAACCTTCTCTGTTAGTTGGCCGCCTTCTTCATAACCAACATATCCTGGAGGAGATCCGACAAGGCGGGATGTGGAGTGTTTCTCCATATACTCCGACATATCAATTCGAATCATCGAATCCTCATCACCAAACATGGCTTCCGCAAGGGCACGGGCTAATTCCGTTTTCCCTACTCCAGTAGGACCAAGGAATACAAATGAACCAATTGGACGTTTTGGATCCTTTAATCCTGCTCTCGCACGGCGAACTGCCTTAGAAACAGCTATAACCGCTTCCTCTTGCCCAATAACACGGGAGTGTAAGGCTTCTTCTAAATTCAATAATTTCGCCGTTTCAGTTTCCGCAAGCTTAGAGACCGGTACACCCGTCCAGCTTGAGACAACACTGGCAATATCCTCTACCGTCACTTCATTATTTTCTTTACCTTGTTTTTCTTTCCAAGTTTTCTTTGTTTCTTCTAACTGTTCACGGAGGCGCTGCTCTGTATCTCTTAACGAAGCAGCTTTTTCAAATTCTTGACTTTGAACAGCTGAATCCTTTTCTTTTCTAACGTCCTCAAGTTTAACCTCTAACTCTTTTAAATTTGGAGGCGTTGTATAGGAACGAAGTCTTACCTTTGAACCGGCTTCATCAATTAAATCAATAGCTTTGTCAGGCAGGAATCGGTCAGAGATATAACGGTCCGATAACTTAACTGCTGCTTCAATTGCTTCATCCGTGATTGAAACGCGGTGATGGGCCTCATAACGGTCACGTAAGCCTGCTAAAATTTGAATCGATTCCTCAGCAGTTGGTTCATCTACCCGAATCGGCTGAAAACGTCGTTCAAGGGCAGCATCTTTTTCAATATACTTACGATATTCATCTAGTGTAGTGGCACCAATACATTGAAGTTCTCCACGTGCGAGCGATGGCTTTAAGATGTTAGAAGCATCAATTGCCCCTTCTGCTCCACCTGCACCAATTAAGGTATGAAGTTCGTCAATAAAGAGAATAATGTTTCCGGCTTGGCGGATTTCATCCATCACTTTTTTCAGACGGTCCTCAAATTCACCACGATATTTAGTACCAGCAACTACAGTTCCCATATCAAGTGTCATCACACGCTTATCACGAAGGATCTCTGGTACTTCATTGTTGACAATTTGTTGGGCAAGCCCTTCCGCAATGGCGGTTTTACCTACACCGGGCTCCCCAATCAACACAGGGTTATTTTTTGTTCTACGGCTTAATACCTCAATAACACGTTGAATTTCTTTACTGCGGCCAATGACTGGATCCAGGCTGCCTTCACGGGCAATCGCTGTTAAGTCTCTTGCAAGGCTATCAAGTGTAGGTGTATTGGCACTCGCAGACGCACCGCCTTGGTGTGAGCCCGATTCATTACTGCCTAATAGTTGTAATACCTGCTGACGAGCCTTATTTAAGCTGACACCAAGATTATTTAATACCCTTGCTGCCACCCCTTCTCCTTCACGGATTAAACCGAGAAGAATATGCTCAGTTCCCACATAGGAGTGTCCTAATTTTCGAGCTTCATCCATTGATAGTTCAATAACCTTTTTAGCTCTCGGAGTATAGTGTATGGTTTGAGAAGTTTCCTGTCCTTTACCGATTAAATTTTCCACTTCTTTTTGAATCTTTTCTGAACCTAACCCAAGTCCATAAAGTGCTTTTGCGGCAATCCCTTCACCTTCGCGTACAAGCCCCAATAAAACATGCTCAGTTCCAATGTTATTATGACCAAGACGAATCGCTTCCTCTTGTGCTAGTGCTAGTACCTTTTGTGCTCTTTCAGTAAATCGTCCAAACATCATATCCTCTTCCTCCTCACCTATTTTTCATTCTCCAATTTTATACGATCCCTAATTAATGCGGCTCTTCGGATATCCCTTTCATGCGGTCGTAATGGACCGCCCGCATATTGCTGAAGAAAACCCGGCTGGGTTAAAATCATTAATTCATTTAGAATCGTCTTCGACATATTTTTTATATACCCCATATCTATACCAAGCCGAACATCCGATAAGCAGCGGGCTGCTTCCTTTGATTCAATAATCCGGCTATTAGATAACACCCCTAATGAGCGGAACACCCTGTCTTCTAATTGTATGTTAGAAGTTTTGCGTAATGCTTCACGAGCAGACCTTTCTTGTGAAATTAGCTGACTGGCTACTCCTTTTAAATCACGGCTGATATCTTCTTCTGATTTCCCAAGGGTGATCTGATTGGAAATTTGAAAGATATTCCCCAATGCCTCACTGCCCTCTCCATATATCCCTCTGACGACAAGTCCTAACTGGTGGATAGCAGGAATAATTCGATTAATTTGCTGCGTTAAAATTAACCCAGGCAGATGCATCATTACAGATGCTCTGAGACCCGTTCCAACATTGGTTGGACAACTAGTTAAATAACCGTACTTTTCATCAAATGCATAATGGATATGATTTTCAAGCCAATCATCTATTTCATTCGCAGCTTGTAAGGCTTCTGCTATTTGCAGACCTGGAAATAAACACTGAATTCGAATATGGTCCTCTTCATTTAACATAATACTAACTTCTTCATTTTCGGTTAACAGAACCGCGCCATATGGAGAATCCTCTGCCAATAATGGACTAATTAAATGCTTTTCTACTAAAACCCGTTTCTGAAGAGGCTGCATTTCATCCATTTTCAAAAGTTCCATGTTTCCGTAGTTCTCAACAGGAGAGTTATAAAGAATATCCTCCATTGTATCAATTATAACTTTTGCTTCTTCATGTGAAAAAACAGTCGGGAAATTATAAGCTTCAAAATTTCGTGCTAGACGGATCCTGGAACTAAGAACAATATCGGAATCCGGTCCTTCCTCGCTCATCCAAGAGCTGACGGCTTGATTAAAAAATCGTTCAAGCGACACGCTATTCCCCTCCTTCTTCGTTTCCAGCTAATTGTTTCTCTAATCTTCTGACTTGATCGCGAATTTCTGCTGCTTTTTCAAATTCTTCATGGTTGATGGCTTCTCTTAACTCCATTTTCAGCTCTTCAAGCTGTTTACGAAGTTGAAACTCTCCACCAATTCTTTTCGGAATTTTACCATTATGAGTCCAGTTTCCACTGTGCAGACGCCGTAAAACTGGCTTTAACTGATCTTTAAACGTCTCATAGCAATGAGCACAGCCAAAACGGCCTACCTTTAGAAACTGTGGAAAAGTCATCGAACAATCCTGACATTGAAGGATTTCCTCTTGTTGAAACGGACTTTGGCTCGGCTTTTGAAAAGTTGGGTCAATATTTAATAAACCGGCCAAAAGATTATTAAAGGCAAATCCTGTTTCTCCATTTAAGATAAACATTTCACCTTTTTCCTGAGCACACTTCTCACAAAGATGAACTTCTGTTTTTTCACCATTAATAATTTTAGTAAAGTGAAGTGCTGCAGGCCTTTGGTTACATTCCTGACAAATCATCTAAATTCACCTCTTTAGGCTGCACAATTATTTATATTTTAAGGAAGTTAACATTGCTTTTAACATTCTTGCTCTTAATTCATCGCGAAATGGAAGATCAATATATAATACAGAACGATCAATGACACTTAGCATGATTTTAGCCTCTCGTTTTGTAATGACCTCCTCTTGAACAAGTCTTATGATAACGTCTTCAGCACTCGTTTGACTTATTCGATTGTTGAAAAGGGAAAGCAAATGGTCAATTAAATGGGCTAAGTCGTGGGATTGGACCTTCATTATCCGAATATATCCACCGCCGCCCCGTTTACTTTCAACAATATATCCTCTTTCAATCGTAAAACGGGTATTTATAACATAGTTTATTTGTGAAGGAACACATTGAAATTTATCAGCAATTTCGCTTCTTTTAATCTCTACAAGGTCTTCTTCACTCATTTCTAAAACCTGCTTCAGATACTTTTCAATAATATCGGAGATGTTTCTCATCTTCCCACCTCCCATCTTCTGACTTTGACTATCTTTGACTTTGATTATACTGAAAATTTTTTGAAGATGCAACGATTCACTACTACAGATTTTCTCCAAATTTCACGGTTGTGAAACCTAGAAAGCCCAGAAAATAAGCTTTATATAATTCGACTATTTTCGTAATTACTGACTTCTATACGGAATAATAGAACTTAAAGATAAATATACAAAAAAAAGACAACCGTCTAAGGTTGTCTTTTTTGCCTGGCAATGTCCTACTCTCACAGGGACTCGCGTCCCAACTACCATCGGCGCTGAGAAGCTTAACTTCCGTGTTCGGTATGGGAACGGGTGTGACCTTCTCGCCTTAATTACCAGACTATAAAATTAGAGAGATCG
>NZ_JAMBOH010000021.1 GCF_023715505.1 Neobacillus cucumis | reverse complement strand
ATGGAACTTATAATTTACCAATGTATAGATAGATGGAACGCGGAATGATGGGAAACTATCACGTTCCGTGTGGAGCAGGGGAAAAGCTGGAGATAACTTCAAATGCTTACCTATTGCGAACAATAGTGAAAAGGCAGCGGAGTATCCGTTGCCTTTTGCATTCATCTCTAAAAATATTTTCTATAAAATTCTCTTCTAAGGCTGCCACTTAGCTGAGCATAAATCCTAGTGGTCTCGCTTTTTTCGTGACCTAGTAAACTTTGAATAACATCAATAGGAGCTCCGTTGTTCAATAGGTGTGTGGCATAACTGTGGCGTAGTTGGTGTGGATGAATTTCTTTGTTGATCCCTGCCCGACTTGATATTCGTTTAATGATGTACCTCATCTGTCCAATACTCATTCGGTGCGGGTGCCGTTCAGTAACAAAAATAGCTGGATCCTTATCCTGGCGAAGGTCTGTATATCGTTTGAGCCATATTTCACACCGTATATTAAAATATACCTCCCTTTCCTTATCTCCCTTTCCAAGGACTATGGCAGAACGATTTGACCAATTAATACTATTCTTTTAAAGTGAAACAATTTCACCTATTCTACAACCTGTTGAAAACATAAATTCGAATAAAGCCTTTTCCATTGGAGTAAAACACGCTTCCCTTAAATGTTCAATTTCTCTCTCCGTCAAAAATTTAGGTATTCGTTTACCTTGTTTGTGTTCTTTGATTTTCGCAGCTGGATTTTTGGTTATATGCCCTTCCTCGTGCGACCAACGGAATAGAGATTTAATGAATCGAATCCGATGAGCTAAACTTGATGGCTTTAAGTGTTCACTAGACTTTGCTAAGTATTCCTTCAACTGATGTGTCATCAAAGATTCAATATTTACATCGTTAAAGTGTTGGATAAGTAGCTTAGATTGGAGCTTATACGCTTTTAAGGTCTGAGGAGAGAAACCTTCAATCCTTTTATCCGATTCATAAAGTTCCTAGGATTTTGACAATAACACAACAATTCCTCCTTATTCGTTATATTAGAGGAATTATTGCCTTGACTGTAGAAATGAAAACATTATGTATTGAACTATCGGGGCAGGTTAGTTTTAATAGAACACTCATTCAATTGGACTATATTAAGAATGTCTTTCAATCTTGGTATTTATTACGAATATCTCATTCCCTCACAAAACCCACCTTTAAAATCCTTATATGGTAACGATTACCAGACATCGCACTTACTAGTTCATCATACTTATTAATTGCGGGTAATTCAGACTAAGGGAGGATGTAAACAAGATTTCACTCTTCGGTTAAATGGATGTTTTAAAACCTTTTCGATACTGAAACAGAAAGGAAGAGAGCATTCGATTGAAAACCTGGGAAATGATTAAACAAACTGTACAAGGTGATGTATGGTTCTCAGAAACCTTGGGTTACTCTGTTATACACGCATCTAATGGATTCGTTTCGTTAAATTCGAAATCAAAAGGTAGCATAAAAGTATCAAATACTTTTTTAAGGGCCACTGACTGGAGAAAAGTCAATAAAGACAATTAAGTAAGCATTATAAACACTTTCAAAGACCTGCTAACAACTAATGCATAGTACGAAAATAATATGCAATAGAAGAGAAGGTGCTTGTTAAACTACGGGTGCAAGAGTTTAAGATCCAGCTGCCAGTTTTGGTGGCTTTTTTGTAATTAGTTAGTAAACTTAATGGGACAGTACCATTTGTGTTTTTAAGGGAAGGGAATTTAAAAAAATGACACAATTATGTTTACAACTAATTGATAGGTTTAAGAAGACTATTAAAAGACAGTCTTTTTTTATTTCAAAGTAAGTTTGTGAAAAATTGTACTTAAACAAACGGGGGCTTTAGTTCAAAAAAAAATAAATTCGAGGGTATCCCAAAAGTATAACTTTTGGGGGCATCCTCTTTTTGAGCATAAAAAAATAAGAAAATCGTTCCTTTTGATATAATTTAGTCACCACAACAAATTATCAGAAAGGAAAGATTTTCTTATGTACAAACAGTATAACACGAACCAATTAACTCTTCCAATGGACATTCAAGTTTTGATACCCCAACATCATCTCGCACGTTTAATCGACCTTGCGGTCGACAAAATCAATCCTACTATTTTCTCATCCATGTATCCGGGTGGAGGTCGACCTCCCTACCATCCTCAAATGATGTTAAAAGTTATTCTTTATGCATATTCCATTCGTATTTACTCTTCTAGACAAATCGCAAAGCAACTGAAGGAGAACATAATCTTTATGTGGCTTTCGGGTGAGCAACAACCAGATTTCCGTACCATTAACCGTTTCCGTTCTGAACGGATGAAAGAGGTTATTTATGAAACCTTCTTTTCCGTCGTTGACCTCCTTCATGAAGAAGGTTTAGTGAAACTGGAGGATTATTTCCTGGACGGTACCAAGATTGAGGCGAATGCAAATAAGTATACCTTTGTGTGGCGTAAATCTACTGAAAAATATGATAAGAAACTCGATGAGAAATTTCAACAAATTGTATTAGGCATCGAACAAGTCATGAAAGAAGACGAAGAAGCAGAACAGAATCTAGACTTGGAGGAAAAATTAGAAGAATCACCGATTACTTCCGAGAAAATCGCTGATACCGTGAAAAAATTGGAGGAAAGACTGGAACGGGATCCTAAGAACAAACCATTAAAGAAAGCGAAGCGTCAGTTAGAAAAGGATCTTCTGCCTCGAAAACAAAAGTATGAGGAACAAAAGGCAACGTTCGGAGAACGCAACAGCTATTCCAAGACGGATAATGATGCAACCTTTATGAGAATGAAAGAGGACCATATGAAGAATGGCCAGCTTAAACCAGGCTATAATGTACAAATTGGAACGGAAAATCAATTCATCATTGGATTCAGCCTTCATCAACGTGCTGGAGATCCTGGCTGCCTGATTCCCCATTTAGATCTATTGGAGAAGTATAATCGTCCAAAACCAAAGTCCGTTATTGCTGATTCCGGTTATGGAAGTGAAAAAAATTATACCCATTGTGAAAAAGCAGAAATTGAGGCATTAATCAAATATAACACGTTCGATAAAGTACAAACAAAGGCATGGAGACAACAAATCGGACGTGTCGAAAATATGACCTATGATGAAGAACTTGATGAGTGGATTTGTTCAAATGGCAAACGCCTTATCTTCCAATATGAAAGTCGAAAAAAATCAGACAATGGGTACGATTCCGTCAAACGAACGTATCGATGTACGGAGTGCTTTAACTGCCCGTTCCAAACTTCCTGTGCCAAAAATAAAGATACAAAGACCGTCCAGGTTTCGGTTGAAAACCAAAAACAAAGAAAAGAAGTACGGGAGCGTTTGTCGACTGAAGAAGGAGAACGAAAATACCGGAAAAGAAAAATCGAAGTAGAGCCGGTGTTTGGACAAATTAAACACAATCAGGAGTTCAAGAGGTTTGCGTTAAGAGGCCTATCCAAAAATACGACGGATTGGGGTCTTATTTGTGTTGCACATAATTTAATGAAGTGGCAATCCACTTCCAAAAAACAATTGAAAATAGCAAAAAAATAGAGGGGAAATTCCCTCTCACACCATCCAAATTTTCAAATTATCCCAAAAAAACTGAAAGAGAATAAAAAACTGACCCAAAAGAGTCGTTATTCAACGACCTTTTGGGTCAGCTTCTTTTTAATATCAATTGTTTTACTTATCTAACCTAAATATAACCAAATTGTGATTAAGGTATTTTGAAGCAACCCCTTTAAAGCGTTCCAGCCATTGTTTTAATCGACCATGATAACTGTTTACATTTTGAATATGGTATAGTCCTTTAATGACATACCCTGTCTTTTTCGTATCAATCCGATAATGCTCAAGTCCCTTTTCTTTTGCGTATGTTTTATAGTCTCTCCAACCATCTGTACAGAGGATTGTATCATTCAAGGACCCATTACCCAGAAAAGTAGATAAAATTTATTGATTGTATGTTAAAAGGCATGTCACTCCGAGATGATTCAAAACCCTTTAGCATAACGTTTATCTCGAATTTCATTGATCACAGGAGTCGAAGCAAAAGAAGGGAAAATAGAACGCTGCAATTCATAATAGATTCGTTCTTGATGCGGTTTATCCAACGTTGAAATATATTGAAGAAGGTTACGGAAACCTTTGGCACTCATGGGAAAACCTACAGTACATACGTTCGTGTTTTTCTTTGATTATACCACTGAATGTACAGGAGGACAATATCAACACAGTTCTTTAACAGAGCCTATAGTTAAAGAAATTATAAAATTTTCGCTTGAGGATAACTCTTAATAAATGGACTTTCGACGTCCAGCTCCAACGCCTAGCGCCTCGATGGTCTACAGCCACTCAGGGAATGAAGGCAAAGAACGCCTTCTTTCCCTGAGCGTCTTGCTTGTCGGGGCTGTTCAAGGCGCTTGCGCTTTTGTTCTGACAAAAAGTCATTATAATAAACTCTAAATCGCATATGATTCATATGATTTAAGAAGATATCGTTCTATAAACTCCGCTAATCCATCATTTTCGTGGTGTCCTGTAACAAAATCAGCTGCCGCTTTAACCTCTTCGCTAGCGTTCCCCATTGCCACACCAGTACCGACAGACCTAAGCATCTCTAGATCATTGGGTCCGTCTCCAATGGCAACTACTTCATTTGGACTGAATCGAAATTCGGTAAGGATGCTTTTTATAGCAGACCACTTGGAAACATTAGGAGCAACCAACTCAAACCCGTCATTCCAATCGATGACTTCGGCTTCTTTTTTAAACAAAGCGGAAATTTCCGGACTTGGTGCACCTGTGCGAACACTATATTTGAGAACATCTTGATAATTGGCCTGTCTTAAATCTCCAATATAGCGTGGCGGTATTTGCCCAACTTTTGTCCAATAATCGATTTCTTCATTTGTTTTCTTACAATAAAGCCCATTAGCTGTATGGATCATAACATTAAAGGGATTTTCAGCGGTTAAATGGTGGAATCGTTCTTCGTTCAATCGGACAGTTTTCATTTGTTTAGCACTTCCTGTCTCTGCATCGTAAATAGCGGCACCATTCAAACAGATCATCGGAGTGCTTAATCCAATTTCTTTATGGTAGGGAGCCGTTACCTCATAGTGTCTTCCTGTAGCTAGAAAAACCTTGACGCCCTGATTAATGAGTCCATAAATGGCTTCCAGATTTCGGCGGGAAATGTAGTTTGAGGCTTTTAGTAGAGTACCATCCATATCAATAAATATTGCACGCACATTCATTTAAACTGCCCCCTCATTCGTTAGTAAACCAATCATATCATCCGAATATTAAAGCCTTGTAAACATAGTGTACAGATTACATAAAGTTTATTGATTAGCTTATAGTATCGAGGGAGGGCTTTCATTTTATAAGAGGCTGTTCACTTTATTCAAGTTGATTATGAAGTAATTCAGGAATTTCGAGGTCGAGTTTAATGAATTATGATGGAGATTTCCTTCCCTGAGACATTCAATCTGTACGATGTACACCATGTCCCAGGGAGTAGATTAATCAAAGCGTACTTGTTCTTCCCCTTCAATGATCAGCTCAAGTTCTGTATAAAAATTGAGTTCAAGCGGTGCAGGTAATCGTTCAATTAGCTCCTTAATTTCGATAAGATTTTCTGCTTCTTCGATTGTAGATGGAGGTTGTTTTAAATGGTGATACCAATTCTTTAACTCGTCAATAAACTCATAAAAATGCCTTTCAAACCTTTCTGCACATTCTTCGGCTTCGTCCTCAGAGGACTTCTTCATTAATTCCCAATCTTCTAGGGCAGTTTCCAATCTTTCTTTAACATGATTTATCATAAAATCACCCCTTGACTATTAGTATAATATGGTTTGGCACAATCTTTAAACAAAAAATCATGTGTAATTGGAAACAAGATTATTTATTTGGATTACAGAATTTTGGTCTTGATCTTATTATGGCTCAGTTTATTTTTAATCTTACTCTCATACGGATGGGGCAAATAATCGCATTAGCCGGTGCTGCCCTTCTATTTCTCCCCTTGCCGTCGACTTTCTCGCTTATAGGTTTTATTATAATTGGATTGGGATTAGCCCCGATCTTTCCGTGTGTGTTGAACGAGACACCAACACGTTTAGGGAAGAAGCATTCCAAGACGAGTATGGCTATCAAATGGCTGTTGACTGTACATGTAGTACATTTATGCGGCCAGTTCTTGGTTTCATTGCATCCCGTTCAACAATAGGAATCTTCCCATTTTGTATCGGTATTTTGGTCGCAGCCATGTTGTAAGTTCAGAAAAATTGAATCACTCACTAAAAAAGAAAAGTTTATACGATGGATTAAATATATTGTTGGCAAAAGGAACTTGCGATATATTGGGAAAATTTTAAAAATTTAAATAAAATTAACATTCGGCTAACATTGGTGTGGTATTTTAGGGAGGAATACACAAAAAAGGGAGTGGTCGTTATTAAACGTCGAAGCTTTTCCATTTTATCATTTGTGCTTCTGCTCTTGTCTTCCTCACTGTTTTATATTACACCATTTGCCTCGGCCGAAAATGCACTTGATCCAGCGCCACAACTTCAGCCAGTGGGAACTGCGAATGGAAAGAAAATCCTATTTGATAATACACACGGCCAAACAGCCGGTGCAGCAGATTGGGTATTGGACGGGGGATTCTCTGATTTTGCCAATGCGTTAGCATCCAAAGGCTACTATGCAAAAGAGCTGCGAAAAATTACTCCGATCACTTATGAAGATTTACAAGGCTACAATGTGTTCATCATAGGAGAAGCAAATATCCCTTACAAGGCGTCTGAGCAGGCAGCGATGATCCAATATGTACAAAATGGGGGGAGTATCTTTTTTATAGGGGATCATTATAATGCAGATCGCAACAAAAATCGCTGGGATGCATCCGAAGTATTCAATGGCTATCGTCGCGGTGCCTATTCCAATCCAAGCAAAGGGATGACGACAGAGGAGGCTTCGTCTGCAGCCATGCAGGGGGTAACAGGGTCGGACTGGCTGGCCTCAAACTTCGGAATCCGTTTCCGATATAATGGAATTGGCGACGTAACAGCGAATGATATCGTCACGCCAAGTCAAGCCTTCGGTATTACGTCGGGTGTCTCTACTGTTGCCATGCATGCAGGTTCAACCTTAGCGATCACGGACCCTAACAAGGCAAAAGGGATTGTTTATCTTCCGAAAACAACGGCAGCCTGGGGGAGTGCAGTCGATCAAGGAGTCTATAATGGCGGCGGAAGAGCGGAGGGCCCTTATGCGGCGGTTTCTAAGTTAGGAATAGGTAAAGCAGCGTTTATCGGTGATTCTTCTCCAGTTGAAGATGCGACTCCAAAATATTTGCGTGAGGAAACAGGTTCACAAAAGACAACCTACGATGGTTTTAAAGAACAAACTGATAGTACTTTGCTCGTGAATATCGTCGATTGGTTAGCAAAGCAGGAAAGTTATACAGCTTTATCTCAGGTTAGCGGATTGCAACTCGATCAGCCAACAACTTTGTTATCAATGGAAAACCCGCAAGAATCCACTGAACCCGTTACTGAACCATGGGCAGCCCCAGCTACTGGATATAAATGGTATGATTCTTCTACGTTTAAGTCCGGATCATATGGCTATGGCTCTAGCGGAGGAACAGGTGGGACAACCACAAGCTTAACTGAAAAGTTTGAGTCCGGTACCAAAACCGCCTACACATCAGGCAATGTTACGCTTTCGAGTGGATCTTGGTATTTTGATAATGCTCTCATTGGGAATTTATCTAGTGATAAGAAAACAGGTTTGCAGTCTGCACGTGTTCGAGCAGCCGGTGCACTAACCATGAATTTTAATGTGAGCGGAGCAAAGAGCATCCAAGTATCCCATGCTAATTTCGGCAGTGACAGCGGGGCAAATTGGCAGCTGCAAATGTCGACCAATGGTGGCTCGACATGGACTAATATTGGTAGTACGAATACTAGCTCATCAACATTAAGTGTTAAAACCTTTACCATTACCCAAACGGCCCCTGTCCGATTCAGGATTGTCGTCTCAGGTACAACAGGCAGTCGACTCAATTTCGATGATATTGTGATAAGTAATTAATTATCATTTTAACTATCCTGACCCCCGAATGGTTAGACAAAACTAATTATTCGGGGTTTTTTATAGCAAAATCTTAGGATTGTTTTGGAATTTGATAGCCACTTATAGAAAAAGGCAGCCTACTAGGCTGCCTTTGTTCTTTTTTTATTTACCAATAAATTCCTGTACCCAATCATTACCTTGAGCGACATAACCAACGCCAATATAGTTGTAGTTCGGGCTGAGAATGTTTTTGCGGTGACCTTCACTATTCATCCATGCATTGACAACTTCCTGCGGTGTTTGCTGTCCCTGGGCGATATTCTCACCAGCATATTTATATGTAATGCCAAATTTTTTCATCATATCAAAAGGAGATCCGTAAGACGGACTAGTGTGGCTAAAATAATTGTTTGCCGACATGTCACGTGCTTTTTCGTGTGCCATTTTGCTCAAGTTGATATCCACTTTAAGCACTGGTAATCCATTTTTAGCTCGTTCTTGATTCGTTAAATCAACAACTTTTTGTTCAAAAGCACTTAATGTGCTGGTTGTTGGTGTCGTGTTGGTTGTTCCGGCTGTTGACTGCTGTAGTGGCTTCGTGCTTAGGGTTTGGGCTTGCTGAGTAACTGCTTGTGTTGGCTGTTGGGCTGTTGGAGCAGGCTGGGTCTGAGCAGGTTGCTTTTCAGAAACGGAAGTTTGAGAGTTCCATCCCATTTTACTTAAATATGCTTCTACCATTCTATTAATCTCTTCTGAATTTACATTGGTTCCTTGGGTCGAATACACTTTCTCCTGTACAAGGGCAGTAGATGAATGATCTTGATTTAGTGCAGGATTAGCCCCAAATAAGGCACCCGAGGCGGCTAAAGTAAGAATAGTTTTACTCAATAACATGTTAAGATCCTCCTGTCATGGTTGATTACTAGTGATCACATGTATATCCTAACATATGATTTTTGTCATATTTCTGGGATGATTTTACAGTCAAGGCAACACAGGGGAATCTTATTTATATAAAACTGCTTAACAAACCTTGTTATTAAGACTTCCGGCCAATTTCTAAAAGAGTATTAAATAATCCTAAAAATTTGAGAAAGTGGAAAAAAATTCATTGAAATTAAGGGTTGACAGTCTTTATCATTTCGGAGTTTTTTTACATATATTTCAACTGCGTATCAAAGCTTACAGAGAGGTATACAAGAAGAATGAGATGGGTTTAACATAGGAAAAATCTAAAAACAGTTACCGGCTTCTTTGTATTTAAAAAAGCCACTTGTGAAATTAAAAAAATCACAAATGGCTCCCATTTTATAACAAACCAGCTTCTCTAGCTGCTTCAAAACTGTTTCTAGCGAATTTAAACGGATCTCCAACATTTTCCCAGTGCATATACATTAGTCTTGGATTTTCAAAAAGCCAATGGTTATGAACAGCCGTAACTATAATTCCTCTTCGGCGTAATGCAGTTAGGAAAGGATTGATTTCTCTTTGAAGGATAACAGTTTCTCCTAAATTCAGCGTTCTTCCGCCAATGTTGTTTTCAAAGGATAATGCGAATGGAAGCGCAAGAGGGGATTGGGTACGACGACCCAAAATAGAAGCATTAATATTACGAAGACGTTGTACAACACAGGCAGGGGCTGAAGTAATAACCTCACCTCCAATAATATCTGCAAGTTGCTGGCAAGTTGAAGTACTGGTTCTAGCCGAATTCCTTCGATTGTTTGCAGTTCTTCCTCTTCTTGAATTGTCATCATCCATATTCGGGTCAAAATCAAAGTCGAACTCATTATTAACATTAAAATTTGTATCAAAAATTCTTGAAAAATTTTGATTTCCTGAGTTATCATACTCTCTTCTACTCACTTAATCACCTCCTTGTCCATAAGATTCATTAGTAGTTTATTCAGTAATGCAAAAATGGAATAGGCATTTTTGGCTGGCAAAAAACCTATTTTATGAATATTATTCCTTCCCAAATCAACTCACGGGAAATAATAATGACAATAAAAATATGTATAACGATATAATATTTTCTAATTATCCCTTATAATAGGATTATAGAAATTTGCAAAAAGGAGAATAAACAGTCATTTTGAAAGGGGATACATAATTTTGAATGCAAAATACCTAGATTTATTAGCCCAAAAATATGATAGTGCAGAAAAAGTAGCAACAGAAATTATTAATCTCGAATCCATCTTAAATCTACCAAAGGGGACTGAACATTTTGTCAGTGATTTACATGGTGAATATCAAGCCTTTCAACATGTGTTAAGAAATGGTTCAGGGAAGGTTAAAGAGAAAATTAATGACTTGTTTCAATATACCTTAACGGAAAATCAAAGGAATGAATTTGCCACATTAATTTATTATCCTGAAGAAAAACTTCAGTTAATAAAAAATCATTTTTATAATGAACTAGAATTAAATCAATGGTATACAGAAATGATTGAGCGGATGATTATGCTCATCTCTTTTGCCTCCTCTAAATACACACGCTCTAAGTTACGGAAAGCTTTGCCGAATCAATTTGTTTATATCATTGAAGAGCTGCTTTATAAAAAAAATGATTCCACCAATAAGGATGATTATTATTCAAAAATTGTCCAACAGATTATCTCCTTAGGACAGGCCGATAAACTGCTCATAGGTCTTGCCTATACGACACAGAGATTAGTGGTCGACCATCTTCATGTAGTTGGGGATATTTACGATCGTGGACCCGAGCCCGATAAAATTATGGAAACACTGATCAATTACCATTCAGTTGATATTCAGTGGGGAAACCACGATGTTCTATGGCTGGGTGCTTTTGCTGGATCAAAGGTATGTCTGGCAAATATTATTCGTATTTGTGCGAGATACGACAATTTGGATATTATTGAAGACGTATATGGAATCAATCTTAGACCATTACTTAATCTTGCGGAAAAGTACTATGAAGACAATCCAGCTTTTAGACCTAAGGTCCATTCGGATAAAAGTCCATCTGATCATGAACAATTGCAAATTACGAAAATTCATCAAGCAATCGCGATCATTCAATTCAAGCTGGAAATCCCGATCATCAAGAGGCGCCCGTATTTTAATATGTCAGAAAGACTTTTACTTGAGAAAATTGATTATGAAAAGAACGAAATAACGATACACGGGAAAACCTACCCTCTAGTAAATGGTTGCTTTGCAACAGTTAATCCAGAGCAGCCTGCCCAATTATTAGAAGAGGAAAAACAGGTGATAGAAAAATTGCTATTTTCCGTGCAGCATTCCGAAAAACTGACTAGGCATATGAAATTTCTAATGAAAAAAGGCAGCCTATATTTGAAATATAACGGTAACTTGTTAATTCATGGCTGTGTTCCTTTAGATGAAGAAGGAAATATGGAAAAAATGACAATTGAGAATAAAACGTATGCAGGCCGTGAATTACTTGATACGTTTGAATATAATTTACGATATTCTTTTGAACACCCGGAAATGACGGATGACCTTGCAACCGATATGGTTTGGTATTTGTGGACCGGAGAATACTCATCCCTCTTTGGAAAAAGAGAGATGACCACCTTTGAAAGGTACTTTATTAAGGAGAAGGAAACGCATAAGGAGAAAAAGAACCCTTATTATTACTTACGTGAAAATGAAGAAATTTGCAAAAAATTACTTGCTGAATTTGATCTCGACCCTGAGCAGGGGCATATTATCAACGGCCATACGCCAGTAAAAGAAATTGAGGGTGAAAATCCTATTAAAGCGAATGGAAGAATGATTGTCATCGATGGTGGTTTCTCAAAACCCTATCAATCTGTTACAGGTATTGCGGGATATACATTACTTTATAATTCCTACGGCATGCAATTGGTTGCTCATAAACACTTCCATTCGAAAGAAGATGTATTATGTGACGGTACGGATGTATTATCTGTAAAAAGAGTAGTAGATAAAGAACTGGTGAGAAAAAAGGTAAGGGAAACGAATATTGGTAAAGAACTATTACAGGAAATTTCAATTTTAAATAGTTTGAGAGAATATCGTTATATGAATTAACAATAAGTAAAAAATAAAGCACATAATAAATCCATTCTTGTGATTTAGAAGGATGGATTTAACAATAGTTTAATAGAGGCAATGGAACTTCAAGAAAAGCAGGTAGTGGGCTGACCACAGCTCAAGTACCTGTTTTTTTTATTGAGAAAAAGAATGAACTACGAGACCATGAAAAGGAGGCATCAAGGATGTCTCTCTTTTTTGCTTTATATATATTTTTCCAAATGCGCTTGAAGTACATCTATTAAAAAATAGTTACGCTTTCGAAAAATAACGAACAAAAAAAGTAAAACATTAAATAATGTTCGCGTTTTATGTGAAATTACCACTTGAACGAAGTGGATATATGGGTTAATATAACTAAAAGACAAACAATAAGGGGTTGTGGGGAATGTTTGGTACCCAGACAAAAAAAGTATTATTACTCGGTTCTGGTGAGCTTGGTAAAGAGACGATGATCGAAGCTCAGCGGTTAGGACTTGAGACCATAGCTGTAGACAGATATGAAAACGCTCCGGCAATGCAGGTGGCCCACCGTTCCTATGTGGTGGACATGCTCGATGGAGAAGAACTTCATAGTGTGATAGAACAAGAGAAGCCGGATTTGGTAGTTCCTGAAATTGAGGCAATCGCAACAGAAACCTTAATCGACCTTGAAAACGAAGGATTCCGTATTGTACCGACGGCTAAAGCAGTAAATTTGACCATGGATAGGGAAGGAATCCGACGCTTGGCAAGTGAAGAACTAGGACTTCCTACAGCAAAATATGCTTTTGCGAACACATTAGAGGAATTAAGGGATGCTGTAGAGGAAATCGGGATTCCATGCGTGATTAAACCAATCATGAGTTCATCTGGTAAAGGGCAAACCGTTTGCCGTTCGTTCGAGGACGTAGAATGGTCTTGGAACGAGGCTATTTTAGGTGGAAGAGGCAAAAAAAACCGGGTGATTGTCGAGGAGTTTATCCATTTTGAATCGGAAATTACCCTGCTAACCGTCCGTTCCATTTCAGGAACAACCTACTGTGCTCCAATCGGACATGTCCAAAAAGATGGTGACTATATTGAATCCTGGCAGCCGCATGACATGTCAGCGGAACAAATTGCACAAGCACAGGAGATCGCCAAAAAAATCACCGATGCTCTTGGCGGGTACGGACTTTTTGGAGTGGAATTATTTCTTTCTCCACAAGGCGTTTATTTTAGTGAAGTATCGCCTCGACCTCATGATACGGGGATGGTTACAATGGTAACGCAGGACCTTTCCGAATTTGCCTTACATGTAAGAGCGATTTTAGGCTACCCAATTCCATCTGTTCAGCTATTGAAACCTGGTGCAAGTCATACGATTAAAGCAACGAAGGAAAGCAAGAACTACCAAATAGTTGGAATTTCTGAAAGCTTATCCATCCCTGATACACAGGTTAGGATTTTTGGAAAACCGGAAACAAAAGTAGGACGGCGGATGGCAGTCGTGTTGAGCAGTGGAGAATCTGTTGAAGAGGCAAGGCAGCGTGCCGCGATCGTAGCTAGCAAAATGAATATAACTCACGAATAAGTAATATTTGAAATCAACTCACAGCTTGGGAACACAACAAGAAAAAGGGGACGAAAAGGATGCAAACAAAAAATCGTTGGCTGATCGCTCTTTCAGCCGTTGGAATTCATATTTCAATTGGTTCTGTTTATGCCTGGAGTGTTTTTACAAAACCGCTGCAAGAACAGATGGGATGGGGATTGAAGCAAATTTCGTTTACGTTTAGCTTGGCGATTCTATTTTTAGGTTTATCAGCCGCTTTTTTAGGGCACTTTGTCGAGAAGTTTGGACCGAGAGCGGCCGGTACACTTAGCGCTCTATTTTTTGGAGTTGGAATTGCTGGGGCAGGTTTAGCTATTCATTTAGAATCATTGCTCTTACTCTATTTATTTTACGGTATGATTGCAGGGATTGGCTTGGGTGTTGGTTACATCACACCTGTTTCCACGCTGGTAAAGTGGTTCCCTGACAGGAGAGGTCTCGCAACAGGACTGGCCATCATGGGATTTGGTTTTGCTTCATTGGTAAGTAGTCCGATTATGAATCATTTAATCGAAACATATGGCATTTCAAACACTTTTTATATTCTTGGTTCTGCCTACTTTATTATCATCTTTTGTTCTGCACAGTATCTTGCCCCGCCAAAAGAGGGATGGGTCCCTAAGGGCCTAAAAGCTGCAGCCCAAAAGTCCGGTACGATGAAAATGAAAGAAGACCTTCGTCAGTTGACCGCCAATGAGGCAGTCAGAACAAGACAGTTTTGGGCCTTGTGGGTGATGCTTTTTATCAATATTACCTGTGGAATCGCGATTCTTTCTGTTGCCTCTCCAATGGCTCAAGAGTTAGCAGGGATGTCGGCCGCCGGAGCAGCGGCAATGGTTGGAATCATGGGGTTATTTAACGGATCAGGCAGGATTGCTTGGGCGACCATTTCCGATTACATCGGAAGGCCAAATGTTTACACACTATTTTTTGCTTTTCAAATCGTTGCCTTGTTTAGTCTGCCAAATATAACAGTTGGAATTCTTTTTTCAATCCTTGTTTATCTGATTATGACCTGTTATGGAGGAGGATTTGCCTCAATACCTGCCTTTATCGGCGATTTATTCGGAACAAAGCAGCTTGGGGCCATTCATGGCTACATTTTGACTGCCTGGGCTGCAGCTGGTCTAGTGGGTCCGATCTTTGTATCCTGGGTCAGGGAGACCACGGGAAGTTATCAGGGGACTTTAGTCATTTTTTCAGGGATATTTGTAATAGCTCTAGCCGTTTCACTCCTCATTCGTCTAGATATTAGAAAATTAAGGATGAAGAGCGAAAATCCTATCATTAAAAAAGCAGGTAATTTTTAACGTTGAAATCTATTTTCCATGTAATCACAAAGAGAATTGCACATTAAACCAGGGACCACACCAAAATGGTGTGGTCCCTTTTATTTTTCATTTGCAAGACATCTTTATCAACTAAGTTTCACAATCGATAATGATGCAGCATTTATACTTCTGTTCTGTTAAATCACCACCTTTTCAATCTACTAATATATGATATTGGCAGTTTTTAATTTTATTAGCCATGCATGCACGTTTTACATAGTAATCTAGATGAACTAACTAGTGAATATTTACTCCTTGGAATTGGAGGTGAAGGTAATAATAGGAAAAAGAGTGTTAAGTATCTTCACAGAGTAGTTTACAGAATATTTAAAATTATTTAAGTTTGAATAAGCTATTAAAAATAAATACAGAGGAGGTGAAGAGAGTTTAATGGATAATAATCTGAGGCTGCTAAACTATTACAATTACCCCAACCAATCAGAAGAATCTTCGGAAATGAAACTTTTCCCTAATGAAGGAGATGAAAAGATGACGAAATTCATTGAAAAAATGAAAGTAAATAATGTGGTAACAGGATGGGTAGATGATCATGCAGAGGAATTAATGGATTGGTCGACAAAAATATGGAATTACGCAGAACTGGGACTCCAAGAATATCAATCCTCGAAATTGTTAGCAAACCAACTAGAAAAAGAGGGATTTTCCATTGAAATGGGTGTCGCAGGTATGCCAACCGCATTTGTTGCGACGTGGGGGAAAGGGAAGTCTGTCATTGGGATATTAGGTGAATATTATGCATTACCAGGTCTTTCTCAAAAACTTGCAGCAAAAAAAGAGCCGATTACACCAGAAGCCAGCGGGCATGGCTGTGGACATAACATTTATGGAGTGGCGCGGCTGGTGGGGCGATTGCGGCTAAGGAATGGTTGGGAAAAGAAGGAATTTCTGGAACAATTAAATTTTATGGCTGTCCTGCGGAAGAAACCCTTGTTGGAAAGGTCTTTATGGCAAGGGATCATGTTTTTGACGATGCAGATGTTAGTTTAACATGGCACCCCAATTCATTGAATTCATTATGGGCAAGCCGCTCTTTAGCAATGAATTCGGTCAAATTTAATTTCTATGGAAAATCCGCTCATGCTGCTGCCAATACAGAAGCTGCGAACAGTGCTCTTAAGGCTGTTCAACTAATGGATATTGGCGTCAATTTTTGCGTGAGCATTTAATCGATCCCATACGGATTCATTCAACCATCACAAATGGCGGAGTTGCACCTAAGATCGTTCCAGACAACGCTCAGATTTGGTATTACATACGGGCACCACACCGCTCAGAAGTAGTCGAAACCTATGAGAAATTAATCAATATTGCCAAAGGCGCCGCCTTAATGACTGGAACGGATTATAATATTGACTTTATTACAGGATGTTATGATATGCTCCCGAATAAAGTTCTAGGACAAGTTTTACTGAATAACTTGAAAAAAGTGGGAGCTCCATCCTTTGATGAAGAGGATATGAAACTAGCAAAAGAACTGACCGATTCCTTTGATCAAGGAATGAAGGAAGTAGTTATAAAAACATCGGGTGCCCCTAATAATCTGCTAGACAAAATTTTGCATGATGAGGTGATCGAACCTTACGATGAAGGAAAATGTATGTCTGGTTCTACAGATGTCGCGGATGTCTCATGGAATATCCCGACCGCACAATTTACAACGGCATGTGCACCAATTGGGACACCAGGACATTCTTGGCAAAATGTTGTCGCCGTTGGCTCCACCATAGGCCAAAAAGGAATGATAACAGCCGCTAAGGTGATTGGACTAAGTGTTGTGGAATTAATAGAGAATCCTATTTTGGTCGCCCAGGCTCAAGATGATTTTAGGAACGAAATAAAACATAAAGGGGGCTATGTGTCTCCATTACCAGACGGGCTAAAACCACCTGTCCCATCTATATAGGAATCTGTATTTATAAAAATAATCTACTAGTTACCGAAAGGAGATTTTTTATGAATAATCAAAATCTAACCGATTTAAGAAATGAAACTAAAGAATCTATTTCCAGTGCACTCGAATGGTTAAAGGAATATTTAACTTTCCCGACTATTTCTGCACAAAATTCAGCCATTCCGGAAACGGTTGGTTTTGTTATGAAAATGATTGAAGAGGCAAAAGGGGAAGCCGAAGTTCTCGATGATTTGGGTGGCAACCCCGTCATTTATGGTTTTTTTCCAGCAGGAAGTAATGGTGATTCGAGGAAAACTTTACTTTTTTATAACCATTATGATGTGCAGCCACCCGAACCACTTGATGAATGGATCTCTGAACCCTTTCAGCCTACAATTAGGGAGGGGAAATTATTCGCTAGAGGGGTTGCTGATAATAAAGGAGATTTGATTGCAAGATTAACAGCGATTAAGGTATTACAAAAGATGCAGGGAGGATTGCCCTGCAACATCAAGTTCATAATTGAAGGGGAGGAGGAAATAGGTTCGCCGAATCTTACACCTTACCTTGAAAAATATCGTGATCACTTTAAGGCTGATGCCTGTATTTGGGAATTTGGTGGAAAGGACGAACAAGACAGAATCAGCATGGTGGCCGGGATAAAGGGGATGGCTTACTTAGAGCTGACTTGTGCCGGTGCCGAAATTGATATGCATTCTTCTGTGGGAGCGTATGTAGATAATGCGGCATGGCGTTTAGTTCAGGCGCTTGCTACTATGAAAAATCAGCAAAATGAAATTCTAGTGAAAGGTTTTTATGATGGCATTGATGAGCCTTCCGAAGCAGTTAAACAGTCTGTTCGTGCGTTGCCGTTCAATGAAGAGGCTGTTTCGAGCCTTTATGGATTAAAAAGGCCGCTTATTACAGCAGCAAAAGGACAAGACCCAAGGGACGCGATGGTCTTACATCCAACCATGACAATTTGTGGATTAATAAGTGGATATACCGGAGAAGGGGCGAAAACAGTTCTTCCTAAAGAGGCCAAGGCGAAAGTGGATTGTCGTCTAGTACCTGGTCAAGATCCAGATCATATACTTAGCTGTATTCAAAAGCATTTAGAAAAGCACGGATTTTATGATATAGAAGCCACCCTTGTAAACGGACAAAAGGCCTATCGGTCTGACTTTAGTCATCCATTTATTTCCCATGTAATGGAGACGGCCACAGAAGTGTACCAAAAGGAAGGTATTTTAGCTCCTAACTCTGCTGGTACAGGTCCGATGTTTGAATTCGGTAAACAGCTTCAGCTGCCAATTGTCAGCACAGGGGTAGGCTGGGTTGGATCAAAGGCACATGCACCAAATGAATCTATCAGACTACAAGATTTTGAAGACGGGATCGTCCATATGGCTTATATGCTTCTAGGCCTCCCAGCCGCGTTACACTCTTCACAGGAGAAACTAGAAGGTATAAAATAATCCATTTATATGTGTTTTTCAACGAAAGCAATGTCGCTTCATTATTCGGACATTGCTTTTTTTATTTTCTATGAATTTATAGATTTAGTCTATGTGGATAACTTTGGTTTAGACAAGTCCAGCTCCAGCGCCTAGGGGCTAGGGTCATAAGCCAATCCGTCAAGAAGACTAAAGAACAGCCTTCTCGCCGGCTCGTCTTATGCCTGTCGCCCCTGTTCTAGGCGCTTGCGCTTTTGTTCCTAAATTGTTAGAAAAACTAACACAGAATTTTCCAGTTAGATAGAAACCGTTTACTATATGAAAAGAACAGGAAAGAAAGCGCTTATATTATAGTTTTACTATTCTAAATTATCAGAATAGTAGATTGACTCTTGGAAGATTCTTCATTATACTCAGGGACATATAGATTACATGTTAATTTAAGTAACATCAAATGTAATCTAGCAACATCAAAAAATGGAAACGGAGGGATTTTTGTGATTAAGGAATGGCATTTTCAGTTGGAACAAATGTACGAGCAGATGGTGGTGTGGAGACGGCATATGCACCAATACCCGGAACTTTCATTCCAGGAGGTGGAAACACCAAAGTTAATTGCAGAAATTTTGTCTGATTTTGGTATTGAAGTAAGAACAAAAGTTGGCGGAAGAGGGGTAGTTGGAATCATTAAGGGGGCGAAGCCAGGGAAAACCATTGCACTAAGAGCAGACTTTGATGCCCTTCCGATTCAGGATGAAAAGCAAGTTCCATATAAATCTACAGTTCCAGGTGTGATGCATGCCTGCGGTCATGATGGTCATACCGCTACGTTACTAGGGGTTGCCAAGGTGTTAAGCGAGAATCGCGAACAGTTATCCGGAAATATTGTACTTCTTCACCAGCATGCTGAAGAATTAGCACCGGGGGGAGCAATCGCGATGATCGAGGATGGTTGTTTAGATGGAGTGGATGTGGTGTTTGGAACACATTTAGCATCGGGTGCTCCACTTGGCACTTATTTAGTGAAAAGCGGTTATACGATGGCAGCAGTAGATGCCTTTAAAATTAAGATTCAGGGAAAGGGCGGACATGGATCATCACCGCATGAAACCATTGACGCCATCGCAATCGGTGCACAAATCATCAACCAGCTCCAATACATCGTGAGCAGACGCGTGAATCCACAACATTCCGCTGTTGTATCAGTCGGTTCTTTCCATGCAGGAAATGCGTCGAATGTCATCGCGGATTCCGCCGTATTAACCGGAACCATCAGATCGTTTGACAAAGACGTAAGAGTTCAAATCGAGGAACAGGAAGAGTTTAGATCGATGGTCAGTGGGATATGTTCCGCATTCCATGCTGAATACGAAATTGAATATAACAACGGTTATCCGGCACTATTTAATCATGATCGTGAAACGGAAGTTTTTAGAGATACAGTCAAAAATACCTTAGATGAAAGCATGCTTGTAGACATGACCCCAATCATGGGAGCTGAAGATTTTTCTTACTATTTGCAGGAAAAACCAGGGATGTTCTTTCATACGGGTGCCCGGAATGAAGAAATAGGAGCCTCCTACCCACATCATCATCCAAAGTTTGATTTCGATGAAAAAGCGATGATATATGCTGGAAAAGCACTATTAAGCATTGTTCATCAATATACGGTAGAGAACGTGGAACAGGTTCTCGAGGAACCTGCTTATTAAAACCAAGTTAGAAGAAGTATAAGAATTCACCTGATTTTAAGCAGGGCAAGGGGTGAGAAGATGTCAAACAAAATAATCGAAGTAGAAAATCTACAAACCGCTTTTATGGCTGAAAAAGGCGAATTGATTTCGGTTGACGAGGTTACTTTCAATCTGGAGCCGGGAGAAACGATTGGGATTGTCGGTGAATCTGGCTGCGGGAAAAGTGTTACATCCTTGTCAATTATGAGATTGCTAGGGAAAAATGGTTACATAAAAAATGGTTCGGTCAAGATGAATGGAAAAGAATTAAACAAGTTAACAGAAGCCGAAATGAGACAAGTTCGCGGGAATCAGATCTCGATGATTTTTCAGGAACCAATGACATCCTTGAACCCTGTTTATACCATTGGTAACCAGATGATTGAAGGGATCAAACTTCACTTGAAAATGAGTAAGAAGGATGCTTCAGCATATGCAATTGATATGCTGAAGCAAGTAAAAATCCCGCGGGCTGAAGAAGTGATGAATGAATACCCACACTCATTATCGGGGGGAATGAGACAGAGGGTCATGATTGCGATGGCCCTGTCTTGTAAACCTAAGCTGCTCATTGCCGATGAGCCGACTACAGCCCTTGATGTGACCATTCAAGCACAAATTTTAGAGTTAATGAAAGAACTGAGAGAAGAATCCGATACCGCAATTATGTTAATCACCCATGATTTGGGCGTGATCGCTGAGATGGCAGATAAGGTCCTTGTGATGTATGCAGGGCAAGTGGTGGAAGAAGCGGATGTGTTTACCTTATTTGATGAACCGAAGCATCCCTATACAAAAGGATTAATCGAGTCAATTCCTCACCTAGAATATGAAGAGTATAAACGACTTTATTCCATCCCCGGGATGGTACCAACCTTACAACAAATGCCAAAGGGGTGCAGGTTCCATACAAGGTGCCCATATGCGACAGAAAAATGTCTGCATGAAAAGCCTCCTCTTTCTTCTATTAATAAGGAAAAAATTCATAAAGTCAGATGCTGGTTAGTGGAAGAAGAGCATCTGACCAAAACGAAATCGATCGAGGAGGTTCAGGTATGAGTATTTCAACGGTTCAGCCGAACCAGGATAATGCAAAAACAGTGCCTGATGTACCCTTGTTAGAGGTTCATAATCTTAAAAAATATTACCCTATTAAAAAAGGGATTATTCCCCGGACGGTCGGACATGTTAAAGCGGTCGATGGTTTGAATTTCCGCCTCTATCCAGGAGAAACGCTTTCGCTTGTAGGAGAATCCGGTTGCGGCAAATCGACAACCGGCCGGGCCATTGTAAAGCTGGACCCTCCTACTGAAGGGAAAGTCATTTTAGAGGGCATGGATTTATCCGATATCAGTGGATCAGAACTGAGAAAAACCCGTACGAAAATGCAAATGATCTTTCAAGATCCCTATTCATCCTTAAATCCGAGAAAGCGGATAGGAGATCTTCTCTCAGAACCACTGCTCACCCATAAACTGGCAGATAAAGAGGAGGTTGATCGTAAGGTAAATGCGATGCTTGAAATCGTAGGATTGACAAAGCTGCATCGAAGCCGTTATCCACATGAATTTTCCGGTGGTCAAAGGCAACGGATCGGCATTGCCAGAGCGCTTATGTTAAATCCGAAACTGATCATTTGTGATGAACCTGTTTCTGCCTTAGACGTGTCCATACAGGCTCAAGTCTTGAATCTACTGAAGGATTTACAAAAAGAGTTTCAGCTGACCTATCTGTTCATTGCCCATGGTTTAGGTGCGGTGAAATATATTAGTGATCGCATCGCCGTCATGTATTTAGGGAAAATTGTTGAACTTGGGAAAACAGAAGATATTTTTAAGAAGCCGAAACATCCCTATACACAAGGTTTACTGAGTACCTATCCCATTCCAAATCCACATTTGCGAAACAGGGAACGAATCTTAGTGGAAGGGGATGTTCCAAGTCCGGCCAATCCTCCTAAAGGGTGCAGTTTTCATACAAGATGTCCAATTGCTCAAGATATTTGCCGGGTGCAAACCCCGGAATTAACCGGTCTTCATCATCAAACAGCTTGTCACTTTCCATTAATGTAAACGAGAAAGGAGGGATCCTATGGTTCAGTATATTCTTCGAAGAATTCTGATCGCTATCCCTGTCTTGTTTGGTGTAACGATCTTTAACTTTTTAATTATTAATTTGGCACCTGGTAATCCAGTCGACATGTATGTAAGTCCAGATGTAACGGCCGCTGATATTGAGATTAAGAAAGAAGCTCTTGGGTTAAATGATCCAATCTATATCCAATATTGGCATTGGTTGGGGAATTTACTTAAAGGTGATTTTGGTTTCTCTTACTCCACCTATGAGCCTGTTACGAATATGATTTTCGAACGATTGGGTCCAACTCTTATCCTGATGGGCTCTGCCTTAATCATTGCATATCTTATTGCCATTCCAATCGGAATTTTAAGTGCAACAAAACAATATTCATGGATCGATTATTTGACGACTACTTTTTCTTTTCTTGGCGTTTCGATTCCTCACTTCTTTATGGGTTTAGGTGCGATTTATGTCTTTGCCATTATGACTCAGATCTTACCAACTGGCGGCATGAATACCCTTGGGGGTACTGGGGGATTTACGGATACGTTATTGCATTTGATTATGCCCGCTATCGTCCTGGGGACAGGAATCGCAGGAAGTATGGTCCGCTATGTAAGGTCCAGTATGATCGAAGTACTGGGGCAGGATTATTTACGGACGGCAAGAGCGAAAGGCTTAGGTGAATTTATTGTTACTAATAAACATGCGCTGAGAAATGCACTCATCCCGATTATAACGATCATTGGTTTGGATATCCCTCTTTTAATCGGGGGAGCCGTTGTCACTGAACAAATATTTCAATGGCCTGGACTTGGACAATTAACTATCCAATCTATCGGTTCACGCGATTATTCGGTGCTAATGGCGATTAACCTTTTGGCCGCTTTCATGGTTCTATTCTCAAATCTGCTTACCGATATCCTTTATTCCGTTGCTGATCCAAGGATTAAGTACAATTAATTTTTGAAAGGAGGAGGTTAAGGTGTCACTAGTAACTAAAATGGCAGGAATTCCAGTAGCCAATGATCCGCATCTTGACGTAAAACAAGAGCTGGGAAAAGAGGAAAGCTACTTAAGGGTCATCAGAAAAAAGTTTTTCAAACATAAACTAGCCGTTTTTGGACTAATTGTTTTCAGTTTAATCGTTCTAATGGCAATTTTCGCTCCTCTTATGGCACCTCAAAGTCCTTATTCTGTTAACGGGGAATTTGCAGATCAGCCTTCAGCTGAACATTTATTGGGGACGGACCAAGTGGGGCGGGATTTGTTAAGTAGATTGATTTATGCATCAAGGGTCTCCTTGGCTGTGGGAATCGGAGCGGTTGCTATTTATGTCGTAATCGGCACGTTCCTCGGCGCTGTTGCTGGATACTTTGGAAAATGGGTGGATATGATCATTATGCGTCTAACGGATGTGTTTATGTCCTTTCCTTATCTTATGGTCATCCTTGTCCTTGTCAGTATCATGGGACCAAGTCTCTTTAATATTATTCTTGTCATCGGATTATTGGGCTGGCCGTCAGTTGCCCGTATTGTTCGAGGAAGCGTCCTGACCATTAAAGAGATGGACTACGTGAAAGCAGGGGTTGCATTAGGTTTACCTTCCTGGAAGATTCTCTTTCAACATATTTTGCCTAACTGTTTAGCACCCATTTTAGTGAATGCCACCTTTGGAATCGCCTCCTCAATTATATTAGAAGCCTCCTTAAGTTTCCTTGGAATGGGAGTACAGCCGCCAACAGCCAGCTGGGGGAATATGCTGAATGAAGCCCAGTCGCTAACCGTATTAGCCACGCAGCCTTGGTTATGGTTACCTCCTGGTTTAATGATTTTGTTAGCTGTGATATCCATTAATTTTATGGGGGACGGATTGCGCGATGCCATGGATCCAAAAAATTTAAAATAATAAATAAAAATATAGATCATTTAGGGGGACATTATGGGTTATCTAAAGAGAACAGTCAGTTTATCCGCTATCGTCTTAACATTGGCTTTAACAGCCTGCTCAGGCAAAAGTTCAACTACTTCTTCCACTGCTTCTAGTGGCTCAGCCAACAAAACCATGTATCTGGGAATGGTTAATCCGCCGATAAACTTTAGCACGATTAGCTCTCCAGACATTGCCTCTAGTTTTATAGAAAAGTTTATGTTTGATTCCTTTTTAGAAATGACAGGGCCGCAAGAGTTTGTCCCAAAATTGGCGGATTCAATTGAAACGACTGATAATCAAACTTTTACAATTAAGTTGAATCAGAATGCGAAGTGGTCTGATGGAAAACCGGTTACAGCTGAGGATGCTGCATTTACCTTTAACTTAATTGCCAACCCGAAAGTGGAAACCACGGTTGGCAACTATATCTCCGTTTTTGAAGGCCTTGATGATACAGGTAAGTTGAAAGAAGGACAGGCTGAAATTCCATCGGTCAAGATTATCGATGAACATACCGTTGAATTCAAAACGAAATCACCTGTTGATCCAAATATGATTAAGGAACAATTGGGCTCAAAATTGATGATTCTGCCAAAACATGTCTTAGAAAAGGTTGCGCCTGCTAATTTAGCAAAAGACCCCTTCTTTATGAAACCAACGGTTACAAATGGACCTTACAAGTATGTTCAATATAAAAAGGACCAATATGTCGAATTTAAAAGCAATCCAGACTATTATTTAGGAAAACCAAAGACGAATAGCCTGTTTGTTAAAATTATGCCGGCACCAAACCTAGTGGCCCAACTTCAAACAGGAGAGCTTCATATGAATGTTGCTGCAGGAATTGGAAAGATTCCGGCTCAGGATTATGAAACGGTTGAAAAGTTTAACAATGTAAAAACGAAGGTGGAACCAACGATTGGTTTTCAAACGATGATGTTTAATACCACAAAAATAACAGATGCCAAAGTTCGTCAAGCACTCGTTTACGCCCTCGACCGTGAAAAGTTTGTAGATAAGCTATTGAAAGGAAAAGGGGAAATAGTAGATGGGCCCTATACTTCGGTCAGTCCTTACCTGGATAAGGATTTAGAAAAATTCACCTACGATCCTGGGAAAGCAAAACAATTGTTGAAGGAAGCTGGCTGGGACTTTAACCATACCCTTCAATTAGTAGTCCCAATCGGTAATAAAGTCCGTGAACAGTCTGCGGATATTATTACCCAAAACCTACAGGACGTGGGAGTAAAGGTTAAAGTCACAACCTACGATTTCCCTACGATCATGCAAAAAGGAAAAGCAGGAGAGTTTGACTTGTTATTAATGGGCTTTACATTCAATTTGGATCCAGAAATATCAACTCTTTATAGTAAAGCTGGTTCCTATAACTTTATGAGATATGATAATCCAAAGTCAGATGAGCTGCTGTTAAAAGGTCAATCAGAAGCAGATCCAGATAAGAGAAAAGAAATTTATGATGAGCTGCAAGCCATTTGGGAGAAAGATGTTCCGATCATTTCACTTTATTCAGATTATGATTTTGCAGCCATTTCCAAACAAGTACAATTTGGAGGGCCTAAGATATTCGGATTCCATAATAACCTTCAGGATTGGTCTCTAGTTGGAGCAGAATAAGTAATAAGTTATCCAACAATCAATGGAAAAAAGAGCTATCAAAAAGAAACATAAACATGTTTCTTTTGATGGCTCTTTTGTTTTTAAAATAATATCCCCAGGTAAAGTTTTTTTTCAAGGCTAGCAATAGCTCAGTTACCTGAATTTTTTTAACTGGAGAAAACGATAGAACCTACGAGACTTTAACCCATGTAGAACTGAGCTAAGAATGCTCCTCTAAATTCGCACATATAAAATAATAAGAAGAATAATAGGATAGGTGGGTTGTAGATGGTCACCAATGATTTCAATAAGGAGCGCCATCACTATTATACAAAAATACGTGAAACCAATCATCCCTATTATTGGTACTGTTTGGCTAATACGCAGGCAAGAGCCGGATTAACAAAGGAAGCACTACAAACAATTGATATGGCTTTGTCTTTTCCCAATCCTTATCCTTCAAAACACAAACTCTTAGAAATACGGGCGGGACTGCAATCAGCTGAATCAAGACAAATACATACTAATAGTCCATCCGTAGTAATGGTAAAGAGGGGCGATATTGACGGAGACGGTATAAAAGACAATGTCTTTCTAACTGCAAATAAGCCCCCTGATAGTCCATTTTGGAAAGATATCACTTTAGTTGTCCAAAATGGGAGGACACATCACTATGATCACATCCATTTCAAAAATAACTCTGGATACAACCCCACACTATTTCTAGGAAATTTTACAGGCAAAAAGGGCGATGATATTTTAGTGGTCATTGATACTAGAGGAAGTGCCGGCACGGTTTATGAGTATATCTTTTCTTATATGAACGGTCAAATAAGGCAAATATTTGATTCAGATGCATTCAATGATTCCTATAAGTACGATGTGACATATGAAAATCAATATAAAGCAAAGGTAATCAGTTATCATCTCAGAGAAAAGTATATTCTTGACCTTACTTATAAGGGGAAGGAATATTTATCGGAAATCTATAACCCCCAAGGTATTTTAAGGGCTCCAATAAATGGGTGGGTTAATCCTTTGTCAGGTCTATACCAGATTGATTTTAACAGGGATAATAGATATGAACTCGAAGCGTATCAAAGGATAGCCGGCAGGTATAATGCGGACAGTCTGGGATATGTACAAACTGTTTTGAAATGGAATGGTCAGGAGTTTGGTCCTGAAAGGCAATCAGTGGCTATCTCTGGCGGAGAAATGTAACAATTGGACGGATAGTAGTATGTAAAGGCAAAGGACTCCCTAAATCGGAGTCCTTTTATTTTCCATTCACATTGGATCTTGGATCGGATTTTCATCACAATTATTATTAGAATAATATAATTATTTGACCATTATAAGAAAACAAACACTGGTTTAACTATTAATCCCTTTCTGTAAACGATCGCGATGTTTTTCTAAAATTTACAATTGACTGAAAAATAAAATTATATTATTATTCTAATAAATAAATCTATTTCGTACTACGAAAAATAATTATCATCATAGAGAGGTAAGGTGTAGTTATGTCGCAAATGCTAGCATTAGTCATTGTAATTCTTATTTTATTTATCGGGGATTTTGTAGCAGTACGTACAAAAGCATGGGTACCTTCCATTTTTATCTGTGCGGTGTTGTTTCTAGTTGGGTATTGGACCTTTTTTCCTAAAGACATCGTTTCGATATCAGGTATTCCGCCAGTTGTAGCAACCATGTTTATGTACCTTTTAATTACCAATATGGGAACATTGTTATCGCTTCAAGAGTTAAAAAACCAATGGAAGACCGTTGTCATCGCTCTATCAGGAATACTTGGGATCATTGCCCTTTTACTTGGAGTTGGCAGTTTTATTTTTGGTTTTAAAACGATCGTTGTCGCGATCCCTCCTTTAGTTGGCGGTGTGGTATCTGCCTTAATCATGTCAGAGGGGGCAAAGGAAGCAGGCCTCGCATCCTTGTCTGTTTTCGCGATTGTCATTTATGTTATGCAAGGATTTGCAGGATATCCACTTACATCCATCATGTTGAAAAAAGAGGGAAAAAGACTTCTTTCCCAATACCGTAACGGTCAATTAGTGATAAATCAATCACAAAAAGCAGCAAATGAAGTGGCAGCAACCACAGAGGCAGGAAGGGTAGAATTAAAGCTTTTTAAAAACATGCCAGAGAAGTATAATACAGATTTCTTTAAATTTTTAAGACTAGCGTTTGTTGGATTTCTTGCCTATGAAGTTTCAACTCTATTAGCGCCAGTTGTTTCTATAAGTCCTTTTGTACTTTGTTTATTATTTGGGGTCATCGCAAAAAGTATCGGTTTCTTAGAAAAGCAGGTTTTACAAAAAGCAAATGGATTCGGGTTGGCCATCATGGCGCTTATGCTTTTCATCTTTGATGGTTTAAAGCAAGCAACACCAAGCATGATGCTTGAAATTATTTATCCACTTATTGGGACCATTGTTATTGGTGTGCTTGGGATGTATATCTTCTCATTTGTTATCGGTAAAGCCTTAAAAGTAAGCAAAGAAATGGCATTTGCTGTGTCATTAACGGCGTTATACGGATTCCCGGCTGACTACATCATTACAAATGAAGTCATCAAGTCATTAACCAATGATGAAAAAGAAAGAGAAGTACTAACAAGCCACATGCTGCCTCCAATGCTTGTTGGTGGATTTATCACCGTTACGATTGTTTCGGTAATTTTAGCAGGTATCTTTGTGAAATTCTTGTAAAAAATCGGAGGGATAGGAATGGGAGAACTTCAAAAAAGAATTGAAGAGCATATTGAAACGTTAAGTAAATTTACGGCAACACCCGGAAATGGGACAACAAGGCGTACCTATAGCAAGGAAGACAAGCAGGCACGGGATTATATAAAAGATAAAATGATGGAATACGGCTTACAGGTTCGTGAAGATGGTTTCGGCAACATTTTCGGCAAGCTGGAGGGGACTCTTAAAGAGGCCCCGAGCGTTCTCCTTGGTTCCCATTTTGATTCCGTGCCAAATGGAGGTTCGTATGACGGTCCTGCAGGGGTAGTTGCCGGATTAGAAGTTGCAGGTCTTTTTGCTAAAAACAAACTTACACCTAAATACCCATTGGAAGTCATTGCGCTTATTGAAGAAGAGGGTGCGAGGTTTGGCGGAGGATTAATGGGTTCAAGGGGAATCACCGGCTTACTTAGTGATGAAGATTTCAAACAGTTAAAAGATAAAGATGGCATCTCTACAGAAGAAGCGATGAAAAAAATCGGTTTAGATCCATCGCTTCCTAAAAAGAGAGATCCTAAGACCATGAAAGCATTCTTGGAACTACATATTGAACAGGGTCCAATTCTAGAGGAAAAGAAAATTCCAATTGGTGTAGTCGAAGCTATAGTCGGCTTGACTCAATTTGAAATAACGGTAGAGGGACAGGCGGGGCATGCTGGGACCACGCCAATGAATCGCCGTTCGGATGCGTTAGTTGCAGCAGCAACCATGATTGCTCAATTTCCGAACCTTGCCATTGAGGAAGGAGAGGGCACGGTGATGACAACGGGGCAATTACAGGTGTATCCAAACGGTGCGAATGTCATTCCAAATAAAGTCGTCTTCACGGTAGATTTACGTTCCAGCAAGGAAGAGCATATCGAAAATGTCATTCGGAAAATGAATAAGTTGATAGACTCCAATAGTAAAGATGGAATTCATATTTCAGCCGAGCAGCGGTTATGTATGAAACCGAAGGTAATGAACCAGGAAATCATTGATCATTTGAAACAATCAAGCCTTCGTTTTCATATCCCGTACTGTTCCATCAACAGTGGGGCCGGACACGATGCCATGGTGTTTTCGGATTATACAGATGTTGGCATGATATTTATTCCAAGTAAAAAGGGATTAAGCCATTGCCCTGAAGAATGGTCAGACTCTCGGGATATCGCCAAAGCAGTAGAAATATTCTACGAAACAGCCAAGAAATTAACGGAGGCGGAAGAGCAATGATGAATGAAAAAATTAAAGAAGCGATAAAAAACTATAGTGAAGAATTGACTGCCTTACGCAGAAAGCTCCATAGTGAGCCCGAGCTTTCCTGGGAGGAAGAAAAAACAACCGCTTTTGTGTGTGGGTATCTTGAGAAATTAGGTATTCCTTATCGAAGAACAGTGCCGACCGGTGTGATTGCTACCATTGAAGGTGGAATACCAGGAAAAACGGTCGCTTTAAGAGGGGACATGGATGCATTATCGGTAGAAGAATTAAATAAAAATTTGCCTTATGCCTCAAAAGAAGAAGGAAAAATGCATGCTTGCGGCCACGATGCTCATACGGCCATGCTCCTCATCGCTACCAAAGCATTAGTGGAACTAAAACAGGAGTTGCCTGGGACGGTCCGTCTATTGTTTCAGCCTGCTGAAGAAGTAGCAGAAGGGGCCAAAGCACTGGTGAAGCAAGGAGCTGTTGAGGGAGTGGACAACGTTTTTGGCATACATATCTGGTCACAAATGCCAACTGGCAAAGTATCTTGTCCAGCAGGCCCTTCTTTTGCATCGGCAGACCTATTTAAAGTAACTTTCAAGGGTAGAGGCGGTCATGGAGCGATGCCGCATGATACTATTGATGCAGCGATTGTGGCTTCTTCCTTCGTTATGAATATACAAACAGTGGTTTCCAGAACGGTTGATACTCAAAAGCCTGCTGTGGTCACAGTTGGAAAAATGGTGGTCGGGACTCGATTTAATGTCATCGCCGAAAATGCAGTCATTGAAGGAACGGTTCGCTGTTTTGATCCAAAAACAAGAGACCATATAGAAAAGCAAATCCAGCATTATGCTGATCACGTTGCAGCAATATATGGTGCGACGGCTAAGGTGGAATATACAAGAGGAACCCAAGCTGTTATTAATGATGAATACAGTGCAAGTCTGGTTCAAAGCGTGGTAAAAGAGGCATTTGGCGAGGATGCTGTCTATTTTGAAAAGCCAACCATGGGCGGTGAGGATTTCAGTGAGTATCTTGAAAGAGTTCCTGGCAGCTTTGCTTTGGTAGGAAGCGGTAATCCAGAAAAAGATACAGAATGGGCACACCATCATGGTAGATTCAATATTGATGAAGAGGCATTAACTACAGGAGCTGAACTGTACGCTCAATACGCTTGGACTTATCTAAATCAATAAAACTAATAAAGGTACCTTCGATAGGTGCCTTTTCATTTTTCTGGAAAATTAATAGATAAACCAATGACGAAATTTAAAAGAAACAAAATGCCGTTAAGCTACAAATGGTCAAACACATGAACCAATTTGGCATTCTAATAACCTCCTAGATGTTTTAAAATAGTATTCGGTTAAGACAAAGGGGGCTTTTAAATGGCGATAACAGTTGGTTGCTTTGCTTTAGTAGATCCTTTTTCTGTTTTAGAGCATCAATTGAAGCGTATTAGGGAAATGGGTTTCCGTTATGCGGATGTTATAGATAATCGTGATGGGGGACAGCTTGGAGTCGAGTTTGGTTTTGCTGCGACAGCAAGCTTAGATGGCAACCCATATGATTTAAAACGTATGTTTGAAAAGGAAGAACTTACCATCACCACTTTTTGCGCTCACGCCAATTTACTTGATCCTACTGCCCCGTGGCGTTATGGTACGTCTCAGATTATTAAAGCCATCCGTTCAGCTGCGGCAATTGGTGTGGATTATGTCATTACAACGGAAGGTGAGCCTTCAACTGAGTTTGTCCATCAGTTGACAGAAGACCAGAAGATTTTTACCGTTATCGAAAAGCTGTATGAACCCCTTCGATTAGCAAGGGACTATGGCGTGACTCTCCTATTAGAACCACATGGAGAATTAACGGATTCGATTCCCAGTCTAGAAAAACTGATCCACGGACTGGGTAACCCAGATCACCTTGGAATTAATCTAGATACAGAAAACTCCTGGTTAGGCGGAACTGACCCTGTAGATTTCACCCAAAAATTTGCTAGTAAAATCAAACATGTTCATTGGAAAGACCTCCCTGCTGATATGGAAAGTGTGAGAGGAACAAAGTTTGGATGTGGAATGAGTACGATTGCACTTGGTACAGGAGTTATTGATATTAAAGGCGTTTTTGAAACCCTCGTTGCAAGTGGATTCAATGGTCATACTACTCTGGAGATTGCTGGAGATGAAGCGGTTATGCAGAGCTATGAATATATTAAAGGTTTAGGTGCGGATTGATTAGGGAGAGAAAGTTATTTTAGTAGTTCCATAATAATATAATGATTTAAACGAGGCATCTTAATGAAAACATTAAGGTGCCTCTAATTTTTTATCTGGTAGGATTCAATCTATATTCAGAAGGAGATTTGAAAGTCCAGCGTTTAAATTGTCTACTAAAATGAAATACAGAGGAAAAACCTAATTCAGAGGATATTTCATCGACCCCTTTATTCGTTAACAACAACAATTCTTTCGCTTTTTTAACTTTCAAATTGGTATAGTACTGTCTTGGGGAACTCCCAAAGACTTGAGTGAAAATCGCGTACAATGGCTGCGGCTGTATCCAAAGACTTCCGATACCTCATTTATATTTAATGAGCCGAATTATTTTGTTTACTATTATATCAGAAAGTTTAGTTTAAGAATGGTTACATTCTAACGTTCATATTATTTTACAAAAGGAGTGAAGTCTGATGGACACATTTCTGTATTTGTCTATAGAACCAAAAACGAAGCCGCCCTATGGAGGCTTTACGTTTAATGCTGAACTTGCTTTTGCTGCTCCATTACCTTCTTATGTGAAGGAAGGAAGAAAGTAGCGACCAGGTTTGCGACCCCGATAAAAAATACGAGAATAAACACAAGGTGCATCCCATGGGCGAGCCCCTCATGGATCATCGAAAGGACACTTGCAGGCAGCTTATTAATGGCTCCTGAACTTAAAACATCACTAATATTAATATTAATATTACCTCCATCACCCGATCCTCCGGCTGAGTGTTCTTTTCCATAAGAAATTAGCGAATTGTTAAAAATCGTTCCAAAGACAGCAACTCCAACTGTTTGGCCAATGGACCTAGTAAAGGTGTTGGAAGCCGTTGCCGCTCCACGCATTTGCCAGCCAACCGCTGATTGAACGAGAACGGTTGTTGGGGTTGTCGCGTAACCCATCCCAAGACCAATGACAATCATAATCCCTACAAAATACCAATACGGTGAATCAAGTTCCACAGCCAGCAGCCATGTTCCACCGAGGGCAATCAACACTGCACCAAGAATCGCCGTTAATTTAGAACCAATTTTATACATATAACGCCCGGCAAAAGTGGCACCTAAAGGCCAGGCAATCGACATTGGCATGAGCGTTAGTCCTGAGCTCGTCGCACTGTGTCCAAGAATCGTTTGAATCCACATTGGCAAATAAACATTCACCCCAATGAGGACAGAACTTGCTAGGAAGCCGATCAGATTGGAAACGAGGATCACTGGAATCTTAAATAATGATGGAGGAAGCATCGGTTCCTTCACCTTGGTTTCAATATAGCCAAAGAGTACAATAAAGAGCACCGAAACAGCAAACAGTGTATAAATCGCTGTTGAATTCCATGCATATTTCTGTCCCGGACCAGCATTTAGAAGTGCGTATAATAGAGTAGAAATTCCAATGGTAAAAGTAATTGCTCCAAGATAATCAATTTTACGGTCCTTCTTCAATTCTACTGTTTCATGGAAGAAGACAGTGATTAACACAAGCGATACTAAACCGACCGGCAAATTGATATAGAAAATCCACCGCCAGCTGATTTGGTCCACAAAAAATCCGCCCACCAATGGGCCAAGAAGACCGGCAATTCCCCAGACCGCACTAAATACTCCCTGCATTTTGGCACGCTGTTCTCCAGGGTAGAGGTCACCAATAATCGTAAAGGTTAACGGCATGACCGCACCGGCACCAATTCCTTGAAAAGCACGGAACCAAATTAATTGAGTCATTGTATGGGCAGCACCTGATAGCATCGAGCCGGCCACAAACAAAATAACCCCAGTGATAAAAATTTTTTTCCTGCCGAATAAATCAGCTAATTTCCCGTAAATGGGCGTTGTTACAGAAGTGGTAAGCGTATAAATAGCAAAGACCCAACTGATTAATTTTAACCCGCTGAGGTCACTGACAATCCGCGGCATGGCGGTACTGACAACTGTGACATCAATGGCGACTGAATAATCTATGGACTCGGAGGTTTGTATGGAAGAAGTTAAAACAAACATTACATTAGATATCTTTAGGAGCTCCAATCTCTTAAGCAGATATGGAGCAAAAATGGTTTCGGAGGTAGGCCTGAATAGCATACAGCAATGGGTGATTCTTAGAACCATCATTAGTAGAGGAGAAATTTTCATTGGTGAACTAAAAGAAGAAATGCTTGTAACGAAACAAAATATGACCGGGATGATTAATCGCCTGCAGCACTCCAATTTAGTTACTCTATTTCAAGACCCTGAGGATAAAAGACGAACTCGAGTGAAGATAACAGAGGAAGGAATCCGTGTTTATGAGCAATTGAAATCGTTACGAAATGATTTTAATGCCCAGACCTATCATATTTATAGTGATCAAGAAATAGTGGTCTTAAGCGATTTACTTAGCCGTCTCGTTGAGCATTTGAAAGAGGAGTAATGGATATCCAGTTAATAGGTAAACCGAGTTCTTTAATCATTTCCTTTATTTAGTTATACGGTCCTGAATTGTACAGGTCTTGGCGAGTTTATGTCGAATTAATCAGAATAGAAAACATTCATTATACATAACAAATGGTGCCTGACACCAATGGAAAGGAGACCATTTATGACCGCTTTTGTTGATCGCCCAAATGGTATTTTCCCTTCGGTTTGTTCGCTAGATTGCCCGGATCAATGCGGGTTGCTCCTTCATAAAAAGAACGGAAAAATTATCAAGGTAGAGGGTGACCCTAATCATCCAGTCACAAAGGGGTTTATTTGCAACAAGGTTCGTAATATGGCGGAACGAATCTATGATGAAAAACGGCTAAAATATCCAATGAAACGCAACGGTGCGAAAGGTGAAGGGAAATTTGTCCGAATAAGCTGGGAGGAAGCCATTGAAACGATTACCACCCGCTGGAAGGAACTGCTGCAAAACGAGGGTGCCGAAAGTATTCTGCCCTACAGCTTTTATGGAAATATGGGAAACCTTAGTGCTGAAGGGATGGACCGCCGCTTCTTCAATCGTTTGGGATCCTCTCAACTCGACAGGAGCATCTGTAACTCTGCAGGTGCAGTTGGTTATAAATATACAATGGGCGCAAGTCTCGGAACAGATCCTGAGGATACAATCCACACCAAGCTGTTTATTTTTTGGGGGATTAATGCTGTAAGTACCAACATGCACCAAGTTGCTCTTGCCCAACAAGCCCGGAAACAAAATGGCGCTAAAATCATTGTTATTGATGTCCATAAAAATCAAACTGCTAGATTAGCAGACTGGTTTATTCCTATTTTACCTGGGACTGATACCGCTCTGGCTTTAGGATTGATGCATATTTTATTCTCCGAGAACATGGTGGATTCTGCATTTCTGAAGCAATATACAGTCGGTCATGAGCAACTGCGTGAACATGTTATGCAGTATGACCCTGCTGCTGTATCAAGTATTACCGGCATACCGGCAGAGGATATTGTTCAACTGGCAAGGATGTACGGGAAAACTTCCCCGGCCTTTATTCGAATTGGAAATGGCCCGCAGCACCACGACAATGGCGGTATGTTTGTAAGAACGATTTCCTGCCTCCCTGCTCTAACAGGACAGTGGTTAGTAAAAGGAGGAGGGGCTATCAAAGGAAATTCCGCTTACCTGGCCCACCATACTGTTAATTTACAGCGGCCAGATTTGTTGAAAAATAAAAAAACGCGGGTCATTAATATGAACTTGCTGGGAGAAGCCCTGCTCACGTTAGATCCTCCATTAAAATCGCTCTATGTATATGGGAGTAATCCAGCCGTTGTTGCGCCAGCTGGCAATAAGGTTCGAAGAGGATTGAAACGTGAAGACTTATTTACTGTTGTCCATGATTTATTTTTAACAGAAACGGCAAACTACGCAGACATTGTTCTACCAGCCACATCTTCTTTTGAAAACATCGATTTTTATACATCGTATTGGCATCATTATATTCAGCTTCAACAGCCTGTAATCGAACCATTCGAGGACGCAAAGTCAAACCTGGAGGTGTTCCGACTGCTAGCTAAAGGAATGGGTTTTACTGAATCGGCTTTTGATGAGACAGAAGCAGAATTGATTGGGCAATCACTAGCGAATCCCATGAATTCTTATATGAAAGAAATAACTTACGAATCCTTAAGGGAACATCATTATCTTAAGGCAAAAGTGAAATTTCCTGACAGGCTCCCAACGGCGAGCGGAAAGATTGAGCTATTTTCCGAAAAGATGAAACAGGACGGATATACTCCATTACCAACCTATGAACCTTTAAAAAATGACTCTGATCACCCTTTTCACTTTATAGCGGGGCCGAACCATAGCTTTTTAAATTCAACATTTGCGAACCAGTCAACGCATGTTAGGCTCGAAAAAGAGCCTCAAGTGGTTTTAAATCGTTACGATGCTGAAAAATTGGGAGTAACACATGGAGAGAAGGTCCGAGTTTGGAACGAACAAGGAGAATGTATCCTTAAAGCGAGTGTTGGTAACAGCGTCCTTCCAGGTGTAGCAGTGACCCAAGGCCTTTGGGGAGCAGATAAAGGAACAAAACAACTGGTCAACACTCTTACTCCAGACCGTATCGCAGACATGGGCGGGGGTGCCACTTTTTTTTCAGGCAGAGTTACGGTCGAAAAATTAACTGGTGCCTGACACCAAAAACCACCCATAGATGTTACTTATTATATTTCCTGTATTGTTCATCGGGTTTATTTTGCTCTTCCCTTTTCACATTTTGAATATCATCACTTATTTTCTGTCTTAAGGTTAGAGCCACCCCATTAGGAACATTTGAGTGAAAATACAAAATAAACCAATTTCGTGATCAGAATGTTTATACTTAAAGAATAAATGTTTCATTCCTCCCTAGGGCGGGTAGCTATAATAAGAACTACCAATCAAAGGAGGAATTTCAATGTATGAACATGAAAAACATTTGGTGGGAGTTTACGATACTGAACAAGAGGTAATCCAGGCGGTTGAAGATTTAAAACGACAGGGTTATGCTTCCGAAGATATTTCAGTTATCGGGAAAAACAAAGACGCTGTAAAAGACATTAATGATACGATTGGTACGACAACTGAAAAAAGCGCTCTTACTGGAGCTGCAACAGGCGGTGCACTTGGTGGGATATTAGGACTCCTTGCTGGCGTAGGAGCCCTCGCTATACCAGGTGTCGGACCTATTGTAGCGGCCGGACCAATTGCTGCTACCCTGACTGGGGCGGTTGCTGGAGCAGGAGTAGGTGGTTTGGCAGGAGTTTTAATTGGATTAGGAATTCCTGAAGAAGAGGCTGACCGTTACGAAGGCTATGTAAAAGAAGGTAAATTCCTTGTTGTGGTGGAACGCCGACAAAACCGTCTAGGAGAAGGGCAACGAGTGGATACCCCTGTAAACCAACACGATCCAGACGGTACCATTCGATCGAATGGTCCACACAATACTCCGGTCACTTCTTTGAATCAAATTACGAGCTGAGACACAACAGAAAATTTTAATGATTAGAAGTGAAAAGGGTACTGTCTTCAAGTGGAGACGGTACCCTTTTTCGTCTTTTATTTTTTTCGATAATGACGCTAAAATGGATAATAGTTTACATGAAAAGGAGATTTTAAAATGGACTTGCAATTGAATGGAAAAAATGTACTCATAACTGGTGGCTCAAAGGGAATTGGCAAAGCCATCGTCAACGCGTTTGTGGCGGAGGGAGCGAATGTCTCAATAACGGCCCGAAAGCTGGAAGCTTTAGAAATCGCAAAACAAGAGCTTGGGGGCAGCGTTTCTATTTTCCAAGCAGATATCACCAATGCGGACGAACGTGGAAAAATGTTTCAATCGGTTATAGAACAATACGGAACGATTGACATCCTAATTAATAATGCTGGCGGGAGCAATGGCGGGAAAGCAACTGAAACGGAAATGGATATGTTTTATCAGGCAATGGAGCTGAATTATTTTTCAGCAGTCCATTTAAGCAAGTTGGCTGTGGAGCATATGAAAAAGCAGCGATCGGGTTCAATTATCAATATTACGTCTATTTATGGAAGGGAAAGCGGAGGGAAAGTTACTTATAATAATGCCAAATCCGCACTAATCAGTTTTACGAAGTCGTTGGCAGATGAGGTAATCCCATATGGAATTAGGGTAAACAGTATCGCGCCCGGAAGCATCTTGCATGAAACGGCCAACTGGCAAAAACGCATCGAAGCAGATCCGGAAGGCATTAAAGAATTTGTGAAAAAGGAAATTCCAGCTGGCCGATTCGGCACACCGGAGGAAATCGCCAATGTGGCGCTGTTTCTAGCCTCCGTAAAAGCATCATGGATTGTAGGTGCGAGTATTAATGTGGATGGCGGACAGTCGAAAATGAATTTTTAAGATGAATTGATGAGGCTGATTCAAAAGGGTCGATAAATGACGACTCTTTTGAGTCAGTTTTGTATTTACTTTCTGTTTTTTGAACTTATTTGGAGAACTTAATGATATATAAAGGCAAATATGTACTGTATTTTCGAGAAGCAAGCCCTAAAAAAATAACAGCCACGGCATAGATAAAATAGGTTTTCCTCAAGTAACCGGTAACTTCATTATTAGATAAAAATTTAGGAGCCAATTGAATCACTCTTTAAAGAAATTATGTTGTCTATTATTATATTAGTAAGTTTAGTTAAAGAATGGTTGCATACCAACGTTGTATATTAATATAAACGAATGTTTAATTATGTAAAAAAATATGGAGTGGTGTTAATTGGAACTGATTGTGGAATCAGCAGACTTAAAAGATTATTTAAAAGAATTAGATGAAGTCGATTTTTCGCATCCTTTAATTAAAGAAGCGGTTGCTGAAATGTTTCATGATGGACAGACAGAAATTGAAAAAGTGAGGACTGCCTTCGAATTTGTAAGAGATACAATATCTCATACATGGGACATTCAAAGTACAATAGTTACTTGTAAAGCTTCAGAGGTACTTAAATACAAAGAGGGTATATGTTACGCAAAATCAAATTTATTGGCTGCTTTATTAAGGTCGGAGGGAATACCGACGGGTTTTTGTTATCAACGACTTATGATATTCGATACACCAGATAAAGGTTATTCACTACATACGCTAAATGGAGTTTACCTTAGTTCACTTAACCGATGGATTCGCTTAGATGCCCGTGGAAATGAACCTGGAGTCCAAGCAGAATTTTCTATAGATGAAGAAATTTTAGCATTTCCAATTCAAGAAAAGTTCGATGAAATAGATTATCCGACTATTTTTTCTACACCAAATCCTAAAACAATCACTACTTTACAAAGTAATATAAATGCATTAGAAATGTACAAGCACCATCTACCCGATATTTTGTCATAAGCGAGGTCTTTCGGCGACCATTGAAACCTGCAAAGAATTTTACGTCAAATAAAAATGCTGGAATTGAACAATAGGAGGAAAGTTGGATGAACAACATTTATGTCTTTGTGTATGGAACATTAAGAAAAAATGAAAGTAATCACTATTTACTGAAGGAGGCTACATTAATCGCCCGGAAGGCGTGGACGAGTGGACGTCTTTTTGATACAGGCCTCGGTTACCCAGCATTGAAGGAATCAATGAACGATAGAGTCTATGGTGAAATATATCTTGTATCCGAAGAACAGCTGTATAGGCTAGATGAATTGGAAGATTACCGTCCAAATGATAGAAATAACTTATACAACCGCAAGAAGCAAGTTGTTTTTTATGATACTGATAAAATAGAAGCCTATCTATATTTTATTGCCGGACATCAGGAATCACTGTTGAAAAATCATATCGAATCAGGTGATTGGAAGCTTTACACATCTTAGTAAAAGTATGAAGAAAGCCGCCCTAGGGCGGCTTAACGATTAATGCTGGACTTGCTTTTGATGCTCCATTACCTTCTTGTGTGATGGAAGGAAGAAAGTAGCGATGAGGTTAGCCACCCCGATAAAAAACACAAGAATAAACACAAGGTGCATCCCATGGGCGAGCCCCTCATGGATCATCGTAAGAACACTTGCAGGCAGCTTATTAATGGTTTCTGAACTTAAAACATCACTAATATTGCCTCCACCGCTCCATCCTCCGGCTGCATGTTCTCTTCCAAAAGTAATCAGTGAGTTGTTAAAAATCGTTCCAAAGACAGCAACCCCAACCGTTTGGCCAATGGACCTAGTAAAGGTATTTGATGCGGTTGCCGCTCCACGCATTTGCCAGCCAACCGCTGATTGAACAAGAACGGTTGTTGGAGTTGTCGCGTAACCCATCCCCAGACCGAACTAAACACTCCCTGCATTTTAGCTCGCTGTTCTCCAGGGTAGAGGTCACCAATAATCGTAAAGGTTAACGGCATGACCGACCAGCCCCAATTCCTTGAAAGGCTCGGAACCTAATTAATTGAGTCATCGTATAAGCAGCACCTGATAACATCGAGCCTGCCACAAATAAAATAACGCCAGTTATAAAAATTTTTTTTCGCCCAAATAAATCAGCTAATTTACCGTAAATGGGCGTCGTAACAGAAGTGGTAAGCGTATAGATCGCAAATACCCAGCTGATTAACTTTAACCCGCTGAGGTCACTGACAATCCGCGGCATGGCGGTACTGACGACCGTAACATCATTGGCGACTAATAGAATAGCAACCAGCATCGCAACGGTGACCATTTTACGATTTGTTGTTGTTGTTGGCATGTTTTGTCTCCTTCATTTAAAAAATAGTAAAATAAAAATATGGCAAAATCTAATTGTCAAGGTATTGACTAAATTAGTTTAAGTTATCTTCGTAATTTAGTCAACAACTTGACTAAATTTTTCAATCCCATTAAGATAATCAATAATCTATGGACGCGGAGGTTTATATGGAAGAAGTTAAAACAAACATTACGTTAGATATCTTTAGGCTCTCCAATCTCTTAAGCAGATACGGAGCAAAGATGGTTGCAGATGTTGGACTCAATAGCATACAGCAATGGGTGATTCTTAGAACCATCATTAATAGCGGAGAAATTTCAATTGGTGAACTTAAAGAAGAAATGCTTGTAACGAAACAAAATATGACCGGGATGATCAATCGCCTGCAGCAATCCAATTTAGTTACTCTATTTCAAGACCCTGAAGATAAAAGAAGAACTCGGGTGAAGATAACAGAGGAAGGAATCCGTGTTTATGAGCAATTGAAATCTTTACGAAATGATTTTAATGTCGAGACTTATCATATTTATACTGATCAAGAAATAGTAGTTTTAAGCGATTTACTTAGCCGGCTGGTTGAGCATTTGAAAGAGGTGTAATGATATCAAGTTAATTGGTAAACCCATTTTTATTCCATGTCTTTATTTAGTTAGTTATTCGTTTCTTTTCATCAAACATACAGTGCAATTAAAAAACAGTGTTCTAACTGGGAAGCCACGCAGTACATAAACGATATCCGCTTATTCTTATTCATTCCAAGCCCCTTTCCATGGGGCTTTTATTTTTTTACATGCCAACCCAAATATTTAAGGGAACGGTCCGCAAGTTATGTTTAATCAAAAAACTCTTTGTCTAAAATAGTTTATTGAATGTTCCATTATATTTCCTTCTTAGAATCATTTCTTATCAAAACTCGAGGTGGCAATAAAAGAATGATTCAAATCACCAAAATTCAATTATTTATGCTCATTATGTTATTTGAAGTGGGAAGCACAACCCTTTTTGCGCTTGGAATCGCTGCTAAACAGGATGCTTGGCTGGTTGTTTTACTAGCTTTCTTTATCGGAACAGGTTTGATATGGGTATTTACACAAATCCCAAGAATTTGTCCTGATCAAAATTTTTCCGAAATTCTAAATACGGCAGTAGGAAGAAAATTAGCCATTCCTTTGTTGATTATTTACGCAGCCTATTTTTTAGACAGTGCCAGTTACAATTTTTATGAATTTGGAGCACTGATTAAAATGACGGCGCTGCCGATGACACCTCTTCTCGTTATCCTTTATTTTTTTATGCTGGTATCGATCTACATCCTATCGTTAGGCTTTGAAGTATTAGCAAGAACCGGTGAAATTTTATTGCCAGTCTTTATTATTTTTCTGATTACTATCTATATTTTCACCATGTTTTCGGGTCAATTTGATATAAATGGATTACTTCCTATTTTAGGAAATGGAATTAAACCGCTTTTAGGGAAAACCTTACTCGACGTTGTGGTATTCCCTTTTGGTGAGCTTGTCGTTTTTATTATGTTTTGGCATTTTGTTAATAAGCAGGAAGGCATACGGAAAATTACCTTTTTGGCTGTGGCGTTTTCAACATTCTTAATCATCTTTTCACTAATTATCATGCTTGCTATTTTGGGGCCAGATCTCACAGCGAATACTGAGGTTCCATTATTGCAAACGATTCTATCTATTAACATCGCTGACTTCATCACGAATTTAGACTTACTAGCCGTTTTAATCATGTTTATTGGCGGCTTTTACAAAATGAGTTTGCATTTTTACGCCGGTGTCCTTGCAATTATCTGGATATTTAAAATCCAAAATATAAGATGGGTGATTCTTGCTTTAGGACTAATCTTCCCGATTTACAATAATATGCGATTTGAAAATATGGCCTATCACCGGTGGCTTGGTTTTGAGGTTCACACGTATGCGATGGCCATGATCAACCTTATGAGCATATTATTATTAATTGTTATTTTTCTTAAGAAAAAAGTGATGAGCTCAAAAAAGAGGAGATAGAGATGGTAATCCTAGAATTAATCAGGAAAGCTGATTTAATAAGTAACTTCATATTAATCGGAAGTTTCATGTTTATTTTGACCTTTCTCCTGTTGATTGCTTTCCATCTGTTTACGTTAATGTTCAGGCGTTAATTTTTGGCTTGGAATGGTCCCCGCATTAACCCGGTAGAATTGATTTTAAAATGAACATTTACTGTATAAGGGACTTCAGCAAAACGTTCATTCCAATCATTTTTTACTTGATTCCATACCTTTGGTTCTTCTTTGTTTAAAGCTCTTCCAAAACCAAAAATATCAGAATGGAATTCTTTTTGCGCTTTTTCTATAGCTAATTTGATATATTTTTCAATTTGCTTGTTCATTTTTTCTTCTGTCTTCTTCATATGTTCAAGTTTTCTTGTATTGTCTTCAAGTGATGTCATAACTTCCTGTTCGGTGATAATCCCTTCACCTTCAACGTTAATGGTAAAAGAGATGTCATTTCCTTTTACGGTTGGTTTTATGGTTGTATCGGATTTTTTCACTTCAACCGATTCATATCGATCTTCATTTACAGGTGAGGGGATGGATACCGCTCCCGATTCTATTTCACTTTTACACCATCGATAGCCGATTGTTTGACGTTCATTTAAATAGCCAATTAATTTATCCTTATTAAAAACAGCTCCGCCGGACAATTTTACATGTTTTTTTGAAAATTTGTCTTTTTCAAATTCTAACACCCCAACTACGGGTTCAATTCCGCTTCCGATCGACTCTTTATAAAAATTAAGCAGATTGATTTTAGTTGCTTTTAACTGAAATTTCGTATCTTCAATCATATCTCTTAATCTTAAAGCAGGGATGGGTTCGATTCCCCCTGTATCTGATTCCAGAATTTCTCTTGCTTGTGCATTCTTTGCTATACATACGAACACATAACCCCGGATTTCTTTCCCGCGCTGAAAAAAGTCAAGAACTGGCAACAGACCTTCTTTTGCCAAGTCTTCACCGATTACAATGACTTTATTGTGAGCATAAAATCCTTTACGGTCGAATTCTAAATTGGATTTCCTTATGGCTTCGAAGATGGTCTTTCCCGTAGTAACTACTTTTTCAACGGGCTTTTCGGTACTGGGCGATTGTGTACTTAGTGCCTCCGGTCTTAACATTTGAGTGGAAACAATAAATTCCCCGGAATCCGGATCTTTATCAACGGCAATACCCATTACGATTCCCAGCTGCTTTAATTCAGTCCGGTCCCAGCAACCTGTCAATAGCAATAAGCAAGTACAACAGATAACCACCTTTTTCACGTCTGACCCTCTCTTTCATCCTTATTGGGAATACTAGGTTTGTTGCCAAATCCTGACCTTTTAGAATTTTCCTGAGTGATGGATTGCGGCCGAGAATTAAAAAGCCAAATGGGCAGGCGGATAATCGAATCCTTCCATTCACTCCAAATAATAGGCGCTTGTGGTGTTAAATAGGGGGTTCCAAAAGACCTGAGAGAACATAAATGGCCCAGGATCATCATAAAACCCATTAATATTCCATATAAACCCAATGCACCCGCTAATATCAGCAAAAGAATTCTAGATAAAATAATCGCATCATTAAATGCAGATACCACAAACCCGGCAATCCCTGTAATGGCAATACCGATCACCATGGCCGAGCTGACCAAACCTGCTTGAACGGCTCCTTCTCCAATGACTAAGGCACCAACAATGCTGATCGCAGAACCTACAGGCCTGGGCATCCTTACTCCTGCCTCTCTCAGAAGTTGAAAGACGATTTCCATTAACAATGTTTCAATAAAGATAGGGAAGGGGACACGTTCTTCCCCAGCAGCCATTGTTGCCAGCAAGAGTGACGGAACCATCTCTTGATGATAGGTGGTAAGGGCGATATAAAAGGGCGTGGCCGCAACAGCAATGAATAGAGCTAATAATCTTAGTAATCGAATTAAGGAGGATAAATAAGGCCGGGAGTAGTAATCCTCTCCGACTTGTAATCCCTCTACAAATAGAAAGGGAACGGTCAAGACAAATGGTGTACCATCACAGAGTATTGCCACTCTTCCTTCCAGCAATTTTGAAGCAACTTTATCAGGTTTTTCGCTATTTCCAACAGTTGGAAATAGCGAAAAAGGGCTGTCTTCGATAAATTGTTCCACATATCCTGATTCCAATATGGAATCCACATTGATATGCTGCAGCCGAGTACGTACCTCTTCCACAACCTTTTCATTGGCAATCCCTTCGATGTAGCCCATACGAATATTCGTTTTGGTTTGTTTGCCAAGCTTTATATTTTCAAACTTTAATCGGGGGTTGTTAATTTTTCTGCGAATTAACGCAGTATTGACCTTTAACACTTCATTAAAACCTTCGCGAGATCCTCGTACACTTGATTCAGTATCTGGCTCGGTTACATTCCTTGTTTCAAAACCTTGTGTACTCATGGCGAGTGCCGAATCAAATCCATCTATAAAAAGAACGGTTTTTCCGGTTAAAACACTGTCAATAACTTGATCTATCTTTTTTAGCTCTTGGATATCTGCCGTGTGAAGAATCCTATTTCTTGTAATGGTAAGTAAACTGCTTTGATCATAGTGTTGAGTTGAAAAATTGGGTTCCATTAACGGCTTTAAAATATGTAAATTTATATAATCATCATTCACTAATCCATCTAAATAACAAATGAAAACCTTATACGTCTTTTGGTTCAAAAACTCAAACTCTCTATATAGGATATCATCCGTTTTTCTAAAAATATTTTTTAATAAAGAAAGGTTTTCTGCCAAGTGTTTATCAATATATTCGTCAGTAGTAACAACCTGTTTATTGGGTTTAGAGGATAGACTTTGAGGAATGATTTTCTTTAATGATTGAAATAAACTGCGCATTTAGTTTCCTCTTTCAGTTTTTAATGAATTCGATTCTGTTATTATTTGTAAACGGATAGAAATCATTCCTTTTGCCACACTTGAACCGTTTAAGAAATTACCTATAACGAAGCAAAATAAATTAGCGTTGCAATTTATCAATCACATTAGACAGATAGTTTTGATAGTTAGAGGAAATTATAAAGAGGACGATATGGATTAGGAATTCCTGAAGAAGAGGCTGACCGTTACCAAGGTTATGTAAAAGAGGGTAAATTCCTTGTTGTGGCGGAACGCCGACAAAACCGTCTAGGAGAAGGACAACGAGTTGATACCAGTGTAAACCAAAACGATACAGACGGAACCGTAAGATCAAATGTTCCATACAATACTCCGGTCACTTCTTTGAATCAACTACGAACTTAGGCAACAACAGAGAATTTTAAGGATTGAAAGTGAAAAGGGTACTGTCTTCAAGTGGAGACGGAACCCTTTTTCATTTGATCTAGGCAGGACACTAACTTGGTTTTCTTGATTTATTTTGTAGTATACTATACGAAACACTGTGATTTAATGAGGAAAAAAGGATGGTGTATGATGGAAAAGCAGCTTCCACCCGGCCAATTTGAAACAGAAAAATGGCCCATACTGCACAAAGGGGATATCCCCGTGTTTAATAAGACCTATTGGAATTTCAGACTTTTTGGTGAGGTAAAAGAAGAAAAGGTCTTATCATATAAAGAAATCATGGGGCTTCCAAAGACCATCTCAACCGTTAACATGCATTGTGTTACAACCTGGTCTAAGTTTGATACCACTTTTGAAGGCATTGCCCTTAGAGAGTTATTAAAATTTGTAGAAATCGATGAAGAGGTTAAATACATTAAAATTTACGGTTACTATAATGGGGATAGATTTGGTTATTCTGCCAACTTGCCGCTCGAGCCTTTACTAGGGGACGATTCTTTGTTTGTCTACCGTTGGAAGGATCAACATCATGATTGGCAGGATATCGATCCCAAACATGGTTATCCACTAAGGTTTATTCCACCAGAAACATTTTATCTTTGGAAAGGCTCCAAATGGGTGTCAGGGATTGAGTTTATGAAGGAAGATGAGGCAGGTTTTTGGGAAGAGTTTGGCTATTCGATGACAGCCAATCCATTTAAAGAAGAACGGTACCGTTAGCACCAAGGATATCTAGAGAGACTTCATGAAAAAAAGCAGGTAATGGCTGGCAATAGCTCAGGTACCTGCTTTTTTTATGGAAAAAAAGATGGAACCTACGAGACTTTAACTCATGGAAAACAGACCTTGGAATGCTCCTGTGGATTCGTACATAAGCCTTTATGGAGAATAATATGACAGGTGGGTTGCAGGTGGACACCAATGATTTTAATAAAGAGCTCCATCATTATTACACAAAAATACGTGAGACGAATAATCCCTATTATTGGTACTGTTTGGCTAAAACGCAAGCAAGAGCTGGATTAACAAATGAAGCACTGCAAACAATTGATCTGGCTTTGTCTTTTCCCAATCCTTATCCTTCAAAGCATAAACTTTTTGAAATACGGGCGGGACTGCAATCTGCTGATTCAAGACAGATAAATACTAATAGTCCATCCATCGTAACAGTAAAAAGGGGTGATATTGACGGAGATGGGATAAAAGATAATGTCTTTCTTACTGCCAATAAAACCCCTGATAGTCCATTTTGGAAAGATATCACTTTGGTAATCCAAAATGGGAGAACACATCATTATGAATACATCCATTTTAAAAATAACTCTGGATACAATCCAGCCCTGTTTCTGGGGAATTTTACAGGCAAAAAAGGCGATGATATTTTAGTGGTCATCGATACCGGAGGAAGTGCCGGCACAATTTATGCGTATATCTTTTCTAATATGAACGGTCAAATAAAGCAGATTTTTGATTCAGATGCATTCAATGATTCCTATAAGTACGATGTGACATATGAAAATCAATACAAAGCAAAGGTAATCAGTTTTCATCTCAGAGAAAAGTATATTCTTGACCTTACTTATAAGGGGAAAGAATATTTATCGGAAATCTATAACCCCCAAGGAATTTTAAAGGCTCCTATTAAGGGGTGGGTGAATCCTTTGTCTGGTTTATACCCGATTGATTTTAACAGGGACGATATCTATGAACTCGAAGTATATCAAAGGATAGCTGGCAGGTATAATGCGGACAGCCTGGGATATGTACAAACTGTATTGAAATGGAATGGTCATGAGTTTGGTCTTGACAGACAGACGGTGGCCACCTTTGGTGGGGAGATGTAACAATGGGACCTTTTAATAAAAGAAATGAACCAAAATTTATTTACGTAACCTAAGAGGCCTAATGGAATAATTGTTAATCCAAAATTAGCTAGGGTGGCATCGATGTAGTTGAAAACTTTGAAAATTATATAGAATTACCTACTAAATAGGATGTAAATGAATATCAGATAATGGGAAACTTTTGCCTAACTGTATGAGATCATCGAAAGGAGGAAACCTTATCTAGGGCAATTAAGGGAAAGGGTGCTTTTAGAAGATTTAAGGACAAAATTATAGATTGTGGAATGGAAGACTAATGGTATTCATACCGAAACGAGTTTTTTAAACAAATTGCGATTGAGTGGTGTCGGCAAAATAAAATAGACTTTATTGATTAGAAAAGACAGGAGGTGATTACTAATACAAAAGGCAATCACCTTTTCTTATTAAACTAAACCAGCAGATTTTTTGTCAACATTTTCTAATGAAAAATCATAATACCTCATAGGCGCTGCAATTTTCTTAAGAGTTTTCATTGCTATTTCCTATGTAATAATTTATGAATAATCGCACTTGTAAAAGAGCCTAATACAGCACTTCCTGCAATGTCAGAAGGATAATGATGTCCTAGCCAAATTCGTGACAATCCCGTTATAAAAGAAAACCCCAACATAATAGATCCAAGGATGCGTTGTTTAAACAGGACTATTGTTGATACGGCGAAAGCTATTAGAGTATGTTTACTTGGAAAGGACGAATCGAATTTAGAAGGGGTAAGTATCCCTACTCTCCCTTCAATAAATGGGCGGGGCTTAAAATAAAATAACTTAATTATAAAATGCAAGAATAACGAAATCATGATAGACACTACTGCTTCAATAGTTACATTTCTTTTTTTAAAAAGCAAAATCACTAAAATAATAAAGAAAACAAATTTCATCTTTTTGGAAATAAGTATCATTAATTTATCTATTAATAAATGACGTCCGGAAAGCGAATTTATTAAATGAAATAGTTTAACATCCAAGCTTACTCACCTCTGTTTTCCTGGAAGGTTTTGGATAAAGTGATAAATAACATCATTTAATTTACTTGCTGCTTTTGTTGGGACCTGATGTTTAATGCCTTCAACAAAGGTTATTTCATTTTGAGGTAGTTTCGTATGTAGTTGTTGTGCATAATGATAAAATGTTTTATCTTTTCCACCATAAATAAGGGAAATTGGCATAGTAATGTTCTCTAGTTGATCGGAAATGTTATAGTTCAAACAGTAATCATAGTATTGCAAGATGTTTCTAACATCACCTTTTTTAGCTTCTAGAAACATCTTGTGGAACAACTCTTTTGTATTTGAATTACTATTGGATATTGACCGGGCTAAAACAGGCAATGCCCCAATCTTTGCAAGGTTTTTAGCAAGGCGAATTCTGTTTTTTAGACGCCAGTCACTTACCTCAGACATTCCACTAATAATGATTCCACCTAAAGCACGCCCTTTTGATGTTGATAATAAAAATTCCAATAGGATGGATGCCCCTGCTGAATACCCACATAAAATGGCTTGCTTAATAGCCAAATGGTCCATTAGTTTTTTTATATCCTCAACGATTAGTGGATAGGTAATAGGATTTCTTGAAAAAGGACTCCTTCCATGTCCTCGTATATCAAAGGTGATAACCTGAAAATAACGAGAAAGTCCTTCTAACTGGTATATGAAATTTATTGAAGTTAGAACGGGTGGATGAATAAATATGATTGGAATCCCGTTACCTTTAACAGTGTAGTAAAGGGTACTCTCCTCAACTTCGAGGATTGGCATTATATCACCTCAAATTAATAATTTCTTGATTTGCTTTCATTTATTATTTGGTTCATTTTGTTGAATCATACCAAAAAGGCTTGGTCTTCCTAGCATTTTTAGAACCTTTAAATTGTGTCATCATTTTTAATAAGTATGATAATATTCTTATTAAAAAAAGCCAGACAAGATCGATCCTCGGAGTTGACCAAAATGGAATATAAATTAAGGGAATTAAAAAAGCACTTGATATATTCTATTTGTTAGACTAGTATAATTATTATCTCTTAAAAATTACATACGAATTTGTTAACAATTAGTTAAGATGCCTTAGGGCTTAATAGGGAATCTGGTGCAATACCAGAACTGTCCCCGCAACTGTGAGTGTGGACGAAATAGACAAACCACTGAGACGTATTTATGGACGATACGGGAAGGGTCTAAAGTAGGAAGATACACAAGTCAGGAGACCTGTCTTAGCTTTTATAGTTTCGATTTCTTCGGGGGTTGAGAAGATGGAACGTTAGGACAAAAAGGATTATTGATTAACTTTCTTTTTGTGCTGACGTTTTATCCGTTCAACTAACGTTGAACGGATTTTTTCGTTTGGATGATTCTAAATCATTTTTAATTCTCATAGTTTAGCTTTAGAAGAAACAAGCCTTTTTAACAATTGAATAGATTAGGAATAGGTGCGCATTAAAAATATGTGCTTAATTAGGGAAGTACGGTTTAAATCCGTCACGGTACCCGCCACTGTATGGGGAGTTCATTGCAAATGTCACTGAAGGAATTCGGGAAGACGCAATGGTATGATGAACCTAAGTCAGGAGACCTGCCTATACCTAAAAAGCTTCAATCAACCTACGGGAACATAGGTAGAAGTGCTGAACATACATCGCTATTTTTTGTGTGATATATTCTGCACCCCTATGTCCATAGGGGTGCTTTTTTTACGTAAAAAACAAAAAGGAGAGTGTGACATGACTACATGGAATTTACAAGGGACGAAACACCATGTCCTCATATGCAACGGCAGCAGCTGTATGAGAAAGGGTGGGGAGGAAGCGACACAAGCGATTCGGAATGAAATCACCAATTTAAACTTAGATTCACTCATACATACAACTAGAACGAGATGCAATGGGAGATGTAAGGACGCTCCCGTTGCCATCGTCTATCCATCCGGGACTTGGTATAAAAACGTAACCCCAGAAGTGGGAACTACAATTGTAAAGCGTCATCTGGCGGAAGGTCATTGCCTTCAGGAGCATGCGATCTATCAATATTCCGAAGCAGGATTCATACAGCCAGATGGCTCGGAATGCATCCAAGGAGTACAAAAAGCGGTTAAAGAAAAGATGTAACAGCGGATAGTAGCTGGATTCTAGTTTGAAATTTTGGAAGGTGGCGTAATAGTGTGAAAGGAAAATTATTGGTGATTGGTTTTGGCCCTGGTGATGAAAAACATATTACCGGTCGGGCAAAAGAAGCCATCCAAGAAAGTGATATCATCATCGGCTACAAAACCTATGTTGATTTAATCAAGGGATTAATAACTGGAAAGCAAATCATCAGCACAGGAATGACAGAAGAAGTGAGCCGTGCCCAGGAGGCTGTGAAACAGGCGGAGCTCGGTTACACGGTAGCGGTCATTTCGAGTGGTGATGCGGGTGTATATGGAATGGCAGGACTGGTTTACGAAGTGCTAATCGAAAAAGGCTGGAAAAAAGACTCAGGGGTAGAAGTGGAGGTGGTCCCTGGCATTTCCGCCATCAACTCCTGTGCTGCCTTATTAGGCGCGCCGGTCATGCATGATGCCTGTACAATCAGCTTAAGTGACCATTTGACACCTTGGAGTCTGATCGAGAAACGAATCGAAGCGGCCGCTCAAGCTGATTTTGTGATTGCCTTATACAATCCAAAAAGCGGGAGAAGGACACGGCAGATTATGGAAGCACAAAAAATTCTACTAAAATATCGCTCGCCAGACACTCCTGTAGGATTGGTAAAGAGTGCTTTCCGTGATAGTCAAAAAATCGTCTTAACTAATTTACAAGAGATGCTCGAACATGAAATTGGCATGTTAACCACCGTTTTAATTGGCAACTCTTCCACATTTTTTTACGACGGCTTGATCATCACTCCGCGCGGTTATCAGCGGAAGTATACATTAAATCAGGCAATACAGCCGTTGAAACCGCATCAGCGTTTGCAAAAGGAAGCCGAACCATGGGCACTGGAGCAAATGGAAGATGTAACGCCGGTAAACAAGAAACTAGTCACCCCAACCTCAGTGAAAGAGTCGCCAAGAGAGCTGGCTGAGGAAGCTTTGCAAATGATCCTTGGTGAGAACGATGGACCATCCCAAGGTTTACTGGTGAAGCAAGACTTTCAATCTATTTTTGAGGTAGCGGTCAGCCCTGGTGTCGCCAATAAAAAATTTACCGCGACTCAGATGGTCATTCTTTCCGAAATTGTCGGAGAAGAAGGTGTCATGGAATACACACAAGACCATTATATGAAGCTGCAAATTTTAACCTCTAAGCCCGATGAGATTGTTGAAAAACTAACGGCGGCCAACTTTTTGATTGCTCCTGTTGGCGACGTATTAACCGTAAAAGCCTGTGATTTTTGTGACGGAGAAAAGAAGGATTCCATCCCTTATGCCGATGAACTGCAGGAAAGGCTTGGCGGCATGGAACTCCCCAAAGAATTGAAACTGGGTGTGAATGGCTGCGGCATGGCCTGTTATGGAGCCGTAAAAGAGGATATTGGCATTGTCTACCGCAAGGGAGCATTTGATTTATTTTTAGGAGCCAAGACAGCTGGAAGAACTGCACATCCCGGCCAAATCGTAGCGGAAGGAATCGCACCGGACCAAATTGTCGGAGTCATAGAGGGGATTGTTCAAGAGTACAAACAAAAGGCCTATCCAAATGAACGTTTCTATAAATTTTTTAAACGGGTCAAGGAGGTTCAAGGTTTTGTGTACCAGGATATCACACCAAACCTTAAAATCGAAGCGGCTGTTTGTGGGGAGTAAAGGGGAGAAGATCTAGCGGTCAATTGGCAGGTTAGGCATTTACAAACAAAGGGGAGGAAATATTTTGAAAGCAATTTTATTTGTGGGGCATGGGAGCAGAGATCCTGAGGGAAATCAGCAGGTTCGCGAGTTTATCGGTGAGATAAGAAAGACTTGGGACGATTCTTTCCTAGTTGAGACGTGCTTTTTAGAATTTGAACGACCAACCGTTAATCAAGGAATCGATCTGTGTGTGGAGAAAGGGGCCGACCATATTGTCGTGATTCCAATCATGCTCTTACAGGCAGGACACTCCAAAATTCATATTCCAGCAGCTATTGATGAGGCAAAGAATAAATATCCACTTGTTCAATTTACTTATGGCCGGCCAATTGGTGTTCATGAGGAAACATTTGAAATTCTAAAAACGAGATTAATGGAAATTGGCGAGAATTGGGAGGCACCTGAAGACGATACAGCTGTCCTTTTGTTGGGACGGGGCGGAAGCGATCCTGATGCCAATAGTGATTTATATAAAATTGCTAGATTACTATGGGAAAAAACAAACTATAAAATCGTCGAACCTGCTTTTATGGGGGTGACCGATCCCCTTGTGAACGAAGGGATTGAGCGCTGTATTAAGCTTGGAGCAAAAAAAGTCGTAATCCTGCCTTACTTTCTATTCACCGGCATCCTGATTAAACGGTTAGAAGATATGATGGTTCCTATTCAAAATCAATATTCCGCGGTTGAATTTCAATTGGCTGACTATTTTGGTTATCATCCAAAATTACAGACGATTTTAATCGATCGGGCGGAAGAAGCCCTTGGTGATGAGGTGAAGATGAACTGCGATACCTGCCAATACCGTCTCAATGTGATGGAACATATCGATCATCACCACCACCATGATCATGATCACGATCATCATCACGGCCATGACCATCACCATCATGACCATCACCATCATGACCACGACCATCACCATCATGACCACGACCATCACCATGATCACGAACATGCAGTGCAAAAGGCAGGAGATTAGGATGATTTTCGTATTAGCCGGTACAAGTGATGCACGAGCCCTTGCTTTAAAAATAAAAAAGGAGGGCTTTGATCTCTTGGCCTCCGTTGTCACAGAAAATGCAGCGGTTGAATTAAGGGAGTCAGGGATACCTGTTCAAGTTGGAAGATTAACCGATGAAGACATGGTGGGGTTGATTGACACAAAAGGGATTCAAGCGGTTGTCGATGCCAGTCATCCGTTTGCGGAAGAAGCTTCGAAAAACGCAATCAAGGCAGCCCAAACGGCGGGAATTCCCTATATACGGTATGAACGGGAGTCACAGACTTTCCAATATGACAACATGATAGTCGTCGAAAGCTACGAGGAAGCAGCGGAGCTTGCATTGGCCAAAAAAGGCGTGGTGATGCTGACGACCGGCAGCAAGACGCTTCAAATTTTCACAGAAAAACTATTAGGTAATCCGGACATCCGCTTGATCGCCAGGATGCTGCCTCGTGTGGATAATATGGAAAAATGTGAGCAGCTAGGGCTGCCGCAGAAAAATATTGTTGCGATCCAGGGGCCATTTTCAAAAGAGTTTGACAAAGCTCTATATAGGCAATATGGCGTGACCTTAATGGTGACGAAAGAGAGCGGGAAAGTCGGATCAGTCGATGAAAAGGTCGAAGCGGCCAAGGAATTGGGGATTGAAGTCATCCTAATTGGACGGCCGAAACTGAATTATGGCACTGTCTATGCTCATTTTATCGATGTCATCGCAGAATTACATAAAAAGATTGGTTCCACACCAACCGTTACAACAGAACAATCATTTTAATATAGGAGTGAGAGAAATGGATTTTCGTACCGAATTTAAACCGTTAACCGTCCAACCGGAACAGATCGAAGGAAGAAGTTTTGAAATGATTAATGAAGAAATTGGGGAGCACCCGTTTACCGAGGAGCAATATCCGATTGTCCAGCGGATCATCCATGCATCCGCTGACTTTGAACTTGGGAAGAGCGTCCTCTTCCATCCTGACGCTATTCAGTCCGGTATTCGGGCGATTCGGAGCGGGAAAATGGTAGTTGCCGATGTTCAAATGATTCAAAGCGGGGCGAATAAAGCGCGAATTGAGAAGTACGGCGGAGAAATCAAAGTCTATATTTCTGACCCGGATGTCATCCAGGAAGCCAAACGTCTGAATACCACAAGGGCGATTATTTCGATGCGGAAAGCGATCAAAGAAGCAGATGGAGGCATTTTTGCCATCGGGAACGCCCCAACCGCCTTACTCGAACTCATCCGCCTGATTAAAGAAGGAGAAGCGAAACCAGGTCTTGTCATTGGTCTGCCTGTTGGGTTTGTTTCTGCCGCTGAGTCAAAAGAAGAACTAGCCAAGCTCGATATTCCATTCATCACCAATATTGGCAGGAAAGGCGGCAGTACCGTGACCGTTGCTGCATTAAACGCCATTTCCATTATGGCCGATCGGGGATAACCCATGCAGGAAGTACCAAAAGGAAAGCTGCGGGAAGGATATACGACAGGGGCCTGCGCAACGGCAACCACCAAAGCGGCGCTAACGGCATTAATAACCGGTGAGCAGCAAACAGAATCGACCATTTACTTGCCCGTCAAGCGGTTTGCAACCTTTCAGATAGAAAGCTGTGAGGTAAAGGAACAAACAGCCACCGCCAGTACGATTAAAGACGCGGGGGATGACCCAGATGCTACCCACGGGGCCTTGATTGTTTCCACCGTGTCATGGCTTGATGAACCAGGCATTGTGCTTGATGGGGGAATCGGGGTTGGCCGGGTCACAAAGGACGGCTTGCCCGTTCCCGTCGGCGAAGCGGCGATTAACCCTGTTCCCCGCAGGATGATCCGTGAGACAGCCGAAGGGGTTTTAAAAGAATTCGGGATTACGAGAGGAATTAAGATCGTCATTTCTGTACCAGCCGGTGAAGAAATCGCCAAAAAAACACTCAATGGACGCTTAGGAATCATTGGCGGGATTTCTATCCTCGGAACCCGCGGGATTGTCGTTCCTTTTTCCACAGCCGCCTATAAGGCCAGTATCATCCAGGCGATTAGTGTTGCCCGGGCCAGTGGCTGCGAGCACGTTGTCATTACAACAGGCGGGCGGAGCGAGAAAAATGCGATGAAGCAATTCCCCGAGCTGTCTGAGGAAGCTTTTATCGAAATGGGTGACTTTGTCGGGTTTACCCTTAAACAATGCAAGAAGCAAGGGGTAAAAAGAGTGTCGATGGTCGGCATGATGGGGAAATTCTCTAAAGTCGCAATGGGGATCATGATGGTCCACTCAAAAAGCGCCCCGGTTGATTTTGATTTTTTAGCTGAGGTAGCAAGCAGTACCGGTGCGGATGCCGCTCTGGTTGAGCAAATTCGAACGGCCAATACGGCATCACAGGTTGGCGATATGATGTCCTCACAGGGCCATCTTTCCTTTTTTGAACGGCTAAGCGACCATTGCTGCCTTGCTGCGTTAAAGGAAGTCGATGGCGGGATCGATATAGATACGACCCTTTATACCATGAAGGGGGAATTGTTAGGAAAGGCGGTGCGAAAGAGTGGCATCAATTAAAATGATCGGCATTGGGGACGAAGGAAAATTAAGTCTGCTCCCGATGTACGAAAAGTGGATTAATGAAAGTGAACTATTAGTAGGAGGAAAGAGACAGCTTTCCTTTTTTCCTGAATTCGCCGGCGAAAAAATCGCGATTGAAGGCGGGCTTTCGTCCCTGGTCGAACGGTTGCAGACGGAGACGAGAAACGTAGTGATTCTAGCTTCCGGAGACCCGTTGTTCTATGGAATTGGAAGCTATTTATCTTCTAAAATCGGTTTGGACATTTATCCTTATTTAAGTTCGATCCAGCTTGCTTTTGCCAGAATGAAAGAAAGATGGCAGGATGCGTATTTCACCAGCGTTCATGGCAGGAGTATAAAAGGGCTGGCACAGCGAGTGGATGGAAAAAAAACGGTCGCAATCTTGACCGACACAGAAAATTCCCCAAATAAAATTGCTCAGTATTTGCATTCCTTTGGCATGACTGAATATGAGGCGTTTGTGGGAGAGAACCTTGGCAGTGACAAGGAACGATGCCGCTGGTTTACCCTTGATGAAATGAAGGATGAAGAGTTTTCACCGCTCAATGTGGTAATTCTCAAGAGAAAAGGGGAAAGCCCACATTGGCCGATTGGCATTGACGATGCGGAGTTTATTCAGCGAAAACCGGATAAGGGCTTAATTACCAAAAAGGAAATTCGCACACTAAGCATTAGTGCCCTAAGGTTAAAGGAAGACAGTACGGTTTGGGATATTGGCACATGCACAGGTTCTGTTGCGATTGAGGCAGCGAAAATCGCCAGGGAAGGACAAGTGTTTGCCATCGAAAAGAACGAGGGCGACCTGGAAAACTGTAAGCAAAATTTAGCGAAGTTCCGTGTGGATGCCACACTCGTTCACGGGAAAGCACCAGAGGGATTAGATACCTTCCCAGATCCGGATGCGGTTTTTATTGGCGGGACGGCAGGCGGGATGGAAGACATTTTGGATATTTGCTGCAGCCGCTTGAAAGCGCGTGGACGGATTGTCTTAAATGCCGTCACGATTGAAAATCTTTCAGAAGCGATGCTTGCGTTTAAAGAGCGGGGATATGAGACCCACATTACTCTTGCTCAAATATCCAGAAGCAAGCCCATTTTGAATCTGACAAGATTTGATGCATTAAATCCGATTTACATAATAGAAGCATGGCGCAAGGAAGGGGAGTAAACATGTTAGGTACATTATACGGCCTAGGGGTTGGCCCGGGAGATCCCGAGCTCATTACCGTTAAGGCGTTTCGTAAATTAAAGGAATCACCCGTGATTGCCTATCCGAAAAAACAAAAGGGCAGCAAAAGCTATGCCCATCGAATCATTGATGTCTATTTTCAGCCGAACGAAAAAGAAATGCTCGGCCTTGTCTTTCCGATGACAAAGGATCCAGCCACATTGGAACGAAAATGGGCGGAAACCGTGGAAAATGTGTGGGAGAAGCTGCAGGAGGGAAAGGATGTCGCTTTTGTAACTGAGGGGGATCCTCTTTTGTACAGCACGTTTATTCATATGATGCGTTTGATGCAGGAAAAGTATCCGCAGGTTCCAATTGAAGTCGTTCCTGGGATTTCGTCCATCAATGGGGCGGCTTCTAGGCTGGGAATTCCATTGGCAGATGGCGATGAGCATGTGGCGATTGTTCCAGCACGGGATGACTATGAAACCATGAAAAAAGTCATTCAAGACAATGATTGTGTCATTTTTATAAAAGTAGCGAAGGTCATTGATTTAATGCTTGAAGTATTACGTGATTTAGATTTGCTTGACAAGGCTTCAGTTGTCACAAAGGTAACATCGGATGAGGAGATTATTTGGCGGGCAGATGAGCTCGAAGGAGCGGAGCTTGAATATTTAACATTAATGGTGGTGAGAAAATGAAGCTTTATATCATTGGTGCCGGACCAGGCGATCCTGATTTAATCACGGTAAAAGGTCTTCAGCATCTTCAGGAGGCAGATGTCGTTCTTTATGCGGATTCTCTTGTAAACGAAGACTTAATTGCTAAAGCAAAACCTTCTGCCGAAATATTGAAAACCGCCGGGATGCATTTAGAAGAAATGGTTGACGTCATGGCTGAGCGAATCCAGCAAGGGAAAAAGGTCGTTCGGGTCCACACGGGCGATCCGGCTGTCTATGGGGCGATTATGGAACAAATCGTCTTGTTAAGGAAGAAAGGAATCGAAGTAGAGATTGTTCCGGGTGTGAGCTCTGTGTTTGCAGCTGCCGCGGCCGCGCAAGCCGAGCTGACGATTCCTGATTTAACGCAAACCGTGATTCTGACAAGAGCTGAGGGCAGGACACCTGTGCCGGAATTTGAAAAGCTGGCGGATTTAGCCAAACATCATTGCACGATTGCGCTTTTCTTAAGTGCGACGTTAACGAAAAAGCTTGTCAAGGAATTGACCGGGGCTGGCTGGAGCATGGATACCCCTGTTGCGGTTGTTTATAAAGCCTCGTGGCCGGATCAAAAAATTGTCCGGACTACACTAGAACGGTTGGATGAAGATATGCGGACGAATGGGATTCGTAAACAGGCGATGATCTTAGCCGGCTGGGCGCTAGACGAAAACATCCACGAACAAGATTATCGTTCCAAGCTGTATGACAAAACATTTACACATGGATTCCGCCGGGGGGTGGAGTCGTAATGATCGAGCTCCAAGAAGCGCAAAAGGCGGTCATTCAGCAGAAGGGTGACTATGCCGTTGTTGCGATTACAAAGCATGGGGTCGAACTGGCCCGCAAGCTGGGGAATTCGTTTCAAAATGCCGATGTGTACTATATGGCGAAGTTTGAAAAAGGAGATGAGCGGAACAAGGACATCCAGTTATTCACCGGAAGCGTTCGCCTTCTTCTGCCCTCTCTTTTCGAGGCCTATAAGGGGCTGATCATCATCATTTCCCTTGGAGCCGTGGTCCGAATGATTGCGCCTATTTTAAAGGATAAAAAAACAGATCCTGCCGTTGTCGTTATCGACGATAAGGGCGAACATGTAATCAGCGTACTGTCAGGCCATATCGGCGGTGCCAATGAACTAACGAAAGAAGTGGCGGCCGCCTTAAAGGCTCGTCCCATTATTACCACAGCTTCAGATGTTCAGGAAACGATTGCGGTTGATTTGTTCGGAAAACGGTTTGGCTGGATTTGGGACTCGGCTGAAAAGCTGACGCCCGTTAGCGCTTCGGTTGTGAACGAAGAAAAAATCGCCGTGGTCCAAGAGTCAGGCGAAAAAGACTGGTGGCCATATGGCCGCCCGCTCCCGGGAAATATTCAGCCCTATTCATCGATCCAAAAAGCGCTGGCCGCAAAGCCAGATGCTGCTCTAGTAGTAACCCATCGGAATTTATCCGCAGACGAAACGGAGATTTTACATAATGGTGTTTTATATCGACCAAAGGTGATTGTCCTTGGAATGGGCTGCAACCGCGGGACCACTGCTGCTGAAATCGAAGCAGTAATCGACGAAACGCTTGAGGAATTAGGGTTTTCGAAAAAAAGTGTCAAAGCCATTTGCACGATTGATCTAAAAAAGGATGAAGCGGGGCTGCTCGAAGTGGTGAATAAAAACCGCTGGGAATTTATTTATTACACACCAGCTGAATTGAATACCATTGAACTTCAGAACCCTTCTGAAACGGTTTTTAAATATACCGGTGCGTACGGTGTCAGTGAGCCGGCCGCCTTATTGTACAGCGGTGCAGAAAAATTAGCGTTGATGAAAAAGAAATCAGGTAATGTCACCATATCAGTAGCGGTGATTCCCTATTGATAGAGGAGGGAAATAGAATGTCTAGTCGCCGACTTGTAATTGCAGGGACAGGCAGCGGTGTCGGAAAAACAACTCTGACCATTGGGCTGATGTCTGCTTTAAGGAAAAAAGGTTATACCGTCCAGGGCTTTAAATGCGGTCCAGATTATATCGACCCGACCTATCATACGGCCGTCACGGGAAGAACGTCAAGAAACATTGACAGCTGGATGCTCAACCACGAGATGGTCAAAGAGATTGTCAACCGCGCAAGTGTTGGCGCGGATATTTCCGTTATCGAGGGGGTAATGGGATTCTTTGATGGGAAAAATCCACTTAACAATACCGGCTCCACTGCGGAAATCAGTCTCATCACCGAAAGCCCGGTCATTTTGGTCGTGAATTGTGCCAGCATGGCCCGTAGTGCTGCGGCCATTGTGAAGGGATTTCAAACGTTTCTGGCGGAAGCAAATATTGTCGGGGTGATCGCCAATCGGGTGGGGAGCGAAGGGCATTTTAAAATCGTCCAAACCGCGATTGAACAAGAATGCGGCATTCCCGTCCTTGGCTATTTGAAAAAAAACGAGGAACTCTCGATTCCGGAACGGCATTTAGGGTTGATACCCTCCGTTGAACGGGGAGAATTGGATCCATATTTTGAGCAGCTTGGTGATTTAGTGCTTGAAACCGTCGATGTAGATTCTTTATATGAGCTGGCGAAAGCTTGCCCCTTAAAGGTAAAAGAATCGCAGTTTAAGAGAGCGGAGAAGGCAACTGTAAAAATTGCAGTCGCAAGAGATGCCGCTTTTAATTTTTACTATCAGGAAAACCTCGACATGTTAGCAGCCGCCGGAGCAGAGCTGATCGAGTTCTCTCCATTAAAGGGTGAATGCCTGCCGGAACAAGTCGATGGCTTGTATATCGGCGGCGGGTTCCCAGAGGAATTTGCCGAGGAGCTGACCAAACTGACAGAGGTAAAGGACTCGATTCGATCGGCCATTGAAAAAGGACTGCCAACCTTGGCGGAATGCGGCGGGTTTATGTACTTAACCGAATCATTAGAAACGACAGATGAAACAAATTATGAAATGGTCGGGATCATTCCCGGAAAAGTGAAAATGCAGACAAAACTAGCGGCTTTGGGATACCGGGAAATCACCGCAGAAGGAGAGAATTTCTTGTTAGCGGGAAATCTGAGTGCAAGAGGCCATGAATTTCACTACTCTACCTTTCATCCGAGAACGGATTTTGACCCGGCTTACCAAACGAAAGGAATGCGCGGTTTTAAGCAGGAGGGCTATCGGAAAGGGAATTTAATTGCAGGTTATACCCATTTTCATTTTGGCTCATGCCCTGAGCTTGTGGAAAATTGGGTGAAGAAATGTAAGGAGTTCAAACAAAATGGTTAAAGCTCTTCCACTTATGTTTCAAGGTACCAATTCGGATGTCGGCAAAAGTGTCGTCGTGACGGCCTTTTGCCGGATTTTCGCCCAGGACGGATATAAAACGGTTCCGTTTAAATCACAAAATATGGCGTTAAATTCCTATATCACCGTGGACGGAAAAGAAATCGGCAGAGCACAGGGAGTTCAGGCCGAAGCCGCAGGGATTCAGGCAACCACCGATATGAACCCGATTCTACTAAAGCCGAACCGGGATAACCAATCCCAAATTGTCGTCCATGGTAAACCATATAAGAATATGGAAGCAGGAAAGTACCGCCGGGAATTCTTTCAAACGGGATTGGAGTTGATTCAACAATCACTCTCCACCCTGTCCCAGAATTATGAACGGATTGTCATTGAAGGGGCAGGCAGTCCGGCCGAGATAAATCTGAATGATCGGGAAATGGTCAATATGCGAGTAGCCAAAATGGTGGATGCCCCTGTGATCCTGATTGGGGATATCGAAAAAGGCGGAGTGTTTGCTAGTTTAGTAGGCACCCTTCAACTGATGGAACCAGCGGACCGCGACCGAGTGATAGGCGTGATTATCAATAAATTCCGCGGCGACATCCACCTGCTGGAATCTGGATTAACGTGGTTTGAGGAGTATTCAGGTAAACCCGTTCTCGGCGTGATTCCTTACTTGGAAAATCTAAATATTGATGCCGAGGATTCCGTGATTTTAAATCAATATACCTCCACTCAAAATATAGAAAAAGAATTGGATATCGCGGTGATCCAGTATCCGAAAATCTCCAATTTCACCGATGTCGACCCGTTTTTTGCCGAGCCTGATTGTCATGTCCGTTTTATAACGAGAGCAGATCAATTGCACGACCCAGATTTAGTGATTCTCCCAGGCAGCAAGAATACAATTGAAGATTTGCTGTTTTTAAAAAAGAGCGGCATCGCTCAAAAAATAGCAGAATTACAGAAAAAGAAACACACCGTCCTTTTCGGAATCTGCGGCGGCTATCAAATGCTCGGTGATAAAATTGAGGATCCGTTGGCGATCGAGTCGCTCCATCAAGAAATCGACGCTCTTCAGTTACTGCCAATTGAAACGACCATTACGAAAGAAAAGACGACGATCCTATCAAATGGGATGTTGCATCTTTTCGGTAAAAACTTTCATGTGACAGGTTACGAGATTCATATGGGCGAAACCTTGACGACGGGAATGTCTAAAGGGCTTATTTTTACGAATGAAAAATGGGATGGCTGTCATTCTTCAGACGAAACCATTATTGGCACTTATTTTCATGGGATATTTCATAATGATGAATTTCGCGAGGAATTGCTTAATCAGATCCGACGCAAAAAGGGCTTGGAGCCGATCCACAACCGCCCATCTTTTAACCAATTGAGGGAAGAAGCGTTTGACCGTCTGGCAGAACATGTTAGGGAACATGTAAAACTCGATGTCATAGAACAATTAATGAAGGATTACCAAAAAAGGGGGATCACCCAATGAATAGCGCAAAAACAGCGATCCAGCCTCTCGACAGAGAAATGGGGCAGCAAGTTCGTAAGTATATCGATACGTTAACCAAACCTCCGGGCAGTTTGGGGAGATTAGAGGAATTAGCGATTCAACTGGCGGAAATGACATCTGACTCCTTTCCGGTCGTGTCACCGCCTGGAGTGATCGTGTTTGCCGCTGATCATGGCGTGGTTGAAGAAGGGGTGTCCGCTTTTCCGCAGGAAGTAACCGTGCAAATGGTCATGAACTTTTTAAACAGCGGTGCGGCCATCAATGTCTTTAGCCGGCAAATCGGAGCCAAATTTGAAGTCGTCGATATTGGTGTAGCAGCAGATATAGAGGCAGATGGGTTTGTGAATCGGAAAATTCGCTATGGAACGAATAATATTTGCCAGCAGGATGCCATGACAATAGAAGAGGCCGAACAAGCCATCGCCGTGGGCTATGAACGGGCGGAACAGATGATTCAACAGGGAATTAAATGCCTAATTGTTGGTGAAATGGGGATTGGCAATACGACGCCAAGCAGTGCGATCGCAGCGGTTCTAAGCGGACAGGACATCAGTGCCCTTGTTGGCAGGGGAACAGGGATTGCGACAGAAAAAATCCGACATAAGCAAGAGGTCATCACACGGGCACTAAAGGATAGAAACCCTGACCGGAAGGATCCAATCGATATCTTAGCTAAACTTGGAGGTTTAGAAATAGCCGGTATGACTGGTGCAATGCTCTCCGCCGCTCGGAACCGGATCCCGATATTGGTAGATGGATTTATTTGCACGATAGCAGCTCTTTTGGCAAGGGAAATCTGTGAAACAGCAGCGGATTATATGATAGTCGGTCATCGTTCCGTCGAGCCTGGACATGAATTTGCGCTGCAGTTATTAGGCAAAAAGCCACTGCTTGATTTAGATTTGAGGCTTGGCGAAGGAAGCGGGGCGGCAGTGGCCTTTCCTATCCTACAATCAGCGACCTTAATGCTGAAAGAAATGGCCACCTTTGCATCAGCCGGAATTTCAAATGAGTAACGGAGGAAAGGAGCGAGAAGATGACAAATGGAAAAGTGTATCTCGTTGGAGCTGGACCAGGAGACCCTAAGTTAATTACGGTTTACGGGATGGAGTGTATCCAAGAGGCAGATGTGATTTTATATGACCGCTTAGTAAATGAGGAACTGCTGAAATATGCAAAGGCGGAGGCAGAGCTGATTTTTTGCGGCAAACAGCCAGGAAGACACCAGATCATTCAGGATCAAATTCACGAGCTGTTAATTGAAAAAGCGGGGCAGGGCAAGACGGTCACCAGATTAAAAGGAGGCGATCCTTGCATTTTCGGCCGTGTCGGAGAAGAAGCGGAAATTCTCGCGGAACATGGGATCCGCTATGAAATGGTGCCGGGGATTACTGCTGGTATTGCAGCGCCTGCTTATGCCGGAATTCCGGTGACCCACCGCGATTATGCTTCCTCCTTCGCGATCGTCACTGGCCACAGCCGAGCGGAACAGGATGAGGATCAATTAAATTGGCCAGCCCTTGCTCAAGGAATCGATACGATTGCCTTTTATATGGGAATTGGAAATTTAACCTATATTGTTTCGAGATTAATCGAGAACGGAAAAAGCCCTGATACGAAAGCCGCCATTATCCAATGGGGGACGACGGCCAAGCAGAAAACGGTGACCGGAAGTTTAAAGGATATCGAAGTCCGGGTGCTAGAAGCGGGGATTACTCATCCAGCGATTGTTCTCGTGGGTGATGTGGTCGGCCTGCGCGAGAAATTACGCTGGTTTCAAGAAGCAGATGAAAAACAAATAGTTGGAATAGGGAGGGACTAAGATGTCGATTATAGCGGAAATCAAAAATCGCAGAGCGATCCGTGATTATGCGGCGCGAGATGTCGAAGATGAAAAGATTCATAGCTTATTAGAAGCAGCGACATGGGCACCGAATGACCGGATGCGGGAACCATGGAGCTTTTATGTGATTAAAGGCGAAGCGAAAAAACGCTATGAGGCCTTGGCCTATGACTATTTACAGGAACGCTTTCCAACCAAACCAAATTTAATTGAAAGCTCCTTAAAAGTACTGAAAACCACACCCGTTCATATTGTCGTGACAGCCGACATCGTCCCAGGCGATGAAGAGGCCTCTGCCGATAATGAATATGCCGTATGCTGCGCAATTCATTCGATGTGGCTTGCCGCCAAAGAATTGGGACTAGGGCTGGTCTGGCGGACAAGGGGCGTCGGACTTGTTCGCGACCAACGATTGGTTGAGTTTATTGGATCACCCGAAAACAAGAAAATTATCGGAAATTTGTTTATCGGTTATCCCGATCCAGAAGTATTAAAAAAGGCGAAGGTGCCGGCTCGGACATCGTTTGAAGAAAAAACAGTCTGGCTGTAACGAGGAGTGAAGCGGATGGAAGAGGTAACAGAAAACAAAGCAAAGCGCGGTCTTACATTAGTTTATACCGGTGATGGAAAAGGGAAAACGACGGCAGCCCTTGGGCTCGCCGTTCGTGCCGCCGGGCGGGGAAAACGGGCGCTCATGATTCAATTTATCAAATCGCCTGATCGAACATACGGTGAAAAAATCACGTTCGAAAAATTAGGGATTGAAATTGTACAGACAGGTGTCGGTTTTACGTGGACGAAAACACCGGAGGAACATCGCGAAGCACTAAAAACAGCGTGGGCGTTTACGAAAGAAAAGGTACAGTTTGGCGGTTACGATGTTGTCATTTTAGATGAACTGAATAATGCACTCGCGATTGATAAATTCCCGATTGATGATGTCCTTCCGTTGACAGAAGTATTGGAGTTGGTTCAGCAGCGGCCCAAGGGAATGCATCTGGTCATTACCGGTAGGTCAGCCAAAGAGGAGATCATCGAATGCGCTGATTTAGTAACCGAAATGAGGCCCGTTAAGCACTATTATAATGAAGGAATTCCTGCCGTGAAGGGAATTGAGTTTTAATGGTCTACATTGAAAAATTTGGACATGGCGGCGATTTACTGACGGCCAGGCAACTGTTTGGGAAAGATTCTACTCAGCTGTTGGATTTCAGTGCGAATATCAATCCACTTGGTCCTCCACCTAATCTAATCGAGTTGATCAAGGAGCAGCTGGAGTCAATCGTTCATTATCCAGATCCTGCCCAGCGTGTCCTTAAACAAAAGCTGGCAGAAAAGCACTCTGTTTTACCTGAACAGATTTTGATTGGAAATGGGGCAGCCGAGTGTATCTCCCTTGCGATTTTAGGCTTGCAGCCTGAAACGGTCGGTGTCATCTATCCTTGCTTTTCGGAATATGAACAGCTTGCTAGAGCTTTTGGTGCAAAAATCCAATCATGTTATGGCAGGGAAGAAAATGATTTTAAGCCGGTTCGATCGGATATTCTTCAATTAATAGCGAAAACCGATCTTGTATTTGTTGGACATCCCAACAATCCAACTGGTGTCACGTATTCAAAGGCAGAACTCGTTGAGATGGCAGAACAGGCAGTGAAGACGAATACCTATTTGTTAATAGACGAGGCATTTATTGATTTTCTTCCGCTCGAAACACAAATCACGCTGCTTGAGGATTTAAAACGGTGGAAACAGGTAATCCTGGTTCGCTCGATGACAAAGTTCTATGCAATCCCTGGTCTCCGGCTGGGGTATATGGTGGCCGATCCAAACCTGATTTTAAACCTGCAGGTGAAACAAGTAACTTGGAGCGTCAACCAAATGGCCCTAATGGCTGGAGAAGCGGTCCTGAATGAAAAAGAATACGAGGAAGCAACAATCGCCCTGATTCAGGAGCAAAGGAGTTATGTTAAACGCGCGATTGAGGAGAAGTTAGGGTGGCAGGTTTTTCCGGGACAAGCGAATTTTCTGTTAGTAAGGATAACAGCTGACATCACGGCGGCTCATTTACAGTGGCTTATAGGTCAGAAAGGAATCTTAATACGCTCCTGTGCCATGTACCCGGGGTTAACGGATCAGGATTTTCGGATTGCGATTCGAACCGAGAAAGAAAATCAATGTTTGATCCAAGCCTTAATGGAAGTATGCAAAGAGGGGGATCTATTATGACCTTAACCTATGTCACAGGAGGAATTCGATCCGGAAAGAGTGAATTTGCGGAACAGGTGGCTTTCAGGCAAGCAGGCCGAGTCCTTTATGTCGCGTTTGGCGTTCAAACCGATCAAGAAATGGAAAAAAGAATTGATATCCATAAGAAGCGGCGCCCAAGTGAATGGGGCGTATTAGAAGAACCCACCGAACTCACCTCTGTTCAAACCGTCTATCAAGACTATGATGTCGTTTTAGTTGATTGTATTTCTTCGTGGCTGGCCAATCATTGCATGTGGTTAACAGAGCCGGAACTGAAGGAAGACAACAAGAAAACCAGTTTGATAGAGGAAGTGGAACTCTGGCTTAAAGGGATACAAGAAAAACAACAGCATGTGATTGTCGTTTCGAACGAGGTCGGTATGGGCGGGGTCGCGTTATCGTCGTTGGGGCGTTTTTTTCAGGATGTTCTCGGAAAAATCAATCAATTAATTGCAGCCGAAGCGGATGAAGCTTATGCCGTCTTTTCCGGTCTGCCACTGAGACTGAAATAATGAAGGCGTTCCTAGCAGCCCTGATGTTCCTCACGCGCATCCCCGTTCCGAAGATGGAGGTTTCAAATACCGATTGGAAAAAAAGCCCTGTTTATTTTCCGTTGATTGGATTGTTGATTGGCGGCTTGTTATGGCTGGCTATGTTTGGATTTGGAAAGTTGTTTCTGGCTCCTGTCAGTGCATTTTTAATTGTTCTTGCCTGGATATGGATTACAGGTGGTTTACATATCGATGGCTGGATGGATTTAGCGGATGGATGGGGCAGCAATCGAAGCCGTGACGAAATGCTCGAAATCATGAAGGATAGCCGCGTGGGTGCGATGGGTGTGATTGCCGCGATCTGCCTAATCGCAGGAAAAATCGTTGCGGTGTATGAAATAGTTGAATTTCATGAGCCGCTGATACTTGTTTTAAGTCCTTGGATAGCCCGATTTTTGCTCATTTGTGCGATCAAATTCTGGCCGTATCGAAATGAATCAGGACTAGGATCCGGTCTATCAGCCTTTTTATCATACCCTATTATGTTGATCCATTTGGTTTTGATTTTGGTGATCAGCTATTGGGTAACAGGATTAAACGGGATTGTGCTCTTATTAATGACGAGCCTTCTGACCGTCCTGTTTATTTTCAACATTTACCGAAAATTAAACATGCTAACAGGGGATTGTTATGGCGCGATTGTGGAATGGAGCGAATGTGTCTCTCTATTTCTGGCCTTGGCGATTGGAAGGTTGATGGGATGAGAATCATTTTAGTCAGGCACGGGGAAACGAATGAAAATGCTGCACGACGTTATCTGGGACATTTTGATGCAGCATTAAATCAACAGGGACGGAAGCAGCTAAAGGGCTTGAGCGAGATTTTAAAAAGGACGGAAACTGAACCGATTACTGCCATCTATTCTAGTGATCTAGTAAGAGCCGTCGAAAGTGCTCAGGTGATTGGAAATGAGTTTCAGTTAAAACCAATACCAATATTTGCCCTAAGAGAATTACACTTCGGTGATTTTGATGGCAGGACCTATGAAGAAATTAGGCAGAAAGATCCAGAAAGACTTGAGAAGTGGATACTCGATCCTTATATGATCGCTCCTCCTAACGGAGAGACACTAATCCAGTTGGGGAAAAGGGTCGATGATTGGTTGGAGACAACTTTAAATACTGAACAACCAACTGGAACAATCGTCATCGTCAGTCATGGGGGGCCCATTCGCTGGATTCTAAGTAAATGGGTAAAAGGGGATCCAAACGAATTTTGGAACGTCGAAGGACTCGGACACGGCAAAGCCATAATGATGAAGTGGAATGACCAAACGAGAATCTTTACGTTAGGAAAAAAGATAGAAGGGTGAGGAGGACAAGGTGCAGCCATTTCGCAAACAGAATCAGATCACATCGAGAATATGGCCCGAATTAAGGATGGTAAAAAAAGAGGACCATCTCTTATTTCAATTCCCACGCCGATTGGCCGCCTTCAGCAGTGCCGTTCATGGCGGGGGATTCCAACAGGTCAGCCATTTTGTCAATTGGCAGGTACCCTTGGATTATGCCTCCAATGACCCAATTTTACTTATGAAACAAAAAATTACCGAATGGGAATATCCGTTGGAACAGACGGCAGGCTTACAAACCGCGGCTAAAATTCATTGTGCCTCCATCCAAGAGGAACATGGCGATGAATTTCGGATCGTCTGCTGTGTGACCGCAGGAGTAGGAAATCGTGAAAGGGCAGGAAGAAAGAGAAAGACGTATTCTGCGTACCAATGCGGGACCATTAATACGTTTTTGTTTATTGATGGAAGACTGACAGAGGCGGCCATGATTAATGGTATTATCACAGCGACCGAAGCTAAGGCCGCTGCAATGCAAGATTTACAGATAAAAGTAGAATCCGGAGAGTTTGCGACTGGAACGACCACCGATTCGGTTGTCTTGGCAGCCAGTCAAGCCGATCATCTTCCTACCCATCTATTTGCCGGAACCGCCACCACCATTGGGAATACGATTGGCTGCCTTGTTTATGAGGCCACATGTGAAGCAGTAAGAAATCAGGAGGGCTGAGAATTCGTGTTAGTTCATGCCATTTATATTGTTTTTGCCTATTTTATTGATCGAATCATCGGTGATCCTCGCTCACTGCCTCATCCGGTGGTCATCATCGGGAAGTCTATTAGTCTACTGGAAAAAGCGATTCGTTCTATCATCGTAAAGGAAAGGTATTTGAAACTGGCAGGTCTCTTATTCCCGCTTCTGATTGCTGGCGGCAGCTATTTAATCGTTTCGTTTCTGCTTTACGGCCTCAATCAGCTGAATCACGTTCTTGCTGTCCTTGCGGAAATCTGGTTAATTTCAACGACCATTGCGACAAAAGGATTGGCTGATGCAGGCTTGGAAGTATTCCGTCACTTGAAAAATCAGGACGTAAGGGCTGCGCGAAAAAGTCTGGGAATGATTGTCGGAAGAGATACAGAAAACCTCGAGGAAAGTGAAATTTCAAGGGGGGCTGTGGAAACCGTGGCGGAAAACATTGTCGATGCCATCATTTCACCGTTATGCTTTGCCCTGATCGGGGGTGCCCCGCTTGCAATGTTGTACCGGGCGGTTAATACGTTAGATTCAATGGTTGGTTATAAGAATGACAAATATCAAAACTTAGGCTGGGCCTCGGCCCGACTAGATGATCTATTAAACTATCTTCCTGCCCGGTTAACGGTTGGAATGATGCTGCTCGCTTCTTGGGTGAACCGACTGGATATAGCGGGGGCATGGAAAATGATGAAACGGGATGCCAGGCTTCACCCGAGTCCAAATAGCGGTTATCCTGAAGCAACCATTGCAGGGGCGCTTCAAATTCAACTGGGGGGCACGAATTATTATTTCGGTGTACCATCTGAGCGGGCAAAAATGGGCGAACCGTTGCGGTCCATTGAAGCAAATGATATAGTCCGAGCCGTAACAATCATGAAAACCACCTCAACTATCTGCGTGATTTTATTTGTAGTCATATCGATAGTAGTGGTAATGGGTTTAAAGTAGCTGGTAATAGAATATGCATATTTATCTTTTTATATAGGCTGTTTTGGGTAAATATGGAAAATAATCCAATTTGGTTGAAAAATGAGCCAATCGTTGCCCAAAATGAGCCAAAGTTTCCGGAATATGAGCCAATCCCTGCCAAAATTGAGCCAATGTCCCCGGAAAGTGAGCCAATCCAAATTTAAAGCCTTGGGAGTCTAATGATATGAAACTAGGAAAAGGAAGCTGCAATGGAACATTTGGAGAATTGGTCCAAGGAATCATCAATGAGCGCCCATTTTTAATCACTTTACCTATCCCAAGTTTACGAAGTAAGGCTAGATTTGTGCCAGAACGAGCCGTTTCCGGAATCAGAGTCGTAGATTACAAGATGAAAGCGAAGAAAGCGGGAGAATTGTTACTGCAACTCTTTGGAATAAGAGGAGGAGGGTATCTCGAAATACAATCCAATATCCCAGCCGGCAAGGGAATGGCCAGCAGTTCGGCCGACATTGTGGCCGCATTAAGAGCAATTGCTGACAGCTTCTCTCTTCCGCTTACAAATGAAATCATCTCGATGATTGCTGCAAAAGTGGAGCCGACCGATGGGGTGATGTATGAGGAGACAGTGGCCTATGACTATATCAACGGTCAGTTGATCGAAAGCTTTGGGGACTTACCTCCATTCATCCTCGTTGGTATCGACTTGGGTGGGATGATCAATACAATTGAATTTAATGAAGTTCCGAAAGAATACAGCCAGAACGATCAACAGCAATTTATTAAAGCTTTTGATCTCGTTACAAAAGGGTTTAAGGAGAAAAATTTAACTTATATTGGGGGGGCAGCAACCCTCAGTGCACGGGTGAATCAAAAAATATTGCCAAAGGCTGTTTTTCCTCTATTAGATCAGCTGGCCGATTGCTATCAGGGCGGAATTGTTGTTGCCCACAGTGGAACGGTCGCGGGGATTTTACTAGATGGAAACCTTCCAAACGGTGATGAGGTGGTCAAACACTTATTTAGGGAAATGTCACTCGCTTTCAAGGGTGTTCCTATAAATTTATTTCATTATGAAAGCAAGGAAAAGATCATAATTTGAAAGACTCGCAAAGTTTGAGTTCAAAAGGGGGTTACCATGTTTAGTCAAGAGGAACGAGAAGTGATTTACGATTGTATTTATAAAAGGAGAGATGTCCGTACTTTTCTCCCCAATCCGGTAAGTCCTGAGGTGATTCAACGTGTTCTTCAAGCGGCCCATCATGCGCCATCCGTAGGATTTATGCAGCCCTGGAATTTTATAATCGTTTCTTCAGACGAAATAAAAGAACGGTTGGCCTGGGCGGCAGAAAAGGAACGAAAAGCATTGGCCATCCACTATGAGGATGAACAAAAAACGAAATTTTTGGAACTGAAAGTGGAGGGCATCAAACAGGCGCCGTTAACCATTTGTGTCACCTGTGATTCCACACGCGGGGGCTCCCATGTATTAGGAAGAAATTCGATCCCAGAAACGGACATTCTTTCGGTAGCCTGTGCGATTCAAAACATGTGGCTTACGACATATGCAGAGGGATTAGCGATGGGCTGGGTAAGTTTTTATAAGAAAAATGATGTCAGAGATATCCTGAATATACCGCCCCATATTGATCCAGTTGCCTTACTTTCGATTGGATACACCAATGAATATCCATCTGCCCCCATTCTAGAGCAAGCGAACTGGGAGAAAAGAAGAACACTTGAGAATCTAATATTTTATGAGGAATGGGGAAATCAGGAATAAGAGTTTATAAGGGAGTGAGGATTGATTGATGGAAACTATTTCGTTAATTCTTCTTGTATTTGTGTTAGGGCTGCGTCATGGATTGGATGCCGATCATCTGGCATGTATAGATGGATTGACCCGTTATAACGGGCGTTTGAATAGTCCGATTGCCCGCTGGGTTGGTTTGCTATTTTCCTTTGGGCACGGGTTAGTTGTAACGATCATCGCGGCGATCTTAGGGATTTTTATGAAGAGTTTTACCATTCCGGATCTAGTGAATGCACTGGTTACTTGGATCTCCATTGTTTCCCTTTTCGCAATTGGTACCTTAAATATCTTTAATCTTTTACGGACCAAATCCTCAGCTGAAGAAGATTTCCAGGTCAAGGGAATCAAGGGGAAGTTCCTGCCAAAGATGTTGAAAGAAACAACGAATCCCTTTTTTGTGATTCTAATTGGCGGCTTATTTGCACTGGCAGCGGAAACGGTTAGCCAAACATCGATGTGGGCGATTGCGGCAGGGAATACGGCTAGTTTATTGCCGGTTTTATTAGGAATCATTTTTATGGCTGGGATGATGATTACAGACACCTTTGATTCCATCGTAGCCTTTCGGTTGATTAAAGACAGCAATCGGTTAGGGCAATCCGCTTCTCGTATCATGGGCTGGGTTATTGTAGCATTAGCCTATGGGGTATCCTTTTATGAAGCGTTTACGTTCTTCTTCCCATCGGCTGAACTGGATTTTGAGATTTTAGGGGTTATGCTGTTTGGGTTATTTGGACTAAGTTATGTCATCGTAAGCTATCGGATCAAAAAGCAGTTGGAAATAACAGTTAAAAATTAATCATCCACTAATGACGTATTGACATGGAAAGGTATTGGAAGTACTAACGCAAGTTTATTAAAAATTACTAAATCTTTTATAGCAACAAAATAAAAAAAGTTGAATATTGAACCTTTACTTCCATCTATTTAAGAGTTATTATTAACTGAATCTAATAAATATACAATACTACTAGGGGTGCCCCTTGACGGGCTGAGAGAAAAACAAATGTTTTTTAACCCTTTGGACCTGATCTGGACCATACCAGCGGAGGAAAGTAGCTTAGGTGGAAGACTATTTATTTCATAAGCTGCGGAGCCAGGTCCAATATTGGACCTGGCTTTTTCTAATAAAAAAAACACAGGAATCCTTTTTTGAAAAAACATAAGCATCACCGAAAACCGGAAAAACAAAGATGAGTCGCTGCAAATCCCAATCTATAAATAGGGATGGAATGTCGATTAATCCTTTATAAATAGATAAACAGAGAAGGAGATTACATCATGAAAAAGATACAAGAAGTGAATAGTATGAGTAACAAAGAAATGAATATTGGTTTGGAGGAGAAACTCCCTGCATGGAAAACTTTTTTATATGCTCTGCAGCATATTTGTGTGTCAAACGTATGGCTTGATCCTATTTTTGTCGCGGCGATGATTGGTTTACCTCTATCACAATCGGCTAATATCGTTAATGCTATATTTATTACGGCTGGAATCGTTACCTTGACACAAGCTACTAAATTAGTAAAATTGCCAATTATTCAAGGCCCATCGGCTGCCTTTGATTCCATTATGATTGCTTCGGGAAAGGCGAATGGTTTAGCTGCAGCGAGTGGCGGTATTTTTCTTAGTTCCATTATCGTTTTTCTATTGTCTGTTACCGGGGTAATTGGCCGTTTGAGAGTCATATTTACACCTGTTATATCTGGAACAGTCATCTTTCTGGTTGGAGTTTCATTATCTGGCTTTACCTTGTACGAATTTTTAGGGGGTTCACCTGGTGATGAGTCGTTTGCCAGCCCATCCACATTAATACTGTCGATTTCCACTTCAATTATTGTTATTTTATTATCTCTTTTTGGGAAAGGCATTTGGAAATCTTATTCCTTTTTAATTGCTCTCGTTATTGGGGATGTCCTTGCTGTCATTCTAGGGAAGACCAATTTTTCTTTGATCGATAGTAAACCGTGGTTCGGGATTCCACAGCTGCTTCCCTATGGAAATTTAACTTTTCATTGGGACACGTTTCTTACTTTTTTTGTGGCCTATATGGTAGCGATTATTGAAGCAATGGGTGTCTATCAAGCAGCAGGAGCGATGCTGCATACTGAAATAGATTCCAAACGAATTCGCAATGGATTTGCGGGTGAATCCGCCGGTTCATTCCTCTCCTCGCTTATTGGCGGTTTCCCTACCACAGCATATGCACAAAATGTAGGGCTTCTTAGGTTGACGGGTGTCGGATCAAGATTTCCGGTGATGGTGGCAGGTGCCATTTTCTTGTTGTTCGGTTTTTTTCCAAAGATCGGGGCCTTGCTTGCCTTAACACCTGATGCGGTTGTTGGAGGTATCTTTTTACCTGCTGCCGCGACGCTTGTATCTACAGGTATTTCTATTTTAGCAAGAGCGGAGCATTCAGAAAAAAACTATTTGATTATGGGGCTTTCCATTCTGCTTGCGATTTCACTGCCTAACTATGCCACGAATCTAAAAGGAATCTTAGGTACATTCCTTTCTAACAGTATATTAATCGGGGCATTTTCATCGGTGCTGCTTCAATTGTTGCTTGTAAACATACCCAATAGACTGAAAAGAGGGGCTCAAAAATGAGAGAAGATTCCAAAATGCTAACACAACAAATTCTTGAATTTATAAACCGTTGTGAAGAAGGGAAATTTAACCAACACGAGGAACAGGAACATTCCTATAATGAGCTGGCGCTAAAATTGTTTCGTTACCAATTCCAGCATAATCTGGCCTATAAGAAGTTTTGCCAGGCGAAAAAAAGGACGCCGCTTTCCGTCAAACGATGGGAGGATATTCCACCCATGCCCATTCAGGGATATAAAGAATTGACTTTATCTTGTGAGCCAATTGAAGAAGTGAAACACGTTTTTATGACCTCGGGTACCACAAACCCTGAGGCAAAGGGGAAAAATTATCACCCGGATCTTGCGGTATGGGATGCATCAATGAAGGGACCTTTTAAGCATTTTGTGCTGCCTGATCGTGAGAAAATCACCATTTTTGTTCTCTCACCTGCAGAAGATCTGAACAAAAATTCATCTTTATCTAGATATTTGACCAATGCAGTTTCCTTTTTCGGCACTGAAAATAGTAAATTCTTCTTTACTGATAAAGGACTGAATGTAGACGAGCTGATCAGAGATTTAAGATGGTGTGAGTCACAAGAGGAGCCTGTGCTGCTAATAGGCGCGACTTTTGCATTTGTCCATATCATTGATGATCTAAAAGAGAAACAACTTCAGTTCAAACTGGCAAAAGATAGCCGTATATTTGATACAGGGGGCTTTAAGGGACAATCCCGTGAAGTGGAAATGGAGCATTTATATTCGGAGTTTCGTGAGTTTTTTGGAATTGGACGCAATCAATGTATAAACATGTACGGAATGACGGAGCTAAGTTCTCAAATCTATGATCAAACCATACGAAGCACTTATCTAAATAATTCTGAAATCTATGATAAAAAAAGTCCATCATGGGTTAAGACTGTTGTACTAAACACAGACACGTTAGAGCCGGTAAAGGATGGGGAAAGAGGCGTAATTGCACACTATGATCTTGCCAATTGGAATTCCTGTCTGGCTATTCTAACAGAAGATATGGGGTATAAAACGGAGCATGGATTTGTGCTGCTTGGGAGAATAAAGGGTTCCGAGGCAAGAGGTTGTTCCATTGCGGTTGACCAGCTTATGCAAGTAAATACAGGTGGTGTGAATCAGCAGTGAATACTATCAAGGAACTGAACGTTTTCAGTGTACCGGATTTGATTGAATTAAACCAGTTTCGTTCAGAAACAGTTATAGGAAAGGACATGACATTTGTATTAAAATTCCCTGTGATCACAGGAGAAGAATTGAAGGGAATCATAGAACAAGTTCAATGGAATCGGGACCAATATCTATCCACTTTATCCATTACAGATATTGTGGAAAAAATAGACTTGGCCGTTCAAAAATGGCTTCAGCCTGACTATCCGCTTCGAAAATTAGCGGAAAATCTGATCCCTATGATTACTGGTTATGATGAAGAAATGGTGCGGCTTCAATTAAAAAGATATATACGGACCTTTCGTAAAAAGGAATTATTGCGCTTTCTTGACGAGGAGTTTGACCAGCCCGCGATGTTGGATGAGTTTCGCCCTCGAAAATCAGGAGGTATGAGCAAAGCCTTTGGACCAAATACCATATTCCATGTTTTCTCAGGGAATGTTCCGGGAGTACAGGTATGGAGTATCATCATGGGGCTTTTGGTCAAGTCAGGGAATATAGGGAAAACCTCCATGGCTGAACCACTGTTCCCCGTTCTCTTTACAAAGTCCTTAGCGGAGGTAGATAAAAAACTGGCTGAAACCATCGCCATCCTCCCTTGGAAGGGCGGGACGATTGAACTAGAAGAGCCGGCCATCGAACACTGCGAGGCGGTGATTGTATACGGTTCAAATGAAACGGTTGAAAAGCTTAGACGGAAGGTTCCTCCACATAAAAGGTTTTTGAGCTACGGACATAAAATCAGCTTTGCCTACATCGGAAAAGAAGCATTAACTCCTGACCTTTACTATGACACCATCAAAAAGATGGCTGAAGATGTGTCTATCTACGACCAACAAAGCTGTTTATCTCCCCAAACAATTTATGTGGAAGAGGGAGGGTCCATAAGTTCAAAGCAATTTGCTCAGATGTTGGGAGCGGAACTAGAACGTTATCATAAAAAAAGACCACGGGCAAAGCTTAACGATGAAGAATCGATGGCCATTCAACGGGTAAGAAGCCGCTATCAGCTGGAATCCGTCCAACATGACAACGCGGCCGTTTTCTCTAGTCATGCAGACACATCCTGGACAGTCATTTTTCATAAAGAAACTGGATTTGAAGGTTCCCCTTTAAATCGGTTAGTTCATGTATACTCAGTCGAATCGGTGGAAAGTGTGCTATCTGCCATTAAGCCTTATCAGCCATATTTACAATCATGCGGTCTGGCTGTTTCTCCAAACAGACTTGTTTCACTCGCCAATCAATTAGGAACATACGGTGTAAATAGAATATGTTCGATCGGTGAAATGAACCAGGCAAAACCAGGGTGGCACCATGATGGCAGGTTTAATCTCCTCGATCTTGTTAGGATGACAGATATTGAAAGGAATCTAGAGCAAAATGTGGAACGGTATGATACAGATTTTGAATAGAAGGAGGGCTACCTTTGAATTTGCAGGATAAAGTTGTATTAATTACGGGAGCAAGCAGGGGGATTGGCGCAGAGATGGCGAGAAGGTTTGCTGCGGAAGGTTCATTTGTGGTGGTCAATTATTTGAAGAATCAAGCCCTTGCCGAAAGTGTGGTAAGTGAAATAGAGTCATTGGGAGGGCAGGCAGCCGCTATACAGGCTGACGTAACAAATAGGAATCAGGTAAATGAAATGATGGAACAAATTATCGATTCCCTTGGAGCAATTGATGTAGTAGTAAATAATGCACTAAGTCATTATACTTTTAATCCAAAAACCAGGAAAACGGCGTGGGAAATCGACTGGGAAGATTACAACCAACAATGGACAGGAAGCGTACAGGGGGCATTTAACATTTGCAAGGCGGCCATGCCTCACATGAAGAATCAAATGTCGGGAAGAATCATCAATATGGTTAGTAATTTAATCGATTTTCCTATTGTTCCTTATCATGACTATACAACCGCAAAGATGGGCTTACTAGGTTTCACCAGAAATCTCGCCCAAGAACTAGGGACATTCGGTATTAATGTGAATGCTGTTTCTCCTGGCCTAACCTATCCAACAGACTCAAGCCAGGAGACAAAGGAAGAGGTGAGAGATGCCATTATTCAGTTAACCCCTTTACGCCGATTGGCTCGGCCAGAGGATATCGCCGGAAGTGTATTATTTCTCGCTTCTGATTTATCCTCTTTTATTACTGGACAATGCCTGAATGTAGATGGTGGCTTGGTCATGAAATGACCCTCAATAATAAAGGATGCTTGCGAAATTGAGGACGGGAGATGGAATTATAGTGGGAAATATCAATAAAGTGTATACTTACTAAATGAACTTCTTTTACATTTCAGGGGGGATATGAGTGAACTTAAAACCAAAGGCCATATTTCTAGACATGGATGGCACCATTTTAAACCATCAAAATAAGGTAAGTATACATACGAAAGAAATCATTGATGAAGTGAGAGAACATGGAATCAAGGTTTTCATCGCTACAGGCAGGGCGTTTGAGGAAATAGAGGGACTCGTACCGCCAGGTTTTCAAGTAGATGGAGTCGTAGCCTCCAATGGAATGGTCGGATATGCAGGCCATGAAGTGATTTTTAAGCATTCCCTTTCGCGTGAGCTAGTAGAAACTGTTATTCAAATGGCAAGGGAGAACAAAGTGTATTATGAGCTGTTTCCATATGGCACTCCTAGAATGACATTAAAACAGGATCAGCTATATGTAGAAAATGAAATAAGAGACCCTAAGCCGGAAAGTGTTGGCATGAATGAGTGGCTTTCCCGTAAGGAAGCGATAAAAGAAAAAATTGCATGGTCGGATGAAATTATGGGAGATGAATTCTCCAAATTCTATTTCTTTGCCAGATCAAAAGAACAGATTAATCGCTGGAAAGAAGAGCTGGAGCAATTAAAGAAAGAAATAGACTTTACCACCTCCATCTCGACGGAACATAACGTCGAACTGATGGTGGCGAACGTGAACAAAGCAACCGGTATCCAACAGATGTTAAAGCACTTTGATTTGTCCGAGACTGAAACAATGGCAATTGGGGATAGCGATAACGATTTGCCTATGCTGCGGCTCGTAAAGTATTCCGTAGCAATGAAAAATGCACCTGATAGCATTAAAGAAATCGCGGATGACGTGACTGATTTCACTTGTGATGAAGATGGGGTTTACCATTATCTAAAATCTAAATTGATGCTGTAAAATTAGACAGGCTCCAAATTCCATTGTTTAAAAAAGGGACACAATTCAGTGTCCCTTTTGCTATTGACTCTGTTTTTGTAACTGGGGCATCCGAAGTGTCAACAGCATAATCAAGATTCCGATGATCACACAGATGATGGCCATTACATGAAAATGGCTTGTCGAAAAATGCTTCCCAAATAAAATCCCCAGTAAACTAGAAGAAAAAATCGTCCCTATGTATCGTGATGTCATAAAAAGCCCCGAAGCCGTGCCGGTTTCAGCAGGAGGAACAAACGTGTAAAGTGCCGTCTGCAAACCAAGATTATTGAAGCCGTTGCTTAATCCAAGGACTGATAAAGAAAAGAAAATCCATGCCGCCGGCGATGAACCGTGGATGGTAAGAAGAAGTAAGGAACCTGCAATCATGCAGGATGTCCCTGCGATTAAAGCAGGCTTTGAACCACGATTGTCAATCCATCGACCAGCAAGTGGCGACACAATAACACCAAAACCGGCAATGGAAAGCATAATAAGCCCCGTAGTCTTGGGATCGAAATGGCGAACATTTTGCAGATAGAGCGGCACCCCAAAGAAGATCGAGTAGAAAATCACATTGACAAGGATAAACTGCACATACACAAAGCTCATATTTAGGTTTTCTTTAAGAGCTAATACATTGATAAACGGCTGCGATTGTTTGCTTTCAATTTTATAAAAAACGAAGATAAAACCAAGGCTTACCAAAAGTTCAACCCAGTTCACACCACTTTCCCAAGACAGCAAAAACAATAGCAAGCTTAAAATGGACAAAGCAAATAAAAGGATTCCGATATAATCAATCGTCACTTTCCGGCTGCTATCTCTTCTATCCTTTGGAAGAATAAATAATCCCAGAAAAAAGGCTGCCAAAATGAATGGAAAGTTAACCAAAAAGATTGCTTGCCAATCCCAGTAGTGTGTGAGAAATCCACCGATGGAAGGACCGAATGCAGCAGATACGGATGAAAAAATCGAAAGGACACCCAATGCCTGTGCTTGATTTTCCGTGATGGATTTGCGGATGATTCCCATTCCTGCCGGGAAAAGCGCTGAACTTCCGATTGCCTGGAAAATCCTGATCGCAATCAGCCAGCCAAAACTAGGAGAAAAGGGAGCTGCAAAAGATGCTGCTGCAATCATAATCAGCCCGATTAAATACATTTTCTTGAGGCCAAAGGCATCGCCAAGCTTCCCCATTACCGGCTGACCGATGCCACTGGCAAGATAATAAGTGGAGATTAGCCAAGATGCATCTGTGAACGAAAGAGAAAATTGATTTTGGATGCGGGAAAGCGCAACGGCAATCATCGAAGAATTCAAGGGATTCAGCAACGTTCCCAAAGCAACGGCAGTGATAAAAAGAAAGCGGTTTTTGATTGGTATAGACATAAAGTTTTCCCCTCCGGTGCTATTCATTTAAAAATAGATAAATAATTTATTGTAATAATAATAAAACATATTGGTAGAAAAAGGTACTTAGAGGAACTCGGCTTTAGCGGGCTGCAGGCTTGTGGGACATGGAAGGGAAGTACCATGCATAGGAGGAATTATCCAAAATTAATAGAATAACTATTATACAGGGAATGGATATGCTTAAATGGATAGAATATTTCATCTAAAAAGGGATCATAGGGGATTAACAACATGTTGAAAGAATGGAAAAAGATATTACTGCTTGCGGTACCTTCGATTGCTTCATTTGCTTCATCAACACTTACAGGAACCATAAATCTCATTTTAGTTGGTCAATTGGGTGCCCTTGCGATTGCCATCGTGGGGGTTTCGAACATTATTATGTATAATGCCTGGGCATTATTTTCGGGAATAGGGCATACGACCAATTATTTAGTGGCACAAAATTACGGGTCAAACAACATGAAAAAAGGTGTTGAACGTACCTATATCGCCTTTTATCTTTGTATAGCGGCAGCCACAATGGTTTTATTAGTAGGTTTATTATTTCCAGAAGCCATCTTTAAGTTAATGGGCAGTTCACCTGATATGATTAGAGAAGGGAAAAGTTATTTACAATTTCGTTTTTTTGCAATGGTATTTTCGATTTTCACCTTTGTTATTCATGGATTTCTCCGCGGGATTGGGGATACTAAAACACCAATGATCAGTACCATATTAGGCGGGGCCTTTATGATTTTTCTTACTTATGGATTGACTTATGGGAATTTTGCACTTCCTAAATTAGGTTTGATTGGGGCAGGTATCGCCTTTTTTACTGGAGAATTGGTCACGTTTCTTTTTTGTGCTTATATTTATTTCATAAAATTACATCCAAAATATGAAACACGCAAAAGAATTGCTTTTGACCGAGCAGAATCAAAACTAATTTTAGCTGAAAGTGCAAAATTAGGCATACAAGAATTTTCGATGGCCATGGCGATGTTTGTCTTTACGGCTTTTGTTACACGATTAGGGACGAATGCGTTAGCAGCCAATGAAGTGGCCCTAAGTGTCATGAGTCTTGGATTCATGCCTGCTTTTGCATTTGGATCAACGGCGACCATTCTTGTTGGTCAAGAAGTCGGCAGAGGTAACCCCAGATTAGGAAGAAAAGCAGGGACAAACACGTCCGTTTTAGGGTGTATCTTTCTATTGATTTTGGGTGTCATTGAATTTTGCTGGGCAGAACCAATTGCAAAGATTTATACCCACGATGTCCAAGTCTATAAAACAGCCGCAGAATTAGTTAAGATTTCGGCATTTTTGCAACTGTTTGATGGACTATTAAATTTTTATGCCGGTGGTCTAAGAGGGATTGGCGACACATCGTTTTTATTAAAAATCTCTTGTGTTTTAGGATGGTTATTTTTTGTTCCACTCAGTTATGCCTTCACTTTTGTCCTCGATTGGGGCAGTATGGGCGCATGGATCTCCTTATACTCTTATCTCACAGTGTTTGGAGTTAGCGTAATGGTTCGCTTTTATCGAACAAATTGGGATTCCATTCAGTTAAAATCGGTTAAAACTGAATTCTAGGACAATGTGGTCTAATCAATCAGACCTTACATGATATAATTTAAATAATAATATATCCTAATGCGATATATCATAACTAGACTTCAAGTGAGGGAATGAAATGGAATTTATTGATTTATTATCTCCGAACACCGTTACTGGCATTGTATTTTATACCATTTCATTTGTCGGGGTCATTTTTTTAAACATAAAGGTTTACAAATTTAATAAGTAAATAAATCAGGAGGGTCTTTATGGACGTATTAAAAGCTATTCATACACGACGTGAGATTACTAGTTTCAAAGACAAACCCGTTCCTAATGATCTACTGGAAGGTATTCTTGAGGCAGGCTACCTAGCTCCCACAGGGAATAATCTTCCGTCAAGAGAATTGATCCTAGTGACAAATAAGCAGAAGCTCGAGACGCTAGAAAAAACAACCCCCTACATGGAATGGTTAAAAGAAGCCTCTGCAGCCATTGTCATTACAGGGCGCCCAGACGTAAGTAAATACTGGATTCAAGATGGGTCCATTTCTTCCTCCTTTATGTGGTTGAGAGCAACAGAACTTGAAGTTGGTGTTGGCTTTGGAGCGGTTTATAATTTTGAAGATGCAGAAGAATCTGCCAAACGAGAAGATTGGGTTCGAAACTCGCTAAATATCCCTAACGACCGGCGGATATTAGCCATACTCGGGATTGGATTTCCTGAAAATAAGCCTGAAGCTAAGGAACTTTCTTTCTAAAGAAGAGATTATCTATTATGAATCCTTTAAATAAAGTACAAATTGCCTTTCTTGATAAATTGGATAACCAAATAGAAAAAGCGAATAGTCAGCACTATTCGCTTTTTTTATACATACCAGGTGATGACAAGCACCAACCCTTTTTTTTCCTCATATACATGAAAAGATGTACTGATAAAGAAAGGGGGAGACTGCATTGTATCCAGATATTCCTTACCAGCCTTTCTATCTATATTACTATGACTACAGACAAGGACTATTTCAAAAAATTCTTGCTTGCTATCAGCAAAAGCGATGGGTCAGATTATCTTTCCGAGATGGAACCACTGCCGAAGGTTTTATTAGGACCTATGACCTTTCAAGGGGAGTATTAATTTATATACCGATGCAAAGATATATGATTTCGTTTGAAGGAGTAAGGGTGGATTCACTGCAAAAAGCACAGAATTGCATTGGCAAAAGATCCACTTTGAAACTTCCCAACAATATTAGCCTGACTTTTACCATAGAAGGTGTTGATCAATCTCAAAATATTAGCGGATGGGTGAACATAAATGAACTTATGTCGGTAGCTGGACAGGTAGTGGACGCAAATTGTATTTAGTTGGAACATGATGATAAGCATAAAAAAGGGCGATGACGGCCAGAGTGTCATCGCCCTTTTTGTTTATAAGGGATAACTCGGCTGAATACGGATTTAACCAAGCTTTAAGTACTGATCTAGAAATTGGAGTACACGGCGTGCATACTCTTCTTTATTCAAAAGAATGGAATGAATGTGTGGACAATCGTTCGTCAGCCACAATTCTTTATGGTTATCTGATGAGATCGATTGAACAATTTTTTCACTCTCAGCATAAGGAATGGCTTCATCTGTTTTACTATGAATGATGAAAAACGATTTTCCTTTTGTATTTTTTAAATGATTGATGGGTGAAACTTCCGTAGGGTCGATTTTGAGGAGTAATCTCATCGAATGATAAATAATCGATGTAAAAGGCTTTCTTGGCAGCTTGGTCCAATAAGAGAGATTTTCTTTTAAAAAAGGTCCTAATTCACTAAAGGGACTATCGGCAATGATGACGGAAACAGCAGGATGTTCGCATCCGGCAATAAGTGCAGCAGCAGCTCCCATACTCCAACCAAGGAGAGCAATCTTTTCCTGACTTTTTTCCTGTGTAGCATACTCAATTGCGGAATACAAATCGTGCCTTTCATAATATCCGATCCCTGTGGTTCTTCCCTTCGACTTGCCTGTATTTCGAAAGTCAAACATCAGTACATTATATCCATGTTCCGAGAGAACTTTGGCGAGTTGTAGTCCTTCAATCCCTTCCATGGTACGTTCATTCATATACCCGTGTGCAGTGATCACCGTTTTCTTGCTTTGCTTTGAAGCTGCCGGAATCCACCAGCCAGACAGCTTTACTTGATCTTTTCGGCTGAAAAATTCTATATCTTTGAAATCAAGACCGTATTCCTTCGGTGTTTTCGTGGTTTTTGCCGGAAGGGGATGAGTTAGATACAATCCAATGGAAACAGGGGCAAGAAAAAATAAAGCGGGTGCTGCCAATAATGGGCGCCAAAGTGACTTGCCTTTTTTCTTCTTACTCAACATCCACTCCTCCTTTCCATTTAAACAATCGGTACTATATGGTATGCCGATGAGCATAAAAACGGAAAAATACTAGAGTCCCATTTTTGTGCCTGTTTTTGAAAACTAGAAGAGGAGAAAAGTAAGGATGATTGTCCTTGTGTTATTCATACGTTTTTGTTGAATTTGTCAAATTTTGCGCTTGCCTTGGAAATAAGGGACTTACAACATAGAGATTGCAGCCATAGCACAAAGGGAAGCACATGGAACGTGTGCTTCCCTTTGATTTTATGCCTTTTACAATCTACTTATGATTCCAAAAGATGATGAAGCATTCTTTTTGGGTCATTTAAGAACCGTTTCATAATCTGAAAATGATTAGTTTCTTCAAGCTTTTTCTCCTGCATTCCATCTTCACTTAATTCGTATATGTAAGAATGTGGATACGACATAATGATTGGTGAATGGGTAGCAATAATTAGTTGGGAGTGTTGATTTACTAAGTCATGTATTCTCGTAACCATTGACATTTGACGTAAGGGAGAAAGAGCAGCTTCAGGTTCATCAAGAATATAAATTCCATTTCCTCCAAAACGGTGAATAAAGGTTGAGAAGAAGGCCTCTCCATGTGATTGTTCATGAAGCGATTGGCCGCCAAAAGAATTTATAATCTTCGGACCAAGCCCCCCCTGGTCCAATTCCTCAATATTGGAAGCGACATTATAAAAGCTTTCAGCACGTAAGAAGAAACCGTCCCTTGGCTTATCAATCCCCTTGATCAGTTTAATATAGTTTGTTAATTCAGAGTGGGAATCAAACGTTGAAAAGTTGAAGTTAAAAGATCCACCCTCTGGATTAAAACCTAAGGAAACGGCAATTGCCTCTAATAAAGTAGATTTCCCCATTCCGTTCTCACCGATCAGGTAGGTAACCTTGGGATGAAATGGAAGCTGATTTAAAGTCTTTATACTTGGGAGGTTAAATGGATATTTAGAAAATGAAGGTACATCTTCTCGGTTTAAAATGACACTTCTAACAAACGGGGAATCTATCATAATCGATCAGCTGCCTTATTTTTTAATTTTATTCTATCACACGTTTAGCTAAGAGAGAGAATGCTCTTAGGTTAAGAAAAACTAAATATCTAAAATATGTTTTTCTTTAACATGATTGAACTTATGTCGGTTCTGGACAGGTAGTTAACGTGAATCGTATATAGTTTAAAAAATCTTTTTATTTTTAGAGGATTTTCACTATTTCGGAAGAAAAAGTTTAATGGGATGAAGTAATGGTACATTGTCACATCCTGAGGCAGTTATCATCCTTATACCTTAATAATACGGGAAATTCTTTGAAGAAGCTGCCAAACGAATGGGATGGGCAGGATGGAGAACAACAGGAGACGTCAGCAGTGACACAAGAATTTTGGCAATGCATGGAATTCAGAGTGCAATCTTTCTGCCGTTTACATCTATGAACATACATCTTCCTAAATCTTGAATATTGAAGCCTGTTATAACACCGCTGCCTTAATAAGCGAGGTTTTTCGTGATTATAGAAATTTGCAGGGAACCTTGCGTCAAATCGAAAGGCTGGTATGGAATGAAAGGACTGAAGTAAGATGAACCACATTGCTGTGTTTGTTTATGGAACATTAAGAAAAAATGAAACAAATCACTATTTAATGAAGGGGGCCACACTAATCGCCAATCAAGCGTGGACAAATGGTCGACTTTTTGATACAGGAATCGGTTACCCGGCATTGAAGGAATCGATCAATGATAAAGTTTACGGTGAATTGTACCTTGTATCCGATGAACAGCTTCTAAGGCTGGATGAATTGGAAGATTACCATCCAAATAATCGAAATAACTTATACAACCGCAAAAGGCAAGTGGTTTATCATGATACTGGTGAAATGGAAGCCTATCTTTATTTCATCGCCGAGCGTCATGAAACCATGTTGAAAAATGATATTGAATCAGGTGATTGGAAGCTTTACAGATTGGAAAAGAAAAGAACGACTTGATTAAAAGGATGATCGATGAGCGGCGGTGAACTAATTAACAGCAAACAAAAAAGCTTGAGGAGCATTGGATAATCCTCAAGTTTTTATTAATGGGTATTTACTCAAACAAATAGCTACTATTAAGCAGAATGCTTTCTATTTCTCTTTGTTTGTTCTTTCTTTTTATTTGATTTAGACACTCTAAAGAATAGGATCAATCCTGCATTAAACATTAGAGTCCACACGAGGGCAAATGTATTGCCACTAAAATAGATTCCTACTATAGGGATCAACAGTAATACGGTACTTTTCAGATAATAATTTACTTTAGGGTGTATGACCATCAAAACTGAAATAATAACAAGAATCGATGTGATGAGGTTATCCCCCAAAAAGGAATGATTCGTATAATTCACATAGAAGTAATAGGCAAAGGCTCCGATAATGGCAACTAAGGAAAGATAAAATCTTATGACCGAATTCTTATAAAAGAGAATCCAAATGGCCATAAAATTTATTCCCGCACAAATTCCAACCACATATAATATCTGAGTAAAATTACTAATAGGATTTTTCATAAAGTCCAAAATGTATTTGATGTTGTAACAGACAACTCCTATTACAATGATTTTAAAGAGAAGTTTTACCCAAGACATCTCCAATTTCTTTTTCTTTTTTGATGATCGGAACCTAGATGGTGAGCTTACTTTCCCATTGCTCTCATTATCTGTATTTTTCCTAGTCTTAAACCACTTTTGAAATCCTCTATCATCCACTTCCTTTTCAGCTTCCAATCTATTCGTGTAATCTCTTGTTTCATATTCTTGGTCATTGCATTGTTCAGTATGTTTTTCTGACTCAGAATGAAAATTCAATTTCTATTCACCTCATGTATTTTTTTATCATTATATCTTATTTTGATATAAGTAGTGACTACAACCTCCTTTTAATAGAAACACAGCTTTTGTTGATAAAAGAAATAGGTATGTATCACGGAATTCTCAGATGTGTTTTAAAAGTTCTTTAGTCGAAGAAATGGGAGTGCTTGATACTGAAAGCGAAAAAACTAGTCCAGGAATATTGATCTGACCTCTTGAAAGAGAGGACAGAGTTTTCACTCGATTAATTGGAATATTTTTTTTAATCAGAAATTGTCTCTATTACTAAAGAGGGAGAATCTTTATTTCAAAAATTAGTTAACTCGATTAAAGAAACGGAACACTTTCCATTTCCTATGGATCATTTATCAGAAAGCGAAATATTAAGTTTTTTAGAATATGGACAAAGTTTTCATGATGTAATGAAAGGAGACAGTTTTAGTAACAAGGTCATTAACGCAAAAATAAAAGGTGTAGATTATGTTGATGAGAAAACTGAATAAAATGCTGTAAACAGTCACTTTATTTCCTCTAAAATGCGAAGAATTTTTTCAAATTTCTCCAGATTAAATACTATACTTTCCTGGATTAATATGCTAAATTTTCTGCATATTATGAGGGGGAAGTTTTTTTATGGTCATTTCTCATGATTTCGGAATTGATTTAATTGAATATGCAGAAAGAGGAAAGGAAAATGATTTTCCAATATTAGATAAATGCCCTAATTGTAAATGTATTGGTGCAGGAAATATCCATAGAAATGGATACTATTGGAGATTTGGGTTAACCGACGAGAAAACAATGAAAATCCCTATATGTCGATTTAAATGCCTGGTGTG
>NZ_JAMBOH010000203.1 GCF_023715505.1 Neobacillus cucumis | reverse complement strand
GACATGTGGAGCTGACTGATACTAATCGATCGAGGACTTAACCATAGTTTATAGGCGTAACTCGTTTTACAATATTTCTTCTACATTATCTAGTTTTGAGAGAACGATCTCTCTAATTTTATAGTCTGGTAATTAAGGCGAGAAGGTCACACCCGTTCCCATACCGAACACGGAAGTTAAGCTTCTCAGCGCCGATGGTA
>NZ_JAMBOH010000202.1 GCF_023715505.1 Neobacillus cucumis | reverse complement strand
AGACTATAAAATTAGAGAGATCGTTCTCTCAAAACTAGATAATGTAGAAGAAATATTGTAAAACGAGTTACGCCTATAAACTATGGTTAAGTCCTCGATCGATTAGTATCAGTCAGCTCCACATGTCACCACGCTTCCACCTCTGACCTATCAACCTGATCATCTTTCAGGGATCTTACTAGCTTGACGCTATGGGAAATC
>NZ_JAMBOH010000201.1 GCF_023715505.1 Neobacillus cucumis | reverse complement strand
GATTTCCCATAGCGTCAAGCTAGTAAGATCCCTGAAAGATGATCAGGTTGATAGGTCAGAGGTGGAAGCGTGGCGACATGTGGAGCTGACTGATACTAATCGATCGAGGACTTAACCATAGTTTATAAAGCGAACTCGTTTTAACTAATTTCTTCTATATATTATCTAGTTTTGAGAGAACGAACTTCTTTCAATTAAATA
>NZ_JAMBOH010000200.1 GCF_023715505.1 Neobacillus cucumis | reverse complement strand
AGGTAGCCGTATCGGAAGGTGCGGCTGGATCACCTCCTTTCTAAGGATAATGCAGTCCTCATGGACTGATAAGAAGTTGACCGCTTTTTGTTTGTTTAGTTTTGAGGGAGCAATTCTCTCAAGGTAAATTCGTTCTTTGAAAACTAGATAATTGTATAGAAGAAACCAAGTAAAAACCGAGTAAAATCGCCATTTTAGAATA